>CAZQMV010000001.1:0-172303 GCA_964594635.1 Uncultured Candidatus Berkiella sp.
GGTGCTGCTGCTGGTCCTGCTGCTGCTGGTTTTGCTGCTGGTTGCCCTACTGGAGGCGCTGGTGGTGGCGGTGGTACAGGTGCTGCTGCTGGTTTTGCTGGTTCTACTGCTGGTTCTACTGGTTTTGCTGCTGCTGGTTTTGCTGCTGCTGGTTGCCCCACTGCTGCATCGGTTTGTGGAACTTCTGGTTCAGCTACTTCAGCTACTTTAGCTTTTTGTTTTTCTGCAAATTCGATCATCTTTTCTTTAGAATATTGATCTTTTCGAGGATACCTTGAATTTGATGTGTAAATCTCTGCTTGATACATACCGTTTTGCATTCTTGTAATGTTTACTATGAGATCTTTTGGAACGGACCTATATTCTTGAATATATTCTTCAATATATTTTTCAACAATATATTTTTTAGCAGCTTTAGTTATATCCTTTGATAAAATAGGCTCATCTGTACTCATTGGAACAGGATCAGGATTACCTTCGACACCCATGAGAGAAGGAGGAGATCCTTCTTGTGGGGTTCGTGGTGGGTTTCGTGGTGGGGTTCTGCGCATTTTCTTATTAATGGCAAAAGTTGTTACTTGAACAGGTGCATCACTAATACTGACGCTTTTTTTCTTTTTTGCTGCTGGTTCTACTGGTTCTGCTGCTGCTGCTGCTGCTGCTGCTGGTCCTGCTGGTTCTACTGGTTCTACTGGTTTTGCTGCTACTGGTTTTGCTGCTGGTTGCCCTAATGGAGGCGCTGGTGGTGGCGGTGGTACAGGTGCTGCTGCTGGTTGCTTAGGCGCTGCTGCAGGCGGCGGATTCGCTGCATCTGCTTTTCGTGGCGGCGGTGGCGGTGGTACAGGTACTGCTGCTGGTTTTGCTGGTTCTGCTGCTGGTCCTGCTGCTGCAGATTTTGCTGCTGCTTTAGTTTGAGGCGGTGGCGGTGGTACAGGTACTGCTGCTGGTTTTGCTGGTTCTACTGCTGGTTGCCCTAATGGAGGTGGTGGCGGCGGTACAGGTGCTGCTGCTCTTTCTTTAGCTAGTTGTTCTTTAGGTTCTGCTCGTGAAAATTGTATCGGATCGAGTGAAGCTTTAAGTACAGCCTTATCATTAAAAGCAACATTGAGATTCCTAACATCGGCATTTGTGGATATACTAGCGTCAACACTTTGATAGCCACCTTCATTTCCTA
This sequence comes from Uncultured Candidatus Berkiella sp., assembly GCA_964594635.1. Classification (GTDB taxonomy): domain Bacteria; phylum Pseudomonadota; class Gammaproteobacteria; order Berkiellales; family Berkiellaceae; genus Berkiella. Next base: position 1,175 of record CAZQMV010000001.1, read on the forward strand.
TCATTGCATGAGGATCTCCTGTATTTGTCACAGCTGTCACGAATCCTGGGGGATTATCTGAAAGTGCATCCATCACTCCAGCACCTCCCCATTGGAGTCCAATATCGGTGGCTACTTTTTCTATTGCCTTTAATTTCTCCATTATTTGTGGGTTTTTTTTATCTTCACTAAAAGGTAATTGTAATTGTCCAATTTTTCCTAACAGATTTTTACGTTCTTGTTCAGGCATATTTTTAATTGCATTTAATCCATTCTCAATACCTGTTAAACGCGCAAGTAAAATCTGCGGATGATCTTTGCCCCCTTCTAATCCGCTAGCAAAAAACCCCATGCCTGCTTTTAGGAAACGGAAATTAATTTTCTCATCTTCCCCAAGCTCCATATTCCCTTGTGCGCCAGCGGCTTCTAGTGCTTGCAAAAACTCAAATTGAATGCCAATAGCAACTTGGTCTAAATCCAATGTACCTTTAACGCTGCCCCAAGTAACGTCTAGTGAATTTTCAGATGGCTTAGGGGGTCTTTGTTGACCATACATCGCTTGATACATATCATTTTGCCAAGCAGCATAGGTAGGATCAATTTGAGTAGGATAGAAAAACATACCACCGGTATTGCGTTTATCGCCTTGCCATTGCAGCCCCGCCTGATCGATTACTATCATTTGTTGAGGAGGTATTTTTTTTATGACTTCTTTATTGTGAGGATAAGGATAACCTCCAGACTGTTCAACCTGAACTTTACCTGAAACTGTTGTAGATTTAACTAGACATCTGATCCTTGCTATTTGATCATCAGTTAATAGCCCCTTGTACAACGCAGTTTTTATTACGCCATCAACATTAACTGCTTCATTACGTGCAAGAATTTGTAAGTGGCGAGCAGTAAAATCTTCTGGGTTAGAGGGAAATTTTTCTGACTTGCCAGTATAGGGGTTGGAAAAGGCAGCGCCCAAAATGTTGCTCTTTCGAATAGTATCTTGAAAAGCCCTGAGAACACTGGGAGGGCAGTGTATTTGAATTTTATCAGCATTGTTTAAGGAAGCCGCACCATCACGATGTGCCAGTACTTTTTTCACGTCTAATGTGCTTGGTGCTGCTTCAGCGCTTTCAACCATCGCTTGTTTTTGTTCAGCAATTGCTAGTTTAATTGAAGTTTGAACTTGCTTCTTAGTAAAACCAAAATCGACCATGATGCTGAGCGCATTCGTCATATCCCTTGGTGAAATATTAGGATATTTCTTTGCGATTTCTTTGACTGCTTTTTCTAGATCAATGCTTTCACCGTTTTTATCTTGAATCGAAAACTGATTTTTGAGTTCTTTTAATACATCCTTCTTGACTTCTTGCTTATGGTTTGACTCCATGGCATCTAAAAGTTTTAAATGATTTTGAAGAGGCTGAATTATTTTTTGATTTTCTTGCTGTTTTTCCTGGGTTTCTGCTTGTCGTTTGGCTTCATTAATGAATGTTCCAATGACAGAAAGATTATTTTGAAGTTTCGTTATTTGCTCAAAGTTAGGATTTGTTTCTGGAGTGTTTTTCAAAAGCTCTTTGAATAAAAGATCAATCCTCGGCAATCTTTGTATGCCATTAATTGCCAAAGCATTTCCATCATAGGGACGGAATGCTAGAGAAAATTTTCCATTTGAAATTTTAGCAGGAATAACTTGGTAATTATTTGCAAATTGTACAAGAAAAGGTCTGGCAATTCTTAATAAGTTTTCAAATTCTTTCAGATCAGGTTTTTCTAATGCCGAAATCATTTGTAATGATATATTACTGAGTGCCTGCGATGTTTTTAACATAACCTCTAACTTATCTTTGTTGCAGTTCTTTTTCTCTTCTGCAGATAATTTGTCATAACCTGATAATATTTTATCAATAAGATCATTATCAAATTTACCTAAAGCCTTTTGATGAATTATCTCGGTTGTTATGAGTTCCCTATAAACAAAGGTTGCTGCTGCTGTTAAGCCTAATTTAGCTGCTGGAGAAGGGGGTAGCGGCACATCATCAGGAGGTGGTGGTCCAGCATTAGGCATCACTGCTGCATCGGTTTGTGGAACTTCTGGTCCTGCTGCTGGTTCTACTGCTGGTTCTGCTGCTGGTTCTACTGCTGGTTTTGCTGCTGGTTTTGCTGCTGGTTTTGCTGCTGGTTTTGCTGCTGGTCCTGCTGCTGCAGATTTTGCTGCTGCTGCAGTTTGAGGCGGTGGCGGTGGTACAGGTATTACTGCTGGTTTTGCTGCTGGTTCTGCTGCTGCAGATTTTGCTGCTGCTGCAGTTTGAGGCGGTGGCGGTGGTACAGGTACTACTGCTGGTTTTGCTACTGCTGCTGGTCCTGCTGCTGGTTCTGCTACTGCTGGTTCTACTGGTTTTGCTGCAGCGGACTCTACTGCTGGTTTTGCTGCTGCTGGTCCTGCTGCTGGTTGCCTTAATGGAGGCGCTGGTGGTGGCGGTGGTACAGGTATTACTGCTGGTTTTGCTGCTGGTTCTGCTGGTCCTGCTGCAGCGGATTCTACTGCTGGTTTTGCTGCAGCAGGTTCTACATCATCCCAGTCATCATCAATATCATTCTTTCCATCTATGTCTTTTCTTCTGGCTTGAAGAGCTCCGGCTAGAAGTTGTCCAAATCCACTTGCCACATCACTTTTTTCCGTAGCTTTGGAATTCTCGGTTTTGGGCAACGGTGAGCGAGGTACCGGTGTTGCCGGTACTCGAGGTCGAGGTGCCGGTACTCCTGATGGTGGAGGCGGTGGAGGTGGTGGTCCAGCACTTGTTAATGGTGGTGGTGGCGGTGAACCCATTTGAGGTGGTGGCGGTGGCAAGCTGCCGCCAGGGTTGATATCTAAGGGGATCTCTTGTTCTTTTCCTAATCTTTTAGCAACAACAGCTTGAATGAACGCTTCTTGTTTTTGCGGATCATTAATGAGCGCATTTACCTTTTCCATGTTAAGAGATTTGTTAATGTTTAAAAGATTGTCTCTTAAAATGCCATTGAGTAGAATACCTTCTTGAAAATCAACGAAAGTGACATCCAGTTTATTGTTTTCGTCAAAGGAGGCATTAAGGTTCACTTTTTTCAATAAAGCGAGAACAAAGTTTTTAGTCTCATCATCCACAGGGGTCGATGTTACAGGCTTTACAGGTTTAGGCGAGGGAGGCACATCATCAGGTATTCCTAACATTTTCTGCTGAAGAAATGCACTGAATTCCGCCATATCGATGGACTCTGCTGAATCTGGTGCTGCCTCTGGCTCTTCATCATCCCAATCGTCGTTATTACTCATAACTACACGCTACCTATTTTTAACTGTTTATATATGCGACTAGCAAAAATAGAGAATAGTTCCGTGATTTAGAAGAAAATTAAGATGATGTACGCGAATTAACGCAATCGGCGCTCGATGCCTGAAATAACGATTAATTTAGTGGCAAGTTCTTCAATAGAAAGGTTGGTAGAGCTTAAGTAGGGGATATGCTCATGATGAAAAATAGCTTCAACGGTTTTCACTTCATTTTCACATTGGGCTAAATTGGCGTATTGGCTGTTGGGACGGCGACCTTGACGGATGGCATGAAGGCGTTTGGGATCAATTGTTAAACCAAATAATTTGCTGCGATAAGGTTTCAATGCTTTAGGTAAATGAGTTGAATGCAGATCTTCGTCCGTGATGGGATAGTTTGCAGCGCGAATACCAAATTGCATCGCAAGGTAAAGGCTCGTCGGAGTTTTCCCGCAGCGTGAGACACCCACTAAAATGACATCGGCTGTATCATAGCCATTGGTTCTTGCCCCATCATCGTAATTTAAAGCATAGTTAACGGCTTCTATGCGGGTGTTGTAAACATTACTATCACCTACCCCATGGATCCGTCCCATCACATTAGCCGATTGCACTTTTAGCTCATTTTCTAAACCAGGAATAAAGGTTCTGAAGAAGTCGACATAATAGGCTTGGCTCTGTTCAAGCTGGGTACGAATATCAGAATTAACGATGGTTGCAAAGACTATTGGTTTCTCGCCATCATGCTCATAGGCTTCTTTGATCCGTTGAGTTGTTTCTGTTGCTTTCTCAGTTGAATCAACAAAGGGTAAAGTCACATGAACAAAAGGGATACCTTCAAACTGAGAAATTAAACTCAATCCTAAGGTTTCAGCGGTGATCCCGGTTCTATCAGAGATAAAAAAAACAGTGCGCTGCTTCACAATGCAAAATGCATCCTCGTTCGTTTACCCACATTCAGAATAATCTAGAATTGTCGGCATGTCTTGTTCATTTGTGTATAATGGCTGCATCTAACCCCCCGTTAGGAGCCGCTTATGTCAGCAAACACCCCATATATTATTCCTTTTACTGAGCTAGGTATCAAAGATGTAGATAGGGTGGGGGGTAAAAATGCCTCCTTAGGTGAGATGATTTGTCACTTAACCAAAGCTTCAGTTAAAGTCCCAAATGGTTTTGCCACCACTGCCGATGCTTTTCGCAGCTTTTTAGCTCAAGAAGGCTTAGCGACAAAAATTTATGCTGAGCTTGATAAGCTGGATGTTGAAAACGTCAATGAGCTGCGCGTCGTTGGTCAAAAAATTCGGCAATGGATCGTTGAGACGCCTTTTCAAAGTGAGCTTGTCGATGCCATTCATCAACATTATGAAGCACTTTGTGATGGTGAGCCACTCTGTGCTGTGGCTGTGCGCTCTTCTGCGACTGCTGAAGATCTGCCTGAAGCTTCATTTGCAGGGCAACAAGAAACCTTTTTAAATATTCGTGGTGAAGACAATATTTTAACCGCTATGAAAGAAGTGTTTGCTTCTTTATTTAATGATCGTGCTATTGCTTATCGTGTGCATCATGGCTTTGTGCACAAAGACATTGCTTTATCGGCTGGTATTCAAAAAATGGTACGAAGCGATTTGGCGAGTAGTGGTGTGATGTTTAGCTTAGATACCGAATCCGGATTTACGGATGTGGTTTTCATTACAGCCTCATATGGTTTAGGCGAAATGGTGGTGCAAGGGGCCGTGAATCCCGATGAATTTTATGTGCACAAGCCTACGCTTATTGCGAAAAGACCCGCCATTTTACGCCGAAATCTAGGCTCTAAACAGCTTAAAATGATCTATCAGGAAGACAGTGTGATTGAAGGAAATCATGCTTCGGTCACTAAGGTAGAAGTAGAGCCACAAGAGAGCACCGTTTTTTCATTAAACGATGCTGAAATTATTGAGCTTGCAGAGCAAGCACTGATTATTGAAAAACATTATGGCCGCCCCATGGATATTGAATGGGCTAAAGATGGCATTGATGGACAACTTTATATTGTACAAGCGCGTCCAGAAACCGTTAAAAGCCGCGAACGTTCCAAAGTGATTGAGCGTTATCATTTATCCCAGCGAGGCACCGTATTAGCTGAGGGTCGCAGCATTGGGCAACGGATTGGCACAGGCGTGGCTAAAATATTGCATGATGTGAGTGAAATGGACAAACTGCAACCAGGAGATGTGCTGGTTGCCGATATGACGGATCCCGATTGGGAACCTATTATGAAACGTTCTAGCGCGATTGTGACCAATCGTGGCGGGCGAACCTGCCATGCGGCGATCATTGCGAGAGAATTAGGCATTCCCGCCGTGGTGGGGAGCCATTCTGCCACGAGAGATATCAAAGAGGGTCAGCAAGTCACCATTAGCTGTGCAGAGGGTGATGTTGGCTATGTTTATGAAGGTAAATTGCCCTTTGAAGTCAGAAGAATTGAACTTGATAAAATGCCACCTCTGCCTTTTAAAGTGATGATGAATATTGCCAATCCCGATCGGGCATTTGATTTTCAATCGTTACCCAACGCAGGCATTGGTTTGGCACGTTTAGAATTTATTATTAGCCAAATGATAGGTATTCATCCCAATGCTTGTTTGGCTTATTCACAACAATCACCAGAAGTCAAAGCGAAAATTACCGCTAAAATTGCGGGCTATAAAGATCCTAAAACCTTTTATGTCACCAAATTAGCCGAAGGCATCTCAACGCTTGCTGGCGCATTTAGTCCCAATAAAGTGATTGTGCGTTTCTCTGATTTTAAATCGAACGAATACGCCAACTTAATTGGTGGTAAAAACTATGAACCCACTGAAGAAAATCCCATGATAGGATTTCGTGGTGCTTCGCGTTATATTGCTGCGAATTTTAAACCGTGCTTTGCTTTAGAATGTGAAGCGATCCGCTATGTGCGTGACACCATGGGCTTAACCAATGTTGAAGTGATGATCCCCTTTGTGCGTACCGTAAAAGAAGGAAAAGCGGTTTTAGAAACCATGGCAGAATTTGGTTTAAAACGCGGCGAGAATGGTTTACGGGTGATTATGATGTGTGAATTGCCATCGAATGCCATTTTAGCAGAAGCATTTTTACAGCATTTTGATGGCTTTTCTATCGGTTCTAATGATTTAACGCAATTAACGCTTGGTTTAGATCGCGATTCAGGGATCATTGCTGGTCAGTTTGATGAACGAGATGAAGCCGTTAAATACTTAATGAACAAAGCGATCCAAGAATGTAAAAAGCAAGGAAAATATATTGGGATCTGTGGTCAAGGACCATCCGATCATCCTGATTTGGCTAAGTGGTTAGTGGAAAAGGGCATTGATACGGTTTCATTAAACCCAGATACCGTGCTAGAAACCTGGTTGTTTCTAGCGGGCAAACAGTTGAAATGATTTAAAATATTTCAGTAACGGGATGATCCATGACTGGCAGATGAGCCTGTAAACTTTGCGGCGTATAGCACACATCTTCAACGGCAGTATCATGTGCGCTTTGCGTCTCTAATGTTGTTTTGATTTTGCCTGTTTTGAATTGCGTAATGGCATCATGGATAGCACTGTCTGTTAATTGAATACCTGGTGTTGCTTTGTCACTGACATCTAATCCATAGCCTGCAAACAACTGCTTAATTTGCTGTCCTTTTACAGAATAGCCATGATGTGTTAACCAATGCGTAAACTCTGTTTGATAAGAGGGAGATACCAACATTTCAATCACTTTTTTAGCTTGCTCTTGGTGATGAGCGGTAAATTGTCCAGCTGGTTTTAAATGAATTTCATTAAAGATATCAATTAAGGCAAAGACCGGTAAACCCATTTCATTTTGTTGGTATTGTGCTAATTGATAATCTTCGAGGAAGTCATGCCATTCTTCAAAAAAGTGATGTGCCAGTGGTTTTGCGTGAGCTTTCAGGTTAGGATCGATGTTTGTAAGTTCAATAAGAGCCATTCCTTCCACAGCATCAAGATGACTTTTTAAAGTGCAGCTACCATATTTTTGTTCGTTTGTAGGTAATGTGCCCAATTTTTCAATAATGCCATATTGATACATTTTATTATATTCAAATTGCTGTTTATCTTGGTTAATTGCCATTGCTTTAATAAAATCAATACCCAGTTTCTCACTCTTATAAAAATTAACACCGGGTTCTATGGTAGAGTAACGATCACCACTATTACCAACACCAACTACTTTTTGTGGTAATGAAGCAAAATGAGTGACAAAATGTTCGTTCCAGCCTGAAGGGATCAAAATGGTTTTGCCACTTTCATAAAGTGATAAATAGTGATCAATTGCTTCTTGTGTACCTACTTTGCTTACAAAATCATAAGCATTTATGTAGGTTTCTAATAATCGTTCAAACACTGCAATTTGAATGGGATCGGCATGTTCAGCTTGAAGCTTTCCAAGATACGCTGCTAAAGAGTTTTTAACCAGCTCAGTTGTGAAAAGTTTAAAATGACCATTTGCCTTGATAATCATTTTATCACCAGCACCAATTTTTAGATAATACAGTCCGCCTGTGGGAAAAGCATGTAATAAGTTCTTTGCCTGTAAATAAGGAATTTCCGACTTATCCGTTTCAAATATTGTATTAGCCGTTTGTAAGATTTTGTTTCGTAATTCATCTGTAGGTGCATAAACAGCATAACTTTTTAACTGAACCGTCATGGGTGATTTAATGTAGTCAGTAAATTTAACGCCTGTTCTAGTACTTTCACCTTCAAGCTTAACGGCATAATGACAATATTTTCCAGAATGCATTGCCAGCGTTTCGATAGTAAAAAGTAAATCATGAACTGCTTGTATTGTTTCGGGCTTCATAGCTGCGAGTTCGGGGCTTACCATTTTGAGATAAAATTCCTCAAAAATGATTTTAATCGGGTTGTCGCCTTTAAAGTTCGATATATTAGGATTGAGATTTCCGTGTGTTACCAGCGCTGCGGCAGTTCTATAGTGACCATTATCGACCGCTAATTGGAAGGTGCTAAGACCGTTATAACTGAGATCGTGAATATTGGCGCCATTTTGCATCAGTAATATAGCTGCTTGTGTTTTACCAAACATCGTAGCAACATGCAAAGCAGTACTTGAAAGGTGATCTTCACTGTTAACAGGCACACCGGCTTTGAGTAATTTTGTGATTTCTTTGAGATCACCGTTACGAGCCGCTAAGTGGAGTCCGATAGGTTGTGGCTTATGGTTCACATGGGTGCTGGTATGCGATCCTTGGCTAAAGAGTTCTGCACCAAAAGCGGTTGGATGCTCATAAAAATCTTTAATTGCTTTCGCTAAAATAATCTGATCATTATCTTCTGTGGTTTCTTCATCGTTAGATTTTTCCGTTTGCTCTTCAGATAAATCAAGGAGATCAGCAACGGAGTTAGGATAGGCTAATAGATCGGCCTCAATTTTTTCCCCTTGTTTTTCAAAGGGGTTGGGTGCTAGGAGTTCTTCCATAGGAATAACAAGACTCACAGTGGGCAACAGAGGCATTTCCAACTGGTTGAGTAAATATTGAGTCAAATTATCTTTGTCAGACATAACGCGCCAATCATTTAGGTTCATCGATTGGTAATTATCTAACATAAGCCTATGAGAGCAACACATTGTCGACCAAAGGGCAAAATATACCCTTTAGTGGTCATCAGTCATTAATGATCTCTACTTTTAACCATAAAGCACGTTGGTTTTGATCTTTAGGTTGCGTGCGGATAGTTTGAAAAGTGGGATCATTTTCCGTGCGGTTCCCCCCAAAGTAGATCCATTTATTAAGAGGCACGGTGAGAGTGGTTTCGGTTTTTAGGCCTGAAGCAGTGAGTTGAGTTGTATCTTGATAATTATTATAAGCTTGTTGATTTTGTGACATGAGATCCAATCGCACTTTATTACCGATCAATTCTGGTTTCACTAATAAACCGCTGTTAAGATCTTGATAATCGATTGTCTGACCAGCCGCGGTTGCAATTTCATTGGCGCTGCCTTGTCCTGCAATAATACCACCAGGTCCAATACCGCCAATGCTACCTTGCGCGTGATAATAGTCACTACCCGCATATTGACTGGTGATAAGGGGAATCGTCACACTGGTTTTGATATACGCCACTTGACCATTGTTAACCCGAATATGATCGATATTGGTATCCGCTTCGCGTGTGGTAGTGATGGTTTGCATTTGCGCGCTCACATCACTTGGCTCATCGTAGCCATTGGACACGCTGATCATTAATTGTTTGGAAGCAACATCTAGCTTTTGGATGATTTCTTTGAGTGCGGTTATATTGCTGGGGCTTGCCTGAATGATTAACTGATTTTCAAACGGTTTAACCGTAGCCCCTTGTTCTAGAAAAGGCGTAATCGCAGGCATTATCTCTTGTGGTAAACGATTGGTAAGCGTGATCACAGCGGTTTGTTGTTGCTGCGTAGGAGCACTGGCTGTTTCTTCAGCCATTAAGAGGGGGCAAATAGCGAGTAGCCACATCAATAGGCCAATTTTGAAGATATTATGGTTCATTTGGTATGCCCCTAAAGACTGAGATATACCAAATATAGATGATTATCTTATGTAGGGGCGAATCCTGTATTCGCCCCTCAAAATCTTAAAGGGCGCATACGGGATGCGCCCCTACAAGTATGTCTATAAATATTTAACCAAATCTTCCGCCATCCCAATATACCCACTCGGCGTTAACTCTTTTAAGCTTTGTTTCACGTCCACAGGCACATTCAGCGTATCAATAAATTCAGCTAACGCTTTGGCATCAACCTTTTTACCACGGGTTAAGGCTTTGAGTTTTTCATAAGGTTCAGCAATGTTATAACGACGCATTACCGTTTGTAGCGCTTCACCTAACACTTCCCAATTATTTTCCAGATCGGCTTTCATCACATCGTAATTGACTTCTAATTTTTTAAAGCCTTTTTGCAGTGCTTTCAACCCAATTAATGTATGTCCTATGGCCACACCAATATTGCGTAAAACGGTTGAATCCGATAAATCTCGCTGCCAACGTGAAATCGGCAACTTCTGGCTAAAATGTGACAATAAAGCATTTGCGATACCGAGGTTACCTTCGGCATTTTCAAAATCAATGGGGTTCACTTTATGTGGCATGGTCGATGAGCCAACTTCGTTAGCCACTAACTTTTGCTTAAAGTAACCAAGCGAAATATAGCCCCAGACATCGCGACTAAAATCAATGAATAGGGTATTGATGCGCATCAGACAATGAAAATATTCGGCCATCGCATCGTGAGGTTCAATTTGAGTTGAAAAGGGTAGCCAAGTTAAGCCAAGTGATTCAACAAATTCTTTGCTGAGCTTATCCCAGGCAACATCAGGATACGCTGCACAATGCGCATTGAAATTACCCACAGCGCCGTTTATTTTGCCGAGGATTTCGACTTCGGTTAATTGGGTAATTTGTCGTTTAAGGCGGTAAGCCACATTGGCTATTTCTTTGCCAATGGTTGTTGGGGTGGCACTTTGTCCATGTGTACGGCTTAACATGGGCATTGCCGCATAGGTTCTGGCAAATGTCGTCAATTCCAGTAATAACTGATTGAGCTCTGGCACTAAAATGCGTTGGCGGATCTCTGTTAACATCAGCGCATAAGCTAAGTTATTAATATCTTCTGAGGTGCAGCTAAAATGCACAAATTCTTGGATCTTTTTCAGCTCAGGTGAAAAAGCCATTTTTTCTTTGATAAAATATTCTAAGGCTTTAACATCATGATTGGTGGTTGCTTCAATCGCTTTGATCCTTTCTGCATCTTCCATGCTAAATTGGGTAATCATTTGGTTTAGCATATCGTTTGCTTCGCTTGAAAAAGCAGGCACTTCTTTGATAGCAGATTCGCTAGCAAGGGCTTGCAACCAGCGGATTTCCACAATGAAACGGTAATACATTAAGCCGTATTCACTGCTGATGGGTTGCAGGCTTTCACAAGCCTTATGATAACGGCCATCTAAGGGTGAAAGGGCGAGTATTGAATTCATAATGCTGCTTCCTTAACTTGAGTTTGTTTTAAACCGCCTAACGAGTCGGTTTGGTGAATAATGCCACCCCCTAAACAAACAGTGTTATGATAAAGTACCACGGATTGGCCGGGTGTTACCGCACGCTGGGGCTCGTCAAAAGTGACTAGCAAATCACCATCATCCTTCACAGTTACGGTACAGGTTTGATCGGGTTGACGATAGCGGGTTTTGGCTTTTGCTAAAAAGGTTCCACCTGATTGATTAATGAGGTGAACATTTTTGGCAATCAGTGTTTTGGTAAAATGCCAGGGATGTTCTGTTTCTTGCGTGACAAATAAAATATTTTTTTCAACGTCTTTAGCGATGACATACCAAGGCGATTCTTTAGCGCCTTTTCTGCCGCCAATATATAAACCTTGGCGTTGACCGAGGGTGTAATACATCAAACCATCGTGTTGGCCGACAACATCGCCTTCTGGCGTTTGCATTTCGCCTGGCTGATTAACCATAAAATCTTGTAAAAAGGTTTTAAATTTTCGTTCGCCAATAAAACAAATGCCGGTGCTATCTTTTTTGGCATGGTTAATTAGATCTGCCGCTTTGGCTAATTCGCGCACCGTTTTCTTTTCAAGATGCCCAATGGGAAATAAGCTTTTGGATAAAGCATGTTGGGTGATGGTGTAAAGAAAATAACTTTGATCTTTATTGTTATCAACGCCTTTTAGCAATTGATACACGCTGTTTTGTTCACTTTTTTGTACATAGTGGCCTGTGGCAATAAAGTCCGCCCCCAATTTTAGCGCGTGATCTAAAAAGGCTTTAAATTTAATTTCTTTATTACATAAAATATCGGGGTTTGGCGTTCTGCCTGCGCGGTATTCATCTAAGAAGTCACTGAACACGTTTTCCCAATATTCTTGGGCAAAATTGGCAGTGTGAAGGGGAATATCCAGTTTTTGACAAACTGCGCGAACATCAGCCAAATCTTCTTTAGCCGAGCAAAATTCAGAAGTGTCGTCTTCTTCCCAATTTTTCATGAACAAGCCTTGCACGTCAAAACCTTGTTCTTTGAGTAAAAGCGCACTAACGGCCGAATCGACCCCACCAGACAGGCCAACAATTATCGTTTCTTTACGTTTCATTGAAATTGAGTGTGTTAGTCAACTATTTTCATGATGAATAGGCATTCTAACATATTTTGAATTCTTTTGCGGCCAAAACACCCTTTAAGCTACACTGAACATCGGTACGCAAACATTCAGAAGGCGTTGATTAAATGGCTTATCAAAAATTAGTAGTTCCTAAAGAAGGCAGCAGAATTCATGTGAACAGTGATGCTTCATTAAGTGTCCCTGATAACCCGATTATTCCCTTTGTTGAGGGGGATGGTATTGGCGTTGATATAACGCCCGTTATGCGCAAAGTCGTTGATGCAGCGGTCACTAAAGCTTACCAACGTGATCGTAACATCGCCTGGATGGAAATCTATGCGGGTGAGAAAGCAACCCAAGTTTATGGACCCGATCAATGGTTACCTGATGAAACCTTAACGGCCATGAGTGAATTTGCCGTTTCTATTAAAGGGCCTTTAACCACGCCAGTCGGCGGTGGGATCCGTTCTTTGAATGTGGCGATCCGTCAAAAGTTAGATTTATATGTTTGTTTGCGACCTGTGCGCTATTTTACAGGCGTTCCAAGTCCCGTAAAACAACCTGAAAAGACCGACATGGTGATTTTCCGTGAAAACTCAGAAGACATTTATGCCGGTATTGAGTGGGCTGCTGATTCTCTTGCGGCTAAAGAAGTGATCACTTTTTTACGCGATACGATGGATGTACAGCAAATTCGCTTCCCAGAGCACTGTGGCATTGGGATTAAACCTGTTTCAAAAGAAGGCACACAGCGCTTAGTTCGCCGTGCATTTCAATATGCCATCGATAATGACAAACCGTCTGTGACCTTGGTTCACAAAGGCAACATCATGAAGTTTACCGAAGGCGCTTTTAAAGATTGGGGTTATGCACTTGCTAAAGAAGAGTTTGGTGCAAAACCGTTTGAAGGCGGTCCTTGGCAAATAATAAAAAATCCTAAAACCGGAAAAGACATCATCATCAAAGATGTGATTGCTGATGCCTTTTTGCAACAGATTTTATTACGACCTGAAGACTATAGCGTGATTGCAACGTTGAACTTAAATGGTGACTATATTTCTGATGCGCTAGCTGCACAAGTGGGCGGTATTGGTATTGCACCAGGTGCCAACAATAGCGATAAGGTGGCTGTCTTTGAAGCAACGCATGGTACAGCGCCTAAATATGCAGGTCAGGACAAAGTGAACCCTGGCTCGCTGATTTTGTCGGCTGAAATGATGCTGCGCCACATGGGTTGGTTTGAAGCAGCTGATCTCATTATTAAAGGAATGGAAGGTGCTATTGCCAGTAAACAGGTCACTTACGATTTTGGACGTTTAATGAAAGACGCCAAAACAGTTAGTTGCTCTGCTTTTGGTGATGAAATCATTCGTCACATGAATTAAAACAAAAGATAATTAGGCGGATGTTAAGCATCCGCCAATTCTCGAAGTTTGACCAATCAATTTAAGCTTCTGCAGTATCCATTTGTGGAACATACCGCGGCGCCTCAACTTCAGCTCCAACAGCACGTATTTGTGCAGCGTGTAAACCTTTTGGTCCTTCATTAACTTCGTAGGTTACGGGTTGCCCAGCTTTTAGGCATTTATAACCATCCATGACAATGGCAGAAAAATGTGCAAATACATCTTGTCCGCCGCCCTCTGGACAAATAAAACCATATCCCTTTGCACTATTGAACCACTTAACTATCCCAGTTGGCATACTAAAAATCCTTTTTAAACCAAGTGAACTTCTTACAAACAACCTTTGATACTAAACTAATAATTGACACAGTCTCCTCCCTTCTTAAATAAGGTCAGGAACACCCCATAACTGTTGTACATAAACGGTTACTCAGTCAAGACTTATTAAATCTTTATGCGGCTATAGTTAGTTTTATGTATAAATCAAATCATTTATGCGACAATTAAATTGAAACATTTTGTTCATGTCGAAGGCGAGGTAGCCAATAGTTGGCTAATATCAGAGTATGGGCACAGCATTTGAGCGCAGAGCGGTTACGCCTGCTATCAAGACTGACAAAAAATCAAAACGAGACTGGCCCTCGAAGTATCAGGTGTACTTGTTGAATGACGATTATACGCCAATGGATTTTGTAGTCGTCGTGATGCAGCAGTTTTTTGGGATGAGTTATCCACAAGCTGTCAAAGTAATGCTAGAAGTGCATCACTATGGCAAAGGTGTCTGCGGTGTCTATACCAGAGATATCGCTGAGACAAAGGTAGCACAAGTAAATGAATTTGCAAGGATCAATGAACATCCATTGCTTTGCAAAATGGAAAAAATCTAATCCAACAAAGACGCTAGGAGGTTGGTGCCATGTTGAGCAAAGAACTAGAGACGACGCTCAACCTTGCATTTAAGGAAGCCAGGGACAAGCGTCATGAATTTATGACGGTTGAGCACTTGCTGTTAGCACTGCTCGACAACTCTGCTGCTTCTAATGTGCTACGTTCGTGCGGTGCAGACGTTGAAAGGTTGCGCCAAGATTTACAAACATTTGTTGATGAAACAACACCATTGATTCCTTCGACGGAAGCTCATCGGGAAACACAACCCACATTAGGCTTTCAACGAGTGTTACAAAGGGCTGTTTTCCATGTTCAGTCAGCTGGTAAAGAAGAAGTTACCGGTGCAAATGTTTTAGCAGCGATTTTTAGCGAGCAAGAAAGCCAAGCAGTTTATTTCTTGAAGCAAGAGAATATTACACGATTAGACGTGGTTAATTTCATCTCCCATGGCATCTCCAAGGTTGAAGAGCCCAGAGAGATGGATGATGAACCCAATGAGATGGATCAGCCTCTTGAACAAGAGAGCGGACACGAAGCCGTCGCTAAAAGTCCTCTTGAAAGTTATGCCATTAATTTAAATACGCTCGCCAAGCAAGGTAAGATTGATCCTTTGATTGGACGATCAAGCGAGCTTGAGCGTACCGTACAGATTTTGTGCCGTCGCCGCAAAAACAATCCTTTATATGTCGGTGAAGCCGGTGTTGGTAAAACAGCCATAGCAGAAGGCTTAGCCAAAGCGATTGTCGAAGGTAAAGTGCCCAAAGCATTGCACCATTGCACGGTTTACTCACTCGATTTGGGTTCCTTACTTGCAGGGACAAAATATCGCGGTGACTTTGAAAAACGTTTTAAATCTTTACTGTTACATTTAAAACGGGATTCTGGATCGATCTTATTTATTGACGAAATACACACCATTATTGGCGCAGGGGCTGCATCAGGCGGCGTGATGGACGCTTCCAATTTGATTAAACCCATGTTGGCAACCGGTGATTTACGTTGCGTAGGTTCTACGACTTATCAAGAATACCGTGGGATTTTTGAAAAAGACCGTGCACTTGCCAGACGCTTTCAAAAAATCGATATCAAAGAGCCTTCGATTGAAGAAACAATCCGGATCCTAAAAGGGATCAAAACCCATTTTGAACAGCATCACCAAATTCGTTATACCGGTGCTGCACTGCGAGCAGCGGCAGAATTGGCCGGACGCTACATTCAAGATCGTTTTCTTCCTGATAAAGCGATTGACGTGGTGGACGAAGCGGGTGCTTATCAACGTTTAATGCCAGAACGTCGTCGTAAAAAAGTGATCGGTGTTAAAGAGGTTGAGCAAATTGTGGCGCGTATGGCCAGAATACCCTCTAAAACCGTCTCTACTTCAGATAAGACGCTTTTGGGTAACCTCCATGAAGAATTGCGCAATAAAGTATTTGGACAAGACAAAGCGATTACAGCGCTGTCTTCTGCCATCAAGATGGGTCGTTCAGGTTTAAGTGATCCTGAAAAACCGGTTGGGTGCTTTTTGTTTGCAGGCCCTACAGGGGTTGGTAAAACCGAAGTATCGAAGCAGCTTGCCAAAACCTTGGGTGTTGAACTTATTCGCTTTGATATGTCCGAATATATGGAAAGCCACACCGTATCACGCTTGATTGGTGCGCCTCCTGGATATGTGGGTTACGATCATGGTGGTTTGTTAACCGAAGCTGTGACTAAAAATCCTCACTCAGTGGTTTTACTGGATGAAATTGAAAAAGCGCATCCAGATGTTTTTAACTTGCTGCTGCAAGTGATGGATCATGGTTCGCTCACCGATACCAATGGGCGTAAAGCAGATTTTCGTCATGTGACTTTAATCATGACAACCAACGCTGGTGCTTCCATGATGGAACGCAGTTCAATCGGTTTTAAAGAGCAATCTCATCAAACCGATGGTATGGCTGCTATCCAAAGAACCTTCACGCCAGAATTTCGCAACCGACTTGATGCGATAATTCAGTTTGAATCCTTGAGCGAAGACACCATCACGCGTGTTGTCGATAAATTCTTAGAAGAACTTGAGAAGCGTTTAGCTGAAAAAGAAGTGACTTTCTTTGCAGATAGCGCAGCTCGCAATTGGTTAGCTGAGAAAGGATATGACAAGAAAATGGGCGCAAGACCCATGGCGAGATTAATTCAGGAACATCTAAAGAAGCCCCTTGCGGATGAATTGTTGTTTGGCAAACTTTCCATGGGAGGTCATGTTGAGGTGACTGCCGATGCGCAAGGGATCCAATTAACGGTTACCGAAGAAGCCAGTAAAGAGGTCGATTAATCCTCTTTACTGAGCATATCCTTGCTAATCACGTCGGTGGTGATGACTTCTTTTTCTTTTTCTTTAGTACCCTTGTCATCTGATTTACCGTCACGATTACGGAAAATGATGCGACCTTTGGTCAAGTCGTAGGGTGTTAGCTGGACGGTTACACGATCGCCAGTCAAGATACGAATGTAATTTTTACGCATTCTGCCTGAAATATGCGCTGTCACAATGTGTTTATTATCGAGTTCGACGCGAAACATCGTATTCGGTAAAGTTTCGGTTACCGTTCCTTCCATTTCGATATGATCTTCTTTTGCCATGGATCTCCCCTATTAGAATAGTGCTTTGGCCGCCACATCCTACCAAATTACAGCGCCTCACGAAACTCCTAAAGCTAACTGGTGCTTAATTGCCAATTTGAGACTTTGTCATCAAACTTAGTATTTTGTTGAAGAATATCCAGAAATTGCTCGCGCGGTAGGGTTGTTGTGCCCATTCGCATCAGGTGAGGGGAGGCCACTTGGCAATCCATCAGCGCAAAATCCCACCGTTTCAATTGCTTGACTAAAGCGACCATCGCCACTTTAGAGGCATTGGGTTGATGACTAAACATCGATTCCCCATAAAAAATCCTGCCCAGTGCCATGCCATAAAGACCACCAACTAGCTTGTTTTCTTCATAAACTTCTATCGAATGCGCATAGCCTTGCTGATGCAAAGTAAGATAGGCTGCTTGCATGGCAGGATTGAGCCATGTACCCGATTCCCACTTTCCCTCTCGCAGACGAGGTCCGGCACAGCCTTTAAGGACTTCGGCAAATTGTTCATCCATTTTGACCGTAAAGTGGTTTTGATTGAGTATTTTTTGCAAACTATGAGAGATGTGTAAGGAATCTAAAAAGAGGACGGCTCGTGGATCGGGGCTCCACCACAAAATGGGCTCGCGGTCATACCATGGAAAGATCCCTAGATGGTAGGCGTTCAATAATCGTAAAGGGCTGAGGTCACCCCCTATCGCTAATAAGCCATCTGGTTCCGTCAATGCTAAGTTGGGTGACGGAAAATCAATGGAATCTCTATTGAGCCAAAAGGGGGCACCGGTATCTATGAGGTGAGTCCATCCAAATATTTTTCAGCATCAAGGGCTGCCATGCAACCTGTTCCTGCGGAAGTCACTGCTTGTCGGTAAACGTGATCAGCTACGTCACCGGCAGCAAAAACGCCGGGAATACTGGTTTGAGTAGCATTACCGCCTAAACCGGTATTCACAATAATGTAACCGTCTTTCATGGCCAGTTGGTTTTCAAAAATTTGGGTATTGGGGGTGTGACCAATCGCAATAAAAACACCGTCTAAAGAAAGGGTTTCAGTGGTGGGTTTTTCAGTGTGTTTCACACGCAAACCCGTTACCCCTTTTGCATCACCCACGACTTCGTCGATGGTGTGATCCCAAAGTAAAGAAACATTGCCATGTTCTGCTTTCTCAAATAACTTTTGTTGCAGCATTTTTTCAGCGCGTAAAGTGTCTCGGCGGTGAACTAACGTGACATGAGAAGCAATATTCGCTAGATATAATGCTTCTTCAACTGCGGTGTTTCCTCCGCCAATCACCGCTACTTTTTTACCTTTATAAAAAAAGCCATCGCAGGTGGCACAGGCAGAGACCCCTTTGCCCATAAAGGCTTGCTCAGAGGGTAACCCAAGGTAGCGAGCCGAAGCACCTGTCGCAATGATAAGCGCATCACAAGTATATTCGTCGCCGGAGTCGCCTTTTAATTGAAAAGGCCGAGCTTTTAAATCAACGGCCATGATATGGTCGAAAATGATTTGGGTATCAAAGCGTAGGGCATGCTCTTCCATGCGTTCCATGAGGGCAGGGCCTTGTAGTCCTTCTACATCACCGGGCCAATTATCAACATCCGTTGTTGTGGTGAGTTGTCCTCCTTTTTGCAAACCGGTAATGATAACGGGTTTGAGATTCGCGCGAGCGGCATAAATGGCTGCAGTATAACCGGCAGGACCTGAACCGAGGATGATGAGACGATGATGTTTTGGCATAACTAATTCTCTTTAACTCTTCCCACTAAATTGGTTCGAGTATACATTACGCAGAGTCTCCTAAAAAGTCATGCTACACTAATAGGCAAAATCTAGACCATGATGAAAAAAGAATGAAGCAAGCCACCACACGCACCAATGAAGCTAATTTGTCGATTTTGACGTTACAGGTTAATCGACGACTGCGCGAAGGGGCGTTTATTCTGCTTTGCTCATTCGGAATTTACCTATTAATTGCCTTGTTTACCTACCATGATGGTGATTCAGCTTGGTCGCATTCTGGGATGTCCAATGATATTCGCAATGCTGCAGGAAAAACCGGTGCTTGGTTTTCTGACGTGCTGTTTTCCCTTTTTGGGTACATGGCTTATGTTTTCCCTCTGACGTTAGCGCTGTCGGGATTATTTGTTTATCGGGACTTGCCGCAAAAAGCAGAGTCTAACCCTTTAATTTGGTCTGTTCGCTCACTCGGTTTATTAGTCGCTTTAGCAGCGAGCTGTGGATTAATTGCCATCCATATTTCCAAGACGGCTACCTTACCCATGAGTACAGGTGGTTTGTTAGGTGCAGCAGTAAATGCTGTTGCGGTAACTTACTTAAGCCCAATTGGGGCCACCATTATTCTGATTGCCTCATTGCTGGCAGGTGTCACCCTTTTCACTGGTGTGTCTTGGTTAAATATTTTGGAAGTCATTGGTCACTATACTTTGAAGCTACTTGGTAAGTTAGGAAATCATCTACCTGGGATTGTCAAAAAAGGGACGGAACAGGTCAGCCAATTCAAATTGCCCGCTTTGCCCGATTTTTCAGCCATGAATTTGGGTAATATCAAGTCACCAAAATTCAGCCTAGAAGACGAAGAAGAAAAAGATGGAGGCTTTCCAAAGAGCGAGCCGCTTTTTGGTGATGATGAAGTATTTGATGAACCCTTGCCATCACTCAAACCAAAACCCAAAGCCAAATCCGATACGGCAGCGGCGATTGCTGCTGCCTTTAAAAAGCCTCGCATCGTGGTTAAACCACGAGTACCCGTAGAAGAAGATGAACCTATCCCGTTTGGGGCACCTAAGGCAAAACGGCAAAAAACCAGTGAAGAAATGCATGCTTTACCTGCCTTATCGTTACTTGAAATGCCAGAAAAATCAGCCAGACAGGGATTTAGCTCACAGCAGCGCCAAGACTTATCCCGCTTAGTAGAAACTCGGCTTTTAGAGTTTGGTGTTGATGCTAAGGTGGTGGGGGTGTTACCAGGACCTGTGATCACGCGTTTTGAATTAGATTTAGCGGCAGGTATTAAGGTCAATAAAATTACCAGTCTTGCTAAAGATTTAGCGCGTTCTTTATCGGTTGTGAGTGTGCGGGTAGTTGAAGTGATCCCCGGTAAATCCGTCGTGGGACTTGAGATCCCTAATCCCAATCGGGAATTAGTACGCTTAAAAGAAGTCTTGGAAGATGCTTCTTATCAAGAAGCAGAGTCGCCCATTACACTGGCCTTAGGTAAAGATATTTCCGGTCGCCCGGTTGCAGTCGATTTAGCTAAAATGCCTCATCTTTTGGTGGCGGGCACCACAGGCTCTGGTAAGTCGGTTGGCGTGAACGCCATGCTGCTCAGTATTTTGTACAAATCATCTCCCGAAGATGTTCGCCTGATCATGATTGATCCCAAAATGTTGGAATTGGCGGTTTATGACAACATTCCCCATTTGCTCACTCCCGTGGTCACCGACATGAAAGATGCAGCAAACGCCTTGCGTTGGTGCGTTGCTGAAATGGAACGACGCTATCAATTGATGGCAGCGGTTGGGGTCCGAAATTTAACGGGTTACAACGTAAAAGTTGCGACAGCTATTAAAGAAGGCAAGCCGTTGGTAGATCCTTTCTGGCAACCGATAAATGGTGATCGACCTGAACCTTTAGAAAAATTGCCCTACATCGTTGTGGTTGTCGATGAATTTGCCGACATGATGATGGTGGTGGGTAAGAAAGTAGAAGAATTGATCGCCAGAATTGCGCAAAAAGCGCGTGCAGCGGGTATTCATCTTATTTTGGCCACTCAAAGACCTTCGGTGGATGTGATCACCGGATTAATCAAAGCCAACATTCCCACACGGATTGCTTTCCAAGTGTCGTCACGTATCGACTCTCGCACCATTATTGATCAATCCGGTGCTGAACAACTGTTGGGTCATGGGGATATGCTCTATTTACCACCAGGCGTGGGTATTCCACATCGTATCCATGGCGCTTTTGTTAGCGATGATGAAGTGCATAAAGTCACTAATGATCTTAGAAAGTTAGGACAACCAGCTTATATTGAAAGCGTGGTACAATCTTTTCCAAGCTCAGCAACCTCTGCAACGGATGGCGACTTAGATGAGTTATATGACCAAGCTGTAATGATCGTCACTGAATCTCGTAAGGCATCGACTTCTTTAGTGCAACGACGATTAAAAATTGGCTATAACCGTGCAGCACGTTTAATTGAGCAAATGGAAAGCGAAGGGGTTGTTAGTCATGTACTGTCAAATGGCACAAGAGAAGTGCTCGCACCCGCACCGGTTGAAAGAGGTTAACATGTTAAGAATAATGAAAGGCATTGCATTGACGCTAGGGCTTTGTTTTGGAGCAGCGGTTTGGGCGACTCCTGCTGGCGATCAATTAGTGCAATCTCTGCAAAAAATTACCACCTTTAAAGCCAACTTTGTGCAAAATATTCGTGGAGCAGAAGGGGAGAAGCTATCTAATTCTAATGGTCAAGTAGTGATCTCCAGGCCAGGCAAGTTTTATTGGAAGAGCCAAAAGCCCGATCAAATGCTGGTGGTTGCTGATGGCAAATTCGTTTGGACTTACGATATCGATTTAGAACAAGTGACTAAGCAAGAGTTAAAACAAGCTTTACATAACTCACCTGCCACCTTATTAGCAGGCGATGTTTCCAAGTTACAAGACAATTTCGAGATTGATTTTGCTAAAAAATGCAAAGCCGATAATACGTGTTATCAATTAAAACCCAAGCAAAAAGATAGTGCTTTTTCAACCATTATCATTCGTTTTGAACAAGATAAGCTGAATGAAGTACGCATGAAAGATCCGTTAGGACAAAATGTGTTGACGGTATTTTCAAATGTTGAAATCAATCAATCGATCAATAAAAAGTTATTTGATTTTGCGCCACCTAAAGGCGTTGATGTGATCCAAGCAGGAACCTAATAGGCTATGGCTTTACCGCTGGCCGCAAGGTTACGGCCTACCACGTTTGCCCAGTTTAGTGGTCAAGAACATTTGATTGGCATCAATCGACCATTGCGCTTAGCCATTGAAAAGAGCAACTTGCATTCCATGTTGCTCTGGGGGCCTCCTGGCACTGGCAAAACCACGCTAGCGCAAATTATTGCGCATTCAACCCAAGCCCATTTTTGCGCTTTATCAGCTGTCATGGCGGGTGTAAAAGAAATTCGGGAACAGGTGAGTGATGCAAAGTTGCGTTTGGAGAATGAACAACAAGAAACCGTGTTGTTTATTGATGAAATACATCGCTTTAATAAAAGCCAACAAGATGCGCTTCTACCCTTTGTGGAAGATGGCACTGTTCATTTAATTGGCGCCACCACGGAAAACCCCTCATTTCAAGTGAATCACGCTTTACTGTCGCGTTGTCGAGTGTATGCGCTAAAATCGTTAACCAGTGCCAACTTGCAACAAGTGTTGACGCAAGCACTTCAAGATGAAACGTTAGGGTTAACACAGTGGCAGGTTTATCTAACCCCCGTGATGCAAGAGAAAATGATTGCGACTTCCGATGGGGATGCAAGACGTTTGCTCAACATATTAGAAATTGTTGCTGAACGGTTTTTAAGTTTGGATAATCCAGCCGCCTTTACCCAAGATCTATTTGAAGAAGTTCTGCAACAAGACTATCGTCATTTTGATAAGCAAGGTGATGTGTTTTATGAGCAGATCTCGGCTTTACATAAATCCGTTCGCGGCAGCTCACCTGATGGTGCTTTATATTGGCTTTGTCGTATGCTAGATGGGGGTTGTGATCCTGCTTATATTGCTCGTCGGGTTGTTCGCATGGCAAGCGAAGATATTGGCAATGCGGATCCCAGAGGCTTAAGTTTGGCAATGGATGCTTGGCAGGCACTTGATCGCTTGGGTCATCCAGAAGGTGAGCTCGCGCTCGCTCAAGCAGTTGTTTATTTAGCCTGTGCTCCTAAAAGCACAGCCGTTTACAATGCTTATAATCAAGTGATGGCTGATATTAAAAATCAACCCTCCTATGGTGTGCCAGTCCATTTACGAAATGCACCCTCTAAGTTAATGAAAAATATGGGTTATGGTAAGGCATATCGTTATGATCCTGAAGAGCCAGGTGGTTTTGCTAAAGGACAAACGTATTTTCCAGATGAACTGGGAGAAAAACGCTATTATTTCCCTACACAGCAGGGGCTAGAAATTAAAATTGCTGAAAAATTAGAGTATCTTCGTCCTTCAAAAAAAGCGTGAGAGAACCATGATTGATCCAAATCTTCTTAGAACCCAATTAGAAACGGTTGTTGCCAATCTCGCCAAGCGTGGCACCGTGTTAGATATCGATAAATTTAAAAAGATGGAAGAGTCCCGAAAATCGCTGCAAATGAAAACACAACAATTGCAAAGCCAGCGTAATGCGATTTCAAAAGCGATTGGTCAAGCGAAAGCAAAAAAAGAAGATGCAAGTCAATTAATGAAAGAAGTCGAGGGGGTTAGTGCAGAATTGACGACCACTGAAAAAGCATTTGAAGAAGTCCATAAAGAGCAAATGGAATTTATGGCTTATTTGCCTAATCTTATTCATGACAGCGTTCCTGTTGGTAAGGACGAAACGGCGAATGCAGAAATCCGTAGATGGGGCGAGCCAAAAACCTTTGATTTCGTTCCTAAAGATCATGTGGATTTAACGGAAAAAGCACGCGCCATTGATTTTGATGTGGCCAGTAAAATGTCAGGAGCGCGTTTTTCGGTTCTTCGTGGCGATGTTGCGAAATTACATCGTGCGCTTGCTCAATTTATGTTAACCGTTCACACCACAGAACATGGTTACCAAGAAATGTATGTGCCTTATTTGGTTGAACGTGAAGCCCTTTATGGGGTTGGACAATTACCCAAATTTGAGCAAGATCTTTTCCATTTAAAAGGAGATCGTAGTCTGTGTTTGATTCCGACTGCTGAAGTATCGTTAACGAATTTGGTGCGAGACAGCATTTTATCTGCAGCTGATTTACCGCTTAAATTTGTTAGCCACACTCCTTGTTTTCGAAGTGAAGCAGGCTCTTATGGAAAAGATACACGCGGCATGATCAGACAACATCAATTTGAAAAAGTAGAACTGGTGCAAATTGTCACTCCAGAATCTTCCTATGAAGCACTAGAGAACCTGACTAAGCATGCTGAAACGATCTTACAGCGTTTAGAACTTCCGTACCGTGTCATGGCGTTATGTAGTGGTGATATTGGTAATGCTGCTGCCAAAACATATGACCTAGAAGTCTGGTTGCCTAGCCAACAAAAATATCGTGAGATTTCTTCTTGCTCTAATACGGAATCGTATCAAGCACGTCGACTGCAAGCACGTTATCGTAAAACAGCAGATGCCAAGCCTGAGTTAGTTCATACCTTAAACGGTTCAGGTCTTGCGGTAGGACGCACATTAGTTGCTGTGTTAGAAAATTACCAAGATGAACAAGGAAATGTTGTGGTTCCAAAAGCGCTCTATCCGTTCATGGGAGATACCAAGGTAATACAATTAGCGGTTGCGTGAATATTCGCCGTATCATAGTATTAGTTCATCGCTGTTAGTGGGTACAAGGAATTGGCCCCAAAGGTTTGGCAATGAAAAAAAGATTAACAACACTCCTGGCTTGCATAGCATCCACTCACGCTTACGGTACTGTGTCGGTAGGGGACTTTCAGATAAACGGATTTTTCTCCGCAGGGGCCGCTTGGTCCACGGTTGAATACCTTAACACTGGTGTAGAACCTGTTTACGTTTCATTAATACGTAAGCGACCCAGCTGGGAAAAGGATACAAATGTTGGTCTTCAATTTACGAAATTCTTGCGTGAAGATGTTAGCGTAACAACCCAATTATTCGCTGAAGGTATATCAGATTTTGATGTTGAAGCTTCATGGGCTTTCATCAAATGGGAGCCAAATGATCGTTGGCAATTCCGCGCAGGTCGCGTTAGAACCCAAACTTATATGCTGTCCGATTATGTCAATGTTGGTTATGCCTACCCTTGGATCCGTCCACCACAAGAAGTGTATTCTCAGATCCCTGCTTCGTTTAGTAATGTGACCGGCACCGATGTGCGCTACAAAATGGTCTTATGGGGACAAGATTTAACGTTATCTGCATTCTATGGTGCAACCACTGCTGAATTAGAATTCCCAGTTCCTCCAGGCAACACGATTCTAGACACTGTCGATGTTCGCTTACGTGATATGTACGTTATTAATTTACGTTTTGGTGATGAGACTTTTAGTGTTCGCGCAGGTTATGAAGGGACCAGGGTCACACTCTCACCGAATGCTGGCACTTTTATGGAACAGCTCAATATCGCCATGAACACGATGGTTGGATTTGGTATTTTGCCTGCTGATTACATTAACTATTATTCTTCTTATAACGCTTCAGCCAGTTTTAAAGGAATAGGTTACCAGTTTGACTGGAATAATTTTGTGAGCATGGGTGAATTGGTAAAACGCCATGTTGGAACACCCATTGTTGCCGATGTGATTGGCTGGTATTTAATGGGTGGTTATCGTTTTAATGAACTCATGCCGCATATTACATTTGCTCGTGAAAGATTAGCAGACAACTACACGCGCCGTTTTTCAGGTTCGGTAAATGCTTTTGTGACAAACCCACCACCGTTTGGTTTAGGCTTTCCTCAAAATCTGAGTCAAATTTCCCAACAGTTAATTGGTACCAGCCCCTTCTTTGATGGTGGCGCTGGTGAACAAACCTCGGTGACCTTAGGCTTACGTTGGGATGTATACGAAGGGATTGCGATTAAAGGCGAGTTTTGCCATGTGCATCCCGATCGTTATAGCCCGGGATTATTTGATACCTTCCCGCACAAATCCGTTAATATTTATTCCTTAGCTGTAGATGCGGTGATGTAATGGAAAAAGCATCATTGGTCAACAAATGTCGGTTAAGTGTTTTATTCCTGGTAGCAGCGATGGTTGCTCCTACAGTGCAAGCTGAAATTGTGGTGATCAGTAATTTACAGTTACCCGTCACGACTTTATCGCGAGATGAGGTTTCTCGAATTTACTTAGGCAAAACCAAGTTTTTGCCTAATGGTTCAAAAGTTATTCCAGTTGATCAAAAGCAAGGAACGATTTCACGCAGCAAATTCTACAGTGATATCATTCATAAAACCGAACCAGAAATTAAATCGTATTGGTCTCGTATTATTTTTACCGGTCAAGGTAATCCTCCCCTACAACAAGATGATGATGTTGCGGTAAGGAATCTCGTGGCACAAGATGCTAATTGCTTAGGTTACATCGATAAATCTTTGGTAGATGATTCTGTTAAAATTGTGTATAGCCAACCTTTATTCGGTCAATCCAAAAATAATTTAAGTAACTTGGCGATGAATGCCATGATGGTAAAGGGATAGTCATGGTAAGTAGATCAATCAAAATCTTCTCTTTAGCCGCACTATGTTTGGTATTCTTGCCTCTAAATGCGATGGCAGAAATCGCGGTGATCGCGAATCCCGATATGCCGGTGACATCCATGTCGCGTGAAGAAATCAATCGGATCTATTTAGGTAAAATGAAATTTTTACCGAGTGGTGCGAAAGTGACACCGGTTGATCAACGCCCTGGTGCCTCTGCGCGAAGCCAATTTTACGCGAATGTCATGCGCAAATCAGAGACTGAAATGAAGTCCTACTGGTCGCGCGTGATCTTTACCGGTCAAGGCCAACCTCCACTACAAGAAACGGACGACCAAGCGGTTAAGTCTTTTGTTGCTAAAAACCCAAGTGGTCTTGGATATATCGAGAAATCCGCTGTCGATGATTCTGTAAAAGTAGTTTATAACGCAAATTAATCAATATACCCTGTCCCTGTAGGGGCGGATCCTGTATTCGCCCATCAAAATCTTTAAGGCGCGCCTACGCAGATATTGATCATTCATGAGAACTTGGGACGGGGCTTTGTAGTGAGTGTTGTTTCGTTGTTGGGTGTTCTTCGATGCGATCTGAAACTCGGAGTTATAGCTTCAATACAGCTCCAAATAGTGAAGGGGTCTTCATTCTCTGGTTCTGCTTGTTTATCAATGCTGTCTTTTAATACCTGAATAATTGCAGGATGATTTGCTAATTCCATTGCACGTTGTTTAGCGCTTAAACTCAAAGGTACATGCTTATCCGCTAATAGCACTTCTAAAGGTCCCATTTTGCCATAAGTGGCAGCATCATTAAGTGCTGCAGTTTTAGCATTACAAGCAAGTTTCCAATCCCACGCATTGTTATCAGCCAGTGAGAGATAATAACGAATAAGGGAATTATCTTCGTTCCTTACGAACCAAATTAATAAACTGGTGGTCCATGACTTAAAGTAATCAGAAAATGTCTTTTTTAAATGCCAGATTGATTGCCCATAACCAAATTTCGTTAGGATCCAATAATTAGATTTCTGATATTTTTCCTTTAATGCCTGCAATAACCACATGCGGACTCGAGGGACTACGTCTATTTCACGCAGTTCCTTTTCCAAGCTGGCTGTTGAGATTTCAGGAAGTTTGGCAAGGTTTTTAAGCGCTATGATTATCGTAAGAAAATATATCTCTTAACATAGCCTCGAAATGCTTTGGCTTGCCAGGCATATTTCCCCTGCATAAATACAGCGCCATTTCTGCATGATTTTGTGCCATCGCTTGTACAGTATAAAAAGCACTAAAATAAAAAGGTTGAGAGCCTGTTATCGCCTTTACCATGGGCAGATCGCCACGTTTCACTGCATATGAAATGGCCGTTGCTTTAGAATCGTCTGAAATAGGATGTACGTGAAGGGTTGCGAGCAGAGCATGATTTCCATTATTAGCGCAGAGCATAAAGGCCGTATTATAGGCTGTTTGTTGGCATGATTCTTTGATGACTGGTACTTTGTGGTTATTCGATAATAAAATCCCTATTAAAGCTGCTTCATTATTATTATCTGCTAAAGCCATAGTGGTCGTTATATCGCCCTGAAGAGCAGACATAAGAAGCGGTACATTGATATTGGGGAAGGTTTTTTTAAAGAAAAGCAATTCCTGATAGAATGCGGGTAATGATGCTTTTTCGCAATTATCGCTTTGCGTTTTTCAAAGGTAAGGAAAATACTTCTCAATTAATTGTTGGCCAAATGTTTGAGTATGGCTGCGCCATGTTTTACTCACGAGCCTCATTCTAAGAAAATCTTTTTCCTCTAAACCCATTTTAAATAATATGATTTGCAGTAATTCAGCAGGCAAATCGTCAAATGTACTGTTACTCATACTTGCATTGGTTATTTGAGAGGGTGTACCAGATAGCATATAAAATGGCCTACTTTCATTGAATTAAGTCAGGCATGCTAATATAAGAAATGGACTGTTTCAATATAATTTGAAAAAAAGACTGATTTTTTTAGTAAAAATAGCTATTCCTGACACAAAAAAAAGCCTCCAACAGGAGGCTTTTTGGGATGCGCAGGCTTAGTCTCGATTGCCGTTGAATGCCGAGAGGATATTCAACAAGGAGATAAACAAGTTATATAAAGCAACGAAGATAGAAACCGTTGCCATAATATAGTTTGTTTGACCACCATGAATGACGGCACTCGTTTCAAACAAGATCACTGCAGAGCTAAACAACATAAAGCCAGCAGATAAAGCCAATTGTAAAACCGGCATCGGGAAGAAAATTTGCACCAGCACAGCCAACATCAAGATGATGGCGCCGGACATTATAAACCCACCCATGTAACTGAAGTCTTTGCGGGTGGTTAATGCATAGCCCGATAAACCGAAGAAGATCACGCCTGTTCCACCTAAAGCGGTGAAGATCAGCTGATGACCATTTACAAAATTATGTAAGTAATAATTCAGCATCGGTCCCAATGTATAACCGAGTACCCCGGTTAAAGCGAAGACACCGACAATTCCAAGGACACTGTTTTTTGTCGCATTGATGAAAAAGAGCAGCCCAAAATAGATCAGCAGGGAGAAGAGTCCTAACGATGGCGCATTAGTTGCCATAGCTACGCCTGCCATTGCTGCACTAAACAACAATGAAGCGCCTAAAAGAATATAGGTGTTTCTAATGACTGAGTTAGTTTGTAAAATTGATTCGCTGCGAGCGCGTGTAACTGCAGTAATTTGTTCTTGAGCCATTTAAAACTCCTTCCATATTGCAGGTCATATAGCTAGTACCTAATTATACCATAGTATAGGCGCTGATAGTAAAGTACAGACCCTACACGCAATTTTAGGCTACCACACTCTTTAAATGGGGTTAGGAGGGGGCAAATTCAAGGTTGATTTACACTGCCCACCTTGGTTAGACTGCGACACACAATGGGAGAGGTGGCAGAGCGGTCGAATGCGGCGGTCTTGAAAACCGTTAAAGGGAAACCTTTCCAGGGTTCGAATCCCTGCCTCTCCGATTCTTCTTCGTCTTTTGCTTTAAGGCGTTGTTGCCTTCAGGTTCTCGCGGTCCTCGTTTACGAGAGTAAACTCCGGGCGCTCGACCTTCGGCGCCTAGCCTTAAAACAAAATACTTCGAAGAGTCTGTATTAGCGACGAAGAACATTGTTGCCTCCGGATTCTCTCATCCAAATGCCTTAGAGCATGGCGGTTGCACCCTTGAGGAACAATGTTTTAAAACTGGTAGTTACTAAACTAAAATTCATTTAGCTTTGGCTTTTATCCTTAACTGGTAAAGTCGAGATGCCTAGGTTATTCTGGGTGAAAAGCTGACACCAGCTCCATGGGGATAGCAAATTGATCACGGTACTAATCGTCGATGACCATGAACTCGTAAGAGCGGGTATCCGCAGTCTTTTATCCACCGTTAATGGCCTCAAAGTGATTGGGGAAGCTGCAACGGGTGAAGAAGCCGTTAAGGTTGCAAGGGAAAAACATCCCAACGTCGTGCTAATGGATGTGCGCATGCCTGGCATTGGCGGGCTAGAAGCAACCCGTAAACTACTAAGAGCAGATCCTGACTTAAAAATCATTGCGCTCACAGTGTGTGGTGAAGAACCTTTCCCCTCTAAATTATTACAAGCAGGTGCGGCAGGTTATTTAACTAAAGGCTCTGGCTTAGACGAAATGGTTCAAGCGATCCATTCGGTTTATCATGGCAAGCGTTATATTAGCCCTGAAGTGGCACAACAATTAGCCCTTAAACATCTTTCTGACGAAAAGGCCTCACCCTTTGAAACCCTATCTGAACGTGAACTCCAAGTCATGCTCATGATTACAAGTGGTCAGAAAGTGCAAGAAATTTCCGATAAACTTTGCCTTAGTCCAAAAACAGTGAATAGCTATCGTTATCGCTTGTTTGAAAAGCTGAGTGTGAACAGCGACGTAGAGCTAACCCATTTAGCGATCCGTCACGGCATTTTAGACACTGAAACCTCTGCTACTTAATTTCTCGTATGTTCAATTCGCAAGAATTTGTTAAAACGCTTAGTTCGCATCCTGGCGTTTATTGCATGCGAGATCTTGCCAATAAACCGCTGTATGTTGGTAAAGCGAAAAATTTAAAAAATCGCGTTGGCAGCTACTTCAAAGAACATGACGATCCGCGAATTGCGCAAATGGTTAGCCAGATTGCCAGTATCGATATCACCATTACGTCAAGTGAAAACGAAGCGCTACTTCTTGAAAATTCTTTAATCAAAGCGCTTAAACCGCGATACAACGTTATTTTTCGTGATGATAAAAGTTATCCTTACTTATTTTTGTCGCAACACCGATTCCCACGGCTGGTTTATTTTCGCGGCAAACAAAAATTTTCAGGCCACTATTTTGGTCCTTACCCCAGTAGCATTGCCGTAAAAGAAACGCTCACGGTATTACAAAAACTCTTTAAGATCCGTCAATGTGATGATCTCTTTTTTAATAATCGTTCTAGACCTTGTTTGCAATATCAGATTGGTCGTTGCACGGCGCCTTGTGTTAACTATATTTCACAAGAGGCTTACCAAGAAGATGTGCAGAATGTTTCTTTATTCTTAAAAGGTAAAGAAAGTTCAATTATTACGGATCTGGTTAAAAAAATGGAAACAGCATCCGAGGCGCATGATTTTGAAGCAGCCGCCGCTTATCGTGATCAAATTACGCGTTTACGAACTATTCATGATCAACAAGCGATTTTCCGTCAACATGGGAATGCCGATGTGATTGCCGTCGGGGAGTTAAAAGGGCACTTTTGTATTCAGCTGCTCTATATTCGTCAAGGTCGCATTTTAGATACTCAAACTTATTTCCCCAAGCAAATAGGGGAAGGCACGCGTAGTGGCGTTTTACGCGCCTTCTTGACCCAATTCTATTTGAACCAAGAGGACAAGTTAGACTATCCCAGTGAAATCTTGCTCAATGACGCAATAGAAGATGAGTCAGTTATTGCGCAATCCTTAACCGATACAGCTAAACATCGTGTCAAAGTGTATCAGCCACAAAAGGGCGAAAAGGTAAAATGGCTAACATTGGCGACTGAGAATGCGGTGCAAGCTTTGAATCGACGCTCACATCAAGCAAGCGCTGTCACACAACGTTGGTTGGAATTAAAGAAAGCTTTGGGACTTAACCAAACGCTTTCTCGGATTGAATGTTTTGATATTAGTCACACCCAGGGTGAAGCCACGATTGCTTCTTGTGTGGTTTTCGATGCAAATGGCCCCATGAAAGCCGAATATCGCCGCTATAATATGGAAGTTGGCAATGATGACTATGCTGCGATGGAGCAAGTTTTAACCAAGCGTTACTTAAAGCGTAAAGCAAACGATCTGCCAATCCCTGAATTGATCATGGTTGATGGGGGCAAAGGTCAGCTCAATAAAGCGAAGAAGGCGTTACAAGAGTGTCAGATCCTCGATGTGATGCTCATGGCGATTGCCAAAGGCGAGGGCAGAAAGCCCGGACTTGAGACTTTATACGTGTCACGAGTGCAAGGAGCGGAAGAATTCATTATTGATTTACCACCCACCTCAAGTGCATTGCACTTGCTTCAGCAAATTCGCGACGAAGCGCATCGTTTTGCCATTACTGGTCACCGGCAAAAGCGCGCTAAAACTCGCAAGCATTCTCCTTTAGAAACGATTCCGGGCGTGGGAGAGAAACGCAGGCAAGCTTTGATCAATTATTTTGGCGGTTATCAGGCGCTTGCAGGTGCCAGTGTAGAAGCAATTGCGAAAGTTCCTGGTATTAGTTTGCAATTAGCTGCTAAAATTTATGAAGCGTTGCATGGTTAAGCATTTATAACTTGCTCGTGAGATTTAGGCCATGCTAGCCTACCTACTAGCATTTGATGAGAGCGTGGAAGTCATGCAAGGCATAATGAGTATTCCTAATTTACTCACCGGAGCAAGGATCGTTTTGATCCCTTGTTTTGTAGTTGCCTTTTACTTACCAACCAAATACGCGGGTATGATTACCGCTGGGATTTTTTGCTTAGCCGGGATCACCGATTGGTTGGATGGTTATCTTGCTCGTAAATTAAATCAAACTTCCAGGTTCGGGGCTTTTTTAGATCCCGTTGCTGATAAATTGATTGTTGCTGTAGCGCTCGTTTTACTTGTAGGTGAGTTTGGTTCTGTTTGGATCACAATCCCTGCAGCGGTGATTGTAAGCCGTGAAATTGCCATCTCTGCATTAAGAGAGTGGATGGCGGAAATTGGCCAACGAACAACTGTGTCAGTTAGTTATGTT
Source organism: Uncultured Candidatus Berkiella sp. (assembly GCA_964594635.1). Lineage (GTDB taxonomy): Bacteria > Pseudomonadota > Gammaproteobacteria > Berkiellales > Berkiellaceae > Berkiella. The sequence goes on from CAZQMV010000001.1 coordinate 34,237, forward strand.
GGTAAGTTAAAAACTTTTATTCAAATCATCGCAATTATTATCCTATTAGCTCAGCCAGCTGATTGGGGTAAACCAGTGGTCATTGTTGGTGTGATTTTCATGCATTTAGCAGCGATTTTGACACTTTGGTCGATGGTAGCTTATTTGAAAGCAGCGTGGGCCGTGTTAACCGAAAAGTAACCTGTTGTTTTTGCGGAGCTTTGGGCTTGACAGAGAGGGTGAAATCTTTAACAATGCACAGCGCGCTAAAACGCGGGAATAGCTCAGTTGGTAGAGCACAACCTTGCCAAGGTTGGGGTCGCGAGTTCGAGTCTCGTTTCCCGCTCCAGATTTTAATTGTTCACTTTTTGTACAGACACAGCAAACAAGATTGGCACCTTGCTGTGCAGACTAATTGGTGAGTCCGGCTGGGTGGCAGAATGGCTATGCAGCGGCCTGCAAAGCCGCGTATGCCGGTTCGATTCCGGCCTCAGCCTCCAAATTGTTTTTAATATTAGTCGAAGTAATTTTCTTTTAGGCAACCCGTCTTCGCTCTACGAGCTACGCCGGGCAAGCAACGCATAAAAGTATAATTAGGAAGAATAATAGTCGAACTAATTTACTTTTAGGCTAGGCGCTGAGAGCCGAGCAACCTGGAGTTTACGTTAGTAAATGAGGATTGCGAGAGCTCGAAAGCAACAACGCATAAAAGTATAATTAGGAAGAATAATAGTCGAACTAATTTACTTTTAGGCTAGGCGCTGAGAGCCGAGCAACCTGGAGTTTACGTTAGTAAATGAGGATTGCGAGAGCTCGAAAGCAACAACGCATAAAAGTACAATTAGGAAGAATATTGCCCGGGTGGCGAAATAGGTAGACGCAAGGGACTTAAAATCCCTCGGAGGTTAAACTCCGTGCCGGTTCGATTCCGGCCCCGGGCACCATTAGTTAATCTTGTTTGCCTTCGGCAAACTTAGATTAACTTATGCCCTGCGTAGCTTACGAAGTAAGCGAAGAAGGACTGTATCAGAGCATACCTATCCATCTCATCTAAATTAACTCAACACCCTCAGACTATCCTCATTTTAAAACCCATCATTTTTTAATTTATAAAAAAAAGCAAAGCTGCCTATCGACATGGCAGCACTTTATCGAATCCTCCATCCTGATCTACAAGAAGCAGTACAACTACAACCGGCTTTCACTCGTGTTTTGGGTGAGATAGCAGGCAACGAGTTAACGTGGAGCCGCCTCATCAATCAATTCATGTTTCAGTACCAGAGGAAAGATCAAAACCTTGCAGCGCGTTTAGCGTGGTAGTCGAAGCACTATGGCCATCTGTTAGTGAATGAGGTCACCGAAGATCATATTCAAAAAAACCAAACACCCAATACGACTTTCGCAACGAATGGTATAAAGCTTTGGAACAAGCAAAGATCCTTTTAGTTGATGAAAAAGGCGAGAGATTGGTGTTTCATTCATTACGACATACCTTTTGTTCAACATTAGCTAATGTGGGGGCACAGCTTCACTGGCAGGTCATAAAAGCATTCAAACAACCATGCGCTATACCCATCTGAATAACAAGCGGTTATCTACAGTAGTGAGTAAAACATTTGGAATGTTAGGGAGTAAAATCTAAATCCCTGTGTGGATGCACATAATATTTTTATAGATAATTCATTTAAAATCATATGGTTATCGCTACTTATGAATCATTTATAGTTTTAATGCATTTATTTTAATTTAAAATAGTTGCATTAAGTTAATTGGCTTGTTATATTTATGGGTATGAGACAAGTAAAACGATGTTATGAACTTTTAACGCAACTCTCTGCTGGGAGAGTGTATTCCTGGAATGAATTAAAGGAATATTCAAAATCACCTGGTAGAGACGTTAAGCGGCTCCTAGATGAAGGGCTACTAAAAAAAGTAGGCCCTCGTTTATATTTGCCGCCTAAAGAAAGTCGATTTGGCAAATTACCGGCATCAGCAGAGCAACTAGCGTCCGCATTTTTGAAGACAGATGATTTCTTGATGTTTACTACAAATTTTTATAATTCTTTGGGTTTAGGTTTAACGCAGCTCAAAAATGAAACCGTCGTTTATAACAAGAAAAGACATGGTGATTTTACGTTATCTAATCGAACGTATCATTTTAAATTAAAAGTAAAAGGATATCCTAAAGAGCTTACTAAAGAATTTTTACTCGTTGATTTAGTAAATAATCTTGAGACAGTTGGCGAATCACCATCAGAGCTACTCCAAAAAGTAACTCGTAATGTGCAAGCCAATGAATTCGATAAAAACAAGTTGTTTGTCTTTGCCAAACAGTATGGGCACATTTTTACAAAAAAATTCTTTAGTGCACTAGAGCTGGGGCAAAAAGTACTCAGTTAAGAAGGTTGTATGAAGTTATTACATGAATTAGAAGAATCTAAAGGTCTGTTTGAGATAATTGCTGATGATATGGGGATTGAACCGTACTTAGTAGAAAAAGATTATTGGATTATGCATGCCCTTTGGGGTTTACAACAGCAAGGGTTTGATTTTGAACTGAAGGGAGGCACATCACTTTCAAAGGGTTTTAAATTCATTGATAGATTTTCTGAAGATATTGATATAAAGATTAAGCCTGATCCAAAGAAAAAGGTGCCAGAAGGCAGAAATCATGACAGGCCTAACCATGTAGCAAAAAGAAAAGCATATTTTGATGATCTAGCAATGGAAATTAATATTCCAGGAATGATAGCTGAAAGAGATACAGAATTTGATGACAAGGATTTTCGTAGCGCAGGGATCCGATTGAAATATCAAAGCCTTTTTACCTCGGTGGCGGGAATCAAAGAAGGGATCTTATTAGAAGTTGGATTTGATACTACAACTCCAAATGAATCAGCAAACATTGATTCGTGGGCATATGAAAGGGCTTTGAGTGTTGGAATTACTTTTACAAATAACATTGCTGTAGGTGCTAAATGCTATTTGCCAGAATATACCTTTGTTGAGAAATTACAAGCTATTACCAAGAAAGTAAGACAACAACAAGAAACTGGTGAGTTTGGTACCAATTTTTTAAGACATTTTTACGATATCCATGAATTATTTAAGCAAGAACGTGTCAAAAATTTTATTGGCACTAAAGAATACCATGCTCATAAACAGGAACGATTTCGTGGAGCGGATGAAAAAGATTTAGCTGTGAATTTAGCTTTTAATCTCGATAAGGATCCTCATCTCTTTGAAGAATATAAACAGGAATTTTCAACAATAAGATCGCTGTTTATTTCTGGGTTTCCATCTTTTGATGAAATCTATAGTTCAATAATTGAAATAAGAGGAATTGGATAAAACTATCGATTCCTGCACGCTTAATTGCAATGTACTATTCTATTGCCAGCTCTAGGGTAGCTCCCGAATAGCGATGCCTTCATCGTTTGAGCTGGACTTGTCTATGAAGGTTGTAGTGGGCAAATAGGGCCATTTAGAAAATTTAATATTTTCAATTGGCAATCAGAAATACGAATCCTTATATTGAGAAATGAATCTGACAAAGAATCTGTCCCTTATAAATTGCACCTAGGCTCTATTAGTGACATTTGTATTATTGTTGATACTGTCGATCTTATAAATAATGGTTTACACATTGATACAGTGTCCTCAGCGAATGTACTTTCTTAAGCTGGGCGCACTACGGGCGCAATAATCCACTCAAATCAACTCAAGCCCTCTCAAGCGCTCTATAAACTTCTCTAACGTTTGTCTTGGTCGCAGCGCGCCTAGGAATCTAGCCCACTGTATGGAGCGGCTTGTCTCGCCGTAGCTTTATCGAAGGCGGAAGGTGTAGGAACAATTCCAATCAAGCTGCCTGTATTCGTCAGTCTTTGTTACACTTGCGGAGCTGCGGTTTTGTAAAGGATGGAAAGCATGAATCTATTAGCCTCAATTTACCCTATATTGATACTTATGTTACTAGGATTAAAACGAAAGCCATGGTTTTATGGTTTTACAAACGAAAATCCTAAGTTAAAAGCTCCCTCAATTCGGATAGCCCTGATTACATTATTTTCTGTTCATACTTTGATTGCTATTTGGTATTCAACTAATGTTTATCTGAAAATGCTGGCTAAACAGGGTTAAGAGACAGGTTATGGATGGTCATGCGCAGCCTAGGAATTTAGTCCACTGCAAGGAAACTTGCACGGTGTAGTCAGGCGCAGTGCAGAGAAGACTGGATGGAACGATATTGATTGAGGGCGATCCAAAGCGTTTTGTGGTGACACTAAGAACGGCTCTGATAAGTTACTACCTTTAGCCGAGGCTGTGATAGCAGAGATCAAGCGGTTTCGAGAAATTAGTAATAACCTGATTTTTACTCATCCAAGAAAACCAAACACCCATCTATACTTGTATCATAGCAATTACTAAAAAAGAGTGTATTACCATGAAAGCTTCAAATGAAGTTAGAGTTCAAATAAGAACTAATGAAAATGAAAAGGCTTACCTAGTGAAGGTTGCGCGTCGTTGTGGTTTTAAAACACTTTCAGAATTTATGCGCGTTAGTGCTTATGAAAAAGCTAAGCGAGATTTAAAAGATTTCCCAGAGCCAGAATACACAGGTTACAAAACACCAACAGAGCCTAGAACGCTTTCAGCTCAAGATTCCTTAATTTTTGCAAATAGTATTGTTAATGCAAAAGAACCAAATGAAAAATTAAAGGAATTATTTTTGAAAGATAATGATGAATATTAAAAGAACTTGTAGCTCAGAGTCAAAAAACGGCGAGATAAACCATTCTCGCCTTTTTGCATTTGTGGTTAAAGCTTTCTAAAGCAATCCAATCTTCAAATTCTCTGCTTATTATAAAAGCTTTCGCTGAAATCATTATAATAGAGCTTCAAAGAAAAAATGAAAAATTTGATTTAGACAAACACAAAGGTCCATTGCATCGAGCGGCAGATAAGTTGTTAGAACATTTAGTAAAAAATAAGCCTGAGCTACTGTGTGGCGGTATAAGTGATGAAGTCCTAAATGAATTAATTACCATATCACCTGAATTCAATAAAAAAGGCCTGAAGCAGGTCAGCAAAGAAGTGGTTAAACGCTACCCTCAATTTAAGGTCTTTGTTGCATAAATGATTATTCTTCCGCAATTGGAACAAATCATGACAAAATCACCCACATGTTTATGTGCTCCTTAGCAGCTACCGCTGCTGGAGAAGACACAAAAATGCATAATAATTGATACTATGTAAAGTGACTTTCTTGGATTTATGCAACAAAGCCGGCGGGGGAAGGAGGGGTGGCCTACAAACCCAGGGTTCCGCTACGCTCCACCCTGGGCTAATAAATGGCACCCCGCTGGGGTATAAATGAAGCCTTAACATTTCGGTAATCTCGTCGTTGTTCTCAATAAAAGGAATTGTCTTTTATTTGAAGAACGCCAGAGAATGCCCAACAAGCCTTAACCGATCGCGCTAAAGATCATTTTACCACTCTTCATCTCATCACTCTTTTGACAGCAGGAGCAGGAGCAGGAGCAGGAGCAGGAGCAGGAGCAGGAGCAGGAGCAGGAGCAGGAGCAGGAGCAGAACTTGCAGCTATCGCTATAGACTTTGGTTTAACAGCAGGAGCCGCAGCTGCCGTCATGGGCGCTGCTGATTTAGCAGCATTTTTAAACTGATGCAGCATTACAGGTGGCTTTCCATCCCTCTTCTTCGCTTGAGAAGAAAACTGGATCAATTCATCGACTTTATCAACTTTGTGACACATACCTCGTGCCACGGCATCTTCTATCAAAGACTTAACGTCCGATGCATTTTTATAGAAAGTCATTTGGTTTCCAAACATGATTAATGCTTGACGGGCACGCGTGACGGCCACATTCAAACGGTGAGAATCTGTTACAAAGCCTGTTATACCCTTGTAATTGGATCGTACAAACGAGATCAAGATAATATCACGCTCATCTCCCTGAAAACTATCAACTGTACTCGCCTGGATGCCAACCTTCTCTTTCACCAATAGTCTACTGATCAAGTCTTTCTGGCTTTTATAAAAAGTAATGATACCGATCTGATCCTCACGAACTCCCTTTCCTTTTAAATAAAGGACCATTTTAACTAAACGCTTTGCTTCGTTATCATTGCACAGGGAAGCATTTTCTTTTCTTTCAAAACCATCGTTAACATTAATAAAACTATAAGGAGATAACAAACCTGATAAAGGCAGAGCCTTACGTTTCTTAATATTATCACCATCTATTAAGCGATCATCATAATAAGTTTTAGAGGGCCACTCACGAATTTGAGGATGCATACGGTACTGAGTGGTTAACATTTCACGAGGATAGTTTTCTTCCTCCAAACGCTTCATCATGGAGCGCTCATAACCACATTCTTTTGCTTTTTCCGACCTTACCAGCGCTGGCAACTGATTAGTATCACCCACTAATAAACATTTTTTAGGATTATATTGGAAGGGAATTAAAGTCTCAGCCTCCGTCGTTTGTGCTGCCTCATCGACAATAAGAGTATCCACATTATCCATCTTCAACACACTAATCCTTCCAGAAACACTCAGCGTGCAGAATATTAGTTTGGCCTTGTTTAAAAGATGTAAGTTCAAATCTTCTTCATCAGGCATTTTGCCGCATAAACTATTCAACTCTTTTTTAAATGTCTGTAAATAATCTAAAATGACCTTCTCGCTAGATGAACTCGATAATTCAACTTTACCCAAGAGGTCTAGTTTAGTTCTATTTCCAAACGCTTCAAATATCTCATATTTATAAAAAGAACTTATAATTTTATTATATTCATCAATAAATTGAGGAAGCGCTTTAATCATTCTTTCTTTTTCTTCCTCAGAATTGTTCTTAGAAAGTCTTTCTTCATTATTATTTATTTTTTTTATTAAATCCCTTATCTTATTGAGCTTAACTTTTCTCCATGAGTCTAGATGAACAGGCATCAGCTCACCTGCAATTTTTTCTTCTACTCCCACAAAAAACATTGATAACTCAGGAAACTCTTCTAAACACCGTTTAGCCAATACCTGGACAGACTTATTTGATGGCCCACAAACCAAGATCCTTTCTTTGTTATCATTTAGCATGGAAATCAATTGAACAATCGTTGTCGTCTTTCCGGTACCAGGAGGGCCTTGCAATAATTGAAAGCCAGCATCACGCTTAACGAACTTAGTAACAGCGCTCTTTTGAGAGTCGTTCAGCTCGTCAAAATATTGGGGATCCACTTCTTTATTATCAGATAAGCTACTGTTAAGAGGTAATTGAGGTTGTGCCTGGCAAGCTCTATATTGCCGCTCAAACGTAACGATTGAGTCTAAAACATGCATTGAGTACTGAGTATTTAATTCAATCTTACCTTTCAAAGAAGACGATTTGAATTGAATACTAAATTTCTTTTTATCATCTGAGTTATTATTATCCGAGTGTGTCCGCGCAGCTATCGCCAGAAATTCAAATTCTTCATTATTTTTGCTCTTTACCTTTAACAAAACTACTGATTTTCCTCCTTGAATAAGCTCCATTGGTGGCTCTCCTTCTATGGTAGCACTGAGAATAACATTACCACCATGTGATTTTACGTTCATCACCGTTAATCTAACCGATTTTTTAGAATGTATTTCCGCTAGGCTTTCATGAATTGCGGCTTGGCACTCAGCAAGAATCAATGGTTTAAACGAATCGAAGTAATGCGGTGATGAAAAAGAAGATGCAAGCGGAGCACATTTTTCACTTAATTGTTCAATATCATCAAGGCTCCAGCTCAAAATGGTATTACTAAATTCAAGGAAATTTGTTCTGGGGCCTTTGTTCATGACTATACAAACCTATTGAGAAATGAAAAAAGGTTACGCATAAAGAATGTATCAGTCAAGTTAATTCAGTATAGAGCAGTAGATTGACTCGATAATACAGAAAAAAACCTCTATCAGAAAAGTTGTGTATGCACTTAAGAAGTTAATGGTCTTTCGAGGCAGCAAAAGACATCCTACGCTCCTCATAACGTTAGTACTTTATCTCGATGCCAAAAATCGACCGCTCGTCGACTGAAATAAATGGCACCCCCGCTGGGGTGCTCTTTTATTCTAGGTAAACGCACTCTTCGCAGCCTGAACTATCCCCACGAATTTTCACCATTTTCGTGATAATTCTTCATCAATAATTCCTGCTAATTGGCTATAATCTATTTTTAGTTCATGGATCATTCCATGCTCAGCAATTAGTTGGCCCAAGTAAAAATAGGAGAATATTTTCTTATCCTTAACAGTATTTGCCTGAAATTTCTTTTGAAATCCCAGGCTATGGCCAATAATGCCTAAAATCCAAAAAATTATTTGTACTATTGCAGCCAACAGCATTTTTACACCCCAACGATGAATGCATACAGTTCGCGCATATCTGGCAAGTTAATTCCTCAATATTGTGAGACTTGATTATCATCTTTTTGAAATCTTTCACCACCACCACATGGCACTTGGCAGTTACGTGGTGTGTGCGACTTTTTAACCACACAAACAACTGAATCAACGCAAGAACAAAGAGATGAAGTTGAGTCTTGTCCAAAACCAAAAAATGGCAGAGAAACTCAGTTAAACTTGTTAAAATAACAAGTGGTTGAAAGATTCAGAATATCCATCATTCCTAATTCTCGACAGAAGAAAAGAGGGTAAGTATAGCGTCTGAGAGATCCCCACCTAAGCCTATTGAAGAAAAACATAACACTGACAAAGAGCTGAACCGCCCAAAACAGGTAAGGTTTGACCTCTTAATCACTTGATATATACGTTTATATACGTTTATATACGCTAAATGGCTAACAGGTTATATTACCGTCCACAAGCTTCTCCAAAAATGAAACTAAAGCACAACCAAAAGGTCTTACTTGTAAGGTTCGTGCCAAAGTCGGAGTATCATATGCCAATTAAAGGTGTTTCAGAATGGGAAAGTGACCAGATTTCTGTTGATGACTTCTTTTTGTCAAAAATCAATTATCCGAGTCTTTATAGTGGTGAAGAGTGGAGATATCATGAGTATCAGGTGGCAATTCAAAACGGTAAAATGCCTGGTAAAGTGATTTTGCCACCTGAAGAACAGTTGTCTCCTAAAGGACTTGCACTTATTTCTCACCTTTATTCAGAAAGAGATAAATCCGAAGTTCAGCCGTTAATTTGTGATTCAATTCGTGGATTACATCATGTGACCGCCTTAATGGATGATGCGCCACTAGGTACGAGTGTGACTGTTATATTTGAACCAACCAACCTGGACGATGCCAGCCACATTGGAGCTTGGCACATGCTATTTTCGGCAGCTCACAAAACAGTATTCAAGTTTGATAGGACGGCAGCAGGTGTTAGAGTAATCTGTGTTGATGGTACTAATAATGACGCGTATTCTTCATTCCCAATGATAGAAATGGTCAAGGCACTTCAAGAAAATGCGAAAAGAAATAATAAACCAATGACGCATTTAGATGTATATAAAGGAATAACCAAGCCGGATGATAGACAGAAAAGTGGCTTCGAATGTGGTATTTTTGCGATTAAAGATGCACGTCAGGTAAATCAAGACAGTCGTTTTGATGAAGGGTATCTAGCAGCAGCAGAAGCTCAGCAAGTTTATCTAGATAATGCAGCGAGTTATAAATATATTATGCCGACTTCGTATTTGAAAAGCTCGCAATCACGAACAGCTTATAAAGAAATCTTGAAGGAAAATAAAGACGAAGTTGTTACAATGAAAGGTAAAACGCTTCAACAAGCTTATGATAAATATGAAGACTCCTATGCTAATTATTTTGCTAAAAAGTATAACAAACAAGTAAGGGCGTTTATAGAAGGAAAGTCTCTTGCTGAAATTAAAGAAATTGTCGAAAAATATGATGCCAGTAAAATGACGATGGAGCGATTGATTGCTATCTATGGACCGCTGGCAAGAGAAGAAGCTAAAAAACAATCACAAGCAAGACAACAATATCCCAAAAAGATAAATGTGCGAACTAAACAAAGACAAATAAAACAGCTAATTGCGAATATTGAAAAATACTTAAAGCAGTTTTCAGAACAAGATAGATCTGAATTATCAACTCATGAACGAGAAATAGTAAAAACAATCACAAATACATTATCAGCTATTATAAAATTAGATCAGATGAGTGTGAGAATGTTAGAAAAAGTTAACTCAAACATTCCGCCGTTGTTAGAAGATTTTAATCAATATTCAGAACATTTAATGGAAGCGGTTCAATTGTCCGCTATATGTGCTGAGCAGCTATCAAGATTAAGGGGAAAAACGCCTTCTGCGAAATGGCAACAAGTTGCTGAAAACATTGGTCTCCAAGACGGTGGAATACGTTTGAATGATATTCTTCGCGTACCAACTGAACAATTGCACGATTTTCAACTTCTATTGGATAGTTTAGCAAATAACAGTATGCCAGAACAATGGAAAATGCTGGCTCGGCAAATACGAAACGAATACGTCAGTTTATTTATTGGCTCTATTGAAAGAAAGCTAGACCATTGGTTTGGTAAAATAGATATAGACCAACATTTATACCTTGAAGGATATAATGAGTTAAAAAAACTTATTTCTGAGATTAAAGTAAAAAATATTTCTCAAGAAAGAGCAAAAATATTAATTTTTGAAAAATTGGCGGACTTTGAGGACGATAATCAGTATAAAAGTAATTTAGCATTAAGCCTGCAAAGTGAACTAAAAGAAATGGGGATTGTAGTCACGGCTGAACCTGTGGCTGCTGAATCTGGTACTGCTATACCCGACAGCGCTCCACCTGTCTCATTGATGGCAGGTAATCTGATAACCAATGCTGCTAGGGAGGTGAGTAGTTCAGATAATGATAGACGTCCTGAGTCTCTGGCTTTCTCTCACCATGATCATGCAGGACACTTAGCATCATCTTTTCACCCCCCATCTGCTGACCCTAAACCTGATGAAGAGGAACAGATAGATAAACCAGACACTAAAAAACCGTCTGTTTAAAATGACCCCTTTCCCTCCCTAAAAACAAGTCATATGAATAAATAATATTAAGCCTTATCCTGGCATTAGAAAGTCACAATCTATATGATAGGTTAGCTTGCAAACAACCTGCAAAGTAAGTCTTCAAATTGATATTGTTTATTCATAGTGGTACCGGAGTAAAGTATGGCAGTCATGGGTGTTGAGAATGCTAGGAATATTAGAGCCTATAGCGATCTAGAAGTTGAGAATTTTTTTAAAAACCAAGAAGAGCTATGCTTGCTAAATTTGCCTCAAATTGAAGATCTTACTTTCAGATTAAGGCAATTAAAAAAAGTTGGCTATTCAAAGGTACTGCAAGAACTAACTGACGTTCAATGTATAGTACTTGCTGAATACTTTAAAGAGCACAGCACCCAAGCAATTGCGGAATGGAGTCAAACCCAACCTCAATATAAAGCTGCTACTCCTAAGAAAAAATTGGCTAGCGTTTATCATCAAGCGCCGCACGGTGCAGAGATGCGCAAAGATGCAGAGCTATTTTTAACACAAAGAAATATTCAATCTATTTTTCAGAATCCTGCACAGCGTATGTTATTTACAGAAATGACAGCAGCTGCTCATGCCATACATGATGTTATTCAAGATAAAGGACCTCTTAGAAATGAAATCGAAAGTTTTTTGGTTTTTATCACCCATTGCGAAAAGATATTTACGAAAGCTTGTGAAGTCGGATTAATCTCAATTGTTCAAAAAGCACAAATGCTAAGACAAGCAAAGTTTTTTGGTTGGGAAGTCATTGTTGTGGGCACCATTTTTGATACTCAAAAGAAAATGCCACTCATTGATAGTTTGAATACGAAAGCGGTAGAAGAACAGCAGCGAGGCGAACTTAAAGAGAATTCATTTCCTGCTCAACCTGATGTTGCCATTGCTTGTGCTAGTTTTGCTGCAGGTAAAAATGATACTCGTCGCATGGAAGTGGTTTTATCTAATTATCTTCATTCTGATGATTTGAAGCAATTGATAGATGAGCAGTTTGAAGCTACCGGCGGTGATAATAATATTTTTATGCGGTATTTAAAGAAGGACACCAAGCTGACAGAAAGCGATAAGATCGGATTTCGTCATATGATAGGGCAAAATTGTCGTATGATTTGTGAGATAAAAACCCATTTTGCAAGACCGGGAAAGGATGATGAGGCATTTGCAGAATTTCTTGGACTTTTGATTTTTAAAGCATCCGAACAGTTTGATAAAATTCAATGGGAAACCTTAAAAACAGAATTTGCTGATCTAGATGATAGTACTCTTTTTAACTTTTTTGAAACATTTATCAGTAGTTTTGAAGGGCCATTTGGAGAGATTTCATTTGCAAAAGGCTTAAATGCAACCATATTTAAAGAATCCATCGATAATTTTAATCGACTTTACCCTAGTAATGCCTTTAGCCTTACAGGCGGTGAATTGTGGAACAAATACGCACTCGCACTTGAAGGCTTCATCAAGGATCTTCGAATACAAGTTGAAGAAAAGAAGGATGTTAGGACAAAGCGAAAATTCATTGTGGAAACGTTTATTGAATTAGCTTTATATGGTGGTCATCAAATTGGGAATGCTTTATTAAGGCTAGATGATGATTTACCTGCACAACAAGCGCGGTTGGTGGAAGATGTTGCAAAGCGGGTTCAGCCAATGTTTCATCATCCTTTGCTGACAAGGAATGTATCCTCGTTGCGACTTCTAGCGAACTTGCAGATAGAGCTCAACTCAAATTCTGAGGATGTAGACGCTTTAACAACTGGCATTTCGCAGATGACGCTATCTCCTCAGTTTCGCACAATGGGACGAAAAGAGTATAGTCCGCAAGCCAAGAGAGAGGGTTTATGGATGTTTTATAAAGTCAAAGACGCAGCGGCTCGTCTTAAAAGGCAAAAGGTTCAACATGAGGAAGCCGAGCATCGTAAAAAGGAAAAAACAGCTAAAGGAGCCGCATCCGAAAAACCTAAGCAAAAATAAGATTGAAGATCTGTAAAATGGTGTTTGCTGCGTTTAAAGAGGCGAATTCATAAACCTTGGCAGTTTATGCGAAGAATCAGACAGTTCAACTTGGCTGACAATGCCAGAAAAAACTGTCTGATCAGTATGGATATAAGCTGGGGTTGTAAGTATGGTGGCTTGAGATGGTTTCTGCAAAAGCCCAAATTCTTAAGACCTCTTTTTGCTCTTTACAGTCTAAATGTTTAAAGACTATTTCTTTATCCTTAAAATCGGCATATTCATACCATGAGGTAAAACCCATCGCATCAAATCTGCCATTCTCTAACCAAAATGGTAGGACAGTTTTTAGCCAATCACGTACGGAAGGAAAATTGTTTGGAGCATTTTTCATGTTATAAATGTTGAACCAAATACTGTAAGCATTTGTCACGCTCGCAATTTCCCCCGGTTTTAAAAAGCGAAGCCATGCTGTTCTGACTTCAATTGCATGCTGGCTTGACCAGGCTAAATATCCATCGCGGACAAAGTGCCCATGGTCGTTAAACCATTCAGGAAATTGCCGCCTTAAAACAGAACGTTGTTCAGCGGTGGTAAATAATGCTACTTCTTGAGGGCCATATTGCATAATTGCTCCTTAAGCAAAGCGAACAGTTCTTTTGGGGATCGTAGCGTCAGCCGGTTTATTTGGCTGAATGCACCCGTTATTTTTTAAATATTCAGAAAACACGCCAGGCTGGTATTTTTTGATACGTGCTAATCGGAATTTTGTTAACAGTTCCATTGCTCTTTCGGTGTTTTCACCAACCAATGTGGGGAGTTCTTTACTAAACCGCAATTTTTCTTGTTGAAATACGATTTCTTTTAAATTTTTCGAATTGCATAAGTGGCGATAAAATGCCACCGCTTCTTGCGTGGGCATTAAGATGCGAGGATTTGTCAATAAAACACTTTGTGCATATTCATAGCATGCGCGTTCAATCACATTTTTAGGGTAGAAGCTTTCCAGTGCTTTTTTGTGGTTGTCTAGATCGGCTTTTAACTGTGTAATGACAGGCACTAACGTAAAATCGAGCATATAAGGATCGCTTACGATGTATCAGAACAAATTTGGTTTGTTATAACTAAATTTCAATTGCGTCGCATTGCAGTTTCTGTTGCAGAACGAGTCCGTTTTTCTCCAGGATCAAATGAATCTTCCTCAAAGTCTACACTGGTTACTTCATTTTCACGGGTACGAGTGCTGCTAATGAGTAATATTTTACCAGGTGTTGGTGCCATTGTATCTGAAGCAGCCGCTGCTGCAGAAGCATATTGTGGTTTTAATTGATGATCTCTAAAATAAAGTGCAGTATCACCAATAAGCCCAGATTTGGGCATTTCTGCAATAACTTGCGAAATTGCAAGTTTACGAGCAAAAAAATCACGAAGTGCATGATGGCCAAAGTTTATGGAGAGCTCATTGTTACGGGAAACATAAGCGCCAAGCGAACCTCTTCCTGATGATGGTTCTATATAGACAACGCCAGGGTTGGCGTCGTGTAGAATAGTGAAAAAATCATTGGTATTTACACCCAATTGTTGCGCTTGCGTATGAAAATCACTAATAAATAAATCTCGGGTCGCTTCATTCTGGAATTTGATTGCCAAGCGAACTTTGTTTTCGGATATCTCTTTTTTTGACATTGTTGCTGAATATAGCTGAATATATGTAAGAGGTTCGTTGGATGGCGAGTTGCCTACACCATTTATTTTTGTTCTATTCGTATAGACATCACACAATCCTACCGAGCCTAAAGAGGCGGTTGACGTGGCTGCTAAATCTTCTTCGCCAACATAATCGCCAGTTTTATAATATTCGCCAATATCATATTTACCCCACATCACGTCGGGATCAGAAGGATTAAGTAAGCCACATTTTATGTCATTTTTTGCACATTCTACAGCGAAAAATTTCACATCACCAGCAAACTGATGAACCAATGAACCGATAGCAGGGTGAGCTGCTGATTTAGCTTCCTCTAATTTACGCTTTGCAAAATCAAATACGGGATTAATATGAATAGAATCAAATTTACCATGAAATTTAGGTTTGGCAAGTTGCTCCATTAAACTTTGGTAATAAATTTGAGTTACTTGCGCTTTTTGTTCCGTTGACCAAGTACCAGGTAAGAAAGCACCTAAACCAATTGCTGAAAAAGCAAGGTGCCTACAGCCTTGAATTTCAGCTGATTTTAGTACGGTTTCCCACATGTTAGAAATAAATATTTTAGCAGAGCCATTGCTTAAATACTCAATGGCTTTGTGACCACCATAAGCGAAATTCATTCCTGGCGTTGAAAGTAAAACGCTTGGTGTGAGGCCATTTAAGTTTTGATTTCGAAGTGAATTGAGTGCTTTACCATCGGCTGTGAGATGCTGTTCTACAAAAAAGTGTAATTCTTGAGAATGACAAACATTTAAGGCTAAAGTATTGAGCGGAATATTAGAGGATCTATCAAAATCTGCTCTTGAGCTAAATCCAAGCTCAGCAAAACGTGTCGCCCAGCTTTCATACTGATGCCCAAGGATTTCTTTTAATGTTCGTTTCTCTTGCATGTTGATTTTATCTCTCAGACGATGCTGAATCTCAAGAAAGAGCGCTGGTGGTAATAACGTCGTATTAGTGGTAATGCGTGCAGAGTCTGCAAGCTTTTTTAAGGTTGGTGTTGAAATGGTAACACAACCAGGGCCAAATGCAGCGGCTGTATCAGCATCGACAGCATGTATTTTTAATTCTTGAGCAGCAAGTGCTGCTAAGGGATATTTTAATGTGGTTACGGCAGAACTTTCCCAGCCGTCTTCAGGAAGTAATTGAGCCAGTAATTGTTTTGCTAAGAATGCTTGTCTTTGATGTGTACCATAGATAAGCTTTCCATCCATTCCACGGTACTGTGAAAATTGACCTATAGTCTGTGCTATTGTTTCAATCACTGCGCTGCTCGATGAACTTGAACCTGATTTCATTACTATCACCAAAATAAAGAAGATATTACCAGCGACAGATTCTATCTGTTTATATGGTATCAAATCTATGAATTGAGCTGCGGACTATCTAGACTCAGATACCTTTAGTCATTATGAATAATTTATTGGGTATAAAAGTGGGCGCTATCACCTTATGCTATGTAGCCTAATCATAGTCAGGTTAAATTCTCATTTAAGTATGAATAGTAGTGTTGACTAACTAATATGTAAGTTATAATTATGGCACTCAAAAATACCGTCAAGGTTAAACATGTTAAACGGATCTGCTGCTGCTCCTCCACTTTGCCAACCAATAAAAAATCTCTACAACACATGCTCATGCAGCTATGTGAGGCCCTAGAAGAGGGGAGCGAGAGGGCGGCAGCAGAATTAGCGTTATATGAATTTTTATCTAAAGCTCCTTTAAGCGTATTAGATTTTAATGAGACTTTACGTAATGGTGCGACCATTTTTGCAGTGTTGTCGTCTTTTGTCATAGTAGAACAAAGCACACGTTGTATAGAAAAAATTCTCAGCGACACTAAGATCGTGGCAAAATTAAACTTAAATGCACGTTGCAAACGTTCCATATTTTATAAAGTTAATGAGCAGAATGTAATTGCGTCCCTCAGATCAATAACACAGTATCTGCCCCCTTTCCTTTAAAGGGAAAGACCTATCTGGTCATGTGCTATATTTCTTAAAGTGAGAAATTTCTAATGTAATAATTTATGCTATGGGTGGTGCATTATGAGTAATAAGTGGATGATTGATCAAAATGATGCGGTTATGCTGCTTATTGATCACCAGAGTGGTTTGTTTCAGCTTGTTAGAGATATGGAACTTCCAATTCTACGTTCTAATGTTACAGCGCTTGCAAAAGTTGCACATTTAGCAAAAATTCCGACATTTACAACAGCTTCTGTGCCAGACGGTCCCAATGGACCTTTAATTCCTGAAATCCACCAATTTAATCCTGATGCTGTTTATATTCCTCGTACAGGGCAAATAAATGCTTGGGACAATCCAGCGTGGGTATCCGCTATTGAAAAAACAAATCGTAAAACCCTTATCATTGCAGGTACATTGACTAGTGTGTGTATGTCTTTTCCTACGCTGTCTGCATTAGAAGCAGGATATAAAGTTTTTAATGTTATAGATGCTTCTGGTAACTGGAGTAAGATGGCAACGGAAATAACATTAGCGCGTATTACACAAGCTGGAGCAATCCCAACGGATACCTATGCTGTTTTGGCGGAACTAATGAGCACATGGAACCGTCCAGACGCAATGGATTTTGCAGGTATCATGGTTGATCATATTGTCCCTCCTTATCGTGCTCTAATGGAAAGTTTCGATAAAGCACAAAGCGTTCAAAAAAATGGCAGAGAAACTCAGTTAAACTTGTTAAAATAACAAGTGACTGAATGATTCAGAATAAATTCTGTAGAGGTGCATCATTGATACTCCATTTATATAAAACAGAGGTAAATTAATTGAAGCTATAATGTAGTTAAGCTTAAGCTAATAACTATTTGGATGCCGTATGAAACTGGTAATAATGCTACTGATTATATATAACGCAGTTATTGCTCCGTGCTATGCAGCAGAGTATAAGCCTTGGGGTGAAAAAATATATGCCTTTGTTAATAAAACATATGGTAATGAAGCCGAAAAACGAATGCGATATCTAAATAAATTGCTTGTAGAGAACCAGGATAAGACTGATTTCGAAAAATTGACGCTTACAAACAATACGTTTAATTTATTTCCGTGGATAGCAGATGAAAATAAATGGAAGAAAGCAGACTATTGGGCAACTCCGATAGAAGTCATCACTACATTTGGCGGAGATTGTGAAGATATGGTCTTTGGAAAATGGATGATGTTAAGACATCTTGGTATAAGCAAAGATAAATTATTATTTGCATACGTCATCATTAAACATCAACAGCAAGCGCACATGGTACTACTTTATCGAGATAATCCAGATGTCCCGTTGGGTAAATCAAAAATATATGTTTTAGATAACATGGAAGGAGAAATTAAACTTGCCAAGGACAGAAAAGACTTAAAGGGTGTCTATATATTTGATTCAACTGGCGCTATCTATGGTCTTAAAGATAATGGTGTTAAAAGAGAAGTGACTAATATATTAAAACCAAGGCATTTCAAAAATTATGACGATCTGAAAACAAGGATTTTAGAAAGCAGAGAAAAATTAGAAGAAATTGACGATGAAGATTATTTATTGCCAGAACTGTAAAACTGTTGAATGTAATATTTTGCCGAAACACTCATAAACACCGTTTACCATATTGCGACACCAAGCTAGCGAAGTGGAAGCAATCCAGTCTTAGATCAACGATGTATAAAGATCTTGCCAATCAGGATTGGGCTTTCAATTAATGCAAATTTCTTGTTGTTCACCCATTAGCAGAAAAGATCCGTTATTGGATAAGCTTTGCTGAGTTAATTAACAGAAAGCTTCGCCATAGGCTAATATTTATCTAGCACTGATATCAAGCAAACTATGTTCTTATTCGATATGCTTTCTAATGATCTGAATCAGGGTAAGTGTCTCCAGCAGTATAGATCCCTTCACTCGCGAGTTTTGCGCTTTCCAGTAGTGTTTCCCACTCAATGATATTATAATTTTTTTCAATAAACGGATTGAACAGCGTGAATATGATTCCCTTCATTCATTACTCAAAAGTTGGTGGGCTAGATAAGTATCTTATTCTATCGAGTTTGATAATATGAGGCAAGTTGCCCTTTTTTTATTACGTTAACTTAGTCATTTAATTATATTAAAGAGAAGAAAAATGGTAGACAGCACAGAATTTCCCCCATGCCCAAAATGCAAATCTGCTTTTGTGTATGAAGATAGCGAGCATTATATTTGCCCTGAATGTGGACATGAGTGGGCAACAAAACAGGCCAGCGTTGAAACGGATATTTTAATTGTTAAAGATGCTCACGGTAATCTACTGCAAGATGGCGATTCAGTCACTTTAATAAAAGATCTCAAAGTGAAGGGATCATCCTCTGTTGCAAAAATGGGCACCAAAGTGAAAATTATTCGTCTAGTAGAAGGTGATCACAACATTGATTGCCGAATCGAAGGGATTGGGCCCATGATGCTGAAGTCGGAATTTGTTAAAAAAGCCTAGACTCAGCAAGTACTTCATCGAGCATACGTTTTCCAACGGCGTATAACCCTAGGTTCGTATGCTTATAATAGGGGAGTATTATCAGTCCAATCGAGAGTGCCCAGCCACGACCACGATTCCAAGTTGCATCATCGACTTTTAATGTCGAACGAAAAACCTCTCGCGCTCCTGTGTCAAAAAGACACCAAGCAGGGATCAAGTCACAAGCAGGATCGCCAATGCCAAACAAGCCAAAATCGATAACAGCACTCAGTCGTCCATGATGGGCTAATAGATTGGCGGGTAACAGATCGCCATGGATCCATACGGGTGGTTTATTCCAAAGAGGCGTGTTAAGACATTGTTCCCATATCTTGGTAACGCTCACCGTATCAATGTCGCCTTGTAGTGCTTGAATTGCTTCGCGTGTTTCAACGTCTTGCGTTATTAAAGGACCACATCGTTGAGAGGTTAGCTCAACGGAGGGTGATATTTGATGCAACGCATTGATAAATTGCGCTAAATCAATTGCAGCTTGGTCGAGATCGCTAATGGGTTCAATAAAAATATTTTTGCCTTCAAGCCAACGATAAACCGACCAATGCCAAGGATAATATTCTGTTGGATTTCCTTTACCCAGCGGAACCGGAATATCAAGCGGCAAATGAGGGGCAAGTTGAGGTAACCATTGTTGCTCAATTTCAATTTGATGATCAACTTCAGGGATCCGAGGTAATCGCACACACATATCGGAACCAAGACGAAAGATAGCATTGATGGTACCATCAGACCTAACGTGCAAAATGGGAAGATCTGACCATTCTGGAAATTGTTCAAACAGCAGCTGTCTTACGAGTGATTCATCGATTTTGTGTTCGTTCTCGTGCATCTTTTGATTCGACATCGTTTTAACCTTGATATGTCATTTTACCAAGTGCTTATACACTAAAATCATAAGTCATTCTATTAAAATAGCCCAATTAGCATCAAATGTTTACAGTTAATAACGAATTTGTTGAATTAACAGTGAAGTAAGTCTATTGCTAATAAAGACTCTCTTCAAAGGATAATACAATGAAACGATTAACCATTTATGCTGTAACCGCATTATTATTGAATGCTTCGGTCGTTTTTGCAGATGCCCCTGTTCTACAAAAGGACACGCAACAATTTATTGATGTTTTAAATAAGCAAGGTGGAAAACCTATTTACACCTTGACGCCAACTGAGGCAAGAGCCGTTTTATCGAATGCACAAGCAAATCCTGCTTGGCTGGCACCTGCTGTGGTTGTAGAGAAAACCATTGAAGTTGATGGTAAAAAAATTAATTTACATATCATGCGTCCTAAAAATGATAAGAAGCCGTTACCTGTTGTGATGTATTTTCATGGTGGTGGTTGGATTCTAGGGGATTTTAAAACCCATGAACGGTTTTTACGAGAACTGACCAATGCCGCAAATGCAGCAATTGTCTTTGTTGATTATAGCCCTGCCCCTGAAGCAAAGTATCCAACACAAATTAATGAAGCATATGCAGCAACACAGTGGATTGCTGAAAATGGCAAAGCCCTTCAGCTAGACACTGGAAAGATTGCGGTAGCAGGTGATAGTGTTGGTGGTAATATGGCTATTGCGGTTACACTGATGGCCAAAGAAAAGAAAACGCCGAAAATTGATTTTCAGTTACTGTTTTATCCTGTTACTGATGCTAACTTTGATACCGAAAGTTACAAGCAATTTGAAAATGGGCCTTGGTTAACCAAAAAAGCGATGGAATGGTTTTGGGATGCGTATTTACCAAGTAAAGACGAGGCGAAGAAAATCACTGCTTCTCCCTTACGAGCATCGATTGCCGATCTTGAAGGTTTACCGCCAGCGTTCATTATCACCGATCAAAATGATGTGTTGCGAGATGAAGGCGAAGCCTATGCCAATAAATTAATGCAAGCAGGTGTACCTGTCACCGCCGTACGATATCTTGGTACAGTTCATGATTTTGTGATGCTCAATGCCCTTTCTCAAACACCTGCTGCACGTGAAGCAGTTAATCAAGCAGGTCATGCGCTGTGGTGGGTCTTTTATCATGACGCAATAATGAAGAAAAAGAAGTAAGGTAATAATAGGGAATTAAAAAATGAAAACCGCCGCTTTAATATTAGCTGGAATTATCTTTGGTATTGTATCCATTTTGCAATTTGTCAGATTTTCTAAAGCATGGAGCATCGTGATTGCGCAATTTACGGTCCCTGTGCAATGGTCGTTATATGCTGGCATTTTTGCAGGGATTGTTGCACTATTGATGTTTATTGCTGCTGCCAAATAGCTATGTAATGATGAATAAGCGCTATGTAAAACGTTTGGCCATCTTTTTTGTGGTTATATTAGCTTGCTTATGCATTTTGTTTATTTTAAGTCAAGGCAAAGTCACCACACCAGATGCTAGCAGTTATCGCAAACTGCTTTATCCCTATGTCTTCTATATTATGCCGCTTATTATATTGGGCGATTTTATTTATCTTTTTTCAGCTTTCATCAACAATGCATTTAAAATAGCAGTGATAAGTTTGATAGGAGGGCTAACAGGGCCACTCTTATTGATTTATTCCGTTAAGACTTCCAATGATCCTATGGCTAGCATGGCCTTTATTGGTCTTGTTATTTTTTATGCTGTTGCAAGCATTTTTATTTTTATGCTATTAACAATCATTCAAATCATTAGAAATCGACTCAATCAATAATCATGAGTGAAGTTGCTAGCAACTTATTGAAGGCTGGTTTAAAAACACAGCAATGCCAACGGGAACTTTTTATAAAACCGTTTTGTCACAGCTGCAAAGCTTAAACAACTCGGAGACTATCATGCTGAATAAAAAAATAGGATTTCAACTAATAGGAACCATGTTACTTGTGTCCGTTAGCTTTTGTGTGAATGCCAGAGATTATTATAATTCGCCTCTTCCTCAAAGAATATCTGCCGGTAACATCATTAAAGTGGATTTAGGTCGGCGCATTTGGGGCGCTTATGATGACAGTGGCCATTTAGTCAGATGGGGTCGCGCATCCGGTGGTAAAGCATATTGCCCTGATATTCGCAGGAGTTGCCGAACAGTGACAGGTACCTATACCATCTATCGAAAACAAGGCCCTGGTTGCAAATCAAGCCGTTTCCCAGTAGGACGTGGTGGAGCTCCGATGCCTTATTGCATGCACTTCAAAGGGGGATATGCGATGCATGGTGGCCATGTTCCTGATTATAATGCTAGCCATGGTTGTATCAGACTTCACCGAGAAGATGCAGCATGGTTAAATCAGGATTTTGTAAGAGTGGGTAGTACGCGCGTTAATATTCACTACTAAGGAGTATTATGCAGCATTTATATATTCTTGTATCTGATTTAGGCATAACAAAAACGGTTATGCAAGAATTGAGGGCAAAGGATATTCCTAAAGCTCATATTCATATCGTTGGAGAACGATCTGATATACTAGAGAATGCAGGTTTGAATGAGGCCAACCTTATTCAAACCACTGATCTCGTTCCTTCCATCAAGCGAGGAGCGATAATGGGTGTTTCGTTGGTCATTATTTTATGTTCCGTATACTGCTATATTGTGTATCAGCATGATCTAGTGATACAGCCCTTTATTTTAATGGGACTCGCTGCAATTGGTATTGCAATGGGAGCATGGGGAAGTAGTCTGATTGGGATCAATCTCAAAAATCCCTTTGTCGATAAATTCAAAGATTATGTGAAACATGGATCCTATATTATGGTAGTCGATTCTCACAATGATGATGAGAAGCAGGTTATTATCACAACGATCACTCAACATCCCGAGTTGAAATGGGCTACAGATGAAGATCTAGAAAAAAAATTAGGTCCACCACAAGGGGATTGATCTAAACATTTATCTCCACATCCACTTCATCACTAACACACTTAACGCAAAAATAAAGGTTAAAGAGTTAGCAATAATCAGGGAAGGAGATGAGAGGATGAACCCGTAAATAAGCCACATGAAAACACCCGTTGTAAAAATACAATACATACCTAGCGAGATACCTGTGGTTATTCGAGTTTTATATAACTGCACAACCTGAGGTATAAAAGCAAAAGTCGTACAAAAAGCAGCGATCAATCCCACCGTTTCTGTAAAAACATATTCACTTATCATAAAACCCTCATTTTAGATGGAACAGCGAAGATTGAATTTCAGCAAAATCATTAAAATAGTTTACATCTTTTAATATTTGCTCTGGTCGTTGATCTTTTAAAAGGCCAATCACAGGAATGGCGGCATTTTTAGCGGCAGTAATGCCTGTGACAGAATCTTCAATCACTAAAGCCTCATTGGGCGTTACCCCAGCGCGACTTAAGGCATGTTGATAGGGTGTCGGATCGGGTTTATGCTTTTCACAATCTTCAAAGCCAATCACGAAATGAAAGAAACTGGCTATCTTTTCTAAATTCAATACGGCATTAATGACAGAGATCGGCGAGGAAGAGACAACTCCAACCTGGTAGGTTTTAGAAAGGCGCTCAAGAAGCGCATTACGACCCATCGCTGATTCAAAACCCATTTTTGTCATATCGATAAAGGTTTTTCGTTTATGTTCCCATAAGGTTTCAGCTTTTTCTTGGATCTTAAATTCTGCCACAAAACGCTTAGCTTGCTGCATATCCGAGATGCCGGTGAAGCTCGCAAAATCAATGGTTTCAGGATTGATGCCGAAAGTAGGTAAACACATTCTCCAAGCATTGTTATGTACTCTTTCACTGAAGACCAAGACATCGTCGAGATCAAAAAAAACCGCTTTTAAATGGGGTAATAATGAGGATAATACAGTCATTGCTAAGCATCCTGAGTTTTTAGGGATAGGAATATAGCAGTTTTTAACTTAAAATTGAACGTTGAATATAAATGAGTCAATCGACTGGTTTTGGTAATTTCGACTGAATAGGTGTGTTGTAAAGATGAAAGCTAAAATTCTAACATTTATTGAACAAGTTAAAATAGCATTTGCTAATCGAAGGAGTGGAATGCATCGTTCTATAGCGCATAAGCCAAATATAATAGAACTTGAAGCAGATGAAACCATTTTAGAAAATGCAGCAAAAGAAATTGAAAAATTAGATGGCACGTACAGAAAGCCCTTTGCGTTGAGTGCTTTATCATTTCTCATCGAATTAGTTGTGCCGGTTTTTAACCGTTGGAAGCGTCGAAATGGTTTAATCACACATCCGAACAATGCCAATATTAGTGGTCACATCAATGCTAATAACCAGTATCAAGAACTAAGAGAAGGTATTCATGCGTTACTGATTGAAGTGAATAATAGTGATGGTGAACCCTTATTTATGATCCAGCCAGAAGAGATGAGGCCCGCAATAGCAATCGTAGAGCAATATAATCGATCAAAACTGAAACAAGTTGAAGTGACAGACATTATAGATGTTCCTACAAATCCGAGTAACACCTTAAGATCCTCTCAAAATGCTTTAAAGGATTAACATAAAATGACAAATGATCCCTTTGCTGAATTTAAACAAATGCAAAAAAAAAGCTGGGGGCTTTTTGCACCCATCGAAATTGTTACCACATTGGCAGCCCCTGCCTTGGTAACATTTTCACGTATCAAGCAAAACGACAAGGTGCTCGATGTAGGTTGTGGTACAGGTGTGGTGGCCATCACCGCAGCACGATTGGGTGCTAAGGTGAGTGCTCTTGATTTAAGCCCTACATTAATTGAACAAGCGCAAAAAAATATCGTTATAGCGAATGTTGATATCGATTTCAAAGAGGGCGATGTTGAATTCCTGCCTTATCCAGATGCTTCTTTTGATGCCGTATTAAGCCAATTTGGTCATATGTTTGCACCTAGACCGGAAGTTGCGATTAAAGAGATGTTGCGCGTATTAAAACCAGGTGGAACCATTGCTTTTTCAACTTGGCCGCCTGATTTATATGTGGGCAAATTATTTAGCCTAGTGGGTGAATTCTTTCCAACACCGGAAGGCGTATCGCCTTCACCGCTGTGGGGCGATCCAACATTTGTTAAACAACAACTAGGGAATGCTGTAGATGATCTCATTTTTGATCAAGGTATTATGCGATTTCCCGCTTTAAGCTTAGGACACTATCGCCAATCGATTGAAAGCACACTTGCCCCCGTGCTTAAGCTGATAGAAGAGTCAAAAGGGGATCCCATCACGCTTAAGCAATTTAGAGCCGAATTAGAAGCACTGGCTTCTGAATATTATCGTGATAATCATATTCAACAACATTTTCTGATGAGTCGTGCTAAAAAGCACTGATAGATATCGCAATTGCTACCAGGCAATAGGTAACCGGTGCACGCCGTAAAGTCCTGAACTTGTGTTTAGCTCAATCGCTTCAGGAGGCACAGCCAAATGAAGCGTTGGGAACTTTTGGAAGAGTGCTAGGAATCCTACCCGCATTTCAATACGTGCTAAATGCATACCCAAGCAATAGTGAACGCCATACCCAAACGCAAAATGACGGCATTCAGTTCTCTCGATATCAAGCTCGTTGCCTGTGTTGTATTGAGCGGGATCACGATTCGCTGCAGGTAGCGAAAGTGTCATACTTTCCCCTGCTTTAATGAAAAATCCTTCTAGTTCCACGTCTTCAAGCGGAGTTCTAGGAACGCCAAAATGAAAGATTGTAAGATAGCGCATGAGCTCTTCAACCGTGTTGTCGATAAGTTCGGGACCACCACGAAGTTTGGCGAGTTGCGTTGGATTTTGAAGTAAAGCAAAGGTGCCAAGAGCAAGCATACTCGTCGTTGTTTCATGTCCTGCTGTCAGCAAAAGTACACCAACACCGGCGAGTTCTTCATCGTTAAACTCATTGAGGCTAATCAGTTCGCTTAAGAGATCTTCGGTGGGTTGTTTACGCTTTTGGCGAACTAAGTCAACTAAAAAATGGGTTAAGTAATCCATCGCAGTGGCAGCTTGATCGGCGCTGACTTCAAGGCTGAAAAGCGCCGCACTATTTTGTTGAAACTCAAGGCGTTGTTCGTAGGGCACGCCAAGGAGTTCGCAGATGGTTAAAGATGGCACTGGCAAGGCAAAATTCTCAACAAGATCAACAGGAGAGCCCTTTTTTCTCATCGCATCAAGCTGTTCGTGAACAATCTGTTCAACACGAGGTATCAGCATTTTCATTCGCCGCATAGACAGTAGATCTGAGAGGGCTCGTCTATAGCGGGTATGCTGTGGAGGATCCATGTCGACTAACCAGCCGGGTAAAGCCTCTTTACCATAGAATGGATCAATCCCGGGCCTTAGTACAGGTGCTCGTTTAAACTCTGAGCGGGCACTAAAACGAGGATCGGTAAGCACTTTTTTAACAGCTGTGTGACCTGTTACCAGCCATCCCAAATGGCCATCAGGATAGATTAATCGATGCACACTTGACTGTTTACTGAGTTCGGTCAGATCAGCAGGCGGATCGAAGGGATGATTTCTAATGCTAGTCAGAGAAATAGGATGTCGTGCACAAAGTGGCTGATTAGAGTTGGGCATTTAAGGTTTCCATTCTTAAGCTGAGATGTGCAACTACACAGGTAGCATTCGCATGCGCTTAATAAAAAATAGGCTGATGTAAATCGCGATGAAATGTTACCATAGTGCCGCAAATTTTTTCTACAGAATAATCGAAGGAACAAACAAGATGCCAAGGTTACTGGTTGCTAATGACTGCCCCGAGCAAGTGTTTGGAAGTAACGTCGAGTTTAGTGAAGGCCTGGCAGTGTGGGCGCAGCGCCTTCTTTGGCAAGTCGAGAACGACGACATTGTTGTACTGCCAGTTGCACCAGACGCAGGTTATCTCGAATACATTACTCATCTTAAAGATGTTCGGCACGAGTCGGTTCGGATTATCGTTGCCCCAAAGGGGAGTGCGGGCAACCTGAGTGCCGATAGGATCATGAATGTAGCACTTAGCAATGCAGTCAAAGAAGCACTTGATGGGCGACATTTAGAATCAGTACTTCCACTTACTCCCGATGCTGCAGTCGTTGGGTTGGCACGTTCTCTAGGATCGGAAAGTGGTGTTCCAGGTAGTGCTTTTGCAAGTCAAGGTGGCGGCGACTTAGCTAATAGCAAAGTTGTGTTTCGAGCGATTGCTGCTGGTAACAATGTACCGATCCCGGTTGGAGCTGTCATCAACGACTTCGAAATGGCACAAGCAATCCTTTCGGATATGATTCTTGTCCAAGGGCTTGCAGTAATCGTGAAAAAAGATTTTGGTCAGGGCTGTAGGGGGAACGAAGTCCTGAGTCCTCTTGATGGTGTAGTGCCAAATGGCGGCAGACGAGGTTACGTATTAGCCGATCGCCTAGCCATCAATACTTATCTTAAGGAGAACTGGGACTGGCTCACGAACCGTGGCCATCACAGTTTCGTTGTGGAACGCTATTTCCCAGGCAGTATGGCGATTTTTGCGGAATTTAACATCACTGATGATGGTGTTCAGTTTGCAGGATTGGGAGAGATGCTTGCAGTGCCAATTGCTGACGGCCAAGTGATTCCGCCCGTGGGTTTGTCTCCAACAACTGTGGCAGAGATTGTCGATGGGGGACATCAATTGTCGTCAGCGCTGCGTGCCACAGGATATCGTGGTACGCTCAGCGCCGACGCTATTGTCACGCCGGATGCAAAGGTGCTGTTTTCAGAATATAACGGCCGGATAACAGGTTCAACGCACATTTATTCTATCATTGGCGCTCGTATTGTGGGCAAGGAATGGATGCAAAAGCGTGTTTTGTTGGAGCGCCGTGGTTGGAAAGCACCATCGTTCCAGGCAGCCGTTGACATGCTTAATAATTCTGGCCTTGCGTTTGACCCCAAAACCCGAAGTGGCGTCGTACTTACGGGTACATTTATTCCGACGCGCAAAGTGATTAGTTATACCGTCGTTGCTGAAGATCTCGCAGCGGCAATACGTCTTGAGGAGAAACTTCACCAGGTTTCTCCGCGAGCTATTGAGACCCTAACTTAATTGGAGAAAAGAATGAAATTAAACAGCTTTGACGAGTGGTCACAACTCAGAGAAGTGATTGTAGGCTCTGCCCAGAATTACACTTCCCATGAGCGTGAGCTTTCATTTGATCTATTTTTTCACGACAACATTGCTCGCACCGAATGGTATTACCCTCGACTTGGTGCGCCAGGCGCAGGTACAGATAAGAAGCAGGTCCAGTTACCTATTAAACAGCGATATGTTGAGGAGCTCAATGAGGATATTGAAGGCATTGTTTCGGCACTAGAATCCCTCTCGGTTAAGGTCCTACGCCCGATGGATCTCGACAAGAACACAACCCAAGTTCAAACACCAGCCTGGTCTGCGGCGGTTGTTCCTCCACTGAATGTTCGTGATATCGCTTTGATTGCCGGTGATGAGATCATTGAGACGGCACCGATGATCCGCGCAAGATATTTTGAGACTCAGTTTCTGAAGCCAGTATTTGCAAAATATTTTGAGCGCGGTGCTAGATGGTCACTCATGCCAAGACCCTGGATGACAGATGCATCGTTTGATCTTTCATACGCTAATAGCGGAGCCGGTGGCCCAACAGAGCCAATCGAGGATCCGCAACTGATGCCGTATGACGTTGGGTTTGAAATGATGTTTGATGGTGCGCAGTGCGTACGGTTAGGACGGGATATTGTCGCTAATATTTCAACCGCGAATCATGCCATGGCAGTTGATTGGCTCGAACGCCATTTAGCTGGGCGCTTTCAAATTCATCGAGTTTATAAGTTGAGTGACAGTCATATCGACAGTATGCTGCTTGCATTACGCCCTGGTACGCTCCTTGTGCGGTCCAAGGAGGTTGCGAATTTTCTACCAGAGCAGCTTCGTAAATGGGACATGATTGTTGCGCCATTGCCTAAGGAAAATAATTTTCCAAAGTATGACGAGACGGATCTCGTTCTCACCAGTCCTTATATAGATTTAAATGTACTCTCTGTTAGCCCAGACACCGTACTCGTTAACGACGCGTGCCCAGAGCTGATCCGCACACTTGAGCAGCACAAGTTTACGGTTGTACCCGTTCGTCATCGCCATAGACGCTTGTTTGGTGGTGGTTTCCATTGTTTTACTCTCGATACGGTTCGCGACGGCGGTCCCGAGGATTACCTCAGTTAATCGAATAGTGTTTTCGTCATCAGCGACCTCTCCATACAGGTGGTCGCTGTTCGACAAATGCCTGCGGTCCTTCTTGTGCATCAAGGCTCATTTTGCGAGCTTCTTCTAAGGGGTAATGCATCGTGAAAGCTTCCTCGATCGACACCGCCGCTGATTTCGACACAGCTTGCTTAATTGCTCCAATAGAAAGCGGTGCGCAGCGCAAAATATCTTGTACCCAGCTTTGTACACAAGTGTCCAGCAGCGGTGCTTTAACGACATCGTTCACCAACCCGAGTTCCAATGCCCTCGCAGCTGTTATTGTCCGACCAGTTAATAAATAGCCAAGCGCTGTGCGCACAGGGATCTGACGTGTCAGACGAAATATCCCACCCGCACCAGCAATAAGTCCGAGTTGTGCTTCAGGGAGGGCAAATGTTGTTTCCTCAGTTGCAACAATAATGTCGCAGGCGAGCGCGAGTTCGAAACCACCACCCAGCGCGTAACCATGAACTTTAGCGATGAGGGGTTTCACTCTATCGAAGCGTTCAGTCAACCTAGGCCAGCCTGGCTTGTCACGACTTCCAAAGCTCGATTTAACCACGGTTCCTTCTCGTTGGTGCTTTGCCAGCTCTTTTAGATCCTGTCCCACTGAAAAGGCTCTATCGCCAGCCCCACTTAACACTCCTACACGGATGTTGTCATCAGCTTCTATATCATCCCAAATTACCGCTAATTCTACGTGCATCTGTTGATCCATGGCATTCAATACCTGTGGGCGATTAAGAGTAACGTATGCAACTTTATCGCGTTTTTCATAAAGGACCCGAGAGTTATCAATAATTGTTTGCATAGATCTTTGACTCACTTAATGATGTTCTAAAATACCTGAAAAAGGCAGCGTAAATATAAAAGTTAGAATGAGATTAACTGTCATATTATCAGAAAACCTTGGATCGGGTGTCAAAGTGAAGTATCATGGCTCGCCTTCTAACTCTGGAAGGCTTGATGCATTTAACCAGGCATAATTGAATATATGATCCTTAATAAAACAGAGGGCTCGTTGTCGCCACGGATCACCGCTGTTGGTACCGGTGTGACGCCAAATAGGTACACACAAGAAGAACTGATTGACATCTTACAGATCAAAGATCGGCGGATCCGATCGCTGTACTTGAATAGCTGGATTGAGAGCCGTTATCTGACTTTACCAGCAGCTAGCCCAGATGGAACCCTGCCGGTTGAGACGCAGGGTGAGCTGCTGCGCAAACATACTCACGCGGGCCTTGTCATGGGGCGCGACGCTATCACACGCTGCCTTGCACAAGCGAATGCAGAACTCTCTGATATACGCCATATTTGCTGTGTTTCTTCAACTGGGTTTCTCACCCCAGGGTTTAGCGCATTGCTCATAAAAGAACTTGGTCTTCGACGCGACTGTTCAAGGCTGGATATTGTTGGGATGGGCTGTAATGCAGGCTTAAACGCACTGTCCTCAGTCGCGGGGTGGGCGAGCACTCACCCTGGTCAACTCGCAATGGTTGTCTGTATAGAGGCCTGCTCTGCCGGTTATGTTTTCGACGGCACCATGCGCACTGCCGTTGTGAATAGCCTTTTTGGCGATGGTTCGGCTGCCATTTCCGTCGTCGCAGGCGAACCGGTGGACAATAAACATGTTTTGAGTCCATCGATTTTGCGGTTTGCAAGTTGCATTATTCCAGATGAAATCGACGCCATGCGCTACGATTGGGACGAGGGACATGGTAAGTTCAGTTTTTTTCTCGATCTCGAAATACCTTATGTGGTTGGTGCACATGCTGAATTAGCTCTTAAACAGTTATTAGAAGGAACAGATCTACATCGCTCAGATATCAAACATTGGCTTGTGCACTCTGGTGGGAAGAAAGTGATTGACTCGGTGAGGGTAAACCTCGGTTTGACACGTCATGATGTGCGGCATACCATCGGTGTTTTGCGAGACTATGGCAATGTTTCTAGCGGGTCTTTTTTATTTTCATACGAGCGGCTTTTACGCGAAGAGTCCGTAGTTGTTGGCGACTACGGTGTCATGATGACCATGGGTCCTGGTGCAACCATTGAAATGGCTCTGCTTCATTGGGAATAACAAATGATTACAAATCCTATTACGACAAACCACCTGCAACTTGATATCCCCACTGACGCGCAGCTAAATGAGTTGACCGCAATGGTGAATGGTATTTGTGAGCAAGCAGAAGAACAGAATCATGCGGTTATTGTTTTTCGATTTATTCCAAATGGTTTGGAATTAACGAACTGGCCTGGAGAGGTTAGCATTCAGGATGTGAATCGCTGGGAGCGAGCGATCAGGAGGATCGAAAAGCTCCGTGCAGCGGTTATCGCTTTGGTAACCGGCACTATAGGTGGCCCGGCTGTGGAATTGTTGCTTGCCACGGATCACCGCATTGCAACGCAAGATTCACGACTCTGTATGGCAGTCAATAACGGTCATATTTGGCCTGGGATGGCAATTCACCGTTTGGTTAACCAAGTTGGTTTAGCACGGGCTAGGCAGCTCATTATGCGAATGCATGATGTTAGCGCACAATGGGCTCTAGACGTTGGCCTCGTCGACGAGATTGTACTTGACGTCCAAAGTGCCTTACGCGCAGTTGTCGCTCAAATGACAAAAATGCCAAGTGCTGAAATTGCCGTGCGACGCCAACTATTATTAGAGGCCACAACAACAACATACGAAGATGCGCTTGGTACCTATCTAGCGGCTTGCGACCGTGAGCTACGCAGGTTACGCGGTCAATGATGACTACGCTTGAGAAAGATGCGAACGCGCTAGCGCTACATACCCGGGAGGCTGCGTCCCTTCTTGCCAAATTGCCTAGCAAACCTCATCGTGATGAACAAGCACATCGTGCTGTAGAGCAGATTTTTGCGTCGTGTCGTCAACTACGTAGCAGGTTAATGGATCAGCATGCAGATGAAATTTATGCCATCCTGACAAACGATTTTAGCCAGTATCGCCGTCTTGATGATCTTGTTTTCGATGCCGCCGAGCGATTTCCTGGACTCGTTCCTACGCGTGCACAAATAGAGATAGAGCGATGCCATATCCAAGCGCATAAAGAAGGGCTTGAAATTGATCAAGGGATTTTCTTCTGCGGTCTGTTGCGCTCACCTAAGGCAGGCACTCATCTTGCCGATGCAATGCTACTTCCTTGTTCTCGCGCACTTGGCTTATTAGAGGAACTGCGATGTACCGATCAGATCAATTTGGGAACTCTTTTTTTAGAACGACGTGAGCATGTCGGCTATTTGACGATCAACAATCAGTCTTGCCTCAACGCAGAAGACAGTCGGCTGATAGAGGATATGCAAACTGCGGTTGATCTTGTGTTGCTAGATCAGCGGATAAAGGTAAGTGTTATGCGCGGTGGCGTTATGACACATCCGCGTTACCTTGGCAAAAGGGTATTTTGTGCAGGCATCAATCTTTCTGAATTGCATGCTGGAAAAATCTCTTTCGTTGACTTCCTGTTGGGACGAGAATTTGGTTATATCAGTAAAATTGCTCATGGATTGTTGATTGATCCAACCGCGAAATTATTGAATATGCGCACCATTCAAAAGCCTTGGATTGCAGCGGTTGATTCATTCGCTATAGGTGGTGGGATGCAGATGTTGCTTGTGTTCGACAAGATCATTGCAGCTGACAATGCTTACTTTTCACTCCCTGCAGCGCAAGAAGGCATCGTTCCTGGCGCAGCTAATTTCCGCCTTGTCAGAAAAATGGGTAGCCGCTTGACCAAACAAATTATCCTTGGTGGCCGGAAAATCTTTGCCACCGATAAAGAAGCACAATTGTTATGTGATGAGGTAGTTCCTAATGCAGCGATTGATGCATCCATTGAAGCTGCGGTACAGGAATTTAACAACCCTGCTGTTGTGGAAAATCGTCGAATGTTAAGTATCGCAGAAGAGCCGCGCGATCGTTTCCGTGAATATATGGCAGAATTTTCCTATATCCAGGCGACGAGGATGTATAGCGAAGATGTACTTGCTAAGATTGGCCGTTGGGCTAAAGAGAGATCAGAATGCTCTTAGCATCGCAACTGCATTCATCGTTGGATGATCCTGTGCTTGGTTCTATCAATTTTCTAAATGAAATCATTGATAAATTCCCAGAAGCCATCTCATTCGCGCCAGGTGCACCAAATCCTGCACATCTTCGTGACATTGATATTAATCGTTATGTGGAACGATATATTCAACACCTTTGTTGCAACCATGGTCTTAGTCTAGAAAAAGCACATCGTTTGCTGTATCAATATGGACCAGCTAGTGGTTTGATTAATGATCTGGTTGCTGCTGCGCTCTGTAAAGATTATGGCATTAATGTTGTGCCCGAATCGCTGGTGATTACTGTGGGGGCGCAAGAAGCGATGTTAATCGTATTGCGTGCCATTTTTCGTACCTCATGTGAGAAACTTGCTGTTGTGACGCCTTGTTTCGTTGGCATTCTTGGGGCTGCACGGTTGCTTGATATTAATGTTGTTGGGATTGATGAAACACAAGAGGGGATTGATCTCAATCAACTGGATGAGGCATGCAAGCAAGCTCGTGAATGCAATCAGCCGATCCGCGCGCTTTATGTCGCACCTAACTATTCTAATCCCTCAGGAACGGTTCTTGATCTTACCATGCGTCAGCAATTACTTGTATTGGCGAAGCGGCATGCGTTGCTAATTATCGAGGACAATACTTATGGTTTCACAGCACCGCCTGGCATGGACATTCCAACGCTCAAGGCACTAGATAGTGCCAATAGTGTTATTTTACTGGGTACCTTTGCAAAAATTTGTTTGCCAGGAGCACGAGTAGGCTACGTGATTGCCGATCAGATCGTTGCCAGTGCAAACGGTTCTACATATCGGCTGGCAGACTCACTTGCTACTATTAAGAGTATGACTACCGTGAATACCTCGCCCATTTGTCAGGCACTCATCGGTGGGATGTTGCTTGAAAGGGGTGGATCCCTTGCTGCGCTTGAGCGCGACAAGTCGGTGCTGTATCGAAGTAACCTCGCACTGCTTCTTGATGCACTACAACGCCGTATTCCTGATAGAAATGCTGAAATGATGGGAATATCCTGGAACCAACCTGGAGGTGGCTTTTTTGTTCGTGTGCGACTCCCAGTATCTGCTGATATTGCGCTATTAGAGCAGTGTGCATCAAATTATGGTGTGCTTTGGATGCCCATGTCGCCTTTTTACCTCAACAATGCAGGCAATAACGAGTTGCGACTATCATGCAGCTACCTCTCTCCCGAACAAATCGAAATAGGCGTAGAGCGGCTTGCTACTTTCTTTCATAGCATTACAAAAAACAAAATTACAGAGAGGTATCTGTCGTGAGTAGTACGAATGTCGATCGAGTTCGCGAGCGGTTTGAACTGATTGTGAATGGCCCTGCTTTGTTTAATGCAGTGGTTGCTGGACTAGAGTTCGGTATTTTCGCGTTTTTATCTCAACAACCGAAGTCTAGCTTCGAGGATGTTGTTCAGTTCACAGGTCTTCGTGCTGATAAACTACGGCCTCTGCTTCAAGCGCTGTGTGCTACCGAACTTGTGGATAGGAAAGAGGGGCAATACGAAAACTCAAGTGTTGCTGAGGAACTGCTCGCACCTGATGGTGAGGACAGCTGGCGACATATTCTTTTTGGCTGGCAGCAAATTTATTATCCTGCTTTTGCAGATATGACGCGTGCACTACGCGAGGGAACCAACACGGCACTTGCAACTTACCCAGGGACAGAACCGACACTCTATCAACGTCTTGCACATGATCCCAAACGTCAAGCCATATTTCATGCTGCTATGGGAGCATTCTCGCAAAAATCAATGAGTGGTCTCTTGGAAAATCCCGAACTGGGCTCCATTGGTCACTTGCTTGACGTGGGTGGCAATGATGGTACTACAGCTACTCAGCTAATTGCTCGTTATCCAAAGATGCGTATCACGATTTTTGATCTTCCTAGCGTGACCGAAGCTGCAGAGCGTGCCACTGTGAATGAAATAGCAAACCGGATCCAACTCCATCCAGGGGATCTGTTTGCGGATCCCTTTCCTCGTAACGCAGATGCGATTCTTTTTAGCCATGTTCTCGAAATTTTCTCTGAAGAGCAGATCTTGATTTTATTGGCGAAGGCCTTCGATGCTCTGCCCTCAGGGGGTAAGGTTTTGATTTACGGATACAACGTTTCGGATGATGAACGACGTGGCCTTTATTCGGCGCGTTTGTCGCTTTACCTGAATATTCTCGCTAGTGGTCAAGGAATGGCTTATCCTGCAAAAGACTGGGAACGTTGGTTGAGGCAGGTTGGATTTAGTCGTGTCACGACGACAACCGATTTACCTTATGAACATGGTTTTAATATTGGGTGGAAAGAGTAGAAAGCTGATATGAGTCATTCCTATCGTAAACTATTCGCCATACCCGGAGCGATCGGGTTTAGCTCAGCTGCATTTCTTGGTCGACTGCCTGCAGGTATGATTGGTCTTGCCATCATTATGCCGCTCTCTATGCTCACGGGATCATATGCGATTGCAGGTGCCGTGGCGGCTTGTGCCATGATTGGGATGGCAGTGTGTGCACCACTGAGTGGTCGATTAGTCGATCGATACGGACAATCCAAGATCCTCTTCATTTTTGCCGCACTTAATTTCATCTGCACCACTGCTTTGATTGCTTGTATTCAGTTTGATGCCCCATTTGCAGTATTATGCAGTGTTGGAGCTATCACTGGCGCATCGCGCCTATCCACTGGCACCTTGGCACGAGTTCGATGGGCGTATGTCATGCACGCACTTGATGCAGAGCAACGCAAAAGAATGCTTCAAGCCGCCTATGCTTTCGAAGGAGTGGTCGATGAAATAGTCTTTATTTCAGCGCCGATCCTTGCCACATTACTTTGCACAGCAGTACATCCGCTTGCGGGACTGGTGTGTTGTTTATTGTCATTTGTGCTTGGTGCAGTGGCACTAGGAATGCAGACAAGTACTCAGCCAGTCATTGCATCTACCATTGAGAAACAACTATTTGCATTTGCTATTTCGGGATTACAAGTGATTTTTGCGGCAGTCTTGTTCATTGGCGTTAGCGCTGGTGCTGTCGAGGTTGTTGTTGTAGCTCGGGCTGTTGATTCAGGTTCACGGCAGTTGGCCGGTGTTTTATTAGCCACGTTAGCGTTTAGCAGCGTATTGGCTGGGTTTTGGTATGGTGCACGTACCTTCAAACAGAATGCGCATATACTTTGGATCCGCTGCCTTGGTTTATTAGTCCTTACGCTGGTGCCATTTGTGTTCGCAACCGATCTTGTGATGCTTGGGTTCGCGATGTTTGTTGCTGGGCTTGCCATTGCACCGACTTCGATTTCCGGACAGGTTCTCACAGAACGAATATTGCCTGTCAAGCAACTCAATGAAGGTATGAATATCGTCGTAACAGCAATGATTTTTGGAATGGCAGCAGGGGCTGGGATCTCAGGCCTTCTTATTGACAACATAGGGACATACTACGCAGGTTTACTTCCAGCGCTAGCAACTCTCGTGGCTTTTATCATTGCGATCCTAGGTTCGCGATCGCTTCATCAATATGTCACTACGACATCTAAATGATAAAATCTAAGGCATTATTGTTCTTTCTGTTTATTCCTTTTGCCGGTATAGCAACCCCCCAAGAGACAGTAACACAAATCGCAGATGCGTATGAAAAAGCTTATTTTGCACGATATCCTGAAGAGGGGCTGCATTTGGGCAGACAGGGCGTTGATCTCGATCGATTTATGGATCGATCTAAGAAAGCACATCAAGAATGGAAAAAAACTGAGGATGATTTTTTGCGTGCTTTACAACAAATAAAGCCAATTGAATTGAAAGGAACACCACAATATCAAACTTATCGACTCCTTAAGGAGAGGTTAGAGAGCAACCAAGCCATACGGGTTTGTAAGGATGAACTTTGGAATGTTAATCCACTTTGGGGTTGGCATATTATGTTGGGCATGATCGCAGATAAACAACCTATTGGTACAGCACAATATCGTCAAGATGCCTTAAAACGCTGGAAAAGCTTTGATCAGGTTATTAATGATGAGATAAAAAATTTAGAAAGAGGCGTTAGAGAAGGTTACACTGCTCCTAAACCGGTTGTAAAGACGGTGTTAAAGCAACTCAAAATGATTGTTAGCACACCCGTAGAAAAATCACCCTATTTTGATTTTGCAAAGCGAGATGACGATCCCTCTTTTAAGAAGCAAACGAAAGAGATCATTGAAAGGATTATTAACCCGGCTTTACGGCGTTACATTGCTTATTTAGAAAATGACTATCTGCCAGTAGCAAGAGAGCAGATTGGGGTTTTGGCATTACCAAATGGTGAGCAGTGTTATCAGGCAAAAATTCAAGAAAACACCACAATGAAGATATCGCCTCAAGCCATCTATGATTATGGTCTGCAACATGGTGAGAAATTATCTTTGGAAATTGCTGAGATTGGAGAACAAGCATTTGGTGTTAAATCAGTAGCTGAAGTCTTTCGCTTAGCCAAAGAAAGACCTAAACAGGCTTTTCGAACCGAGCAGGATATTATTATCTATAATCAAGAAGCCCTAGCAAGAGTAAATGCAGAAGTACCCAAATGGTTTTCAGATATTCCCAAAGCAGAAGCAATCATAAAACCCTACCCTTTGCATCGTGCGAAAACAGGCGCAGCAGGGGAATATGACCGTCCGAGTGAAGATGGGAAACGTCCCGGTGTTTTTTATATTAATACGTATGAACCTCATAATAAAAATAGAATCAGTCAACGATCCATTTTGTTCCACGAATTAATTCCTGGACATCACTTTCAAATCGCTCTCGCCATGGAAAATAAAGCAAAGCATCATTTAGATCAGTATTTATGGAATAATGGTTATGAGGAAGGATGGGCATTATATGCTGAACGGCTTGCTGATGAAATGGGTTTATATGAAGACAACATGTCGCGCTTAGGAATGCTATCAAATGAGTCGTTACGTACAGCGCGGCTAGTTGTTGATCCTGGTATTCATGTTATGAACTGGACGCGTGAGCAAGCAATAGCTTACTTAAAACAGCATACAATGTTAGAAGATCATATTATTGAAGCTGAAATCGATCGTTACATTATGCTGCCAGGCCAAGCAACGTCTTATATGGTAGGCAAACGCGAGATTGATACTTTACGGCAAATAGCAAAAATGAAGCTTGGCGATAAGTTTGATATTAAGAAATTCCACCATCAGGTGCTTAAAAATGGTTC
Organism: Uncultured Candidatus Berkiella sp.; assembly: GCA_964594635.1. GTDB lineage: Bacteria > Pseudomonadota > Gammaproteobacteria > Berkiellales > Berkiellaceae > Berkiella. The sequence continues at coordinate 72,876 of CAZQMV010000001.1, forward strand.
AGTGACTCTCCCCATGCTGCGAGAGAGTATATCAGAATGGCTTGCTGGCGAAAGAAACCTGGAAGTAGGCGGTTGATCATAACGCCTACTTCCACCCTATCATCACTCATCACAATTTATAAATAAATCCTAGAGCAATACCTTGGATCCATAAACTATTGGAGTTGATATTGGCTTCAGGCTGTCTACTTCCCACGAGTGCTGGGGCCACGGGTACCGTTATTGCCGCAGATTGAGTTGGGTTGATGTTTCGATCGAGTTGACTTGTCGACCAAGCCACCTCAGTCACATATAAGAATGAGTAATCAATAAACCACGATAAAGACTCATCAACATTATAACCAAATTTAAAATTAAGCTCTGGAATGGCAGCCACACGCCAACGGTGCTGCTTGCCCATATTACTGGGCAAAGCAAAATAACCACCTGGGAATTCTTGGATCCATCTTATTGCATTAAAGTTTGTGGTACGAAGACTGCCATCGACATCTAATTCAGAATACATGGCACCCAACGCCACAGTGCCCTTGGCTTTAAAGAAAGCATTAGCAAGTTGATAATGCGCACCAGAGCCTAATTGAAGGCCCAAAAATTTATTTTTAGCTTTGAAGGCATCTTCAGTTTGAAATACATCTGAGCCATCAACAAAAGGACTGTTTGTCGCAAAAAGGAGTTTATCATCGAACTGCCAATAGCGTAGACCGACTAAATAATTATAAGGAATATTTCTCCACATTTTTGTGGGTGAAAGGGCATTTAATTCAGCGCCTTGCATTTTATTCGCAATTTTTAAAGTCGCCTCACCTGAATAGGGTAAAACAGGCCCCGGAAACGAAACATTGGTAAGCGCTTCTCTTTGTAGATTAACATCAAAATAGGGGATACTTAACAGCGCTGAATCCAATGCGCCGCTAGATTCTACGGATTGTTCAGTTGATTTTGAAGGTAGAAAGAAATAGTTGGCTTGAATGCCATAACCGCAATATTGTTTGGGCCAATAAATAAGGCCAAACTTTCCGCCTGCGCGCCAAGGATTATGAATACGTTCGCCGCCCATCACCAATTCTGTTGCTGGGGCAGCTATTGTACCCGAGCGGACCAGTTCGATAATGGTTGGGGAATCTTCGAGTCGCCAATATAAGAATTTTGCTTCTAACGTCGCATAAGCGTTAATGTTTTCAGTGATCTCTTGATTAGAGAAGTTAACGCCATAAGCCGTATTTAAAAATAAAATTGATGTGAGACTAATGACTCTATTTAAATTGGTTTTCATCCCTGATCCCTCAAATTGCCAATATAAAATACTATCATATTGTGCAGTTTGAGGGAGTAGGTTTCACTATAAAACAGTTAAGTATCTAATATTAAAAATTAAGCAAATGTCTGATATTCAGGCTTATAAACATGGTTGCGAATAAATGTCTCAATATCATGGGGTCGTTCCACCTGAGCTAAGTTAGAATCAAAAACTAGTTTAGCGACACGAGTGGCAGTTTGAATTTCAACTTCAAGTATATTTGACTGTAAGGGATACATCAGACCTTGCTTAAGTAAGTCGGTAGGTACTTGGCTAGCTACGGCGTGAGCTGCTTCAATAAACATCTCATCAGTGACGCGTTTAGCCTTGGTGGCAAACACGGCCATTCCTATTGCGGGAAAAATAAAGAAATTATTCGCTTGCCCAGGCATAAAGGTTTGCTTATTCAAATGAACAGGCGCAAACGGTACACCGGCAGCATAGATAGCTTTACCATTTGACCATTGATAAGCTTGTATGGCCGTGCATTCGGCGTGTTCAGTGGGATTTGATAACGCAAAAATCACTGGACGCTCATTGATTTGACTCATCGCCTCTACGACTTCCTTGGTAAAAGCACCGCCAATGGTGCTAACACCAATAATGGTTGTAGGCTTAATGCTTTGTACTGCGCTTAAAAAATCTCGGGTAGGCGCGTGTGGGTGAGCATAGCATTGTTGAAAATCAACCAGATCTTTGCGTGTTGATTCCAATAAACCATTCACATCAAATAAATGAATTTTTGCTTGTGCTTCTTTTAACGACATGCCCTCATTAACCAGTGCACTACATAATAAATTAGATAGCCCAATGGCTGCTGAACCTGCACCTAAAAATAAATAGTGTTCATCTTTGAGTTTGGTGCCTTTGAGCTTAGTCGCATTGATCATGCCGGCGAGAGTAATACTGGCAGTGCCTTGTACATCGTCGTTATACACACAATAATTATCACGATAGCGTTCAAGTAAATGAACGGCATCAACACCTGTCCAATCTTCAAAATGGATACAGCATTGTGGAAAGACTTCTTGAACAGCTTCCACGAATTCATCAACAAAGGAAAAAAGCTCTTTGGTTGAGACTCGTTTTTTTCGTAATCCAAGATATAAAGGATCTTGGAGGTATTGTTCGTTATTTGTGCCAGCATCAAGGTAAAGCGGCAATAAATATTGGGGAGGAACACCAGCGGTAGCTGTGTAAAGTTGTAATTTACCGATAGGGATCCCCATACCATTGGCACCCAGATCGCCCAAGCCTAAAATGCGACCACCATCGGTCACACAAATAAATCGAATATCTTTTTCGGGCCAGTTTTGTAGAATTTGCTTTATTTGTCCGCGTCTTTCAATCGATAAATACATCCCACGGGTTTGACGGTAGATATGACCGAATTTAAGGCAAGCTTCACCAATGGTGGGATCGTAAACAATCGGCAAAAAGCGCGCAGGATCAGACATGACGGTGCGATAGAAAAGCGTTTCGTTATGATCCAGTAAATTAATCAGGTAAATATAACGATCTAAATCAGTGGTTTTATGGCCAAGTTGCATTAAAACGCGGCGTACTTGCAGATCTTCTGTTTCAATGATGTCGGGAACCAGCCCCACTAACCCTAATTCTTGTTTTTCTGCTTCAGTGAAAGCCGTTGATTTATTGAGCGCAGCGTCATTCAGAAGATCCATACCGCGTTTTTGCAAGGTGTTTTTCATAAATATGCTCCAAAGCTATTCAGAACTGTATCGGTTCATGAATAACTTTGGTTTATGAGAAAGTGATAGAAAATACAGTTATTGACTAAATACCCACAGAGTCACATCAATAGTGACACTGAGGCTTTCTTGGGAAACCAATAAGTCTTTTTTGATCTTGCTCGAACGCCAATAAAAAGGCGTCATTTTAAGGAGATCTTCAATTTCTTGGCTAGAGTTGAGTTCAATAGTGGCTTGAATGGGGATCGATCCCTCTAATGTAAAGGTTCCTTCCGTTTTTTGCAGGAGTTTCTCATCATCAATTTCTTTGAGTTCATCAAATAAAAATCGTCGCAGTTCAAATAAATGATTACGCCCAGGTGTGACTACAAAGATCTTGCCATGGGGCGCGAGAACTCTTTGTATTTCTTCATTATAAAGAGGTGAAAAAATCGAAAGGATCACATCGACGGATTGTGGTGCAAAGGGTAGATTTTTATTACTACACACTAACCAGGAGATGGCTTTATCTTGCTGATTCGCACAATGGATCGCTTCTTTAGAAATATCGGTTCCCCAGAAGCTCGCATTTGGAAATGCTGGGGCTAAATGTTGCTTTAACTTGCTAAGGTAATAACCCACACCGCAGCCCAAATCAACAATGTTTGGATGGGTGATATTCATCAGTTGCAGGTTTTCTAAAATGATATTGTTGACGGTTTCAACAATAGGCAGGTAGTGATCTTGTTTTAAAAAGTCTAAACGACTTCTCACCATCTCTTTATTATCGCCTGGCTCTAAGGTCTTTTTCTGGTTAGAGAGCAATAAGTTCACATACCCTTGTTTTGCCTTATCGAATGTATGCTTGTTGGCACAAGCATAGAATTTCTCATAAGGCAGGAGTGACAAGGCACAGACAGGGCAAGTGAGGATGGTATTTTGTGCTGACAACATGGTTTTTAACTCAAAGAATTTGGGTAGCTATCTTTGCATATTTAACCGCTTTGTACAACCAAAACAATGCGCTTTAACATGAGTTGATCAGCTTATGCCATTTCCATTTCACGCAATACCCAACCCTCTTCTGTTTCGTAAGGAAGCATGAGCGTTTCTTTAAAACGGGAGGAATGCTTCATTTTAGAAGGAATTAAATAGCAGGTGACGCTTTTTGCGAGGTTTTGCTGACTAAATACTTCATTTGCTAGGAAACCCATTTCTTGATTGAGATCTTCCTCTTGGATAATTGCCCACCAACATTTTGGAAATCTTTTTGAACCATTAGTGAAAGCGTATTTTTTGAGTTTCAACAAGCTATTTCTATCCAGCTTGGTATCTACTATGCACACAATGATCCCACGCTTTTTGACATTCATTTTTAATTCAGTAAAAGCATTGGGAACCTGGGTTAAAATATTCAAACTTGCCCAACACTGGGTTAATGCTTGTTTTGTCTCAAAGAAAAAACCCAATTCATAGTTGAGTAATTTTACGTTGGTAGCATCTAAGCCTTTAGCGGGCCAATCAATATCTTTAATAAGACATGCAAAGGGAATTTCTTTACACTTGTCTTGAATATAATCAGGCGTTTGCATTTCTAGAAAATTTCGTTTTAGTCGGCTGTTATGGCATATCATCACATCACAGTCTTTGATTAATTCAAGCACATGTTGCCAATCGATAAATTGGCTACTTATCGTTTCTGGCGTCATACCCAATGATCGACTCTGCTCTTCGGACAATGGTGCAAGCGGATCGTTTAAGCTGCCATAGCTGTCAATAATTTGAGTAATGCCATCTTCAGCTGTGAAGCAGCCCTTTAAAATGCCTAGTTCAAGAATAGGGTGGATTTTAGGATCGGATCCTAGGGTTTCCAATTCAATGATAGCAAAGTGGAATTTTCGATTGACTGAGCTAATAGCTGCAAACTGCTCGGGAACGCGGTTAAAAAGTTTGGTATTGGGATCATGGGCGGGAATCGGTGCTTGATCTTTAGGTGCATTCAGCGCTTGCCAGAGATTGTTAAATAGGTTCATAAGACTCCACCGCTAGTTAATGTCCTTACTCTTTTGGGTGGCGAATATAGCATAGCTAGCAGAAAAATGCATGTACACCATCATTCAATGGTAGAACATGAACTTAAATCCAGTCTTATCGTAAGAATGTTCATATAATGATCTATGTTTATTCTAAACATGATGGCTGTTCCTAAGGAATCACTATGGCTACTTATACTAGCATTCTCGTTGCCGTTGATTTGCGTGTGACGCATGACGTTTATACCATTTCTAAAGCACTTGAACTTTCAAAAAAGTTTAATACTAAACTCCACTTTATTCATGTGATGGAAAAGCTATTTGGTTATGGAACCGTTGAAGGAAATGTGTTAATCGAGATGGAGAGACAAATGGCTGAAGATGCAAGAAAGTCATTTTATGATCTCGTTTCACGCTACGAAATAGATGCAAAACAACTAATTATCGTCAGCGGATCACCTAAACTCGTGATTATTGAGGAAGCAAAAAAAATTCAAGCTGATCTGATTATTGTCGGTGCGCATGCGCAAACGGGTTTGAATATGCTGGTTGGTTCGACTGCAAGCGGCGTAATCAATCAAGCGCATTGTGATGTGTTAACGATCCGCACGGTTGAGTAGTTATGAATAAAGCGAAGCTGATTGAAGATCTCCAAGCAACGATTTCTGCCATCGCCGTTGCTGGAAAAGGGATCCTCGCTGCTGATGAAAGCACGGGAACCATCACCAAGCGGTTTGAAGCTTTGCAGATTCCTTGTACAGACGAATCAAGACGTCGTTACCGTGAACTGCTCTTTACGACGCCAACAATTGCTCAATATATCGCTGGCGTGATTTTATATGAAGAAACGCTAAATCAACAATCATCCCTTGGTGTGCCATTTCCAGGATTGCTCCGAGAGCTGGGAATTGTTCCTGGGATCAAAGTTGATAAAGGATTAATTCCACTCACTCATTCTTTAGAAGAACAAACAACACAAGGGTTAGATGGTCTAGTAGGCAGGTTGCAAGCCTATAAAGATCAAGGTGCGCGTTTTGCGAAGTGGCGAGCCGTGTTTTCGATTACCAATAGCCTGCCGTCAAGTCTTCTGATTAAAACCAATGCTGAAGATTTAGCGCGCTATGCAGCGATTTGTCAAAGTGTGGGTATGGTTCCGATTGTAGAGCCTGAAATTTTACTAGAGGGCGATTATTCATTAGAAAGAAGTATTGAAGTCTCTGAAAGTGTGCTACATGCGGTCTTCCATAAACTGCACAAGCACAAAGTCGAGCTTGAATATATGATATTAAAACCGAGCATGGTGACGCCAGGTAAAAGCAAACTAGAGTTCGTAACCCCGCAAGACATTGCAGGGGCCACGATTAAGGTTTTGCGTCGAACCGTACCTGCAGCCGTTCCAACCATTAATTTCCTTTCAGGTGGTCAAACGCCAATACAAGCCTCTAAGAATCTGAATGCCATTCATGAAGTCACAAAGGCGTTACCTTGGAATGTGAGTTTCTCTTTTGCGCGCGCTTTACAAGAGCCCTGTATGAAAGTGTGGTTGGGAAAAGATGAGAATAAGAAAGCTGCGCAAGACACTTTTATAGAAAGCGCCAAAGATAACAGCCTTGCTAGCCTTGGAAAAGGCAGAGTCTAATATGGGCGATAAAGCCAGAACGCTTGATTTAAAAGGCACTGAATTAATCTTTGTCACATTTCTTCATCATGGCTCAGGGGGACTCACCTCCATTTATCAAGATGATAAACAAAACAAATACGTTTTAAAATCCACCTTAGGTGAAGATGCCACTCATGAAGCGGTACTGAATCAAAGAATAAACCGTTTGCATGATCACACAAAAGACACTGCGAGTGAGCATTTATTACTCACTTATGTTGAAGGAGAGGATATCGATCGCGTTATCGCAAAGCATTTAGGAGAACCGCCCATCGATGGAATCGGCTGTGCCTGTTTTGAACCTTCTTATTTAACGAAACCTTATGGCAGTTTTGAAAATGGTTTAGATCGCAATATCACAATCGCCATTAAACTGGTCCAAGCTCAAGATGCACTTGTTATGCAGGGCATTGTGCATATTGATATCCAATTGGCCAATTATGTCATGAGAGAAAGCGATCAAGAGATTCAAATAGAAGGTATCGATTTTGGAACAGCAATCGATATTAGTAAAGTTTCAGAGAGAAAAAAACAGTCTATTTTGAAAGACAATATAGCTTCTTTAATTGAAGCTTTAAAGGCCATTTTGCCCAAAGCAGTCTTTATAAAAATGACTGAGCAATTAAAGCAAAATGATTCCTATCATGATATTGCTGCGGTATTGGAACAACAACTCTCGCCTAAACCGTTACAAGCTAAACAATATATGCCATCGTATGCACGTGAGTCTTCTCAGATGAATATTGCATTACCAGAGCGTGTAATCAATAAACGTCATATAGATTTTATTCAACGACGCTTAGAAAATTGCATCCGCAAGAATGATATTGCAGCAGCAAATAGTTATTTATTGCATGGTGCTAAGCTAGATGAAAAGATGATTGAAGCATTAAAAAGAACGAATGATCAAGCGATGTTAACCACGCTTAAACCCTATATAGAAGAATATGAAAGTGAGTTACTTGCAAAACAGCTAGATGCTCTCAAGCTGAAACCAGGTTAAAAGCTACTTCTGATACGTGATCCGATAAATCTTATCTCCCTGATCATCTGAAACCAACAGCGAACCATCTTTCATGACTAGCACATCAGCGGGTCTGCCCCATGCATTTCCTTTTTGTAACCAACCTTCGGCAAACACCTTATAGCTATCTTGACCAATATTGGGATCAACCATAGTGATCCGGTAACCAATAGGTGTATCGCGATTCCAAGAGCCATGCTCGGCAATAAAAATTTTGCCCTGATAATGTTCTGGAAACATGTTGCCCGTGTAAAAACGCATGCCAAGCGCAGCAACATGGGGGCCCAATTCTACAGCAGCAGGTGTGAGTTGTTCGCAATAGTTGGGTTTGCCAAATTCAGGATCCATGATGCCTTTGCCATGGCAAAAGGGAAAACCAAAATCCATGCCTTTTTTCGGAGCATGATTGAGTTCATCGGGGGGAATATCATTACCCATCATATCTTTGCCATTATCAGTGAACCACAAGTCTTTGGTTTTGGGGTCCCAATCAAAGCCGACTGAATTTCGGATCCCCTTAGCATAAATTTCTAAATGGCTGCCATTTTGCTTCATGCGCATGATGGTGCCAAAACGAGGATCTTTTAATAGACAAGCATTACAAGGCATTCCCACAGGCACATAGAGCCATCCATCTGGTCCAAAAGCGATAAACTTCCAGCCATGATGGGTTTCTGTAGGAAAATTGGCATTAACGATAGCAGCTTTAGGTGGGGTATCTAATTGGTTTTCGATATTATCGAAGCGCAAAATTTTTTCTACCGTGGAAACATAAAGTGCGCCCTCTTTAAAAGCAACACCCACCGGCAAGTTAAGTCCTTTAGCAATCGTTAATACTTTTTTGTGTGCTTTATTGTCAGGATCATCAATAATCGCGTAAACATTTCCAGCACTTCTTGAGCCGACAAAGAGCGTCCCCTTATCGCCAAGCGCCATTTGGCGAGCATTGGGCACGTTTTTGGCATAAATCTCGATCTTGAATCCGGGTGGGAGCTTGATTTTATCTAAAGGGGAAGAGGCATCTTGGCTGCATGCCACAGAGACGATCATGACCAATCCCAAAGCCGTTTTTGATGCCCAAGTCATGCAATTTCCTTTGCTTTTGCATAAGCTTTTTGCACAGCAGGCCTTGCTTGCAAGCTAATAAACCACCGTTCTACTTCTGGAAATTCTTCTATATTGATCCCTTGCGCCTTATGAGGAACGATCCAAGGGTAACATGCCATATCAGCAATAGAATAATCACCGGTGATATATTCTTTATCGACTAATTGCTTTTCAAGCACCGTGTATAAACGATTTACTTCTTTAGTATAACGTTCAATCGCATAAGGGATTTTATCGGTTGCTTGGTTTCTGAAATGATTGTTTTGACCGCACATGGGGCCCAAACCGGCCATTTGCCAAAAGAGCCATTCTAGCGTTTTGTAATAACCGACTTTATCCATGGGAATAAAGTGCTTCGTTTTTTCGGCCAAGTATAAAAGAATGGCACCCGATTCAAAAATAGCCAATGGTTGTTGGCTTTGAGGAGGGGAGTGATCGACTATTGCTGGCATTTTATTGTTAGGGGAAATTTTTAAAAAATCGGGCTCAAATTGTTCCCCTTTGCTAATGTTGATTGGAATAATTTTATAAGGTAAACCCGATTCTTCTAGGAAGATGGTGATTTTGTGACCATTAGGGGTGGGCCAATAATATAAATCTATCATAATTCCTCTTCGCATTTGGCTTTTATACGTTGTTGCCTTCGTCCATCTTACAATAGTCATGTACTAAGAAGTACACTCCTATTGTTCGAGAACTCGGCGCCTAATCTAAAAGCCAACTGCTGTGAGCAATTAAGTAGTTAGCTTTCGTAATTTCTATTTGTAGTGTTCAACATCACATCTGTTTTGCTACAGTATAAGCATAATTTTAATAAGGATATAAGATGAAGAATACTATCACAAAGGATGAAGCCGCGTTTTATCAAGCCGCCTTAAAAGAAGCTAAGAAGGGTTTAGCTGAAGGTGGCATTCCCATTGGCTCGGTGTTGGTGTGTGATAACAAAATTGTCGGACGGGGGCATAACAGAAGGATGCAAAATAAAAGCGCTATTTTGCATGGCGAAATGGATGCTTTTGAAAATGCTGGTCGCTTAAGCGCAAAAACTTATGAACGCTGTACACTCTATACCACCTTATCACCATGCCCCATGTGCTCTGGCACTTCGATTTTATACAAAATCCCCAAAATCATTATTGGCGAAAATAAAAACTTTATGGGTGATGAGGCTTTGCTTAAATCAAAAGGGATCGAGTTGATCGTTTTACAGGATGATGAAACCATCCAGATGATGAGTCAATTTATTGCCGAGAATCCGAGTTTGTGGAATGAAGATATAGGCTTGCCCGGCGAAGCTGACCACGCCTAACTAGCAGCGCTAGCAAAGGCGGGTAGCGAAGACGAGGGATAGTGATTAGAGCGCAAAAATAAGCACTTTAGTGTGCTAGTAATACGTTAGAATTTCATCACGCAAGTCTTCAATAAAGGCTTCAACATCGTGTAACTTTTTAGTGCTTGCAATATTAAAGACAGCATCACCTTCATTCACAACGGGTAAGTTGGTAAAACCGATGAGAACACCATCAAAAGGGGATTGGATAGGCTGCGAAGGATTAACCTGGAAGGGATCGTGAATATGAGCAAGTATTTCTCCTTTTTTAACGATAAAAGCTTTCGTAAAATCGCGAACAGGTTGTAACATGCCGCTGGTGCTGGCACGTACCCAGCGAGTACTTTTCGTGATAAGCGGTTGGTAGTCTGATTGTTTGCGAGTGCCTTTTGTTTGGATCATCTTAAGGTAATTTAATACATTGACAATGCCGCGTACGCCCATTTTAATGCAGAGTTCATTAAACCGTAACGCTTCACCGCCTTCATAAACCAATACCGGTATGCCAAGTTCACTGGCAGCTTGGCGTAATGAACCATCGCGAATTTCAGCATCAACAATGACTGGTACATCAAACGCTCGGGCGAGGGGCTTTGTGCCATTGGTTGCCAAATTCACTCTTAATTGCGGCAAATTGACTCTGCCATAGGCACCGGTATGTAAATCAATGCCATATTGGCACTGTGACAGGATCTCTTCGTTTAAGCGTTTTGCCATTCTAGCAGCCAAGGATCCCCCATTAGAGCCAGGGAAAGATCGATTTAAATCTCGTCTATCAGGCAAATAGCGCGATCGAAGGATAAAACCATATACATTGACTACCGGTATCGTAATTAAGGTGCCTTTCAACTCAGATAGCCATTTTTGTTGATGGATGCGACGGATAATTTCAATACTATTTAGTTCGTCACCATGGATGGCACTGGTGATAAAAACGCGAGGCCCTGCATCGAAGCCATGAAAGACATGGATCGGGATCCCCATTTTGGTTTGGGTATAAAGATCAGCTGCCGGTAATGAAATAAGGGTATGAGTGCCAGGATCAATAACTTGATTTGCTATGATGATCGGTTTATTTTTCATTGGTTTTCCATATCAATTTATTATTGTTTCGAAATTGTTTGGTTAAGCTCGATCATGGGGATGTCGTATTTCGCTAGTGAAATATAACCAACTCTGGGATATTCAAAGTCACAAATAACATATAATGTGCCGACCATAATAAGCGCATACCCTACACCATGGATCCATAACGCGCGTTTCGATCCCGCTAAGCTAATGCCAATAAAAAGGGCGCTGATGCAAAGAAGAACCAATAAGGTTAAATAGATGATCAAAGGAGGGTGTGTTATTAATGAGGTATTATGTGCATTTTCGATATCAAACATTTGGTTTAATGCCGGTATCACAACCACGCCGGTGATGTTGGAATTGGGCTCTTTCATCGCTACCATTGCCAGAGACCATATCTTCGTTTGTAATTCATTACCAATAGACAGTTGCTTTAAGGCACCATGAATATTCGGTAAGGTTTGATTCACGCTTAACCTGGCTTGAGTATATTCTGCAAAGAGTTGACGCATTTGCGGTTGGTATTTTACAGGTAAGAGATCCACTCGGAGCCAGGCAGTGCCAATCGCATTGGCTTCATTCACAATCATCTGTCTTCGCAGATCAAATCGCTGCGATGCACCATAAAAGGTAAATGCGATGAGTAATCCTAGCAGTGTAAAGATAGCGCCTTCGACGTGACCTATCCCTGCAGAAACGTTTTTATCTTCATTAATACAACGTTCGCCAATGACTCTGCCAATCACCATGATGATTAATAATGCGATAAGCAAGACAACTGATAGCATCGTAAAGATATGTGCACTCATGGTGTGAGATCTCATTAAAATGAAGGATTATGTTATTCATTTTAAATGATTATTAGTAATTTGCGCTTAATAAGAGGAGTATAAGGAGATAACCCACAATTTAATTCAATTTATTTGAAAGCAGGTAAACTAATTGATTCAAAAAAAGACGTCCGTTGCCCAAAAACCTAAAGTGGTTGTTATCGGTGGTGGTATTGCAGGTTTAAAGGCTGCTTTTGATCTGGCGACCAAAGGAGTTGAAGTCACCCTGCTAGAAGGACGGGACCGTCTAGGGGGTAGAATTTATACCATTACCACAATGCCAGGTAAAACCCAGATAGAACTCGGTGCTTCCTACTGGGAAGGGCTTAATGACAGCGAATTTTATCAACGTTATCTTGCAGAAAAGACCTTACGCTTTGATGAAACAAAGTCGAGTGTGATTCCAATTGATCGCGCACCCGACCAAGACAATCTCTTAGAAAACTACACGCTTGCACAAAAAATGCTCGTGAATGCTGAATCAACGCATGCGGGAAAAACATTTGCGGAATTTGTTGCCGAGAAAAAACCGAGCTATTGGCCTAATCGCTTTTTAGAAAACAGCTTATTACATCATTGCACACCGCTAGACAAAGGAGGTTTTCCCACATTTAAGCGCAAGCCTGTTCCAGTCGGTGATGTTTGGAATGACAGCGATGCTGATTTTTGTTTTGTGAAAGGTGGTTACAATCAAGTCATAGAGCAATTGACCAATGAATGTAAAGAAGCGGGTGTTAAAATCGTTCTGAATAACGCGGTAACCAAAATTATTGATATGGGATTAAATGGCGTCAAAGTTGCCACGCAAAGAACTTCCTATTCTGCTGATAAAGTGATCTCAACGATCCCAATTGGGGTCTTGAAAAATCATGTGGAAAAACTGTTTTATCCACTCTTGTCCAAAGAAAAAACGGATGCTTTATCGATGATTGGTATTCACGATGCCACACGCGTCGTTATAGAATTTCCAGGAGCGCCTTTTTGGGATAATGTTGATGGTCCTTATCTTTATTTAGATGCCAAAGATTCCCCCGTTTTATTAGAATTTCGTAATGCTTATCCCTTAACAGGAAAAGCGATTTTAGTGACCGATAAATATTCTGATGTGGCCCGCGATTTATATACGAAATATAAAGGCAACACTGCACATGCCGAAAAAGCATTAGTCGAGAGAGTTTTAAGCGATTTACGCAAAGCATATTCTCATAAAGAGATCGCTGATCCTGTTGTCAGCACAGTATATTGTTGGACCCACGATCCTTTTGCCGAAGGCGCTTATCCTTATCGCACGGCGGCTATCACCGAAACGATTCAACAAGCATTAGAGCAGCCTGAGGGCAATGTGTATTTTGCGGGTGCGGACTTTTCACGTTATGGTTTTTCAGTGCACAACGCTTATGCAAGTGGTGAGCGTGTAGCTGCCGGAGTGTATGAGCTAGTGCAGAAAGTACCAATATAAGTTGATTAACTTGTAGTAAAAAACACTTGTCACTCAAAAAAAGCACATATTTGTTAGTTTGATGCCTTGTTATTTGGTGTTCCTTTCCGTTAGGATGTGGCTCTTATTCACAGGGCGCTAACATCCTATGCTTTTTAACAAGTTTACATCCTCTCATCTTGCTTATGCGCTCCAGTTAGGTTTTACCATCGCTGTTGCGGCCATTTATTTTTATCCCGTATTCTCTTTTCAATTGTTTTATACGCATCATGTTGCCTATGCATTGGCGCGGGGTGCTGGATCGGCGCTAAAGCATTTGCTGCCCATTATTTTTATCCCCACTTTGCGAATGTTCCATAAAGCGTATTATCCTTTTGTGCAAAAATTTTCGAACGTACCACTACTTGGCAAATTATTCCATAATCGTTATGTGTTTCATAAAATGTTGGGTATGGCCATTCTTGCTTTGGCTTTTTGTCATACCGCATCGCATATCATAAATCATTCAGTTTTATTTTTAGCGCAAGAAAGTATGACGGGTATGATCATGCTTGCTTGCATGACTTTGCCGATTGCTGCCATGTATATCATTCGTTCTTTAAAATCACTTGCTCCAGTCAGGCAAAAAATGAGCTATTATGCGCAGTTTCTATTACCACACCAATTAGGCTGGTGGGGTTTAGTTACAGCCTTTGCCGTTCATACCACCGATCTGCGATTGTTAGGGTGGAGTGTAGTTATGTTTGGATTATTCAGTGTCGATAGATTATGGGAATGGTATGCAAGCCGTAATGTATCGGTCATGAAAGTCGAAAAAATTCACGATAAAATGATTATTATCGAAACGACTAAACCTGCAGGCTTTAAACATAAGGCTGGGGAAAAAGCGTATTTAGCTTATCCACCAGGCAATGCTGTTGTAAATGATGTACACCCCTTTACTATTGCTTCTAGTCCAGATGAACCTATGCTACGGTTTGTGATCAGCGATTCGGGGAAATGGTCACATGATTTGATTAATCGTATTGAGAAAGAACATCTGATTAGAGTAAGCCCCGCTTTCCCGTCTTTATTAGACTCATCTGTAAAAGAACCGCATTCTCCGCGTTTGTTTATCACAAGTGGTTCCGGTCTTGCCGTTACATTAGCCCATTTACATGACAAGGAAGATAAAAGCCCTATCAGCATTATTCACTCTACTCGTCAAAGAGAAGAGCTCGCACTATTTAATCGCTATATTAAAGATAAAAAGCTCGATGTGAAGGCGGTGAATTATTTTGATACCAGCGGTACATATCATAGTAAATTGCGCCAAAGGAATGCTCCTTTAAATGTAACTGCTTCAACAGGGCGTTTTGTTTCTTCGAACAATGCCCTACTTCATCAGTTCAAGGGGCGAGTGATCTTTTGTGGCAATAATGAAGCTGGAAAAGATCTTGAAAAAACACTTGCGAACGATCCGCACAAAACGTTATATAAAGAGAAATTTGATTTCTAATTCCCTAGATCAAACAGTAAAAACTCAGCATCTTCTGTGCAGATCATAGTGATTCCAGTTTCATTATCAATACCTGCGCCATCGCCAGCATTTAAGGTTTGCTCATTCAATTTTATTTCACCTCTTACCATCTGCAACCACCCTTTATGTCCCACTGTAAACTGATAGTTGATCTGGCTTTGTTGAGAGAGGAATGCGATATACAAATGGGTTTGTTGATGGATGGTGATAACATTTTCCCCGCCATGAGGAGAGCCAATCAACAATAATTCATTGTCTTTTCCTTTGGGCAACGCTTTTTGCTCATAGCTAGGTTTTAAGCCAACCTTTTCTGGTGTGAGCCAGATCTGCAAAAAATGGACAGAGTGTTCTTTTGAAGCATTAAATTCACTATGTGACACACCGCTACCAGCGGACATGCGCTGAATTTCACCTGGCTTAATAATGGAGCCTGTGCCAAGGCTATCCTTGTGCTCTAATGCGCCTGAGATCACATAGGAAATGATTTCCATATCGCGGTGCTGATGAGTGTCAAACCCCATGCCTGGCATCACCCGATCTTCATTGATTACGCGTAAAGCGCCAAAGCCCATATGCATAGGGTCGTAATATCCACCGAAGGAAAAAGTGTGATAACTTTTCAACCAGTCAATGTGTGTCAAACCGCGATCATAGGCTTTACGGATAAAAATCATAGTTGCCTCATCAAAAACTTAAAGATAGTTAGCTTGCCTATCACTAATATTCTAGACCATGACATCGTGGCTACGATAAAATGTGTCATTCAAAGTTTAGCAAAATAAAGCTTAGGATGTGCTAATGTTAAATTGATATGCTGTATTGTATGTTTAACTTATTACTAAATACATAACTAAGGCAAAACAATGCGAGCAATGGTATTCAATCGTGTGGGAGAGAAGCTCAAGCTCCAAGAAGTTTCCAAACCGATCCCAAGTTCATCTGAGCTTTTGATTAAGGTGAAAGCTTGTGGGATCTGCCGTACGGATTTACATATTATCGATGCTGAATTAATCGCCCCTAAGCTGCCTCTCATTCCAGGTCACCAAATTGTTGGAATCGTAGAACAATGTGGAGGGGATGTTAAAGACTTTCAAGTAGGACAACGCGTAGGCGTTCCTTGGCTAGGTGGAAGCTGCGGTCATTGTTTTTATTGCCTAAATGACCAAGAAAATCTTTGTGATGAGGCCAAATATACGGGTTATCAGTTAAATGGTGGCCTTGCTGAATATTGTGTGGCAAATAGTCGGTTTTGTTTTAAAATTCCTGAGAGTTATTCTGATCTTCAAGCGGCTCCTTTGCTTTGTGCAGGTTTAATTGGTTATAGAGCGTTGAGTAAAACAGCAGATGCCAAACGCTTAGGTTTTTATGGTTTTGGATCCAGCGCCCATATTCTAACTCAGTTGGCAGTTTATCAAAACAAAGAAGTCTATGCCTTTGTGAAACCTGGAGATCAAAAAGGGCAAGATTTTGCCAAAAGTTTGGGGGCGACGTGGGCGGGTAGCTCACAGTCGATGGCTCCTGACGCTTTAGATGCTGCAATTATCTTTGCGCCTAATGGTGAATTAGTGCCGGAAGCATTGAGGAATGTGCGAAAGGGAGGCACTGTTGTCTGTGCAGGCATTCATATGTCAGATATTCCTTCCTTTGCTTATGAACTTTTATGGGGAGAGAGACATATTTGTTCAGTTGCCAATTTAACGCGTAAAGATGGCGATGAATTTCTTAAATTAGCACCACAAGCACGAATTCAAACCCATGTAACAACCTATCCTTTAGATAAAGCGAATGAAGCACTACAAGACTTACGATTAGGACGATTTTCAGGCGCTGCTGTCATTATGATTTAGCAAGTTTGCAGGACAAAATGAAAAAAACATTCTTTATGTGCTTATTATTATCTGCATTGAATACATATGCAGCAGATCGAGTAATTGATTTAAAAATCCATTATAAAACTGTTAACTTTACAGGCAAGCCTGCGCTTGCGATTGCCGTCAATGATGAGATCCCGGCACCTACCTTGCGTTTTCAACAAGGCGATCAAGTTACCATCAATGTTCATAATCATCTCGATGAAGAAACCGCTTTACATTGGCATGGGATCATTATTCCTTGGCAAATGGATGGTGTGGCCGGAATAAACCAAAAAGGGATCAAGCCTGGAAATTGTTTTAGCTATCAATTTACCGTAGAGCAATCGGGTACTTATTGGTACCATGCCCATGCCGGTTTGCAAGAGCAGCAAGGCGTTTATGGGGCATTTATTATAGAACCTTCTCATGCGTCAACTTATCATTACACAAAAGACTATGAGATTGTGTTATCCGATTGGAGTAACACACTACCAGAACAAATATTAGCAAATTTAAAAAAAGAAGGGGATTTCTATTCGCCCAATTTTCCCATGCAACCTTCTCTGCTGCGATTTATCGAAGATTATCGTTTTGCTGATCCAAAAGAAAGAAAAAATCTGATTGCCGATTATAAAATGATGCAGCAAATGCGCATGAGCATTTATGATATCAATGATGTGGCTTACGATGCTTTTTTACTCAATGGTCAGACAAGTTGTGAACCGTGGACTAAAGTCGTAGCGCTTGGCGATATCGTGAGGTTACGCTTTATTGGTGCAGGCGGTACCAGTATTTTTAAAGTTAAAATACCAGGTGCCAAAATGCAACTGGTTCAAATGCAAGGCAATGATGTTGAACCTTACATGATTAATGACTTTACCATAGCGCCTGGTGAAACATTGGATGTGCTGGTTAAAATCACTCAAAATAACCCTACATTGATTTATGCAGAATCAACCGATCAAGTGGGCGCGGTTATCGGTGCACTTGTCACGAACCCATCGCAGTGTATTCATATCAATGCGGTTACGCCTTTTGCCGATCCAAAACCTGTCACCCGTGAAATGATGTCCTATGGCATGATGCATCATGGAGGAGGGCATTCGACGATGAATCATTCCACTATGGGCCAGTCCAAGAGCAAATCTCAAGTTGCCAAAACCAAATATCAACCACTAAAAGCGATAGTCAAAACGAATGATCCTGATAAACCCATCTATAAAACAATCAATATGGATTTAGATGGCTGGATGGATCGTTATATCTGGTTTATCAATGGCGTACCAGAGCATGAAGCACATCCCATTTTGTTTGAACCTAACAAACGATATCGGTTCCAATTTAAAAACGTGTCGATGATGCATCATCCCATGCATATCCATGGCCACTGGTTTATTTTACGAAATCAGCATGGAGCATATGATCCTTTGTTGCACACTATTGATATACCGCCTGGTGCAACTATCATTGCAGATGTCGATACTGATGCCAGCGGGCAGTGGCTATTTCACTGTCATATGCTTTATCACATGATGTCGGGGATGGCGCGGGTGTTTCAATACTCAACACTGATTGATCTTTCTAAAGGGCAAGGTGTCCCTGAAGACATCATCTACCAAACAGAATACATGAATCGCCCGGTAGTCAAAGTTGATGAGCTTCGTCCGTTGGATGTATCACTTGTTAAACATCCCATGGCACATCACAAGGGATTTTATTTTTCTAACAGCCTTGATGTTGGCGCTGATCTCTTTAATTCCATCCAAAAATTTACTTACGAAGGCTTGTATGGTCCTGATTATCATAAATTACAAATTTTTATTAACGATGCTGAAATCAAAGAAGGCACTTTAGAAAATGCCGATATGGATATTTTCTATTGGCGTTTGATCGATCAATTTTGGTCAATCAAAGGTGGCGTAAACTATTACTATCGCCCAGCCAAAACACCCTACTTTCAAGCGGGCTTTGGTTTTGAAGGAATGTTGCCTTATTTTATTGAAACCGATGTCCGGTGTTACTTACGCGCAGGTAGCATTAAATTTGATATTGAATTTAACCGAGACACTCAACTCACCAATAATTTATTTATACGAACTGCTGTGAGAAGTATTTTAGCAACGGATAGCGTACCCGATGATGAAATCAGCAGTGGTCTTAATCAAATGCGTTATATCATTGGGCCGTTTTACCGCGTGGCACCTGGCGTAAACCTGGTGCTGGGATATGAACATGAAAGGGATTATGGCGACTTCAAAAATACTGAAAATACCTTAACGATGGGTTTTTCGATATTATTTTAATGTGTAGATTGGAGCATTCATTATAAAAACTCTTTATCGAGATCAATGGAAGAAGATTTTCCGAGAGTGTCAAAGTTTTCCTCAAGCCATATTTTTGCCACTTCTCGTCCTTTATCGCGTAGATAAGTTAAGAAATTCCATTCGGTATTCATTTTGCTTGAAACACTATGAATAGCCATTTCTTCGTCGGATCGAATGGAATGAATATACATTTTCTTCATTTTGTCGGAGGTAATCGTTTTATTATCAATTAATTTTGAGACAAACGAGATGGCTCTCATTTCGCGCATGAGTGAAGAGTTAAAGCTAATTTCGTTCACTCGGTTTAAGATTTCAGTGACCGTTTTGGGCACACCTTTTCGATTGATAGGGTTGATATGAACAATCACCACATCTTGAGCCTTACAGCTATAGATAATGGGAAAAATGGGTGGGTTACCAATAAAGCCGCCATCCCAAAAGTATTCACCCTCGATTTCAACGGATTGAAAAAGATAAGGCAAGCAGGCAGAGGCGAGCACTGCCTCTACTGTCACGTCGTTATTGTTAAAAATGCGTATTTTGCAGGTTTCTATATTAGTAGCACAGAGAAATAATTGTAGAGTGGATTTTGCTCTAATTTCTTCAAAATTGACAATTTTTTCCAAGGCTTGGCGTAGGGGGTTGATATTAAATGGGTTAAATTGGTAGGGTGACATGACTTTGGTCATCACATCAAAAGTATAATAAAGAATCGAATTATCTAAGCTGAATTTATCAATGCTACCCATATGTGCGCCAGTCAGATTAGATTGTGGGAAAGGTTTGAAAGTACTATAAGGGACACCAGCGGCACTAATACTTTCCCAAAAAGCATGTAGGGTGCTTCGTGCTTCTTCATAATCATTATTTAATAAACCTTGTGCCAACACCACAGCATTCGCGGCTCCCGCGCTGGTGGCGCTGATCCCTTCAAATGATAGTCTGCCATCTTCTAATAAATGATCGAGAATTCCCCAACAAAAGGCACCGTGAGCGCCGCCGCCTTGTAATGCAAGATTAACCGTTTTTTTTGTATTGTTTTTCATGATTTAATGCGCTGTCCAACCTCCATCAACACATAATGCTTGCCCGGTTATCATTTTGGCAGCATCGCTACACAAGAATACAGTAATTGCTCCTAGATCTTCTATTGAAACAAATTGCTTAATAAAATGATCTTTTAAAAGCACTTTTTCAATCACTTCACTTTCCGAGAGTTTATGTTGTTTTGCTTGATCGGGTATTTGTTTTCTCACAAGTGGGGTATCAACATAACCGGGGCATAACGCATTGGCGGTGATCCCAAATGGTGCCAGATCTAACGCTGCCGTTTTAGTTAAACCGAGAACGCCATGTTTTGCAGCAACATAAGCAGATTTGTAAGGAGAGGCGACAACACCATGCACGGATGAAACATTAATAATGCGACCCCAGCCGTTTTTTTTCATTGCAGGTACACATGCTTTTATTGTGTGGAAATTGGAGGAAAGATTAATGGCAAGAATGGCATCCCACTTATCTTCAGGGAATTCTTCAATTGTTTGCACATGCTGAATACCTGCGTTATTGACCAGTATATCAATACTTCCCAAAGCGGCTTCTGCTTGAGTGATCATTTGCCGGATCTGCTCAGCAATCGACATGTCAGCCTGAATATACAAGGCTTTTACTTGGTATTTCTTTTCAATTTCTAGGCGTAAAGCTTCAATTTCTGTGCGTTCTCCAAAGCCGTTGAGAACGACATTGACGCCTTGCTCTGCGAGCGCATGGACAATGCCTAAGCCAATCCCACTAGTAGAGCCTGTGATAAGGGCAGACTTTGCTTTTAATGACATGGTATAACCCCGGCGTTGTTCATGTTGTATGGCATTCATCTATTGAAAGCTTAGCTAACCCCTTACAGAATTTGTGACTTGATGTGAGGGTAACTGACAAAATAAACAGCTAAGGTTGCTTGTTTACTCGCGATGATCGGTCGATAACCTTAAAGAATAAATCGATAGCTAAGGTTGCTATGCAAAATCACGATATGATCATTCAATTTTGGGGGGTGAGAGGTAATTTACCTGTTCCAGGTAAAGAAACGCTCCGCTATGGTGGAAACACCAATTGCGTTATTGTGCAAGTTGCGGATCGTTTGCTTATATTTGATGCAGGCAGCGGTATTAAAAAATTTGCAGAATCATTGGGTGATACAAGCAAAAATCCGTTTTCTGCCAGCCTTTTTATTTCTCATCTTCATTGGGATCACATTAACGCCTTGCCACATTTTGATCATTTTTATGTGAAAGGAAATCAATTTGATATATATGCGGGTTGCCCACCAAACGCCACGGTTGAGAAATTAGTCTTTGGACAAATGAACTCCCCTTATTATCCTATTACGACTAAAGAAATGTCAGCTACACTTCGCTTTCATCCTTTGCAAGAAGAAACATTTTCGTTAGATGAAATCAAAATACAAACTTTGCGACTCAATCACCATGGTATTTGTCTTGGTTATCGAGTTGAGTATCAGCATAAAATCTTTTGTTATATTACCGATAATGAACTTCCTTTTCATGACACTCCTGCATTTGATCAAGCCTATGTTGATCGCTTATCCGCCTTTATTCATGACGCAGATGTTGTGGTCATGGATGCTACGTATTCAGATGAGGAATATCAATTGAGAGTAGGCTGGGGCCACTCTTGTATCAGCCAAGTAGCATCCCTTGCAGATAAAGCAAAAGTCAAAAAACTTTGCTTATTTCACCATTGTCCTAGCCAAAAAGATATTGATATTGATGCAAAACTTAATGCTGCCACATTATGGTTAAGAAACTGTAAGTCAAAGACCATATGTATAGCGCCCAGTGAAGACGATAAATTGATTATTTAAGGTAAATGATGGCCGACTTTGATAACAATGATTTAGAATCTACATTGATTTATAAAAACGTGTTGCAAAACATGCAAGATGGTGTGCTTGCTATTTCATCTCAAGGAACGGTTATTACATTGAATGTGGCTGCAGCTAAAATACTGATGATTGATGACAAAAAATATATCGGTGAGCATTTTACAAAAATATTTTCAGAACTATTGCTTGAACCGCGTAATGATGCATTAAATGATGCGATTTTAAGTGCTATTTATGAATCGACCATCACGCATCATAAAGATGTTAAATATTACTCAAATGGGACAGTCAAAGATTTATTGATCAGCTCTACTGCCCTTTTTATTGATAAAGAAGGTATTAATGTCAAAATTGGCATGATTTTAGTGATTAGCGATATTACTGAACGTCAACGCCTTTCTCATGTGCAAAACTTATTTGGTAAATATGTTGATCCCAAAATTGCCAAGCGCTTAATCGAATACCCTGAAGATGAATTAATGAAAGCCAGTCGGCAGCAAGTGACAGTTAGCTTTTGTGATATGAACAATTTTACAACGTTATGCGAAACCCTCTCGCCGGCTGCAATGGAAAAGCTGATGAACCTCTTTTTTACCAAAATGTCACGTTCTGTCAATAAAAATAATGGTGTGATAGATAAGTTTATTGGAGATTCTATCATGGCATTTTGGGGAGCACCGTTTACCATCGATGGTATGCAAGCCATTGGTGGCTGTCATACGGCACTTGATCAAGTTGCGAGTGTAGAAGAGTTGAGAACTGAAATTAAAACAATTGAAGAATATGAAAATCTCAATATTAATATTTGTATTGGCCTGGCAATGGGAGAGTTGATTATTGCGAATGTAGGCTCAGAAGATCACAAGAGTTTCACGGTAATGGGGAACATTGTCAATCTGGCCGCGCGTTTGGTAGGGGCTAATAAAGTTTATGGCACCACGATTTTAGTGTCAGAAGATGTCGCAAAAGCAGCTTCTGCTCAATTTGTTTTTCGCGAAATTGATACGGTGATTGTCAAAGGCAAGGAACAGCCTAACACTATCTATGAATTAATTGGTTTAGATAATCAAGTTACCGGGGGAAAGATCAAATTTTTAGCACTGTATGCTGCTGGGCTCAAAGCGTACCGTGAGCGCCACTTTGATCTCGCAACCCGTCAATTTACGGCGGCCCACGATCTAATACCCACCGATAAACCAACGAAGGTTTTCTTAGAGCGAGTAACGTATTTAATGGTTAATCCACCTGATGAAAGCTGGAAAGGGATCTGGACCCTCGATAGAAAATAGCCATTTAACCAAATTATGGTAAAACTTGATGGAAACCATCAACACCGATATAGTCCATTCTCATCAATAAGGAAAAAATGAGTTCCTTAACTATCTGAAGGTGTTCTTTGACAGATATTCACAAACTTGTTCGTCCAGAATTATTAGCGGTTAAACCATTTGATGTGAAGCGTCCCGGTTTTGAAACAGGGGTTTTGCTGGATGCGAATGAGTCACCTTGGGTATCCTCTTTTGAAGACATCAAGTTGAATCGTTATATCGATGAAATGTTTGATCAAACGCTCTTAGAGCAACTTGCTACCTTTTATGAAACTGAGCCATCTCAGATCTTGTTAACCCGAGGGAGTTGCGAAGGCATTGATTTATTGGTACGTGCTTTTTGTCGTCCTTATCAAGATGCGATTGTGGTTTCACCGCCGACATTTAGCATTTTTGCGCAATGTGCCTTGATGCAAGGTGCGAGCGTTATTCATGCTCCGTTACTGCGAGATCAAGATTATGCATTAGATCCCCATTTATTGCTAAACAGCGTCACCGATGCAACCAAATTGGTATTTATATGCACACCCAATAATCCAACGGGCAATCTGGTTTCGTTAGAAGATATTTTATTCATTACCAAAGCCTTAGAAGGTAAGGCCATGGTGGTAGTTGATGAAGCGTATATGGAATTTGCGCAGGGTAAAAGTGCTGCATCCTATGTATCAACTTATCGTAATCTTGTCGTGCTGCGAACATTTTCAAAAGCTTTTGGGCTTGCAGGTTTGCGTTGTGGTGCAGTCATTGCACAACCGCCTTTAATGACTATTTTAAATGCCATGATGCTGCCTTTTCCTTTATCCTTATTGACGACTCAAACACTCAAAAAAGCATTGTCTCACGATAATCTGGCTAGAATGCAGCAACAAATTATTGAAATCCAACAGCTGCGTGAACATTTTAAAAAAGCATTGCGTCAACTCTCCGTTGTTCGCAAAGTATGGGATAGCGAAGGGAATTTTCTCTTTATGCAGCTAAAACACAGCGAAGCTGTGTTACAGGCTTGCATGGATCGCTCGATTTTAGTGCGACATTTTATCGGCGTAAAAGGCTTTGAAGACTGTATTCGGGTCACGGTGGGTTTCGAAGAGCAAAATGCGATATTCCTTAAAATGCTTGCTTCTTTTTGTGAACAGGTTGAAATACCTGCTTAACTGAAAAGGGTGATAAATATCGTCATTAAGGCAACTAAAGCTTGTGAGCTAGTTGCGAAAGTGACATAATGCGGCCTGTAGAAACGACTCTATTGGCCATTCATGAGCATCAAGCTATTTTCTGTCTTACCCCTTGCGGATATCCTCTTAAACAACCTTGAGACACTGGGTTATCTGGAGATGACGCCGATCCAGGAAAAGAGTCTTCCCGCCATACTCAATCATCAAGATGTTTTAGCCAAAGCGAAAACGGGCAGCGGTAAAACCGCAGCTTTTGCATTGGGTATTTTAGCCAAAATCGACCCACTTAATCTTGCGCCGCAAGCGTTAGTGCTCTGTCCTACCCGAGAATTGGCTGATCAGGTTAGCAAAGAAATTCGTCGTCTTGCCAGAGTGTTGCCGAACATAAAAGTATTAACTTTGTGTGGTGGTAAATCTTTTGGCATGCAAGCAGAATCGTTGCATATGGGGGCACACATTCTGGTGGGAACGCCAGGACGCTTATTGGATCATATCCAACGAAAAACCATTATGTTAAAACAGGTGCAAACGTTAGTTTTAGACGAAGCAGATCGAATGTTAGATATGGGTTTTTATGAAGATATCATGGATATTATTCGCCCATTACCAAGAACAAGACAAACCTTATTATTCTCAGCCACCTATCCTGATGAAATTGCATCCATTAGCCAAGCTATTCAACAGGATCCACAGACTATCAGTGTTGAATCATCAGATGATGCCCCCTCAATTACGCAACTTGCCTA
The DNA here is from genome assembly GCA_964594635.1 of Uncultured Candidatus Berkiella sp. Lineage (GTDB taxonomy): Bacteria > Pseudomonadota > Gammaproteobacteria > Berkiellales > Berkiellaceae > Berkiella. Next base: position 98,201 of record CAZQMV010000001.1, read on the forward strand.
TCAGGTTCTTGCCGAAGATAAGAATGATTTATTATTGCGGATATTATCAGAACATGCTGACAAAGCGGCGATTGTATTTTGTCGAACCAAGGTACAATGTGACGATGTGGCTATCATGTTATGCCAGAAGGGCTTTCATGCTTTGGCGATACATGGTGATTTTGAGCAACGCGATCGTGAAGAAATGCTATTACAGTTTGCCAATCAGAGTTGCCGTATCTTAGTGGCGACTGATGTGGCAGCCAGAGGGCTTGATATCAAAGATTTACCGCTGGTTATCAATTATGATTTACCTTCTGATACCGACAGTTATGTGCACCGAATAGGTCGTACCGGGCGTGCTGGAAAATCGGGATTAGCGATTAGTCTGTTTGGTGAAAAAGAGCGGTTTAGGCTCGACGGTATCGCTATTGATGCGAATGCTGTCATTAATATGGATGCGCCAAAACCTGCGTACCACAACAAAAATACATCACGACCTTTACCCAAAATGCGAACCTTGTGTATCCATGCGGGTAAGAAAAATAAAATGCGTCCAGGGGATATTTTGGGCGCACTCACAGGCGAGGGCGGTTTAGCCGGCGCATTGGTGGGTAAAATAGATATCTTTGATTTTCATGCTTATGTGGCGATTGTGCGCGAACACTCAACACAACTCATCGACAAACTGCAAGGTAAAATCAAAGGACGTACTTTTAGAATGCGATTTTTAGATAATTTGGAATAATGAATGTCATTTGAAAACTTAGGATTGTCACCGGCTATTGTTAAAGCACTTGTCGACAAAGGCTATACTGCACCTTCTCCTATTCAGGAGCAAACCATCCCAGTTATTTTACAGGGCAAGGATATCATGGCCTGCGCTCAAACTGGTACCGGTAAAACGGCAGGATTTGTATTACCTATCATTCAACGATTAACGACCATGCCAGATGTGAAAGGCAATCGTGCCTTGGTGTTAGTGTTAACCCCAACGCGTGAATTAGCCGCGCAAGTGCATGAAAGCGTGCGAAGCTATGCGAAATATGAAAGGATCAGTTCAACCGTGGTTTTTGGTGGGGTAAAAATTAACCCACAAATGATGAAGTTGCGAAGTGGTGTTGATATCTTGGTGGCAACGCCAGGACGTTTGCTCGATCTGTATCAGCAAAATGCGATTAAGTTTAGTGATATTGAAATATTGGTATTAGATGAAGCCGATAGAATGTTAGACATGGGTTTTATTCACGATATTAAACGGATCTTAAACTTATTGCCTAAAACCCGTCAGAATTTAATGTTTTCAGCGACGTTTTCTGGAGAAATCAAGCAACTTGCAAAAGGATTGCTGAATAATCCTGTTGAAATCAGTGTGAGCCCACAAAATACCACGGCTACCACGGTTAAACAAACAATCCACTCCGTTGATAAAGGGCGTAAAACGCAATTACTGAGCCATTTGATCCGGACTGAAAACTGGACGCAAGCGTTAGTGTTTTGCCGTACCAAGCATGGTGCGAATAAACTGGTTAAGCAATTAAGCCTTGATAATATCAATGCTGCGGCGATCCATGGTAACAAGAGCCAAGCACAACGTACCAAAGCACTGGATAATTTTAAGCAAGGTCTAGTGCAAATTTTAGTGGCCACTGATATTGCGGCAAGAGGTATCGATATCGATCAGTTACCCCAAGTGGTTAACTATGATTTACCCAATGTTCCAGAAGATTATGTGCATCGTATTGGTAGAACAGGCAGAGCAGGCTCTAACGGCCAAGCGATTTCATTAGTCAGCGCAGATGAATCCAAACTATTACGCGATATTGAACGGGTGATTAAGCGTCAAATTGAACGCGTTGAAATTGAAGGCTTTAAACCGTTTGATACATTGCCGCAAACACTCGCGCCGACACAAGCCGCACGTCGTCCTCATAAATCGAATGGTGGCAGAAGTAGCCATTTTAGAGGCAACCAGCAGCGTAGTGGTGATAATAATAGAAATAGTCAGCGGGATTAAGTTAACACCTCTTAAGGTTCGATGAGCCTTAAGAGGTGCAGAGGCTATTGCAGATCCCATCCATAAAGCTTTACAAAACTTTCAATTTCCTTTTCAGCTTTGAATTTTTGATATCCGTATCTGATCTGTAGCAAAATTTTAAGATCTTGATAGGTACCATCCATTTGCGCAATATCTTCATCTTTGATATTACCCCATTGAACTTTTATTTTCTCTTTGATATCTTGCCACTTATTTTTGATAATTTCTTCATTCATAATCCACTCCTTATGATTACTTTTTGATAATCTTTATTTAACGATTCCACCTCCGCCACCTCTTACAAGATGCGCGATCAGTGACAACACAAATAACAAAATAAAGACGAAAAACAGTATTCTCGCTATTTCACTAAATGCACCCGCTACTCCGCCAAATCCTAAAAACCCTATAATAACAGCGGCGATAGCAAGCACCACTGCGTAATAGAGCAAGGACTTTTGTCCAAAATACAGCATAACACACTCTCCTTTGAAAAAATTTAGTAAATTCTTGTCTGTTATGTTGATTAGACTTGATCGAACAAGTGATAGTTCATTATAAGACATTAAATAACAATATATTTAATAAAGCGTGCACTAAATGCGAGCGATAATTACGTGCACTAAATGCGTGCACTTAGTAGAAAACTGTGTTTAATATTTAATCAGCATTTTAAAAACTCGACTATAGTTATACCTGCAAAGAGGTCATTCATTGAATAAATAAGGATTAAATTATGAACCAAGATATTATTAGCGGCAAATGGCAAGAGATGAAAGGTAAAGTAAAGCAACAATGGGGTAAATTAACAGATGATGATATTACCCAAATGAAAGGCACCCAGGAAGAACTGCAGGGTTTATTAAAAAAACACTATGGCTACGAAAAAGATGCTGCAGACAAAGAAATTGATACATTTGTGACCAAGAACGGTTGGAAAGACAAAGTGTAAATACCTTAACATAACATGGACTTGTTTTGAGAATAAGTTCATGTTATGAACTAATATCTGAAGTTGTCTATAAAAATAAAAAAACCTTCTAGGAACCTAGCTAACAAGGGAGATTGTTCATGTCTGATAGTCTATTCAAATTAGTGGCAGATGGGGAAATGTCTGCTGATCACTTCTCACAAATACACGTCGCACTTGATAAAAAAGAGAGTCCTAAAATACGTGAAGTCTACATCGACTTTGATACGATTTCCGATGAACACATGATGGAATTAATTAATGCAACGCACCAGACCACTTTAACCAAGTATAAATTGGCTTTAAGCAATGTTAAGGAAAACTTCGCACAATCACTCTTTGAAGTTGCCAGTTGTAGTAAAAATATAGATAAATGTTGGCTACTATTAGGTCAGCACCATTTTTATTACCGCGACACTGAAATAGCTGAGTTAAATAGTGTGATCCATTTGGGCTATGCAAAGCAGGTCACCATTGATTGCCAAAGCATGACGGCTTTTCAAGTCGATCAACTCCTCGAAAAAATAAACCAATGTGATATTACTCAAGATTTAACGATCAAAATTGCACATCTTGATCCACTTGAAGTCTATAAAATGACAGAGAATCTTAATGCAAATCAAAAACTCAGAAAATTGACATTAAATCTCAATGGACAAACGAGTGGTTTTGATCGAACGATCGAGCATGAAGTAACACAAATGTTTTCTGATCTCATGTTGACGGCGAAAGCAGATATTTCTGAACTCTCATCTGCTGCAACTCGTTATTCCTTAAATATCTTGGAACAAGGAAAAGCATTACTCACTGCATTTTCCTTACCATTAGCAGCTTGTGTACGGCCTGTTAGCGCAGAAGAATTGGCCGAACAACGGAATGCTGCCCTCGTTGAAGAGAAAAAAACGATGCAAAAATACGCTTAATGACATTTTGCTACACTGTTCCATAAATGCGCTACATTGCGTAGCGCTGTTATGGAATAATTCCTGCGTTGCGAAGCGCTGTGATCATACCTAAAGTCTTTAAATTGGTGACGCGCTCTACAAAGAGTGTTCCGTTTAAATGATCGATCTCATGTTGAATGATCCGTGCTTCAAACCCATGGTAGGTTTTGCTAAAGGTGTCACCTTTGATATTTTGTGCTTGGACTTCCACCCATTCATAACGGGGCACTAACCCTCTAAGCTCAGGTAAACTTAAACATCCCTCATAGATCTCAATCATTGTCTCGCTTTTGCGAATGATTTTGGGATTAAACATCGCTGCTAAGGGAACGGGAGCTTGATCGGGGTAGCGCGGGTTATGATCAAAACCATACACCAACAGTTGATAAGACAGTCCGACTTGAGGGGCAGCAAGACCTACGCCATTGTTAGCTTTCATCGTCGCAAACAGCATATTAACCATGTTTTGGGCTTTAGCGCTGTTAAACAGTTGCTCATCGATGGGTGAGTTAGGTTCACGTAGTTGTGGCGTACCGGCTATCACGATGGGTTGCGTGAGCATTGTTGATCCATTTACGGTGAGAGTTGAACAATTTCCCAGTGATGACCATTGTGACGATATGCAAAGCGATCGCTCATGCGATGATCTCGGCCTTGCCAAAATTCCACGGTGACAGGGAACAGCCGAAACCCGCCCCAAAAATCAGGACGAGGGATTTTCTGATCTTTAACCACTTGCTGCATTTGATTAAATTTATCGAGTAAATAGTCGCGATTAGGGATCACTTCGCTTTGTTTTGATATCGCTGAAGCAATTTGTGAATCTTGTGGGCGGCTCGCAAAATAGTTATCAGAAAGCGCTGCTTCTAAAAGGGTGACTGTGCCTGTTACGCGCACTTGTCTTTGACAAGTAGGCCACCAGAAGACCAATGCTGCTTTTGGAATCGCTTTAAGTGCCAGGGCTTTGGGGCTTAAATAATTGGTAAAGAAGACAAAGCCTAATTCATCAACTGATTTTAATAAGACTGTACGTGCTGTGACATCATACTCTTTGTTGACGGTAGCAAGCGTCATCGCATTAGGTTCAAGCTGGCCGCTTTGCGTTGCCTCAGAGAACCATTTTTGAAATTGACTGATAGGAGAGGGTAATAAATCACTTTTTACTAAAGGAATTTTGGTAAAGCTCAATTCTTCAACAGCCACAGCGCATCCACTTCAAATTTATCTGCAATTTCTTTTAAGAGTTTTTTATTAGGCACTTGCTCGCCAGCAAGTACACTTTCGCTTTCATCCAGCGTTAAGCCAAAGAGCTGTGAAAAATATTGAGTGCGTTCAGGTTTTGATTTTGAAACGCGGTTAAAATCGAGTAGGGCATGAATATTTTCGAGTATATGCTTGTGCACTGGCATGGTGTTAAAGCTAAAAAACCTTTGTCGTTTAACGATGTGTTTGATTATATCTGTATTGCGCGTACTGTAAACACCCTCCCTCCTCTTTTTTTTATTGATGACTATCTTATTGATTAATCGATAAATAATATGATAGTTTGGTAGTAAGCTAATATTTGAGATTGAATAAACATGCGCAACGCTACGCTTACCCGGGACTTTTACCAATCAAAAGAGGTCGTTTTCCTTAGCCAGGCTTTGCTGGGTAAGTTTATTGTGACAGAGCAACATGGGTGGCGTACGGTTGGCATGATCGTTGAGACGGAAGCTTATCGAGGCGCCGATGATAAAGCCTCACATGCTTATAATAATCGACGGACCCAACGTACCCAAACGATGTTTGAAAGCGGCGGAGTCGCTTATATCTATCTGTGTTATGGGCTGCACCATCTTTTTAATGTGGTAACAGGTCCAAAGGATTGTCCTCATGCGGTATTGGTAAGGGCAATTGAACCGATCGAAGGGATAGCATTCATGTTGGAGCGACGTGGTATGCAAAAAGCGCTGCCTAGATTGACTGCTGGTCCTGGAGCCTTAAGCAAAGCGATGGGGATCACCACCGCCTTAGATGGTAGTTTGTTGACCAGCAAATCGATATGGATAGAAGATCGAGGTATTCAGTTATCTAAAAAAGATATTATAGCCAGCCCTCGCGTAGGAATCGACTACGCCAAAGAGCATCGTGATTTACCCTGGCGATTTCGGTTAAAAAATTGTTTATGGACCAGCAAAGCAAAATGAAAGTTATTTTAAATAACCTATTTGCAAAGTATGCCGACTTATGTATTCTAGTAGAGCAGTTCACTTAAATACTTGGATATTGAGGTAATTATTAAGTTACATTAATTTTACAATCAAAATAACAAGAGTGCCCACATAGAAAATAATGTGGTGCTTTGTAATTCAAAAAACAAGGGTACTCAAAAATGAACAAATTACATATGCTTGATGTACTTGAAGCGTTAACGACTGAAGAACGCGAAATTCGTTTTAAAACTCCCACACTACCCGTTGTTGCTACTGAAGATGAACTCATGCTCCGAGCGATGTCTACGAGTGAGAGCTACCAAGCCCTATTAAGTCACTTAATATTGCTGGCACTTCCCACGCCATCTCATCAGGTTCATTAAGAAATTCAAAGCAGTCGGTAGGGGCCGACCACCGTGTCGGCCCGTCCCCTACGAGTTAGCCTGTAAAACGGTATAACTGGATGCTTTGATAAGTTGGCACCGTATTTTCTGCAATGCGGCGCATTAAAGCGCACTGTTGGATTAAAAAAGAACAGCTTCTAAATTGTTCTTGAATTAAGCCAAGCAATTGCTGCAAATGCATAGGATTTAAGGCATTCAGATTGCGAATTCTGCCAATGGTCATATGAGAATCGTAGCGCTTTGTGCTCTCAAATTGATATTGTCCATTTGAGCCCTCATTCAGCTTTTGATTCATTTTTTTATGCATTGCTAAAAAACGGTGATAAGGCTCACAGCGTAAAACAATTGCACTACCATAGATTTTGATTTCTTCAACATTCGCCATGAAAGGGGCATTTTGTGAAATGCTAGCGAGATCGAGAGCAACTTTACGCAAATCACTTTCTTCAACGCCTGTAATAAACCCCAAAGTGAGATGGAGATCTTGAGTATGGGTCCATTGTATTTTCGCCAAGGGTGAACGTTTGGTTTCACAAGCCAAAATCTTATTCGCGATAACCATTCGATTATCAAAGCTTGGAAGGGCTGCTAAAAAAAGGGATGTTTTCACTTGTTAACTTCCATTCAATATCAGTGGTACAAAAGAGACTAGTTCTATCACCGCGCTATTCACATTATCGCCATTTTTTTCTAGTAAAGTTAACTCTTGTACTTCAGCTTGTGACCCCAAAGGGATCACCATTAATCCCTGAAATGAGGATAATTGTGCCATTAAGGGCGTTGGCACAACTTTGGCCGCTGCTGTAACGATAATGGCGTCAAATGGTGCTGCCTCTTTCCATCCTAAGGAGCCATCGCCTAACTTAAAATGAATATTGGAAAAGCCAAGTGCCCGAAGACGAGGTTGTGCTTGTTCATACAGTTCTGGGATACGCTCAATGGTCCACACTTCTTTAAACAGGGACGCTAGGATTGCTGTTTGGTAGCCAGAGCCTGTGCCTATTTCAAGGATCTTTTTGGGGTGGGGATGTGATAGCAGCGCTTGTGTCATCAATGCAACAATAAATGGTTGAGAAATGGTTTGTGCACAATCGATGGATAATGCCACGTTAGCATAGGCTCTTTTTTTAAAAGACGGCAAAACAAACGCTTCACGCGGCACAGCGCGCAAGGCCTTGAGCACTTCTGGATGTAAAATACCCTGTTGCTTTAAGCTTTTGATTAATTCACGTTGCGTGGACATACCGTTACTCACTTATGCCTATATAATCACTATATCATCTTGGCTAGCAAGCATTGAAGATAATGATTGTACTTACATCAATAACGGCTGAAAGCGCTAGTTTTACTATACTTGATTTGGGTACCATTCAATTAGGTAAAGAATATGGCTGACGTTAGCTTTATGGATCAAAAGTACTCCATAGATGAGCTGGTTGATCATTATTTGGCTGAAATAAAATCCTTGCGTCAGGCTGGGCAAACGCCAGCGGATGAGAGTAAATTACAAAGCTATTACCAAGCAGCCAGTGTGTTTAAACGGGTATCAATGAAAGAGTTGGTCCAATTTGCTTTGTCTTATGGCCGAGAAGCTTCTGGTAAAGCAGCTGCAATGAAAAATGCATTACCCATTTTGGTGGGGAATCGCGTTCAGCAGCCTTCACAAGTTGACATTGCTTATGCAGAATTGTTTCTCACCTATGCAAATGCATTTAATCAAAACCGTGCCCACATTAAAGACTGGATGCTGCGATTTGTATTAAGCAGCCGCTTTTCCCCTGTCTCGCAATATGTGGAACGTGAAATCAATCATGTGGTTGAGAACACCAAACATAATATTGCGAGTTTTAAGACGCAGGTAAGATCGTAAGCTGGCAAGTATTTCCTCGCGAGCTTTGCTCGCAATTTGCCTCTACCGCTTGCGGGAGAGGCAGCGAATCGGTACAAACCGGGATCATAGGTTACAAATCAGACCGGGATCTTAGTGGCAGTGAATTTTTAAGACCCTCACCCTAACCCTCTCCCGCGAAGCGGTAGAGGGGACAAGATCTAAAAACGAATTGTTACATCACTAATGAATACGCAATACTCAACATAACAACTCCCATCACTGAATCCAGGATCTGCCAAGCGCGTGGGTTGCGAAACACATGGCTTAAGGTGCTTGCGCCGTAGGTGAGTCCAAAAAACCAAATAAACGACGCTATTAATGCGCCAACTACGAAGGGCATATGCTCATCAACAGGGTGCTGTGCACCAATACTACCTAAAATCAAAAAGGTGTCGACATAGGTATGAGGATTTAATAGAGTAAACGCTAATAAAGCCAATAAAGTGGCCAAACGATTCTTTTTGACGTTGCTTTCGAGTTCGGCTATTAAAGCATGCGGTTTAAATACGCTCATAAATGAACGAATGGCATAAGCCACCAAAAAAACGGCACCGCCCCAACGTAATGCATTCACCAAGGTAGGGGAGTTATTGATAACCATGCCTAATCCGCTAACGCCCAGCACGATTAAAATAGAATCGCAAATAAAGCAGGTGATTGCGGTTAAAAATAAATGATGTCTTTTCAGCCCTTGTTTTAAAACAAAGGCATTTTGCGCACCAATTGCCATAATCAGGCTAGCGCCCATGCCGAAACCTTTAACAAGCGGAGTGAAAATCATGATTATTTACTTCTAAATGCAATAAAAATACCCTAAGCCGGATTATTCTAGTGGATATACCTTATTTTGCAACGAAATCCAGATGAAGCGAAAAATCAGCCACCTCTATGGTAAAAAGCGCTAAAAATGAGTATTTCGACTAACCTTTCCTAGGTTGTTTTTAAGACTGTTAAAAAAAGGGCATTGCATTGTAATGATAATCCGTTAGGATAGGCAGAATTTTAGCCGTAAGTTACTAGGAGTAATGTCATGTTAAACAAAGGCCCTAATCAAGACGTGTCTAAGCCTCTAGGCGCAACGTCAAGTCCAATTGAAATCAGGGGCCGAAAATTTTCCACTCCTCTTCCGATAGAACCCAATAATCGACGATTCCAAACCTCCAGCCTTGCAAGCTCTATGCCTGCTGATAGAGGTCATCTCGATTCTTTTGAAGAATCAGATGATGAGGGACAAACATATGGCGAGATTTTTGATTTCACCTATAAGCCTAGAACACGCATACCTCAACCTCAGCCCGCAGAAAAAGCAATAATAGACGCTGCTAAAGAACAAAAACCTGTTTCAGATCCAGAATCTTTAGAAGGCGGCGGCGCAGCAGAAGCGGCATCTGCTGGGGATAGCTTATTTAGATTGGAAGAAGATGATGGAGAGCCAATGCTCAATGCATTTGGACGCTTTATGGGACCAAGAACACAAGCGGAACAGGATGAGGATGATGTGGCAATTCTAGGCACCCGTCCTGAAGGGGCAAGAAGACTCCATCCCAAAGGCTATTAGCTTTGAAGTGCCCCCAGTTGGGGGGGCCGCACCCATTTTATCAGTTAACTACATTATTTGCAGCTGCCGCTGCTAACATGCATGGGGTGTTTTTGAGTTTGATTAAAGCTTCCTTCCAACAAACGCATAATAATGATTCATCGTACCCGGTTTCGTTGCTGGGACATTCACTTCTTGGAATCCTACGATTTCAAATCCATGTAACAGTGCCATCGCTTCCATTTTGTTATGGAAGGTCATGGAGTGACGAAATTTCTCAGCAAAAAAACTAAAATCCGGTGCAAAGAAATTGCCAATAAAATAACCACCGGGTTTCACTTTGGTGACAACTTGCTGCCAAATACGATTAAAATCGTGTGGTTTCATAAAAGGAAGCGAAAAACTAGCAATCACTAAATCAGCTTGGGGGATCGCTTGAAAATTGAGTTTTTCAAAAGTTGAAACAATGGTTTTTAAATTGCCTTGATATTGATGCATATTGGGTAGTTGACGCATATATTCAAAAGCTTCAGCTTGACTATCAATGGCGGTGACTTGATAGCCTGCTTTTAAGAGTTCAAGCGTTTCATGCCCTACACCACAACCCAGATCGATTGCCGTTTTGCCAGGGTGTTTTTGTTGAATCACTTTTAGACCTTCGACAATAAAACCAGCCGGTGGATCACGCAATTTGCTTTTAAAATAGGCTTCCCAATATTTATTTTTAACAGGCGCTGCCGTGTCGGCATGAGCAGTGTTTACTATAAACACAAAGCTAAAAAGGAGGGTGTAAAGAAGTCGTGTGAGTAATTGAATGTTCATGCATCCTGCCTATGATGATTTAAGGTTACTGCTTGTAATCCCAGTCAATTTTTGCTTTCACTAGCCTAGTTTGCTAAGTTCCCTTAATTAAGGTATCGACACATTAGGTGAATTATGAAGTTAATTCGATGCATATTGAGTGCGTTGCTATTAATAACAGTAATGCCTGTTTTAGCATTAAATAATAAAACGACAGAATTAGATTCACAGGCCTATAAATTACTGGCGATAGTCAATGGTTGCGGCATGGATGATATGTGCATTTTGGGTATGTTAAAAGAACTTGTTAAAACCGATCCTGAACCGATCTATAAAAAATACTTGCAGATTGCTGATTCATACAAACCAGAAGTGGATATTAATATTAAAATATGCAGAACAGCACAGACAATGGCGTACAAAAAAGAACTCTCAAAATGTATGGCAGATGAGATGAGAAAACCAGGTGCTTTAGGATTTTCTGATAACAAAATTGAAAAAGAAATGGGTGAATGCTTAATTAAAAACATGACACCGTTAGGGAATGCCAATAATATGTATGCACAAGCATCGCTTGCGCAAAATGCTTTAGATAAAAATGATAGTAAACAGCACCAGTATTGGATGGCCATGTTAAGAGATCAAGGTAATTCATCAGAATCCAGTGTATTTAATAAATGTGGTAGTGGATTGGCATTACCGCTTAAAATCACGATGGAAGCGGTAAAATCGATTGCTAATGATCATGGAATGAAGATCGAGTAAAAAATCAAGAGGCGAAAAATGAAGTTTTTAAGCAGTGTAATCATTTGTATTCTGTTAATACCCACCAAAACTGTGTCTGCAGCACAGAACGAACCACCTGTATCCATGGTTGAAATGAATCAGCTCCTCACAATCATCAATGAATGTGTGATGGATGAAAGTTGCATTCTGACAAAAGTTAAAGCGCATAATGAAACAAATCCTAAGGCTCTTTTTACAGCCTATCTTAAAATTGCTGATGCACACAAGGCAGAGATTGATATGAATATTAAATTCTGCAGTACTAAACAAGCAAAGGCTTATAAAAAGGCATTAACATCATGTGGGATCAATTCAAAAGATGAATCAATGAACGTAGATATGTGCATCATTAAACATATGACACCTTTAGTGAAAGCAAATAATATGTACGCGCAATTCGCTATGCTCAAGTATGCTGAGGATGAAAAAAAACACCAGGCCTTGAAAGAAAAATTGCAAAAAAATAAAGATACAGTTGAGGGAAAATTATTTAATATATGTGCCCCTCATTTATCCTTAGTTGTTAGAATGGTGACTGAAGCGGTGCACTTAGTAGCTGCAGAAAAAAAAGCTCAATGATATTGTAAAAAAGGAAGCCGCTTTGCAAGTGGTGCAAAAAGGCCATGTTCGTTCATCCATAAAGCATATTCCACATAAACAGGATCGCTTGATAAGTGTCTTTCTTCAGTCACGCCTCGATAATAATATATCAAACTAATTCCTATTAAGTAGCATAGGATTTTAATAAAATCACTGGTGCTGAGGGTGACATAACTAATGGGGGCCACTGATATCCAAAAAAACGCGATTTTAGCAGCATAAGAAGGGTGCTTACAAAATCGATAAAGCCCATTTGTGATAATGCCACGGTTGGCTAGGTTTGCAAAACGGATCCCAAAACAGATTGTGGAATACACATAAGTCCCATAAGCAAGTAATACACTGATTCCCCAGAACGATTGTAAGATGTGATAGTTAGTCCAAGTTAAAAAATTATAATACTCGACTTTGGGGAAATATAAACTGATTATCGCTCCATAAAAGGGGGTATAACAGATAAGACAAATCACCCAGCCAAAAGCAGTAGAATCGCTTGAGCGAATATGAGTGTCAAACATTTTTAAAGTAAGAATATAACCTACCGTTGCAATTAACGTGTCAATTCCCATCAGAATGACGAGAATGGCATGAAAAGTAAAAGTCATATTAGAGAAAAATAGCGAAAAATCCATTTTGGTTAAAACACGAATTGCCGCCATACTGAACGTGAACATAATCGGTAAAAAATATGCTTTCATAAGCCAGCTTAAGCAATATTGAGTAATACCCTGATAATCCTTATTAGGATAACAACAAATAATGCTGCCGATTTTCCAATAAGCGTCATAAGGATCCGTACTCTTCGCATCCATGATCATAAAATAAGGTATCGCAAGTGCCATGATCCACGGCGCAACCAGATAGAGGAAATTCCAATAAGCGTTATAAGACGGTTTACGATATTCAGGAAAGAGCCAATAAAGAAAAAGGATCACAGCGTATGTGGCATATAGCCCTATGAGTTTTACAAAGATCCGCTCAAAAGAGATTTTTTGCCATGTTTGCAATTGGGTTATTTGACGTTGAGGCGTTTTTAATAGAATGGCTTCTAATAAAAGCATCGCAATACCATAAGTTGCTATAACCCATAGGACCGTGGTCATCGGAAGCAAGGTTTTTTTAATACAATAAATGGCTACACATATGCCAAAGCCTAAGCCCAACAGATTGATCCATTGGTTATTGGTAGAGCGGGGCAGTTTTGGTGTCATGAAAAATGTTCATCATTGAACCTGTTTTATTAAGTATAGTTATTAGTTAACCTATCAGAAATTAATCAAGAATATTTGATTGCATATACCCAATACACTTCAATTCGCATCTTCAAAGGCGAGCGGTATATACAACATTTTGGAAAGAAGTTGCCCTTTTTCCTTCCAATATTTTTAAAATATTCTACGGTTTATATTAAAGGGAGATTTTATTAGGACAAATTATGTTACGAAAAGCTGCGTTTTTAGTCATGATTTTATTTGCGGCACAACCCATTGCTGCAAAAACGGCAAAGCAACCTAATAAAAACATAAAATACTCGCAAGTCAATGGGATTAAAAAATGTACCTCAGCAAAAAATGGCAAAATCAGAATTAATGATGCCAGTGTTGCACATCCTGAAATAGTTTCAATGGTACTGATGGAAAATCAAGTAACAGGCAATTTAGCTCTGTATCACGATCATGTATACGATGACGATCATTATAAAGATGTTGTGAAAGGTGAATTTACTTTGCACAATGAATCGCAAAATAAGAGTTTTGTTCACTATCAAGTGATCCTTAAAGGTGAGAAAGGGCTGATTGCTAAAACAACAGGCGATATGGTCGTACCTGCTGGAAAAAATCAAGTCATGCGTTTGGGTAATGTGCCTTTGGGTCGTAAAGAAATAAGTAATATTTCATCTTATGAGATCAAGTGTGTTTGTTCCAATATTAAGTTGCATCGTTATTAAGGATAAACCTGTCATGTCGTTAGGTAAATGGGTATTCGTTTCCAGTATGTTGCTGTCCTTAAATGCGCATGCTGTCATTAAGACGCAAAAAATGGAATATAAAGGCAATGGCACTACCATGGAAGGCTATCTTGCTTACGATACCGATAAAAAGAAAGGTGGAAGACCTGCTATTTTAATTGTGCATGACTGGATGGGACCAAGTAGCTTCACCAAAGAGAAAGCGGATAAATTAGCCAAAGAGGGCTATGTGGCACTGGCTGTCGATATTTATGGTAAAGGGGTTCGTCCAAAAAATGAGGAAGAAGCGGCAAAGCTTGCTGAGAAATTTAAAGGTGATAGAGCATTATTTCGTCAACGGATCCGTGCGGCGTATGACGCGTTACTCGCCGTTGGTGCAGTTAATGGTAAAAAAATTATAGTGATTGGGTATTGCTTTGGTGGTACAGGGGCTTTGGAATTGGCGAGAACTGGCGTTCCTTTAGCTGGAACGGTAACCTTCCATGGTAGCCTATCAAACCCAACCCCAGCGGATGCCAAGAATATTAAAGGACCTGTATTAGTTTTACATGGCGCAGATGATCCTTATGTACCGCCTGCTGAAGTGAATGCCTTTAAAGATGAAATGAAAAATGCCAATGTGAGCTTTGAATTTATTGAATATCCTGGTGCTGTGCATGCATTCACTAATCCTAAAGCGGGTAACGATAAGAGTAAGGGTGTGGCTTACAATAGAGCAGCTGATCAACAATCATGGGAAGCGTTTCAACATTTCTTAAAAGAACAGTTTGATAATTAAGACTTGGGATTATCCAAAGCATCGGTTTGTTCTTGCACGGCACGACGAAAGCTTAAAGGATCGGCAATATTCATAAACGATTCGCGAGTACCGCCCGTTCCAATGATGGTGATGGTACCAAAATTCAGCATGCGTCCTAAAACCGATTGATCAATAGAGATGGCTTCAATTTTTTGCAGCAAAGTTTCCAACGTCTGACGACGTACTAAACCCACTTTAACGATAACTCGCTTGTTGGTTACGGCATATTCACTGGTGATATATTGAACATAGGGTGATAGTAAAAAGATCGCACCGACTGCAAGACTGGCAAGCGCATAGAGAGCATGGTAAGTCGGGTGGATAAGGATCCAAATAGCCAGAATAAATGCAACTAGGGCAACGATACCTGGCCACACAAAGAGCACTTTGTGCAATTTTGCGCGGTGCATGACGACTTCACCGTTCATGAGGTTAGAATCAACGTAGCTCATGGGCGCGTTCTCCACTATAAATTTTACCAGGTTCGAGTGTAAGATTTAGCTAACATATACCAATATAGCAGCAATTGGAAGCTAAACTGGATTAGATAAATACTGTATTGAGGTAAGGGTACATGGCAACAGTACGCATTGGTGAAACGGCCTTTTATTATGAATGCCAAGGCAAGGGGACTCCCTTGGTTTTGATCGCTGGCTATTCATGTGATCATACCTTCTGGAGTTCGATGGTAAATGCGTTAACGGCTCATTTTACGGTGCTCACTTTTGATAATCGTGGTATTGGCCAAACTGTTGACACCACAACGCCGTTAACCATTGAATTATTGGCACAAGATACCATGCAGCTGGTTAAAGCGCTCGACCTAAAAAATCCCATTGTACTGGGGCAGTCGATGGGGGGCACCATTGCACAAACCGTGGCTCATCTTTATGGCGATGAAATTCAAAAACTGATTGTGTTAAATTCATCTGCCCAATTGAATCCAAGAACATTAATGATATTAGATGCCTTATTGGTCATGTTCAAAGAACATACGGCATTTGAGACATTAATGGATACCAGTATTCCTTGGTTTTATTCGCCACAATATTTAGCTGATCCTAAAAATGTGGCAGCTTTAAAAGAAGTGGCGATGAATAATCCTTTTCCACCGACACCAGCATTATTATCACGTCAATTAACAGCATTGCAGCAATTTAATTCGTTACCTTGGATAAATAAGATCAAGGCTCCAACCTTAGCCATTGCTTCAGAAGATGATATTGTTTGTTTACCTTCAGAGAGTCAGTATTTAGCAAAACAAATGCCACAAGCAGAATTGGTGACGATAAAAGGCGGTCATTCAAGTCCGGTTGAAAACCCACGTGAGCTAACAGAAGTTATCATTGATAACTTAACTCAGTAAATAGGATCTTATCAGTAACTATCAATGTAGTATTCTTTTTTTGAATGGCATAGAATACTCACTTAATTTTTTTAAATCTTGCATAAGGATCTGTTTATTTTGTTGATTGTTTGAATGAACAAACGCTTTCATTAATTTTATGGGTGGTACATTCTTATACCAAACTAAAATCACTTGAGACAGTTGTTCTGCAGTGAACGCTTCACTGCTAAAATGAATATGATTAGGACTTTGTATTAATTCTATATTGGCGGAACCTTTGCTAATCGATACATTGTCGCCGTTGAATTCATATTTCCATTCCGAATTATTAAAAAGTGTATTCATTCCTGCAATAAATCGTAGACTAAAGTTGCGATTAACTTTTATATGATCATCGACAGCGTATTCAATTTTTACTGCTAAACATTCCGGTAATGCTAAGAGATCGTTTTCATTATTATAATAGCAACAAAAGGTAGGATCAAAAAATCGCGAGCCCACTTTAAGAACGTAATGATCATCAAATTCAAAAAAACCATCATTGCCATAGTAGGTTTGGTGGTAAACTTGATCGAAGCAAACAAAATCCCCTTGCAGTGGCCCTTTGTCATTAAAGCATCGACTTTTTACTTTAGTATAGTGATGAACTCGTACATCCGTAATGCCTATTGTGATCAATGCATATCCAAAAGCAGAAGCGAGATCATAACAATTTACTGTGTAATTTTCGCCATATTCACAATCAAGCAAATATGCACCATCGCGATGGGTCCCATTATAATGGAACCATTGATTACGAATATAACAAAGGAACACAGTAAAGTAGTATTCTATTTTGCTATTTTCATCGAGATCGGCAACATTGGCGTTTCTAAAAGTGTCAACAAAATACTCATAAAGGGATGGAAAACGGGGAACTGTGATATATTTATCATATAAGGCTTGATGCGATGGGGGTATAGGAAATGCAAAGTTATCATACAACATTTGCATCATAGGAAGACGCAACCTTTCTGATGCAATATCCATGATAGTCTGACCATGATAATTGGTCACATAGAAATTGCAGTTTGGAATGCTATCGAGTAAATCTTTTAAAATGGCACAGGGGATATTTTTTACTAAAATGTGCAAAGCTGTATTGTCCCACTCATCAATCGGTTCGTCTAATGTTAACTCAAGTTGATTAAACGCCTGCCTCATCTTCACAACATTAAGTATCAAGATAAATTGTGAAAGTAAGCGGTTGGCAGTTAGGTACACCGTAAGTGAATGGCGAGCCACATAGTCAAGTGCCACAGTACATTTAGCGGTAGGGGCACCATGCTGTGCAAGAATATCTGCTTTTACTGTTAATTTTAAACGTATTAAGTAGTCTAAAACAGTTTCTCCTCGGATGTTGACAGCACCAAGCCGACAAGGAGGTGTTTTGTTAAGCAATGGCTCCATAATGCTAAACGGACACTTGCTGACTAAAAAATGTAATATGGTAGTATCACTGCGACTCATGGGAGTTGCCAGTGTGAGGTGGTGAACATTAAGCCAAATTAAGAATGCTTGCAGATCTTCGCTGGTTTGCAATCTACAGATTTTCTTGCGAAGTTCAGGTAGCAATGGAACGATATTGTTAGCGACTAAAAAAGTCGGTTTAGGCGCTATTGCAGTATACTCGTATACTGATGAACCTGTCATATCTGTCATGCTCGGGTTAGCCCCGTGAGAGAGCAAAAGGGATGTGACACTTTGCTTTCCACGGTAAACAGCTTGCATTAACGCTGTTTGTCCAAAAGCATTTTGTAGATCAATCTTGCCTGGAAGAAGCGTTAGCGCGAAGTCGATATCGGATAATACGCCATGATTAGCAATATAGTGTAAAAGTGTATTATCAAATTCATCACAGGGTACGTTTAATCCAATTGTTTCGTGTATCGATTGAATGAGTTCGACTTGTGCAATATCGCTGTGATGTTTTTTAAATGCTATTTTAAAGAGAAACAAGGCACTGTAATCGATAGGAATAAATGTTAATGTCGTGTTCTGCTCAATAAGTGAGAGATAGTGAGTATAGTTGTAGACATCATTCGTAAAAACATTATCGCTATCAAAATGCAGTAATAGATGAATAAGAGCCTGTCTATGCTGCGAAATGGCCTGCGCAAAACAAGTTTGACCTAGATTATTGGTTAAAGGAAAGTAAGGTCTTAGATGATGTAAATTAGAATAGAGAAAATCAAATGATGCATGTTGACAAAGCCAATGCAGCAGAGTGTCACCCGTTTCAATATCGATAACATGCGAAGCGTTGATGCCTTGTTTGTTAAGTGCATTGAGAGTATTGGACAGAGTTTTATTGTGATGAGCTTTTAGTAATAGCACTGTTAACATGTAAAGAAAAGTAATCAAAGTGAATTTGGTGCATTCTATCATGATGCTAACTTGCTTTCAATAAAGCCGTTATGATGGAATTATATCCAGAAACATCATAATCAGTACAGATTTAACTATACTCTACTCTACTTAATCTTAATCTCATCTAAGAGGTTCCAATGGAATATCGACTATTAGGGCGTTCAGGATTGAAAGTACCAGTAATGAGCCTGGGAACGGCTACTTTTGGTGGTAATGGCCCCATGTTCGCTAAATGGGGAACAACCGATGTCAAAGAAGCAACCGATCTCGTTGATATAAGCCTTGAAGCTGGGTTAAATTTTTTTGACACGGCGAACACCTATTCACTCGGTTTGTCGGAAGAGATTTTAGGTAAGGCAATTAAAGGTCGGCGTGATCAGTTGCTATTATCAACCAAGGCAACGTTTCCAATGGGTGATGGGCCTAACGATAAGGGTTCATCACGTTATCATTTGATCAAAGCTTGCGAAGCCAGTTTACAACGTCTTGGTACCGATTACATTGATATTTATTTTATGCATGGTTTTGATGCGCTCACCCCTGTTGATGAGACGCTGGGTGCACTGGATCATTTAGTGCAAAGCGGTAAAGTGCGTTACATCGGTTGCTCGAATTTTTCGGGGTGGCATGTGATGAAATCACTGGCGACTAGTGAGAAGTTTGGTTTAGCACGATATGTTGTCTACCAAGGTTATTATTCTTTAATTGGGCGTGAATTTGAATGGGAGTTAATGCCTTTGTGCCTTGATCAAGGGATAGGCTTAATGGTGTGGAGCCCATTAGGCTGGGGAAGATTAACCGGTAAGATCCGTCGCAACCAGCCTATACCAGAAGGCAGGATCAAATCAGGTGGGGCAACCGGTGGTCCTTCTGTCGATAATGAGCACTTGTTTAATGTGGTTGATGTCTTAGCAGAAATTGCCGAAGAAACAGGCAAATTAATTCCACAAATTGCACTTCGGTGGTTATTACAGCGGCCAAGTGTTGTGAATATTGTGATAGGAGCTCGCAATAAAACTCAATTACAGGAAAACTTAGGTGCACTGGGTTGGTCATTAACAACAGCGCAAATGGATAAACTCGACGCGGTGAGTAAATCCGAAGCGATTTACCCGTATTGGCATCAGAGTCAGTTTGAGGAACGGATCCCTAAACCCATTTAGTCTTGATAGGTGATTTTTGGCTAGGCTCGTAAAAGGCGTTAGGGTTCAGAAAAAGGCTTCTAAAGTTCTATAAACCTAAAATTGGAGTGAATCATGAAAAAAGATAAACAATCGCAAGATGAAAGAAGAAAAATGGAAGATCAACGTAAGCATGGTACATCATTAAATACCCCACGCGAAGGTAATGATAATAAATCGGGTAAATCAAAACCTTTTGGTAAGAAATAAATTCGACTAAGTGAGCGCCTTACTTTGAGTAAGGTGTTAACTCCTCCCCAGGTGTTTTTCATCATTTTATCTATTAGCAGGCAGTTTTCATTGAGAGCAGGGATTTTTCATGTTAACCGCTTTAATCAATGCCTGATCTTATTTGCGTTATCACTAGCCTACTAAATCTAGGGCGGATGATAACAAAAAATGCTGAAATTACCAGCAATAGACGCTTGTAAATGCACTTCTTTATTCACCCATACTGATCAATGAAGCAAAGCAAATTAAGGTTGAGGAGCATATAGTAAGTTTGATAACATGGTTGTATGCTTACGAAGTAAGCAGGAGGTTGTGTGCAAAAAGGTCCTGAACAGGATAAATGGTCCGCCGAGGTCGATCAATTTGGCTCCATGAAGCCCCATGCGCAAGCTTGTTTGGCAAATGTGTTGACTCATCCGGATGCAAAAGCTGCACTTCATAAAGATACCAACGATCCTGCTGACAAGAATTCAACGAGTAAAAGGGTTAAGTTTTTAGATTATTTGCAGTTTGAGGTTATGCCAAAGCTACAAAGGCAGGAACCTGCAAATGAAAAGGGAATTGAATTAAAAGAACTATTAGGTTCAGAAGGTTTTAAACTCTACCAAGAAGCAGCTGAAGAAGAAGTTCGCAGCCAAGCTTTTCGTGAAGCTGTTTTTCAAAAAGCCACTAATCACTATGACGGCCCAACTTGGACGCAAAGGTTAATCGCACCATTTGGTGGGCCTTCAGCAGCAGGTAAAAGCGTTTCCCAACCCGCTTTAGTTGCAGAAATCTCCAAACATATGCCAACAGGCGAAGATAATTCTGGCAATGACGTTGTTTCCATCGACGGCGGTGTTGAACGTGAAGTCTCACAAATTCGTGGTATGGTATTACAAGTTGCTTTAGCGAAAGGATATAAAGGAATAACAGATCTCGATAAACATAAACCAGATACTGTAGTGAAAAAAATAGTAGAAAAAACAGTATTAGCAACGCCTAGTTTAAATATGATAATCCCAGAAACCTATACCGATGAAGCAGTAAACATTATAAAAGGGATTAATGGAAGAGGAACTGTCGGTAAGGATGAGTTTGAAGATTACGATAAAGTGGATAATGGCACTGCTATATTGGCATTTGGGATAGTGGAAGCAGATCATGATAATGTTGTTAAAAATGGTGAGTCTCGTGCCTGGAATGCCAAGGATTTTACCGAAGCAGACATTAAAATGAATAGCAAGCCACCTTGTGAATCAAAAGCATATCATGATCACTACAAAGCTGGCACAACCTTATCGGCTGCTGCCAAAGAAAATTACTTGCATTTAGCTCAAGCAGACTCAAAACCTAGAATTTGCGTCGTGGTTAAGAGTGATTTTACTTTCATCAAACCCGATCCAAAGGCCCCAGGTGGTTGGACATTAGCGAGTCCAGAGGAAGATTGGAATAAAAGCATGGTTGGCATTTTAAAACGTGATTTTGAAAAATATCAAACTCAGGCACAAGCACGATTAGAGCAGTTAAATGATCAAATGAAAAAATTCAAAATAAATGCAGATAACTTGAAGGAGTTTATTAAACCAATCATTATTGAAGTTAATAAAGCCGGTATCGATCCGCAAGAAAAGATCACCAAACAAAAAATGCTTGATAGCTTAACCAGGCAATTAGAAGAAACGCTTGCAAAATTAAATGAAACAATGGATGAATTGTGTTCACCAAAAATGACCGATGTGAAAGGTTGGTTATCTGATAACGGCTGGGCGCCACCCCTTATTTCTGTTCAATCCAAAGAACCCAAATATAAAGAAACAGCGGAAAAACCTCTTAAAGCAATAATCAAAAGAATAGCTAGATCAGAAAGCGTAACAGAGCGAAGGTCAATTTATCCTGCATTTCTAAAAGCACGCAGAACAAAATCAGCTGGTGATGTTGTACATGAAAAACCTGCTGCAAAAGAAGATAGACCTAAGAATGATAAGAACCTTCCTGCGAAACATTGAAACAACATCTCGCAGGTAGAGGAACTTAGTAGCAGGCATTACCAAAACGTTTTAACCAATCAAAATGGTTTTGACCTAAGCTACCTGAAAGTGGGGTACTTTTTTGCATTGCAATTTCAAAATGGACTGAGTTTGCATTGCGTAATTTCATGATGACATTGCGTGAAATAAATGCGCCTTTTGACACATTGACCGTATCAGTCCCTTTTTCGACACGTAATACTTCAGGCTTTTTACTGTTATCGATATAAAGTAAAAGGTAATTTCCGACGTCACCGTTTGGCGCTTTAATATTAAGGAATACTTCTCCACGTGAATCAGTACTACTGATCACATCTAATTTAACATTTTCACCATTCGCACACATAACATCGAGATTTTTCATTGCACAAGGATGTGATTTTTCAATGGTTGTAGCGGCGAAGAGCGAAGTGGTTGTAAGCATTATCAGCGCAGTGGTTATCGCTTGAAATTTGAACACTGGTGTCTCCTTCTTAAATTCATAGGTAGACAGCCTATTTTCACAAATACAGCTTCATTAATCAATCAAAATAACACAATTAGTACTCAATAAGCCTTATTTCCCTGTTTATTTCTAAGGTAAAGAGTTGATATACCTCTGTCTGTAGAATGAATGGTCAATATCGATTATGTAAGTACATCAATATAAAAAGCTATTCTAATTAACAAATGGGGTTTATAAAGCAAAATTCAAGAGGACAAATACTGGCAATTTTTACAAATAAAAATGCCGAGTTTAGTGAGTGCATATTGGGTAATCATGTTGTCTGCCACTTGTGAGTGGCAGACAACAATTGACTATTTGTTCAAGAGGGCAGCAATTTTCTTTGGTGGTTCTTGTAAGGTAAATTTAGTGTCTTGTTGTGCAGGGCGCTTAGATCTTTGTGCATCTAAAGCTCTTTGTGGCAGTAGAGCAGGCCTTGATTGCCAGTTAGTTTCTTTTAATTTATTAATTTCGTTAACAACACTTAGCCCTGAGTGAGTGACATTGAATTTTTTTATGAGATTTTCTGTTGTTAAATGAGTTAACATTTCAATCATGGCAGCTTTAGAAACATTAAAGAACATTTCTAGATCATAATTGGTTAGAGCAGTCGTATTCTCTCGTTGTGAATGATCATAAATTGCCAATAATAGATTTTGCTCTTCCGAAGATAAAGAGACTGCTTTGCTTTTTGCGTCAAATTCAACTTTATGGCTTTTCAAAACCGGAGCAGGCATTTTAGCAATAGCAGCAGCAGGAGGTTGTTGGGTTACTTGAACGTTCCCAATGTGAGCAATATTTTGTTGCTGAATAAAAGTTTGATGCACAGGTTGAGTTGCCTGATTTACTGTTTGATAAAATTTTTGAAGGAATTTTACAGCAAAAGGATGCGCACATTGTGAATAGAGAAATACTGCCATAGCAAGATCGCCGCGCAATTCAGCGGTGATCCCTTTGATTGCAGAACAGATACTCTCATGCTGCTCTTTTGTGTTTGCAGTGCGAATTTGTTCTCCCAGCACAATTAAATGTGCCTGTAATTCTTTGCGATGTGCTTGAAATTGATATTGATTGTTTATTCCTAACATGACTTTACTGCTCTATGAGATTGAAAGTTGCTTAATATACTCAAATAAAAGTTAGGATGCAAAAAAAAACTAATAAAATCAATAAGAAAGTAAACTTAAGTGTCAGGATAAGTTATTCATTTACAAAATACATTAGGTGCAATACAACGTATTAACCGACTTCGTAAAGGAACTTTTTAGCACTTCTACCCATAAAGGCAATTTTAGTAAAGTACAAACTTTCTTTTATCCAGGTGTGATACTTTCCACGCCAAGCGCTCCAATTGGAAATCTTGATCCGCTTAAGTCTCATAAACGAGCCTATGTTAGACTGAATTTACTTGAACTAGAAAAAACTAAAACCACACACGCCTATAGGGTTTTCCAAGAAAAAGTGATTTCTCCATTATCGGTTAATACCAACCATTAATCTTAAATAGATGGACGTTTGTGTCGGCGGTTATTAGTATTAATCATTTTGAAATTATATGAAAACATAACTAATGCTCACCTTTATTGTCGATTTATTTCATCCTGAGCCAGAAGAAATTGGTGAAGAGGCAGCTTTGCACGATATTGTTGGCACATCTGAAGCCAGCGTTCAATTATGCCTATATTATAAAAATCGCTATCGATTATATTATTGTCAAGATCTTGAACAAGAAAGTAAAGCTATTCAATGGCATGATAATGATGATGTTGCCACAAATCACAAGCTTTTGTTTACTGATATATGTGATGTTAATGGGGTGCCACCAGATCTTATTGAACAAAGTGGTAACGTAAGACTCATTATAAATGGTCAAGGTGACATTGATTTATCTGGAGAATCAGTCGATCATATTGGCGGATTAAATATCGAAGACTTTTTGGAAGCATTAGACAAAATCATGAATGCGCTCAAAATCAATGGTAGATCACGCAAACTTTCAGAATTAATTGTCTTTTCATGCGCCATGGCCCAGTCTACAGTATTTACTCATTCAATATCGTCTGTATTTAACAATATGCATGATTCGCCAAATATTATCTTTTTTAAAAATGTTATTACTTTTATGCGAGGTCATTTAATGTCATTTTTTGACGATGGCATGATAGTTGAAGAAAAAATAGAGTGCTTATCTCCCAGTACCGCATTGATCTTTAAATCGACTGATTCAAGGAAAAGAAAGAACAATGAAAATATTTTAAGCTTTCAACGACTTTTTAAAAGAGCAAAAATGGAAGAAGTCGTTATTGCGAGCGCTGCCCCGATGCTCTGACAATGGATACACTAATTTGATGAGTGTGCCTGGCAACCATGGTATAAACTAACTCTATAGTATTCTTTAAATTCAAGGTGTTTAGGTGAAAAAATATATAGTATTGATGTTTTGTACCCTCTCATTGAATTGTTATGCTCAGTCTAATATGAATAGTGAAGAGCTATTAAGTTTTTGTGAAGGGGAATCTGATCCTAAAAAAAGGGTAGTCGATCCTAAAACGGATTGTGGGATTTACATTAGAAGTGTCATCGCAACGGAAAGAATGTTAGGAACCAAAGTGCTTAAATGTGCGCCAAAAGGGATTAGTAACGATCAGCTGAGTGAAATCGTTGTTGATTATTTGAAAGCGCATCCCAATGACTCACAAGAACCTGCTGCCACGATGATTAGAAGATCTGTTTACGAAAAATATCCTTGCAAGTAAATATTTCAAATATAAGTTAATTAACAAAATTATAAAGCACAAAACTGAGTGGATCTTACATGCTAGTTAAGGGTGGCTAGTTCAGCTATTATCTGCTGCTAATAAATAGGGTAGATAATGCAATGCTTGTAACAAATTCAATTCAGCAAAGTACTTTAACAAGAGTGTATGTGCTCTTCGCCACCATCATATTGATTTGGGGCTTAAGCTGGCCGATGAATAAGATCGGTATGCAGACAATTGCGCCCATTTGGTTTGCGACTTTTCGCTTGCTGATTGCAACTATAGCAATGTTCGTTTTGGTGGGGGGCTTAAAAAAATTAGTTTTGCCCACTCGCCAAGATTTTCCGCTGATTTTGTCCATTGGGATCTTCCAAATGGGCTTTTTTACTTTATTGATTAATTTAGGCTTATTTTATGTCGATGCGGGTCGCTCAGCGATTCTAACCTATACCACGCCATTTTGGGTGTTGCCTGTTGCAGTATTATTTTTCAAAGAACAAGTATCGTTTTTAAAAATACTGGGTTTTGTATTGGGTATGATAGGTGTTTTGACGTTATTTAGTCCTTGGAGCATCGATTGGTCAGACAGGGAACAGCTTTTAGGGAATGGTCTATTACTTTTAGCGGCTATCTCATTTGGCATTGCACTGCTTTGTGCACGCAACCTAAAATGGCATCGTTCTGCCATTGAATTGCTTCCTTGGCAATTGCTAGTAGGAACAATCCCTGTTGTCATCATCGCATTTATTCAAGCTCCCGAGCCGGATATTCAGCTCAATTCAACAGCTGTTGTAACATTGGTCTATACCGGCATTCTAGGTACTGCCATTGCTAATTGGTTCTCTACCATTGTTTGCAAAGAATTACCTTCTGTGTCTGTTTCAGTTGGGTTTTTAGGAGTACCTATCAGCGGCTTATTATTCTCAACACTTATCTTAAATGAACCCCTTACCTCAGCAATTAAAATCGCTATGCTCTTTATTCCTGCAGGTCTTTTTTGTGTTGCGCTAAGTAAGAAGTAACTTTACATATATGAAGTTGATTAACTAATAATGAGTGGGATTGGGTTGTTAAATATGTTCCAGCTATGAGACTATTGCGAGCAAATTGATTTATGAGGGTCTCGCAGTGATCAACCTTATCCAAAACAGCATCTTGAAAAACACCTCTTTTATCTCCAATCTACAGGGGACATTAGTCAGTGATCACTTTGAAAAATTGAGGTTTTACACCGAAGATGATGTCAAATTGTTTGGTCGATTACTCGAATTAAGTGTATTGCGTTTTTTTGATAAAAAAAGCCATCTTGAAAAAGAATATGCTGAAAAAAGCACATTAGTAAACGAAGAATTGATCAAAACGCTACAACAATTAGATGCCTATTTAGGCGACTCAGAATTATATATTAATGCCGATTATGTCAAAAAACAGTCGAGAAAGAGCCCACCCAAATTTATCCTCACCGAGGAACAAAAAGCGCTTACCGATGAAGATTTGGAAAAGTGCATCAAATTAAGCTTTCAGCAAGAAATTGCTAATTTTATGCTAGGGCGTGCTGAGTATTTTAAGAATATGTCGAGTGATGATTGTATAAAAGCAATTAATCAAAGTACCCGTTATCATCATCAAGCCGAACAAAATAAAGCAGCAAGGGCACAAGTTACGCCGCCACAACCAAATGAAAAACGTTCCACTGCTTACCCAATGGGTTTAATCAATAGGATCGGCGGAGAAGAAAGATTTCAACAGCTTTTAAGTGTTCTAGCCAACGACAGAGCTTTCTATCAAGAAGTAAAAGAAGAAGCAGGTGCTCTTCATTGTATAGTCAAGGATGAGGATGGTATCCAATGGAAGATCATCGCTAAGTTTGATGATAACTTTCAGTTAAATTTAACAAATCTCTCAACACTCTCTGCAGTCAATTTTAAGGGTGAGCGATTGCAAGCAACTCCCGGAAAGATTAGCACATCTATCATGTTAACCGCCGGTATTATACCAACTGGTGCATATCAATATTCAATTGCAACGATTCAAGAAATTTTAACAAGCAGGTTCAAACAGTTCACCACGATGGGGTTCACGCAATATCAAATGACGTTGAATGAATTACCAGCAGCAGTTGCTGTTCAGATAATGAATAGGCTCATCTCTGATTGCCCTACTCGCCAGCAAATCGTGCCCATTATTAGAGATATTTCTCAAAGTGCCAGGATCGTGCAGGTAATGATTATGTCTGCTCAACTAGGAGTAGAGCTAAGCATAATGGGCGGAGAATTAGAAGCCTCCGACGATTTGCCAAGTGTTGTGAATGATGAGCCGAATACGCCAGCTGGCAATGATGAACCTTCTGCACCAATTACTCCCCAACTGCAGCTTCGCCGCACACGAACGACGTCTGGAATGCCAAATAGCGCAGCGGAGCCGAATGCTAACGCTGATAGCTGTGCTAAACGTAAAAGAAGGTAGGCAGCACTAGATCATTAATGATGCACAAAGTGACGCTGTGCATCGTGATCTGCATTATCGTCGTTTGGATCGATTTCTTCATCAAATTCATCTTCTTGAAAAATACCCATGCTAGATAACAGTTCATTATCTTTGTCTGATAAGGGCAGGCTTTGTAAGCGCGCTCTTAAAGCGGAATTATTAAGCGCTCTGATCTCTTGGGTAGAGAGTTCAAGTGAAAGGGCATGTTTCACGGTAATAGCGTGATGTTTTAAAAGAGGAGCCAGGAGCGTTAATCGGCGCATTTCATGGTCGGTCGGTTCGGTCAGTATGCCGAGATGTTCATTATTATGAATGTCCAATATATCGTTAAAAATCAATTCGCTGATCTCGGGGCTTGCTACCCAATGTGCCAG
The DNA here is from genome assembly GCA_964594635.1 of Uncultured Candidatus Berkiella sp. GTDB lineage: Bacteria > Pseudomonadota > Gammaproteobacteria > Berkiellales > Berkiellaceae > Berkiella. The sequence continues at coordinate 126,396 of CAZQMV010000001.1, forward strand.
TGGGATATTCGCAGTGAGTAGCATGGCGTAAGGCCAATGATATTTATCGTTATCAATCAAATTACATAAGCTTGACATTTCTTCCGGATATAAGCCCTGCTCATCCAAGGGGTATATTAAGTTTACTCGCCACTGATCTTTTACAGCGACTTCTTCAGCAGTTTCAACAGAAACTTGATGTTCTCGCAAATAAGAAACCGTTTCTTTGGGTTTTTTGGATTCTGCTAATTTTTTTCTGTCTATTCGAATTTGTTTTTTGATATCACGTTTTGACATGAACAGTAGATCTTTGATTTTGTAGCCAACAGTGTCTTTAATGATGCAAACATATTCAGGAATATCTTCCTCTTTAGCATACATTTCTTTGTCTTTGAGTAATTCTCGCAGCTGTTTAGCTCTTTGGTAAATAGGGGTGGGAATGTGATCTCCCTTAGGGACTTTTTTATTGCGTATCACCATGTATTCCAAGGCTTCAACAACCCATAAAACACCACGCTTACCTGTGATCAGAATTTTATTGAGAATATCCATCACCATTTCTTCATAACGAAGTCTTTCGACAGCATTGATTGGCATGGCTTGCTCCTAAGTTAAATGACTGCATAAAGCATTTTGATAGGGGATATTGCTAATATGTCAGTATTCGTTAAATTAAGGCAAGAGTATGGAATTGCAGTGGTTAGGGTTTTTTACGGGTGGAGCTGATTCTGTTAACGAATAGCTTCAAGGTATTTAATTGTTGCTTGGCTTTGTGTAATGGAACAGGTTTACCATTCTTCTGTGGGGGCAGCGTTCTTTCTACTTGTATGCCATAAAGCCCTTGGCTGTTAGAGTAGTATTGTAAGTAAATCACTTCCACATTCGCCTGACCACTGTAACCCAGTATGATGCCTAAAGTGTGCATAGAATAGGTTTGGGTGGTTTGCGAATACTCTTCAAGGAATTCAGGTGGGACTAGTAAGTCTTTTTGCATTTTGGTTTTTATACTCTGAATAAAGGCTTTAGCATCCAGTTTTGAAGCGGGTGATTGTTGAATGCGAATGATTTGTGGTTTTTTTAACATAAAGCGACTGTCAAAAATAAAATTTTGAATGTCTTGATCATGTCCCTCAATTAAAAAAGTTAAAATCCCTGGAATGGTGCCTTTTTCATCTTGGTTTAAAGCGCGATATTGAAAGGGTATTTTGATTTTTAATTCTGTTGGGTTTTGCGATATTTGAGTGATGGGAAATATAAATTGTGATCCGCCAGCATGTGCTGCATAAAAGGGCATGCTGAAAAAAAGCATTAAAATTGTGCATAAGAGTGTTTTCATAGATATTCCAGAAAAAGGGCACAATGATTTATCGGCCAAATAGACTAGTCACTAGCTATTTATTCAATCAGGTGCTAATGCACTGAAACTAAACAGGTTCTGATTTATCTAAAGCGATCGCCTTGTAAGGTGACCATACAAAATATTTAGCAAAAGTAATCATTATTACAACCCTGGCGCTCTATTCATTTTGTGACCATTTTCTAATATTTGATTAGCAAAATCCCGCTTGAGATCTTCATTCGCATTTTCTAATGAATGGATGAAATAATGGAGATCAAAAACTGAAAGCTGAAATAATTGATTACTCCAGCGTAACCATGTTTTTTGGGGGGAGTAAAAGATCTCAATGCTTCCAAGGGGCGTTTCGTATTGGCAAACGGCACCATTCACTGCAAAGGTTTGCAATTGACTGATATGATAAAAGCGCCTGCTCGGATCAGCTTCTTTTAAACGTAGCCGCACCTGGTACGCGAGGTTGAGTTCCCGTTGGAAACATTCTGAATGTTCAACTAATGAAAAAGCATCATCAGTGGCTGTTAAGGTTTTCAGTGGTTTTTGCGGCTTTGCCGACCATGTAGATGCAATCCGAGTAAATAGGTTAAGCATGAAGCATTGTCCTTTACTGTTGCATACTTCAACACTAAATCGGTTTTAGAGTGGGGTCAATGGGGCTGAATGGGTTAATCAACTGAATATTTTGATGTTGAGTAAAAAGTGAGTAAAAAGGACATCCATTTGGTTCATCGCTATGATGATTCGGTATAAGATGACTAAAGTTATTGAACATAGGGATACCGTATGGAAACCATTTTAATTACCGGCGCAAATCGTGGATTGGGGTTAGAGTTTGTGCGCCAATATGCAAGCACTGACGTCACCATTCTAGCTTGTTGTCGTGACCCTAAAGATGCTAAAGAGTTGCAGGACTTGCAAAAGCAACATAGCAATATTCGCATTTATCCATTAGATATATCTAAAACACAGGACATCCAAACACTTGCGAGCCAAATCCAAGAACCGATCGACATTCTGATTAACAATGCCGGTATGCTCGAAAAAGAAGAGGGGTTGGGTAACTTATCAACAGACGCTTTCTTGCAAACTTTTTTAGTTAACTCGGTTGCTCCCATTAAAATGACAGAAGCTTTTACAAAACATGTGGCTAACAGCAATCGTAAATTGATTGTTTGTATTTCAAGTACCATGGGTAGCATTAGCGAGAATACCAGTGGCGGCTATTATAGTTACCGTTCCTCAAAGGCGGCCTTAAATATGGTGATGAAAAGCGCTGCTATCGATTTAAGCGCACAGGGCATTAAAGTGTTGCTGTTGCACCCAGGTTGGGTAAAAACCCGCATGGGAGGCCCTGAGGCTGCTATTGAACCTGTCACAAGTATTACGGGCATGCGCAAAGTGATTGAAAATTATAAACCAACACCTGGCGAAGTCATTTTTTATCGTTTTGATGGAGAAACTGTCGCTTGGTAAAAGCCAGATAGATCTCCATCATTGAGGATCTTTTGCCGCTTTCCACGTTTTATCAGGATTAAATTGATTGATTCTATGAACAACGGTGCTGGTTTGTGAACCTAGATCTTTCTCATAGACCACACCATCTTGGTTGACTATAAACGTCATGACCCCTGTATTGCCATATTTGGCAGGCCAAGCAATCAATGCATGTCCTAGCATATTTCCTTGTTTATAATCAAAAGCCCCACCTTTAGCATGAGGACCTTGACTGGCTAAAATTCGGAAATAATACCCAAAATACGGCTTAGAGGATTCATTTTTATTGGCTTTAGCAAAACGCTCACCCAATGGACTTAAGGATTCGCCTTCTTTAACGGTGTAATAAAGTCCATCGCGTTTGCCAGGGGAACTAAACAAAGTTTGTGCATAGCTTAAATGTTTATTCTGTTGTGGATTTGTAAGGTAATAGTCATGCTGTGCATCAACATAGGCAAGTAATGCTTTAATCACTGATAGTTCATTTAGCCCAACGCGACGGTTGAGGATTTCTTCTTTACCTGCTGCTGTATCAAATTCCCATCCTCTATTAGATTCTCTAACGATAGGAATAGGAAATTGCCAGTTATCATCACCAACAACAAGCATATATTTTTTATTATTGATTTTTTCAAGCTGATTAGCGTTTTCATATGCTTTAATAAACTGTTTACGGATCGTTTTGTCTTCTGTTTTATCTCCGGACTCGATCAACGGTTTAGCTTCAGAACCTAAAATTTTAATTAATTTCGTTCTGTTGTTTTCTTTGACAGAGCTGACCAGCTCCTCAACCGCACGTTCAGGACTTGTAAATGCCATTTTTTTAGATGTTTCAGCCGCTATAACACTGGTATTAAATAATACGATGGCGCTAAGCATACCGATTTTGCGAATAAATTGTTGCATGATTCTCTCCTTTAATTCGGTAATGAACTAGCGTCTTCTGCCACCGCCACCATGAAATCCACCACCGCCGCGATGAGCGTTACCGCCATGGAAGCCTTCATTTCGATCAAATCCACGGCTCATTGAACCCCGTTCACTAAAGTGATGCATTTCTTGTCCATGGTTCACACCATCAAAGGCATTCATTCGCTGCTCATTGAAGTGCGCTTGTCGGTTGAATTGTTCGTTACCACTTCTTTGTTGCTGGGCAGCTTGTCTTTCTTGGTTGGCTGCGCGATCTAAATTCTGTATTGAGTTTGCACCGCCTCTGGCCATTTCTTGACGACCTTCTTCTGCGCGGCCACGAAAGGCATCTCTTGCTTGGCGGTCTTTCATTTGATCTTTGTTATATTTATCCGCTAAATTGCGATCACGATAAGGAACATTACCGCGATGCTCTGGATTGTGAGCCCAGTGGTTATCATTAATGCGCGCATGATTAAAATGATTATACTGATTGACATTAATATTCACGTTATGATTAGCCCAATCACAATGACCCCAAAGGGCATCACCAACAATTAAGCCTGCACCGAAAGAGAGCGCCATGCCTGCCGCAAATCCCTGTGGATAGTAATAATAAGGAGGGTAGGCGGGATAGGGCCATGTGCCATAAACAATGTTCGGATCGTAAGCAGGTACATATATCGTTTGTGGCTCAGCAGGTTCAATGCTGATATAGCTATTATCCGCTTTAACCACCTGCTCTTTGGTAGTTTTAAGATTCCCAGCTGTTTGCGCTTTAGCACGTAGGCTTTGAACAGTGTCCATTAATTTTTGCTGATCTGCCAAAAACGCATCTCCCAACTTGATGGTCATATCGAGTTTGGTATTGAGCATGTTTAAAACATCAGGAACAGCAGTGAGGGATTTAACGCTAGGGTCCCAGGTTTGTTCTGCTAAAGCGTCGGTTAATGCTTTGTCTTTTAAAGCGGCGTTATCTTTTGTCCACCTTGCTGCTGTGACAATTTCTAGCGGATAAGTTGAAGCCATGAGGATCTGCGCCAAAAGGGGATCAGGATAAAGGGCAATAGGCGCCACTAATTGATTGAGTTCTTCTTGTGAAAAGGTTTGTTGATTCTCTGCCGCAAAGCACTGCAATGGTAATAGGATCAACGCAAAGACCACGGCTAGAATCATTTTACTCGCACGATGCATAATGAAGCCCCTGTATTAAGAAACACTTAATGGCCATCCAAAGCATTTAGATGTTTTAGAGTTATGAAAGTTAATCGACGTAATGAAGCACTGTCTTTAATTATTTTGCTTAAAGGTGCTTTGACTGTGGTTGAGTTTCTCTTGTGGCCCCATTGCTTATAATTAAGATAACAGTAGAAATGAGAGAGAACTGGCCATTAGCGACAATACCAAAGTCGATCCAATCTGGTTAACCTTCCAGTATCCTGTATTCAGGATGTTATGGATCGCCTCTCTTGTTTCCAATATTGGTACTTGGATGCATGAAGTCAGTGCTGCATGGCTGATGACGACCCTTACAACGAAGCCAATCCTGATTGCGCTTGTGCAGGCAACTTCTGCTTTTTCTGTGTGCCTATTAGCCATTCCAGCAGGTGCATTGGCCGATATTCTTGATAGGCGTCGCTATTTAATTATTTTACAGAGCTGGATGATGTTGATAGCTATGTTATTAGCCATCATTAGTTTTATGGGAAAAATGACACCTCAGCTTTTATTGTTTTTAACCTTTTGCTTAAGTGCAGGAACTGCTTTGAATGCGCCTACTTGGCAGGCGATAGTCTCTGAACTTGTTCCTGCGAAGGATCTCGTGTCTGCTATTACCTTAAACAGCATGGGCGTTAATTTTTCGCGAACAATTGGTCCTGCTATTGCAGGGTTTATTATTGCTATATCAGGACCAGCTGCTGTTTTTGCTATAAATGCTGTTTCATTTTTTGGAATTATTTTTGCTTTAAAGCGATGGCAGCGTAGTGAACCCATTAGCACGTTACCTACTGAGCGACTTTTAGGAGCGATGCGTTCGGGAGTTCGCTATGTGAAAGGCTCTCCGGTACTAATCAAAGTACTCATTAAATCGAGTGCCATTTTTATTTTTGCTAGTCCAATATGGGCTCTTTTGCCTTTAATGGCAAGAAATTTGCTTCATAAAGGTCCAACGGGTTATGGTATTTTGTTGGCCATGATAGGATTAGGCGCAGTGGCCGGTGCATTAATGATGCAAAAAATTCGTCGAGTACTCGATCTGGATAAACTCATATTAATCGGATCATTGATCTTCGCTTTTTCACTATTTAGCATCCCTTTAATTAAGCAATTCTATTTCACTTGCTTTGCTATGTTTTTTGTTGGTATAGCTTGGATCTCTGTGTTATCAACTTTAAATGCGGTTGTTCAACAAAGTTCACCTTCCTGGGTGAGAGCGCGCGCAATATCTGTTTATTTGATGTTGCTGTTTGCCGGAATGGCAATAGGCGGGTTGTTATGGGGAACAGTAACTGCACATTATAACCTTACGATTGCAATGATTGCTGCAAGTATTGGTTTGGTTATTGCGAATATCTTAACGTTTAAATGGTCACTTGAAGGTAATCTTATTTTTGATCATACCCCTTCAATGGATTTACCAGCGCCTTCAGTTGAAAAAGAGCTAAGTCATGATGAAGGACCCGTGATGGTGACTGTTGAATACCATGTAAAAGCAGAAAATATAAATGCTTTTTTAACAGCTATTTATGACTTGCGGTTAACCAGGTTGCGTGAAGGATCTTTCTTTTGGAGTATATTCAATGATGTTCAAGATCCGAGAAAATTTGTCGAATGTTTTATGGTAGAGTCATGGCTTGAGCATTTACGTTTTCATGAAAGGGTTTCCATTGCTGATCGAAAAATTCAGGCTGCTGTCAATGTCTTTCATGATGAAAAAACCAGGCCAAAAGCAATACATTATGTTGCTTGTGAAATACCAAGAAAAAAGCCAACTTAATATTTCAACACAATCCGCCATGGTTTAAATTTAAGCCAAATATCTGATTTGGCAAAAGCAGGGCGTGCTTTCATGTGCTCAAACCAACTGGATACCATGGGTGAGGATTTGATGAGATCTTTTTCATCAATCATGTTTAATCGTCCAACCAGTACCGATGTTACAATATCTGCCGAACTGGGTTTGTCACCAAATAATAAACTATCGGTTTTAGGCAATTGATTGAGGTAGGCATGCACTTCTTCTTTGCGATCATGTAATTTCTTCAGCTGATCACCTTCTGTGAAATAGGCTAGGCGTTGCTGATTCACTTTAATTTTATTTTTGGTTGCCTGTGGATTTGTTGAGGTTTCTAGTTCTGCTTCAAGTTGCTTAATAATACGGCCTAATATATGAGGAAAGAGTTTGCGAAGCAGGTAATGTTTTACCATGATTTGACCAAAAGTTAATTCTTCAATTGAAATGGCATAATGAGCAGCAACTATTTTTTCAATGGCAGGTGTCAAAGTAGGATCGGAATCACACCATTCACTAGCGGCTTGCTCTGCGGCTAAATGTAATATATCACGACTATCTATCAATATACGGTCACCATCGGTAAGGCTCGGGACTGTCATATGTGGGTTAATGGCTGTGTACCAAGAAGAGAGTTGGTCTTTAGCGATATGTATATCCATATAGTGCGTGTCAAAATGAATAGGACTTTCATCAAGTGCTAAACGCGCAATCATTGAATAATAAGAAGGTGGGGAGCTATATAAGATCATTAGCTATATTGCCTTTATGGATTATAAAAATGATATCGAAAGCCTGGCATATTTCTTAATGGTGTAAGGTCACAATAAGGATAAAGAGTGCAAACCGATTTTTATAAAGGGATCAGCTACGCTATCCATGGCTTTAGTGATATGTTGCGACCTGGCATAAAGCGTTATGTTTGCTTTCCTTTTCTGATTAATCTTATCGTATTTGGTGCCATTTTTTTCTTTGGTAGCGAATATATTGTATACAAGCTCGATTTTCAATTTTTGCAAACGTTGCCAAAATGGTTACATTGGCTTAGTTGGTTAGTGTCCGTTATTAAAGCACTGCTGGTTGCTGTTTTAATAGTGGTATTGTTTGCAAGCTGTGCGATCCTTTCAACATTTTGTGCCAATCTCATTGGTGCTCCTTTTAATGGTTTGTTAAGCGAAGCATTTAGTGCTTCGCAGGGCAAAGAGGTTGCCTCTCGTACGCTGGTGAATACCATTACAGCAACCTTGCTGCGTGAAGGGCAGAAATATCTTTATATTATCCCTAGAGCGATTGGGGTAGGGATTATAGCAGCTATTGTGTTTTTTATTCCCGGTTTGAACCTTGCATTACCTGTTATTTTTTATTGGTTCACTGCTTTTATGATGTCGATTGAATATGTTGATTATCCTGCTGATAGCCACCAGATCCCTTTCAAAGAACTCATTAAATTAAGAAAGGAACGACGTTGGTTGCATTTGGGGTTTGGGATCACCATCGCTGTGTTAAGTAGTGTTCCCTTCCTAAATTTGCTGGTGATGCCTGCTGCTGTGGTAGGGGCAACGCGGTTGTGGCATGAAAATTACATGCGATAAACATTTTGATCCCAGGCATTAGTAGTGGGTATGGACTTTGGTTACGCCTTCAATCGCAAAAGTTTCATTTAACCATTCTGCATCTTCAGGAGACATTCTAACGCAACCATGACTTGCATTATAATTTGGAACGGAATTAGAGCCATGTAAAGCATAACCTCCGTGAAAAAACATGCAATAAGGCATTGGCGCACCGCCACGTCCTATAGGATAAATAGTCGACTTGCAACTTTCATCGCCTTTTCTAAAAATAGTGAAGGTTCCTGTGATGGTTTCACAATTTTTGCCAATATCAGGGCAATATTTTTTTCCACCTGATATTCGTCCTGAACGGATTAATTCGCCATTGTTATCGTAGGCTGTCCAAGTAAGATTACTTAAATCAACATCGATTGTTTCTTTGGGATTATTCACATTTCCCTCAAGGTTCTCATATCTATCATGAGAGACTTTTGTTTCCTTTTGATTCTCTGTTAGAGACTTATTGACGGGGTAAGCAATGACATAGTTAGGGCCAGCTTGGTGACAAATAAATTCACCTGTTTTACAAAAATCAGGTAATTCATTACTGAATACAGTGAAAGTCATCAATGTTAAAGATACCATTAGGGCTATGTTTTTATCCACGTATAGGCTTCCAATTTCAAGACTATGCACAGATATGACAAGCAAGAAAAGATTTAGTTCACTTAAGATCGGGTGATTTGAATTGTCGTTAAAAAGCAGTGTAAAATAGAGTGCTAGTTTAATAAAAAAGAGTTTTAACTTAAATGCTACCTAACTATTTTTCATATGAAAAGCAATATGCACAAAATGCACTGAGAGGTATGGATATTGAGCCACGTCCACCATTGGCTATGAACATGGCTTTGCAATATTCAGGCGCTCAAAAGCATCTTTTAGATATTGGCTGTGGTACAGCAGATAAAATGCTCACCTTAACACACGCCTTTAATACCGTGACAGGTGTCGAGCCTTCTATGCCGCTTGTGGCGGTGGCGAGACAAAATATTCATACCAAGCAATCTCATAACGCTTTTCTGATACGAGGAGTCAGTCAAAACCTTCCTCTTGCCTCTAATACATTTGATGTGATAACAGCTGTTTTAACCTGGGAAGATCCTAAGGAAGCGCATAGAGTTATAAAATCAAATGGATCATTGATTGTAGAGGGATTAGGCCCGGAGGATAAGTCTGCATTTACAATCTATTTTGGCAAAGATGCCAGTGGTTACCGTGGTGCGTGTCTAGATATTAATTTGGAGCAGTTAAAACAACGGCTCTATGATAAATGGTCACCTTATTTTTCAGAAATTGACGTTCTTAACCAAAAATGGCGCACTTCCTATACTAAAGAAGGGTTGTGGGATTTAGTCACAACAACCTATTCAACGGTGAGACATTTTGATCCACAAAAAGATAAACAGTGCTTTGATAAAGCAATAAAGTCGTTAGAGAAAGACGGGCAAATCGTATTAACTCAAAATAGATTAGTGATGATTGCGAAGGCTAAGAAATTCACACATTTCACATGAGTTCATCTAAGATTCACATTGTTCATCTCAAGTGGGAGCAATAACTGTGAATAAATACATTCGATTGATCTTGTTAAGCGCTATTTTAGGACTATGTTCTTTTATACCATTATCCTATGCGGGTGATACTGCTCCACAAAAAGGAGAAATGCTATTAGCATCATTAGCCTTACATTCGTATGAAGGTGTGTGCTGTGGGAAAGGTGTGTGCTGTGGGAGTGAGGCATCTCACGCTCCTAAAGCAAAAAAGGTTCACTATAAACATCATCACAAGCATAAACATAAGAAGCATAAGAAAAAACATACACCTAAATGCAAACCCAAACCTTCATGCGGATGCCAATATAGTTAAAGGTAAAGTCTAGACCGATGTCTCAGATCCTTGAGGCATCGGGCGTTAACCCAAGTGCCTTGCTTCTATGATGTTACGACTCATTGATTAAAATTCCCTTTAATTGATAAAAAAGTGTAAGCTTTTTAACACAATGAGGTAAGGATTGTAAATAAAGCTAGATAAAAAACATCATGAAGTGAAAGGGTCAAGCGTCACATTGACCCTAGAAGCTGAGTTACCGCATACCGGGAAGTTTGGAAATCTCAGTGGTTAAGTCACTTTGGTTTTCTAAACGGGCTTTCATGCCTGCGGTAGCAGCAATCGGATGACGAAGTGCTTGCCGCTGTGTAAAACTCCATAAGAAACCTGATCGAGAATGTGCCTGTATACCAATTTTAAGCGCTTCTTGTTCACCCTTGTCAGTCACCGATGAAATCATTGAGGCATTAGAATAATAAGTGGAAGCCTTATTTAGATAAGCATTGCGTGCCTTCACTAAACCAGCCATAACGCCGGTTGCTAGAAGCGTGGATAGGAATAGCGTGCTTGCACCTAGGCCAAATAGCAAACCAATCCCCGCCATTCCTAACCCTGTTGCAAGACAATAGGGTTTCCAATTTACCTGATAGTTCACTAGTGCTTTTGTATTTGGTGGAACTTGAACTGAAGGTGTTTTTGCTTCTTGTTGTTGAGGAGAAGCAATGATCTTCTCGGCAGGTGGCGGAGTTAACTGTTTAGGTTTTTGCGGAGCTGGATGGTTTTTCAAATACGCTTCTACAGTGTTGGCATTAGCACCATTTTCGAGCAAAGCTGCAACTGTATCAGGATGACCATTGATAATGGCAAGGTGAACAGGAGTGTGCCCCTCACTATCAATCGCTTCTTTATTGACGTTTTTTGAAATGAGCGACTTAACAATATCCGTTTTCCCACTTTTAGCAGCAAAGTGTAACGGTGTTTGATTCTTAGTTGCTAAAGCTTCTTTGTTTGCTCCTTTTGCCATTAAGTGGTTAGCAATATCAACATGTCCTGTTGCTGCGATGTGCAAGGGCGTTCTATCACCAGAAGAAGGTTCTTCAAGCTTAGCACCATGCTTGATGAGAAGATCGATGATCTGAAGTTGCTCTGCTCGAAGTTCCTCTTCAGTAGGTAGCTTAGAAAGCTTTTTATTGTTAAAGAGATAAGTCATCCCTGCAATAATTTCATTGTAATGATCTGAGCGCGCAGCATAATGTAGGGGAGTGGTATGATTTTTGATTTCAGTGACATCAGTTTTCGCGCCATTCTCAAGTAACATTCGCACCATTTCAAGATCTAAATGTTCAGTGGCGATATGTAATGCAGTGCCACTTAGTGGCTCGCTTTGATTTACTTCAGCGCCATTAGTAATGCATTTTAGCGCCTCTTTGACATCTCTTTCGATTACTCGGGTAAAAAATGGATTTCTTGTTCCGCCAACCATAAAACTGCCTAATGAGGTCAAAAAAAGTGATGTTATATTGATTTAGCTTAAATATCAATCAATATAAAGACTTCTAGTGTAGTTTCTCTTGTTGAATTCTACAACCTACACATACCATCTATCTTGTATTTACTACTGTTGAGTCGATTTATAGAAATTCCTAACATGAAGTACTGGCGTTATCTTGTTATGGTGCGGCAGTTTATTGATTGTTTGTAAAGAGTTTAAGATATGTTAACTGGAATGTACTCAATGTTCACGAATGCGTGGGATCTCTACTGTGACCCTAATATAACACTCCATGAAGCAGTGAGAACCAATAATGGCCTATTAGCAAGAGCTGCTATAGCCAGACGCGCTGACATTGATAGTGTGCAATTTTTAGATAATGGTGTTGGCGGTACGGCATTACATCATGCAGCCTACGAAGGAAAAAATGATATGGTTCGATTGCTGATCCAACTGGAAGCACTGGTTGATGCATCGAGCTTTAGACGATCAGTCGAAAATAGCGATCGAACTCCATTAACCTATCCTTCTTTATCTCCTAATTATGAATGTATTGGTGAAACACCGTTACATTGGGCAGCACGCATGAACCAGATTGATGCTGCAGCCATCTTAATCACTGATGGAAAAGCGTATGTCAATGCATTTGATGAAAAGATGGACACACCATTACACTTCGCTGCACGCACTGGCAATAGAGCAATGGCAAGTTTACTCTTGCAACATGGTGCAAGGGTGAACAGTGTCAATGAAGAAGGCTTAACACCCGCTATGGTGGCAAAACAATATAATCAAGAACATATGTTGAAATTGCTTACCTCAGTTGGACCACTATCAGAAGCGACAGAAGAAAGAAGTTCAAAGCGAACGAAAGTGGAAAAGCCAGCCTTTATTTAAAGGATGGCTCTTTGGCTTTTTTTATAACCAACAAAGCGAATAGGGGGATATACAATAATGCTAAGTTCCTTGCAGATTAACTTATTTGGAAGTGTTTAGAACATTGTGTTAATAAATCATCCTTTTTGAACCACAAAATAGGTTCAAATTTATAACGATAGCGCCCATTTTTCTTTTCCATTTTGACAAGCCCTTTGTATTGCCCGCTATGGAATATGCTAATTTCGTATGGCTTTTTGTTAATGACGATTTTTTCGTCATCAATTCCTAAGGGGCTCGTTCTCATTTAAATGATCCTTATACAATGGGATATTTTAAGTATATGGGGACGCTAACAGGTAAATTCAACGCTTCACAAGTATTCTCTTGTTTTCCTTGTAAGTTTTCTTAATTTTATTTAAACTGCCGACTTTTATTTTTACAGGTGAATCATGACCTCCCCAACGAAAAATAAGTCGAGCAAAGATAATCCTGACATGCTTGTCTTGAAGGAATTAAATGTTGAGCTATACCAAAATCTGATAATCACCTTGGATTATCTTCAGAATGCAGATATCAAGAAGTTTATCGATAATCCTGGTGATCTTTCCAAGTTATTGTTGAGCAGAAGCGTGATTGAGGAAATTGATAAATTCTCGTTAACTACAAAAGCTGAGAAAATAGCCGCATCTTTGCGCCAATGGCAAACTGAGCTGATTTTTCATTACAACCGTCTTATTCCTCAAGTCAAAAGCCAGCCTTATTCTATTATCATTAAATTTCTGCAAATGAATTTTGCAGTGGATTTAATGCAACCGATCCCCTTAACACCACTCAAAAGTGCACGGCTTCAGGCGCGAGGAAAGGGTAGTTCACCCAATAATGAAGCAGAGGCAGTGCATAATGTGGTTGAATTACCTCACCATAAATCTACAGTCGCGAAAAAACTCATATTTGATGTTAATGTAAGCGTCAAAGCAGAACCAGGTATTCCACAAAACCCTAAGACATCACCCAGGATCTAGAAAATTTAGCTAGTAACTAAACAGTGTAGCAAAGCAGAGTTGCGAAGCCATGATAATATAAATTACGATGTGAGCTAGGTTATTTATGCATGAGGGATCTATGCGTGAACTTGTATTAAGTGAGTGCTTATCGGTCAGTGGTGGTGAAGATAACACCTTTGATTTAAACGATGTTTTTGACATGATTGAAAATCGTGAAGACAAGCTATTGCTGGTCGGCACCTTACTAGCGTTTGGCACGAGTTACTATTGTGCCATGATAGCAAGTCGATATGGTGCAGCATATGCTTTGTTGGGAGGTGTTGGCGGTTTAATTGCAGGTGCTTATTTACTACCTCTGGCTTTTATTACGACGTATGCCATGGTTGATCAATCCTACCACTTTTTTGGGTTCGTCAAATAATCGCAATTAGCTGTGACCAGTATAAAAGGGTGGGTATACAATGAAATCATAGTACTATACGCATCTAATCACGCTTCTTTACTCATTCATCTGATAACGATAGTCCTTTTGTTAATTGCCTTATATTCTAGCTGAAAATTATCATTTAATTTAAGGCGAATATATGATAGGCGCACCAAATGATTCAACCCCACAAGAGCTTTTTGGAAAAGTATTGACTCCAATTGTTCTTCTTGGTGAGGGTGAATGGGGTGTGGCTTGGCTCGTGTCAGATGAAAATAATCAACGATTTACCTTAAAAATCACAGATACAAAAAATGGAAAAAATGAAGCGGCTATTAATCGTAGATTAAACCGTTTAATGGGTTTTGAATTAAATCCCGAAGATCAAACCTATTGTGCGATGCTTTTACAGCACATTAAAGGTCAAAGTATTCATGCACTGATTACTCCTCATATTAAACATTTCATTGAAAATGAATTTGGTGAAATGGAAGTTATTTTTAATGAAGGATATTTAGAAGAGCCAATTGACACTTTTGCGAGTGGTTTACATAGAAATATAACGCTAGCATTAGGCGTAACAAAAGCCTTAGCTAAACTCCATGCAGCCAATATATCACATGGAGATGTCGATCTGGGTAATTATATTGTCGCTAACCCATCAAATAGTAATACTGTTCAAGCCATTGATTTTGGTTTATCAAAAGATATTTCTAAAATGAGTGACCGCCATAACATCGCTTTTGCAATAGGTGGTGATATTATGGATTTACAACAAATGCTAGCAAAAATGCTACCTGCTAATATCATGCAGCATATCAATGCGCTTTATGATAACGATAGGATCCCTTCACTTTCAGAAGTTGTAAGAGTACTCAATACGCGTTTAGAAATGCTAAATACCGCCTCATCAAAGGCGATTGTTAATTCTTATAATAATTTGCGTGCTTGTTCAGCGCGATCCGTGTTGGGTGACACGATAAATACTGCAAACGCAGATATTTGCTCAGAGATTCGTCATTCAATTTGATTTCCCCTAATCGGCTCTCCATCTTTGTGGTAGGTCACCATAAACTCTCGCTCTGATAACCCCCATCGCGTGAGATCACACTTCAACAGATGCTTCGCTTCTTGAAGTGTATTGGGTATATGCAATGTAAAAAGTACTCCATAACAGCTAGGTGTGTGACATAATATGTTGAAGTAAATACTCAATTTATTGAGGGGTTACCACTATGTTGGATAATGAAGGGCTTGTCGTTGGTAATCATGTACCAGCACTAGACGTAATTAATCCTATCGTCATCGCTGAAGGCAAAAACAAAAATTTCAAAAGTTTAACAGAAAACACGGAGATGTTATTAGCGACATTAACATCGGATATGAAACTGCCTGAGCCCTTAATAATCAACCATAATGGCAAAGTCATTAAAGATGAGAAAGCCTACCTTAAATTGCTAAAAGCAACATCAACGACGATCAATAATATTAATAGGGTAAAAGCGACTCATGATCTAACACCGAGTGAAAAAAGAAAAGCAGACAGTTTATTAACCAAAATGATGCTGATACAGCAGGTGACTCAAAATCATGTTGATAATAATCGCCGGCTTAACGTTTACAGTAAATATAAAGTCAATAAGAAGCTAAAAAAGCTTGCTAAGACGTTAAGAAAGCAAGGGATAAAACAACTTGATAAAAACACCATTCATTCAGAAGCTGCTAGACGTCATTTTAAAGAAGGAAAAGGCGAAGGTTTTCGTGAGCATTTAAAACAAATGAATGCGACAAGTAAGACGGGAGTTGATTTTAACGAATCAGTGGTGGAATTTGGACCTCTAAACAAAAATAAATATACTCAAGAATATGAAATGTTGGTAAAAGGGATGTTGGCCGAGAAGCCTTTTACTCATAGAGTTGAAACGGGTGCGGATGAGAGTAAGAAAGTCATTATTACCATGAATAATAAAGACTACGATATGGATGCAATACTAAAATATGCGAATTTTAACCATCTCTCATTCAATCAAGCTGATGAGGCAGGGTACCTTAAAATGATCTCAAGTGACAAGGTGGTATTCCCCGCTGCAAAACCCAATCCGCTTTATAATCCTGCCACAGGGGAAAATTCCCAACCAATTGATATGATTGGTAAGGAAAAGATCGAAGCGCTTGATAAATTTTTTATTGAACGCGACAAAGAATTGGTCGCTCTTGAGCAAGCAGAAAGATTGGCTCTTAATATCTATACGACAACAATGTTTTATCAAGATTCAAATGCGATGCTAAGAGGTGAGTTCAAACAAAATAAGCTTAATAAAGAAGGGTATTTAAGAGAGCTAATATGCTCAACGGGGATGGCTCTGGCAGCAATTAATAAAGCACCTGGTGAAAAGCCGATCAACACTTTTCGTGGTGAAAAAGTCAAAAAAGAATTTGCTGCTTTATCACAAGAACGAATTGAAGCGGCTAAAACGGGTGGCGTAACAATAATAAGTGCTTTTACGAGTACAGCCATGGAGAAACCAAGTGCAAATTTTGCATTTAATAACGAAGATATTGATGATAATGTAGGCATTGTTTACAACAATCTGGTTGGTAAAGATCTGCGTGGCTTAACCGCATTCCCACATGAGCGAGAGTTTTTAATCCCGCCGACGCAAATTCAATGGGAATATCATGCGTTAACCAAGGGTGGACATTTATTTTCAGCAAAACCTGTGACAACCTTAACAGGATTAGCACCAGAGGCGATGAAACCACAGTCTAAGGTTCTTGCTGCGATGTCAGATGAATTTTTAGCTTCTGACAATTTGAAAGTAAGTGTGGCATTCAAGAACATGGAAGCGGCAGCTTTAAAGAGTGAAGCTTTGTTGAATGCAGCAATGGCTCAACCACCCACTCCCGAACATTTACAAGTCAATGATGCTCTTATGGATCTGGAAGCTAAAGCAAGGCAGAGCGAAGCCTTACTCATGGCTGCAATACCACCAGCTCAGACGCCAAAACGAGATCATAATGATAATCTTAGTGACGAAATTAAGGCACTTTCAGCGGTCGAAAAGCTAGTTGCAAAAAATCAAAAAGTATTAGATAGGGAAGAGCAAATGAACGGCCTTCCAGCTGGATTGGATAATAAACCATCGAATCCATTAATGCTGCCCCGGGCTAATCACGAATTGTTATTTGTTGATCCCTCTAGAAGCACGGGCCATATGATATCGTGGCACCATGTAGGCGAGCTGAACAAGGAAAATCGTCCCACCCCACAACAGCAAATTGGAAAGCGAGTGAATGATCAATTAACAGACTCTAAGCCAAGTAAGTTAAATCGAACATAATAGTGATTGACTTCCAGCTCTTTGGACTAATAACGCTTTATTTTAATGAGATTGCTTTTTTGATCTAGAGTGACTTGATAGGATTCAAAGAATTTCCTTCCCAATCGCCCTTGTGGCTGATTACAATGCAATCCAGAAAAAGTAATATAAGGGGATTTAAGAATAACGGATTGGCTGATTATAATATCGCCATATAATTCAGCGAGCGAAGTTTGATGAGACTTATCATACATATCTTTATTTAAAAGGATTTCTTGATTTTCAAATTTTTTCATTTCAGGGATTTTGCAAGTACTAACATACACATAGGCGGCATCTCCGGTGTCGAGCAAAAAATGTTGCATTTCATCTTTTTTCAATTTATTAAATTTAATCTTACCTTGTATAACGGGTGTAATGGAATGTTTGAGCCATGAAATAACATTACTATCTTCCGCGTTAAGAGCACCTTTTTGAACGTGAATTTGTTCATTTTTATAATCTAAAGTAATCAGCTTGCCATAAAATACTGAAGCGCTTAATACGCCATCTATGTGCATATTTTCAAATTGAGAAAGATCATCTTCATAAAAACTTGAAGAACAGAGGCCATAATTTTTGATAATAATATCGCCAATTTCAATTTTTTGAGCCAAAAGCGTATCTTCGAATACATTGACCACTTGACTAGGTGTTGCAACTGCCTTTTTAATAGTTTCTTGAATTGGCAATTTTAATTTTTGTGCAAGAGATTTTGAAATGACAGATTCTGTAAATCCAGTATCGAACATAAATAAGAAAGGTCCTTGCCCATTGATTTTGACTTTGATAATAGGGCTTTGTAGATAAACATCACCAACAATAGCAGTGACAGATGCTTGATCCGGCATTTCAATTTCGCCAGGAATAATGGCTTGAGTATGATGTTCATAAGACAATTGTGGTTCTGATTCAGTGGCGAATCCCAAGACTGACCATGGGCCAATATAAATGGTTAACAACAGTGGCAGGATGTTTTTATAGCGCATAGGTCAGTTCTCGTTTCCCTTATAGTATTCCTTAAAAGTATAAGGTAGTTTTAGTGGAGTATTACTCATGAGTACTGATCCCTTTCTCTTTTTGTTAATTTCTGCGTTCGTCTCTGCGTTCGTCCCGATCAGTACGTCGATCATCTCTGCGTTCGTCCCGATCAGTACGTCGCTCATCTCTGCGTTGGCCGCCTGCAGTGGCTCTTGAGGAATTTTGAGAATCAACATCTTTCTGGCTGCTGCCACTTGCATTGTTACTGCTAGTTGAATTCGTACTATCGTCATTTGATCCTACTGAAATTGTAGGAATAACTAATATCGAAGATATTAGGACGAGTTTAAGTATGTTCATTTTTATTTCTCCAACAAAGTGAGTTCAAATAATTTAACTCTAATCATAGACCAAGAACTACTGTAAATAATTAGACTCTATCTTTCCTCATTTCATGCCATAAAATGCGTATACGGTGAAAAGGGGGGCATTTCCCCCTTTCAGTCGCTCTTTAAATAGAAACTGCAAATTTTCAATAAAGTATAGTAAAAATAAATTATTTCCTGTACGATTTTCAAATGAATTAAAATTCTCTTGTTTTTGAAAGGTATACAGGATGTGATTTGTGAAGTTTGCATGGTTAACAGATATTCATCTTAATTTTTTATATGAAGATAAGCGAAAGCAGTATTACGAAAAAATAATGCTTAACTGCGATGCAATTGTCATAAGTGGTGATATTGCTGAAGCAAAATCTATTACCAGTATACTTAAAGAAATGGCTCATCACATCAAAAAGCCTATTTATTATGTATTGGGTAACCATGACTTTTATCATGGACACATTACCTTTTCTCTTTTCTAAGATTATCTGATAGTTATTTTAAGAAATATAATTAGGTTCTTTTTCATTTTAAAATTATAATGAAATCGTAATGGGCTTCCGGCAAACGAACCGGCTACTTCCGCAATAACTTCAATAGTTTCACTGTTAACAAATGCTTCCTGGGGATTTATTTGGAGTTTATATTCACTAATTAGCTTTTCAACCCATTTTTGAATTGCTGAGGATCCTTTTATTTCAAGAGATTCTCCCACATCCTGGATAATGGCATCTTGATCAAAACAGTCCATTATCTTGGCAAGATCTTGAGCATTAGTTGCTTTGAAGTAATTTGAAATAGTTTGTGGTAATTGTTGCATATTTATCTCCTAGCGATTTTATTAAATTGTTGGAACTGTTTCACCATCGATATGTACGGGAACTACTTACATATCCAACGGCACCTTTTGCCATTTTGCCGTAAAAAAGGGGGCAAGCATACCGTTGGCCGAACTTGATCATAGATGAAATTGTTTGTTGTAAAATGCTCTGGAGCTAATCATTGTGCAACAACTTGTTGCAGAATTAGTTATTAAACTCAAAATATAATTTATCAGCCACTGGCTGGTGAGCATCCTTCTAAATTCTAGAATATAGAATAACGGAGCCTGGGTAATTCTATTTCTCTAGTTAGGTAATTGTGCAGGCGGCCCCTGCATAATTGGTAGCAGGTAATAATGGGTCAACAATCTGTTGACCAAATCTAGGTTCCAACTGGCAAGAACATATATACACGGCCTAAATCTGCCTCTTTATATCAGCCAGCACGGTTATAAATAGTGTCTTCAATTCTTTCATGGTGTACTGAAAACCTTGAATCCCCATGCTTGGCAATAAAGTCACTGACGGCTTGCAGGATTTGTCTGTCTTCCGTTTGGCCTGTAGCGGGCGGAATGGTTTACGCAGGTGGTTCATGCGTAATTATTACTCAATTGTGCAACAGCTTGTTGCAAAAATTGGTCGTGCTATTTCTAGGTTATTGAGCTGTGCGGTTTATAGGTTTTGTGACGTGTTCTCTGTTCGCGAACAGAGAACATGTGGTGGGTCTGATACTGTGTATAGCAACATATATATTCGTAACTATATGATTATAAATAATTATATTTTAACCAACTATACTTGTTCGCTGTTCGCTGTTCGCTGTTCGCTGTTCGCTGTTCGCTGTTCGCTGTTCGCGAACAGCGAACAGTTGTGATATACTTAATATAAGCTAAACAACTAAGTAAATTGATATGCTGAAATCACAAGATTGCATTCTTTTAATCAAGCTACTTGCCAATCCTAACAGGGACTGGTCACAGCGCCAATTAGCGAAAGAGCTTTTTATTAGTTTGGCAGAAGTAAATTATGGAATTAAAAGATTGGAAGGAGCGCTATTGTTAAGAAAAGACCAATCTAGACCAGTTGAGTCTAAGTCTATAGAAAAGAAGAATATGAATCTCAAAGGAATTCCGGGAATTGAATTTGAGTTCGCAATAGAAAAATCAATAGATAATGAAAAAGAAAAATTTCAGTATATTCCCATTTTATCTGCCGCAACAGAATTCCTGATTCATGGCATTAAATACCTTTTTCCTGGAAAACTGGGCGAGTTTACACGCGGGATCCCGACGGCTTATGGAGCACCGATATATAGTGACAAGATTGTATTAGGTAATGATCCAATACCGGTTTGGCCTTATGCAAGAGGAACTGTTCGCGGTGTTGCATTAGAACCAATACATTCTTCTGTTCCTCAGTCGTTGGATATTTCTGCAGATGTTCATTTTTATGAGCTATTAGTTCTGATTGATGCAATACGAGTGGGAAGAGCGCGTGAACGCAATATGGCAGTCGAGATGCTAGAAGGTAAATTGAAAGATGGCATTAAATCACCCCATAAAAATAGCTAACCTGAGAATGCTTGAGTTAGTTGCGAGTAAACTAGGGGATCTGTGTGAGGAAGTTGTATTTTTAGGAGGCTGTACCACAGCTCTTTTTATAACTGACGAGGTTTACCCAGACGTTAGATATACGCAGGATGTAGACTGCATTATTGATGTGATTTCACGTGCCGAATACAGTAGCCTACGTGGTAGGTTAATTAAGCAAGGTTTCAAACAATCGATGGATGACGAAGTTATATGTCGATGGCGTTACGATGACGTGATTTTGGACATTATGCCAACAGATGAAAAATTTTTGGGATTTGGCAATCGGTGGTACAAACCAGCTATTAAATATGCATTTAAACAGCCTCTCACTGCGATGCTTAGCATTAAGCTGGTGACAGCACCATATTTTATGGCAACTAAATTTGAAGCCTTTAAAACTCGTGGAAAAAGAGATTTTGCTTCGAGCCATGATTTTGAAGACATTATTACGGTATTAGATGGCAGAAATGAAATAGTACTAGAGATTGAACAAGCAGATACTGATCTTAAAGGGTATTTACGAACCTCATTTTCAGAGGTGTTTAATAATCCTGATTTTCATAATGCATTGCCAGGGCATTTTGTTCAACATGGTAGTTTGGCTAACGATCAAATTACATTGCTCAAAGAAAAGCTCAAACAAATTTTGAAGTAACAAACAAGAGAAGTACTTTATGAAGTTAGTTTGGTTGACCGATCCACACCTTAACTTTTTAGCTTCCAAGAAGCGATATGGACGTGTAGTATAAATGTACAAACAAGATATTCAGCTTGCTAGCAATGGTTGGAACAAGGTAATTATAAATAAATATCCGGATTATTGTGCTTTTTGTCAGGCTTATATTCAAATGGTTAGCTGCGAACATTTTGTTTTAGTTGAGGAAGGGGTTCTACATCTTTCTGCAAGCTGTCCGAAATGTAAAAAACTTTTCATTTGTGAATACAGAGAAGTGCAAAATTCAAACCAGCATGCAATGCCAGCTGTATTAAGTTTTCAGCTGGTTGGCCTAACGCAACCTGAAATTAAAACAAAAGAATATGATGATATCTTAAATAATAATTTCCCTAAAGTAGTACAGATTTTAAAACAAGCTGAGAAAGCTGAAAAGACCAGCTTAACTGAATTAGCTGGGATGGGTTACAGAAAAGCATTGGAATTTTTAATTAAGGATTTTGTTCTTAGAGAAGTCGAAAAAGACTCAGCTGAAGCTGTAAAAATAAAAGAAATGCGTTTGAGTAATGTGATCGATCACCATATTCAGCATGAGAAAATTAAAGCATTTTCGAAACGTGCAGTATGGTTGGGTAATGATGAGGTGCACTACGATCGTAGGTGGGCTGAGAAAGATATAAAAGACTTAAAAAATTTAGTAGATTTAACTATTTCGCACATCACTACTGAAATAATGGGCGAGCAATACATATTTGATATGCCTGATTAGTAGTACCAGAAGTTTGAATAAAACATAGCTCTAAATGTTAGTGGAGATTCCATGTCTAAAAGTCTTGTCGATCCGTTATATGGTGCCTTTTTTGAGGGACTTAAAAAGCGTGTAGAATCATCACGTTACCAAGCCGCCCTTAAGGTAAATAGAGAGCTTATATTGCTATATCACCATATTGGCGAGCAAATCCTTGCTTCTCAAACGAAACATGGCTGGGGTTCAAAGGTTATTGACCAACTTAACAGGGATTTTAGGCTAGCTTTTCCTGAAATGAAGGGATTTAGTAAGGCAAATCTGCATAATATGCGACGTTTTGCAGAGCTGTATCAAGATTCCCAATTTCTCCAGCAGGTTGCTGGAGAATTGCCTTGGTACCATCACGTCGTGCTAATGGAAAAAATTAAGAATTCTCAAGAGCGATTGTTCTATATACATAAAGCGATAGAAAATGGCTGGTCAAGAAGCACTATGATGCATCAAATGGAGCTAAATTTGTTTCATCGTCAGGGGCAAGCCATTACTAATTTCGAGCAAAAACTTCCTTCACCATTATCTGATTTAGCGCACTACACCCTGAAAGATCCTTATGTCTTTGACTTTTTATCAATTGGTGAAGAAGCACAAGAACGAGAAGTCGAAAAGGCTCTCATTCATCATATGGAAAAGTTCTTGCTTGAACTAGGAGCAGGTTTTGCTTTTGTTGGACGTCAATATCATCTTCAAGTCAGTAACAGTGACTTTTACATCGATCTGCTTTTTTATCATTTAAAGCTTCGTTGCTTCGTAGTCATTGAACTTAAAGACAAAGATTTCAAACCTGAATATGCAGGCAAAATGAATTTCTACCTCTCAGCTGTCGATGATCTGGTAAAGCATTCAACCGACCAGCCTTCGATCGGTCTTATTTTGTGCAAAACCAAAGATAACGTTTTAGCAGAATATGCTCTACGTGATATGAGCAAACCGATTGGGCTTGCGGAATACAGGCTAACCGAAGCGCTCCCTGAAGATATCCAGACCAATTTGCCAACCATTGAAGAATTAGAGAGCGAATTGTCTAAAGATTTAGATGGCGAATCCATTATGAGTAAGCTTAGGGAAAACTCTTTCAAATCCCAAAAAAAACGAGCCTAAACAGGCTATAACAAAGGGTAAAGAAATTTTCACTAATAATGCTTTTTTAAAATATAATTTGATCTCTTGAAGTAACAAGAATAACTATATATGGTTGTAATTAAATACATCATGTCGAAAATCAAAATGCCACTTATTGGGTGCGGCCTGATTGGGTGTGTAATTGTCTACTGTTTGAATGGAAAAGGACATCCCAATCTAGTCAAAATTGGCAGAAGAATAAGAGAAGCCCGAAAACAAAAGGGCTATTCTCAAGAAGCTTTTGCTGCTGAGGCTCAGTTAAGTGGGCTTCTAATGGGGACGGTGTTAAGGAAGGGGAATATCGCTTCAGAACTTAATTAAAATGTTCTAATTCTTATAGTCGAAACAAGTCAGCTTGTGCCACCCCACCTCTAATGCTCTATGCCTGAGAGGCTTTCATAAAACAGTGAATAAATTTCTGTCTTCACATACTGCTCGCAGACTTTGAAATTGTTTAAATAAAACAAATAGGCGCATATGCACTTGCTTTATTAGTACAGAGAAGTACTATTTGGCACTTCATAAATACTTAAGAATCTTGGTGCATTTTGACATTTAGAATAAATGGGATTGGCACAACTATTTCACCCATGCCCACCACCGGCGAATATTCAATAGCAATGCATTGGTTTACCTTCCTATTTATTACATTAATACCGCTTGGTTGGGTCTTGGTATTAGGGGGTAAAGAATTTAATGAATACCGTATTGTAAAAAAATTAACTTACTCAGAAGTGTTCAAAGCAATAGGTTCAAAAGGAATGATTCTTACTATAGGGTATGGATTTTTTACAAATATTTTAATGTTAGCAGCAATATTTGCAGTATATGGAATTGCCAATTTAATAAAGCATGGTTTACGTACCGCTTTTTAACGCAATATATACTTTAAATTCATTCTATTATGTCAAGGTTAATTATGCGCATAGTGCTTATCTTTATTCCTCTTTTTTTTACACTTAATACATTGCAAGCTAATAATTTGCCAATGAATGCACATGAAAATTTATATGGAACAGGTTGGTCTTGTAATAAAGGGTTTTATAAATCTGATGATCAATGTCGTCAGGTTAAAATACCGGAGAATGGCAAGCTAAATTATTTGGGTAACGGGTGGGATTGTCAGAAAGGGTTTTACATTGCTGGCGATCAATGTCATCAGGTTAAAATACCGGAGAATGGTAAGCTAAATTATTTAGGTAACGGGTGGGATTGTCAGAAAGGGTTTTACATTGCTGGCGATCAATGTCGTCAGGTTAAAATACCGGAGAATGGTAAGCTAAATTATTTAGGCAACGGGTGGGATTGTCAGAAAGGTTTTTACATTGCGGGCGATCAATGCCATCAGGTTAAAATACCGGAGAATGGCAAGTTAAATTATTTAGGCAACGGGTGGGATTGTCAGAGAGGTTTTTACATTGCGGGCGATCAATGTCATCGGGTTAGAATACCGGAGAATGGCAAGCTAAATTATTTAGGCAACGGGTGGGATTGCAACGATGGGTACAAGAAATCAATAAATAGTTGTATAGCAATGACATCAGAGGAAATTAAAACCCAAAAAGAACAAAAGGCAATACTATTTAAAGAAATTCAAAGGCGTCGTACACAGGTAATTAGCGGTAACCACTGCGAAACTGAGTATAAAACAAACGCTAATGTTTGTGTAAATGTTAGTAATGTTAGTTTAGATTGTAACAAAAGTATTTTTGATAATTATTATAGAGATTGTAATGTGTCATTGAGCTATGAAGTTAAAACAGACTATAGCGGTGGTTCATATTTAGATACGAGCGTTAGTTGCAAAGTTGAGATTGAATCCCAAGGAAGAAATACTTTGTATGGAAAATCAGACTCAGATAGTGTTGATGAATCTTATTCTTTATATGCTCACGGTGTGGATAGTGATACTAAAACTCTAAATTTTTCATTTTTGAGCTTTAACGAAATTAATACGGTTAAAATTAGATCTGTGGAATGCGAAGTTGAAGACATCACACTTTGGTAGGATATGTTGGAATTAAGCACCAGTATCAATTTTGTAAGGGGTGTGGTGGTAAATCCTCCGGTAATGCTTTTTTATCGTCTTTGTCTATTTAAATGTATATGGCGCTGCCTTAGAGTAAAAGATACAATCTGGCGATACTAAATTGCTGCATGTAATTAAAATTTGATTAATGAGAAAAATGATGAATATTACTCAGTTGGCTGTAGAAATTCTTGATTTATCACGAAAAGAAATGCATGTTGATGAAATTGCAGAGCAAATGTTAAAGCTTTATCCAAATATAACATTTGAAAAAGACCTATTAGCCAAAAAATTATCTTCATCCTTGTCCTCAAATATAAAAACTAAACAGCCGTTATTTTCAAAAGTAAAAAATAAGCAGGGTGGTGAACGTCGTGGGATTTATCGATTAAGACGCTCAAGAAAATTTGAGTCAAATGTTCTTCCATTTTCTGAACCTGATCAGAATCTTGATACAAGCTTTATAGGAAAAGCAGGTGAATATGCAGTGATGTCAGAACTGTTGTATAAAGGATTTAACGTCTCATTAATGACAGTTGATAAAGGTATTGACGTAATTGCTGCAAAGGAGGACGGGAAATACTTTCATATACAAGTTAAAACATCCACCAAGAATTCTGAAGGAATGTATTCGTTCGGGATTAAAAGAAAAGCCTTCGATGCCAATGCCTCTAGCCAAACATTTTATATTTTTGTTTTAAGAAAGGTGGACCGTTGCGATTTCATCATTATGCCGAATAGTCAAATTGCTAATTTTATTGCATTGGATGTGATACGCGGGACAGATACCCTCTCATTAAGGATTTACTATGATAGCAAGAGAAAAAAATATACGCTTAATAATAAACAAGATATTACCATTTTCGTTAATGGTTTTGGTCAAATATGTTAGTGGTGAGAGTGTTTTTTGAACTGTGTCAGCCTGAAGTAAAAAAGCCGACGCTTTAAAACGTCGGCTTAATTCTATAAAAAATTCTGAATAAATACCACAAATAATTAACTGTATCCGTCATTGCGAGAAGCTCTTAGCTTTGAGGCAATCCAGATCTGGATCGCCACGGTCGCTACGCTCCCTCGCGACGACGGAAGCAGCTAGGTCGTTATCTCAGAGGCAGTTGCAGCCTACCCTCAAAGTGCAGGTCTAGCTGGCCAATTGTTAGCGCCCAGTTATGTAGCGGTTGATTCCAATGCTCCTTAATCTTCTCACAGGCGCAATAAATGAGTTTGAATAAGGCATTTTCTGAAGTAAATGCGCCTTTGGTCTTGGTATATTTTCGAACCTGGCGATGAAATCCCTCAATCGGATTGGTCGTGTAAATTATTTTTCGTATATCTTTGGAATACTTAAAGTAATTTGTTAGATTTTCCCAATTCGTCGACCACGATTTAATAACAGAGGGATATCTTTTGCCCCATCTTTCTTCCAACTCAAGAAAATGAGTCTCAGCTAATTCCTTTGTATCTGCTTGATATACCTTTTTTAAATCAGCCATAAATGGCTTTTGTTCTTTGCTGACAACATATCTGAGTGAATTGCGGATCTGATGAGCAATGCATAATTGTATTTCAGTTTTAGGAAAAATTGTTTGAATGGCTTCAGAGAAGCCTTTTAAACCATCAATACTGGCTATTAAAATGTCTTTTACGCCCCTGGCTTGTAAATCGCTCAGCACTCCAAGCCAGAAATTTGCTCCTTCGCTTTCTGCAATATAAAAACCTAAAACATCCTTAATACCTTCTTGATTAACTCCAAGTATGTTGTAAACAGCTTTGGTTTCAACTTTTCCATTCTCGTGAGCTTTAAAAAACATCGCATCTAGAAATATAATTGGATAAATTGCTTCTAATGGACGATTGCGCCATTGAGTAACCATCGGTAAAAGTTTATCTGTAACAGCACTTATTGTTGCCGTAGATACTTCAACACCATACATTTCTGATAAATTTGCTGCTATTGTCCCAGATTCTGATTGTTGCTTGTAATTTATTTTGAGACCATTGGTGTAAAGAAACATTTCAGCTGATGCTGCAGCCGTGCGTTTATTAGCGGTTGGAAACATTTGAGTACTTGCGATGTAAAAAGCAATCATACCTGCGACTTCTGGTAATAATGATTGAATAGCTTCTTCTGTTATTGTATTTTTTTCTCTATTTCATTTATGAAGTAATAATAAGCAGAATAAAGCTTAGGCTCTATCTCATTTATGGACGATAAATTAGGCGAAAAACCATCTTCAGTGCAAAATCTTGCATTTAGTGACAGAATATTTTCAGCTTTAATTGGCCTAAAATAGTAGCTTACGTCCGTGTATATCTCATCCATGTTTTAAAAGTTGGTTTGTCTCACTATGATCTTTTGTGAAGCGAGCATAAGCTCTCTCAACTTCTTCTTCGCTTATTGAGGCTTTTACTTCAGCTGGTATTATTTCAATAACGCCATTTTCATGTGTTCTGACAATGACCGGTTTTTTGCTAAAGCCAGCTCCCAGAGAAAGTTCTCCACGTTTGCTCAGAACTTTTACCTCTTGGGGGTACTACGTCAAATTATTTGGATGTCCCCACGGATGCCCCCAAGTTAAATTTCAACTGGCTATAAGAAGACATAAATAACGTAAGTGCTTGATAAAAGGGCTTGCCCCGGGCTGGAATCGAAAATAGGGGGAGCGGCTAATGGAATCAAGGGGTATGGTAGGTAAGTTCGAGTGAAATACCCCTGGTAGTACCCCTGAGTGACTTATATTCTAGATATTTCGAAGATTCTCAAATACATTTCGATATTCCTCGCAACAGTAATGTTTAGTGTTACCAGTTATTCTTGAAATGAATGGAAATTTTGGCGTCAACTGCTTGTCAAATCCAAATTTAAACTGAATTGAATAATAAAAATCTTCATCAATATATAATTCATAAGGTGTATGAACTTTACTTTTGATGAGTTTACGTACCTCTTCATCAATTTTTTGCAAATCCGAAAATGGCGAGCCAAGACTATTTAAACAAACATGATTCTTTTTATTTGAGATATGAAGACCTTTCTCATCGTAATATTCATTTTCACCTTGAGTTAAAATACCATAAATTGTAACTTGTAAATGTTCATTGAATATATCTTTTAGTTCTTTAAAAATAGTAAAGAAAATCTCAGGATTATAATCATATTTTACTCCACGTTTAAAATAGCCTACAGTCCAATTACTCTTTAGGAGTAAACTATCAGCAAATGAAACAAATGTTACATTTTCGTACCTGTCTGACAGTTCATCAATGTTGCTCCTCAAATCCATAAGTTTGCTATTGTCGATTCTTCCATGTTTAATAGCATCCTTAATTCCAATGGCATCAATCATCATAAAAATTGAATTGTATTTTGTGTGTAAATGTTCTAGCCACCTACTTTTTACAAATACATGTATTTTCTCACTATATATATTGTTGGCTACAGAGATTACAATCTGATCTTTGGGAAGTATTACTTTTAAGCTATGATATCTATCAAATGAACCTGCGTATAAAATTAGTTCAATTGTGTCAGGATTGATCCTTTCTATTGAAACCCAACTTATATAACCTGGGCAATTAGTTTGGATTGCTTCATTTCCAGAATCATAAAGCTTAAAATTGTTCACCCAATATTCTTCATATTCATTTATGTATATTTCATCCATTAGAAAAAATTCTGTCTCTAACGGAAGTTCATTTGCTTCGATAACATCAAAGTATTCATGTTTAAACATTAGAATTATAACCGTTGAGATTTAAAATTATATCGGCTCCTTTTCCTATTTAATAGAGACTCATCTGCGTTGGCTGTTATAAATTACAGATTGGAATATTAGATTATTCATGTTTTACGGAAGTCTTTTCTTGGTAGGTCAGCTTATTCTATAGTATTGTAGTTTAATTAATTAGTAAAATAAGTTAAAAAATGGGGCAGCAGTTACTAATAGCAATTGTTCTGATTTTTTTATCTGCAAGTTTTACAATTCTTTTTTTATTTGTTTTAAAAAAAATCTTTAATAACTACTTTAATAACCATCCCTACGTGTTTAATTCAATTTTTTACTTTGTAATAATCATTTCCATAGCTTCAACTAGCTTATTTTTAAAATTAAAAGTGAGAAACAATAACACCACTTCAGTTTATAATAATAACCAGTCTGTAAATTCTGTTTCTGCAGTTGAGGTACATAGGGAATTTGTTAAAAATCCACTTATGCATTCAATTTCTAAAGTATATCAAAACGAATATATTACATTTATTTCAAGTATAACCAATGACATAAATAATCGAGATTTGAACTCTGTTAAGAGAAAATCCTATATTTTTACAAATACAATTTTTTTAAAGCATTTAAAACATGCCCCTAATGAGGCATGTAGATCATTAGTAAGCTCAACAATCAATCTGTATAAATATTTATTGGATACTAATCCTGAGCTAATCATTAAAATCGAAAAATCCGATCTTTCTGCCACCACTGCAATGTTGCAATTAAAAAATAATAGTCAATTTCAATATCGTCTGCATGATTTGTTAGCCAGAAAAGGTCAAGTGATCGAGGGGGCCTTCCACAGCCCAGTCCCGATTACTGAGGAGCAACAAGCAGAACCCATACTACAAGGTGTTATGAAAATATTAGTAGAAAATTATGGTGAGGAAAATGTTCTCGCAACTTTTCAGACTTCAAGTGATTCTGTAAGTAATAGTACCAAAGGTAAAATATTTCTTAGCTTCTATGAGGAACTTTATAAGCTAGACGATAATTCATTAGGGATAGCAGTGAGATATTCGGGAATGATTACAGAACAAGAAAATATCAAGAAAAGTAATTAATGTATTTATATGTTTTTTTTTATTCGCAATACACATTTATCAAATGTAAGCTAACCAAACAGTATCCACTTGAACGTAAAAGAAAACTCCACAAAAGCGGACTTTAAAATAATTCATATTTTAATACTTAGAATTTGAATAAGAAAGAGTGGGAACATAGAGAACCCTTATTTTTTATGTGATTACTATGGTTCCCATTTGTTCCCAAATTCTGACTAAGTGCGCACGGATATTATAAGCAACTCTAACTTTCGAAGTTGTGTCCTTCACAAACATGATACAAATTCTTCACCCCCGCACTCGTCCTTGTCTTCTTCGTCGTCCGCCCGGGATCTGAGTCAACCAACCATTTAGCCCGTTTCAATGCTTCCACTATCCGTGAACGCTCAAACCCAGCCCCAGCTTCTAATAAAGCGACTGGTTGGAACATATAAATACGCTCATCATTTACCACTTTGTACCAACCGGCACGATTCTGAATGGTTTTATCGTTATATACGGTGCTATCAGGGTATTGTGGCGAGAAGCGTGAATCCCCATGTTTAGCGATAAAGTCGCTTATGGCTTGCAAAATTTGCCGATCTTCGGTTTGGCCTGGGCCGATGAAAGCTTGCCAGCGTTGGAAAGCGATATGAGATGCTTTAAAAGCACTTCCATGCTCCCAGGGTAATAAGCCATATTCAATCGCGAGCTCACCCGCCAAGCCAATAATGGCAAACACACTGGAAGCACGTTTTTCAACGTTAGTGGTGGTTGCGGTGCTGAACTTTTGCATGACCAAATCTAATAGAGCAGGGAAGTCGCGCTTATCCTCAATGAGCTTATGTATAAAAGCTGGTCCCAAGTGCCCGTAATGTTTTAACCGCATTGCCTTGAGGTGATCAGCTAACGATCGGCCATTCTCAAACCCATGGAGGTTACTAAATGCCCCATGTTCAAAGGTCACGGGAATGCTAAGCAGCCGTACCAGTTGGCCTGCATTTGGGCGTTTGCCGATTTCATTCATGATACTGGTTAGGGTTCGCTCGCCTGTGGAAAGCGTCATAATGCGCCAGCGTTGGATTTTACGGGCATGGCCGACACGTCCAGCTCGTTGTTTGCCTTGGCCATTCCCAAGCATGTAAGCGATTTTGCCGATCTCAAGGGGAGCAGCCTCGTCGATTTCATCTAAGATCAGGCAAGTTTCATTGCGCGTTGCAGCAACGCCTTCGAGACCATTGGCAGTCGCACTCCAAGAACGAATGAACTCAGGTGAGCCCCAAACACTAGCTGCCACTTCAACCGCGGTACTTTTGCCGCTTGAAGAATCGCCCACCCAATGGATCCCTCCACCTTGTTGGCGATCTACAAACTTTAGTAAAGGGCCAGCAAGCGCCATGCTTACCGATACCATAAGCGGAATGTTATCAACGCAGAGCTTACCGATCTGTTCTTGCCATTCAGTTAAGGATCCTTTGCTTTGGAATTCACTTTCGGCCAGGGCCTCTGATTGAAAGACGACGTCGCCTTTACCTATTACCATGTTTGGCAGCACAAAGGCATCGTCATACCAGCCAACGCGGTCGACCGCTGTAATTTGCCGTTGTGTTTGTTGTGTCATTATATAATTGACGATATCGCTACGGCGTTTTGGGTTAAAGGTAACGCCTTGATTTAACAATTCACCGCGAAGTTCATCGCCGTTACCTTTTAATAGAAACATCGGCATCGCCCATTCATGCCATTGACCGTTAGTATCTTGAAACTTTAATAAGCGTCCAAAGTTGTCGTGAGTAGGGGAGGATGAGATCCCTTCGATAGATAATGGGGAGCAAATCCATTCATCTACCTCAAGCCATTCACCATCTTGCTGCTTTTTGCCATGCCAATACACGCCGGGTTTCAACTTTTTGCCATTCAGTTCGAACCAATCATTGTGGGAAAGGTAACAATTGCGTTCAATTTTCGGTTTAAGCACTTGTAGCGGTGGAACCACCACAGGGGTTATTAAGTTGTTCTCAGTGTTACCAAGGTTTATATCCCCTTGGGAACAGGCAGAGCCATTGAAGTTACTAGACTGTTCCCGCTGTTCTCGGCATTCTCTATCAATATTGATCATTCAGCACCTCGGGTGGCTAACCAGCACATTAAATCGTTGTAATCTGTTAACTCTTTAGGGGCATCGTATGGCCAGGGGGGCGAGCAAAGCAGGGCGCCACTAGCATCTGCCGCTTCTTGAGCTTTAGTAAGGCCAGGGTTATTGGGTGTTAGCCGATCGTCGTCAGCGCAAATTGAAATCAAACAACAAGGGTGACGAACTCGAATAGCGGTCGCGACAGCTTTTAAGTTCCCTGTATCAATCGCTGCGATAACGCAAACATCAGGGTAATTGATTGCTAATGAGGCACCAGTAGCAAATCCTTCGCAAATGATAAAATTGGGATTATCTAATAGCCCATTCACCACGATAAAGTGGCCTTGCTTTATACCATTAGCAAGTAAACGCTTGTTTGAATCAGGCCGAATGAACTGCAAACTTTTAATTTCTTTATTTAAGTTAACAATGGGTAACACCAAGTGCGCACCGAGTTGACGTGCGCAGTAAGCTGGGATGCGCTTTTTAACCAAATAAGGGTGATTGAGAGCGGCAGGAGCCGCACTTTGCCATAAATGTTTAGCCTTTAATGCAGCTTTCCTTTGCTGCTCAGCACGAATTTTCTGACACTGGTCGCGTGACTGTGCCAATAAGCGTAAGTTCTCGACACGTTCCCGGGGTGACATTGTTTGTTTATCTTTAGCGCACCACTTTTCAAGGATGTTCTTGCGCCAGTCACCAAAACAGCCAGCAGGGATGGGCGCGGCATGCAAAACATACCACCCCGCAGCATCTTGTTTCCTATTGCTTGTCGAAAAACGGTGAAGTTTACCGTCGTCGATGATGGTAGATGGGGGCGTAAGGCCTGCCGATACCATCGAGTTCTTAAAGGCTTCGATATGTTTCTGCATTAAACGCACTCCACTTTGTGTTGGCTGCTTTTGATTTGTTGCTCCATCCAAGCGTTAACATCGCTTTCCAGCCACGCAACCGCGCGCTCGCCCAATTTGATAGGTTTAGGGAAGCGTTTCTCTGCAATACGCATGTAAATCGTGCTGCGTGATAAACCCGTCATGTTTTTGATTACTGATAATCGTAAGAACCTATGCGTCATTTTTAGATCTCCTGAAGTTGTAATGGACTTTACAATTTCAATGCTACTGAGATTAAAAAGTAACGCAGCTCGATTCGGTCAAAATCTGACCGAACAGCGGTGCGTTCGGCCAAAGGTGTAGAGAAATCAAGGGGAGTGATGAGGGTTGGGTTTGGGGGCGTTCGGTTTAGAGTGTTACCTAAGCGTCGGGTTTGTACATTTGTCCAGCAGGTTGCTGGAAATTGTGCAGGCGGCGCATGCACAAATGCTCTCTAATTGGTCAACGAGCTATTAATCAATTGGTTTAGAGGCTAATTTTGAAACAAGTTTTGCGCAATAATTTTTGCAGCAAGCTGCTGCACAATTGAAGCAACAGAGTAAGATAACAAACAATTTTACAGTTACATATGTGCCGCTTGCGTACTTTGGCAGTAAAACTTCAGTTTGCACCCCCAAAGATGTGGCGTTCAACACTTCAAAGGATAAGGCATTATAACTAGTGTACCTCAACCAAACGCTATATTCTGTATGTGATAATTTATCTATTAAATAAGTTATTACATGTTAAATGTAGCAAAATTATCTCTCGTGGTGTATTTTATATGTAGTAACTTATTAAATAAGTAAATTTTTGCATATGAAATATAGCAATTCATCCAAAACAGCCGGCCTTGGCAGGCAAGAGCGGGAAAAATATTCAGCTTTATTGCAAGGAACTAGAGCCACTATCTCAGTGGCTGAAGCCGCTAGAATTTTAGAATTAGAATCTAGTCAAGCATCAATGCTGCTAGCACTTTATGCTAGAAAGGGATGGTTAAAGCGAATTGCTTATGGTGTTTATATTCCGGTGCCGTTGGAATCTGATACCAGTGATATTGTTGCAGAAGAACCTTTCGTCATTGCAGAAAAACTATATTCTCCATGTTATATAGCAGGAATGAATGCAGCTAATTATTGGGAATTAACAGAGCAAATATTTCGTACTACCACTGTCATGACACAAAAACAGGTTAGGAATAGAACACTGAGTATTGCAGGGGCAAGCTACCTTATTCATACCATTAAACCTTTATATTTCTTTGGACTGAAAACAATATGGTTAACCGGGGTAAAGGTTCAGATTTCAGATCCCACCCGAACTATTATTGATATGGTAATGTTTCCTCAGTTTTGTGGTGGAATAAGCTTTGTTATCGATATGATTAAAAGTTACTTCCAATCCAAATATAAAGATATTGATTTGCTTATTAATTATTTAGGTAAAACACAAAATGGTGCAGCGATTAAACGACTTGGTTTCATTGTTGAGAAGTACTATCCAGATGAAGAAAAACTCATTAATTATTGTTTGCAAAATCTAACACAGGGCTATATAAGAATTTCACCCAATTTGGATACGCCAAGGCTTATTAGGCGCTGGCGATTATGGGTGCCTGATAATTTCAAGGAAGTAGTTAATGATTGATAAGTCAGAAATAATGCGTTTTGCTAAACAATATGATTTACTGGCAAACACTATCGAGAAAGATTATATATTGAATTGGTTACTTGATGGCATAGCAAATTCCTCTGTTTTAAAAGAAAAATGGATTTTTAAGGGTGGCACTTGCTTGAAGAAATGCTATTTTGAAGAATATCGCTTTTCTGAAGATTTAGATTTTACTATAACTGACAAAACCCATATCAATGAAGATTTTTTGCTATCTGAATTTAAAAAAATCAGTGAGTGGATTTATGAAGCCTCAGGAATTGAAATGCCAGAAGAGGGTATGAGTTTTGAAGAATATACAAACCCCAGGGGTGAAATATCCATTCAGGGAATTGTGGCTTACAAAGGTCCAATGCAACGAAGGGGAAATAATCCAACAGTAAAGCTTGATCTGACGCATGATGAGCTGATGGTAAATAAGCCTGATGTAAGAAAAATACATCATCCCTATTCAGATACGAAGCCTATGCAAATTCAAACTTATTCTATGGAAGAGATTTTTGCAGAAAAACTCAGAGCACTGGTTGAGCGTTTAAGGCCACGTGATTTATATGATGTGATTCATTTACATAATGATACACGTTGGAAACCAGATCGAAAGACTGTATTAGCTACCTTAAAGAAAAAATGTGCCTTTAAGGGTGTTTCTGTGCCGACCATGGCTGTTTTGAACTCAGGTGGAAAGTTAAACGAAATGATAGAAGAATGGGATAGTATGTTGGCACATCAGATTGCCGGTTTGGATCCCTATGAGCATTATTGGGAACAGTTGCCTGAAGTGTTTGAATGGTTGAATGCATAGTATGTTGTGAGTGAATAGGGATTATATGAATACTATATATTTTATTGGAAGAGTTCATCCTGAAAGAGCTAATTTAACATTTTCAGGACTACCAGAGATACCTATTCGCTTGGTAGGGCTAGGTATTAATGCATCGTTGTTGATTACTATAGATAGATCGCAAATATCAGTTGAATTTAAATCAGATTCATATATTCAGCCAGATTGGGCATTTGAAATAAGGAATTATGTTGAAGAAAATGTTTCAACACTTGTGGATTCTATAGGGTTTTTTGAGGGTTGCTCCTATCAGGTGGAGATAACGCAATGCATTATGCCAGGAATTAGACCAATAATATTTGGAAGAGGAGAGAGTGCACTTAGGGGGATCATGCAAATATCATCATTCCCACCCAAGGGAGAACAAGAGAGTTTAAATTTCATAAAATCAGTTGAATTAGCAATTAATGATAATTACTTGAATCTAGCGATCGCAGATTGTAGACGAGCAATTCAAACGCCACATTACACCACGATGTATTGTTTTAAAGCGTTAGAAAATATTCGTGTTTATTTTCAAAGCGATAAAGAAAATGCCAATGATGCAGAACGTAAGAAGGCTTTTCAAACATTAGAAAAAAAACTTAATATTAAGAATCATTCAATTCCAAAAATGCAACAAAAGGGAGGTGCCCCTAGACATGGTATGGTTGGATATACAAGTGGAGAAGTTCGCGAAAAATATATGACTTTTACATGGAAAGTTATTGAACGCTATATTGTTTTTAGATTAAGTGGTGATAAAGCACTTGAGCCATCTGAATATACATTATTAGACTTTGTGCCTTAGCAAATACCATGGTTATTCTCTTTAAGGAAACTAATCAGAAGCCTTTAATAAAGTCATTAGGGGGTAGAAATATTTTTCCAATTCTTTTCCAATATTATAAGTAGCTATTTCGCGGAAGTATTATTTTGCCAGGAAAACCCTATTTGTGAAATGTGACTTTAAGGAGAGTCTACCGTTTCACTAACCGCTTCTTGATTTATTAAAGTTAAAATGTCACCAATAATCATGTAAGTATAAATAACATAGCGATCTGCTTCTTCATGTGAAACTGCAGCATGAGAACCTTTGCACGCTGCTGAATAAATACTTTCTAATCTATCTATTAAGAATTTTAAATTTGAACCCGTTACTTCCTCAAAACGTTTAGATGTCGAATGATCATCTACAAAACAAATTAAGCGGTTTAAGTATTGTTCTTTTCCGAGCTTGATTAATTTACTATTTTTTCCTGCCTCCACTTTTCTTTCTTCATCTTGAGGAGGGAAAACAGCATCAGCTAAGGCTTGTAATATTCGTCTGCAACCATGTGCCGCATTTGCCCAATCAGTTGGGTTTTGGGAGCGGAGATTTTCATAAATTGCGGAAAATTCCTGAATGGCGTCTGGAACATGAGTTCCTATTTGAGCGTCGACTTTTCCCCTTATGCGAGAAAAAATATCGCTGGAAATATCTGAGAATTTCAGTTCTAGGTTTTTTTGAAGGACGTATTGATGGATGAAAGATTTTTGTTTTGCTAATTTATCAGCACTTTTGAATATTTCTAATTGAATTTTTTGACGCTCTCCTTTATTTCCTAACCCAGCAGAAACGTACTGTTGTGGATTTGCTGATTGAATTGAAACATCAGGATCTTGTGCAACTTGTAGTTGGATTTTAAGCGTTTCAATATTTATCTCCATTACACTTAATGAAGTTATTGTAATACATTCCTTCTCATCATCCTTAATCAATCTGCCTGCTAAAACACCAAGTTGAAATACATCAGGAGGTACTCCGTTTGAAGTACTCGGGTATCCACTTGCTTCATATCGAAATATTTTTTCATGCGTAAAATCATTTAAAATTCTTGCAAGTCGAGAAGTCTTTAATGCAGCATCCGAAATCGGAATCTTATTTAATTCAATGTCACGAAGAATTTCATTCGAGAGACGGTAGGCATCAGTTAAAGCTTCTTTTGAAGGCGGTATTTGACTTTCCATAATCATTCCAATTAATTTCGTTATATGGTTTTCTAATTGTATTTGCAATAGTAACTTTATTCAAGTTGCAATTAAAACACAGGTACTTTTGTATCTGCAGACATCGGAAATGTAAAATGAAATAACATTAGTTTCTAATGATAAATGTCTGGGTCCCTCCCACCATTCATCTCTGCGGGCCGCAGAAGCGCAAAATCGATCTAGTAACTGGGGGGCCAAAATAGACCTTATACTAGTGCCAACGTGATCTCTGTCGCAAAAGGCAGTACATTGTGCGAATCAAGTATAAGGCCATGTACAAGACGATCCCTTAGGATCCCACAAATAATCAATTAATTCACTAAGGATTTTTTCTTCTCTCGTGGCCTAGCATGTGGAAACTGTTCTTTGGCTTCTTTTAAATATTTCCTGACGGTGTCTTCATCGATCGATAGGCCGGTATCATTAAGATCATACTTGATGCTGCCTTTATTGCTGCCAGTAGCAGAGTTTTTAGGTTCCTTTGGATCGAAACCATAAGCACTGATAGCCATTCCTAAGATTAACTTTAGCATGGTGTTCTTTTCGACTTCATGTGAATTAGATACAGTTAAAAGAGGAATATTTCCTGGCGCAGGTAATAGCTTGTTTAAATCTGATTTGGTCATCCAAAGGTCAGAAAATGAAATTAGCTGATGATACTCGACATACCGACACCTATCATTCAATATTTCCTCAAGCATTATTTTGGTTTTTTGTGGATAATATGAACGTAGTTCTTGAATTTGATTTGAATAGAGTGTTTTGAGTTGAGCAGAGCCTGTTGATATCACATGAAGTGAAATATTCTTTTTTAATGCGGCATCAAGAATTAACCAAACCTTATATTCATCGTTCTTGAATTCACGTAATGAGATATAATCATCGTTAAGTTCCATACATGCCATCCTTAGTATTAGCGCTTAGAATTCACTCACAAAGTATCAAGATAATCCGCCCAAGCCAGCATCATCTCGCGACGTTCACTCAGATATTCAGCACGGTTATAAACTGCTCTAACCTTATTCTGTTCAGTGTGCGCAAGTTGACGTTCGATAACGTCAGCTCTCCAGCCTTGTTCATTTAAAATGGTGGAGGCGGTCGCTCTAAAACCATGCATGGTGGCACGTGAGTGATAGCCCATGCGATACAGCGCATAAATCATGGTGTTCTGACTAATAGGTCTAAGGGCGCTAGATTGGCTTGGAAAGATCAACTGACCCTTGCCAGATATGGCTTGCAGTTGGCGTAACAGCGCAACACTTTGCGGCGCAAGAGGAACGAGATGTTCGGCTCGCATTTTCATGCGTGCGGCAGGGATGCGCCATATGGGTTCTTTGGCATCCAGATCAAATTCTTGCCATTGTGCGGCTCTTAACTCTGTAGTGCGCACAAAGGTAAGGATAATTAATTTAATCGCAATTTTAGTTTGGATGTGACCTTGGTATTTTTCTAAAGTCTTTAGAAATTCAGGTAATTCATGGGCTGACAAAGCCGCTTGCGGAATAGGGTTTGGTCTGGTTAATGCACCACGTAAATCGGCGGCGGGGTTTCTATCACAACGGCCCGTCACAATCCCATAACGAAAGACTGCGCCACAGCTTTGTAAAACCTTTACGGAGGTTTCATGAATACCTTTAGCCTCAACCTTACGCATGGTGCGTAACAATTCAGGGGCATTAATATCCGCGATAGAGCGGTGGCCTAAGTCAGGAAAAACATAACGCTTAAGTGCGTTCAAAACCTTGGTGGTATGCTTCGGCGTCCAACGGTTTTTTTGACGTTCCAGCCAATCTAATGCAACGGTCTCAAACTGATTGGTGGCTTCAATAAAGGCAGTTATCTTAGCTTGCTTTCTTTCATTAACGGGATCTAAGTTTTGCTTCAATTTGCGTCTGGCATCATCTCGAAGCTCACGGGCCTCGGCTAACGACACTTCAGGATAGACTCCCAACGCCATGGCTTTCTCTTTGCCTGCAAATCGATATTTGAGGCGCCAATAGCGCGCGCCATTTGGCTTCAATAGCAAATAAAGTCCATTGCTATCAAAGAGTTTCATGGGCTTCTCAGTTGGCTTTGTTTTTTTAATAGTGATATCAGTTAAGGGCATTTGGGGGTACTTTTTGGCGATCCAATCTCAGATACCCCACCTTATACCCCCAAATTAGGGTGGAACTCAAGAAATCTCAAAAAATCGTATTGGATGTTAACCAAAGTTAACATCTTGTTTTTTCGATATTTTTTAATCTCTATTGTTACTTAGTAATACTTGTTGGACGGGTAACTGGTGCCCCGGGCAGGAATCGAACCTGCGACCTGCCCCTTAGGAGGGGGCCGCGCTATCCACTGTGCCACCGGGGCTCTGAAAGGGCTTTTAGAATATAAGTTCGTAGACAAGGGTTGCAGCTGCAGTAGCCAAGATAATGTAACCCAAGAGCTTTAACAGGGGTAAACCGCGTACATAGTAGGGTTTTAGGTCTTCTTGTGTGAGTGGGCGTAGGTTCGACATGGGGTTGTCCCTCTGACAGCTAGTTAGGGATAGGATTTTACCATGGGGTAGAGGGATCTGTCATTCCCTGTAGTTGGCTAAGTAACAAATAAAGGAATTGGATGTCCTGCTGGTGGCAGTAGCCATTTAACTTAATCGTAGTTTGATGTTAGTATGTCGACTATTTTTAAATATTTAAAAGGTAAATCATGGCAGTTAATGGAGCAAGCGACTTATTTGATTTCAATGATAACTGGGCTGACTTGACTGAATGGCAGCTATTTCCAGAGTATTCTTTGGATGATGGATTATATCAGCATGTCGTAGAACGAGAGATTAAAAATGAAATTAAGCAAGAGGTTGAACAAGTAGCAGAACCAGAGTTAACACAAGAATACAAACACCATGAAGCAGCTGTTGGTACGTCAAAAGATCGAATTGAAGAACTAAAGAATGAGATTGCTGCACTCGTTAAAAAGCAAGAATCAACATGCAGTACAGCAGATCCTGTTAAAAAGCGTCAAAAAGCGAATGTGGTATCGGCAAGAATATCAAGACGACGTAAAACTCTTGCGCTATTAGAAAAAGATCAACTGATTGAAACACTTCAAGAACAAAATGCAGCGCTTTTAAGAGAAAATCGCAAACTCAAGGCCGCGTTAGTACATAGTTCAAACTATCTTGAACAGCCCGCTGAATTCAGCATTACCGTCCCTGAAACAACGATGTTAATAAAGTATAGAAGTCCGATTAGCAGTCCCCATAAGCCTAAATCAGTTGCTGATGAACGAAAAGCTCCCTCTTCCTCGGTCAAAAAGGCACTCTAACCGTCCAATATGGAAAACCGTGATTAAAAAGGAAATGGATGTCTTGCCGTTACAATGTTGATGTTAACCCATCGGTGAAAGTGAAAACCAGGTGTCGATTTCATTTTCTATTGTGGATGCTACAGATTGAAGCTTCAAACCACCAGTGTAACTTGGCAAAAAGAATTGTGGGAACTCAAGCTGC
Source organism: Uncultured Candidatus Berkiella sp. (assembly GCA_964594635.1). Classification (GTDB taxonomy): domain Bacteria; phylum Pseudomonadota; class Gammaproteobacteria; order Berkiellales; family Berkiellaceae; genus Berkiella. The sequence goes on from CAZQMV010000001.1 coordinate 167,986, forward strand.
AAATCGATATTTTGTTCAATGTGCTTTGCCTCTTCCTTAGCTTGTAAAGCTTTGTTATGAGCTTTATTTAGTTTCTTGATAAAAGATTTAGCCGTCATTTTTGCTGTTATTCGACTGAGAACTTCTGCACAAATTGGTCCTGTTCCATTCGATGACATGGTTTGGCCATCATTTAAAAAGCTATAGGCAATATTTTGTAGCATTGCGTTTCGCTGTTCTATAGGGAACATGTTTAATGCGACAGTGAATGCTTCTGTAAAGTAATCGAGGCGTTTGTCATTATTGCGCGTGACACGTGCCCGACCTAAAAACCAATTTGCGCTCGATGTTAGCCCAACGCTATGAAACCGTGATTGAGGAGGTAACAGTCCTAATATTCTATAAGCAATTTCATCTTGATTTATCCTTTTATAAAACAGGGATAAATGGTAGAAAGCATTAAAAAATCCTGCCGCTGTTGCGCTTGCTGCAACTTCTCTCACCATAGCCTCATGTTCTGGATGATCTTTTAATAAGGCTAACCAATCAAAAAAGGTGTCTTTGTACTTCAGTAGATGTTGAAAATTGAAAAGTTGGAAATCTTTCGATGTGACATTGAAGCTTACAACATCGCCTACAAAGTGGGGTTCTGTCGGCATTCCTGAACGTAGATCATCTTGTTGCGTAAAACAATATTGAATAATACTAGGATCAAGATTACCTATCTTAGTTGCCCGTAATAGTGAAGCAAGTGGAGTGATAGCTGTAGTGCCGATGACTTCATTGGCACAAAGCATTGCTCCTTTGATACTTGCACGAAAATGTGGCCAAAGTTTTTTGAACAATCTGGGATCTTTTGTGGCGCTGTGTGCCAACAAACCAAAGCTGGAAGTGATTTTTCCATCAGGGTGAACAAGCTTATCTGTGAGATCATCGATCGTTAAAGTGATACTGAATCGCTCAAAAAAAGTTTCATATAATTCAGGATAAGTATCAATCAGATTGAATAATTGCCATTGTGGAGATTGTTTAGAGCTTGCTAACGATGGTATAGCACGGAAATCTTTGATGGTTAAATGCAAATGATGTTTATGCCAGACATCATTTAAAAGTTGGGGGCGTCCTTTTTCTGCAGAATGAATTACCCAGTTTAGTAAACGAAAGCCATCTTTTTTAGAAAAAATTCTTAAGTTCTCAGCCTTGAGTTGCCAAAGGAGAAGATCATATTCATTGTGTGTCAGACTATGATTAATAGCACGTAAAATCAACGTTTTCAGGGTTGTGTAAGTGCTTTCTAATGACTGAATTGCTACAGGGCCTGCGATCATGGTACTACACTACTTTTTTGCTCATAAAAAACACAGAAAATGCGGTTAATTTTTCTTTATTGAAAAAGGTGAAACACTCATCGTTGGTCGCACAGGTGGCTTAGTCTCGGGAAAAGGTTTAGGCAGACGTACTGGCGGTTGTTCCAAGTTTAAAAGAGACTCCACCGCAGATATTTCAGATGTTGAGCGAACCGGGGTTGGTGACACGACGGTAGGAGTGATTCTGCGTTGTGTCGTTGCTTGTTTTTTATCTGATAGTTCTATAATAGGTGATTCTAGACGCTGTTGCATCGCTAACCGATGAGAAGGGGTTATAAAAGGCTTATTCTCTTCTTTTGTTGATATAGCACCCTGGTTCAGGAGCAACATTTTGCGATTTAAATCCTCACACATTGCTTTAATCATTAATGATTTGTCTAAGATCTCTTCGGGGTTTGGACCATTATTCATTTAAGCGCTTCACTATTAAAAAGTTAGCTAGACACTTTATGAAAAAAGCTGCAAATTGTCATGTCAGGAACATCAACTTTTTTAAAATAGATAACTCAATATCCTCAGGTCATTCCTGACAATTATGGTTTTTGCGGGTGAAAATCGTTTTTTGTCAGTGTTGGGAATGTTTCAAATGCTTCAGGGGCCGCTAATTTTATCGCTTTAAAACGTTGCTTAGTTGAAGGATGAGTATGTGAAGCCTTTTTTAAATTAAATTGGATTGGTAATCGTTGGGGGTTATTTTTCAACCATTTGCAGGCTTGCTGATAGATCAGCCCTTTTGATAATCCTTTTTTACAAGCTATCGCTTCAATATTATTAACAAACGTTGTTATTGGTAGTTTGATGGGATCATTATCTGCTAATGTAAGTTGTTTCCTATGAAGTATTTCGTATTTTATTTCATAGCCTATTAATGCAACACTCACCGGATCATTTGTTAATTTTACGGCCCCTTCATCTGCTAAGTATTCAACGGCTCTATTGTAAGTTCCGTTTGCAAATCTCGATATATCTTCTAATAGATTTAACACAGCAGCGCTTATTGCCAATCCACTGGTTATGGGTAAAGTAAGCAAAAAGAATTCTATTGTAGCACCGCTTAGCAATAATCCTAGCCCAATCAAGGGGAATACTAAGCTGCACAGAGCCATCGCATAGAGGACATTTTTTTGAAACAATAATGTCTTATTCAAGAGGTTGATGATCAGATCTGTTTGATAATCTCGATGGATAATATGAGAAATTTCATGCGCTAAAATAGATTCAGTATTCGCGGGTGGGCTTTTATAAAAAAACCAATCAAGCACTTTTACATTAATGCCTATAAAGTCCCTTGTGCCCTTACTGGCTGTTGAAGCTGGAGAAATATTATTTTCATGAGATTGCGTAAAGATCACTTCAGGTTCTTTGATGTTGCCTTTTTTCGATAATTTGGCAATGATTTTTTTAAAATGATCCATCGCTTTAGTTAAAAATGGGTTTTCTTTGTCATTGTCAATAACCTTATCATAAGGTTTCTTAGCCATGATATTTTGATAAAGGTTGATTAAAAGAGAGGCTACTTGCAGAAGTAACATAGACAACAGGGGAAAGCCAAACACACAATGGGCCAACATCATCGGTAAGCTGTTAATGCCAGCAATGCTAAGCACAGCAAGCCATTTTTGCGTGCGAGGTTTAAAGTAGGGTAGTTTGGTTGCCACAATCTACCCGTATTATTTGATCATTGAAAAACCAACCTGTGCCTAGGGCAAAGCCGGTGGCAGCACAAATGAGAGTCCCTTCAAAGCCGGTTGTAACAAAGCAGAGTGTCAGTGCACCCATTGCGCCCATCATCCCGAGGTTTGCGGCTGATACGCCTGTGCAATCCTTGTAATTAAGTTCTTTCATAAAGGCTCCTAAAATAATTGACATGAATTGTACCATTCTATGCAGATCAGATAAATAACTAATGATATTTCACGGGATATATTAAGAAAGTCTAAAAATCTACTAATGACGCAACTATCATTGAAGTCAAGAATATAATATTGCGCACAGCTATTTTTTGACTTGTGCCAGTAGCTTTGAGTCTAACATTATCCAGATTTAAAAATTGGCAGCCTTGAATTTTGGCTAACTTTCAAATATACTCCTGTTCGCTGTCCAAAGAAGAGAATTTCTATGAAAAAGGGTGTAAACTCTCTAGAACAAGATGAAAAGAACAATGCAAAAACCAGCATTGAACCAGTAGTAAATCCCGACATTGAATCAACGGTAAATCCGATTTCTCGCCTACCTTTGGAACTTTTAGCTAAAATTCTAGACGATGCCACTTTACCTAACCAAACTTTTTCACCTGCGGCAAATAGTGTTTCTAGACAATTTAGAAAAGCAAATGATGCGCTTCGTTTTAGCAAGCGTCCAGAAAAACTTCTGGCGCAATCTCTTGGTATCAGAGACCCAAGCTTACTTATTTTTTCAAAACAAACGAAAGAAATTGACTATTTGCTCAAAAATGAACCTTCCATTTTAAAAATAACAAATCACTCTGCTGAAGTGAAAAAATGCTTTGAGCAATTAAAATCAACCGTTAAAACTCCACGCGATTTTTTTGAAAAAGAGGAAATTCTAAATAGAATCAACGCTGAAATTATTAAAGTGAAGATTCATGAAAGCCAAGCTAGCAAAGTCCCTATGCTTGATTGCTCTGAATGCTATCTCACGCGTTTTCCAAGAAAAATGATACTGATGCAACAATATCAAGACTATTGGGCAGCGCTGAAATGGCTTTCTCTCAACCGCAATCAGCTCCAAAGCCTTCCTAACGAAATCAGACAGCTGGTGGCGCTAAAATGCCTTTTCCTTAGCGGCAATCAACTGCAAAGTCTTCCAAACGAAATCGGACAACTGGCGGCGCTAGAACATCTTCACCTTGAGAACAATCAATTCCAAAGTCTTCCAAGCGAAATCGGACAACTGACGGCGCTAGAACATCTTCACCTTGAGAACAATCAATTCCAAAGTCTTCCAAACGA
>CAZQMV010000001.1:172403-456821 GCA_964594635.1 Uncultured Candidatus Berkiella sp.
TTCACCTTGAGAACAATCAATTCCAAAGTCTTCCAAACGAAATCGGACAACTGGCGGCGCTAGAACATCTTCACCTTGAGAACAATCAATTCCAAAGTCTTCCAAACGAAATCGGACAACTGGCAGCGCTTCGATGGCTTTTCCTTAGTAGCAATCAACTGCAAAGCCTTCCTGATAGTCTAAGAGAAGAAATTCTTTTCGATAATGTTCAACAGCGAACTAAAGCGCAAGTCCTTGCAACACAAAGAACTTGCAGCGGTGATATGCCAAAATCAAAGAAAATGCTGCGTTCTTAGTGAAAGTTTCGGCTACAGGTATTCGAGAGGGTTTATTGCAGTTATTTAGCTTGCGTCAGTAGCTGTGCCAGTAGTTTGAGTTTGACATTATCCAGATTTAAAAATTGACAGCCTAGTATCAATTGCTGACCATCAAAATCATTGCGAAAATTCTTTAAACCAATAGTAAAACTCAATCCTGGCGCATTATGAAACACCAAACGGCATTCATTCGCTTCCATAAGGGCATGTAAAACATTTCTTAAATGTTTGGGTATTGCAATCGATACACCAACCATTGAAATATCTTTTATCATGGTTTTAATATGCGGGAAATGGGTCACAAAGAGATCGGCTTTTTTATCTTCAGGTAAGATATAGCGTGGGCATCCGCGACGCTTGCTATGGGCAATGGTACGAGGGTAGGCTATCCGATAGCAGCGTGATCCTCTTAAACTCTGAATACGACTTACCCTGCCTTCAAAAATGATGATATCTTCGCCGCATTGGGCTTTTACTGCAAAGGGTTCAGCATTAATCGCTAATAGATCTCCTTCGTTATGGTTCATTTCATCAAGTAGAATAAACTCATGCGCGGGATCAACATATAAAACCGTGCTAACAAAAGGAGTTTGGCAGCGATAAAATTGGATAGTCACCGATTGCTGTAGATCTCGTAAGGTGGTGAGTGCTCGATCAATATAAAGCGCTTCCAAATCTGGCCCCGGTGTTTGAACCTTGCTCAAGAGAAAGGCTTTAAGCACCTTGAACCATTTCATGCTTTATGTTCTCTAGTTGAAACAGGGGCATTAGGATTGGTAGGCTGGTTACTATACGTTGTTTCTTCTGGACGTTGTGCAATGATACGCAGCAATACATCGTTCAAATTTTTCATGGTTGTAATGAGAATACCATTGAGTAAGTTTTTTTGATCGCATTGTTCAAGCGCTAATTTAATATCGTCCCATAAGGTTTGCATTTCTTGGCATTTTTCGGGAGCATATAATGAAATTACGGCTTGGATGTTTTTTTCTTCAAAACTTTGGCTGTTTAAACTATCTTTCAATTCATTCATGCTCGTTTGCACGTCATTCATGAAGTTTTGCTTTTGCAAAGTAGAGGCTTCTAAGCTTTCTAAATCTTGTTTATTTAATAACTGCTTTTCATCATCAAGAAACGTTTGAAAAGCGCTAAGGCGAATTTTTAAAGTACGTAAAATCGACTCAAAACTGTTTAAAAAAGATGAGTTAAGTTCTATCATGCAAATTCCTTAGCTTTTTTTACCAAATAGGTCATTTTCCATATTGAGCATTTTATCAGCCATTTTAAGAGCCGATTCTTTCACGATGTCGATATTAGGATTTAAAATCCCATACGTTCTATCGCTAATTTGCTGCTTTAAGGCATTTACTTTATTTTCATTAACCAGAGGTGCTTCATGAATTTTTTGTTGAAATTTTTTCAGTTGTAATGAAATTTCAGCGCTAGGAGATTGCACATCTTGCAAAGAGGGGATCTCTTGTGTGGTTTGTTCAGGCTTTGGATCCACGGTGGTTTTCTTGTCAGTCGAACGACTATATAGTTCCAAGTTTAAATTATTCATTTCAATCCACATCTTATGACTCCCTTTAAAAAACTAAATAGTTACCACACCACTGCTTTGTACTTTAGCATCGATCATTTTATTAGAACGCGAATTTTTAATACGGATCGTATCGCCCATTGCGCCATCACCTTGAGCAATGCCATCAGCCTCTATTCGTAGACCAGGGGCTGAAATAACAATTTTAACATTCTCACCACGATGGACAATGATGGGTTGTCTCACCATATGGCGTTTAATGACAGCACCAGCTTGAATTGATTTGACACTAGAGAGTCCAATTAATTCTTCCTCGGATTGGAAATAACCTTCGGTTAGTTGGTTGATATCCTGTTTAAGCACTTGTAATTCTTTGCCTGTAATCACTTGATCGCGAGGTATTTGCTGTGTTGCAACGACAACTGATTGGAAGATCTGTAGTTTGACGGGAACTCTTAATGACCAACGAACTGGCGCATCGCAAGAGACTTTGATGGTTAAATTCTTTTGATTTGCATTACCAAATTCAGTAACGGTATTAAGAGGAGCCTCGCAAGCTTGCAATCGGATCCGATTATCAATCGGGCCAATGGTAGATTTAACATCAGTTAATGGATTAGATTTATTTTGTAATTCTGTTGCTAAGTGCTGCTCGACAGCTTCATAGATGTGAGCGGGTTGTTGCATTTCATGCGCACACACCGATGCAAGGTGGCATCCTATCAATAAAACAATCGCTAATTTTTTCATAAAAACTTACCTGTCAATGCGTCAAATAGTTGACACAAAAATCCCTTTGTTTCTATTTTGCATAAACTATGCCAGTTTCAAAAGCCAAAAGGTACCGGCAAAGGCGGAAAGAGTTTGCCGTTTTTAGCGGCTACTGAGGTTGCATTTAAATTTAACTCATTGATATAAAAGAGAATTTAAATTTGGCACCGTACTTGCAATAAACCTAAGTAGTTGAGGAATAGGTCACGTTATGAATATAGAAAACATTTTTGGCGTCCATGAACAAGCTTTAAACCTGCGAATTAAAAGAGCAGAAGTGATTGCTAGCAATATCATTAATGCTGACACACCGGGTTACAAAGCAAAAGATATGGAATTTAATAGCGTATTAAAGGATATTGCGAACAATCAAAAGGGTATGCTTGCGTCAACAAACAAAGGTCATTTATCAAGTGGTAGCCATGGACTTCCTGAGATTGAATTAACAGAACGTCAGCCACTACAAACTTCTCTGGATGGAAATACGGTTGATACGCAAATTGAAAGTGCAAAGTTAGCTGAAAATAATATGCGCTATTTAGCGAGTTTACGCATTATCGATATGAAAATTAAATGTTTCACGACGGCATTAAGAGGCGAATAAGATGTCAACTTTTAGTATATTTGATGTAGCAGGAATGGGGATGGGCGTGCAAAGCTTACGTTTGAATACCATTGCCAGTAATTTAGCCAATGCGGAAAGTGTCGCTAGCTCACCGGCTGAAGCTTATCGTTCAAGACATCCCGTATTCAATACCGTACAAATGAATGCCATGAATGATGCGATGGATGACGCAGCTTCTGTGGGTGTTGAAGTAACAGATATATTAGAAAGCGATACAGATGTGCAAGCAAAATATGACCCTAATAATCCAAAAGCAGATGCTAATGGTTATGTGTACATGTCAAATGTGAATATTGCAGATCAAATGGCTGATATGATTTCAGCATCACGAAGCTATCAAACAAATGCAGAAATGATGAGAGCGGCGAAAGAATTAATGCAACATACAATTAATCTTGGGAAATAATCTAGATGAGTAATATTAGCGAAACAGGTGGCTTGCAAGGGATCAATCTTAGTGATATCGGTCTTAACACACCGCTTAAAGCAGAAAAAGATAAATCTGAAAAGAATGAATTTTTGCAACTGTTTGTAACACAGCTGCGAAATCAAAATCCGCTTGAACCCCGAGATGGTGCTGAATATTTAGGCCAATTGGCACAATTTAGTACATTGGAGGGGATCCGTAATATGGAAACCGCTTTCAATAAAATTGCAAATAGCTTGAACTCGAATCAAGCATTACAAGCTTCTTCTTTAGTTGGAAAGAATGTTGATGTAAAAACCGATAATGCACTTTATATGCAAGGTAACAATGTTAAAGGCAGTATCGATATTCCAGCTTATGCAACCAATGTGCAAATGGAAATTTATAACGAACAGGGTGAAGTGATCAAAACCGTGAAAATGGATGCGGTTGATAAAGGGGAAATGGCGTTTGTTTGGGATGGTTTAGATGGAAGCGGTAATGCACAGCCCTCAGGTGTCTACCGTTTTATTGCTAAAGCAAATGTTCATGGTCAAGAAACACCCATTGATACTTATTTATCGGCCAATGTTGATAGCGTGACCATTAATAAGAATGGTCAACCTGTCACTTTGAATGTATCAGGTTATGGCAAAATATCGATGGACGATATTAAAACGATTAGTTAATAAAATTCTATAGATGAAGGGATAGAGCAATGGATTTTAACTCGGCACTTAGTGGATTAAAAGCAACATCGAGCGAACTCAGCGTCATCAGTAATAACATTGCCAACGTGAGTACCAATGGCTTCAAAGGCTCGCGCACGGAATTTGCTGATATTTATGCTAATTCCAGTTTAGGCGGTGGTAAAACCGCAATTGGTTCTGGTGTTGTGCTATCAGCCGTTACTCAACAATTTAGCCAAGGACAAATTGGTTTTACCGACAATAACCTTGACTTAGCGGTTTCTGGCAAAGGATTCTTTATTTTAAGTAATAATGGTAGCATTTCTTACTCGCGTGCTGGATCTTTTGGGGTGGATAAAAATGGGTTCATCGTTAATGATTCCGATCACCACTTGCGAGGGTTCTTAGCAGATAGCTCAGGTAGTATCACGGGTGCACAAACCGATTTACAAATTAACAGTGCAACATTGGCTCCTAAACCAACCGGCACAGTCAGTGTAAACGTCAACTTAGATGCAACCGCAGAACCACCGACTGCGCCTTTTATAACTGGTTTCACACCGACGCAACCGCCCGATCCAACAACGTATAATTCATCAACATCAACAACGGTGTATGATAGTTTGGGCAATTCACATATTATGACGACGTATTTTGTAAAAGCCCACGCTGAAAACACCTGGCGTGCTTTTGTAGGGATCGATGGTTCAGATGTGACACCGATCCCTAATACTCCTCCCGTTGGTGTTCCGCCAGTACAATACCCTGCTGGCCAGATTGCTTCACCTTATACCTTAGTATTCAATCAATCGGGTAGTTATGTAACGAATAACCCAGCAACACCTGCGACTTACTATGGTCCAGGTCCTGTCAACAGCACAACGTCGGGTTTACTAACCGCTGGGACGTTGCCTACGTTGAACTTAAATGATTTAACCATTAACAGCGTTGCTATCACAGCAAGCGGCAGTTCATCAGACGGTTCATCCACGACCGATAATTCGGCAAGCTCTATAGCGATTGCAGCAGCAATTAACCAAAGTACAGCAGCGCATGGGGTTACCGCTACCGTTAACCCAAATGTCGTTGATTTGGGGATCCCAACATTTGGTAACTTAGCAGCAGGCGATTTTAGCATCAATAATGTACCCATCACCGGTGTGAATGCGGATGCGAGTGATTTGTTAGGTTTAATCAACGCGCAAACCGCCACAACCGGTGTAACGGGTACGCAGCCAGGTGGTGTAGGCACATCGATCATTTTAACGTCGACAGATTCAAGAAACATTCAGTTGACAACAGATGGTATTCAAGCGACGGGTGCTTCCTTTGCAAACTTTGACTTAAATAGTGGCGTTGCCTTAAATCAAGCACAACGCGGTACCATCAGTTTATCGGCAACAAACAACCAAGGTATCATTATCGGGGGACCGAATCCTGGTCATGCCAGTTTAACCGCAGGTCCTCAAGCCGGTATTGTGCAATCAAGTTCTGATGTCATTGATATTGCAAATTGGACACCAACCGGTGGTGCCTTTGGTCCACAGCTGATGAGCATGAACTTTAATAATTCAACACAATATGGTGCGCCATTCTCAGTGTTGGCTCTAAGTCAAAATGGCTATTCAACAGGTCTGTTAGCGGGTGTGAACGTTGATTCCTCCGGTGTTATTTTCGCTAAATATAACAACGGTCAATCATTAGCACTGGGACAAGTTGCTTTAGCGAACTTTGGTAACATGCAAGGTTTAAACCCACAGGGTAACACAAGTTGGGTGGAAACGTTCTCGTCAGGCTCTGCGTTAATTGGTGCGCCAGGTACGGCTGAATTAGGTACGATTCAATCAGGTGCATTAGAGAACTCTAACGTGGAATTAACAGATGAATTGGTTGAATTAATTGTTGCGCAACGTAACTTTCAAGCGAATGCACAGTCGATTAAAACAGCCGATGCGGTAACACAAACAATTATTAACTTACGTTAATTAGGGAAGCGTTAAACCATGGATGGAATGATTTATGTAGCAACATCGAGCGGCGCTAATATACTACAAGCGCAAGCGATCAGTGCTAATAATCTTGCAAACGTCAGCACCCCAGGGTTTAAAGCCGATCATCCCATGTTTGCGAGTGTGATGAATGAAGTTGCTGATACATTACCTTCGCGTGTTTACTCATCCATTTCGGGAACAAGAACAGATTTTACCCCAGGTGGTCTTATGCCAACGGGTAACTATATGGATATCGCTGTGAACGGCGATGGCTGGTTTGCTGTCATGTCAAATAGCGGTGATGAGGCTTACGTTCGCACGAGCAGTATGGAAGTGACGCAAGAAGGCTTACTGGTTACTGCTGGAAAATTACCGGTTCTTGGGACAAGTGGTCCAATTACGTTGCCTGCAGGACAAAAAATAGAAATTGGTTCAGATGGCACAGTGACAGCGACGAGTACAGATGGTATCAATCGCACGCCAACCGTAATCGATCGAATTAAACTCGTTAAACCTGATAATAACGATTTGATAAAAATGGCCGATGGTTTGGTTCGTACAAAAACCGGCACCGCATTAGAGCCAGATGCTTCCGTTAAACTGACCACGGGTTATATAGAGTCCAGTAACGTGAATGTTGTTGATTCAATGATGACTATGATAGCGCTATCAAGGCAATTTGAGATCCAATTGAAGTTATTAAACATTGCCAAAGAAAATTCACAATCGTCAGATAGAACGATAGCGTTAAGTTAACTTTTAGGAGAAAGACTATGCATCCAGCATTATCGGTAAGCGTTACCGGCTTAGGCGCACAAGACACCAATGTGAGAGTGATCTCCAATAACTTGGCGAACGTGAGCACAACCGGCTATAAAAAATCGCGTGCTATTTTTGAAGATTTGTTTTATCAAAATGTTCGTCAACCTGGCGCACAATCATCTGAAAATACAGAGCTTCCTTCAGGCTTAATGCTGGGCGCAGGTGTCAGAACCGTTGCAACTCAAAAAATTCAAAATCAAGGTACTTTGATTACCACTGATAATCCGCTTGATTTAGCAATCAATGGTCAAGGGTATTTTCAGATTTTAAGACCCGATAATTCAACGTCATATACCCGTGATGGTTCATTTCAATTAAGTAGCACGGGTCAAATTGTGACCGCCAATGGCTATCCTTTACAGCCAGCAATAACAATACCAACCAATGCTTTGAGTATCACTGTTGGTAATGATGGTACGGTTTCAGTGTTAACCGAAGGCAACTCAACGCCTAGTCAGGTTGGTACTATTCAAATCGCCGACTTTATTAACCCTACCGGTTTGCAACCCATTGGTGAAAACCAATTTGTTGAAACTGCAGCCAGTGGCTCACCAACCACCGGAACACCTGGTCAAAATGATTTAGGTTTGCTCTATCAAGGTTCATTAGAAAGCTCTAACGTTAACGTTGTAGAAGAACTTGTACGCTTAATTGAAGTACAACGAGCTTACGAAATGAACGCTAAAGCGGTCGAAACCGTTGATGGCATGCTGCAGTACTTATCACAAACCCTATAAGTAGGAATTAGGCGATGAAAAAGTATTATATAATAGCTGTAGCGTTAAGCACTGTATTTTTGGGGGCTTGCACTAATCTGGTGGAATTTCCAAATGATCCAAACTTTGCTCCTGTTATTCCAGAGCGTATGCCGATCCAAACCCCGGATATGGGCTCTATCTATTATTTACAACAAGGTACTTCATTATCTTTATATGAAGATATAAAAGCGCACCATGTGGGTGATTTAATTACGGTTTTCTTGACAGAAAAGACCGATGCGACCAAAAAAGCAGAAAACACCTATCAGAAAAATGATTCTAACATAACGCCAGAACCTAACTTGTTTGGCACTCAAGCAGAATGGAAATTTCCAAAAGAACTGCCCATTCCCTTGCAAACCACAGCAAACCTTGGGCTTGCGACTAATATTAACTCGCAGCGTTCATTTACCGGGACTGCAGATGGTAAACAGAATAATAAATTAACAGGTACAATTTCCGTGGTTGTCACACAAATCTATCCGAACGGTAATTTACAAGTACGCGGCGAAAAGTGGGTTAATATTAATGAAGGTAAAGAGTATATTCGCTTATCAGGCATTATCCGTCCTGAAGATGTGACGCCAAATAATACGATTGACTCAAACCGTATAGCAGATGCCAGAATTTCATACAGTGGAACGGGTGCGTTTGCGAATCAAAACAAACAGGGTTGGCTAACACGTTTCTTAGCGAGTCCTTATTGGCCCATTTAAAGGGAATGACATGAAAATACAATGGATTGTCGGTTTAGGATTGCTTATGCTTGCCACTGTTGTGCAAGCTGAGCGTATTAAAGATCTCACTGTTATTCAGGGAGTTCGTAGTAACCAATTGGTTGGTTACGGCTTAGTGGTGGGTTTAAATGGTACAGGTGATTCTGAAGCGTTTACCAAACAGTCATTTAAAAACATGTTAAACAAATTAGGCGTCACCATTCCTGATAATATCAACCCCACAATTAAAAACGTAGCTGCGGTTGCTTTACATGCGGATCTGCCAGCTTTTACTAAACCAGGACAACGTATCGACGTGACCGTTTCTTCATTAGGTAATGCAAAAAGCTTACGAGGGGGCACGTTGCTCATGGCGCCCTTAAAAGGGGCTGATGGCAATGTTTATGCTGTTGCTCAAGGCAGTTTAGTCGTTGGCGGGTTATCGGCTGAGGGTGAAGATGGCTCCAAAATTACGGTGAATGTTCCTTCAATCGGTCGCATTCCAAATGGTGCGATTGTAGAGCGGGGAGTACCTAGTCCTTTTACTCAAAGCGATATGATTATCTTTAATTTGCATTATGCAGATTTCACAACAGCCAAGAGACTCACTGATGTGATTAATGAGTATATTGGTCCAGGAACAGCAACACCTTTAGATGCCTCATCGATTAAAGTGCATGTGCCATGCGATATCACTGAAAAAGTGACATTTGTATCAGCTGTTGAAAATCTTGAACTGATACCGGGTGAAATGCGTGCCAGAGTGGTGGTTAACTCTCGATCGGGTACGATTGTGATAGGTAAACATGTCACGGTCGGACCGGCTGCTATTGCGCATGGTAATTTAATTGTGAGTGTGAGTGAAACGCAGCAAGTTTCTCAACCACAATCCTTATCACTTGGTTTAACAACCGAAACCGTTAAATCTGAAATTTCCGTCAGCCAACCCAATGCACGTGTGTTCTTGCTTGATAGAAAAGTGTCGCTTGAATCTATCGTTAATGGCGTCAATAAAGCAGGTGCGGCACCGGGTGACTTGGTTGTTATTCTTGAAGCGCTTAAGCAAGCGGGTGCTTTACAAGCTGATTTAGAAATCATATAGAGGCAGCATGGATACTAAATACGTTAACAGCTTTAATTATTACGACTTTGCTTCGCTCAAAGGGTTAAGGAGCGAGTCACAAGATAATAAAGATGAGCAATTGAAAGTCATTGCAAGTCAGTTAGAATCGGTATTTTTGCAACTGGTCATGAAAAATATGCAAGATGCGAACGATGCTTTTAAATCAGATATGTTCGCAAGTGATCAGCAAGATTTCTATAAAGACATGCTGAATCAACAAATGTCATTATCATTATCAAAAGCAGGTGGTATTGGTTTGGCTGAAATGATTGTAAAGCAATTGCAAGGTAATGCAAAATCCAATGGATTGCCTATAAACAAGACCGTCGAAGGTCCGCAAAGTGTCACAACTTCATCTACCGCTATGACTCAAGTGACGACACAAGAAACACAAGAAGTCCAAGAAGTAAAAGTGCCTCTTGCAAGTGCGGAAGTCGTTGATTTTGTGAAAACAGTTCTGCCATTCGCAAAACAAGTGGCCAAGATCATTGGTATTGATCCTAAATTATTAGTTGCTCAGTCAGCGCTAGAAACAGGATGGGGTAAACATTTGATCCGGGATCAAAATCAAGTCAGTGCAAATAATCTATTTGGGATAAAAGCTCAGGGTAATCAGCCTAAAGTAGAAACACTGACGACAGAATATGTTGATAATCAGCCAGTGCGCGAAGTGGCTGGATTCAAGTCTTATGCCTCGATGCTAGAGAGCTTTGTCGATTATGTGTCTTTATTGCAAACAAAACGATATGAAAAAGCATTGGCAAATGCTGAGGATCCAAAAGCATTTTTAACTGAGCTGCAAAAGGCAGGTTATGCTACCGATCCTGATTATGCCAATAAAGTATTGGCTATATATCAAAATCATCTGGAAGTGTAAAAATGAGTGATATTCTTGGCATTGGTACCTCAGGCTTAATTGCAGCGCAAAAATCCTTAGATACTATTTCACACAATATCTCGAATGCGAGCTCACCAGGATATAGTCGCCAAGTGAGCATGCTCTCTGCGCGTGAGTCGGTACAGATGGGATCTTCATTTTCAGGTACCGGTGTCGAAGTAAAAGGTACAAGAAGAATTGTTGATCAATTTTTAACCACGACACTACAATTCCAGCAAGCGAATTTCAGTGAATTTGAAGCGTATTCGCAGGTGATTAATCAGTTAGATAATATTTTTTCGGATCCTGCAACCGGGGTTACCGCAGTTTTAAACTCGTTCTTTAACGCAATGCAAGATCTCAATGCGAATCCAGATTCCTCGTCAGCCAGACAATTATTGTTATCACAGGCGCAAGTGCTTGAAAACCGGTTTTCAGATTTATCTGAGCAAATCGCTTCACAATACAATAATATCAGCACTCAAATCCGTGGTTCAATCAATGAGATTAATAGTATTGCAGATCAAATCGCAAAAATTAACGTCAAAATTATTAACACGGGTACAAATACCTTTTCTGAAGAGCCTAATGACTTGCTTGATTTACGTGAACGGTTAGTATTTGAACTTTCAAATTATGTGAGCACATCAACCATTATTCAAGATAATGGTGCAATGAATCTATTCGTAGGGAATGGTCAAGCTTTAGTAATCAATGGAACATACAACCGTTTAGCAGCTCAGCCAAATACCACTGATGCAACTCGTACGGATATTGCGATTGTTTCTCAATCTTCTACAGAAGTGATAAGCAGTAATATTAAAGGTGGCAAATTAGGTGGCTTATTAACATTACAGAATGACGTTTTGAGCCCTTCGCAAAACGCGCTTGGCCGGATTGCCATCACCATTGCCAGTACCTTTAATGCTCAACATAAAAAGGGGATCTCGCTGACTGGCAAGTTAGGAGAGGATTTCTTTTCAGATCCTAATGAAATATCTAAAACCCTTGCTCGTTCGCTAAAAAATCGTGGTAATAGTGGTAATGCTATTTTCTCAGTATCAATCGAACCCATTGTACTTGCAGCGCCGACAACTGAAATGAGTACACGAGCATCAAGTTTGGTGAATGCAGGAACGCTGCTTCCGATTACCTCAGGTATGTTAACAGTGAATGATATCACGATCAGAGCAACCGTTGCTTCAGATGATACGCTATCAACTTCGGACAACCTGGGTAGTGCGATTGCTATTTCCAAAGCAATCAATAATTCAACCGTTTCTCATCATGTCATCGCAACGCCTCAGCAAAATGTGTGTTATTTAGGACACTTTACAGCAGGAGCAATCGCTGCAGGTGAATTGGTATTAAATGGTATTAATATTGTGACAACGGGCGCTGATGAAGCCACGCTGCTACAGGATATTAATGCCTTGAGTTTACAAACGGGAATTACGGCGACAGGCGATGGTAGTGGCAACATTACGCTGGTGGCAAAAGATGGTCGTAATATCCAATTAACCAGCGATGGTAATGCTGCTGCTGCGACATTCGATTATTTTGATATACAGGGCGGTGCAGCTTTAGATAAAGTGTCGCGAGCCAGTGTTCTTTTATTTTCTCAAGATCAATCGATTAAAATTGCTGGTGCAAACCCTTCTGGCATTGGTTTTACCACAGGTACTGTTCCACAGCGCTCTACCAGTTTGACAACCGATAACTATGAATTAAGCTTCGATGGCACTTTTTACACGTTACGAAATTTAACCTACTTAACCATCGTAGCCCAATCGACAACCCCCAATTTTAACGTTGACGGTATGCACATACAATTAGAAACTGGTTCTATCATGAAAAATGACTCATTTGTGATTCAGCCTACCAGAGGTGGTGCACACGACTTTAAATTATTGATTAATAATCCAAATGATATTGCTTTGGGTGCGCCTGTTCGAGTCGATGGTGATATAAATAATCGTGGTAATGGGGTTATTGTCTTTGCTGAAATCACCAATGCAAGTGGGGAACCTGCGCCAACAGCTAACATATTAGGAAATGCGTTTAAAAAAGCAAATGTATTAACGCCGCCGATCCGAATTGAGTTTACTTCTGGCAGCACTTATCGTGTTTTTGACGTGTCTAATGGTGCTCCTGGAGTGCAAATTGGCCCAGATCAACTTTATAATACAAGCGATAATAATCATCCGGTATTTCCTATTACAGGTGTGGTTGATAAATCCTTGCCTGGACCTAATCCAACGTATACTTACGATCCGGGTTACCGGATTATGTTACAAGGTGAACCGCAAACGGGCGACGTTTTCACAATAACATACAACGATGACGCCTCTGGGGATAACCGTAATGGTTTAAAGCTTGCTCATTTGCAATTAGAAAAGACAATGGCAAATCAATCGACCACTTTTCAAGATGCTTATGCGCAATTAGTGGGCGATATTGGTACTAAAGCATCACAAGCCAAAATAAGCGCGCAATCTAGTGAGAATTTGTTACACTTTGTTGAATCTCGTCGTAATGAAATTTCGGGTGTTAATTTAGACGAAGAGGCTGCAAATTTATTGCGCTTTGAGCAAGCTTATCAAGCATCGGCGCAGGTGATTGTCATTGCTCGAAGTATTTTTGAAGCATTAATGAGTTTATTAGGACGATAAAATGAGAGTTTCAACAGTCGATCTCTATCGCAGAACAGTTGATAATCTAACCATTCAACAAGCGGCTATTAACGATCTCCAATTGAAAATATCTGCTGGTAAGAAAATCATTAATGCTTCTGATGATCCCATTGGAGCAACCAAAGCATCTAATTTACGTTATGAAATCAGCAAATTTGCGCAATTTATTAAAAATTCAGACTCCGCAAAATCATTGCTAGAATATGAAGATTCTATCTTAGATTCTGTTTCCAAACTCTATCAACGGTTACGTGAGTTAGCAATCAGCGCAGGTAATGCAAGCCTTGGTCGAGATGATAGAGAAGCGGTTGCAACTGAAATGGAAGAGCGCCTCAATGAATTACAAGATTTAGTGAATGCTAAAGATGCCAATGGCGACTATTTATTCTCAGGTTTTAAATCACAAACTCAAACAGTCATTAAATCTGCTTCAGGACAATTCGTTTTCCAAGGCGATGAAGGAAAGCGGAATGTTTCTTTGAGTGATACAACGTTACTGACTGTTTTAGATTCTGGTAAAAATATCTTTTTTAATATCCCTACTGATAGAGTCAATGGCACTTCTATTGTCGGTGTGGCAACCGAAACCAGTGCAAGTAGCACGCTGGTGAATTCTGGTACGTTAACTCCTTTAGCCTCAACTGATCTGTTGATTAATAATGTTGCTATTCCTGCCAGTGAAATTGATGGCATTTCAACAACAGATCCATCGAGCAGCGCAATCTCAATAGCAAGTGCTATTAATAGCAAAATCGCAGATCACGGCGTGCACGCCATTGTTGATCCAACAGTCTGTGATTTGGGTGTTTACACACCAGGGGCGTTAACAGCCAACGAATTTAAGATAAACGGTGTTTCAATCGTTGATCTATTTGGCACCGAAGATTCTTTAATGCAAGCTGTCAATGTATTAAGTGAACAGACGGGTGTTATTGCAATCCAGCCTGGCGGGGCCGGTACTGCAATCATGTTAACGGCAGAAGATGGGCGGAATATTCAATTACAAACAAGTGGTGGTGCGACAGCTTCTTTTGCAAATTTTGATTTAACCGCAGGTGCTCTTAATCAAGTGCAACGTTCTACCGTGACGCTACGAAGCCATGAGCCATTTAATATTCAAGGAGCACAGCCTTTCAATGCGGGATTCGCTGCAGGTACTTATATCAATAGTACCAATGCGGGGACAGGGTTGATAACGCAACCAATTATTATTAATACCATTGAAAATGTGAATGAAAGTTACTCAATTATTTTCAATAATCCACCCAGTACGTTTAGTATTGTGGCCGATTCGGATCCTTTACATCCATTGGACGATTTTAATAATGTGACTTATGTCCCAAATCAGAACATTGACTTTAAAGGGATCCGAGTTGCCATTACCGGTGCACCGAGTGCCGGAGATACTTTTGGAATTGATCTCATCGCTAAACCAACGCAAGATATTTTTACTACCATTGATACACTCATCACCAGTATTAGAGGGCTAGGAGCTGATCCAACACGTTTTAGCTATGAAATTGGTCAAGGGCTCAATAGCATCAACTATTCTGAATCACGTTTGATTGAAGCTCGTGCAGAAGTGGGGGTACGGGTCAACATTGCCGATAGCCAAAAAGACTTTAACGATAAATTAAATATTTTAACGCAAAGTATTTTAAGTGAAGTTGAAGATTTAGATTATACCGCAGCAATCACCAAATTAACTCAAAACTCTTTTATTCTCCAAGCAGCACAGCAAAGTTTTGTGAAGGTTCAAGGTTTGAGCATTTTCAATTATTTGCGTTAGTGCCATGCCCGGCATAGCTTTCTGAAGCGAAGCCGGGTGCTTTTTTTTTAAATGCACGCTTGCATTTTAATCCGGCGAAGCTTCGTTCCCTCTACACCCATATATATAGTCTTCAAACGTAGAAAAACTGTTAATATCCCCAATGCGGCAAAACTTTTCCTAAACCTAATTTCAAGTTTGACGATATTCAACCTGGGAGCGGTAAATACGTCGATTCGCCGTATATCCGCTAATTCATAACGCAGTGATTGTTCATTCAGTAACTGCATTAAAGAGCCAGGAGCATTCAATTATGCCACAAGTAATTAATACGAATATTGCGTCTATTAACGCGCAACGTAACTTAACGAAATCCGGTGAAATGTTAAATACTTCATTACAACGTTTATCTTCAGGTCTTCGCATTAACAGCGCGAAAGACGATGCTGCTGGTCTTGCAATTTCTACAAGATTCACTTCACAAATTCAAGGTTTATCACAAGCATCACGTAACGCAAACGACGCTATCTCACTTTCACAGGTAGCTGAAGGTGCTTTACAAGAAGTAACCAACCTCTTACAACGTACGCGTGAATTAGCGATCCAATCCGCTAACGGAACAAACAGCTCTTCTGATCGTGCGGCGATCCAGGATGAAGTAAACCAGCTTAAACAGGAATTAACACGTATTGCGACGACGACAACGTTCAACGGCTTGAACATTTTGAACGGCGAATTACGCAACGCATTATTCCAAGTCGGTGCTGAAGCGAACCAAACCATCGGTGTAACCATTCGTGATACACGTGCTACTGCGATTGGTAGTAACCAAATGTCTACAAACAATGCTGACGGTTTAGAAGGTGCAACCCGTAAACAATTGTACATCGGTACAGTGGGTGGTACTGGCGGCGCAGCATTAGGTGCTGAAGTTGCGGTTGCTCAAGCTAACGCTTCAACCAACGGTTATAGCGCGTCAAATTTCACTGTGTCAAGCGTATCATCAGCCGGTGTAACAACGACCCAAACCGTTGCTGTTGCTGCTGACGACCAAGCTAACACCATTGCAACCAACTTAAGCGCTTTAAATGGCGTTAAAGCACGCGGTTTTAACCAAGTGACTGTTAGCAATGTGGCAACCCCAGATGTTGCAACCAACATTACGTTAAATGGTCAAGTGATATCAGATGGCGCAGACACCTCCGCAAATAGCATTGCAACTGAAATTAACGCTAATGCTACCTTGCAAGCTCAAGGCATTTACGCAGTAAGTAATGGTACTTCTGTGGAAATTACTGGCTTAGATGGCCGTGATATGGTATTTGCAAGCACTGCCGGTACAGGTGTATTTGACATGGTTGGTCTTCGTGGTGGCGCTGCAACAACTTTAGTTGCAACAGAAGCAACCACATTTGGTGGACGCGTTGACATCGAATTGGATGAACGCTTCTCTATTGCTTCAGACGTTGACTCGATTATCATTGACGGCACCGCGACAACGACTGCGGTAGGTAATGGTACGATTACCGATAGAATTAACAGCACAACCACAACCGCTAACGATCTTAACAACAACATCGGTGCACAAAACGTTACCCTCGTCGGTAGTGCGGGCGCTGCAACTGTTGCAGTTACAGCAGGTCAATCAGCAGACAGTATTGTAACCGGTATTAACGCAGTATCTGGTTCAACGGGTATCACCGCTGAAGCACGTACAACGGCTACTTTATCCAACTTGTCTGCAAATGGTAACGTAAGCTTTACCATTTATGGTGACAACGCGATTGGTGCAAACGTTTCTGCAACGGTAACCACAGCTGACTTGGGTGCGTTAATGAACGCCATCAACAATGTTGCGGGTACCACAGGTATTACTGCTGCTTTAGGTGGTGATAACTCCTCTGTTGTTTTAACCCATCAAACCGGTAAAAACATCACGTTGCAAAACTTCACCCACAGTGCTGCAGTTGATTATGCTGCGCCATCTGTTACCCCAGTGTCGGGTACAGGTAGCACCTTAGTTGCTGCAGTTGAGCAATCCATTACAGTAACAGGTAATGCTGAGAACAACGCTGGTGGTGTTGCTGTAACATTGTATGATGGTGGTGCTCGTTCCAATTTCGACACAACGGTTGTTGGTGGTGAAATTACCTTTTTATCAGCAGACGCGTTTAACGTAGCTTCTGATATTTCAGGTTTAGCTTCAGTTGGAACTTCTTTGTTCGCAGGTGGTGCTAACACTGCTAACTCTTCAACCTTGTTTGACGTTGGTCAGGTCGACGTTAGTACTCAAGCTGGTGCAAACGCAGCGATTTCCATCATCGATGGTGCTTTAGACCAAATCTCCCAAGTTCGCGCTGAATTGGGTGCTGTTCAAAACCGGTTCGGTAGCACCATTTCAAACTTGGCAAACAACGTTGAAAACCTTCAAGCTGCACGTTCGCGTATTCAGGATGCTGATTTTGCACAAGAAACAGCAAACATGACAAAAGCGCAAATCTTGCAACAAGCAGGTATCGCGATTTTAGCGCAAGCTAACTCGTTACCACAAAACGTATTAGCTTTATTAAAAGGCTAATTCGTATAAGCCATATGACAGTGGGTGCCAATTTGCGTTGGCACCCAACTGATCATAAAGAACGGAAAGAAATTGCCTTCATATTTGCTTTTTATCTCATTAAAATTGCCGCTTTATGTACGCGAAAACCTTCTTTCGCAAGTGGCTTGTTATAACTCGATGAATAATAAGGATGTTATAATTTGGCGCGTATTTTGCCTCATTCCTTAGGAATGCGTAAACTCAAGGAGTGATTAAATGCCTATTTCTAGCTCTGGAGTTGGATCTGGCGTCAATATCAGAGAGCTGGTCGATGAGCTTTTGGCTGCTGAAAGCAAAGACAAGAAACTCCGCTTTGACAAGAACGAAGCAGAAGCGCTTACTAAAATTACAGCTTTTGGTACTTTAAAATCAACGTTGTCTGATTTTAAAGATAAGATCAGTTCTTTAAAAGTAAATGATCTTTTCGCAAGTCGCATGGTCAGCTCTGTTATGAGTAGTGATAATAAAACGGTTTTAGAAGCAAAAGCCTCCAATACAGCACAAACAGGTGATTTTTTAATTGAAGTCACTAAATTAGCAAAAAGCCATAAATTATCCTCAGAAATATTTGATACGCCAACCACAATTGTGGGTACGGGTTTTATTGAATTCACGGTTGATGCAACGGTTTATTCAATCGAAATTACCGATAGCGATAAAACGTTGCAGGGTATTAAAGATAAAATTAATCAAAATAGTAAAACCACAGGGATATCGGCGAGTTTGATTACTTCTGATTCTGGCGCAGTCTTAGTTTTTCAAGCGGAAAAAACTGGGTTAAATAATGCTTTTACAGTTGCAGTCGTTGATGATTCGGATGGTAATGACACGGATAATGCGGGGCTTTCTAAATTAGATTCAAATTATTTAACAATAAGCCAACAAGCTCAAGATTCGTTAGTTAAGATTGACGGTGTATCTGTTACCAACAGCACAAACACTATCTCTGATGCGATTGAAGGGGTTACGCTAACCTTATTAAGCACCAATACGCTTGATCCTGCATCCATGAAAGTTTCTTTAAATAAAGATGCAGCTGTTGCTGCAATACAAGAATTTGTGAGTATTTATAATAAAACATTAGAATCGATACATAAACTTACCGCTTACAATAAAGAAGATCCCAAAAATGCTGGAATGTTGCTTGGTGATGCGATAACACGCGGCGTAGAAAATCACATGCGAAGAGTGTTAAATACGGCAAATTATGACTTACCCTTAGCAATTTCTTCATTAGCACAAATGGGGATCACCTCTGATCGAACGACGGGAATGTTAGAAATTGATAACTACAAATTAAGTAATGCCGTTAGTAAAAATTATGATGAAATTGGTAAATTATTCATTGATAGTGATAAAGGCCTTTTAAATAATATGGAATCAATGTTAGATTCCTATATTCAGAATGACGGCATTATCAAATCAAAAACAAATGGTTTAAATAGTAGTATTCATTTAATTAGTGAACAACGAGTTGCACTTGAGCGTCATCTTATTCATTTAGAAGAACGTCTACTGTCGCAATTCATTGCAATGGATTCAATTGTTGCTACATTACGTTCAACCAGTGATTTCTTGAAAACCCAATTGGATAGCTTGGCTGAACCTTTATCATTTAGGAAATAAATATGAACCCAAATCATGCTTTAAAGCAGTATCAACATGTTTCGATTGAGGCAGGTGTTTTAAATGCTGATCCTTATCGTTTGATACAAATTTTGCTAGAAAGCGCTATCGAAAAATTGACTATTGCAAAGGGTTTTATTGAGAGAAACAATATTCATGATAAAGGTGTTTCTATCAGTTTTGCAATTTCAATTATTGAAACATTAGAAGCAAGTTTGAATGATACAGAAGGTGGGCAAATTGCTAAAAATTTGTCTGATCTATATGCTTATATTTTGCAAACGCTTATTGAAGTTAATTTGCATAATGATTTGAAAAAGTTAGATGAAGTTATTCAATTGATAATGACGATTAAATCTGGCTGGGACAATATGCCACGTGAGATAGTTGAAAATGACAAATAATGCTTACCTGTCTGAATTAAAGAAAATCATTCATGATTTAAACAATTCGTTAGATCAAGATGATCATCATAAGTTTTTATTGCTCTGCGCAGCTCTGCATGAGTTTCGTAAAGAAAATGCTAAGCATGATATTGAAAAAATTGATGATAAAAGTGAAATCGCCAACATCCTTCCTCATATTGATACGTTAATAGATAGAATGGAGTCGAATAAACAAGTTCTTGCTAAAAAAATCTTCACACTGCGTAAATCGATCCAGATTTCTAAAAATCAGGGTGAGTCTGAACAGCACTGATTAAATGTATCACTGAAAAATTTTTCGTTTTAGTCTGTTATTGCTGACAATAATTTGACATGCCAATCACCTACCTACTATTAGTTAATCATAACGATAAAAATAACGTTTAATTAATCCTAAATTGCCTATCAATGGAACTGATAAAACAATGGGTGACGCATTTTCAAACAGTATACCTGCTGTCAAGATAAGCGGTGGTAGCCATACCATCAAGCTTATCAAAAAAATGCTCAGCCAGGCAGCGCAAACAGAAGTGAGCGTTATGATCACCGGCGAATCAGGCACAGGTAAAGAAATTGCTGCCAGATTTTTGCATTGTCATTCCAAACGTAAAGATAAACCCTTTATTCCAGTAAATTGTGGTGCCATCCCAACGGATTTATTAGAGAGTGAATTATTTGGTCATGAAAAGGGCGCCTTTACTGGAGCAATTAGTACCCGAATTGGCCGTTTTGAACTAGCGAATGGCGGTACGATATTTTTAGATGAAATTGGCGACATGCCGCTTGCGATGCAAGTAAAGCTATTACGCGTTATTCAAGAAAAAGTGATTGAACGAGTCGGTAGTAACAAATCGATTAAAACGGATGTACGCATTATTGCTGCAACGCATCGAAATCTGGAAGCCGAGATCAAAAAGGGCAGTTTCAGAGAAGATCTTTTCTACCGTTTAAATGTTTTCCCCATTGAAATGCCACGACTGCGAGATCGCCAGGAAGATATCCCAACCATTATTGGAGATCTTAGTGAGAAATTGAAAGGGGAGATTGGCTCGGGGATTGAATTAACAGAAGAAGCAATAGGCTCGCTTACCCAATGTGAATGGCCAGGCAACATAAGAGAGTTGGCCAATTTAATTGAGCGTTTGATTGTGCTTTATCCCAATCAAAAGGTCGATTGTCATCAGCTACCGGCAAAATATAAAATTATGACAAATCAAAAGATGGTAACTGATCTGCCTAAATATCTCGAAATGACAGAGATGGTTATGGTGAGTCCTAAAAGCACGGAAAGTATTAATTTAAAAGACATGCTTTATCAGATTGAGCTTACTTATATCAAAGAAGCCCTCGAAAAGGCCAACGGTATTGTCTCGCATGCCGCTGAAAGTTTAGGCATGCGACGCACAACACTCGTTGAAAAAATGAAGAAATTTCAGCTATCGAAATAATCATTGCCTATGACGAAAGGGGCTCGTGCTTCTAGGCGCTGCGGATGCTGATCCTGCGTTGGGCGCGGTTTGTTCTTCATCGAGTTCCATAATACTTGGGCTTGCTGCGGCAGCGCTAGCACTTGTGCTCGTAGCGGATTCATCTTCCTCTGCAATTCCTGCGAGCGCTGTTCTTGAGTGTGGAGTGTTGAGACTTCTTAATCCTGAAACATGTTCTCTTTCAGAAACTTCTTTTGTCATTTTCTTCCCCAACTCAGCTCGGGTTCCTGCAGATAAGGAATAATAAAGCCCCTGCTTTTGTGCATAAGAATTTGTAAAAGGGGTTGGTTTTCTTGGGCCGTTGTTGCTCATGGCAGGTCTCTTTCATTAATAAGAAACCTGACATACTATTATATTTACCCTGAATTATCAATAACTTGTCGCCAAATATTTGGCAGCATTAAGAAATTAGTTTCTTAACTAATTGAAAAATAAGCAATTTAACTTGGCACGGCAATTGCTTTTCTTTGATATCGACTCGTTTGGTATAGAGATAATGAATGCAAGCAGCTGTTGCTCTTAAAAATGACACTTCACCTACAACCAAGGACTGGTTAGAGAGCATTCCTGCTGGGGTTATCTTTATTAATGCAGAAGGGCTAATCGATTGCTATAACAAGCAAGCAGCAGAACTCTTAGGTCTTGGAGGCAATGCTAAGAACTGGTCAACCATCTTACAAGAGAATGTTAAGCAGGTAGTGAACGAAGGCCATTATATTGTCTTGGCCAGTGGTAAATGTGTGGTGTTTAAAACCCAATCTTTGCCGAATGCCAAAGGGCAGCTCGTACTATTGGTAGATGAAACCGATATTTATCGCAGTAATACGTCTGCGATGCAGATCCAAAATCTTGATTCCATTGAAAAACTGTCAGCTTCATTGGCTCATCAATTACGCACCCCTTTATCAACTGCTATTTTATATACTTCCAGTTTAGTGATTGATATTAACGTTCAAGAAAAAATTATGAAACAACTGTTGCTGATTAAGCAACAAATTGATGATGTTTTAATGGTTTGCAAAGGTAAAGAAAAATTAATTGAACATATTATTATCTGTGATGAATTGAATAAACTAGTTGATGATTATCAGCAACTACATCCTCAAATTCAAATTCAATTTATACCAGAAAGACATGCTGATAAATTGATCATTTTGGGTCATAAGGCATCTTTAATTGGTGCATTAATGAATATCATCGACAATGCCATCCAAGCAAGCGATGAAAAAAATCTGTTAAATATTCGTTTGCAAAAAAGGGCCACCTTCATTTGTATTCAAGTAACCGATTTCGGCAAAGGCATTTCAGTTGAAAATCTTGAGCGTATTAAAAAACCCTTTTATACCACTAAACAAAATGGCACAGGTTTAGGTTTGAGCATTGCAAAATCGATTATGGAAGCTCATCAAGGAAAACTTGAGATCGAATCATTTGCTAATGAATTTACCACAGTATCTCTTTATTTGCCGGAGTTAGTATGACGCAAAGTAGGGTATTACTTGTAGAAGATGATCAAGATTTATTAGAGGCGCTAAAGCTGACACTGGCGAATGCCTCATTTATTGTTGATGCAGCAAATACTTCCACGCAGGCGTTGCAATTATTGAAAAATAAACAATACGATATTGTACTGAGCGATATTAATTTAGATAAAATGAGTGGCATCGATTTATTACAATATATTAAGAAAAATGATTATCAAGCAGCAGTAGTTCTGATGACAGCATATGGCAAAATTGACGATGCTGTTTTTGCAATTAAAAATGGTGCTGTTGATTATATAACCAAGCCTTTTATAGCTAATGAGCTTATTAGTAAATTAAACAAAATTAAACTTTATCATAGCCATTCACCCAAAGAATTGATTTGTGAAGATCCTCACATGCGCAAATTACTTGATATTGCAGCGCAAGTGGCCGCGTCAGAAGCTTCTGTTTTAATCAGTGGAGAAAGTGGCACAGGCAAAGAAATTTTGGCACGCTATCTTCATGAGCATTCTTTACGAAAAAGTGAACCTTTTGTTGCTATTAATTGCGCAGCCATTCCAGACAATATGCTGGAAGCGATGTTGTTTGGTTATGAAAAAGGGGCATTCACAGGTGCTTACCAAGCGACTCAAGGTAAATTAGAACTAGCCAATGGCGGCACTATATTACTCGATGAAATTTCGGAAATGCCATTAGGATTACAAGCAAAATTATTAAGAGTGATCCAAGAACGTGAAGTTGAACGCCTGGGTGGTAACAAACTCATTAAATTAGATGTAAGATTTATTTCCACAACGAACAGAGCATTAGCTAAAGAAGTTGAAATTGGCAATTTTAGAAAAGATCTTTATTTCCGTTTAAATGTTTTTCCTTTGCATATCCCGGCGCTTCGTGAAAGAACACTCGATATTATTCCGCTTGCCAATCACTTTATTCAACAATTTAGTATGCAGTCAGAAATGATATTATCTGAACAGGCAATATTAAAATTAATTGCTTACCAATGGTATGGCAATATTCGTGAACTGCAAAACGTGATCCAAAGAAGCATTATTCTAGCACGTAATAATTTAATCTTGCCCGACGTGATCTTATTTGAAGACGCACATTCAAATCAAGAAACAAAAGATGTTTCGAATGATTCTTTAGAAGTTAAAATGGCTGACAAGGAAAATGATTTGATTTTGCAAGTACTAAAAGAGTGTAATGGTCACCGTGAACAAAGTGCAAATAAATTAGGTATTAGTGCTCGTACATTACGTTATAAAATTTCACGCATGAAAAAAATGGGTATACAGATATGAATGAAATAGATGCCAATCATTTGCTGTTACAAATGAAAATTCTTGCAGCAAAAGCACGTAATAATGAAGTGAGTGGTGGCAGTACACCAACAGGCCAAAATGAATTTGGTCAGTTATTAAAAAGCGCCATTAATGACGCTAATCAGATGCAAAACAATGCAACTGAGTTAGCGCAACGATTTGAAGAAGGTGATAAAAATATTCACCTAACAGATGTAATGATAGCAACACAAAAAGCACATTTGTCTTTGCAAACGGTAGCGCAAGTAAGAAACCATGTGGTGAGCGCTTATCAAGACATCATGAATATGCCAATATAGTAGAGTTATGAAATGACAGAAAACATTCAATCTAATAAAGGGTTTTTAGCAGACGGCTTCTTCGAATTGCCTCTGATAAAACAATTAGGATTGTTTATTGGCTTCGCAGCCAGCGTTGCGTTGGCTATTTACATTGTGATGTGGTCAAAAACGCCTGATTACACACCTCTTTATGGGCAAATGAATAACAAAGATTCAGGCGAAGTTGTTGAAGCATTACAACGCCAAAATATTCCTTTTAAATTAGACGGTAAAACAGGGCTAGTTTTAGTTGATGCCAATAAAGTTCATGAGGCACGAATTCGCTTAGCAGGTGATGGGATCCCAAGCCATGCAAGCACAGGTTTTGATTCACTATTAGATAAAGATTCCGTTTTTGGTACCAGTCAGTTTATTGAAAGAGCCCGCTATATTCATGCATTAGAAGGTGAGTTAGAAAAAACTATTTCATCCATTGATCATATCAAGTCAGCGCGCGTCCATTTGGCAGTGCCAAAGCAAACTGCTTTTATTAAAGATAAGAAAGAACCCAGTGCTTCTGTTTTTGTAGATATTTATGGTGGCTATCGTTTAGAAAGTGAACAAGTTTCATCGATTACACATCTGGTTGCCTCTAGTATTCAAGGGTTAGCAGCAGAACATGTCACTGTGATTGATCAGAATGGTAAGTTATTATCATCAGCTGGAAATGATGAAATCAGCATTGCAGGCAAGCAATTAGATTATGCACACAAGTTAGAACGTTTATATGCCAAGCGAATTCAAGATTTATTATCACCTGTTTTAGGATACGATCGCATTAAAGCTGAAGTCACAGCCACAATGGATTTTACCGCTTTAGAAGAAACCAGTGAAAACTATGATCCTAACAAAACAGCGTTACGATCAGAAAGAATTTCTGACGTTCACAAAGAGGGATCACCCGCTGCACAAGGTGGTGTGCCAGGTACTCAATCGAATCAACCGCAACCGTCTAACCCTGCGCAAGCCAACCCTAAAGCGCCACCAGGGCAACAACCAGCGCCTCCACCTAAAAAGCGCGATTTACCGGGTGTTATTAGTTTGCAAGAAACTAAAAACTTTGAGATTGATCGTCAAATTAAGCATCAAGTCAACATGCCAGGTAAACTCATGCGTTTATCTGTTGGGGTCGTTGTCGATGATAAAACAGTTTATGACAGTGCCGGTGTTGCTAGCAAAGTTCCTTTAAAGCCTGAAGAATTGCAAAAAATTGAAAGTTTGGTAAAAGATGCCATTGGTTTTGAGAAAGACAGAGGCGATAGAGTTACCGTTATTAATTCATCATTTGCTCAAGTAGAGCCCATCCAAGAATTACCCAAAGAAACACTGATGCAAAAACCTTGGTTCTGGATGGTTGTTAAACAATCATTGGCAGGGCTTGGTATTTTGATTTTGGTTTTTGTAGTATTGCGCCCAATTTTACGTAACCTTACCAGTATTTCTGACTATAAACAAAACTTATTAATGCAAATGAACAGTGAAGGTGGCGGCAGTGTATTAGATAGACGAGGCCGGAAACTTGATGAAAGTGAATATCAAGTAAGGATCAAAGAATTAATTAATGAAGACCCTAAAAAAGCCGCTCAAGTTATTAAACAATGGGTAGGAATTGAACATGAAAAAGGCAGCTAGTGACGAGCAAGTACAACGTGCAGCGATCTTTTTAATGAGTGTTAATTCAGAAGATGCTGCCAAATTGTTAAAATATTTAGGCCCCAAAGAAGTGCATAAATTAGGTGCTTCCATGGCTTCCCTTGAAAATATAGATTTAAAAACGGTTAATCAAATCTATTCAGATTTTATCGTGGAAGCTGAGAACAAAACGAGCATTGGTTTAAATAAAGATGAACAAATTCGCAAAGTTTTCGTAACTGCATTAGGAGAGGATAAAGCGAATAATGTTATCGATAAAATTTTAATGGGGGCTAATACCAAAGGTTTAGACTCGTTAAAATGGATGGATGCCAAAAGTATTGCTGAAATTATTCGTCACGAACATCCGCAGATCCAATCCATTATTCTCAGTTACTTAGATCCCGATCATGCCGCTGAAGTGTTAATGTCACTAGATGAAAGAGTTCGCATTGAGTTAATTATGCGTATTTCAATGCAAGAATCGATACAACCTGCAGCGATTGATGAGTTAAATAATGTAATGGAAAAACAAGTGGCTAGTACAGTTTCTAGTCAGTCTAAACCGATTGGTGGCATTAAACGTGCTGCAGATATTTTAAACTTTGTTGGTGGCGATGTCGAAACCAGCATTTTGGGTGGCTTAAAAGAAAAAGATGAAAATTTAGCAAATGATATTCAAGATTTAATGTTTATCTTTGATAACATTAAAACCATCGACGATAGAGGCATCCAAGTATTATTACGTGAAATTAAAACCGATACTTTAGTCGTGGCATTAAAAGCGGTAGATGAAGAAATTAAAGATAAAATATTTAAAAACATGTCTAAGCGTGCATCTGAATTACTCAAAGATGATATTGAAGTAAAAGGTCCTGTTCGTTTAAGTGAAGTTGAAGCAGCACAAAAAGAAATTTTAACAGTTGCTAAAGCATTAGCTGATCAAGGCAAAATCATGATAGGCAATAAGAACGAGGAAATGGTTTAATGTCAGATACACCGAATAAATGGGCATTACCAGAATTTGGTTTAGTGACACATGCGCACCATAATACCTATAAGAAGCTGAAACTAAATCCTGAGCTTAATCCCTCATTAAAACCCAAAGCCACCGATTCGTTGAATGATGCAGAAGGGTACGACAAAGGCTATAGCGAAGGCATGGCAAAAGCACTGCAAGAAATGAATCAGCAAAAACAACAATTAGCAGCACTTATTCAACAATTGCATCAAGATAATGAAGAAATACAAAACGAAAAAGAACAAGCGTTATGTCTTTTTGTAAAATCGCTGTGTGAAAAAGTACTCTATAAAGAGCTATCTACATCTAACGAAGTACTAAAAAACGTCATCAATCAGGCCCTGAAAATGATTGATAATTCCGGTAATGAAATACGGATATTATGCCATCAAAAATTATATGAAAATCTGCATTCGGATACCTTCGATTCTTATTCTAGAGTTGTGTTGGAAGTCAATAATCAACTGACCGAATATGAATTTAAAATTGAATCAGATAAACAAAAAGTTTGCTTTAATCTCGACAAGTTGCTCACTAAATTACTGGATGATATCTTGCTATGCAATTCCCAGAAATAAAAGAGTTGGGTCCTTTCACCTTGTTTGGCAAGGTGCATAAAGTATCTGGCTATTTAATCGAAGCAACTGGTTTAAAAGCCAAAGTAGGTACGTTGTGCCAAATTGATTGCCAACCAGCACCCGTGCATGCCGAAGTGATTGGTTTTAAAGCCGATACAACCTATTTAATGAGCGCAGATGAATTACGTGGGATCTTGCCAGGATCTGACGTTACGCAGCTTGATACCTTTGCTAAAGTCCCCATAGGCGATGGTTTACTTGGCAGGGTGATTGATTCAAGTGGTGAACCTTTAGACACTCTCGGCCCTTTAAAGGGAATAGAGTATGCCGCTTTACATTTTGAACCCATTAATCCATTAAGACGCGCTCCTATTCGTCATGCTATGGATGTTGGTATCAAGGCAATTAATGGATTGCTGACTTTAGGGATCGGTCAACGTATGGGCCTATTTGCCGGAACGGGAGTGGGCAAGAGTATATTACTTGGTATGATAACCAAATATTGCCAAGCTGACATTGTCGTTATTTCGTTGGTAGGAGAGCGGGGCCGTGAAGTTAAAGAATTTATTGAAGATAATATTGGCTCAGCTGCTTTAAAGAAAACCGTTATTGTCGCTGCCCCTGCAGATAGTTCACCTTTATCGCGAATTAAAGCGGCGGAGACCGCTACCTTTATTGCGGAGCATTTTAAAAATAAAAAGAAACGTGTTTTATTCTTAATGGATTCATTAACCCGCTACGGCCAAGCATTACGTGAAATGGGCTTGGCGCTTGGTGAACCGCCTACGAATAAAGGGTATCCACCTTCTGTGTTTGCGCGGATCCCTAAATTAGTAGAGCGCGCTGGAAATGGTTTAACAGAAGATACTTCGATTACTGGGATCTATACCGTTTTAGCAGAAGGGGACGACATTCAAGATCCCATAGTGGACTGCGCGCGGGGTATTTTAGATGGTCATATCGTATTAGCAAGGCATTTAGCCGAACAAGGACATTATCCAGCCATTGATATCGAGCAATCGATTAGTCGTGTGATGGATAAAGTGGTTACGCCAGAACAAGTGCAACTTGCAAGATTGTTTAAAAAAGGGTATTCAAAATATCAACAAAATCGTGATTTTATTACAATCGGTGCTTATCAAAAAGGAAATGATCCTGAGTTGGATATTATCTTGGAGAAAAAACCAAAACTCTTTGGCTTTTTGCAACAAGATAAAAATGCTCATGTTACCCTACAGCAAACCAGCGAATTACTAAAAGAATTTTCCAGTTTAGCCTTAACAACCACGACCAAGTCATAGTATGCGAGATATTTCCCATTTAAATAAATATCATTTTGTGATCGAAACGCAAGAGAAAAATCTGTTGCAGAAAATTGCCGAAAATCAAAAAAAACAAGAACAAGAAAAGCGAAAATATGACATGCTAAATAATTGCTTGTTAGAAACCAGAAATAATTTATCATCTACAGCAGAAATTTCCATTCAAGCCATTGCATTTGCTCAATATCAACATTTTATTAACCAACTCGAAAAGGCGCTCAAGCAACAAAATGATGTATTGAATAGTTGTACAATGATCCATGAAAAATATATGATGATGTACAAAGAAATAAAACTAAAGCGTATGAAACTGAATGAATTAATGGTTCAGATCACCCAAGAAAACGCTAAAATTGCCAATCGCAAAGAAAACCAGGCTAACACTGAAATTTTTAATCGTTTGAACCGTCCATCCTAATCAAAAGTCACAAACCTAAAGATTATCACCCATATACCGACTAAACATTATGAATAAACCTATTTGGTTGCAATGCTGTATAAATAGACTGGAGTGAGTTATGGCGATTAAGTCAAGCGTATCAGGTGACGGCCAAGAAATGACTATCAGTGTGCAAGGAAGATTTGATTTTAGCTCATTGCAGTTGTTTAGAAATGCCTATGAGAATCAGGATGCACATCCTCATTCCTATATTGTTGATCTCAAGGAATCTGACTATTTAGATAGCTCGGCCTTAGGGATGCTTTTAGCCTTACGTGATCATGCAGGTGGTGATACCGCTCATATTCGGATTGTGAATTGCGCTCCCGATGTGAAGAAAATATTTACCATCACCAAACTAGATGAATTATTTACAGTTGAATAATGATGACCAATGAATCACTTGACACGTTGATCGATATAACCCAAATTAACAACCTTAAGTCGTTGTTTAATGAGGGCTTCGAGCCATTTTTGGTCAGTTTTTACGAAGACTTTGAAAGCAAAGAACAACAACTCGATGCGGCCGTTAAAAATAACCAAATGGATACGGTTTCTAAAATTGCGCATTCCTTAAAGGGGAGCAGCCTTAATCTGGGTGCCCTGGGATTAGCAAACCTCTGTAGTAAAATCGAAGTGGCGAGCAAAACAGGCGCTACGGTTGATATTTATGATGCACAACAAGAACTCAAAGCCATGTACCCACTTATCAAGGCAGAGTTTAATCGGATATCGAGTATTCATTAAGATCAAATCTTTCGCATGTCTTCTCCCGTCGCCGCTTACTTCGTAAGCTATGCCGGGCATAAGATTTTGTAATGCTTAGGGAAGCGAAGCTAACAAAATCTAATATGGCACACAATTTGATTGATCTTTCCAGTAACTCAATCAAAGGAAGTCCGAGAAGTGGAAATTAACAGTGCAATCGATATCACCCAAAATCTGATTCAAAACGAGCAATGCTTTGATTCAATGAAAGAAAATCCGGAATTACAAGACTCCGATTTTGAAGAGATCCTGGCACAAGAAAGTATTCCACAAGATCAATTGTTAAAAATACCAAGCGAGACGCTGCCGGTAACTGGCAATCAGTTGCCACTGGATCTTGTCACAACCCCGCCAGATAATGTATTAATTGGGGATGAGTTACAGCAGCTCATACCGGAAATGAGTGAGGATGATAAAAAAGAAGAAAATCTTCCTTTTGTGATGACCCAGTTGCTCATGGAACTTCCAACAAAACCACTTGAATTGTATACGACTCTGAATACAGAGCAAGGTGCAAAAGTGCTCACCTTGGCATTGAATGAACCGATCCCAAGCTTGCTAGAGCAAGCATCAACGCCCTTAACGGCAGGCTTTGCACTGCAACCTGAAATGTTACTACCTGAAAATCAAGAACATGATCAAAATAAAGAGCTGAACCTGATTTTGAAAGGTTCTTATCCTATCGATGAAACATCACAAGCCATAAAACTCTCATCAGATGATGTGCAAAAACCTTCCGAAATGAAACCGATTATACCGCATGAATTGCAAATTGCTTTAGTTGAAAATGATGTCAAGATGTCAGAAATGACGAACATGCTTTTTGAAGGTAAAACTAAACTCGAAATTGATCCTTTATCAGAGCAACGAACATTGCCAATGATGAATGAATTTTATGACACCAAAGGACCGATAAAGCAAACAATGGTGTTAGATGCAAACATCCAGGCTGAACATTTTTCAGATATTTTTGAGAATAAGCTCATGGAAAATGTGACTTTAATGCTGCGTCGCAATGAAAATGTGATGCAGATCCAAATTGATCCTCCTGAACTTGGCAAAATCGACATTACGATTGAACAAAATGATGATAAAACAGATATCCGCTTTATGACTCAAGTTGATCAAACCAAGCAGTTAATTGAGAATTCATTAGATAGATTAAAATTACAACTTGCACAAAACGGTATTGAACTTGGACAAGTAGATGTTAACTCAGGGGAGCGCGAACAGTCATCAGAAATGATGAGACAAACTCGCTTTAACTTTGATAGTAAAGAAGAGGAGTCTATGATGGCAACACCTACTGTGGTGCAAAATAATCAACTCCTTGATCTGTATATCTGACAAACAAGTCAACTATTTGACGCTATCAATAATCTAACTCAATGATTTTTAATAAAAAAATTATGGTATGGCTTTTGCTTTAATCACCCTATAAGGAGTGATTATGGCAACTAATGATTCCACGAAAGAAGAAGGCAAGCGACCCGATAAGAAAATGCTCATCATTGCAGGAGCACTCGTTACACTGATGCTCGTTGTCATGGGCGTTTTAGTGGTTGTTTTATTCAAAGTGTCTAATCCGCCACCGACACAAACCATCGTGGTCGATGCAAAAGCGACAGCAGAGCCTGAGCAAGAAAAGAGCAAGCACGTCGAAACCGTTGTGACAGCGGATGGCAAAGAAGCCCCTAAAGATAAGCATGGCGAAAAGAAAAAGAGTGATACGCCATCCTATTATAAATTCTCACCCGCCTTTATTGTGAATATTCCCAGTAATGGTCGTTTACGCTTTTTGCAGATTGAAGTGCAATTAATGGCTAAAAATGAAGAAGAGCTCAAAATGATTGAGGCTTATGCCCCAGTGATCCGTAATGATCTCATTACGTTGTTTAGTAGCCAAAACTATGATGATTTGCTCACCCCTGATGGTAAAGAAAATTTAAGAAAAAGCTCATTAACCGTTTCGCGTAAGATCCTAAAAGAAAATGCAGGCAAACCTTGCGTTGAACAAGTTTTGTTTACCAACTTTGTGACACAGTAGATGGTGAAATGAATCAAATATTAAACCAAGAAGAAATTGATGCGCTTCTGAATTTTAAAGAGAATGATTTTCATGATTCTAATTCAGTTGATCCATCTATTCCTCAAGATTTTGATATTACCAATCAAGAAAAAAGTATTCAAAGCAAAATTATTTCATTAGGCATTATTAATGAGAAATTTGCTCGAAGTGTGCGCAATAGTTTATATCAATTTTTGAAAAAACCTGTTGATATCAGTATCGCCAAAATTAAAATCATCCATTTTGATGAATATATTAAATCGTTACCTTGTCCAAGTAGTATTAACTTATTCAAAATGAATCCCTTAAAGGGTACCTCGCTATTTATT
The DNA here is from genome assembly GCA_964594635.1 of Uncultured Candidatus Berkiella sp. Taxonomy (GTDB): domain Bacteria; phylum Pseudomonadota; class Gammaproteobacteria; order Berkiellales; family Berkiellaceae; genus Berkiella. The sequence goes on from CAZQMV010000001.1 coordinate 204,926, forward strand.
TTTAATGCCAGACTCATTTATAGTTTTGTTGATAGTTATTTTGGTGGGGAAGGTCGTACTCAGTTTAAAAGCGATTTCAAAGAATTCACACCAACTGAAATTAGAATTATCAAGTTATTGCTCGATCACTTTTATAAAGATTTAAAAAATGCCTGGTCCTCTTTTATTGACATTCAATTTGAAACCAAACAAACCGAATCTGACCCTAGCATGGTCAATAGTTTTAATGATGATGAAATATTTATTGTTTCAAAATTTAGAATTGAATTAGATGGTGGTGGTGGGGAATTCGATATTTGTTTGCCATATTCAATGGTTGAGCCGATTAAAGAACTTTTTGATGCAGGGTTAGCAGCAGACACTGATAAAAATAATGATAAATGGGAAAAGTCGCTTAAAGATCATTTATTAGATGTCAAAATTGATATTAATTGCGTATTGGCACGTAAACGTATTTTATTAAAAGACATTATGAAGTTTAAAGATGGTGACATTATTAATATCGATATACCAGAAGAAATTGTTATTAAAGCAGATGACAGATCATTATTTAGCGGTTCTTTTGGGACGTTTGATAGCAAATATGCAATTAAAGTTAATGAAAAAATAAAGAAGTCATAGAGGAGAAAGTGATGGAACCTACCGATCAAAATCAAAGTGCACCCAATGACGGAAATGGGACATCTCCTAATCATCAGGATGCTACCAAAGCAGCTGCTGTGCAATTCTCTGAACTTAGCAAAGATGGCAAGAAAGCAGCATCCAATGGCAATAAAGATATGGATCTCATTTTAGACATTCCGGTGACGATATCTTTAGAGGTTGGCCGTACTTCAATCAGTATTAAAAATTTATTGCAATTAAATCAAGGCTCCGTTGTTGAGCTTGACCGATACGCTGGTGAACCACTTGATGTTTTAGTCAATGGTACCTTAATCGCACATGCTGAAGTTGTCGTTGTCAATGAAAAATTTGGTATTCGTTTAACGGATGTTGTTAGCGCCAATGAACGACTTGAAAATATTCAGTGAGGAGTGACTCAATTGGTTAATTTACCTGTAGTGGCAAATGTTGCAATCATGTTAGTGGTTACCATTATTTTGGTATTTGCCTTGGCATTCTTATTAAAACACTTTAAAAAAATGGTTCCGCAATTTTCAGGGATTGTGCAAATCCTAGGTGGAGCAAACTTAGGAAATAAAAGTAAACTGGTGTTAGTTGAAGCATATGATACCCAAATTCTCGTTGGTGTCAGTGATTCACAAATTCAGACTCTTCATGTGTTTAAAAAGAATGTACCAGATGAAAAACAAAAACTATCTTAAAGTGTTGTTAATGTTGGGGACTATGATCCCTTGCATTTGCATTGCAAAAGATTTAAGTTTGAATGCCTTTGCCGTAACAGAAGGAAATGGCACACAAACCTATTCCATCAATATCCAACTCTTGGCAATTATGACGGTTTTAACCATATTGCCAGCGATTGTTCTCATGATGACTTCATTTACTCGAATTATTATTGTGTTATCTATTTTGCGTCAAGCATTAGGGATGCCACAAACTCCCAGTAATCAAATTATTATTGGTCTGTCTCTGTTTATGACTTTCTTTATTATGTCGCCAATCTTAACGCAAGTATATAACGAAGCAGTCAGTCCTTATATGGCTGAAAAGATGACACAAGAAGAAGCCATTAAAAAGGCTGCAACACCGATCAAGAAGTTTATGTATGATCAGACGCGCACAGAAGATTTAATGCTTTTTGCCGAACTATCAGGAAAGCAGATCCAAAGCGACAATCCAGATGATATCCCATTTTCTATTATGATTTCTTCTTTTGTTGCTTCTGAATTAAAAACAGCGTTTCAAATTGGTTTTATTATCTTTATTCCTTTTTTAATAATCGACTTGGTTGTGGCCAGTGTCTTAATGTCGATGGGTATGATGATGTTATCGCCAGTCATCATTTCATTACCATTTAAAATTATGTTGTTTGTGTTAGTAGATGGCTGGAACTTGATTCTCGGTACTTTGGCAGCCAGTTTTTCCATATAGGTGCAATCATGACGCCAGAAATTGTTATCGATTTGTTAAGACAGGGTACTTCACTGTTACTGGTATTGGTTTCTTTATTGATTTTACCAAGCTTGGTAGTTGGTTTATTTATTAGCGTTTTTCAAGCGGCGACTCAAATTAATGAGCAATCCCTAAGCTTTGTACCAAGGCTGATTGTTACCTTCACGACGTTAATCGTTGCAGCCCCTTGGTTAATAAGAGTGCTCACTGATTTTACGCAGAATCTCATTGAATCTATACCACATTTGATTGGTTAAAAATGATTACCTTTTCAGGCGACATTATACAGTACTTGATGATGTACTTGCTACCATTTGTCAGAGTTTCTGCGATGATGATGGCGTTACCTATTATTGGTACTCAATTGGTTCCTGGCAAAATCCGTTTAATCTTCAGCTTAGCGCTAACTTATGTGGCAGTGTGTTCTGGAAATTGCAATGAGTTATTAAGCCCTAGTATTTCGCTCTTTACCTTATTTTTTATTGTCATAATGCAAGTGCTTATTGGTGTGTTAATGGGGCTTGTGATCCACATTATTTTTCAAACATTTATGATTGCAGGACAGATTATTTCAATGCAAATGGGGCTAGGGTTTGCTGCCTTAATGGATCCGCAAAATGGTGTTTCAGTCCCAATTGTTGGTCAATTATATATTATGATTGCGACGTTGCTGTATTTGACGATGAATGGTCATTTATTTGTTATTGGTATTTTAATAGATAGCTTTGCCCAAATACCTGTTAGCCAATTTGATCTAACAACTTTGCAAGTTGACAAATTTATCGAGTTGGGCTCATTCATGTTTTCATATGGGTTAAAAATTGCATTGCCAGCTGTGATTACAATTTTAATTACCAATATATCTTTTGGCATGATGACCAAAGCAGCACCACAGTTAAATATTTTTACATTAGGCTTTTCGATCACTTTAATTGCGGGCATTTCACTTATTTACATTTGTTTATCGTTTGTTGGTTCACAATTTACTGAAGTGTCAGAAAAAGCTCATTCAACCTTAGTCGCGCTTATTGAGTAGAACATGACTGAACGTGATGATTCACAAGAACGCACAGAACAGGCCACTGCGCGGAAAAAGCAACAGTCTCAAGAACAGGGGCAAGTTGCTCGTTCTAAAGATTTTAATACCATGCTGGTATTACTATGCAGTGGGTTTTGTTTTATCACAATGGGACATTCAGTTTCCAATAAATTTCAAAAGTTGTTTCAAACCAATTTAGGCATCGATCCTAAATTATTGGTTGACGAAAGTGGAATGTTTCTTGCGCTAAAATCTGCCGTGTTTAGTGGTATTGGTATTATATTACCTTTTTTATGTTTGATTGTGATTGCTTGCATTGTGGGCCCGTTGCTCATTGGTGGTTGGTCATTTTCCTGGGGAAATGTCGAATTAAAGTTTGAAAGGCTTAATCCAGTTAAAGGGTTTTTAAAAATCTTTTCACTTAAAAACTTTGTTGAATTGATTAAGTCTATTTTTAAAATTGTTTTAGTTGTTATGACGATGGCTTTAATTGTGTATTTATTTATGCGTCGTATTATTTATTTCTCATTTGCAGATATTGCCACGGGAATACAACACTCCAGCCAAATTCTCATTTGGTCATTTATGTTATTAGTTGGTGCGCTGTTTATTATTACTTTATTCGATGTGCCTTTTCAATTATGGAACCACTTACAAGAATTAAAAATGACCAAGCAAGAAGTAAAAGATGAATATAAGGATTCTGAAGGTAAACCCGAAGTGAAATCGCGTTTGGCACGTTTACAACGCGAATTGGTAAAACGACGTTTTGCAATCGAAGTGCCAAAGGCCGATGTTATTATTACTAACCCAACTCACTATGCGGTTGCTTTAAAGTATGATCAAAAAGAAATGAAAGCCCCTAAAGTTGTCGCAAAAGGGGTTGATTTTATGGCCGAACGAATCATGGAAATTGCTAAAGAACATAAAGTGCCTTTAGTTGCAATGCCGCCGCTTGCTCGTAGTATTTACTTCCATACGGAAATTGGTGAAGAAATACCGTCTGAGTTATATGTGGGTGTTGCACAAATTTTAGCTTATGTACATCAATTGAAACTTTATAAACGTGGCAAGTTAAAGAAACCCAAAGTACCTGAAAAGGTCGACATTCCACCTGAGATGGCGAGATAATAATGACCACAGCATCGAATATGACTTTAAAACAATGGGCCAATATTGGCGTTGGCATACCGATATTTGTTCTGGTGATGTTGGCAATGATGATTTTGCCTTTACCCCCATTTCTATTAGATATCTTTTTTACCTTTAACATTACTTTAGCACTGATGGTATTGTTAGCGGGTACTTATACGGCAAGGCCCCTTGATTTCAGTGTTTTTCCAACGATCTTATTACTCGCTACGTTGTTGCGCTTAGCACTGAATATTGCCTCTACTCGGGTTGTTTTACTCGATGGCCATAATGGTACTGATGCGGCTGGTAAGGTAGTGCAATCATTTGGTGAAGTGGTTGTCGGTGGTAACTATGCTGTCGGTTTCGTCGTATTTATGATTTTAGTGATCATCAATTTTGTTGTGGTCACCAAAGGTGCTGGCCGAATTTCTGAAGTGAGTGCTCGTTTTACATTAGATTCTATGCCTGGTAAGCAAATGGCAATTGATGCTGATTTGAATGCCGGTACAATTAGCCAAGAAGAAGCCAAACAGCGCCGTCATGATATTGCCAGTGAAGCAGATTTTTATGGATCGATGGATGGTGCCAGTAAATTCGTTAGAGGCGATGCCATTGCGGGTATATTAATTTTGCTCATCAATATTTTGGGTGGGTTTATTATCGGTGTGGTGCAACATGATTTAGCCATGGGAGAAGCATTCCGTGTTTATGGATTGTTAACCATCGGTGACGGTTTAGTAGCGCAAATTCCTTCATTATTGCTCTCAACAGCCGCTGCAATTATGGTAACTCGCGTTTCATCATCCCATGACGTATCACAACAAATTAAAACTCAGGTTTTCAATCAAATCAAACCTTTGGCAATAGCGAGCATTGTCTTGGGTGTCTTAGGCCTTGTACCAGGAATGCCGCATGTGGTGTTTTTAGGCATTGCATCCCTTTTGGGTTTTGGTGCCTATTATATGTATGTGCAGAAGAATCGGCCTGTTGTAGCAGAAGTTAAAAAAGAGCAGGAAAACTTACCACAAGATCCGACTAAGCAAGAGGTGAAAGAAATTTCATGGGATGATGTGCAGCAACTTGATGATATCAGTCTTGAAGTGGGCTATAAATTGATTTCATTGCTTGAACCCAAAACAGGTGGTGAACTGTTAAATAAAATTAAAGGTGTTCGCAAAAAACTCTCTCAAGAGCTTGGATTTTTGATCCCAACGGTACATATCCGTGATGATTTAAACTTAGGTGCAAATCAATATAAATTATCATTACAAGGGGTTGTTGTCGGAGAAGGAGAGATTATTCCTGAGTGTTTATTAGCCATCAACTCTGGTCAAGTCTTTGGCACCGTTGATGGGATCCCTACTAAAGAGCCAGCCTTTGGTTTACAAGCACTTTGGATAAAACCGACTCTTAAAGAACAAGCACAAACACTGGGTTATACCGTTGTTGACATCAGTACAGTGATTGCCACCCATTTAAGTCAAGTTATCAGCGATAACAGTAACCAATTGTTGGGTCACCAAGAAGCGCAAAAGATCTTAGATATGCTAGCAAAAACCTCACCTAAACTGGTCGAGGATCTTGTTCCTGACAAATTATCATTATCGGTTATTGTGAAGGTTTTCCAGAATCTATTGGAAGAGCATGTGCCACTGCGTGATAGCAAATCCATCATTGAAACGTTGTCAGAATTTGCGCCAAGAAGTCAAGATCCCGTTGTGCTCACTGAAATTGTTCGCAGTGCTTTAGGACGCTTAATTGTGCAACAACTGAATGGTTCGGCGGTTGAATTGCCGGTTGTTACCCTAGAATCGAACTTGGAACAGATCTTGCTTTCATCTATTCAAACAACACCTGAGCCCATGGGCATTATTGAGCCAAGGTTAATGGATAAAATTCAACAAGCAGTTGCGCAATTTGCTGCTAAGCAGGAAGTATTAGGTAAACCAGCTATTTTATTGGTTCACCCAAGCTTACGACGTTTGTTATCGAAGCTCTTTAAACATGTAGCCAAGAATTTATCGGTCTTGTCTTTTAAAGAAATTCCAGATGATAAGCAAATGAAAATTATTTCGACGTTGGGTTACTAGTAAAGTGGAGTGAATGATGACAACTAAAAAATTTGTGGCACCGAGTATGAATTTAGCCTTGCAAAAGGTGAAACAAGAATTAGGCCCCGATGCCGTCATTTTGTCTCATGAAACCCATAGAGGTGAAGTCCATATTATGGCAACCCTAGCAAGTGAAAGCACGCTAGATATTCTACTTTCAAAGGGGAAATCCATTCCGGTCACTTCTTTACAAGAAAGTATCATCAAAGAACCGCTTAGTGCTCCTCCTGTGCAAATCGACAATAATACTGCTGCCTTACAAAATGAAATGGCTATCTTAAAGCGCATGATCACAGAATTTAAGGTACCTATGAGTCAAGATGGAATGTTTACTCACGCTATGCAATTTTTCTTTCATCAAAAATTGCAAGAAATGGGTTTTCCGAATCAATTTGCCAAAAGAATTTTGGTTGATTTACCAGCCGATGATACTTTTGAAGAATCCATACAGCATATTACTTCGCAATTGCTGGAAAATATTAAATGTCGTGAAATGTACCCTAGCGCTAAATATCATACCTTTATTGGCCCCAGCGGAGCAGGTAAAACACAATTAATCGTTAAAGTTATTCTTCAATATTTAAAGAATAAAACCATCGAGAATTTTGCCTGCATTTTCGTTAATCACCAAAATGTCAGGGTGTTAGAAGAATCAAAGATTTATGCGCGGATTTTTAATGTGCCTTGTCTTTATGTGGAATCAGAAGCCGAGCTGAATGATGCCTTAGAGAAAACCAAGCATCATGATGCCGTATTTATTGACTTTCCAGCTTTTGATAATAACGATAAGCAAAATAATTATTACATTCCATTTATTCAGAATAACAAAACACTAATCCATAATACGCTGGTTTTCCCTTCGAATATTAAAAATCTTAAAATGTATGCGGCTTGTCATGAAGGCATTATCAATGAAATTGCAATTACAAAGATTGATGAAAATCCGCATCTGGGCGAATTTATTCATTATGCTTTATCAACGCAAACACCCATAGGTTTTATCAGTATCGGCAACACTTATACAGCTTTAGCATTGGCCTCTAAAGAATCCCTGGAAGATTATTTAAAAAACGATCTCTGTCCTAACCGTGAACGTCCTGTGATGAATAAGGTATTTAACGTATGAACCATGTTATTGCTATTACGGGCGGAAAGGGTGGTATTGGAAAAACCACTTTATCTGTGAACCTTGGCATCGCTTTAGCGCAAACCGGAAAGAAGACCTACCTGTTAGATGCAGATTTTGGGCTATCGAATGTGGATGTGTTATTAGGTTTAAAGCCTACGTTGACATTAATGGACGTGATCGAAAAAAAGGCAACGCTCCAGCAAATTATTATTCAAGGACCTCGGGGATTAAACATTATTCCAGGTGCCAGTGGCTTATCGCGCATGATTGACATGGATGCAAGAGATTATGGTGGCATTATTGCCTCATTTCATGAATTAGCTGTGCAATTGGATACCCTGTTAATTGACACGGCAGCGGGTATTTCTGACGCGGTGGTGCGGTTTGCCGTTGCAGCGAATGAAATCATTGTTGTGGTCTGCGACGAGCCTACTTCGCTAGCAGATGCTTACGCTTTAATCAAATTGCTGCACCTGCAGCATGGGGTCCAAAGATTCAGAATTGTTGTGAATATGTCTAGTAGTTTGTATGAAGCTAAAAAATTATTTGCTAAGCTAACTAATGTAACGGAACAATATTTGAATGTGGTATTGCACTTTTTGGGGTGGGTACCGGAGGACGACTTAGTGCGCAAGGCAATTAAGCAACAAAGCGCTGTCATGGAAGCTTTCCCAAGTAGTAAAGCGGCCCAATGTTTTACAGAGCTTGCTAGCCAGGTGAACAAACTACCTCTGCCCAAATCCCATAGCGGTCATGTGCAATTCTTTATTGAGCAATTTATTAACGCACCAATTGTCGTTCAATAGAGGTCAATGCATGAGTGGAGCAGCAACGTATAAAGCAGTAATCAAGGAATCAGATGAGGATTTCATCAAGGAATATGCTCCGCTGGTGAAGCGTATTGCGCATCACTTACTCGCCAGACTTCCCGCGATTATTCAAGCCGACGATCTGATCCAGGCAGGGATGATAGGGTTGATTGAAGCTGCACGTAATTTTGATGAGAAAAAAGGCGCAACCTTTGTGACTTATGCCGGCATCCGAATTCGTGGCGCTATGCTAGATGAAATTCGTAAAGGGGATTGGGCTCCGCGCTCGGTTCACAAGAATTCTCGCCGTGTGGCAGCAGCTATGCGTGAAGTGGAAAACAAAACGGGGCGTGATGCCCGCGATGTTGATGTGGCGCAAAACCTGGGTGTTACGTTAGATGAATACCACCAAATTATCCAGGACTCAAACAGCTCTAAAATCTTCGCCTTTGAAGATTTAGGGGTCAATGAAGAGGCGCTCGACTGCCCAACCAATAATCCTATTACTGGTCCATTAGAGGGCATCCAAAGAGATGATTTCAAGCATAAGCTCTCCAAAGAAATTGAAAAACTTCCAGAGCGTGAAAAGCTGGTGTTAGCCCTTTATTACGATGAAGAGCTGAATCTACGCGAAGTAGGGGAAGTGCTAGGAGTGAGTGAGTCGCGCATTAGCCAAATTCATAGCCAAGCGATGCTACGTTTGAAGTCGCGTCTTGTTAATTGGAAGTGATGAATCCCCCCGCCGCTAACGCGTCGGCCCACTTAATAAAGGGGGCCGACGCGTTAGCGGCGGGGGGATTTAGCCGCGAGCAATGCGAGCGGGGGATTTCTCAACTACACTAAAAAAAGATCTTTCCACGGACGGGGTATCGCAATGTCACAGTTAGCTTTCAACTGGCAAATGTTTTTCGCTTTTTGGGGTCTCGTGTTCTTTTGTGCGCTCTCTTTCCTGGTTAATTGTTACCTCTTTATGCGTAGTAAAAAAATATTTGAACAAAATAAAAATATTCTTTTGCAGCTGAATAAAACGTCAGCGGATATGGTTAATATGGTCTCTGGCGTCACGATGATGGGGCAGCGGGTGCTCGCATTAGAGTCCAATACGATTGCTGTTTTTCATCAATTTGAACGTCGTTTAAAAGAGCAAGGGTCCTCCACCCTGGCAACCCAGGTCACACAAAGCGCTAAATCCCAAACCAAAGCAGAAGCCTCATTACTGCAAATGCTTGCAGAATAGACTCAGCCATCAAACTTAATTTTGGCCATATTCCCTTATTTTAAGCTTGTGAATTGACATTAGTAAGAAACAAAGATTATTATCCGGCAACTTTGTTTATTACTTAATGGTATCGGTATGGCTAAGAAAGATTTGAAAGTTATAGAACTCAATAAATCGCTCTCCGTTAAGGAGCCAGTTGCGACTCCACCTGCTGTTCCTAACAAGCCAGCAATGACGACTGAATGGTTTAAAGAGCAATTTGAGGCTACTGCTATTCTTAAAGCCGCCATTACTTTAGGGATCCTAGGATTCATTCCTGGTGCCTGGATGGTTGGTTTGCCTCTGCTAACGGTATACGGGCTTATCAAACGCGAAAAGGTTGCAGAAGCGATCCGACGTTTCTTCAGTTTTAGAAAAGATCAAACTGAAAATGTAGCAGAAACCGCCGGCGAAAAAGTAGTCGATTTTTTCATCACGTACTATGCAGGCATATTACGCTGGTTTGCGACCTTAATTTTGTTTTTCACAATGCCAGTCGGTTTTGGGATCTTCGCAGCATACGGTTTATTTCGATTTACGACCGCTGAGTGGTTAGATATTTTTCAAGATCGTTGTAAAGATATCTTCAGATTCATTCGAGGGGGTATCAGTCGTTTTATCAGAGATGCCAGTTTCAATACCAAATTAATATTAGGTAGCATTGTTGCACTGTTAATAGGTGGCTCGATATTACTATCGGGCGTGGGCGTTTTGTTTGCTTATAGTATTGCAGTCTGTCAACTTGCCGCTATCTTAGTTGGTGCAACTGCTCTTGGCAGAGATTTATTATATGCTTTGAATAATCCTGGCGTTGCTCTTACGCAAAACGCAGGCAAAATGGCAGGTGCTTTTTGGGGCCATTGGTTAGCTTATAAAATATTTGCAGGACAGCTTTCGGGATCAATGGGACCCACGGTCGGTTATGTGCAAAACTATAGTTTGTTTTCAGGGCTGATCTCATCTTTCTTGTCACCAACCGGTTGGTTCATTTTTAATAGTGGTGGTATTTTAGGGGTGATGGGATCATGGTTTATGTCCTTCTTTCACAATGTTTTCTTTAAAATGTTCATTACTGAAAGCATTCAAATGCAAGGTGACTTTTTTGGTGTCATCTCACCCAGCGTTTTACAATTGGTTGGTACCATCGTTGCTTGTACATTATGCGGTGCGCTTGTTCATCAATTTGTTGATAGTTTATGGAACGAACTGGCTTCAGATAGCAAAAAAGTGGCTACAGCTTCCGTTAATGGTGTGAAAACGGCTAATACCCGTTTAGTAGATGGTCTGTATCAAACCAAATGGGCATTAGGCTTTATTGCCTGCTCTACACCGTTGTTACTGTCACATGGAACCACCGGCGCTGCTATTGTGCAACTTGCGGGTGGGAGTTTAGTGACTGCGAGTGCAATGACTGTTGCAGGCCTTGCAGCCGCAATTGGCGCTATTTATGGTATTGGTTATGGTCTTAATGCATTAGCTTCGCAGATCCTCGCTAAAAAGGAAGCGACAATTGCACAAGCTGCCGTAAAATCGACGCCTGCTGTTACAGAATCGGCTGGTAAGAAACCTGTTGCTGCTAACAAAGCGCCTGATGTCACAGGATCCGTGGGTAAAAGACCGGTTAAACCGATTGTTACGGCCTTTGACAAGAGCAAAGCCAGAGCACCGGTACAACACGTACAGCATCAACCGTTGCGCAGAAGCCCACGCTTAAATCCATAAGGTTTAAGCGTGGCGCAATTTCGCCAACAACGTTTCTGCCATCATGGCAAACGCATTGCTGACTTTGTCAGCTAATTTCTGCTTTTCTTCATACCCAATCTCATAGACATCATGAGTTTGGGTTTTTTCTAAAATGTAATCATCACTGGTTAATAGCTCATCAACCAAGCGTAGTTTGAGCGCATCAGTGCCATACCAATGCTCACCAGTGGCCACTTCTTCTAATGGCACTTCTGGGCGATTTTCTGCAATATAGCGTTTAAATAACACATGCGTTTCTTCCAGATCTTGTTGGAACTTATGGCGGCCTTTATCGGTGTTTTTGCCAAACATGGTTAAAGTACGTTTATATTCGCCAGCGGTGTGCTGTTCGATATCGATATTATGTTTTTCTAATAAACGATTAAAATTCGGTACTTGGCCCACAACCCCAATCGAGCCCACGATCGCAAAGGGAGCCGAAATAATTTTACTGGCAACACAGGCCATCAAGTAACCGCCACTGGCAGCCACTTTATCAATCGCAACAGTGAGTTTGAGATGGCGCGAGCGTAATCGTTGCAATTGTGATGCGGCCAATCCATAGGTGTGTACAAAACCGCCCGAGCTTTCAAGTACTAATAAAATTTCATCAGTAGGCGCGGCAATGTCGACAATGGCTGTAATGGTTTCGCGCAAAGCATGCACTTGTGAGGCACGCATATCGCCATCAAAATTCACCACAAACAGCCGGGATTTGATTTTTTCTTCTTTGTTCTTTTTGAGCTTTTTCTTTTCAGCTTTTTGTTGCTTCTTTTTCTCTTTTTTAAGCTTATCCAGAGCAGACTTGGAGAGCGTTTCCGATTGCAGTGCTTCTCGGATCTCTGACATTTTTTCATTTACATTTTCAATGTAAATCGTTCCGGGGGCTTTTTTATTTCGGAGCACGATAGCAGCAACACCCACCACGATAATCAAAAAGGCGACAACAAAAGTTAGTGTTTTGGCTAAAAACAGACCGTATTGGGCAAGAAAATCCATCATTTATAGGCACCTTGGGACTAATAAGTTCATTTGCTACTGGCAGTATAACAAAAACCTTTTGATGGGGTGGGCATTCACCTATAATTAGCTAGCGAAACTAATCCTAAGTTAGAAATAGAGCTATTTTAGAATGATCCTAGCGAAAAATCTGTCCCACAGTAAAGGCAACAAGATCCTGTTTCGCCAGGTAAACTTGACTATAGCGCCTGGGAAACGCGTCTTAGTACAAGGGGCTAATGGCGCTGGTAAATCAACGTTGTTGAAAATTATCGCAGGGTTGTTATCACCTGATCATGGTCGGGTGACATATCAAGGTCATCCATTGCGACACCATAGCGCCCAGTACTTTAATCATATGAGTTATCTTGGTCATCAAAATAGTCTCAAACAATTGTTAACACCGCTTGAAAATCTCCAAGAAATGCTTTGTTTAGCCAATAGTCGTGCGAGTGAAACTGACATTCATGATCTACTCGATACATTGGGTTTAAAGGCACATAAAGAGCAACGCTGTGAAACGTTATCGGCAGGAGAGTGTCGCAAAGTCGCCTTGGCCAGCGTCATCTTAAAAAAGAAGCCCTTATGGATCTTAGATGAACCATTTAACGCTTTAGATAAACAAAGTTATAACCAACTGCAAACCCTTTGCCAACAGCATCTCCAGCATGGTGGTATGATCTTATTATCGTGTCATATCGGTTCTCATCACTATGAGGGGTGTCAGGTTGTTCAATTATCGTAGGAACCTTGTGTGTTAAGCGTCTTTTGGTCTTGTATTAAGAGTGACTTAAAAACCCTACAACGAAAGCGGGCAGATTGGGTGTATCCGATCATCTTCTTTTTAGTGTTTATTTCGCTTTTTGGGATTGGCTTAGGGTTTGACAATCAACGCTTGATAGCAGCGAGCCCTGCGATTATATGGATCACCTTTTTATTTATCACGTTATCAACCATTGATAATCTTTTTCGCCGAGAACTTGAGGAAGGTACGCTTTCACAACTGGTGCTAAGCCCTTATCCTTTATGGTGGTTACTCTTAGCAAAATCGGTGGCCTTTTGGCTCGTGGCTTGTTTGCCACTGATATTACTCACGCCGCTGTTTTGTTTAATCATGCAATTATGTGCTGCCTCTTGTGCAGCATTGTTTTTAAGTTTATTGATTGGGTCGCCTGCCTTGGCGCTTTTAGGCGTGGTTGGCGCAACCCTCACATCGGCGATGCCACGTTCAGGTGTGTTTTTAGCGTTACTGCTTTTGCCGTTATACGTGCCCATTCTTATTTTGGGAGAAAGTGTGGTGGTAGAGCTACTTACCTCCGATAGTGTTCATTTTCAACTGGCTTTACTGGGTGCGATTTCGGTTTTTGCCTTGATTGGTGCTCCGCATGCTGCTGCCGGCGCATTAAGAGCCGCAATGGATGATTAATATGATATTACAACCTCTGATCAATTTAGGAATGCCAAAGCGTTTTTATCAGTTCTGCACCTTCATGCAACCGTGGTGCTTTGCATTGGGGTTACTGGCGCTAGCCTATGGATTAATCACCGGGTTATTTATTGCGCCTGCCGATTATGTACAAGGCGAAGGCTTTCGCATTATTTATGTGCATGTGCCTTGTGCCATGCTGTCGATGTTGTTGTATATGGTCTTAGCCATCGCTTCAGCCGTTTACCTGATTTGGCGAATTAAAGTAGCCGATCTCATCGCTTATTGTGTGGCACCTATTGGTGCATTGCTCACATTTTGTGCGTTGGTCACAGGTGCTATTTGGGGTAAGCCCATGTGGGGAACGTGGTGGATCTGGGATGCGCGTCTTACCTCTGAGCTTATTTTGCTGTTTTTGTATATCGGTTATATTGGATTGTACTCGGCCATTGCCAATCCAAAATCAGCCGCCAAAATCAGCGCCATTTTTGCCATCATTGGTGTGGTAGATATTCCCATTATTCATTATTCGGTTTACTGGTGGAACACGCTCCATCAAGGTGCCACCATTTCGCGCTTTGCCAAGCCTGCCATCGATAGTTCGATGCTGTGGCCACTGCTTGGCATGATTGCCGGTATGGGGTTTTATATTTGCGCGATTATGTGTCTCAAATTGCGCACACAGATATTATCAAGAGAAGCCAACAAACGTTGGGTTCAATCACTCATTAAGAAAGGGTAAGTATCATGGGTCAATATACCTGGTATGTTTGGTCGTCAGTAGGCATTGTGCTAGCAGGTCTTGCTTGGTTGACGTTATCGGCTATTTTGCAACATCGGCAAGTCAATGAACAGTTAAAGCGAGCGGGCGATTAATGTCACTCTTACATCAAAAAAGGATCGTGCTGGTTGTGATGATCGTTGTAGGCTTATGCGTAGGTGTAGGCTTGGTGTTATCTGCGCTTTCAAAGAATATCAATTTATTTTATACACCTACCCAACTGGTTAATGAAAACATTTCTCATCAGAAAACGATTCGTGTGGGGGGGATGGTCCAAAAAGGCAGCCTTAAGCATCACGATGCCTTAGCGGTTGAATTTACCATCACCGATTTTAAACACGAAACCATTATTCGTTATAAGGGCATCATGCCGGACTTATTCAAAGAAGGGCAGGGTGTTGTAGCGCTTGGCAAACTGAGCCCTAACGGTGACTTTGTGGCCGAACAAGTACTTGCTAAACATGATGAAAATTACATGCCACCTGAGATTGCCAACTTAAAAAGTGAAAAAACATGATCCCTGAGTTTGGTTTATTTAGTTTAATTTTGGCACTTTGCTTTGCCTTCGTTTTGATGGCAGGTGGCTTTAATCGTTCATTAGCGGTGTTACAGCGCCCAGTGACCTATGGCTTATGCAGTTTTGTCTTTTTAAGTTTTATCATTTTGGTTTTGGGGTTTGTACAAGACGATTTTAGTATTTCGTATGTGGCACAAAATTCGAATACCCAATTACCATTTATGTATAAACTGTGTGCGGTGTGGGGTGGCCATGAAGGCTCACTGTTGCTGTGGGTATTTATTCTATCGCTATGGACCCTCGGCGTCACTTTACTGTCACGCTCACTACCTCCAGCCATTATGCGTTCGCTGTATGCCGTCTTAGGTGCCATTCATGCAGGCTTTTTACTCTTACTTTTGCATACATCAAACCCGTTCTTACGCTTACTTCCCAGCATGCCGGCTGAGGGTGCGGATTTAAATCCCTTATTACAAGATCCGGGCTTTGTGATGCATCCGCCTTTTTTGTATTTAGGCTATGTGGGGTTTGCAATCCCCTTCGCCTTTGCTATAGCGGCCATGCTAAACCCTAAAGAGACTTTTGCGTGGGCAAAATGGGCCAGACCCTATGCGCTATTGGCCTTTAGCTTTTTAACCATTGGTATTAGTTTGGGGAGCTGGTGGGCTTATTATGAGCTAGGTTGGGGGGGTTGGTGGTTCTGGGATCCGGTTGAAAACGCTTCCTTTATGCCTTGGCTTGTTGGTGCCGCATTGGTCCATGCCTTGCGTGTCTCCTCGTTAAAGCCGCTGTTTAATTCCTGGAGCTTATTATTAGCGTTGTGCGCTTTTATCTTAAGCCTGGTTGGAACCTTCCTCGTGCGCTCTGGGGTACTGGCATCGGTCCATGCGTTTGCCAGCGATCCAGCGCGAGGTGTGTTTATTCTTTATTTCTTAGCAGCCGTGATGATTGGCTCATTTGGTTTGTATCTTATGCACTTGCAACGTGACCAAAGTGCTGTGCGCTTACCATTTGTTTCTAAAGAATCGTTTATATTGCTTGGCAATATTATTTTTGTCACCGCAACGGCGACAGTTCTTCTGGGGACGTTGTACCCCCTTATGATGGAAGTGTTAACTCGCGAAAAAATCTCAGTGGGTTCTCCTTATTACTCAGCTGTTTTTGTGCCGATCATGATGCCCTTATTGTTATTAATGAGTTTTGCCCCCTATACCTTTTGGGAACAAGATAGCACCAAGGCGCTGTTCACAAGGCTTGTTAAACCATTGTTGTTATGCCTAGCAATTATTGCAGTGGTAGGTTATTTCACCTGGCTGTCACTCCCTGCGATATCTTTGATTGGAGTGGGGCTTGGTATTCTGATTGTGACGAGTTCCCTCTTTAAATTACGGGGGCGTTTCTCATTCAATAAAATGGGTATGATCTTAGCGCACTTTGGCTTAGGGATGGCGGTGCTTGGCATTTCCTTAACTACCGCACTGCAAACGGAGAAAGAAGTGCAGTTGACGGTGGGCAGTAGTATTAAAGTGGCCAACTACGATATTGCATTTGTCGATTTAATAGAGCAGACGGGCCCTAACTATATCGGTAAGCAAGGGCATTTTGTGATTTCACACAATAATCAGCCGATCGCCAATTTATATCCTGAAAAGCGTTTTTTTACTGCGCGTGAAACCATGATGACCGAAACTGCAATCGATCCTGGGTTCTTACGCGATTTCTATATCGCATTGGGTGAGCGTTTTAGTGACGGTAGCTGGTCAGTGCGTATTTATATTAAACCCTTTGTCCGCTGGTTATGGCTTGGGGGTATTTTTGTGGCGCTTGGCGCTTTTATCGCAGCGGTGACTGCATTGCAATCTAATTTTCAAAAAAGGAGTGAAGTATAAATGAATATCGATAAACCCAATAAACTAGGCACTCGGATCTGGCAAGGCACAATAGCCATTTTAGTGGTTGTTTTATTGTGGTTTTTATGGCAAAGCTTGTTTGTGCAAAACTCCACAGTGATTGTTGAAAGTCAACAAGGGCAATCTTTTCCTGAGTTTACCTTAGCAAAAGTGAACGATCCCAATCAAATGGTGACCTTAAAGGATCTGAAAGGTAAACCGCATTTGGTGCATATTTTTGCTTCCTGGTGTAGCGTTTGTATTGATGAATATCCTATTTGGGGATCCATCAGCAAAAAATTCCCTTATCCTATTGTTGGCATCGTTTATCGTGATGAAATAGATCCGGTGAAAGCGCTGCTTGAAAAAAAGGGCGATCCTTTTGTCTATATCTTAAACGATGAAGAGGGTAAGCTTGGTTTAGATCTGGGTTTAATGGGCGTTCCGGTTACTTATGTGCTCGATGCGAATGGCAATATTCGTCTGCATCAATTAGGCGCATTGAGTTTAGCGCAATTTGAAGCAGAATTTGCGCCCTTATTAGAAACATTAAGTAAAGAAACCTAATATGCAGCGACTTACAGCCATGATCTTGGGGGTGATGCTTTCTTTTAATGCGTTTGCGATAGAGGAATTAGCATTTGATTCGCCGGCTAAAGCCCAAACCTTTCAAGATCTAATCAAAGAGTTTCGCTGTATGACGTGCCCTAATCAGAGCATTGCCGATTCACAAGCGCCGATTGCGGCAGCCATGCGTGATGATATTTATCGAAGAGTGCAAACAGGTGAGACGCCTGAGGAAATCCGAGATTACTTATTTTCGCGTTATGGGGAATATGTTTCCTATCGCCCTCGTATCAAAGCTGCAACCTGGTTTTTGTGGAGTGGTCCTTTTATTTTATTAGGCTTAGGGTTGCTAGGCTTTCGTTCTAGAGTGAAAGCATGTTAATTATTCCCTTATTATTAGGCCTATTTGCTTTACTCTTAGTTGCTCTCACCTGGCTGGTGATGCCGTTAGGAAAAACGCGTATTAAGCAACATAAAGCAGCTATTGTTATTGGGATAACCTTATTTGTCAGTGCCAGTTGCGGCTTATATCGCTATTGGGGCGCAATGACAGGCTTACAACACCTTGAAGCTTTCCATGAAATCGATCATTTCTTTGCCGAGTTTGTTAAAAACAAAAATCAGACCAAAGAGCAACTGACCACACGTTTATCGACATTACACGATAATGTGGCTTATTCATCAGCGGCACTTGCGCGCTTAGGCAACATTTATAATGAACTGCAAATGCATGAAGAAGCGATATCTTGCTTTAACGAAGCACGAATGAAGGTGCCTGACAATATCGATTATCAAGTGCAATGGATTTATAGTTCAGCCTTATTAAAACAAGGCCAACTTGCCAGTGATGTGCGATTATTGGCAGAGCGTATTACCACAGAACAACCAAGACAATTTGGCTTAATCAACATTTTGGCGATCGATGCCTATTTTCGCAGTGATTTTGCCTTGGCTTCACGTTATTGGCAGCATTTAGTCTTGCATGACAACAGTTTAAGCAATGAGCGCAAAGCCATTTTAGAAAAAGCGATCCAAAAAGCGGATCTCTATGTGTCACCCGATAAAACCGACGATATTATTGTCAAAGTGGCTGTCAGCTTATCAAAACAATTGGCTGCCTTGGTTTCACCTAACGATGTGGTGTTTATCTTTGTCAAAGCCCCGAATGTCAAAATGCCGTTGGCTGTTTTAAAGCGAGAAGCTCGCGAGCTACCATTTACTGTTGAGTTAACAAACAAACAACAGATGCTGCCTGGTGTGGCAATGAAAGCCGGCGAGAAGGTCGAGATCATTGCCAAAATATCCTCCTCAGGCGACCCTCTAGCAACTTCAGGGGTCTTAAAGGGGGAAACCCAAGAGAGGGTGTTAAACTCCGGTATTAATTCTGTTAACATCGACATCAATCAGTCGTAATAAAAACTAACCGAGGCTACTCATGAGTGAAGAAAAATTACAATCCAAAGCAGATGACCGTTTTGATGCCTTAACGGCCGTTGTCATCATTGCCGCAATCGTTGCCGGCGTTGTTTACTGGTTAGCAGGCATGCCTTCATAAATGCTTAAAATCAAAATGGGAAGAGTATGGACGAACCCCGAATTCGCTGCCGCTAGAAAGCAAAGTTCGTTTGCGCAAACTCGCGCGATGGGGCGTAACAGCTGGCGTCATCGAGAGCAAATCAAACCTTTCAATTAAATCATTTACATCCATCTCTTTCTTGTCATTTTTAGCTTCTTTAGCTTTTTTTAACAAAGCAAACTGGGTTCTAAACGCATTATGCACATCGAGTTGAATATTATGTAGCAGATCGAGCACTTTGTGAAATTGTAAGGGTGATAGAGGATTGTGCTCTAAAAAAAGCTCTTTGAGTTTTACCAATTGATAGAAACTCTCCGGTAATACCGTAATGTGGTTATCACGCAAGTAAAGCCACGTTAAGCGTTTTAATTGTCCAATACGACTATCGACTTCATTCAAGTGCATATTACTAAAGCTAAGCCACTGTAATTGCGACAATTGGAAAATTTCTGGTGGAATGTGCGGCATATTTCCTTCGCTCAAATACAAATATTGAAGATTTTGTAATTGGGCAAAATTGGGTGGCAGGTAGCGCATGGGATTATTATATAAATTAAGTGATACACAGTTTCTACACAACTGAATATTATCAGGTAATTTTTCTAGGAAATTTTCTTGTAGCTCCAGTTTTTGCACAGAGCCAAATAAAGCTTGATGCTGTTCAAGCATGGTTTCAGACAAGCGAGTCATACTTTCTAAGCGCAATGAAATCGTATTTGTTGGCAGTTGATGGGAAATGATAGCTTCATTAATCGCATTGAGTAATTGGTTAATGTTGCTCAAATTCGCAACACAGTTTTCACCCCAGGGGTTTAAACAGAGTGTTTGTAAGTGATGAAGCTGTTGATTGAGTACCGCCATACCAGCGGGATCGTTTTGAAGCACTAAACGTATTTTAAGATGGTTTCTGGTTAAAAACGCAGTTTCTTTGCAGGCACGAGAGAATAATTCTCTGAAATGTTGTTGGGTAGGTGACAAATGTGCATTGGGGGCGAGCGCTCTAATGCGTGGCAACCAAAAATGTTCATCTTGTAATATGTTATAGCCTTTGCGACATGTTTGGGAGACGGAAGACTGATCTTGCACAGAGAGTAAGTCTAAGATCTTAAAAATGAGTTCATCAGGCATTTCGGTAGGGAACATGGTGTTGATCCTCCATGAATCAAGAATCCATGATCTTGTTATACAGCGAATGAATTCATCAGCGCAAGGTAGGCAATTTTGATGCCAAATCGTTGTTTTGCAATACTGTGCATATAGTATCTAAATTGGCAAAATAGCTAATATTTTCACTATGTTTATTTCAGCGCTTTCACCCAATTGACGACGGCTTCATCCATCCAGCGATATTTTGCAAATTCTCCTGTATGTCCCATCCAACCGACATGTCCGCCGCGTGCAGTAATAATCGTATCGAAATTGGCTTTGCGTGGTAACTGCAAAAACGTGCGCCGTGCAATCACAGGATCGTCTTTGGCATAAAGCAAAAAGCTGGGAATAGTAATGCTATCAATAAAATGTTTTGAGCTTGACTGTGTGTAATAGTCTTTAGCATCTTTAAAACCTGAGCGTGGTGCCGTATACATATCATCAAACTGATAAACGTTTAATGAACTTGGAAAAAAGGGTTTAGGTAAATCAGGGAAGGTGTTATGCAACACGGTAATATCTCTCAGTAAACATCTCACAAAAAAATCATTAAATATTTTATTGTTTTTATGAATAAGCAATTTAACGCTTGCTTCAAGATCAAGGGGTGGTGACACAGCGACCAGGCTATCAAGATTTCCGGTGGGTGAGGATCCATCTTCGCCGGCCATTTTCAGCACAATATTGGCACCTAAGGAAAAACCAACTAATGTCACTGGGCTTTGTGGAAAATGGTGTTGCAGCCACAATATTGCAGTGCGAGAATCTTCACTACGACCACTGTGATAGAGATGTCTTGCATACCCTGAGCCCTGCCCGCAGCCACGTAAGTTCATCCGTATGACAAGATGACCTTCTTTTGTTAATTTATTGGCTATCCTCAATAAATATTTAGAGCGTGCAGAGCCAGTGAGGCCATGCAGCATCAAAATAATTCTATTACCGGGTTGCCAAGTGGCAGGGCGATTCTCGATGAGGACTAATTTATCGCCATCGGGTAGTGGCACGATATGACTCGTGTTATCGTCAAGGTAAGGGGTATCCGGCCAATACAGGGCAGCAATCGTTTGGCGTTGGCCACTATTGAGCATCGGTAGTGCTTTAAAAGGCGCGAGCTGGAGTTTGTTAAGAATGCTTTGGGCCATAGGGTGCTTTGCTTAGGACTATAATGTAGTAAAACATGATAAAAGGATTGGAGCTGTACTAAAAGGGAATTATAGTGTTTTAAAGTGGGCTGCTAGATTGGCAGTTATTAATTTAACCTAATATACCCACAGCAGATGATTTTTCAGTTAGGCGGCGAGTGCGTGAGTAACAGGAGTGTATTCTTTATACATAACTGTTGCGAGGGTCACGAAGCCAACAACACTGAAAATTTAGCTGCGAAGGGTAAACATGGAAGATAGAATGAAAGGGACTGGATACGGATTATCACTCTTCACATTGGTTTGTCTCACAGGGCTTGTAGGTTGCAACTCTGACTATGAACAGAGCACACAAGCACCCACTCCCGATCCTTTAGCCCTCTCTGAAGTCAAAGGCAATAATCTGCTCTGTAACGATCTTCTTCTGTCATTAGGCAAAGATGCTGCATTGGAAGTCTGCACCAAAGAAGCAGAAACCGGTGATGCCAATGCCCAAGCAAATTTGGGCAATTTGTACCTTAATGGCACGCTGGCAACCGATGATTGGAAGCAGGCGATGCCATGGTTAATTTTGGCTGCGACTCAAGGACATGCACAAGCACAAATGCAAGTTGCACGGAGCTTGCAACTTGGCCGTGGTGCCACCAAAAACGAACAACAAGCCTTTCATTGGATCCAACTGGCTGCTAAAGCGAAACACCCGGAAGCGCAAATTGCACTAGGGCAGTGCTATCGGGATGGTCAGGGCGTTGCTAAAAATGAAGACACCGCCATCCAATATTTTACGGATTGTGCCAAAGACGGGAATAACGAAGCAATGTACCAGCTTGCTCAGATATTTCTGACCCATGGTCCGCACTATCGTCCTGATGAAGCACAAAGCTTATTACACATCGCGTCTGAAAATGGTCATGCGCTATCGATGTTTACTTTGGGTAAATTGTATCGAGAAGGAACGGTGATCCCTAAAGATGATAGCAAAGCGTTGTATTGGTATTCACAAGCTAACTCACAAAATCAACCAGAAGCGCAGTATGAATTGGCGATGCTGCTGTTTAAAGAAGTGTGGGATCTTAATGAAAATCCGGTCGCCATGTTAATCAAATCAGCAGAGCAAAATTATGTTCCCGCTCAATTAGCCTTAGCTAACATCTACCGTGAAGGGAAAAAAGCGCCCAAAGATGACAATGCTGCTTTCCAATGGTATTTGCGCGCTGCCAAATTAGCAGATCCAGAAGCTTATTACCAAATTGGTTTAGCTTTTGTCTATGGTCAGTTAAAACAACCTAAAAATAGAGATCTCGGCGCTGATTACCTCAAACAATCTGCCGAGCTTGGTTATATGCCGGCACAATATATTTTAGCCAGTTTATATTTAGAAGGTAATGAAGTTTTAAGCTCGCGCCAACAAGCGATGGATTATCTCATGACTGCTGCCAATGCCGGTTGGACAGATGCGCAAGTGAAATTGGCCCAAACACTGGTCCAATTCTCCTTACCTCAATATGATAAAGCGGCTTTTCATTGGTTACAAAAAGCCGGTTCTCATCAGCATATTGAGGCTTTATATGAATTAGCGAACTGTTACCATGAGGGTATTGGTACAACTATTAATTATGAAGAAGCACTGAAGATCTATAAAGGACTTGCTGCACGTGAACATTACCCATCACACTTTAAATTAGCTCAGATGTATTTCGATGGTAAAGGCGTAGAAAAAGATCTTGATAACGCGAAACTTTGGTTACACAGTGCTGCGCGTCATAAAGAGCCGGATGCTGCCACCTGGCTTAAACTGTATTTTGATGAAACAGATGAAACATTAGCAGAGCAAAACATTGAAGGGGAAATTAATGAGTGGTTACAAAACTCGGCCCTTAATGCCCCTGATATATTCCAGCAAGCTTTAAACTATTTGTATGCAAAACATGGATTTACGCAAAATATTCAAGCAGGGATGACGTTATTAACCTCTGCTGCTGAGAAAGAATTTGTGCCAGCACAACGTGAACTTGCTATTATTTATGAACAAGGTTTGTTCGGGTATCAAGATGCAGCTCCCTACGCTCATGAATGGTATCTGCGTGCTGCGAAAAGTGGTGACTATTATTCCCAGTTTCGCATTGCGAATATGTACTATGTAGGCAACGGGGTTCAGAAAAATCCCGTTCAGGCGTATGCCTTTGCTAATATGGCCGCCAATCAAGGCGTCGATGAAGCGATTGTCATGAAAGAAGAAATTGGTAAACAGCTTAACGAGAATGAACTAGCAGTCGCAGATATTATTATTAGGCAAAACTAATGGGACATATACTGGGCGTTATTCAATTTTTATTTAAATTTTTCTTTTATTTTTTGATTTTTATATTTGTTGTTTGTCTGATATTTGTGCTGATGTTGCTAAATTTTGATGTGAATAAGCATAAAGACAGCATTCAACAAGCATTTAAACGCGAGACGGGCTTAGATCTTATTATACAAGGTCCTATTCAAGCTGAATTTTTTCCGGAATTTAATGCACATTTTAGCCGCGTGGAAATCGTTAATGAAATGCGAGAATCACGTATGCGGCTATTTATTGAAGATGTACAAGTTAACATCGAAGTTTTGTCGTTATTTACGAATGTAGTCAAAGTGAATAACCTTGATGCCAGAGGGATGAATATTCAGCTTTTTGAAGGAAAGAACAACAAGCTTGATGTACAGATCGATTCCTTTTCAGGGCAGATCATGTCATCGTTTCGTGAAATTGTGATCCCTTCATTTGTTTTAAAATCAGGCAATAATGCGATTTCAGGTGACTTTAAGTTGATGCTGTTATCCCAAGTGCCTATTGTGCAGGGGAATTTTAACTCACGACAGTTTAATCTGGATTTTAACGAACCTAAAGGATCATCCCAGAAATTCTTTAGCAATAAACCCATGACATTAGATTGGTTTAATAATTTGAATGGACAACTTTTCTGGCACTTTGACAATCTCTTTTTAGGCCAGATAAGTATTGAAGACACCAACATTCAGTTAACCTTTAAAGATAAAAATTTGGAAATGACACCTCGTGGCAAAGTGGCAGGTGGTGATCTGAGCGGTAAAATCCAAATCCAAAAAAGAGAAAACACTTTTCATGTGACCACCAATCTTAAGTTAAAAAATGCCATTGCCAGTGAGTTTTTCCAACAATTTTGGAAAAATGCGGCTTTGCTAAATGGTAAATTAGATATTCAATTTGAAGGTAAAAGCAGAGGGGGCGAAC
Organism: Uncultured Candidatus Berkiella sp.; assembly: GCA_964594635.1. GTDB lineage: Bacteria > Pseudomonadota > Gammaproteobacteria > Berkiellales > Berkiellaceae > Berkiella. The sequence goes on from CAZQMV010000001.1 coordinate 229,527, forward strand.
TCTCTACTTGGATGTCACATCTCTCAGGTCGCGGGTTAATTAGTATTAAGAATATGCAAATTCAAGATAGAGATATCGACACACGCTATGTTGATTTTTTTGCCGCTATTTGGAAATCGTTAAACCCCTCAAAAAAAGGCACATCGTTAGAGTGTGTTGCCATGTTACTGAAAGCCGAGGATGGTACAGTCAAAGCCAAAGAAACCATTGCGATGCAAACGAGCGATGTCTATGCCTTAGGTGGTGGGACGGTCGATCTGAAGAACGAGACTATCGATTTAATGTTTGATTTGTATCCGCGTACCCAAGCGAATTTAGAAATAGGTTCGTTTGATCAAGTGATTTATGTCAAAGGGACGTTGGCCCAACCAGAATGGATCAAAAGTCCTAAAGGCATGATAAAAGAAGGTGGTACGGTATTATTGGGTGCCGTAACAAGTGGCATCAGTATTCTTGCTGAAAAGATGTTAAAAATTGTAAGTCAGAAAAGTTCGCCCTGTCAGCAGGTTTTGGCAGAAGCATTTGAAGAAACAAACGATTGACACCTGTTTGTTAACTGACCTATAATGAAAGTGATCCTTAATCAAAGCTTTTGATTTTTAAGGGAAAAACATATGAAACGCACGGCTAAATACGCGAAAATCCGCCAAATGAAAGAAGATGGCGTTACCGTCATCAATATTTTAGGCCTCGACAACCATCCCCGTGCCTTCAAGCGCGCCTACGAGCAGGTGCAGCAGGACATTGTTAAAAACCGATATAAGTTCATTTCAGCAGGGGAGCCAGAACCCGTAATACGGGTCACTCACAGCTTCGAGATCCACTGATTCTTCCCAATTTACGCTTACGCTTATGCGTTGTGGGTTGCGGATCTTATTCCTTCTCCCGCTTGCGGGGGAGGGGAAAGAGCCAGTAAGAATCAGAAATGGATGTCCTATGATGATTTTTAAAACAAATCTTTGCGCAGAAAGTAGAAAATGGAGTCTTTCATAAAGCCTTTTCTGGCCAGCTCTACGCTGTATCCCAGTTTCTGATAAAACCCTAGGGCTTCAAAGTCCATGGTATTCACTGCTGCAAACGTGCAACCATTTTCCTTGCCATAGGCTTCTGCAGCCTGCATCAGCTGAGTGCCATAGCCTTGGCGGCGCAGTGGCTCTGATAGCCATAACTGCTCGACATACATGCAGCCATAAAAGAGTGCGCCATTACAGCCGCCAATAATGTTGCCTTGTTCATCACGAATGAAATGGGCAAAGGTTTCAATTGGGGGAAGGTCGCGCTGTGTTTTGGCATAAGCGATGATCCCTTTACCAAGGACATCCACATCAGTAGGTTTGGGGTTAGCTTCGAATGAGAGGGTATACATGGGGCACCTTTTTACGCTGATAAGGTTATAGATGATAATGCATTCAGAAACATTCAGAAATGGATGTCCTATAACGCTTTCAGAAATGGATGTCCTATGATTATTTAGATAATCAACAAACTAAATGCCTAACACCTTGCATTACCTACGGTTCTTGTTAATACTCACACCCAAAATGCGACTTCCATAGAGTAGGTACCATGCAAACGATTAAATGGGTTGATACCCCTGCGGTTACTAAAGCCCCTCTGCCACCCGCAAGCACCGAGAAGAAGATCGCTCGACTTGAGAAGAAGCTCTTACATTACACCGGTAAGGCGATTGGCGATTATGGGATGATCCAGCAAGGGGATAAGATTTTAGTTTGCGTCTCAGGCGGTAAAGACTCCATCACCATGTTGTTGATGCTAGATGCTCTACGCAAACGTGCCCCGTTAAAGTTTGAAATCATGGCGTTTACCCTCGATCAGGCACAGCCTGGCTGGGACGATAAAGGCTTACGCCACTTTTTTGAAGTGCGCAATATTCCTTATAAAGTCATTCGTGAAGATACCTATACCATTGTTAAAGAGAAGATCCCGGAAAACAGCACCTACTGTAGTCTTTGTTCGCGTTTAAGACGGGGGATCATCTATCGTTATGCTGAAGAGAACGGCTTTACCAAAATCGCTCTAGGGCATCATCGTGACGATTTAATCACCTCGTTGTTAATGTCGATTTTCTATAACGGCAATATTCGCTCTATGCCGCCCAAATTGCTGTCAGACAACAAAAAGCATATCGTGATCCGCCCCTTAAGCTATTGCCAAGAAAAGGATATTGCAGAATATGCTAAATTAAGAGAGTTCCCGATCATCCCTTGTAATCTGTGTGGTTCCCAAGAAAACCTCGCTCGCAAGAAGGTAAAACGATTAATTAACACGTTGGCGATTGAGAACCCAAAGATCCCCAGTAATATTTTAGGCTCACTCCAGGCAGTTAAAGTTAGTCAACTCATGGATAAGAGCTTATGGGACTTTAAAGGCCTAAAGGTCGAAAATTCAAATATCGCCAGTGAAGAGCTATCCTTAGAGGAAGCTTTGTAACAAGCAAGTATAGGAACAGGGATGGCTGAAAACGACCCAAGGCTCATTGAAAATCCGGTCAGATTATCAGAATCCAAACTCTGGGAAATTCAACGCAATTATTTTGCGAATATGGGTATTCAAGCTTGGAAAGAGGAAGTTCCCTGTTATATTTCCAGTAATGCGTTTATTGGTTATCACTACGCTAACCTTGTCGTTGAATACATCAAAGATACCGTTAAACATCATCCCAAAACCGCCCATGAGACTTTTTATATTGCAGAATTAGGTGCAGGGACGGGGAAGTTTAGTTTTTATTTTCTAAAGGCTTTTAAAGAATTATTAGAAATTCATCGGTTAACAGAGCAAAAATTTTGTTATGTGATCACCGATATTGCAGAAAAAAATCTCGAATTTTGCGAAAAAAATGCCTGCTTTCAAACCTATATTAAAGAGAAAGAACTTGATTTTGCTTTATTTAATGTCGAAGATAGTAAAGATTTTGAACTGCGACTTTGCAAAAAAAGCTATTCTGAATTACGTACCAGCACGCCTTTAATTATTTTTGCGAATTATACTTTTGATTGTATTAAACAAGATACGTTTGAGATAACAGATGGCAAACTTCAAGAAGTCAAAGTAGGTTTACGTAGCCGTTATAAAGATTTTAACATTGAAAAAGCAAAGCATTTGAATGATTTGCAATTTAATTTTAAAAACTATGATATCGATCTTGCGACTTATTATCAAAATCCCTATTTGAATGAAATATTGCAAGATTATGCAACCCAATTAAAAGACGAAGAAGCGGTTTTAATGATTCCATTGGGGGCGATTCAATTTCTGGATCATTTAAAAGTACTGACCCATGGTAAATATTTTATGATTGTGGGGGATAAAGGCACCTCGCAACTGATGCGTATTCCTTATTTAGATAAAAAATATCGTATGACTTACGATGGTTGTTATTCGTTTTTTGTGAATTTACACTGCATGGGTGAATTTATTAAGAAAAATGGGGGCGATTGCTTATTAACGGGTAATGATAACAACTTTAAAGTCAGCCTATTTAGCCAAGGTGCATCCTTTTATGAACTCAAAAATACCAATGCATGCTATAACACCTATATTGAGCGCTTAGGCCCTGATGAATATTGTTATATTTATGATGAGTATTTATCAAATAGCTATCGCTTTAACATTCGCTCGCTGATGTCATTTTTAAGATTAAGCCAATGGGATAGTTACGCTTATTCTGCTATTCACGACAGATTAATTGAATTGTTACCGATAGCCGATCGTTCGGTGCTTGAAGATGTGAAGCGTGATCTCCGCAAAGTGCATGATAATATTTATCATTTGAATATTGGTGATGACATTTATAATTACTTGGGTATTTTCTATCAAACCCAAGGTATTGATGACACCGCCCTAGAATTATATCAACAATCTATTGCTGTTTTTGGTGACAGGCCTGCACCGCATAATAATATGGCTTTGATCTATGACAAAGAGCGAAATACCGCAAAGGCCTTATTTCATTATGAAAAGGCACATAAGCTCGATAAGAAGAACAAATTCGCGGCCAAAAGAGTTACCCAGCTCACGGGTAGATTCAATGTGTATACATTTATGCCAATCATAAAACTAGCGGTGGTGATAGGCGTCTTAGGGCTAGTGATGTTTTTATTAGGTCGTCATTAGATCTGCATCATCTGTGTAGTTACATGTATTATTGAACTTTATGCCACCATTTTGAGCCTAACACTAAAGCGGGCAAAATGAGTGAAATATGATTGGACAATTTTTAGATAAACTCGATGACACTCTTTACAAAGATTGGCATCATCAAGCGGATGCTTTATGCATATGTCTTAACGAAGCTTTCGATAATATCCAGTTTGACTCCACCAAGCATCCTGATTTAGCCAAGATCAAAGCATCTCTTGATGCAATAAATATAAATAAGCAATTAAGCCGCCAAGCCTATGTCCAACATATTAAAGATATTAAAGAACAGCTAGATAAATATGCCATTCATAAAGATTACGACAATGTGGCACTAAATCATTTCATTTTTCAAGCCCATCGTTCGTTTGGTTGGTTAATGATGCTGTTGTTTACCGATTATAATAAATACGCCAAAGCAGCATTGAATCCTTCAAATAAAGTGCAACCAACACCCCAATCTGATCTGATTAAAGATTTTGCAATAAAATTAGGTGCAAACTATGCAGTCGACAATTTACATGAGCTATTTTACCAACAGGTCGGTCAATATATGCAATTGCAAGCCGAGGATATAAAACGGCAACCTAAAATTCAAATCAAGGAAGTTATAGATTACAGTAAAATAACTAAACCAGTCTCGTTGTTAGAGCAAATATTGGGTGCCTTGAAATATGCAGAGCTTGATAGTCAGTTATTAATACAAAAACCAGAAGATATTTCACGCTACTTATCTGAACAAATTTATGGTTTGATGTTTAAATCAATGTATTCCTCAATTGCGTCAATGGAAGAAACTTTAGATAAAATAAACAAGTTAGCAGAAAGCGGGAAATCAACACAAGAAATAGAGGAGTTAAGACAGCGTCTTCTAAATGATGCTCAACTTTCTGAAATCGATCAACCTGAAGCCAGAGCTTACAGAAATCGAGTGGCAGTCTTGATGGGATTTAAAGATGCTAAAGATCTGTATGACAATTTTAAAAAGCTTGGAACGCAAGACGGGTTTCTGCATTTTAAAGATAATCTGAAGCAATTTACCAGTTATGCCAATCAAGCGATTTTAGTTGATCTTGATCCTCTCGAAAATATGAAAAAAGAAATAAGCAATGAAAACGAGAGAGTCAAACGCAAGATGAGTAAAGCGCATTATGCCCAGCACAATTTGAATTATATTAATCAATGTATGTATCGAGCGACTAATTTGATATTTACTTTAAATGGGGCCCAAATCGCTAGAAATATAGCTCAGCACGTTGCTCAAGATTTTTTGGATCCTAAAAGGCTTGTGGGTGATAATCCAGGTATCATGATGCAAATGGCAATCCAAGCTGCAGATTTAGTAGCCAATCGCTTCAATTATAAGAAATATTTTGAAATTTGTGGATTAAGTAGATTGCAAGAGGACTTATCTTCATTAGAAAGTCGGTACCTTGACGCAAATCGAGCAATCAATGAACAATGGTTGGAAAAATGGGTAAATCAAATTGATGAACATCATAAACAACGTGAAGCATTGATTGCGAAAGCGCAAAAAAGTGATTTTGAAACAGATCCTTTTATGGTTGAATATGTAGAGAATATGGTTTTGTATAAAGATGCACTACTTGGTTTTCATGAAGTAAAAACATTGTCTGAACATAACGCTAAATTTATCTTAAAAAACAAACAATACAATGATGTGAAGTTAAAACATAAGCATTTTACTGAGGCATTTACCATCGGCAGTCGAACTTACCTTAATGAGAAATCTGTAGCGGAACTCGATGCAATCATTGATAAAAAAGAAGCTGCTATACGCGTTTTATCAGATTCATATGCTACACACGTCTCTAAAGTCTCTTCTCTCAATGTCGAGATTAATCAGGAAACAAGAAGGTTAACAACCACGATTGGTGGAGCTTTTCAACGGTTTGGTGAAAAAATTGCAGGATTTTTTAAGATAAAAACCAAAGCGGTTAAAGAAAGAGAAGCAAGACACCAAGCGATAAAAGTAGAAAATAGGAAAATGGATGTAATTGGTATACAACTTAATACTGAAATGGAAATATTAAATTATGCCAAAGAGCAAAAAGCATTTATTCAATCATTGAATGAGCAAAGCATTCTGGAGTTAAAAAAGAGCATTATTGACTTAACAAGTGAGTATAACCAAAGTTATCAGCAGCTTTACACAAATGTGATGCAAAGTACATCGATGAATACTTCATTTGATTTATTTGCTGCTCAGCAACAACATGCCGCATTAAAAAATAAATTAATTAAATCAATTCAAACGTTAAATATGAAGATGATAGATAAGGGTATCGATATTCCATTGGCTGAGCTAGAAATATTCTTAAGTAAATGCAAAGAAGCACAATTGCTTATTGCACAATACAATGCCCATATTGTCGGAGAAGATAAAAATAAAGCGAATCGTTTGACGAGTGAGATGCAATTGTTAATCGATCAATTGGCAAAACAGCTAGATATAAAGTACAAGCATGCGCAACAAGAATATTTACAGAACTGCAAAAGCAAAGTTGTGGCGCTGTTTGCACAAAATCAAATGGAAAACATAGCCGATCCTTATTTATTAGTATCAATGGATCCAGAAATCCCTCAAGAAATGCTCACTCAGGAAAACCGCCGTCTATTCAATCAGTTTATTCGAGATGAATTTATCACTTTCCTGAATAAAGCAACCAATGCACGTCAGCAATATAAGCAATTAGAGCAATTGTTTAAGCAACTACGTTTAGGCTATCATAGAGTCAATAATAAAGCCGATCCAGATGATAATGATGTTAGTCTTAAAGAACATTATCAGTACTTATCAAATGTTGTGAGTAGCCAATTAGAAGCATTATCAAAAAGTCATAGTGATTTAACATTTAACGAACAAAAAAATGAATTGTACGACTTAGATACGACTTTTGTTGAATATTTGAAGCAGTATGAAAGCCAAGCTAAACAATTTGCTATAGATGAATCTAGCTATAATTCTATTTTTTTTAATCCCTTTGGATGGCGATATTCAATTGATTTTATCAATCAGCAAAAAAGTGCTTTAGCAGCGTCCAGTGATCATATTGATGTTGTTTCAAAATATTATATCGATTCATTGCAACGTTTTTTAGAAAAATCAGGATCTTATTGGGCAGCATTAGATCATGATGAGCTTCTTGGGCATATTAATCACTTTCGACATCATTTGGTCTTGTTGAAAAATTATCAGTCTCCCCAATTAGAAAAGATAATAGATTTGCATACGCAAATCCTTAACATTGCAACGGAAAAAGAGCAAGAACATGTTTACCATTTGATCAATAAGGTTACAACCAATCAATTAGATGAGATAGAAGATAATCTGAAATCGCTCAAAGCCTTGCGTGCTTCACTCAGAAAAACCATGATTTCTAATCATGATATTGATATATCAGAATATGAAGCGTTTCATTCAAAATTGAATGCTTTATTTGCGCAACTAGATGAATACAAAATACAATTGTCTCAGATTGAGATGGTGCGGCAATCGCTTAGTCATCAATACCAGGAACTCGGGAAAAATCAGGATAGCTCACTTGAAATATTAAAATCCGCTGCATCGAGAGTCGCTGTGGTGTCTTTTGACATGGAACAGCTTAAAAAAGCTGATCAGCTTGAACTTAGTCTTTATGCAGATATTGTTAAGGGAAATGATATTATCATTCCAAACGAAATCGATCGCAAAGTATTAGGTAATTTTCTTATTATGGCAATTAGAGCTAAAAATAAGGCAGTGATTGATTCGGTTATTAATCACACAAATCGCATTGATTTACAAGACATGTTGTTGAGCCTTAAGCAAGCAGCAGCTCTTAATGATCTTGAAACAGTCAAAAAACTATTTGTTTTAAATCCTCCATTACATTCTGATGATTTTTTTGAATGCATTCAAAGTGCATTGAATAATCATTCTTCAGAGGTTGCCATTTTTCTGATCCTCAACGCTGAGTTTACGCCCAATCCGTCCCAGATTGATTTTCTAAAAAATCATACACTTGAAAGTGATAGTGCTTATCAGATTGACAAAGGATGGTTACAGTTGTTGGTTGACAAAGATGGAGCATCGATTTTACCGGATTTGAGAAAGTGGTATTTATTTCAACAACAATTGCTAGAATCCATTCAGCAAAAATTGGCAGATCTGCAATTGACATTCGATCAGAAAGATCATCCTGGTCGTGAAGATTTATCATCTGAACTATCAGTTCTTTTAAAACAGTTAGAAAGAGTGAGCAACCTCGAATTACAATCACAAGACTTTCTAAAGTACAAAACAGGTAGGGAGTTCAAGTCTGCTTTACCTAAAGGAACAGATAGAGTTTATGATCATTATAAAAAATGGTCAGATGAGCTCAATGCTAACATATTAAGTATAAAGCAACGCTGTATCGCATTGGAACAACAAAAAGAAGTAGTAGCAAGTTCTTCCAATGATCTATTGCCATTTAAGCGAGCGCAACAGGCACTTGATACATTGGTTGAAAGTTCAGAATTTTTGCACTCAAAAGATTTCTCTTTACTTGATCAAGCACTCAATGATCTGCGGTTTACTGTTTCCGAGGATCTTGCTGATAGTTATTCTCACTCGTTATTACGCGCACTGATACATGTTATTAACAGTAATAAATATAAAGCCATACCGACGATACTCGCAGCGATTAATAAAAAAGAGAAAGCAGACTATTTAAGATATGCGTTAACTCAAGCAATGAATTCAGGCAATATTCAAGCATTTTCCATTTTGTTGCAAGAAAATAGCGCTTATGGCAATGACATAACGCTTTTCGATGATTTGTGGAAAATATATGAAGAAGCAGAACAGGGCAAAGGTGAATTAAAGCACCGTCATATTCCTGAAATAGCGCTGTTATTTTTAATGGAGGTTTCAGTTCCTTTGCATAATGGTCAAATTGATCCCAGAGTTGAACAACTGCTAAACTTGTTTTTAAAATCGAATCAACAATCGTTAGTGGCCCCTGTTGTAGCGAAAGGATGGTATGGGTATTTTGATAATGATTTTGCTAAATTGCAGCAACTTCGCAATGCTTTTGTCATTGCCGAAAGTGCCTACGATAAAATAGCAACGAACATACATCGTTTATTGCAAAAGCAATTTGATAAATTAATTCAGCTTAAAGGTGGTTTGTTGAATATCAGCGAAGTCGATATCAATCGCTTTGAATATTTTACCAAGCATTGTGAAGCTATTTTGTCAAAACAAATATTAATGATTGAAAAATGCGTGGGATGGTATGAAATAAAATATGCTAATCAATTATTTGACAATCCAGTGAGAAAAGATGCGTACCTTAAAAAGTGGAGTGCAGCACAAGCTCAGCAAATAAATAAATTAATAGCCGATATGACCAAAGAAATTGCTTATATGCAGGGCAAGATCAAAGAATACCATGAGGCAAAGGCCGTTGCCTCGACAACGAGCGAAAGAAGAAGTGGTTATTTAACGATGTCGCAAAATCGTTCTGATTCATTAGGAACGCATGCCAGTGCGACGCCAGATGATGAAACATCACACAGACCGATATTAAAAAAATAGCGGATATTATATCCGCTTCTTCTTTCGTAGTTTAATATTAAGCATTTCAACCAATACTGAAAAAGCCATGGCGAAATAAATATATCCTTTTGGAATATGGAAGTTCATGCCTTCGCCTATTAAAGCAAAGCCAATCAAGATCAAGAAACTCAATGCCAGCATTTTAATGGTAGGGTGTCTGTCGACAAAATCACCAATCGATTTAGCTGCAAACATCATGACAAAAATGGCAATCACAACGGCAATCACCATGATAGAAACATCATTTGCTAAACCTACTGCGGTAATCACTGAATCCAATGAAAAGACGATATCAATGATGCCAATTTGGATCACAATGCTCCAAAATTTAGCCGTCCCTTTCCCAGGGGTTTCAAGCTGAGTTGGCTCTTCTTCCATTGTATGATGGATTTCATGGGTACTTTTAGCAATTAAAAACAATCCACCCAGGAGTAAAATCAGATCTCTTGCCGAGACTGCTCGATCCATCATCGTAAATAAAGGGGCTGTTAAATGGGTTAGCCAAACTAAAGACAATAAGAGCAGCACGCGTGTGCCAAGTGCAAATCCTAAGCCTAAAATGCGCCCAAGAGCGCGATCTTTAGCGGGGAGACGTCCAACAAGTATGGTGAGAAAAATGATGTTATCGATGCCGAGGACGATTTCGAGGGCGGTTAGCGTCAAAAGCGCTATCCAAGAGTGGGGATCAGACATCCATGTCATCATAAATACTCTTCTCAGCTGATTCTTCAGCGTTGTTGTCATCGTTTCTTGGTATCAGTCATGCATCAAGTATGCACTCCTTCACCTCGAAACTTGACGCCTAGCTGAAAAATCATCTGCTTTGAGTATTACATTCTTCTCAGCTGATTCTTCAGCGTTGTTGTCATCGTTTCTCGGTATCAGTCATGCATCAAGTATGCACTCCTTCACCTCGAAACTTGATGCCTAGCTGAAAAATCATCTGCTTTGAGTATTACATTCTTCTCAGCTGATTCTTCAGCGGGTTAAAAATGTATGCTAGGTTATTGCTGCTTTTGATTCTTTTGGATCGGGCAGAATAATGTTTAGTAACACACCGATTAAGCCGCCAAGACCGATCCCGCTGATGGCAAAGTTGCCAGCGCCAAGGGTCAGGCCACCGACCGGAATAACCAATACTATACCAACGATAGTCATATTACGGGGTGACATCAAGTCTTCTTGGGTCTGTGCTAAAAGGTGCAAGCCGGTTACGGTAATGGCACCAAATAACAAGATCAAAATACCGCCCATGACAGGGGTAGGAATGCTTTGTAAGAAGAGCCCGACTTTACCAATAAAGGCTAAGCTGATGGCTGCAATACTTGCCCAGGTCATAATCCCTGGATTGTAAGTCTTGGTGATTGCCACGCCTGCGGTCACTTCTGCATAAGTAATGCTGGGTGGTCCACCAATCGATGATGCCACAATGGTTGCAACACCATCGCCCATTAAGCTGCGGTGGATGCCAGGATAACGTAAGTAGTTACGACGGGTGATACCACCAATCGCCATAATGTCACCGATATGTTCAATGGCTGAAACGGCAGCAATCGGCACCATCAATAACACAGCATGCCAGTTCACTTCTGGGTAACTAAAATGAGGAATTTGCAACCAAGGTGCAGCATTGACCATGGAAAGATCGACAATATCGAGCCAGAGGCTGGCGATGTAGCCAAAAACGACACCCACTAAAATGGGGATCAGCTTTAAACGACCTTTGCCGAACATGCGGGTAATAACCGTTGCAACCAGTGCAATGCTGGCAACCAACAAAGCGGTGTTTTGATCAAATAAGACTGTTTCACCATTGCTGGATTTACCCATGGCCATGTTGATAGCAACCGGTGCTAATACCAGGCCGATATTCATAATGATAGGGCCGGTGATCAGCGGTGGGAAAATACGGTTAACAAATTCTTGTCCACGCGTGTAGGTAAGTAAACTCATTAAATGATATACCAAACCACAGGCAGCAAGACCAAATAGGGTGCTAGGGAGTCCCCAGGTCGCAATCCCGTAGATGGTGGCGGGAACAAACGCAAAGGATGATCCTAAAAAGACGGGGATCTGACCTTTTGTGAGCGCTTGGAAAATAAGCGTACCAATACCGGCGGTAAATAAAGCAACGCTAGGATCCATACCCGTCAACAATGGCACCATAACGGTTGCGCCAATTGCAATAAAAAGGGTTTGGAAGCCAAGGAGACAGTCGGTAAATTTAAAGGAATAATCTTGCGGATGCTGCGGTTTGTTCATAATAGATACGATCACCGTGTATATAAAAGTTTGAAGCGTAGCTTATCACGAACTAGCGTCATGAACTACCGAAAAAGGGTTAAAGCTTAGGTGCTGAATGATAATCGGTATGCCTGGCAAAAGCTAGGGCAATAGGGCAATTCTACGAGATATGAAATAAAGCGAGTATAGCCTTGAATAACCACTGTACCGGGGGTAAAAGGACTTTCGAGAGCAGCCCAGCTATCATCAATACGATTAAGATGATAAATCCATAGCGCTCTAAACGATTGAATTGATAAGCGATTTTGGGAGGTAAAATAGACGCTAAGACACGGCTACCATCCAAAGGGGGTAGCGGTATCAAGTTTAGGACCATCAAAATCAAGTTAATAATGATGCCTGCCTTGCCCATGAGAGCAATGGGTTCGCCATAAATGATTTTTTGAGTTGTTAGGTAAATTCCCAATTTAAGAATGCCTGCCCAAAACAGAGCCATGAGAAAATTGGAAGTAGGGCCCGCTAGTGCGACAAAGGCCATGTCTCTGCGAGGTTTGCTCAGATTTCTGCCATCGACAGGAACCGGTTTGGCCCAGCCAAAAACAAACCCGGTTGTGATCATCAAGATCAAAGGAACAATAATCGTGCCTATCAGATCGATATGCTTTAGAGGGTTCGCGCTCACGCGTCCTAATAAATAAGCAGTGTGATCGCCAAGCTTATGCGCCACATAGCCATGCGCTGCTTCATGTAAGGTGATAGCAAATAAGATGGGCAGTGCCCAGATACAGATCTGTTGGATAATTTGTTGAATGTCTTGCATAGTCAGATTATAGACAGAATCACAGCTTCTCGTAAATCCGCGTCGTACAAAGCCCCCAGCTCATTTTTTCCATGGCACCATAACATTGGACAAATGCAGGGGAGGGGAGTTCTTTACTCGTCACAATAATTTTGGTGCCTTGTTTTAGCGCTTGTAATTTAACCAATAAAGGCTCCCAAGTCGCAGGTGAATAAGCTGTTGCATTGACTAATAGAATTGTCGCTTCGGAAAAATCAGCTGTTAGAAAATTATCATTCTTGTAGGTTGCATGAGGCGGTGGAAAACTTTGACCGATTTCTTCTGCTAAGTCGTGTAAAGGTTGCAAATACTCTATGCCCACGACTTCCATGTTAGGATAACGTAATTTTGCCGCCACCAATGCTTTACCGGCGCCAGATCCCAAATCATACAATGTGTCATTTGAAGTGGGTTTGATATGGTCTAATAAATCAAGTAGCGCACAGAGATCAATTTCGCCATAAATGAGACTATCATCAGGCTCATGGTTTCTGGCTTCTTTGGCAATGATATAAGGATTTTCTTGTTGATACAAAGCAGCAACCGTTTGCAAAATACGACGGTAATCACGCTGACGTCGATGGATGAGATAATAGGGTTTAGTTAAGCGATAACAGATGCCTAACAGCGCAACGAACAATATAATGCCAATAATATATTCGATCATTGTATCCTAATTATTAAATTGTGATATTTTGTAGCCGCACATTTCAATCAAGCGTTGAAAATTCATGCCTTCAGCGCTTTTTCGACCACCACGCAAAAACACATTCGCGTAAATACGGACAATATAATGGAATTCTTTACGAGATAAAATGGTTAGCATCTTTTTTGCGCGTTCAACATCGGCGGGGTTGTTAGGTTTTAGCGCTTGAAAAAGCACAGTGCCTAATAATGCGGCTTTCGATTTTTGACGTGCAAAACTCATTTTGTCAAAATCTTCCACCCAATCTTCAAGCGCACGGTTTTTATCCCAATCAAGCCAGGCTCGGTAAAAATTCATGATTTCACTGACCAAGTCAGGGACTTTAGAGGGGTCGGTTATTTTATCGTGTAACAGCATAAAGAGCATAGTGGGTATCGAAGATTCCGCATTGGCCCAAGAACAATTCCCCGTGATTTGATGTTTAATGGGAAGCTTAACATAGGGTTCAAGATCCAGGATTTTATAAATATCCGATTTCATACTTTTGTCAGTTTGAGGTTTATACAGCAAATTAATTAAGAAATCGTGAGCTTGTAAGGGCCGTTTGTTGCCAATTTTATGGATCACAATCGGATCAGTCATTTTAAAAACACCCCGGTCACATTTTGCCATTAAATCACCATGTTTGATAAAGGTGATGGCATGACCCTTATAAGAAACCGGTAAAAGCAATAGATCGACATCTAACAATGGGTAGATTTCTTTTTTATGCTTTTCAATATCTTTAGTGAAATGCTTAAATTCACGGAGTTTAAAAGCATTCTTAACGGCTTCGATAATGCTGCGCAATTCAGGTTCGTGAATATTTATGCGTTTGGAAACATAGCTATTAATAAAGCGTTCAAGAGATTCTCGAATGGTATTTAAAGTGAACTCTAAATAAAAGCCTTCTAAATCAATAGACAAAAACAACCCAGCCGCATTGATGATATCGGCATCACCTTGTAATTCAAAACGATGGCTGAGCAGTTTGGCATTGATAAAGTCTTTGGCAAAATCTAATGAGCCCCCTTTTTCTAATAAGAGCTTTACCAAAAGTTGGTTTTTGCGCAGGATAGGATAAAACAGCACGGGTTGGCCATTTTCGGTATAAGCGTTAGGATTTGCACCATAATAAAGCAGCAGTTTGGTGATCTCGACGTCATTCACATCAACAGCCCAATGTAAGGGCGTAGAGCCTGTTTCATCGACTATATCGACCATGGCATTGTTTTTTAGGAGTAATCGGACCACGTCGACTCGATGAGTCACAATGGCATGTACTAACGGCGAATAGCCATATTCGTCGCTAATATTAATAGGAGCGCCATATGCTACCTGTCTTTCGACTTCTTCAAAAGAACCTTCTAAAATCGTCTTAGAAAGTGACATTTTGGCGGCTCCTAAAGGAAAGGCGATCTTTACAGAGCGCCTTTCCTTTTTAAGAATTATCTAGTAGGGTTTAGGCTCGATCTTTTTGGATTGCCCTGGTCTTGGCATATTCTTCATCTTCATTGCTAAGCGATGTTCAGCTTCAGCTTTAACAACGTTTTTGAACTGCTCAGTAAAAGATGCGGGATCTTTTCTAATATTATCCACGGCTTGTCGAATTGCCGCTTCACGCATTTTGGGATCAGCCGCTAAATCAGCATTTTTCATCCAGGGTGCTTGTTTTAAATTCCGCTGTTGCTGTACGTTAGGACTATTTTCCAAACGATTCTCATTGTCTAAAGCGGGTTTTGCTCGTGGTGTATGCTCAACTGAGAATTGTTGTGATACCGATTTATACAATGAATCTACAGCTTTATTGATGTCCCTATCATGCAGCCTTAAACCTTCATTAATCAAAGTTAACACATCGTCATTATCAGGTTGTAGCTTTGAAGAAGGCTTAGCCTGCAATTTTTGTCTTACAACATCATCGCCAAATTTACGCGCGAGATCTAAAAGATTACTGTAATCTTTATAGGATGCTTGCGGAAATTGCTTCATCAGTTCATCAAATGTTTGTCTTATTGCAGCCATTTCAGCCTCCAGATAATTACTTTACATATACTTACTTTGTAGATTAGCTTACTTATAACATATTATGTGTTTAAATACCAGGTTGGCATGCTAATCGTCGGTCTAATTGTGTTATTTATCAATTAGTTAATCGCAAACGGGTAGAGTGCGGACTCGACAAAGCATAGGCAGTCACCCTCGCATTCAATATCCGTCATTTGTGCAGTCGTGCGATTGCGCACAGCTGCTCTTCCTAATGATTTAATATGGGTACGAGAGAGCGGCCATTCAAGGGTAGGCGCTGTTAAAACAGCTTTTTCTAGGGGAAAAAATGAAATGGGGCTATTGAATGGTGTGTAGATACGCGTTTTAGGTTTAAGTGCAAAGATCCATTGTCGGCCTTCAAGAGTAGGATTCAGGAAACACAAATCCAGTTGATTGCTATAACGTAGTAACAAGCTTAAATTATAAATGCTGTGATCGGCAAGCTCACCCAATGCACCTAGACAAAGAATTTTTTTGTTAGGAAACTTCATACAAAACTGTAATGCTTTTTCAAAATCGGTTGTGTCTTGATCGGTAATGTGTTCGATCTGACTTTGAGGAAAGCGTTCTGCTGCGTTTGCTAACGAATCAAAATCACCAATGATAACATTCGGCAAAATTTCAAATTGTTGTAAGGTGTTGGCTGCGCCATCAGTACAAATTAAAAACCCATATGAGATGTCACGCCAAGTGTTTAGCGAGGGAATATTTCCGTTAGCAACAATAAGGATATCAAACATCTTTTATGTCAGGCGTACCTTTGATGAGGCGTTAGTGGTATTTTAACAAAGATCTCAGTAAATCGACATTTCCTTTCTGTGCAGACTAAGGTATGTTATTGCATAGCTATTTTTTGAGAAAATGTAAGTTAATTAACTCGAAGGGAGAAAATAATGAAAATGAAACTAGTTGTTGCTGCACTTGCTTGCTTAGCTTTAGGCGCGTGCAATCCACCAAGCGATAATAAAGACGAAACCAAAACTGATGCAACACAAGCTGAAGATGTTAAATCAGATGTTCTTCAAAAGATTGATGACAAAGCTGCTGAAGTAAAGCAAGACGTGAAAGATGCTGCTGACGATATCCATAAAAAAGCAGACGAAACCGCTACTGACATTCACAGGAAAGCTGATGAAATGTCACAAGATGTTTCCAAGAAAGTAGACGAAATGAAAAAGGACATGACTGACACAGCAAACCAAATGCCAGCTCCTGAAGCGACACCACCAGCTGATGCTGATGCTGCTCCTAAAACTGAATAATGTACTTGTGTAGGGGCTGTCCTCTACAAATACATGTTGAGTTTGTTTTAAATAAAAAAGAAGCGCTTAACAGCGCTTCTTTTTTTATCTATTCATAACATTTTGTTAGCAACGCATACTCGTCAGAATCTTTTCGCAGACGCTTAGTTTTTTTCCATTGATAAACAGCATCTTCAATGCCTTTTTGCTCAAGTAAATCACTTAACATATATAAAGCAACAATATTGCCTTGATCAGCAAGACCTTGTAATCCACCTTGTAGACAGAGTTCAAATTGTGAAATGCCCAAAAACTGATCGCGCTCACTCAATGCATAAGAATGTGCTAAGAGCAGACAGTGACCTAAAATCCGATTGGCTTGTAAGTGCGTTTCAACTTGGCATTCTGGATTAACTTCAAAATTACCTGTGTTCAATGCATTTTCATAATCTTGAGAAATCGCTTTGGCAACCTGATTATTTTCTTCATCCGCCACCCGATCAAGACCTTGAATAACGCAATCATCATCAATATTGGTCACACTGCCGCAACTTTCAATGATCCCTATAATGGTGGCACGAGAAGGTTCATTGGCTGACTGAGAAACTGTGACGTTTTGTGTATATTTCGTTGCATCGAAGGCAATCGCATTTTGCATGCTGGCAATACAGAGAATTGCCAGGCCTGATTTACCTAAAGTGTCATACATTAACTCACCTTGCTTAGTTAATAAACTTTTCTGCCAATCGTAGAAGTTACTGTAACATCCATTGTAAAATGTCTATTGGGGAAAGTGAGGTCCGCTATTATAACAACTTCCAAGTAAAATAAAATTTTTTAAGGGGTAGAACATTAACACAAAGCGAGTTGTGATCATCGGAGGCGGTTTTGGCGGTTTAAATGCAGCTAAAGTGTTGCAAAAAGTACCGAACCTACATGTGACAGTGATAGATAAAACAAATCATCACCTTTTCCAGCCTCTGCTCTATCAAGTCGCAACGGCAGCACTATCGCCTGGTGATATTGCAATGCCTATTCGTGAGATCTTTCGTGGTGAAAATATTGAAGTACTCATGGCAACGGTGACATTGATCGATAAAGATCAGCGAACCTTACTATTAGATAATATGCAAACCCTCTCTTTTGATTATTTAATTGTTGCACCTGGCGCAAGACATGCCTACTTTGGTAAGGATGCTTGGGAGACTTATGCGCCAGGGTTAAAGACCTTAAGCGATGCTTTACATATTCGTGAAAGGATTTTGACCTCTTTTGAGTTGGCAGAACGTAAAGAACAGTCATTTACTGAAGAACTGATGTCGTTTGTAGTGATAGGTGGCGGTCCTACCGGTGTTGAAATGGCGGGTGCCATTGCTGAAATTGCTCACCAAAGCTTAAAGAAGAATTTTAAACATATCGATCCTTCCCATACTAAAATTTATTTAGTTGAAGGCGGGAAACAGTTGCTAGCACCTTACCCAGAATATTTGGCAAAAAAGGCACAAACGGCTCTTGAAAAAATGGGCGTCACCGTGATGTTGAATACCCGTGTTGTTGATATTCAAAATGATTTGGTAGTGTTAAATGAAGGCACCCTTAATGCTCGAAATATTATTTGGGCCGCTGGTAACCAAGCCGCTCCCTTATTGCAAACATTACAAATGCCTTTAGACAAACAAGGTCGGGTGCTTGTAAAACCCGATCTTAGCATTCCAGACTATCCGCATATTTTTGTGATTGGTGATGCAAGTGCTTGTGTAGATCCAAAAGAAAAGTATTTACCCGCCATTGCACCGGTCGCAACTCAACAAGGGCGATATGTGGGAAAGACCATTAAAAAAATACTAAAAGGCACTCCTCATAAACCGTTTCGATACTGGGATAAAGGCATGATGGCGGCTGTTGGTCGTTACGATGCTTTAGTATTATCAGGGCCATTAAAAGGAAGCGGATTCTTTGCTTGGATGATGTGGAGTTTTGTCCATATTTACTTTTTGATCGGTTTTCGTACAAAATTCATTGTTTTTTTTCAGTGGGTACTTTATTTTTTCAAAGGCCAACGAAATATCCGTTTAATTCTAAAACCATTTACATTTTTAAATAAAAATAAGTGAAGCATTTATGAAAGGTCGAATTATCTTGTCTTTAATTTGTGCATTTTTTTGTTTTAATGCGCTTGCTTTACAAGAGCGGCATTTAATTGTTCTTCGCCATGGTGAAAGTGAAGATATGTTAACGCATTCATGTAATTCAAACCCTCATCATTCAAAATATAAGCCTTCCTTATTAACCGATCAGGGACGCTTGCAAGTCAAAAAGTCTGCTGAACAAATGCTGAACTATGGTTTTGATAATCGCAGTATTACTGCCGTGTATGTTTCAACGTTGCCAAGAGCAATTGAGACAGCCAATATCCTGGCTCAAATTGGCTTGTTTACGCATGATAAAATTCAGTTAGAAGAAAGATTGAATGAAATTAAAGCAGGCGACACAGAAGGGCAACCGCAATCAGAGTTTATTAGAGATACTTGGTGGGTTGGCGAGCAAGAAGCTGCGAAACACCATGGAGAGAGCAGTGAAGCGCTGCGCAAGCGGGTATTAACGGTTTATGACGACATTGAAAAGAAGCATCCCAATGGTCATGTGGTGTTAATTACGCACGGCATGCCTTCGGCAGAATTAATCAATAGTTTAACTAAGATCAAAGTGAAATTAGAGCCGGCTCAGGTTTATTTGATCCCATTGGCGAATAGGAATGAATTAACCTAATCTAATCTAATCTAATTTATTTCTCGTTGGCGAGATCTTGTACCCTCTCCCGCTACGCGGGGGAGGGCTAGGGAGGGGGGAACTTTAACCAGTAGATATCCCATCTTCATTATTGATAATCTGATCTTACCCTTACTCTAATAACGGCAAAGCATATGTTGTTAAAAATAATAGAGGAATCAGGCAAGATTATCATTGTCGCAGGTGTTTCAACTTTATTTGGTGTGATAGGTGGCATTGGTTATCTCATCAAAAGTGGCTTTTCTTGTGCAATGGATCACTTCGATCCGGGTGTTAGCATTGATTTCTCAAAAATTAACTACACAGAAGCGATTCAATTTTTTTTCAACCGTAACGGTACGCTTTCAATACCCATTAATATTCATTCATCCGTAGATGCAGCATCATGTGCAACGCCAGTAATTGTAGGAGCGGCAATTGGTGTGGGCACTGGCGGTCTGTTTCTTGCAGCGCACTATAGTAGAAGATGTCGAGATCAACAGTTAGCCAAGCGCAATCAGATCCATGATTTTACTGAAGATTCACCGAGGCAAGGTTTGCTTCCTGTATAGCCAGTGACGTGCGTCCAATTCATTTAATGATACAATCGGTTTTTAATCGCTTGAGATAAGTTTGAATATAAACTTAGATTGTATTGTCAAATGATTTTGTAGGGACAGCAATGACTGATAAAGAGCAAACAGAGATTGGTGCTGTTGAAGCGCAGCTGATTGACATGACCGAAAGTTTTTTAAAAGAACTGGGTCGAGAAAGAGCACAACGAGCACTCAACAAAGATGCTTCGTTGCAGAAAGATTTAACCATCGACAGTTTGGGGAAAGTAGAACTCTTCCATCGAATTGAAGCCTTTTATGAAGTTGAATTATCTGAAAGCGTGATGATCCAGGCAGATTCACTCACTGAATTAGCCCAAGCAATCATTGATGCTAAATCCAATAAAGGTCAAACGAAACCCAAAGCCTTTGTTGCTAAAGAGCAAGAAACGCATTTTGATCCTTTACAAGCAAAAACCCTTGTTGAAGTCTTATTGAAACGCGCAGCAAAAGAACCTAATCGCGTGCATATTTTTTTACAAGATGATGCAGGTAATGAACAGCCCATTACTTATGGCAAATTACTTGAAAATGCTAAAAAAGTCGCACATGGCCTGCAATCTTGGGATATAGAAGTCGGTGAAACAATCGCGATAATGCTGCCAACTTCTGAAGATTTCTTCTATACTTTTTTTGGGATCTTGCTCATTGGTGCAATCCCTGTGCCCATTTATCCTCCCTTTCGTCCCGATAGAATTGAAGAATACGCCATGCGGGCGGCTAATATTTTAAAAAATGCTGAAGTGCGCTTATTAATCACCTTTCAAAAAGCGGAACGATTAAGCGACTTGCTTAAAGTGTTTATTAGTAGTTTAAAAGCTGTGATAACGGTGGATTCGTTAACGAAAAATGAGGGAGATTTTAAGCCTGTGCATGTTAATGAAAACATGCCAGGATTAATTCAATATACCTCGGGTAGCACGAGTTTACCCAAAGGTGTTTTATTAACGCATCAAAATCTTTTAGCGAATATTCGTGCGATTGGCCAAGGGATCAATTTAACTTCATCTGATGTTGCCGTGAGTTGGTTACCGCTTTATCACGATATGGGGTTAATTGGATCTTGGCTAACCAGTTTCTATCATGCCAACCCAGTCGTTATTATGTCGCCGCTGTCGTTTTTAAGTCGACCAGAACGTTGGTTATGGACCATCCATTATCACCGTGCAACCGTCACGGGTGCACCCAATTTTGCGTATGAACTCTGTGTACGGCGTATATCAGATAAAGCCTTAGAGGGATTAGATTTAAGTACTTGGCGAGTAACATTCAATGGTGCCGAAGCCGTTAATCCAAGAACATTGGAAAGCTTCATTAAGCGTTTTGAACCTTATGGCTTTAAAGATACTACCATGTATCCTGTTTATGGATTAGCAGAAACCTGCGTCGCGTTGACTTTCCCGCCACTGAATCGACCACCTAAGATTGACAGCATCGATAGAACCATCTTTCAAACCCAACAAAGAGCCGTTCCTACAACGCAAACGGGTCAAAATATGTTGCAAATCGTCTGTTGTGGTAAACCACTCCCTTTGCATGAAATTAAAATTGTTGATGAAAATTTAATGGAATTGCCGGAACGTCGAGTTGGGGATCTGCACTTTAGAGGCCCCTCAATGATGCAAGGCTATCATAATCAAGTCGAAGCAACCAAAGCGATATGGTTTGACGGTTGGTGGAACTCCGGTGATTTAGCGTATCTTGCTGATGGTGAAGTCTATATTACCGGTCGTAAAAAAGATGTGATTATTAAGGCGGGTCGTAATCTCTATCCAGACGAGATTGAAGAAGCGACAGGTCAAGTCAATGGTGTGCGTAAAGGCTGTGTGGTGGCCTTTGGTGTCACGGATGCTGAGTGGGGCACTGAAAAGTTGGTCATTGTGGCTGAAACGAAAGAAGACTCTAGCATTTTGCACAAAAAAATTATTGCAGAAATTACTGAAAAAGTGAATGTGGTATTAGGTATATTACCAGACGAAGTATTG
Organism: Uncultured Candidatus Berkiella sp.; assembly: GCA_964594635.1. GTDB lineage: Bacteria > Pseudomonadota > Gammaproteobacteria > Berkiellales > Berkiellaceae > Berkiella. The sequence continues at coordinate 251,715 of CAZQMV010000001.1, forward strand.
TTGGTGACGCCTAAAACGATTGGTAAAACATCTAGTGGGAAGTTACAACGTGCTGCTTGTAAACAAGCTTATTTGGAGAAAAAACTGCAAAAAGCTCATTTACCCGTTTCTGTGCAGGTGGCTAAGATCTATGCGAAGAGCTTAGGTGCTAAATTGAACAATGGCATTAAGTTAACCCTCAAGTCCATTTACAGCGTCTATGTTGGAGCACTGCTTGCGATAAGTGCATTGAGTCTTTGGACATTTAGCTTATTCCTAAAGCCCAAATTCTTTTCCTATATTTGCAAAAAATGGGCCCAAATCGGTTTAACCTTGATAGGTTGTCCTATCAAAGTGACAGGTAAAGAGCACCTTAAAGAGGTAGGCACTTGTGTGTATATTGCTAACCATGCAAGTTATATCGATGCTGTGGTGTTATTAGCGCTGTTACCACCAGGGGTTTCTTTTGTTGCCAAAAAGGAATTGCTGAAGGTTCCCCTTTTACGAAACATCATGAAAAAATTGAATTACATTACGGTTAATCGTATGGATTTTTCGAGCAACTTAACAGAATCCACTGAAATAGAAGAAAGGTTAAGACAAGGGAAATCGGTTGCTTTATTTCCTGAGGGGGGTTTTAGCTATGCTACCGGTTTGCGTCCTTTTAAAATGGGGGCTTTCAAAGTGGCGGTCGAATCTCATACACCTATTTGTCCTATCGCTTTAGAAGGGACACGTCATGTCATGAGAGGGGATAATCCCTTGTTAACGCCGCAGCGCATTAACGTCGTGGTGGGTGAACGGCTCTATCCAGCCTCACAAGATTGGCAAGAAGTCATGCGCTTGCATACCAGTAGCAGGCAAGTGATTGCAGATAATTGCGGAGAACCTGCCATTGACTATTAAAATCGGTTTCTTTGAAGCAAATGATATTGGCAAAAGAAGTTATAACCAGGACGACTTTGCCCATGTGATCACCGATCAGTTTGCCTGTTTTGTCGTTGCAGATGGCTTAGGCGGGCATCAACATGGTGAGATTGCTTCAAAGGGGCTGTGTGAGGCATTAATCAAAGAAGCGCCAAATTGTAGTGCTGAGATTTATAGAAGTCAGCTTAAAGGTTTACAATCTTTTCTTAGGCAATCTTACGAACAAATGCGGCAAGCTATTTTGGCTGAATATGGTCCTATCGACACTCATACGACGTTTGTTTTGGCTTGGCTGGATGATTCGCAGCTCTTAACAGCGCATGTGGGAGATTCCAGGCTTTATCGGATCAATAAAGAGCAAGTATTATGGCGCACTGCTGATCACACCCAAGTTCAAACCTTATTCATGCAAGGTAAAGTGAAAGAGAATGATATGGGCAAACATCCTTTACAGAACCAGCTATCAAGAACAGTGAACCTTCAGGATCCGCCGGATATTGAGATTGAAGCTCATCCACCGCTCTTGTCTTCTGAAACGCTCATTCTTTGTACGGATGGTTTCTGGGCTGATACCCCTTTAAATGAAATGGTGAAGTTAGCAAATAGCCCAGATTATCCTTTGGTATTTCAAGCACATATCAGGGAACTGGCGCAACATCCTTTTGCAGATAACATCACAGCACAGGTTATTAAATCAACTAAGTTATAAAGGAATCACTTTTCAAGTGAGTTTTCTTCCTGTAAATTGAGTGTGTTTTTTAAGATGAGAGTTTATCATGCTGCTAGCACCAACACCCAAAGCTTCTGCGTCTACATCTACATCAGCTTCTTTTATACCAGTTGATGAAACTGAACGGTTTAGTCTCACTCAAGTAAACAATATGCTGTTGCTAGTAGATCGTTTCATGGATCCTAAAGAGCGACTTTTGCATAAAGTTGGTTGTAAAGAATCTACGGTTACATACTTTCTGAAAAAAATGCAACTTTATCTTAAATCTGATTTACATCTATTCGATGCTGTTTCTGCACGCGCGGAGGCTGTTCTTGCCAAGATCGATAATTCTGAAAACTTAAAGTGTGAAATGAATCATGTTTGGGCGCGCTTGATGAAGCATGTTTTCATGAATGGTAATGTATTAAAAATGAATGATATGCGAGTCATTGCAGCTCGAACACTTTTTGTTCAAGGTTTAAAGAGGCTCTTATCAGCCGCTCTCGAAGAAAGTGTTAATCCCACTACAAAAAAGGTGGTGGTTAATTTTAATAACCTAGATCGTGCAGCCATTCAAATGTTAGTGTCTGAATTTTTAGGACAATTACTCAAAACGGGGTTTTCACCCACAGTTAAAGCTATTCATAATTTTATGTATCTTGCGAAGAAAGTTGCTAAAACACCAGAAAGTCGTATGTTAATTGAGCAAATTGCGGTAACCATTGCACCTTGTTTACTCAATGCCCTTCATTTGAATAATGTATTATGTCCGTTACATCCCAAAGCGGATGTATTGCTAGAAATGAGCAAAGAGAATCGATTTTTAACTTTAGTTATCAATATATTATTAAATAGTAATCGATTTGATGTAGTTTTTGATCCTGCTATATATGCAGAATATCATCAAGTTGCTTTTGATTCTGTGTATTCAACTTTAATGCCGGTTTTGACTGATCCCAATCGTATAGGTGAATTAGTTAATCTTGACAAACATTTGAAAAAATTATGTAAAGTCACATCAGAGTATACCTCAGAAGGTTTAAAAGCAGCGCTTAGCACAAAAGAAGATGAACCCTTAAAAACGGTGAATTTATTAATGGGAAAAATGACGATCGACTCAAGACCTAGTCGCAATTTGCGTGAAGAATTGCTCGACCAACAAATAACTCCTGTTTTGTTCAGTCAATCACTAGCCAGTCCGTTATTGTCATCATCTTCGGCACCACCACCACTCGTGCGAGCATCTGAGACGGCATCTCCTGATGAACGCGTAAGTTCTGAGCTAAAAATGCCAAGCTCGATTTAAGCAACAACACACCTTCGGACTTCGACTGGCCTCCCTCTCCCGAATACAGGAGAGGGTAAGAGTGGGATTTTGGATCTTTCCCCTCTCCCGCTTGCGGGGGAGGGAGACTTGTCGAAGCTCGAAGAGCAAGACAAGGCGGGTGGGGAGAGCTATTTGTTGAAATAGCGTTTAACGCTCTCGCCGATAAAGCTCACTTGTTCATCACTTAAGTAAGGATGCATGGGCAAGCTGAGGACTTGTTGGCATAACCGTTCAGTGACGGCTAACTGCTTAGCAGCGCGAGGAAAATGCTGATAAGCTGGCTGTAAATGGAGAGGCTTGCGATAGTAAACGTTTGTAGGAACACCACACTCTTGCAAATGTTGCGTTAAATTATCTCGTTCGCCCTCAGGACACACCACGGTATAAAGCCCCCACGCATGAGTATAATCGGGGGGTACGCTAGGTAATTGCAGATTGTTAGGCAGTACTTGGCGATACAAATTGGCAATTTCTTCACGTCTTAATCGCTCTTTAGGAAAAATCGCCAGTTTCTCAAGCAAAATAGCCGCTTGCATAGTGTCTAAGCGGCTGTTCATTCCAACATGAATATGATCATAACGATGTTTACCACAGCCATGGTTACGTAATGATCGGATCACATTGGCAAGCTCTTTGTCGTTGGTAAAAACTGCTCCACCATCACCGTAGCCAGCAAGCGGTTTAGAAGGGAAAAAACTGGTCGTGCTCATGACCGATAAATTACCGACTTTCTTGTCTTCAATTGCTCCACCAAAGCTTTGTGCAGAGTCAGCGATAACCCACAAATCATGTTTTTCTGCAATCTCATAGATTGCAGGATAATTCGCTGGCAAACCAAACAAATCAACCGCAATAATCCCTTTGGGGGTAAGCGTGCTATCAAGCGTTTCAATTGCTTGCAATAAACTTTGGGTGTCCATATTAAACGTGATCGGACAGACATCAATAAATATGGGCGTAGCATTGGATTGCGCAATCACTTCAGCACTAGATGCAAATGTAAACGAAGGAACAAAAACCGCGTCTCCTGGGCCCACATTTTTTGCCATTAACAGTAATTTTAAGGCATCTGTGCCATCGCTGCAGGTAATGGATTCCTCGGCACCGCAATATTCACTCAATTTTTCTTCAAGCTTGATAACTTCTGGACCGAGAATATAGGCACCATGGAGAAGTACACGTTCAAGAACAGCTGGGATCTGGTTTTGCAATGCACGACGTTGCGCTTGTAGATCAATAAATTCAATCTTGGAGAGTGTTTCTTTAAGCATAAATTCCTTCAGGGATAGCTGTTCGTTGTTGCTTTTCTTTGATGGTAATCATTTGTTCAGTGGTAATAGACTGCATGGCGGCACAAAGAACAGCTGTTACATTGTATGCTTCATTTGCCCCCGTGATAGGCTCACTATGCGTCAAAATAGCTCTTAGAAAATGTTCGCATTCATTTCGCAGTGGTTCAGCAGGTAATAGAGGAATAGCGACTTTTTCAGCGACAAAGGGTTGTGGCAAGCCGTCAGTCCAGATCGTTGGGTAATTGAAGAGCGTTAACTTGTGTTCCCAAGGTTGGCAATCATCAAGCATTGCAATAGCCTTGGTGCCAGTAACGATGATCTTTTGTTCTTTCCAAGGATAAACCCAAGACGAAATGACGCGTGCTTTTTTATTTTCTGCAAAGTGAAGATGAATCGTTGCTGTATCGACGGTAGTATGATTTAAGGGGTTTTCTTTCATTGCAAAAACTTTCGATGGTAATGCTTCCATCAAGCCTAAAATCATTGAAACATCGTGCGGAGCATAATCCCATAATACATTCTGTTCAGTTGGGAATTTTCCAAAATTGAATCGTGTGGCATGAATAGCTTGAATATCGCCTAAAACGCCTTCATTTTTTAGGGCCTTTATTTTCAAATAACCCGGGTGATATTGCAAAAGATGCCCAACCATCAATCGCCTATTTTTTTCATTGGCGAGTTGTTGTAACGCAACGACTTGTTCTGCATGGTGCGTAACAGGCTTTTCAATAAAGACATGCTTATTCGCCAGTAATGCCTGCTTGGCAAGTTCAAAGTGGGTAACTGAAGGCGTTGCAATAATGATTGCATCAATATCGGATGCTAAGAGTTCTTCAAAATGGCTACCAACGATACCAAGCGTTTTTTCATAATGCGCTACTTTGTGGAGATCAGAATCACAAACGGCACGCAATGCGCCAAGCTCATGATAAACACGGATCAGGTTTTTGCCCCAGTTCCCACAACCCACTACGGCAACCCGAACATCTGAATAATTGTATTTAACTGACAAAGCTAGCCTTATTTTTTTTATAAATCGATATCGCAGCCGGCGATTATCTCATATTTTCTATAGTTGGCTAAAGTGAAATTAGTGTCATCAACTAGAGTATTGCATAGTAGTCAAAAAGCTAACTATTTAAATATAAAGACAAATACCTCAAATACAGTAAAATGGCGGGCTGTTAGTTTGGAAGGCCAGGAAATTGGCAACGTATCATGAATAGGCGATACTACATTGCACTGATTGTTGGGTGGGTGCTCCTTCTCGGTCAACCCCTCAATGCCGCAGTCAAAAATTACACAGAGGCTAAAAACACAGCGCGCACTCTCTGGCAAGAACACCGAGAAACGTTCTATTGTGGCTGCGCTTATAATAAACAGGGCGTCATCAACTATAGTTCTTGTGATTTTAAGCCGAAAAATGATCGCAAGGATCGTTATATCACATGGGAGCATGTGGTCCCTGTCTCCTGGTTTGGTAAAGATTTACCTTGCTGGAAAGGAGAAGGTTGTGTTTCCAAAAAGGGTAAAGTACGTAAAGGTCGAAATTGTTGCCGCAAAGTTGATAAACGATTTCGCCAAATGGAAGCAGATTTACACAATTTAGTACCTGAAATTAATGAATTAAATACAGCTCGTCGAAATTACCGATTTATCAGTGATATAAAATATCCAACCCAAGCTTTTACAGGGTGCGAGATGGTGATTGATGATATTAATGAGCGAGTGGTTGCGCCATTGCATGTCAGAGGCAAAATAGCCCGCATTCATCTTTACATGGCAAAAAAATACGGTATTGTGCTAAGCATTGATGAACGCAAACAATTTGAAGAATGGCACAAGCAATATGCGCCCGATGCCTGGGAAAAGAGATGGAATCAAAAGGTCGCAGACGTCCAAGGTTCCCGGAACGAATATATTCAATAACAAGGACTATGCATGAAAATTGGTATTTTATCACGTGATCCCAAATTGTATTCAACTAAACGTCTAGTTGAAGCAGCTGAACAGCGTGGTCATGAGGTACAAACCGTCGATGTACTAAAGTGTTATATGAATATTACGGCGAACCAGCCCTCGGTACATTATAAAAAGCAAATTTTGAAATTTGATGCCATTATTCCGCGTATTGGTGCATCGGTGACCGCTTATGGTACCGCTGTCTTGCGGCAATTTGAGGTAAGTGGCGTATATTCGGTGAATGAATCGATTGCCATTTCTCGCTCGCGCGATAAATTACGCGCACATCAGCTGTTAGCACGCAAAGGCGTCGGTATGCCAATTACGGGTTACGCTCACTCGGCTGATGCAACCGATGATCTGATAGCTTTTGTTGGCGGTGCGCCATTAATTGTGAAATTAATGGAGAGTACCCATGGCCAAGGCATTGTTTTAGCAGAAACAGAAAAAGCGGCAGAAGGGGTGATCAATGCCTTTCGTGGCCTGAATGCGAACTTTTTGGTACAAGAATATATTAAAGAATCAGGCGGCTCTGATATCCGTTGCTTTGTCGTCGGTGAAAGGGTAGTTGCAGCGATGATGCGTACCGCAAAAGAAGGGGATTTTCGCTCGAACTTGCATCGCGGTGGTACGGCCAGTGTTGTCAAACTGTTACCCGAAGAACGGGCTTTGGCCATTAAAGCAGCCAAAGTGATGGGACTTAATATCGCCGGTGTGGATATCATTCGATCAGCGCAAGGTCCCTTAGTATTAGAAGTCAACTCTTCTCCAGGGTTAGAAGGCATCGAACGGGTTACCCGTAAAGATGTGGCAGATATGATTATTGAGCATATTGAAAAAGATTCCCTCAAGGGAGTTAACAAAACTCGGGGTAAGGGATGAATCTTTCTTAATACCTTCTCCCGCTTGCGGGAGAGGGAACCAGAAGATGTACCTCCCCGCATTTCCCTCAAAAAATAAACCGATCATTTCGTTCATTTGGATTGTCTAACTGATAACCATTTGATTTAACGAGTGATCTATGTCTGATAATGTCTCAATACTAAGGTCTTTCGGTCTAATAAAAGAGGCTTTTTCAAAATTTTCACATCTGCAATTAGGGGAAGGCTGTAGCCTATTATCAAAATTAGGTGGGGATATTATAAACTTTGGAATATCTGCATTTAGTGCTTACTTGATCCTTGATATTTTCCAAAATAAAAATCTTAAAACTTATCAAAAAATCTTACCAACTCTTGGTTATGGTTTAGGTATCGCGGTGAGCTTGACACTGGCGATATTAGTTATTGCAGGTGCCTCTACTTTAATTCCGCCTTTTGTTTTTGCCGCATCCTGTGTGTCAGTCGTACGCGATATTGCTACCTATATGGCAGAACGCTCAGAAAGAAACAATTTAAAGAAAGAGATGATTTCAACAGACAAACTGTTAAAGAAAATCAGCGAAGCAGAATTGCCAACACAAACAGAGCAAATGGTACAAGAATACTTGCAAGGGAGAGATAAAATCTATACGGAGTTTTATGCTGCAAGACAAGCCATCATTACGAATGGCTCATTAGGCGTGCAAGAGAAAAAAGAAAAGGTATTAGAGCTAAATAAAATCATTGAGGATTTTTATTCGGCAAATCAAGATCCCACTGAAAAACAATTACCGCAATTAAGGGATATTGCCTATAGACTCAATAAAGCTGGATTGACTTCGTTAAGTAAACAAATACAAGATTACAGCCAAGTTTGCGAAACCTATGCTCAAGCATCACTGCCATCGACGTTGAAGAAATCCATAGCGTTATATCAATTTACGCATGAAAAAATCTATTCACAAGATTTGCCACACTTAACCAAACAAAAATACATTCAATTAATTGAGGGTAAAAAAATTGCACCCGATGATCTCAAGTTGCTCTATTCAGATCTTGGAAATCGTTACCTTAATCAGACTCCCTTGATGCAAGTTAATATACAAGATGATAATTTTCAAGAGAAGTTGAAAAGTATGGGCGTTACGCCAGAACAACTGGACATCATTAAAGAGTATAATCAACAAAGCCGTGTAACTTATGATAAGGTTATACAATTAAGGGAAAATTTAGCTACGCTATTAGAAAATGATCCTAATAAAGAACAGACAGTAGAACTTTTTGAGCACTTTCGCAAAACCCTTATTGATCACCCAGATAGGTATCATAAAGATTGGCAGGCATTTAAATCCCAGTTTAGCGATACACATTTTCTGAGTGCAATTGAGAGTGAATTAACAAAAATAGATGTGACGAGCACTCAATTTCATCAGTTAACGATAACCGATGAACAAAAATCCTATGTAAAAAATCATCGAGATACCACTTTTGTACAATACGCCAACACTCACCAAGCAGAATTTGCTGCACCAAAGTTTGATTTTGATTTAAAAGCCAATGACTTATTAGAAAGAGCAGGTATTAAGCCTGGCATTAGGAAGGTGTTTAGCAAAGCTGATGAAGGCTTTCACAAGTTTTCAGATAAAGTGAAAGAAAAAGTGTTACGTAAATTATCTAAGGAAGAGAACACACCTGAAGAAGCGCTAGAAGCAAGTCAGGATGTGCAAATGTCTGAAACTAAAAAAGCCATGCGTAAAGATTTTAATCAACGCTATGAGGGTATTTTTAATGTCGTTAAAAAAAAGGAACGTTTAAATTACCTTATAGCAAGTGTACCGCGACGCATGGTGAATATTGGTTTGGGAATGCTTGTGGCACTTACAAGTTTAGCAACGACAATCATTATTCCCGCTGTTGCAACCCCTGGCGCACCGGCAGCGGTCGCGGCCGCTGCCGTAATTGGTGTATTAAGTACAACGTTGACAGTTGCCAGTATGGCAAATAGTGCGAGCTTATTATATAAGAATATTAAAGGAAAATTAAAACTTCAGTCGACACATACAACAGTGAGTGAAGGTATAGTGCCTAGCCTTTATTATGATGAGAAACAACTGAATACAGCTAGAAAAAAAATGGCAAAACGTGACGCTGTCGATCCCTTAGGTCCCTCAGAACCCAAAAATGATGAAAAGGAGGAAGTTTCAGAAAGCGCAAAATCTTCACCTGAAACCCGGCCTGCTATGTTACTTGCCAAAGTGCTTCATGAATCAAAACCGTTGCCCTTAAAACCGGTGAAGGATAGAATTTTACAAGATACTGATAAGACCAAAAGAGATAAAAAACCTTAGCGACGTGTTAAAATAAAGGCTGTGATTTGTTAGAAGGTCTGCTAAGGAATGCCGCTCCATCCTGTTATCTCTCGAATTATTCATCAAGCTTACGCTAAAGGGCATGCTTCATTGCACTTACAGTCTGTTGATGAGGTCCGAAATCACTACAAAAAATATTATCAACCGCCTAAAAGTTTGCGTGCTTTTGAGGATCATCAAGCCAAAGCCTGTGTGCTGCGTTTGCATCGGCCACAGCAAAAGCCGGATGGGTTAGTGCCATTGGTGATCTATTTGCGAGCGAGTGGCTATTCCATTGGCCACTTAAGTGATTCAGATTATTATTGCCAATGCCTAGCAGATGCGACAAATAGTCTGGTTGTTGCGATGGAACCGCGCTTAACGCCAGAAATTAAATTTCCCACGCCTATAGAAGACTGTCTGGATGGCTTTTATTATTTACTTGAAAATCACAGACAATTAGCATTTGATCCAAGCAAAATAGCGCTTTGGGGCGATAGCTCGGGTGGTACTTATGCTGCGGTGATGAGTCAATTGCTCAAAAGAGAGCGTTATATTCAACAGCAAGTCTTGTTTTATCCCATGCTAGATTACTATAACCCTTATCCTTCTAAAGAACGCTATGGTAAAGGATATATGTTGGATAATACGCTGCGAGATTGGTTTATCAATAATTTGACTCGTTGCCCAAGTGATATTGAAGATACGCGGTTATCTCCAGTGCTAGCTGAAGATTTTACGGGTTTGCCCTATACCACGATGATAGGTGCGCAATATGATCCCATGCGTGATGAAACATTTCGCTATATAGAAGAGTTAGTTGCAGCGAAAGTACCTGTCAATGCAGTCTATTTTCCGGGTATGGTTCATGGTTTTTTGTGGTATTCAAAAATAATAGACACACCGAAGATAGCGCTTAACTATGCGGTTAAACAGATGTTGGCGCAATTTAATGATCCTCAATGAGGGAGTTCAGATTGTTGTAAGCTAATGCTAATTTCTTCGTTGGTTTTAGAATGAAAATACGCTTTCCAGCCTGAAATCAGATCATCATTTTGATGCTTAGAGGGATGAAATGAGGGTTTAAAGTAATCCCAATAGGGTTTTGCCAGGGCTCGAAATAACCCACCTTTCCCCCAATAATATTGAAAAGCACGACGATAAAAATTAAAACTTTTGTGTTTTTTGTCTTGCTTCATCATGAACCAAATGGGTTTGACATACAGTATGAGAAAAAAGCAGGTCATCATAAGCATACCAAGGACTCGAACAATATAATTGCCGTTAGTTGCTTTAAATACGTCAAAAGCGACCGATTTATGCTCAATTTCTTCAATGCAATGCCAACGCCAGATAGCGCTGTGTTCTGGCAGAACACCCTTAAACCACGCAGGTTGACGTAAGAAAAGATCAGCCGCAATGGCTGTGAAATGCTCACCGGCAGCAGAGAGCGCATAATGGAAAGTGCGAGAACACTTGTTTAATAGCCCAGCGAGCACTCTGAAAAACCAGAGTGAATACTGTTTGGGGCAGGCATAATGCGAAAAAACTATTTTTTGGCAATATTGTGCAAAAGCGTTACCGTGAATAGCTTCTTGTGCAACTAAACTGGCAACCTCTGATCGGAGAGTGGGACAATCAATTTCTTGTAGCGCCTTCTTAAGACTCAGAACTAACATCTTCTCAAGTTGAGGCAAAAAAATAGCTAAGGCATTAAAGTGATAAGTTTTGATGTCTGAGTTACTGTGCCAAAATTTGTCAGGATTTTCTGAAATCGAAAACCGCAAATGACGTGGTTCAATACTTGGAGAATAAGGTTGCTTCATATCATTTCATTGTAACGCTTTTTTCCCAGAATTGAATTGCCTGCTAATGAGAATTTCGTTATAGTACGCAACTTCAATAGCTAACTTATTTGCGAGGCGAATATGAAATCTGGGCCTAGAACCACTCAAGTAATCGACTTTCCTCAAGCACAACATTTGCTGTATATACTCACAGGTATAGAGCCCATCAAAAAAACTGGCAAGATCGACAAATTCCATGATGGCGAACATTTGCGCTTTGTTTTTACAGGCACTAAGACAGGGTTTGATCTTGTGGTAAGCATGTTGAAGCTGCTCGATATTCAACATTGCTCTGAATTATTTAAAAATGTCTCACCCTTGGAGACTTACATTACAGTTTCTAAAGGGCAATTTAATAAGTTGCATTCCTATTTTGCACCAGGTGCATTTATTACGCTGCAAAATCAAGGTAAACAAATAGACTTTTTTGAGCAGGTTAGCTTGCAATCTGCCTTCATTAATATCCTTTTTAATCCCCGTTTTTTGGATAGCATAAAAACACGTAATCAGGGTGAATATAATCTTGATGGACTGATGCGTCACTTTGGCGAAATGTTGATCAGTTCAGCACCTTGTTTCGCACATTTAAAGGAACGTGGTGTAACAACCAAATTAACAGTGACACTTGATGCAGAAGAGGAAAGTTCTGAAGAAACCCCTGCAGCGATAACGCCTTTACGAAACAATAAAAGAACCAGAGTTCTGCCTCCTGATCCTCATTCAGCAAACGATGACTCTACTGCAAAGAAGTGTCCAGCTTTAAAATAGTCACTATAGTCAAAAATTAAATAGGGTTGCTTGACAATCGGGCAACCCCATGTAATTTTAGAAAATTAAAGGACCCTTTAAGGGCTAAAATGCTTGCCGAATTAAGCACTGAGATTGATAACTTTCTAGAAGCATCTAAACACCATATTCCCCAGATGCTAATGGTGCTCGCGGCATTGTGGGTGTTCAACTATATTAACTGGGCCACCGGCTCTAAGCTGAATAAATTTGGCATCCGCCCCAGAAAACCTATTGGGCTAATTGGTATTCCGTTAGCGCCTTTTCTGCATGGCAATTTTAATCATTTACTGTTTAATTCAATGCCCTTCTTTTTCCTAGGGCTATTTATCATGTCATTAGATCCTAAACTCTTTTATCAGTCGACCGTGATTATCTCGATTTTAGCGGGGCTTGGGGTTTGGGTGGTAGGACGGCGTGGGATCCATATTGGGGCAAGTGCGCTTATTTCAGGATACTTTGGTTTAATCATGGTTTCCGCTTACCAACGGCCTACCATTGCAACGTTCTTTTGTGCCGCTATTGCGCTTTATTATTTCGGGGGGATATTACTGAGCTTGTTCCCGACTGAAGAGAAAACCTCCTGGGAAGGGCATCTGTGCGGGTTTTTGGCTGGCATAATAGCTATGTTTATTTGCACCTACTATCAAAATTTCTTCGATAAAATACAGCTCCTTTTTTAAAACCTCTCCTATCTTCGCTCTCAAATGTCTCTGTGTGGATACGCGCATTTATTGTGCACCTTTATGCAATTTTACTGTCTAAACTTATAAAACATCTCCTTGCAAATTTGCAAAAGTGTATATGCTTATAACTTAAGGATCGATGATGCCGTTCCCAAGTATTCAAATTCCTGAAATTAACCAAATTTGGGAGCAAGCAGAACATCATATTAGCCTTGCAAAGGAAGGGCGCCCTCCAATTGAGAATCTAGTTTTAGAAGGGGGTGGCGTAAAGGGCTTTGCTTATGTCGGTGCGCTTGAGGTATTAGCCGAAAATGGTATTTTAGCCAATGTGAAGCGTGTTGCAGGCAGCTCGGCGGGAGGGATTGTCGCATTATTGTTAGCAGTGGGTTGTGAACCACCAGAGCTAATGAAAATCATGGCCAAGGAATTAGATCTCAAGGCATTGTTAGATCCAAGATATGCAACCGATCCAAGTCGATTCATCAAAGTAGCAGGACTTACAGTTGGCATATCAGATATTGTCAATTTGTTTGAAAACAAAGGGCTTTATAAAGGTGACGCTTTTGTTGAGGTTATGCAGAGAATTATTTCCAACATTATTTCAAAAAAACTCTTAGATGTAATTAAAAATAGAGATCAAGCTATTATCCAGAAAATGCACCAAGAAGGTGCAACACGCGATGCTATTAATGAATATCTTGAAAAACAATACCAGCAGTTGCTTGAGAAATATTATATTAGCGATGTAGGGGCAATCAACTTTGAGCAAATTGAAAAATTGCGCAAAGATTTCCCTTCATTGGGATTTAAAGAACTTTTTATAACCGGCACACGATTATCTAATGCAACCTTAAAGGTTTTTTCAGCAGAATCAGATCCCAATATGTCGGTTGTTGATGCCGTGAGAATAACAATGAGTTTCCCCTTTGCATTTGAGCCAGTACTTTATCAAGGTGAATACTATGCTGATGGTGGAATTGCTAGCAATTATCCCATGGATATCTTTAATCAAGAACGATTTTTAACTCATGGTGTGAACGATGCTAAAGTCAATCCTTGCACGTTGGGTTTGCTGATTGATTCCAATAGTGAGATCCAGTCGCGTTGGGGAGCAAAAGGAAAAATTAAAGAAAAGCTAAAGCCACTTTCCTTTGCAAAAAAAATCATAAAAGGGCTACATAGTCGCGCGAATGATTTAAAAAATCTCTATAGTATTAATTCCATTCAAATATTTGATAATGATTTGGATACATTAAACTTTGATCTTTCACAAGGAAATATCGCTAAACTGATTAGTTCAGGTAGATCTGCATTGCAAGATTATGTCGACAATTATATGAGCGACGATGTTGTTTATAATCATTTACCGAGTTATGACAGCGTATATGATAAATATTATGCCAAAAGGCCAGAAGAGTTGGTGCGTATTATTGAGCAAAAGTTATGGCCTACTATTCAAGAAATGAACACTTTTATTAATGTTTTAAAAAAAATCGATTTTAATAGTGAGATGACTGAAATAGAAGTGCAATTATCTCACTTTCCACAAGTTGAAAAAGATAAACAATATCGTATTTATTTGCAGCTTGAAGAAATGGCGAATGAACTAGACAATTTGGAAAGAGATAATCAAATTGTAGAAAAGAAGTTGCGAGCCTATGAAATTAAAAAACGGAATCTGATTGCAAACATTGATGAAGCAACCAAAAAAAATCAACCGGAAAAAGTGGCGGCTTTGTCGAATTCGCTGGTTGAACTTATCAAGAAATTAAGTATTGCAGAAGATCATAAACATGCTTTGCAACATGAACGTGATATTATTCGACTAAACTATCAAGAAATCAAAAAGGAAGTGAATAAAGAAATTTATGCGCTGATTGAGCAAAAGCAAAAATTACAGTATATCATCGATAGCAAAATGATTACCAAGTTAAGAAAAACAGAATCATTACTGCAAGAGCACATGGATATTGCATTGAAAGCACTTGCTTCACATAGAAGTGATTATCCTGATCCCCGAATCAATGAAAAAATTGAATCTCAGCTTTACGAAATTAAACAAGAATACTATAACGAAGTGTTAAAAATTTATCGAGAAAAAGACCATCTTGATGAGTCAATTGTTGTTCAAAAAGCAAAAGATCGAAGTGAGTTTTTTGCCGATGTTGTTCAGTATGGTATATCGATACCGCAAGCAAAAATCTTAACTCAACATTTTTTTGCAACTCAAGATATCGTCTCAAGAAATAAAAGTCATGATCTGTTAGCGTTACAGGATGGTTCAATATTGCGTGAAATGCGTAGTAAGTTCTTTCGAAAGCTACTCATGGATGAAATGGAAAAGCGAAAACTAATAGATATTCATGATGATGAACAATATGAAGAGGTGAGACAATTTTGGGAAAATGCAGTAAACACCTACTTAGCCGAAGATCCAACTATAACACAAGGCTATGCGGAGTTTCTTGCAAAAGAAAAAACAATAAAACATTGGGAAGCTATTATGCTTCGCATACGCCAACAATTATACAAAACATACAGTAGAGAAGCTAAGCAACATATAGATGTTGAATATGCTTTAAGTCTCGGTGAATTGACTAAGCAATTAGGAAGAGGGAAGTGGGGTGATCTTATTTTAGTGGCTAATCGTCAAGACTTGAAGCGCAATTTAATGAATACTGAAAAAGTGAATGGAGAAACGGTCGGGACAGTTAGCACCGAATATGCTGTCACAACGATTATCACTAAATCAATTAAAGGGCGTTATAAAGCGACTCACAATTTTTATGATATGCCACCTGTGCAAGCGCATATTTTAATCCCTAAAAAAACAAATTTGCAAAATCCAATTAAGAAAACAAAAGAAATGATTATTTTATTCAATCAGCCAAAAGTAACAGGTAAATCTGATGAATATGCTTTAGCTTCTAAATTTGCGATGCGTAGAAAAAAGCAATTTAGTCAACATAAAGAAGAGTTAATGAAGAAGATACTATTATCGATACGGCAAATGCAAGAAGATGGGTTGCAGCCTATTGATGCGCATTTTAAAATTACCATTGCTGGCGAAGGATTAGCTGGTCAAGATGCACAATATTTATTAGCAGCAGTGTTTGAGGAAATAAACAAAAAGCCAAATTGTGCAGAGTTTAAGCAAATTCATAGTATTGACCTTGTATTAACTGATCCATCGAATGTCAGTGAGTCATTAGCCTTTAAAACCGCTGCGTCTTTACATGCCTTAAAAGAAAAACGTCCAGATCTGCATGTTAAAGGCTATAATCTTATTCATCAAAAAATGATTGGTAAACATCGGCGTAGTAAATCGCGTTTAAATTACTTAGGGCAAGCCAATGTTCTTAGTAAAGCAGCTCTTGAAGATGCAACGGTTATCGCTGATTTTAGAGACAAGCATGATTCACATCACCAACACCAATTGCTAACGAATATCAACAACTACGAAATGTTGCAAAAGGAATTGAATGAAACAAAACTGCAGTCTTCAAATGTTTTTACACGCCAAATTAACTTATTTGCTAAAAAGCTAAAGCGAATTGGTAAATTTATTTGCTATGATTTTATTCCTAAATTTGTTGGTTTTGTGGCAAATAAAGTATCCAACATTAATCATCCTTTGCAATTTTATATGAGCCCTATTAACAGAATTATTAATCATTTTAGAAAAAAAGATAAAATACAATACAATGTACCTGCTTGGACGGCATCGTTACATAATCAGCCGACTACTGGTAATGTGGCTCCTGCCAAAATAGTGAAAAAAGAAGGTACTTGGAAAGAAAAGATCAAAGAAGTTGTTGATGAAACGTCGTCATCGAAGCGTTTAAAAAGACCTTCTAAACCACCCATCGAAAATATTGTATTAGAAGGTGGCGGTACGATTGCTTGTGGCTATTTAGGTGCATTGCAACAGCTTAAGAATGATGGATTATTGAATAATTTAAAGCGGGTTGCAGGAAGTTCGGGAGGGGGTGTCATCGCGACTTTATTTGCAATAGGCTACACACCAGAAGAATTATCAGATGCAGTCATTAATCAATTTAATATTAAAGATTATCTAGACGAACCGTATGCTTTTGCTAATCTTGCAACCTTGTTCGAAGTGCAAGGTCTTGAAATTGGTTTAGGTAGTATTGTTTCACTGTTTGTGAATAAAGGATTATATAAAGGGGATGGTTTCAAGAAATTAATAGAAAAACTCATTGAAATTAAACTAGAGAAGAATCTTAAGGCAATGCTCTTTTCTGAATTAACATCTGAAGAAAGAAACTTATTAGAAAAAGTTCCAGCCTTTTTGCCAGAGTCAGAGCGTAATAAAAGAATTGATGATTATTTGGGTACTAAACTTGTTGATTTGAAAAATAAATATCACATTAAACAGTTAGGACGGATCACTTTTGCGCAAGCCGAAAAATTGGCCAAGGATTACCCTGCGCTTAATATTAAAGAACTCTTTTTAACAGGAACTAAAGTTTCTGATGCCTCTTTAAAAGTATTCTCTGCGGAAAGTGAACCCGACATGGCCATTGCTGATGCAACTCGGATCACGATGAGTTTTCCAGGTGCCTTTATTCCTGTTAAGCATAATGAAGAATTTTATGTTGATGGAGCGGTGGCTGGCGCTTATCCGATGCATATATTTGATGAAGAAAAATATTTATCACATGGTGTCAATGATGCCATGGTTAATCCTTGTACGCTGGGTTTAATCGTCGATTCCAAAGATGATATTGAAGCAAGATGGGGGATACTACCTAAAGAAACGAGTGAGTTGCAATTGTCAACGATGGTCTATAAGGTATTGCAAAGCATTAAAGATCGCTTTACCACAATACGTGGTAAGTATAATATTAATACCATTCAAATCTCAGATAACATTTCATCGACCAGCACTTATCAGGGAACAGATAAATTAAATTTTAATCTAACCAAGCAAGATAAACTTCAATTAGTGAGAAACGGCCAAAAAGCGGTTCAGTTTTACCGAGAGCAATATGCGAATGATGAAGTTCAATATTCCCATAAAGAATTTTATGATAATGTCACTGAAAAATATGCTGGTAAATCAATACCTGAATTACAAAGAATATTGCAAGAAGAATTAAGGCCTTTATTAGCCGAAATTGAGCAAGTTGAGCCCTTAATGCAAAGTAACCAATTGCGTTTGCAAAATGAGCTTAATCTATTAGATGTCCAATTAGGCGCTTATACGGAAGGAGCCCAGTTAATACGCCAGATATCAAACTTGAATATTGCCCAATACCAGTTCATGCTTGCTGCTAAAAATCTTGCCGTTGCACGGCAAGAGGTGGCAATGTTAGATGAAATGATTGCCAAAAATACCCTTGAAAAGAATCAACTGCTTGCTCCCTATGCCGTGGATGGCAGTTTAGTGCCAAATGATGTGGTGGAACGGGTTCGTGGTTATGATCAAACGCTGGCAAGTATCCAAGAGAGAAAAGCGATAGCAACAACGCGCTTTAGTCGTCAGGAAGCAAGAGAAGCAGCGTTGAATAAAGAGCTGCAAGGTATTCAGGAAAATATTGATAAGCATGACAAATCTTGGGTCGATAAAGTGATTGCAAAAGTACGCTGTGAAAGCGAGTTGGAACTCATAGAGCAAGCCTATCAAGGAAAAGGTGATATTTTGCAAGAACAAAATGTCGTTGTTCGTGCTTTGCGTAATAAAGGTGGTAAAGTTCCTGCACCTTTGCGAAGAGAAATCCAAAGCAGAACAAAGCCTTTCTTGCTATCTGCTGAGAGCGCGAAAGTTTCACCGCAGTTGATAGTCTATGATGTTCCAAAAGACACTTTTACAAGGCAAATTGCGTCCTTGTTCCCACTTCATGAGTGGGAACATTTTACGCATGGGAATATCCATAAGTTTCATCATAAAACGCACGTAGATGAGATGATTGAAGTTAGCTATAACGATAAAGATCAATTGCAGCTTTTGGGGCAACCAATGCATAAGCTCTGCCAAGTAGCCAATGCATTTGCATTAGTCAGTTGTGAGTTGCAAGCGCATTCTTCAAATGAAGCAATCACGTTTTTGCAAGCGTTACACAAGGATGGGTTAGATATTGCGCGGATCAAGAAAGTGCAAATACAAGGTGCAACGTTGCCTGATTTAGAACAAGTTGTTTATGAAATCAAAAACGAGCAACAGCTTTCATTAAAAACACGTCCCACAATCTTCTAAAAGTACTTTATCAGCTATACGAAACAGACCATTTTTGATTAAAATGACAGGATTTCATTTTATCCTAAATGTCAGTTGAAAAGCTTAATAAGGTTATCCCCATGGTCAGACTCCCGAGTAAAAAAGTTCTCATCGTATTGATTGGCGTTGTGGGGATCACTTATCTCATTGCTAGGCAATTCATGTCTGGTCCTCCTGCGGCAGCTGGTCATACTCAGCAGGGTTTTGCAATGCCTGTGAGTGTGGCACCTGTTCTTTCAAAAAGTGTTCAACAGTGGAATGAGTACTCTGGACGGTTAGTTGCGATTGATAAAGTCGATATCCGTCCGCGTGTGTCAGGTATGATTGATGCTGTGCACTTTCAAAGTGGCGCTCTTGTGAAAAAGGGTGATTTGCTTTTCACTATCGATCCTCGTCCCTTTCAAGCAGAAGTGGCAAGAGCACAAGGCGTGCTTCGATCGGCAGAAGCTGATCGTAACTTAGCGCAAAGCGAGTTAACACGAGCAGAAAAGCTGATTGAAACCAAAGTGATATCAGCGAGCGAATTAGATAATCGCAAAAATAATTTTAGTGTGAACCAAGCACGCTACAAAAGTGCAGAGGCTGCATTAGAAAGTGCGAAATTGAACTTAGAATACACACGTATTAAGGCACCCGTTGCCGGTAAACTGAGTCGCGCTGAGATCACCCCTGGAAATATTGTCGAAGCAGGCTTCAATGCACCAATTTTGACTTCGGTGGTGTCGAGTAATCCCATTTTTGTGGATTTTGATATTGATGAGAGTGCCTTTGTACATTACATGCACAAAGGAACGCAAGGTAATCAACCTGTTAATAAAATTCCGGTTTTGATGGGATTGGCCACTGAGAGCGACTTGTCACACCAAGGTTTTATCGAATCATTTGATAATGAGTTCAATACAACTTCTGGCACTATTCGCGCACGAGCCGTATTTCCTAATCCAAATGGGAATTTGGTGCCCGGTTTATTTGCCAGAATCAAATTAGGTAATGCAGGTAAAACTGAAGCCTTATTGATCACTGATCGTGCAGTAGGAACCGATCAAAACAAAAAGTTTGTTTTAGTTGTCGATAAAGAGAACAAGGTTGTATACCGCGAGGTAAAATTGGGCGCGATGGTTGATGGCTTGCGCATTGTTCAAGAAGGTTTACATGTGAATGACAACATCATTGTCAATGGCTTACAGCGTGCAAGACCCGGAGTGGTAGTTGCTCCTGAGATGGTAACGATGGACAGTAAGGGATAACAATGAATATTTCGCGTTTTTTTATTGATAGGCCGATTTTTGCGGCAGTATTGTCCTTGTTTATCTTCATCACTGGGTTTATTTCGATGTGGCAATTGCCGGTTTCGGAATATCCAGAAGTGGTGCCGCCTTCAGTTGTGGTTCATGCCATGTATCCTGGTGCTAACCCGGGTACAATTGCACAAACGGTTGCAGCCCCCTTAGAAGAGCAGATCAATGGTGTTGAAGACATGCTTTATATGTTTTCGCAATCGACTTCCGATGGTCAATTGACGCTGACAGTGACTTTTAAAATAGGAACTGATCCAGACAAAGCGCAACAATTGGTGCAAAACCGCGTGAATCAAGCAATACCGCGCTTGCCTGATATTGTGCGGCAATTTGGCGTAACAACGCTAAAAAGCTCTGCTAATTTAATGATGGTAGTGCATTTGCTGTCACCTAATGAACGATATGACATGCTGTATTTAGGGAATTATGCAGCGCTTAATATTAAAGACAGACTCAGCCGGTTACCTGGGGTTGGCCAAGTACGGATTTTTGGTGGTAGCGATTACGCTATGCGATTATGGTTAGATCCCGATAAAATTGCAGCACGGGGTTTATTAGCAACCGATGTGGTGAATGCTATTCGTGAACAAAACATGCAAGTTGCAGCCGGTGTGATAGGTGCTTCGCCCACGCTCCCTGGTCAAGACATGCAGTTAAATGTGACGGCCAGAGGTCGTCTGCAGAACGAGGAAGAGTTTGGTAATATCATTATCAAAACAGGCGAAGAAGGGAATATTACCCGCTTAAAAGATGTGGCGCGTATTGAGCTTGGTGCTTCACATTACTCTCTGCATTCGATGTTAGATAATCAGCCAGCGGTAGCCTTGGGGATATTTCAAGCGCCAGGTTCTAATACCATCGAAGTATCGAATAATATTCGACGCACAATGGAAGAGCTGAAGCAAAGTTTCCCGCAAGATATCGATTATACTATTGTTTATGATCCAACGATTTTTGTAAAAGATTCTATTAAAGCCGTTATCTATACTTTATTAGAAGCGGTTGCTTTAGTGGTTTTAGTTGTTATTGTCTTTTTACAGACCTGGCGTGCATCGATCATTCCACTTTTAGCGGTGCCTGTTTCGATCGTGGGTACCTTTGCCTTAATGTTGGGGTTTGGATTTTCGATTAACGCTTTATCCTTATTTGGCTTGGTATTAGCCATTGGTATTGTGGTCGATGATGCGATTGTGGTTGTGGAAAACGTCGAGCGTAATATTGCCTCGGGGTTAACGCCCAAGGCGGCAACCTATCGTGCAATGCAAGAAGTGAGTGGCCCGATTATTGCTATTAGTTTAACGTTAGTAGCAGTATTTGTGCCCATTGCCTTTATTAGTGGCTTAAATGGTGAGTTTTATCGTCAGTTTGCTCTGACAATTGCTATTTCAACAGTGATCTCAGCGATTAACTCTTTAACCTTAAGCCCCGCAATGGCTGCTTTATTATTAAAAAGTCATGATGCACCCAAAGATCGCTTAACGCGTTGGATGGATGCGAAGTTAGGTTGGTTCTTTACCTGGTTTAATGGCTTCTTTAAACGAGGTTCCGATAATTACCACGGCAAAGTTTCGAAGGCGATGAGTCGCAAAGCGGCGATGATGGGGGTTTATTTCCTGTTAATTGGCTTAACCGTTGTGATCTTTAAACAAGTTCCATCAGGTTATATCCCGCAACAAGATAAGCAATATCTGATTGGTTTTGCACAATTACCCGATGCTGCTTCATTAGAGCGAACAGACGATGTTGTTCGTCGCATGTCAGATATCATTCTCAAAACTCCTGGGGTTGAGCATGCAGTAGAATTTTCGGGATTATCGATTAACGGCTTTACCGTTTCATCCAGTGCGGCGATCGTTTTCGTTTCATTAAAGCCTTATTCAGAGCGTAAAGGTAAAGGGATGTCCGCAGAAGCTATTGCGGGATCGCTGAATCAACAATTTGGGGCCATTAAAGATGCTTTCATGATGGTATTACCTCCACCGCCGATTATTGGTTTAGGAACAACCGGTGGCTTCAAGCTAGAAATTCAAGATCGTGCTGATTTAGGCGATGAAGCTTTATTTGGAGTGGTGCAAGCCATACAAGGTAAAGCGTGGCAAACACCAGCACTATCGCATGTTTATAGTGGCTACCAAATTAATGTGCCGCAATTGTTTGTGGATATTGACAGAACCAAGGTTAAACAACTTGGCATACCAATTACCAGCGTTTTTGAAACCTTACAGATTTATTTAGGATCGCTTTATATTAACGATTTCAATAAATTTGGACGTCTGTATCAGGTAATTGCTCAAGCCGATGCTCCCTTTCGTGCTAATGCTGAAGATATTGCGAAATTAAAAGTCCGCAATAACAAAGGTGAAATGGTACCACTGGGTAGCATTTTAGAAGTGAACCAAAGCTATGGTCCTGAGCAATCAACGCGTTATAACGGCTTTCGTGCAGCAGATATTAATGGTGGACCTGGTATGGGCTTCTCTACTGGCCAAGCACAAGCGGCTATTGAGAAAATCGTTCAAGAAACACTGCCCAAAGGTATGTCTTATGAATGGACTGAATTAACCTATCAACAAATTTTAGCGGGTAATTCAGGTATGTACGTGTTTCCTTTATGCGTATTGTTAGTCTTTTTAGTACTGGCTGCACAATATGAAAGTCTCACCTTGCCGTTAGTGGTGATCCTGATTGTGCCCTTGTGTATTCTCTCAGCCATTTTAGGCGTTTGGATAACAGGAGGGGATAACAATATTTTCACGCAGATCGGCTTGTTTGTCTTGATTGGGCTTGCTTGTAAAAACGCCATTTTGATTGTGGAGTTTGCCAGAGAATTAGAGTTTGAAGGCAGAACGCCGTTACAAGCAGCGTTAGAATCAGCGAGATTGCGTCTACGTCCAATTTTAATGACCTCGTTTGCGTTCATTATGGGTGTGATACCGCTGGTATTCTCAACGGGTGCAGGTGCTGAAATGCGACATGCGATGGGGATAGCGGTGTTCTCAGGTATGTTAGGCGTGACTTTCTTTGGTTTATTTTTGACACCCGTGTTCTACGTTTTGGTGCGCACGATGTTTAATAAGCCTTTAACGAGAACAGTTCGGGCATTAAAACCAGTTGAAGTAAGTTCTTAGCGCGAAGCGCAAACCGCCCACTTTGTAAAGGGGGCGGTGAGCTGCGCAAGCAGCGAGCGGGGGATTTACTACGCCGCGCAAGCCGCTCTTCTTGCTTTCAACTCAGCAAATTTCGCATAATCTTCAGCCGTTAATAATTTTTCCTTGTGGCATTGATTCACAAAAGCGCCTAATTGATCGCGGGTTAAATCTTTTTGCGCTTGTTTTAATTTTCCCAAAGCAGGGAAGAAGCCTTTTGGATGTGCGTGCATGAAGTCCATCGCCTGTCTCATCGCAGGGGTAAATTGCTTGGGAATATCTGTAAATCCAAGTTTTTGTTTACCTTGTGTCCATTCTGTCGCTGCTTTAAAGATCTCCTGACCAATTGGAATATATTTATTCTTCAACAGCTCTACATCAGTATTGCTGAAGATCTTACCGGGCGCCATATCCAGCATATGATCGTAATCATTCTGTAGCTTGACGAGTTCACGCTTTTTAGCAGCAATGATATTAGGCGCTTGTTTGGCTTTTTCTAAGTAAGCAATGCTGTCTTGAAGTTGTTTGATCTCTGTTTCAAGATCCTTTTTGTCTTCATCAAATTCGGCTTGATCAAAGTAGGCTGCGTGCCCTTGACGTTTTATCACGCTTTGCTCTTTTAAGCGCAAGCCTGATGAAAACTGAATAAAACTACCTAGTTTATCTGCCAGATCGTTACTTAAAATACCTTTACCTCTAAGTTCATTGACGATATCAAAGGTGTTTTGATTTTTGCAATGATGGTAAAAACCGAGGTTAGTGATAAATTGTTCGGTAAAACGGTACAATTCGCGTTTGATATCTAAAGTTTTACCTAGTTCACCTGTCACATAAACGCTCTTGCCTTTGGCTATTTGCTCGTGGATATCAGCAGCCATGTTATCGATGGCGATATTTTGACGAAGGGTTTTGCCATTTTTTTCTTTTTTATTGAAATAACCTTCACGTTTTTTGATAAAGCGATTGTAAAGAGTTTGATCACCATGCAACAGATCCATGTTACGACCAAGCTTTTTACCTGCATCATTTGCGGTACGTAGCTCTCTTGGGCTGAATGCTTTATACATTTGATTTACCCAAAAACGTGTTTCATTTTCTATTTCTTTTCGCCCATCAATGGTTTTTGCTTTTTTGGCGTTTTTGGGATCTTTCAATGCTTTGGCAAGTTCAAGATCATATTGTTTACGGCAAATAATAGCTTGTTGTTTTTTGTCTTGAGTAAAATTGGGTTGTGAATAGCTAGCAAATTCTTCAGGTGTTGCTAAAAATGGACGACTGCCTTCATAAGGGATCTTATCCCATTCACGGTTCAGTACGGCTTGGTTAACGAGCTGCTGCGCTGTCTCCTGACTGACATTTCTGGCAAAAAAACGCAAATGAGGTGGTGCATTATCTGCTTCATCCATCCGTAGGCCTTTGCCACCAATATCAGGATGTTCACCTAATAAAAACAAGCGATCGGAAAGATTTTGCGATAGTTGATAAAAATATTGGTAATTTTTAACAGATTTTTCTTTAATTAAGAAACCAATTTCTAAATCGGTTACAGGTCCTGATTCTTTGCGTGCCATTGAGCCTAAGGTAATCACACTAAATTCACAAGGTGGTTTACCCAGCTTTTTCACTTCTTCGTCAATCATTTTGGTAATGTATTTTTTGGTATCTTCTGTAATATTTTTCGCTAATGTAACGTAATCTGGAGCAGATTTAAGAGCTTCTGCTTGAATGGCTTGAAAATGTTGATTTCGGTTTTGATCGAGATCCATCCTGTCTGGATTGGTATTTTTTTTAAAATAATTGGATAAACGGCTAAATGGGTTTCCGACAAAGTTTATAATGCCTGTATAGGCATTGTAGAGTGCATTTTTTATAGGTTGCATCCAACCACTTGTTGTTGATGAACTATTCATGGTTTATATCCCCTTAATTAGGATCTAAAAAGTAAAGATGTAATCTAGGGGATTGACTCGATTTATTCGAGAATTTCCAGATAAGGGGAGGTAGGAGAGTTATAAAGAAGATAGATAGGTATGAACTAAACGATAAGAGGCAACAAAAAAACACTATTCCTCATAAATGAAGAGCTTTTGGATTGTTGCGGCGTTAGGCAACCGTTTTTACATCTTTGTTGCAGGAGCTGCATTTACATTTGCAGCATTTTGCACAGAAATTATAAAAGACGGCAATTAACGCACCACAAACAAATCCTTTGAAGAAACCCCACAGCGCACCACAAACAATCCCTTTAAAAGTAGCGGCGAAACCGACATAGATCGTACCTACTAATTTGACGAATTCAACGCCAAAATTAAAGTACATGGCGGCAACACCCAGAACGACCAACCATACCGCGCTTAAGAGTCCAATTGCAAAACCTAATGCACATACACTTAACTTTGATGACGTGCACACCGTTGATGAGCCTTCCATTTTGCACCTCTATATTAACAGCCTCTATATCTACATTGTAATCAAGGAAAGGCTGTAATTAAATAAAGGCTCGTGCTAGGTCACGGGTTTTAGCATAAATTTCATTTGCGCTCTTTTACTGCAATAAACTAAGCCTGCGCCCAACATTGAACACAGTGGGATCAAACAGAGGGCATAGGTATAGGCATCAAGAGAATAGGTTCTGACACCATCAATAAAGGTATTTGGATCACAATAATCCATTATTAAACCAATAGACCAATGGAAGAATGAGCCACCAAACATGTTAATGCAATTAAGTAACGCAATGGTGATACCCATTAAATGAACGGGAACCAATTGCGCGCCGGTCGCAAAGACCACCACTTGATAGCAACATAAAATGCCGGTTAAAAACATCAATACCATGAGTGCATAAATGGATAAGTAGGCATGAAAAGCTAAAACGATCATTAAGAGTAAAGCCATTCCCAGACCGGCGGCTAAAACCACGTTATGATGAGCTTTGTATCTTTCAGCAAAAAAGCCAAGAATAGGACCGCCAAAAAGCATCCCAATAAAGATATATGAAGTGATACCTGCCGCTTCACCTTTAGTTAATTGCTTTGCAAGCATAAGATAAGAAACACCCCATACATCTGCAAATCCTTCGAGTGCGCCCACCATTAATAAGTTGGCAAAAGCGAGGATCAAGAGTGGCCTATACGAAAGCAGTTGTTTTAAAGATTTAACAACAGGATACTGTTCTTCTTGAGGAGTGCTTTTACCTCTTAAAAACAAGAAAGTGAGTATGCCCAGCGTTAAAGCGGTGATGCTGAGTAACCGTGCCACTTCTTGCCAACCCAGCTGATCGATCATAAAGCTAACAGGTCTGCCGCCATAGACAGCTCCTAATAAGCCAAAACTAAATGAAAGTCCCACTAATTGGGCGTAACGGTTTTGCGGAAACCATTGTGAAATGATTTTGGACGTACCTAAAAAACCAACGACGGAACCAACGCCAATTAAGAAACGGCTAACCAGTGCCAATTCCCATGAAGAGCTGGCAACCAGTAACCAGGTTGCAAAGGCACAAAGCAGAGCACTGACAGAAATAACGATCCGAGGTCCAACTTTATCAAGCAGTAATGCAATGGGGATCTGCATGCTGGCATAACCCAGATAATAAAGAGAGGCAAAAAGCCCATAATCTGTTGCACTAATATGGTACTTAGCAAAGAACTCAGAAATCACCAACCCTGGGAATAATCTTAAGATGAACTGGAATGCGAAAAATGCCAGTGGGAATACCCACATAAACCAGGGTAGAAACTTCTGCACAAAACCTCCTTAGGGTCCTTGGATCTTTTAGCCCGCGTTGTTGACTTCGCCCATCTCACAAGCAGTCATGTACTAAGACGTACACTCCTGTTGTTCGAGGGCTTGTCGCCTAGCCTAGAACTAAAAGCTTCAAGGATAAATAAAACTCGCATGAGCTAAAAGCTCTTTGAGGACTAATTAAATCTCACCAAAACCAGCAAAAAAAAACCCCCGGGATTTCTCGCGGGGGTCTTTTGCTTTACTTTTAAAGTTAAGTAAATAGCCCCCAAGGAGTAACAATAATGACTCCAACGACTTGGGCGACTATATTTTGATTGGGATATGATACATTTTTCATAATAGCTAAAAACTAGCATATGCGTGTCATGGGCACAATAGCTAAAGGACAAACTTGATTTATTTACAGATGATGAGTTTATACCATTATCAATGTAAGCGTGTAGCTTCAACATAGGTATAGTATGATAACGAACATTTATATTAGTCCAAGTGGATCACTCACAAAGAGTGCAGCAAATGGTGCAACGCTTGCTTGGATTGATATTTTGAATCCTAGCCCTGAACAACGTGATGAGATCGAAGAGGCAATGCAAATCACTTTGCCGCAACGATCTGAATTGTTACAAATTGAATTCTCCAATCGTTTTTACATAGAAGATGGCTGCATATTTATGTCGGTGAATTTGATTACCCAAGTATTGCCTATACCAGAAAGTCATATGGTAACACTTATTGTGACACCAAAAGCGATTATAACACTGCGCTATTCTAACCCTAATCCTATCCAATCGCTTATTGACGAAATTGATCAAAAGCGCTTTGAAATCAATAATTATTTGTTTGTTATCATCATGTTATTAGAAACCTTTGTGGGTACGGTTGCGGATGTTTTTGAATTAGTCGATGAACGCAGCGATCAGATCGTTTCTTTGTTGGTAAAATCGATTAATAATAAAATAACTAAAAATCACAGTGAAGTTTTAAATAAAATATTGCGCGAAATCAATAGTCTTGAAATCTTATTGTCAAAAGGTTACCAAAGCTTATCCAGTATTAATCTCCTTGTGGGTTTTTACGAACAAAATGATGATGAACATCAGGAAAACTATGTTATTAAGAATATTGATATCGTTAAGAAAGACGTTCATTCTTTGCTAAAACATGGTGAATATCTCTCGCAAAAGTTAGAGTTTCATTTGCAATCAACTTTAGGGTTAATCAACATCGAACAAACACAAATCGTTAAAATGTTTACCGTACTTGCCATGATATTCCTGCCGCCCACTTTAATTGCTAGTATCTACGGCATGAACTTTAAATTTATGCCAGAGTTAAATTCCGTCTACGGTTATCCACTAGCGTTAGCGTTGATGGTGGCATCGACGTTTATTCCATATAGATACTTCAAGAAAAAAGGCTGGATCTGAATACTCTTTCCAATTTTATTCTATGCGCTTGCTGCGTTCATCTCACAACGGTCATGTACTGTAGGGGACGGCATCGAGGTCGGCCCCCTGAGTGATCCCCACGAATATTGAAAGAAATACGTCGCATAGCGACAAATTGCTCTTCCCTTGTAAAGGGAAGAGGCGTGCTTTGCACGCACAGATGGATTTTCTCAAGATAAAATCTCTCTTGCGCTACGCGCCTCTCTCCTTTACAAGGAGAGATCTTTGGTTGCTACGCAACCAGTCATGTTTTTTGAATTATAATCATCTGATTTTACTCTATTTATTTTATAATTTTGTGGGGAGCCCTCAGGGTCGGCCCCTACGTTCAAATTTGTCACTCCAGAATCACTTCCAGGGAGATTTAACTTCGATTCTCATATGTTTATCTACACTGAAAATCATATCAAAAAAGCTATGATGTATTTAATCGGTACTAAATTAGGCTGAGAGGCAGCTATGGTGGATATATTTAAAATTTATTTCTCCTCTGAAGGACGCATCGCACGCCTACCTTATTTTCTTTATAGCTTAGGGATAGGTGTTGTATCTGCGATAATCTTGGTGGGGTCAAGTGCGCTAGAAAAGCATTCAGTGCCTGAGCCGAACCAAACCGATCTGCTTTTACTCATTGTTGCCATTCTCGCGTTTGTCATTTTCATTGCAATGGTAGTTGCTGGTTTTATTTTAGTGATAAAGCGACTACATGATTTAGATCACAGCGGATGGTTAAGTCTGATTGGTTTAGTGCCACTGGTTAATCTGATTTTCGGGCTTTACTTATTGTTTGCGAAGGGGACACCAGGGTCTAATCGCTTCGGTAACGCACCCGTTTAATTCGTGCTATGAATAAACGTATTGGTCGCTTACGTTTTGTTCTTTATAGCGTTCTCCTAGGTATCATAGCCGTTGTGAATGAACTCGTTTTAGACTCACTTCCCGGTAATACCTCATTGATCATTGCAAAACCCGGGCAGGACTTTAATAACGCTGTGATTGTTATTATCATCATTAATATTGCCCTAATTATTGCTAGCTTTATCATAATGATAAAGCGGCTGCATGATATCGATTACAGCGGGTGGCTATCTCTTTTAATCCTTGTGCCAGGGATCAATATTGCTTTCATATTTTTCTTATTGTTTGCCAAAGGGACACCTGGGCCTAATCGCTTTAGTAATCTACCTATTTAAAAAAATTGCTGCACAGATTTTTCAATTCTGATGACCTTGAATCAAATACTCCTTTCATATTAGAACTTTTTACGTCTCCTAGCATTTTAATCTATTACTCAGGAACCAAATGCCTATTTGGATTGTCTTCCACGTATGCCTTCATTTTTTATTTAGTAAGAGGTGCATATGCTTGGCCTAGACGGAGACAAACCAGAAAACGAAGGTGATGTGCCTGTGGCTGAGGCAAAAACCAAGGAAATTAAAATACACTTAGGTTTCATGCCTGAAGAAGTGGCATCAGTCTTAAAACCAATTATTAACAATCGTATGGGTACTGATGCAGCCGCGCAAACACCTGATAATGAATCCGTTATTATTATCTCCAGAGGGGATATTAAAGATGATTTGTTCGAACAGTTCGTGAGCAACTTCGGTATTCAAAAATATGATGAAGTCTCTTCAACCTTACAAGCAGATCCGGGTTCTCCGGCAATTTGTGAAAAGATTGCTTCTACATTAGGCCAATTTCTGGATGGTGCTGACTTACAAGCGAGTTTAATTGTCGGTGCTAAAACAAAAATGCAAGAACATATGTCTGGTGGAAGACCGAATATTTCCGTAGGAAGAATCGGCACGGGACCTGTTACCAGAATTTGTATTCAATTACCCGAAATGGGCTTTCAATCAGATTTAGCTGCCGTTTATACCATGGGTATGATCGATGCTATCGCCAAACATGCGCTTGATCCAACAATTCCCGTAACTGTATCCTCATACGGAGCGGGTGGCTCAGCACATGAAGATCTGGTTCCTGGTCAAATGAATAATTGTGATGCAGTATTAAATTTAAGAACCCATATTGATTTAACGCCACAAGTGGATCATTTGCAAACAGTCATTCAAAGTTTAGGAAGGCCTGATTTAAATTCGGAATTAAACACGCTGCAAGCATATTCAGAAAGGCTTGCAAATAAAGATGCAGGCGTTAATCATAATGTTTTGCAACGAGATTTAATTGGAATCAGAAATAATTTAATTGCTAAAGGTGTTCCAGCTGAATCATTGAAATTACCTAAAGATCATGATACGCAGTATTATACGGAAATTGCGATTAGTAATCCTATTAGAGGTAAAATAGTTTTTTATAAAACAGCTTCATTTACAGATCGTGCAATAGCAGAAGAAGCGGCGCATCTCATGTTGCTAAATTTTGGGAAGACGGAAACACCCAATCTCACAACAGGTTATATTAACTTCTTAAAGCAATCGAATCCTGAATATAGGCAATTAGTTGAGGCATGTGAAAAGTCAGATAAAGGTGCTGAAATTATACAAAAGTTTGTTGCTCTCGACTCAGAGCTAGTTCAAAAATTTAAAGATAAATTAGAAATAGAAATAGAAATTTCAAATATCCGGAGCCAGTTAGGCGTGGCTAATGTTTCATTACGCTCTAGTCTCAAATATACCACGCCCGATTCAGTATTGGGTCCAAAAGAAATAGCTGATCTTAAGCAAAAGCGGACAACACTGGAAGAGAGTCGAAATAAGCTTGAAGAACGGATTTTAGAGCTAACAGCTGAAATGCACCAACTGGAAACTCTTTCTGTTCAATATCCAGTTGATGAACAAGCAAAAGCTGCAGTTGAAGAATTCCATAAGGAAGAAATCAAAAAACTACAGATATTGGGGCAGAATGGCTATTTTGCACAAGAAGGTCTTAGCGAGACGCGATTTATGTATTCAAGTGATGCTGAAGATTCAGCTATTTTTGCTGATGTTACGCGAAAATATTTAATGGATACATTGGCACTAGATACAGAGGGCTTCAGCCATAATTTTGCAGCAAGCATGTTTATTGGTGCTCAAACCAAAGAAGCAGTTAAAAATTTAACAGAAGGACAAGTCATTGCAGATGTGAATATGGAAGATGATATTGTGGCAGATATCATTCACATGGTTATTACGAGAAAAATCGGTAATGAAGAAGAAATAGGAATGAATATGCGGCAATTTTCGATGGCAAGGGTGCATTGTGATCCTTTTACCATCACTCATCAAGTTGAAGAACAATTTCAAGCATGGTGTAAAGACAAAAAAGTGAGCAATAGTTATTATGTCGATGCGGTTATGTGGGGTTTAAAGGGTTTTAGTGCTGATGGATTAACCGCAACAGCAAAATGGGATTTTGTAGATAAGCTTAAATCAGTTGAACCAAAGATTGCTGATGTGGATAAACTTTTCTTTGAACATAATGGCGTTGTGGTTGATCCTTTTTGGCGAGAAATTGGCACAGACTTTCTAGCCGATATCAAAAATGGTAAAGCCATACCTTTTACCATCGCAGAAAGAAATACTCTTGAAGTGCAAGCTCTCCTAGATAAATTAAAGGCAGAATCAGAAAGTATCAGCGTTTTAATGCGCAACGGTACACCCGAAGAAGATGTAAAATCAAAAGTGGCTGGCTTGGTAACAGCAGTACTTTCTCACCCTAAAATGAAAATGTTTAATGAAAAAGGCAATAACTATGGCATTTGGGCTCGCATAGGGAGCTGGGGTGGCAATCCACAAGCGAATGTTAGTCAGATAAGCTTTAATGGTTCATCTATCGATAGAGCCTTTTATGTTTCAAGCAATATGAATGCTTTAACAAAGGGTGGCCAAGAAATAGTGGCTGATAGAACCAAGAAACAAGTACTTGATTCGGACATGATTGTGCGCTATCGCGAACCTAAATCTCAAGCATCGAGTATTTCAATGACACGAGCTAATCAGACATTGACAAAGATGTTAGAAAGAATTGAATATTATAAAAATAATGGTGAATCTGAAAAAGCGTTTGCAGCAGCTAAACAAAGTTTGAAGTGGGCAAAAAAGCAGCAGAATGTATTGGATAAACAACTGTTGGACCAAATTAAAATTGCTGCGCAAGAGCCTGTTGTAGCAGCACCGGTAGCAGTAGCGTCGACACCATCAGCTTCGAGTCCGACAGCTCCTTCCACAACTGTGCCAACTAATGGCGCTTCCGCTCCAATCGCGGCAGCTCCAGCAGAACAAACAACGCGTAAGGCTGTAACTTACGGTAGAGTGTATCGACACGGTAAAGTTAGTGGACCTAAAGAACTGGAAAGACTCAAGAGCATTCAAGATCCTGCAGCAAGAGCACAAGAAGCACAGCATTTTATTAATTGGGCTCAGAAACATAATCGCCATTTTAACCCGCCTGCTATGGCTGAAATTAGAAAAATGGCGGCTGAAGTAAAAGTTGAGCATGCTAAAGACGAAGTAAGACAAAGCCCTAAATAAAGGTAAAGCTCAAATCTAAACTGCTTTGGTTCCAATATAAACATCAACCACGGCTTTATTAGGATCCATGGCGCGTTCATCATAAATTTCAAAATCAGCAACATAAGATCGTTCGCCACCTAATGCGACGGTATCCA
Source organism: Uncultured Candidatus Berkiella sp. (assembly GCA_964594635.1). Lineage (GTDB taxonomy): Bacteria > Pseudomonadota > Gammaproteobacteria > Berkiellales > Berkiellaceae > Berkiella. The sequence continues at coordinate 284,939 of CAZQMV010000001.1, forward strand.
TTTGCCAAATGTTTTGCCAAGCTTCAATCACCACCATTGGCATTTGGCCAGCTGCGGTTGTAAAACGTTGGTAATCACTTTCGGGAATGGTGAGGCGATGTAGACCAACCGGAATGTCTTCAAATGAGGAAACTTCTTCACCAATAAAGTAAGTGTAATCACCGTTATGATCACTTTCATAATCGGTATAGACAGAAAAGGTGACGCCAGGGTTAATGCGATGAAGGATCGAGCCAGCAGTGCCTTGGCTAAAGTAGTCAGATACCAAAGGTCCAATTTTGCCGGTAGCTGGATTTTGCTCATTGGCATTATTCGTGCGAACCGTTAAGCCAACTAATTGAATAGTGGGTTTATAGGTGGGAACTTTTTTCATCGCTTATCCTTCATTATGATGGCAAGATATCTATTATATTGAAAGCAGTACGGTTATCAAGTAAAAGATGGTGTACTTGGTTTTGCCGATGCGCGATCAGCTAAAACTTCTTGATAAGCGTTGGAATTTTGAAGTTGTACTGCGCTGAGATCTCCGATCCTTTCACCGGTATACATTTTTATATCAATTTCTTTTATGATTTTGGTAGATTCTTCATCACTCAAAAAAATACATCCGCCTGGTCCGCCGGGAACTTCCGTCGCGAAGGTGATACTGCCTCTTTGGTAACAGACAAGGGTTTGGGTGGGGGGTGCTGATTTTTTGCAGCGGATAAAGTTAAGAAATCGGGTTAATAGCATAGGTGTCCTCCTTTTTCAGTTAGTATAACGACGACCATATAGGAGTCAATCAACTAAATATGTATATCTATTTGATCTCAATATGTGCTCTATCTACCTGTCCATTAGCATCGACAACAGCGATGGTGTAATAGCCAGTTTTAGGGGGTATCCATGATTGTTTTTGCTGCCATGTGGCAAGAAGGGGTTTACCATCAATCAACCAAGTATAGGGTCTTGTTCCACCCGTCACGGTTAAAGGCATTGCTTTGAAATGATTGCCCATTTTTTCTAATTCAACCGCAGTGTCATCTATAGGAAAAATAAGGGTGGGGAGTGTTTTGCTGACGCTGTGCTGCTCGTTTAAAGAGGATAATTTTTTTAATGATAGGGTAGGTGACGCAAGCGTTGCACTTATTTGCGTGTTTTTTGGTAATACGGTTAATACTTTTTGTAATAAAGGGACCACTAAGTTTCTGGCCGACAGTGCATTCATTGGTGTACCATCTGGGATCCCAGTCCAGATACCAATCACATAACGTCGATCATAGCCCAACACCCAAGTATCTCGGTAACCATAAGAAGTGCCAGTTTTTAAAGAAATGGGGTGATTACCATCAAGATCGGTTGCTAAAATCGTTGTAACTTGACGAGCGGCTTGTGGGGAAAAAATCACATGACTATCTTCGTTTGTTTGCGTTTCAAGATAAGATAATGGCATCACTTTACCATCGCGAGCTAAGCCACCATATAAAGTGACCAATTGCTCAAGCGACATACCTAAGCCGCCCAATGCAATAGCAAGACTTGGACTTTCAAAAGAACGTGGTAATTGCGGGTTAATGCCAGCTTCTTTCATCGATCCTAAAAAACGCATCACACCGATCTGGTTTAGCAAAGCGACCACAGGGATATTAAGCGACATCGCCAGCGCTTCTTCGGCTTTCACTACACCATGAATATCTTTATCAAAGTTTCGTGGATAATACGATCCAAAACGGCGTCTTTCATCCAGTAAATAGGTATCAGGCTTCAGTAAGCCTAAATCAAACCCTAATCCAAAGATAAAAGGTTTTAACGTAGAGCCAGGAGAGCGAAATGCTGTGATGTAATCAACAAAGCCATGCTCTTCAATCGCGTAGAAATCACGAGAGGCGATATAGGCAACGGGTTTGTTCAATTGGTGATCGATAATCAAAATGGCGGTGTTTGAGCGCTCGGGTAAATAGGTAGAATAGCTTGTTAGCAAAAATTCAACACGTTTTTGTAATTCAAGATCAATTGAGGTATGAATAACCGTTTTTTTCGGAAATTGATTTTTTAAACGCCACGCTAAATGGGGAATTTCACGAGGAAATTTAGCTTTGGTGACAGGCAGGCTGGCTAATTGATAGAGTTTAGAGGCGTCATGGCCAATTAACTGCTGGCTTGCCATAAAGTTTAACAACTTTTCTCTTGCCTGGGTAGCACGCTCGGGATAATGAAAAGGATGTAAGCGAGTAGGGGATTGTACCAAAGCAACTAACAATGCCACTTCGCTTGGATGCAACCGTGCTGGCGGTTTTTGAAAATAACTTAAAGAGGCGGCATTGATCCCTTCGATATTGCCGCCAAAAGGAGCCAAGGTCATATACATGCTTAAGATGTCATTTTTGCTGTAATGCCATTCCAATTGCAAAGCACGAAAGCACTCAATCAATTTTGACATCAACTTGCGTGATCGGGGTTCAAGTAACCTGGCAGTTTGCATGGTAATGGTAGAGCCACCCGATACCACATGGCCATGACGCAACCACAGATAAGCCGCACGCACTAACGCAAAAGGGTTAATGCCAAGGTGAGCACGAAAATACTTATCTTCTTTGGCGATAAGGGTTTTAACATATAGGGGATCGACTTCTTCAACCTTGGTGAGAATGCGCCATTTTTCATCACGGGTATGAAATACATGCACTGGTTGTTGATCAGCGTAAACAATCGTAGAAAGATCTTGAAAGCGATCGAGCTTTAGCGGATAGACTCTATCCGCTAGGCAAAAGCTACCGAACACTAACACACACAACCCACAAAAGTAGGCTGTGTATTTGAAAAAACGTTTTAGGTTATTTTGCATGAACAACGAGTTTTTGTTCCTCACCATAGACAAAGTAACCAGGCTGATACATCGCTTCCACGAAGGTGGGTGGATAGGTATAAGTCCCAGGTGTGATCGCTCTCACCATATAGGCTACTGTAAAATCATTTTGCGCGGCTAGCTCAAAGGCAGCCATGAAACGATCATCACGACGCTCGGTGCGGCTTGCATCGCTTAAGGTGCCTAGCCATGAGAATTCTTCCGCCAATTTACTCATCGGGGTATTTTCAATTTCAAAACCCGCTGGTAATAAATCGACCAAGATCACATGATGCAACTTCGATTCTTGTCGTTGACCTTGTAACTTCACGATGTATAGTTCGCCGGATTTGATTTCTGATAGTGGAGCCAAGTTACCGTCTAAAGTGTAAACGCGGCGTTGTACCGCAAAACCCTTTTGCGCCACTTTGGTCACATCGATGGGTTCACCAATTTGTGATAAAGCATAGTAGACAGGTTCAGTGCCGGTATTTTGTAACACGGGTGCCTTTTTTAATGCGTCGTATTGAAAGCTAAATGGCGTTGGTTGTGATCCTTCATAGACTTTGCCATCCATTTTGATTTGATAGGGCTTTCTTGCATCATGTAATGCGATGTCAGCCCTGATCAACCAGGCTTTTTCTTGCGTGCTGAGATATTGCGAAAGCTGAGCTTTATCAATCAACGCTTGTACTTGTGGATAGAGCTTAGCTTTATCGTGGGTAGTTTGCGCCAACATGGTGACTAAAATAGCGCTATCACGCAGATCAGAGCCGAAACCAACATAATAATGGGTGTTAGGCGTGAATTTTGCTTGAATGGCTTTATCAAACCATAGCGTTACATTGGCAGCATCACCGTAATAAGCAAAGGCAGCAGCAATGAAAGCCATCGAATGCCGTTCGGTGATAGCACTTGTTTGATTTTCGGCAAAAAAGCGTAATGAACGCAGTGTCCCTAAGTTCTGCTTAGCCAACAGATAATGGGCATAAGACACGACGGCGATATCAGATGGCTGTGCAATGGCGCGAGTTGACGCTTCTTTGACCCAACTGTCTAAGTTATGGGTAAGTGCCGAGGGTACTTCATGGCCTTTTTCCTTCATTAAATGCAACATATCGGCTGCATACAGGGTTAACCAAGTTTCAGTAGGCCCACCTTGTTGCCATAAGGAGAAGGAACCATCGATTTTTTGCAGAGTGGTTAATTGGTTATAACCCTTTTGAATGGTTTCTTCATTGGGCTTTTCGCTAAAAGCAGCTGCGAATAACCGGCTTGTGGTTTGTTCCAGACAATAATAGGGGTATTGGAGTAAATCTTTAATCAGCTGAGCACCACCGATTTCAGGCAGCGAGCCTACCGATAGCGTGATGTGACTATTATTGTCAACAAAGTTCTCTAATAGCTTAGTATTGAATATTAAAGATCCCTTTGCGTCGACTTTACCATAATGCTGTAAGGAAACGGGTTGCACTTTCGGACGCACGCTCAGTTCCCATTGACGTTTGAAGTGGAAATGTTGTGGGCCGACCAAACTGATCTCAACCGTTTTTATACCATTATCATTATAGGTTAAAGGCATCGTTAAACGTTGCTCTTCATCTTTTTTGATAGTGACTTTTTGTGTTGATACTTGTTTAGCAGAGGTAAGCGTGACGGTATATTCGCCGTTGGGTGCATCGAGATTTTTTAAGATCACAGGGACGGTGACAGCATCATTGGGTGCTAAAAAGCGCGGCAATGAAACGTAAACATCCATTGGATCTTTTACAGTGATAAAACTTTGTGCTTTCCCTAAACCATTTTCATCCCAGGCAATCGCCATGACGCGTAGCTTGCCACTAAATTCAGGTATGCTGAATGGAATATTGATGGCATCTTTGCCTTTGCTATCAATCACACCTGAAAAAAGCGACACAACTTTATAAGTGCGTGCAGGGAGTTGCGTTAATGCGCGTGATAATACCGAACCACCACCGCCAACTTCAAATGAGCCAGGTCGTGCACCATAAGGATTGATCAGCAAGCCATAACTATCACGTAATTGATAAGCTAATTTTTGTTGAGAGAAAAAGTAACTAAACGGATCGGGTGTTTTAAAATCCGTTAATGAGAGTGTGCCTTCATCAACCAAAGCAACCACAACACGCAGATCTTTCGTTTTGTTGCTGGTTTTAACGTTAATGCAGAGATCTTTGCCACCATTGACGACAGGAGGATGCGTTAACTGTAAATCAATTTTATGTTTTTTTAAGGTTTGTTGGTTTTCAACCCAAGTGACGCCAATTGCCCGTTTAGGTAATTGTGAGGCTTTTTCATCTGCCCGTCGATAAACGGTTGCCAGTAAATAGTTTCCGCTATTGACCATTTGCGATTTATGAATGGGTAATTCAAGTGTCAAACCCTCTTCGCTAATTTTGCCAGAATGAACCGGTTTAAAGGTGTCGCCTGTAATAGCGATAAACAACTCGCCAGAAAAGGGGCTCTTGATGTGGACTTTGACTTTATCGGGTGAAGAGGCTTTTTCTGGAGATAAAGCCATTTCTAACATATCGGGTCTGTCTGGCATATCGGCAGAATAGAACCAACCTGCGGCAAAACGCATGCTGGTAGCAACACCGGTTTTTTCGTCTAATACTTCTAAACGATAGGAACCATATTTAACAGGCACTTTAAAGTGAGTAGGCGCTTTGCCATCTAACGTTAAAGAGCCATTGGCAACGACATTATCCCGTGTGGTGACTTCATATTGCCAATTAACGCCTGAACGGAACCAGACATAATCATGATGTTCTTCATAAAGCGCATAACGCAAAGTGCCCGTTGCTTGTAAATCGCCTTGTTGGTTCACGGCAATCACATCAAATTGTGCTTCGGTGTTGCTACCTGACAGATTATCTTTAAAGCGAGGAGATAGACCAATCAAATAAGGTTGATGCCAAAAGAGTGAGATATTTTTACTGGTCTGACCGCGACCACCTACTTCATATACGGTGGCAATGGTTTCTAATTGTAATGGATGTGTGGTTTGAGGTTCCAGATCCACTTTGGCATTGAGAACCGCTTTACCATTGGCATCGGTTTGGCTATCAGGCAGTTTAAAGCGCTGTCCAGCCCATTGCTCTTCAACTAAACCAAATTGATAGCCTTTCCATTTGGCAAAAGGTTCTTTCATGGTGGCGAGCATTGATTCTGCTGTTACCTTTAGGTTAGAGCCAGGGGGGCCGAAGTAATAGAGCGCCTCAACTTCAATAGGATTATTTTGCTGCGGTTTCATCGATGGTAAAGCCGCTTTGGTTTTTACTTCAATACGGGGTGGAACAAAATCATTCACCTCAAAAGTGGTATGAGATAGCTCTGCACCTTTCGGATCGATATAAATAGCGGCTGTCCAATGACCTGTTTGTGCAGCACCATTGATAGAGTAGTCTAAAACATAGCTGCCATTCCCTGCGTCTTTTAAAACTGACTCAGAAGCGATCACACCATCAGGACGCATCAATTTGAGCGTTAAAGGTAATTGATTGGTGATGTGGCCGTGATTATCTCGTAACAAACTAACCAAGTGGACAGTTTCACCCGGGCGATAGATGCCGCGCTCTGTAAAGACGTAGCCATCAACGGGACCTGGTGAGTTACGACCATGTGTACCGCGATCACTTAAATCGAAAGCCTCATTTTTTAAATTTAAGACGGTGAACTGCTTGCCTTCATACGAAGCTGTTAAAAATGCTGGCCGGTTACCGCCTTGACCATTTAATAAGGATGAAGGAAAGAAAGCGCTACCATTTTGTAAAGTCGATATTTTACCGAGTTCGCGATTATTACGGGCAACCAAGCTAACACTAACCCCGGGCGTGATTTTAGCTGTGCTTAATGAACGGGCAAAAACATGTAACCCATCGGGACCATAATAAGTGCTTAACCCGATATCACTGATCACAAGTGCCTGTGAAGCATAATCATTTTCATCATAGGAATCTTCAGATGTTCTGGCTTCAACCACATACACACCAGGCTGGAGCTTTTTACCTATCATTTCTTCAATGGGCAAACCTGAAATCGCTGTTTTATCGGTTTCAGTTGGGTAACGATATGTACCTTGCCAAATAACTTGACCTTGCTCTTCTTGCAAGTTATCTGAATCCCAGCGACTGAGCTGGTTTGAAAACCAATTCATTTCAACTGCTTGAATGTTTCTTTCAGGCACATGGATAATTTTTACTTTGACTTCTGAAACGTTAACCGCGACAAACGGGATCACCTGCGGTGCGCCGCTTGCTAATATATAACCTTTTTCTCGAAAACGGATTGCAGGTTTGCGATGGGGGATATAAATGTTAAGGGCTTGTGTTTCACTTAATTTTTGCCCTTGGTCACTAGGAAAGCCAGCTTTAAAAGTGAGTTGGTAATTCTGGCCAAAACCTAAACCCTCTACGCAGAGTTGTTTACCTCTGGCGATGACGCTGAGATCATTGACTTTAGGGGTTAGGGTAATGTGATCCTCATAGTGAAAACTTCGGGTCTTCACTAATGGATAGGTCCAAGAAACACAAGCGCTGGCAATATCGGTGCGTTGGGGAATATCCAGCTGGTAAGCGACAAATTCATTAGGATATGTTTTGGTTATTGATACCAAATGTTTTTCAATTTCGGGTTGGTTGAGCTGAGGGACTGTGATTTGGTTTATGCCACTGTATTGAAGTTTGGTTTTTGACGCTAGCCAGTTTACGGTTGCTTTATCTAACTCCGTAGGCGCATGTTGGTAGGCTCTAATTAAAGCGGTGTAGAGCGCATTGTCATAATTATGATAAGTATCATAGTCTTGTAGAGCAATATAGGTTTTTGCCAGGAATACCCATGCTTGGAAATCCTTTTCGTTATCAACGAGCACGCGCTCAAAACCATAACGGCTGCCATGCCAGTCTTGTGAATCAAAAGCCTGTTTAGCATTAACTTTTCGTTCAACCCGTTCAAGTGATGTACTTGCAGCAGTTGCATTTTTAGCGATATTTTTTTCGTAATACTCTTTTGCAAATTGTTTTGCTTGTTCAGAAGAGAAAGGGTGATTGACTTCATCAGCCATTAATAAATAAGAATAAGAAAACAATAAACCAAACAAAATGAAGATTTTGGGTAAAGCGCGGATGTGCATAGTGGGAACTACTATTAAGAAAAGATGCGCATTTTTAACATACCTTTTTTTAAAATTAAACACTATTTTTTTCTCATGCTGTTTTTTCGCATTGTTGTTAGTGTTTTGCTTAGATTGTCTTAAAAATAAGTTCATAAACTAACATTTAAATGCCGACGAAAGGCGGCATTGTCAGGATGAAATTGCGATGTATTTACCGAGAAAATCGGTATGATGGCGCCCATCACAGATCACTTTACTGTGATTTACTTAACAGATTAACTCAATAAGGAAGCTCTACGATGATGCGTCAATTAACACAAAGCGAATTAGCTAGCATCGCTGGTGGTGAAGCTGTTTATCCTCCCATGGTTCCAGGATACGAAATCGTAGGGTGGACACAAACTTTCTTGGGATGGGATGTACAAACATCAAGCCAGGCTCTAAACATTTTTGATACGCTCTATGTTGAACAGCGCACCGCCGTTTTTGACATACAGCCTATTTATGCTCCCATTATAACCACCACAACCACAACGTATACATACTACTAATACGGAAAAAAAACCTTTTCAAGATGGCAGGCTCTTACTGAGCCTGTCATAATATCAAAATGGACTACATCAAACATTTTGCACAAAACCCAGACGAATACTTACAATACCGCCCTGATTACCCTATGGCGCTATTTGAGTATTTAGTAGGCCTTTGTGAGCACCGCCAATTAGCGTGGGACTGTGGCACTGGGAGTGGCCAAGCAGCCATCGCATTAGCTGCTTATTTTGAAGAAATTGTTGCGAGTGACGTTAACCAAGAGCCTCTAAATATTGCGCTGCAAAAAAACAATCTTTCCTATCACTGCTGGCCAGCAGAGGAAACTGAGTTAAAAGAAGCTTCGGTGGATCTCATTACAGTCGCACAAGCTTTACACTGGTTCGATTTAGATTCCTTTTATGAAGAGGCCAGACGAGTTGCTAAACCTCATGGTCTTATTGCAGCTTGGTGTTACACATTGGGTAGCATCAACCCAGATCTCGATAAGGTGATTCAAAAGTTGTATCACGACATTTTAGGCAATGCCTATTGGCCTAAGGAACGTCGCTATATTGATGAAGGGTATAAAACCATTGCATTTCCCTTTAAAAAAATAAAAACACCGCTGTTTGAAGCGCAAAAAACATTCCATTTACCAGCATTGATTGGTTATCTTCACACCTGGTCGGCAGTGAAAGAATATCAACTACAGAATGAACAAGATCCGGTTGAACTCATCCTTCCTGAATTACAAACCGCCTGGGGCGATCGTGAAGTTCCCATGACAATGCGTTGGCCTATCCATTTATTAGTTGGAAAACTTCGATGACGGTACTTAAAATATTACAATATCCGGATAAACGCCTAAAAAGACTTGGCGTTCGTGTTGAAAATTTTGATGCAACGGTGCAAAAAGTCATCGACGATATGTTTGAAACGCGCTATTCGACAGATAGCTGCGCAGCGCTTGCTGCCACACAGCTCGATTTAGAGATCCCCTGGTGCATTACCGTGATTGATCTGTCAAAAGATAATAATGAACCCTTGTGCTTAGTGAATCCTGAAATTGTGGAGCGTGAAGGCGAACAACTTGAATATGAAGGTTGCATGTCTGTCTATCCCAATTTTATTCACGAGAAAGTTAAACGTGACATGAAAATTAGGGTAAAAGCGCAAGATCGCCATGGTAACCCGATTGATATGACGGCAGAAGGTTACTTGGCAAAGTGCATTCAGCATGAAGTTGATCACTTGAACGGTGGGTTGTATATCGATCGTTTACCCAAAATAAAACTTGAACGCATTGCGAGAAAAGTGAAGAAGCAGGAAAGGATCAGTAAGAAAGGTTCCGCAGACTAGATCTTAATTGCTCTGGTTCTGCGCTCGTGCTCCTTGCTCTCCTAACAGTTTCAAAACTAGGAAGTATCCAGGGTGTGGATGGGGGGGCGCTTGGCAGTATACCCAATTCAGGATAGTTTGCTATTTCATGATTAAATTCACCAAAGGCATCAAGATGAGTTGTAAAATGCTCTACTTGTTGTGATGATGCATTCACAAACTGCTCTGCTTTATAGAGTAATTGGTAAGCTTCAATAAGTGTAAATGACACTTGAAATTGATATTTCAGTGTTTCAAGGAAATCTTTTTCATGTTTAGCTAACATGAAGGTGACAGGTTTATTAACCTGGTATTCACCATATTCACTGCCGCCATAACTGCTGGCTTCTGACTCGTATGCGCTTGATGAGTTGGTATGACTCATTGAGCTGCTGTCGCTTGCACTCGAAATGTCCGATATTGCTTCATAATCATTAACATCATAATGATCTTGTGCATTTAAACAAGAATCAAAACTGAATTCATCATCGGCTCTGCAAACTCTCGCCTCATCATCAAAGCCTATAAATTGTGTCAAAATAGTAAGTTGTGTAAAATATTTGCTGAAATCAGGCTTTAATTTATCTGGTAGATTGTCTACGACGGATGCTAAAGCATCTAATGTCATGCATTCCATCGGCTCATATTTGCATATCAAATCTAAAAACGCTAAGTGAGTATTTCTATTCTCTCGCCACCATTCATTTCCATCAAGTGATTCATCGTTAATGATGCCACGAATGGCATCAATGATATTGGAATATAAAACTTCAAACACGTCATGAACATCACTGATTTCAGGGGATAATTGCTCATAACTCATTTTATCAGCAAGAAGGGAGGCCGAGATGAATGCTGCAAAAATATCATATTCTGTTTTAAATAATTCATCGATGTTCGAATGCATTTCTAATTTTCTTTTTAGAAAAAGATGAAAGTATTTAATTGTCAGGATCAAAGAGGTTAAATGTGAGTCGTCACGAAAATAGTGATTAGAAAGTTTATGTTTAGTATTGTAATTTTGAGTAGCACATTGAAAATGGAGGCGGCTTTTATTGAGATAGATTTTCATTAAGTGCACAGCAGCATCCGATAGTGTTAAACCGAACTCTTTTTGTAATAGTTCATGAATAGCACTAACCAATGTTCTAATATGCGGTTGCAATTCTGCCGCAGATCCTCTAAGTGTCATAATTGAATCACATTGAAGTTACCGGCCACAGGATGATTTTTGATTTCTAATTCCATGTGCTCTCGATCGAGCAAATAGGTATGTATCTTATTAGCTTTTGCGGCATCCAATTCTGCTTTGACATCGGATAGAAATAAGACTTCATCAGGCGCATACCCAATCTGATTGAGTATATTGGCATAAGAGACAGCTTCTTTTTTGCCGCCTACAGCAGTATCAAAGTACCCTTTAAATAAATAGCGCAAATCGCCAAAATCGCTATATTGAAACAGCAGTTGTTGTGCTTGAACGGATCCTGAGGAGTAAATATAAAGATCAATACCTTGTTTATGCCATTTTATTAAGTTTTCATAAGCATCAGGGTAAACGTGTCCCTTAAAGGCACCGTTTTCAAAGCCTTCTTGCCAAATCAAACCTTGGATGGCTTTTAGAGAGCCATTTTTCACATCTTGATCGATCCAGTCAATTAATTGCCGAATGACAAGGGTTAAGTCAGCGCCAGGGATCAATTGCTGGCGTATTTCTTGCAAAATAGGCACAAGTTGCGGATTATCTTGATTAGCACGAATATATTCAGCGATGCGTTCGCGAGAATAGGGGAAAAGTACTTTGTGTACAAAGTGAATATCCGTCGTTGTGCCTTCAATATCGGTGATAATGGCTTTAATCATTTCTGTAATCGCTTACGGTTGAGTTCACATTCGACTAAAAATTCTAAACCTTCCATGTGACGTTTAGCTTCCATAATGCTATTACCCCAGCTGTATAAGCCGTGACCACGCACCACTAAACCATTAGCAAGATGAGCTTTGTCCCATAATGCTTTCACTTGCTGTGCCAATGCTGGGATATCTTGATTATTATCAAACACAAATAGATTAAGCGTTTCCTCATGCGAGCGAAATCCGGCAATGGTCTTTTGCATTTCATAACCATAAAAGGCGATTTTGTTATCGGTATCAGGCAGCATCGATAAAACCGTGACTGGCATAGAATGCGTATGCAAAACACATTGCGTTTGAGGTGATAATTGATAAATCATACCATGTAAAGCAGCCTCTGCGCTGGGTTTGCCATCACCGCTTTGCCAATTAGCTTGAAAATCACAAACGACAAAATCTTGAGCTGTTAATTGGCCTTTGTCTTTGCCAGAGGCGCTCATTTGCATTTGATTATCAGCTAAACGCAGCGAAAAATTTCCCCCCGTCGCAGGGCAGAGATTTCTTTGGGCGATAAATTCGCAGGTTTTTAAAAGTTCATTTAACATGTTAATAAGCCACTTTCTGATAAATTGCCAGGTGAGAATACGCCAACATCTAAAATATAAGCGGTAATAAGCTCTGCTGGAGTTACATCAAAGGCTGGGTTATAAACATTTGATTGCTTAGGTGCCCAAGTGATTTTACCTAAAGCGCCTTTGACTTCATCTTCACTGCGTAACTCAATTTCAATTTCTTTCCCCGATTTGCAATAAGGATCGAGAGTGGTATTTGGCGCAACAACATAAAAGGGGATTTTATGGTATTTAGCTAATACCGCTAAACTATAAGTGCCAATTTTATTGGCAACATCACCATTTTTGGCAATTCTATCAGCGCCAACCAAAATCGCATCAATTTTACCTTGTTGCATGACCATGGCTGCCATGTTGTCACAGATCAACGTGTGAGGGATCTCGGCTTTTGCTAATTCCCAAGCCGTTAGACGCGCACCTTGTAATAAAGGACGGGTTTCGCAGGGGTAAACATGTTTAACCTTTTGATTAAGATAAGCATGCTTGATCACACCTAATGCGGTGCCCATACCCGCAGTCGCTAAGCTTCCGGTATTACAATAGGTCATTAAGGTTGCGTGAGGGGGTATCAACGCTAAACCATGGTTAGCCATGTTTTCGCATAACTTAACATCTTCTAAAAAGAGTTGCTCGCCAACGGTAAATACAATGCTGGGATCATCACCGAGTTGTTCAACAATGGTATCCATGTAATTTTTGAGGTTAACAGCAGTAGGGCGTGTTGCAATCAAGGTGGTAATGGCAGATTTTATCTCTTTAACACTTGCGCCTTGTTTGACATATTGCATCAGTGCTAACACTGCGGCAATACCAATTAAAGGAGCGCCGCGCACTTTTAAAGCTTTGATCATGGCACACATATCATCGATATTATGACATTCAAGCCAAATTTCTTCTAAAGGCAGTGCTTGTTGATCTAGCACCCACACTTTACCATCGTTGTAACGCAGTGCTAACGAATTCAGAATTATTGACATATCACTTTCATCCATTCCTGTACTTCGGGCGTTAAGCTATTCATTGGTGTCATTAAGCCTGTTTGTAAACCTTGTGAAGGGCAACCCGAAATATGCAAATTCATCGTTTGAGGGATCAGTTGTTGCATCAGTGAAAAAGCTTTGTGATTATTGTTGCGCATAATTTCAAGCACTTGTTCAAGGGTGACATGGTCGATGCTGTCATTCCAGCTGTCATAATCTGTTACGAATGATAAAGGAAAGTAACACATGCCTGCTTCGCGTGCTAAAGCATATTCTGGAAAATTGGTCATACCGATAATATCTGCACCCCATGCGCGATACATTTTAGATTCTGCTTTTGTTGAAAAAGCGGGTCCTTCCATACAGATATAGGTTTTATCAAAATGCAGCGTAAAATTATCTGTTTTGAGGATTTCTTTGGCTTGTTTGACTAATTCTAAATCAACAGGATGAGCGAGGGAAACATGGCCCACAGCGCTGTCAACACAAAAGGTATGGCCGCGAAGGGTTTTAGTGCGATCAATATATTGGGTTGGGATCACACAATCGCCTGGTTTGAGTTCTTTTTGTAAGCTGCCAACCGCTGAAACGGATAAAATTTTTGTTGCACCACATTTCTTCAGAGCAAATATATTAGCCCGATAGTTGATATTTGAGGGTGTAAATTCGTGACGCTTGCCATGGCGTGATAGGAAGAGCACGGTGACATCATTGATTTTGGCCTTAGTGATGGGTGCGCTAGGGATACCAAAGGGGGTATTGACCTCAATTTCCTCAATATGTTTAAAGCTATCAAATTTTTCAAACCCTGAACCGCCTAATACTGCCCACATGGCCATCTCCTACTTTTGCCGAAAGGGAGCGATTATAACAATGTTAGCAAGGGAAAGTCACATGTTATATAACTCGCTTAAAAGTGGAGGTTTGGTAAAGGTTGATAGTTAAGTCTTATAAAAAGACGAATTTTTACGGCTGGAATCCATCATGATCAATGTTAACATCTTCAAATTGTTAGTCATATAAATTGGTTATATGACTTCTTTATACACTGAATATTAACGTTTGAATTGGAGTTAATAATGAAAACAATTGAAATAACTTATTCTGGGCTACTCTCTTCTCTTGCCGCAGGTTTTGCTATATCTAAATTTTATTATGATAAAAGCAAAGAAGAAATTGTTACTGATATGATTTGGAATGTAGGATGTTATGTTATTTCCGAAGCTGCAATCCAAGCTGTTCACCCCAGAAGAAATCCTGCTATTGAAATCTACCAAGAAAGATTAGTTCAACAGAAATTGCGTTTTGTTGGAATAGTAAATGAACTAGAGGAATTTTATAATCATCCGTCAATGGATTCATCATCGGATCATGAAGAAACTGAAGAATTAAGTAGAGAATTAATTGAGCAAGAAGCCAGTGAAGCTAGTCTTCAGGTTGATGTGCCACAAGTAACTCAATTAAGAAGATCCCCCAGATTTCGTTAGGGATATGCAGCCATGCGTCTTGGGTACTATTATTGTTATCAAGGAAAGCATCAAGTACTCATTAAATAAGGATAGGTTATGTTCATTCGATCACTGGTTATCGGGATTGCTTTTGGTGTAACACTAAGCCATGCAAGTAATGCCAACGAGCTACCGACAGCCTATTTTAAATGTGGTGAAACAATTGTAATGGCTAATTTCTACGATGACACCAAGTTGGATCTTACCATTGGCAGAACAACCTATCTATTAAACGTTGCCATGTCGGGCTCGGGTGCAAGATATGAAACGCCAAAAGACACTAAACCATATGTCGAATTTTGGAACAAAGGACGTGAAGCAACTATTCAACTTGATGATAAAAAATTACCGCATTGCACTCAGGTCGAGGCGCCTAAACATAAGTTGTTGAGTTCTGCCAAAGAGTGGCAGGTTAATAAAATAAATGACAAAGATCTGATTTCAGGTTCGCGTTTGGTGGTTAAATTAGGTGATAAAGGTCAACTCTCTGGATTTTCGGGCTGCAACCATTTTAGAGGCCATTATGAAATTAAAGGTGAAGCACTGAAAATAAAAGGGCCGATGATATCCACGAGAATGGCTTGTGTGAAAGAAGAAATGATGCAGCAAGAAAGTGCATTTATGCCTTTATTGCAATCAATGACCAAAGCTAGAATCATGGATGGAAAAGATCTTGAATTGTCCAATGAAAGTGGACAAAGCATCATGCTGATTGGAAAATAACATAGCTTGATCTGCAATAATCCCCCCCTCCCACACATTCTCGCTATCGCTCGTCTGTGTTACCCTCCCCCTTTGTCTCTGTAGAGGGGAGGGGCAGAGTTTAGTTAAATCCTTCTATCGTCGCCAAATACTTCTTCTTCAACTCATCCGAAGCAAAGCTCGCCACAATGCTGTT
This sequence comes from Uncultured Candidatus Berkiella sp., assembly GCA_964594635.1. Taxonomy (GTDB): domain Bacteria; phylum Pseudomonadota; class Gammaproteobacteria; order Berkiellales; family Berkiellaceae; genus Berkiella. The sequence continues at coordinate 300,680 of CAZQMV010000001.1, forward strand.
TTTTGCCAATTTGATAATATCTTCAGCGGTTAGATTCAATCCTTTTTGCGCGGCTAAATAATTATCTACCATATAACCCCCAAAATAGGATGGATCATCCGAATTGATGGTGACACATAAACCCTTATCTAAGAGCTGTTTGAGATTATGATCTTGCATCTTTTTAAAGACGCATAGTTTGATATTTGAGAGTGGACAAACGGTCAAAGGGATCTGCTTTTCACGTAAAAATTCAACCAGTTTGTCATCTTCAACACAACGCACACCATGATCAACACGTTTTACATCAAACAACTTCAATGCTTGCCAGATGTAATCCGCAGGGCCTTCTTCGCCCGCATGGGATACTGTTAGAAGCCCTTCATCTTTCACCCGTTGGAAAACACGAGCAAACTTTTCAGGTGGATTGCCGGCTTCACCAGAATCTAAACCAAAAGCGCTGATCCATTCACGAAAGGGTAGAGCATCTTCCAAGGTTTTAAAGGCCGATTCTTCGCTTAAATGGCGCAAGAAACAAGGGATCAGTTTAAAAGTGATGCCAAATTCCTTTTCGCCATCTTGCAGGGCTTTATGAATACCTGTAATGGCGACTGCAAAGGGAATGTTCCGATCAGTATGGGTTTGCGGATCAAAGAAAATTTCCGTATGGCAAACCTTATCTGCATGAATGCGTTCAAGGTAGGCCCACGTTAAATCATAAAAATCTTGCTCGGTACAAAGCACATTTGCGCCTTGGTAATAAATATCTAAGAACGACTGTAAATTGGTAAATTCATAAGCTTTGCGAACGGCTTCGGGATCTTTAAAAGGCAATTTAATTTTATTGCGCTGCGCAAGAGCAAACATCATTTCTGGTTCAAGGGTGCCTTCAATATGTAAATGAAGTTCTGCTTTAGGGATGTCGCGAATTAATTTTTCGATGCTATTCATAATGACTTCTCGGATACCTGCTATTCTGGAATATGGGAATAGAAATAGTTGTTTTAATATTCAGTTATACAACATATTTGGGTTACATAATGCCACGGATGGTACGACTCAAGCACTTAACCCTGATTACTTTTAGCGCGCTGTTAACGCATTGCGCTGTAGGCCCTGATTTTCATTCACCAGAAGCGCCAGACGTTTGTGATTATACCGAAACAGCGCTACCAAGAAAAACGCTCTCGACTAAAGGCGTTCATGGCGGAAAATCACAATATTATGTGAATGGACAAGATGTCTGTGCGAGTTGGTGGGAATTATTTCATTCACCTGCCTTAAATAAATTGATCCAGACAGGCTTTGACAATAGCCCAACACTGGATGCCGCAAAAGCAACTCTCGTACAAGCACAGGAAAATTTACGCGCCCAATTTGGCGCATTAATGTTACCGGCCTTGAATTCCCAAGGTAATGTGCAAAGACAGCAATTTACCGGAGCTGGCTTTGGCACGCCGAATAATAACCCAACTATTTTTAATATTTTAAATGCCCAACTCGATGTGTCTTATACCTTTGATATTTTTGGTGGGTCGCGCAGACAGCTTGAAGCACTAGCTGCGACTGTCGATTATCAGCAGTTTCAGTTAGAGGCAGCTTATTTAACGCTTTCAACCAACATTGTCACCTCCGTCATTAATGAGTCTTCTTATCGGGCACAAATGGAAGCAACGAAAGAGTTGATTGCTTTCCAAGAAAAATTACTGAATATCACGCAAAAGCAATTTGAGTTAGGAGCGCAAAATCGCACAGCTGTGTTAGCGCAACAAACTCAGTTAGCACAAACACGCGCCTTATTACCGCCGCTTGAAAATAGTTTAGCGCAAACACGGCATGCCTTAGCAGTTCTGATGGGAGAATTTCCAAGTGAAAACACAGCGCCTGAGTTTAACTTAAAAAGCTTAACACTCCCTGAATGTTTACCGGTGAGCCTTGCTTCAAATTTGGTGAGACAACGTCCTGATGTCAGAGCAGCAGAAGCCTTACTTCATCAAGCCAGTGCCAATGTGGGCGTCGCAACCGCTGCCTTGTTACCTCAGGTTACGTTGACAGGAAATGCCGGTTGGCAAGCTAATCAATTAAACGATCTCTTTGCACCGCAATCATTTCTATGGAGCATTGCGTCTGGATTTATGCAGCCGATATTTCAAGGTGGTTCCCTCGTTGCCAAGCGTCGTGCAGCAATTGCGGCATATGAGCAAGCAGATGCGCAATATCGGCAAGTGGTATTACAAGCCTTTCAAAATGTTGCTGACACTTTACGAGCACTTCAATATGATGCAGAAGCGCTGCAAGCACAGTCTTTAGCAGAAGTCTCTGCACGCGAAACACTCAAGATGATTGAAGAGCAATTTCGCTTAGGTGCTGTGAATTATATTGATTTGCTGGATGCCGAACAGCAAGTTCTGCAAACCATGATTAACCGAATTAAAGCCCAGGCAGCTCGTTACATTGATACGGCAACCCTTTATTCAGCATTAGGGGGTGGCTGGTGGAACAGCGAAGATGAAGATGAGGAAGCTTAATGCGTAAGCGAATGATGATCATGCTAATTGGTCTTGGGATCTTATTTGGAGGCATTTTTGGCTACATATTGTTTAAAAATATGATGATCAAGAAATATATGGCTAACATGGGTACACCACCAGTTTCTGTTGCCACCATGACAGTAAAAAAGGAAACATGGCAGCCCACAACGCAAGCGACAGGCAGCTTACGTGCTATTCGTGGCGTTGATGTAACGACCGAAATCGCTGGATTAATCACTTCAATTGAATTTACACCGGGTGCTGAAGTTCAAAAAGGCGATTTACTCATTCGCTTAAATGCAGACACTGAAATAGCACAATTGGAAGCTTTACAAGCTTCCGAACAGTTAGCGCAAATTAACTACGATCGAGATAAAGCCCAATTTAAGATCCAAGCTGTCAGTCAGGCTGTTGTTGATTCTGATGAGGCGAGTTTAAAGAATTTAAAAGCGCAGGTCGAACAGCAAAAAACGGTCATTGCTAAAAAATACATCCGTGCACCTTTTAAAGGGCGCTTAGGGATCTGTTTGGTGAATCCTGGGCAATATCTGAATCCTGGCGATAAAATTGTCACATTACAAACACTCGATCCCATTTATGCTGATTTTTATCTGCCACAGCAAGCATTGGTACAAGTGTCTAAAGGACAAACCATTAAGGTGACTTCCGATACTTATCCAGGTAAGGTTTTTAACGGTAAGGTAACAACTATTAACCCACAAGTGGATGTTGCAACAAGAAACGTCCAAGTAGAAGCAACCATCGAAAACCCAAAGAATCAGTTGATCCCAGGTATGTTTGCGACCGTTGAAATTAAAACAGGTAAAGCGATGCCACAACTAACGGTGCCAAAAACAGCCATTGCTTTTAACCCTTATGGTGAAATTGCTTATACCGTGCAAGAACAAATAGGTAAAGATGGTAAAAAAGCATTGATTGCACATCAAACCTTTGTGGATGTCGGTGCATCAAGAGGTGATCAAATTGCTGTCTTGCGTGGTCTTAAAGAAGGCGAAACCATCGTAGTAAGTGGTCAGCACAAACTAAAAAATGGCAGTGTGTTATTGGTGAATAATACAACATTACCAAGTAACAACCCAGATCCAAAAATTGTAGATGAATAGGTAGGATCATTTAATGCAGATAACGGATATTTTTATTCGTCGCCCTGTACTTGCTACCGTAGTAAGCTTGATGATCTTGGTGTTAGGATTGCGTTCAATTGGTTTGCTTCCTATTCGGCAATTTCCTTTTACACAAAATGCAGTCATCACGGTAACCACCGTTTATACAGGAGCGGATCCTGCGTTAGTAGCAGGTTTTATTTCAACGCCATTAGAAACATCTATCGCTCAAGCCGAAGGGATCGATTACTTAACTTCAACAAGTACGTTAGGCGTAAGCACGATTCAGGCCAATTTAAAACTAAACTATGATCCTGATAAAGCCATGACTGATATTAACACAAAAGTTAATGCAGTGATTAACCAATTACCACAAGAAGCGCAACAGCCAACCATTACTGTTGCAGTGGGTCAAACCATTGATGATATGTATATTGGTTTTTACAGTGATGTTTTGCCTGCCAATAAAATCACTGATTATTTAATTCGCGTGGTTCAGCCACAACTTCAAACAGTTGATGGTGTACAGTTGGCAGAATTGCTAGGACAACGGCAGTTTGCTTTGCGCGCTTGGCTTGATCCTGTCAAAATGTCGGCACTCAGTGTGACTGCTGCGGATGTTGCAAGTGCTTTAGCAAAAAATGATTTTATTTCTGCTGCGGGCCGTACTGATGGCGACATGGTTACGGTAAACTTGATTGCTGATACGGGAATGCACTCAGTTGATGAATTTAAGCAACTCGTGATAAAAGCTCAAAATGGCGCAATTGTACGCTTGCAAGATGTGGCTAATGTAACTCTAGGTGCGCAAAATTATGATTCATCGGTGAGCTTTGACGGTAAAGAAGCCGTTTATATTGGTATTAAAGTAGCACCCGCTGCCAATTTATTAGATGTTACGAATCGAGTTAGAGCGGTTTTCCCCACTATTCAAGGACAGTTTCCTGAGGGATTAAGTGGGAATATTGTTTATGACTCATCTGCTTTCGTTAATAGCTCTATTAAAGAAGTGATCCAATCATTAGCTGAAGCTATCATTATTGTAACGGTGGTGATCTTTTTGTTCTTAGGCTCGATACGTTCAGTGATAATCCCTGTTGTTGCTATTCCATTATCGCTGATTGGCACCTTCTTCATGATGCTAGCGCTAGGTTTTTCAATCAATTTATTAACGTTATTGGCGTTGGTTTTAGCCATTGGCCTAGTGGTTGATGATGCCATTATTGTGGTTGAAAATATCCAGCGACATATTGAAGAAGGAAAATCCAGGATCGAAGCGGCATTAATTGGTGCTAGAGAGCTTGCCAATCCGGTGATTGCTATCTCGGTGGTCTTGATTGCGGTTTATGTGCCAATTGGTTTTATGGGTGGCTTAACTGGGGCATTATTTACTGAATTTGCCTTTACGCTTGCAGGAGCCGTTGGGATATCTGCGATTGTTGCTCTAACGCTTTCACCTATGATGAGCTCTAAATTCTTGCGAATGCCAGATAAGAATGGTGGCGGCTTTATTCACTTTGTCGATCGACAATTTGAAAAACTACAAAAGCGTTACGAACATTTATTACAAGGTAGTTTGAACTATTTACCTGTTGTCGCAGTATTTGCTGCCATTATTTTATCGAGTAATTATTTTCTCTTTATTACGGCTAAAAGCGAATTGGCACCGCAAGAAGATCAAGGGATCATTATTTCCTTTTTAACAGCAGCGCCGAATGCCAATATCGATCAGACCAAACTATTTTCCCATTTAGCCTATGAAGATTTTATTAAATACCCAGAAACTGACCATGTCTTCCAATTAGATGGTGTCAATGGTTTGAACTCCAGCGTTGCTGGTATGGTGTTAAAACCATGGGATCAGCGTAAGCGTACTGCTGATCAATTACAGCCATTGGTTCAAAAGGAATTATCCACGATTGCGGGTATGCGAACGGCAGTGTTTCAGCCTGCTCCGCTACCAGGGAGTAGTGGTATGCCAGTTGAATTTGTGATTGGTACCACAGATGATTACAGTTTGCTCAATGAAGTGAAAGATCAAGTAATGGACCGGGCATTAAAAAGTGGGATGTTTGCCTATATTGATCCTGATTTGAAAATTGATAAAGCGCAATCTACCATTGCTTTGAATCGCGACAAAGCGTCACAACTTGGCCTTAGCATGCAAGATATTGGTAATGTGTTATCTTCCAGTTTAAGTGAAGGTTACATTAACTTTTTTAGTTTATCAGGGCGTTCCTATCAGGTTATTCCGCAAATGAAGCGAATTGATCGCTTAAATGAAGATCAATTACTTGATTACTATATTACAACCAATAATGGTAGCTCTATCCCATTTTCAACCTTTGCAAGCATTATAACAACGGTTGTGCCTGAATCTATTAACCACTTCCAGCAGGTAAATTCGACCACTATTTCGGGAGTTCCTATGCCTGGGGTAACAGTGGGAGATGCACTGGCAAGTTTGGAGAATATCGCAAAAGAGGTGCTACCCCAAGGCTATCATGTGGATTATGCGGGTCAATCACGACAATATAAGCAAGAAAGTAGTGCTTTAATTATTACCTTCTTTTTTGCGCTGGTTATTATTTTTCTCACATTATCGGCATTGTTTGAAAGCTTTCGTGATCCGCTGATTGTCTTGATTAGTGTACCCATGTCTATTTGTGGTGCCATGATCTTTATCAGTTTGGGGGTAGGCGGTGCTAGTTTAAATATTTACACCGAAGTGGGATTAGTTACCCTGATTGGCCTCATTAGTAAACATGGTATTTTGATTGTGCAGTTTGCTAATGATTTGCAAATGGAAGGTAAGAGTAAGCGTCAAGCAATTGAATCCGCTGCAGCGATTCGACTTCGTCCTATCCTCATGACCACTGCGGCAATGGTGTTAGGGGTGATACCGCTAATAACCGCGACAGGCGCAGGAGCGGTGAGCCGTTTTAGTATTGGTTTGGTGATTGCAACAGGTATTTCGATTGGTACGCTATTTACACTTTTTGTGGTACCAGCGATGTATTTATTATTTGCGGATGATTTAAGCGAGAAGCCTGCACCTGAGGGTGAAATTGTAGGGGACGACCTCCGTGTCGTCCCGAGATGACACCTGTCTTCGCTCCTCGAGCTATGACAAGGCAGGCAGAGGTCATCCCCTACATTATTGAGCTATAGCGTCGAGGTAGTATTCAATGATTCCTGAATCATGTGCTTTATTAATCAATTCCTTGCGGTTGTCGCAACTCAACTTCGCTTTGATGCGGTTGATATAAACGTCAACGGTTTTGGTAGATAAACCCAATTTACGACTGATTTCAGTGTTAGAGTAACCTTGGATCAACAAGCGATAACTTTCTGATTCACGTTCTGATAAAATGTTAAAAGGAAAGCTTAATTCTTGCAAGAAGCGTTCAATCAACGGAATACTTTCTTTATTGTAGAAATTTTTACGTTTGTCAGGATCCGTTAATACCATGCCAGTAGGTGGTAAAATTCTTTGCTTGTCAGCAACTTGAATAATGTTGTTAGCGTTTTGTACAAAGTACTGTGAAAATCGTTTCAGGAAGTTTAAATTATTCATATAAAAATCTAAAACATATTTGCTCTCAGGCTTGGTCGCAAATGAAAAGACTTCTGTTTTATTTTCTAAATGTTTAACGTAAATAATACCATTTCCGATGTTGAATTCATGGGCCACATCAATTTGTTGCTTTGGCAGAATATTATCCCAAAGGTACCAGCCGGTATCTAAGTGAAAACCACATAATGGGAATTGATGCTCAAACCATGACTCATAGAAAGCACTATGCGTATGTAAGCTAAATCCTGATGTATCTGGGTAGTTTACGCCATAACAAAAATAGTTCACTGCACCCAATTTAGTTAGGGGGGCTAGGAGCTTTTTAACCTCTGATTCTGCTTCGAAAGAGATATGGTTATGATTTAATGACATACACTACTTTATCCAGAAATAAAACTAACTAAGATTGTATAGAAGAACCTGTTATGGATCAACTACTTTCTTACTGTTTTATGTTATTTTTGATACTGTTATCGCAAAAAAAAGAAGGAAGTATATACTCTTTACCCAGCACATTGAAGAAGGACCATTGGGTGCAGCTACCCATTTTAAAATTGCTTGTAAAGTGTTATTTGCCGCGGGATTTGCGAGAAGATTTATCAGCCTGTTCTTTACGTTCATCATAGACACGTTTTAGCTCTTCATCGCGCTTTCTATCCTTGGAATGATCATGATCACCGCCAGGGGTATGGTCATCTTGGTGATGATTGCTTTCTGGTTCTTCGTGATCAGGAATATAGTGTTGCATAACGCCCCCAACGAAATGGATTGTAAAGACTATATCGGCTGCAAGACGGCCAACTATAAATGGACGATAATATAAAGAGATCGTACTCTCATTAACTGTATAACCAAACAGCGAACTAAATGATGACAGAGAAGCAAAAACTCACAAAGTTAAAAAATCAGCTACAAATGGAAGTTGATGCGGCATTTTTATATCAAAAATTAGCCGAAAAATATTTAGAAGAACCGGCGCGAACCATATTTTCAAAAATGTGTGCCATTGAGCAAAAGCATGCCGATCACTTCTTAAAAAGAGTTCAAGTTCATTTACCTGAATATCAGATGCCCACGAGCAGCGTGAAAGCAAGATTGCAAATTAAACTGGCAGAATGGGTTGGCTACGATTTTGTCATTAATCATTTGGCAGCGGTTGAATGGAAAACAGCTAAGACGGTGATTGCCTCAAAACAAGCAAAAGGCGAACCGATCACAGGTTATGAGAATGTACATTTAAATATTTTAAAAAACCTTTCTAACGATCACCGTTTAACACCTGAAGGTGAAACGCTTACCCGCTTAGAGGGGAAGCACCGATCAATTCAAGGTAACTCTTTAAGAGCAGCCGTTTTGGGTGCTAATGATGGTTTAGTGTCAAACATGAGTTTGGTCATGGGAGTCGCAGGTGCAGCACAAGGGAGTGGCGCTGTTGTCATCGCGGGTGTGGCAGGATTGTTAGCGGGCTCAATATCAATGGCATTGGGTGAATGGCTGTCTGTGCAAAGCTCGCGTGAGTACTATCAACGTCAAATTGAGATCGAAGCAGAAGAATTAGAAAATTCACCAGAAGAGGAAATGAATGAGTTAACGTTGCTTTATCAAGCGAAAGGAATGGCAGAAGAAGACGCTCGCAAGCTTGCTGAAAAAGTATTTTCCAATATGGATACGGCGTTAGATGTGCTCGTCAAAGAAGAACTTGGAATTGATAAAGAAGGGCTTGGCGGCTCAGCCTACCATGCGGCGATAGCTTCGTTTTCATTATTTGCCATAGGTGCTTTTATTCCACTTTTTCCCTTTTTCTTTCGTTCAGACAATGTAGCGATCATGGGCAGTGTCATTGGAAGTACTATTGGGCTATTTTTGATTGGTGGTTTGATTACTTTCTTTACGGGTAAAAGTTTTTGGTATGCGGGGCTAAGACAAGTATTTTTTGGTTTAATAGCTGCTGCAATTACCTTTTATATAGGCAGAGTAATAGGTGTTAACATTTTATAGCTAACTTATTAAGAGAGTGTAATGGAAATACAATTCTTAGGCGCTTCACAAACTGTCACGGGCTCAAAATATTTATTAAAACTTGGTGAAATAACAGTTTTGGTTGATTGTGGTTTATACCAAGGTTTAAAGGAATATCGCCTCCGTAACTGGAGCACTTTACCGTTACATCCTAAAGAGATAGATTGTGTGCTGTTAACTCATGCGCATATTGATCATACCGGATATTTACCATTATTAATTAAAAATGGTTTTCAAGGTCCTGTCTATTGCACCAAGGGAACAAGAGATCTGTGTGGTGTTTTGTTACCTGATTCTGGTTATTTGCAAGAAGAAGAAGCTGCCACGGCTAATCGATATGGTTACTCTAAGCACCATCCTGCTTTACCGCTTTATACCAAATTGGATGCGGAAGTTGCATTGCAATCACTCAAAGCGGTTGAATACCATGAAAAAGTTGTTATTAACAACCAACTCTCCATTCAGTTTTTGCCAGCAGGGCACATTATTGGAGCATCGCTTGTTGAGATCAATTATAAAGGGTCAACCATTCTTTTTACGGGCGATCTTGGTAGGCCCCATGATTTGATAATGAAACCACCGATTATTGTCAAATCAGCAAATTATTTGATTGTGGAATCGACTTATGGCGACAGGTTACATGAAAAAGAACCAAGCACCACTCAATTTGCAGAAATCATAAATAAAACGGTGGCTAGAGGTGGCTCTGTTATTGTTCCTTCATTTGCCGTTGGACGTGCACAAAGTTTACTTTACCATATCTCTTTGCTTAAAAAGGAAGGAAAGATACCTAATATTCCCGTCTTTTTAGATAGTCCGATGGCCATCAAAGCTACCGATATATTTTGTGCCCATATGGAAGATCACCGGCTTACTAAAAGTGAAATTGTAGAATTTTGTAATGTAGCAACCTATGTGAATACGGTTGAGGATTCAAAGCGCATTGATAACTTTGCGTATCCGGTCATTATTATTTCAGCGAGTGGTATGGCAACGGGTGGTCGAGTTTTGCATCATTTAAAATTGTTTGCAAAAGATAGACGAAATACCATTTTATTTGCGGGTTATCAAGCACCAGGTACAAGGGGTGCGAAAATGGTACAAGGTGAGAAAATAGTTAAAATTCATGGGGAAATGATATCTATTGAAGCTGAAGTGGCACAATTAGATAACGTATCTGCACATGCAGATTATAACGAAATATTAGCATGGTTAAGCCATTTTGAATATTCGCCAAAGAAAGTTTTTATTACTCATGGGGAAATTAGTGCAGCAAATGCTTTAAAGGAAAAAATTGAAGAAAAATTTCATTGGAAGTGTATTGTTCCTGAGTATATGCAAATAGAAAAATTGAAATGAAAAAATTGTCTAAGACTTCACATTTACATTTAAAATATTTGGGTATTGATACATACCATGAAGCGGTTTTATATGTACGCAAAGATTGCGATGTATGTAAAGCTGAAGGTTTTGAGACTCAAACTCGCGTTTTGGTTACACTAAAAGACAAAACACTTATTGCAACTATAAACACGATTAATACAGATTTACTGAAAGATGATGAAGCAGGTTTGTCATCCTATGCTTGGACATTTCTAGAGGCATCTGAAGGAGACATCATACATGTTTCACATCCTCCCACTTTGGAGTCGTTAAAATATGTTCGAGCTAAAATATATGGAAGCTCTTTAGATAAAACTGAAATAACTTCTATTATTCAAGATATTGTTCATGGGCAATATTCTGATATTCATATTACTATGTTTTTAACTGCTTGCGCAGGCGTAGGATTAAATATTAATGAGATTTCAGATCTGACACAAGCCATGATCAACACAGGTCAGCGATTAACATGGCCTACCTCTACTATTGTTGATAAACATTGTATCGGTGGGCTACCTGGTAATCGTACAACCCTAATCATCGTGCCGATTATTGCTGAATTTGGTTTGACGATTCCAAAAACATCATCGCGAGCGATTACCTCTCCTGCAGGCACAGCAGATACGATGGAGGTATTTTCGCCCGTCAATCTAGATATTGATAAAATGCGAAAAGTCATTGAAAAAGAAAATGGTTGTATTGTTTGGGGTGGTGCGGTCTTTTTAAGCCCTGCGGATGATACACTCATTCGCATTGAACGTTCTATGGATATAGACACTGAAGGTCAAATGGTTGCGTCCATTTTATCTAAAAAAATTGCTGCTGGTTCAAATCATATTGTCATTGATGTGCCAGTTGGGCCTAGTGCCAAAATTCGTTCAGTTCAAAAAGCCGAAACATTACGTCACTATTTGCAAATTATTGGCTTACAGCTAGGTGTTGAAATAAAAGTTGTTTTTACGGATGGCAGTCAACCTGTTGGCAGAGGTGTTGGTCCTGCCTTGGAAGCCAGTGAAGTCTTATCTGTTCTTGCTTGTGAATCAACCGCATCTAAAGACTTAAGAGATCGAGCACTCAATTTAGCTGCGCATCTGATTGAGTTTTCAAACGATATTTCAAAAGGTAAGGGATTAGAGATTGCAACGCAGATCTTAGATTCAGGTAGAGCTTTGAAAAAGTTTGAAGCTATTTGTCATGCCCAAGGGAGAATGTCATTACCTCCAAAAGCGGCTTATACCTATGTTGTAGAAGCGCAGTCTCGTGGTTCAGTTGATTATATTGATAACAGATGCCTTGCAAAAATAGCGAAATTAGCAGGTGCACCGCAAGCTAAAGCGGCAGGTTTATATTTACAAACTTCATTGCATGCTTTGATAGAAAAAGGAGATCCTTTATTTACGATTCATGCAGAATCAAAAGGTGAACTCAATTATGCTTTATCCTATCTTAAAAATGAAAAGCCGATTTATGAAATAAGAGAGCACGAATGAGTGGTATTGTATTCAATTTATTTGGTTGCTCACAATATAATGAATCGGTTTTTAAATCACTGGGTTTTGCCCTAGGAGATTGTCAAATCCATGATTTTCCCGATGGTGAATCATTAATAAGAATCAATACGAATGTTAAAGATCAAGTCGTTATCTTTTCAGCTGATTTATATAACCCAAATGCCAAACTGCTTCCTTTGGTGCTCGCTGTCGAAACTGTTAAAGCACTCGGTGCAAAAAGCGTTCATTTATTGACCCCTTATTTGCCCTATATGCGTCAGGATAAACAATTTCACTCCAATGAGGGGATCACTTCACATTATTTTGCCAAACTATTATCTCAGTATATTGATTCGTTATTGACGGTAGAGCCGCACTTACATCGCATAAAATCATTGAGTGAAATTTATCGTATTCCCGCTATGGCTTTGAAGGCACATCAGCCAATTGCCAATTGGTTGATGAATAGGATAAAAAAACCTTTACTCATTGGACCGGACAGAGAAAGTGAACAATGGGTTGTCAGCATTGCAAAGCTAATCAATGCACCTCATGTTATTTTTGATAAAGTTCGTCAAGGTGATCATCATGTTGAGATCAATACACCTGATCTCAAGGATTTTGCTGGGTTTGAACCTGTTATTATTGATGATGTGATCTCAACAGGGCAAACAATGATTAAGGTTATGAAGTATTTACAGCAAAATCATTTTCAAAAGCTCACCTGTCTTGGTGTGCATGCATTGTTTGTCGATGATGCTTACGAAAATCTAAAAAGTCAAGGCGCTAACATGGTAGTAACCTGCAACACAAGGCTGCATCCCAGTAATCAAATTGATATGAGTCATGTGATTATTGAATCAATGAAAAAACTTAATAAAAGGGCATGATAATGAAAATGATGAAAGCCGCTGTCTTTGTAAAACCGGGCCAAATTGTTTTAGAAGATAAACCTATTCCAAAAGTAGGTCCAGGTGAAGCGCTCGTCAAAATAACCACAACCACGATTTGTGGCACTGATGTGCACATTTTAAAAGGAGAATACCCCGTTGCCCCTGGACGCATTATTGGACATGAACCTGTGGGAACAATCGCTGAAATGGGTGTTGGTGTGACAGGTTATCAGCTTGGCCAAAGAGTGATTGTAGGGGCCATCACCCCGTGTGGTCAATGTTATTCTTGTTTAGATGGTGTTCATGCACAATGTGGTGGTAAAGCAATTGGTGGTTGGCGTTTTGGTAATACGATTGATGGTTGTCAAGCTGAGTATGTGTTAGTCCCACATGCGATGGCGAATTTAACGCTAGTACCTGATGGCTTAACGGATGAACAAGTATTGATGTGCCCTGATATCATGAGTACAGGTTTTGGCGGTGCAGAAAGCGGTCAGATCCAAATTGGTGATATTGTCGTGGTGTTTGCGCAAGGGCCAATTGGTTTATGTGCAACCGCCGGAGCCAAGTTAAAAGGAGCGAGCCTGATTATTGGCGTAGATAGTGTCGATGAGCGATTGAAAATGGCAAAATTAATGGGAGCAGACATTACGATTAACTTTAAAACAACTGATCCTATTGAAGAAATTATGAAAATAACGAATGGGCGTGGTGTAGATGTGGCAATTGAAGCGCTGGGTACTCAGCAAACCTTTGAAAACTGCTTAAGAGTCTTAAGACCTGGTGGTAGATTGTCGAGTTTAGGCGTTTATTCGGGTAAGCTTTCAATGCCATTAGAAACAATAGCGGCAGGACTTGGCGATCATAAAATTGTCACCACCTTGTGTCCAGGTGGTAAAGAGCGTATGCGTCGATTATTGAACATTGTGCAATCAGGTAGGGTTAATTTTAAGCCTATGGTAACACATCGTTTTAAACTCGCTGACATTGAAAAAGCCTATGATCTTTTTGCGAACCAACGAGATGGCGTTTTAAAAGTAGCTATTACTCCTTAAGCCCTCTTTTTAGATCAATCTAAAACCTAGTCGCAAAGGGTTGTTATCAATGATAGATTAATTCCATATTCTTCTATCGTGGATAATGTTTTGTGAAAAAATGGTTTTTTTTACTTGTTATTCTAACTAACGTAGCTCAAGCAGTTGAAGAACATCAAGCGCATCGACCCAAAATAGGTTTAGTCTTAAGCGGCGGCGGTGCCAGAGGTGCTGCCCATATTGGTGTGATTGAAGCCCTAGAAGAAATGAATGTGCCGATTGATTTTATTGTCGGTACCAGCATGGGCGCCGTGATTGGTGGGCTTTATGCAGCTGGTGTTCCTATTGAACAACTCAAACAGGATTTTACGACACTCAATTGGACAGAGATCTTTAGTTACGACATTAAGCGAACCGATCTCTACTATCGACGTAAGTTAGATACCGATATTTTTGTTATTAAAAATTTCATCAGCTACTCAAATGGTGCGTTGCACATTCCTTATGGCATTATTACTGGGCAAAGCTTGTATGAAGTATTTAATAGTTACTTACTTCCTTTGCAACCCATTCGTGATTTTTATTGTCTCAATATTCCCTTTAAAGCAGTCGCTACTGATTTAGTAAACGGAAATGCAATAACGTTGGATCGTGGTGATTTGGCTTTGTCGATGTTAGCGAGTATGGCTGTTCCTGGCATTATTTCTCCTATTGATCAAAATGGTTATTTATTAGTAGATGGAGGGGTTAGCGCCAACGTACCTATTCAAATAGCTAAAGAAATGGGTGCTGATATCTTGATTGTTGTTGACGTAAGCACACCACTGGCAACTAAAAATACCATTGTGGATTTGGCAGGAGTGATTGATCAACTTTCTAATATTCTTACTTTTAGAAATGAAGAGCTCAGTTTAAAAGCGTTAACGCCGAATGATATTTTGCTGGAACCTACATTTAAAGAACTGGGAACTTCTGATTTCGAGAAATTTGAACAAGGAATAGAGCCTGGACGTTTGGCGGCCGAAAAAATGGCCATGCGTTTAAGACCCTTAGCAAGTGGCTATCAATGCCTTGTTCCTCCTATTAAAAATTGCGTGACTTTCGATGCAGTAGGAATCAAGGATCCTGTTGTTCTGGAAGATGAAACCTATCTTGATTATACCAGGTTTGATTCTGGGACAGTGACACCCCAAGAAATTACGCATGAGATGAAACGCTTATATGGTTTATCGATATTTGATCGCATCAATTATGGTATCAAAGAGATCCGTGACGAAAAGGTACTGGTGGTTGAACCAAAAGTTGACTTAGATAGCCCTGTCTTTTTTCAAGCCAGTTTATTACTAGATACTGATTTTAATGTGACGAATACATTTGGTTTAGTCTTCGGGATCACTAATCCCAGAGTGAATAGCTATTTAGGTGAATGGCGTTTGCTGGGGCAAATTGGTCAAGGAGAGGGGCTTCTTGCCGAATTTTACCAGCCGCTTTCAAAAGATCTCGCTTGGTTTGTGAACCCTTCTATTTCGATTCAACGAACACCAACGGTATTTTACTATGATTTTGATGCTATTGCTGATTTCGTCACAACAGCAGCGCAAGTGGGATTGTTATTGGGTAGAAACTTTGGTAATTGGGGTCGATTGAGCGGTTATTGGCAATATGAATATGACGATATCAAACAGGAAACCGGTTTCTATATCGTTCAAAACCAATACATTCATAATGGTGAAATTGGTTTATTGTTTGAATGGGATACAATAGATAACATGTATTTCCCTCGTCATGGCATGAAAGGTGAGATCAACGTTTCGACTTTTGATGAAAATTATGGTGGCGATAGTCACTTTTCACAGATAAGTGTTCGAAATCTTGGCGCGGTGTCAAAAGGTAAACATGCGCTTGCATTAGGAACAGTCTATAACCAGACGATATCAGATATTGCAAGTTTTACTGCTAATTATACTTTGGGTGGGCTCTTTGAGTTAACAGGGCTTTCGAACAATGAATTGATGGGCGATCAATCAGCTTTGGTTTCTGCTATTTATTTTTACCAATTCAAGCAAGTTCAATTGGTACCTAATCGTCCAATGCTTGTCTATCTTGGCAGTTCACTTGAAGCAGGCAAAGTTTGGGGAAATGCTAACGTGAGTAATGAACGTTGGATTGGTTCGGGTAGTTTATTTTTAGCAGCTGATACGTTAATTGGTCCATTTTATCTTGCTTTCGGGGTTACCGATAACGGCCATAAAGCAGTCCATTTGGCATTAAGACCGCCATTTAAATAATTAGGTAAAGCATTTTTTTTTATTGATTTAAGGTATGTTAAGCTAGGAACAGGCACTAGTCATCGGGAATTTATATAGTTTACTATCTGGCTATAAATGGGAGAGTACCTTGAAAAGGAACTATAAACTCGCAAGTCTTGCCCTAGGTTTATTAAGCGTTCAGCAAGCAATAGCGGGTGGCGTGATTCTATATGAAATTGGAACGGATGATGTGGGTTTAGCTGCCGCAGGTTACTCGGCAAGAGCCCAAGATCCTTCTACGATTTTGACGAATCCCGCTGGTATGACACGATTGGCCGGTAACCAGATGTTGGCGGGGGTGCAAGCGCTCTACCAAGATGTTCGTTTTACGCCAAAGACGGTATCGCCATTTCTAGGTAGTCAAAATGGGGGAAATCCGGTAGGGGTTTTTCCTGGTGGCAGCTTCTTTTATAGTCATACTGTCAATGATTTTCTAAAAGCCGGTATTGGGATTTATGGGAACTTCGGTTCAAGCTTATCTTATGATGATGATTGGGTAGGACGCTACTCAGTTGTTAGTGCCACTTTATTAGGTGTTACTATTCAGCCTACCTTAGCCTTGCAATTAGAGCATGGCTTATCTTTAGGCTTTGGTGTGATGTTTATGAATGGCGTATATAGTAATAAAGTCGCTATTAATAATTCACCTTTTGGAGTAACCGACTTTCCAGATGGTCAGCTTAAAATCTCAGATAATGATTGGGGTGTGGGCGCAAATGTGGGGTTATTATATGAACCCACTTCTTGTACCCGTTTTGGTATAACCTATCAGTCTCCAGTGAAATTAAATTTCTCATCTACAACTCGCTTCTCGGATGTTCGTCCGATATTAAATACGCTTTTATTAAATACAGGTTTGTTAGATGGTGCGATCAATATTGGTCTTGAAGTACCCCAAGGTAGTATGCTCAGCTTGTTTCACCAAATGACAGATCAGTGGGCGGTTTTATTCAGTGCAGGTTGGCAAAATTGGAAAAAATTTGGCTTGGTAGAAATAGGGGTCGACTCTGTCACACCGAGAACATTGGTTGCCGATTTAAAGTATAAAGATACTTGGCATGCTGCGCTTGGGTTGCAACATGCAATGAATGAAAAATGGTTAGTTAATATGGGTATTGGTTATGATACCAATTTTCAAAATCCAGATAAGGTATCGGTTACAACTCCCGTAAATTCAGCGCTTCGCATAGGATTAGGAACTCGTTACGCCTATCGTAACGATCTGGATCTTGGGGTTGCAGTTGAATATATTAGCGGTGGTAACTTAGACGTTGATAGCCATGGTTTAGTTAAAGGTGATCTGGTGGGTACCTTTGAAGATACCGCAGTTTATTTCTTAAGTATTAATGCGAATTGGAAGTGTGTTTAGTGGAAAGTATTATGGAAAAATTGGGAGTAGGGGATAAGATCCCTTCACTGACCTTTGAAACAACAAATGAATCGATTACTTCATTTGACGATCTGAAGGGTAAAAATATCGTTTTGTATTTTTACCCCAAAGACAATACGCCTGGTTGTACACTGGAAGGTAAAGACTTTCGAGATCTACACTCGGCATTTGCTGAATGTGATACGCAAATTATGGGTGTCTCTCGTGACTCTGTAGGATCTCATGAAAAGTTTTGTTCAAAATTTAGCTTACCCTTTCCATTAATTTCTGACAAAGATGAAAAAGTGTGTCAGGCTTTTGGTGTCATGATTGAAAAAAATATGTTTGCTCGTTTAATTCTTGGAATTGATCGCAGTACTTTTTTGATTGATAAGAATGGCATTATCAAAAAGGCATGGCGTAAGGTAAAAGTAAAAGGGCATGCACAGGAAGTGCTGGAGGCGACTAAAGAGCTGTACAATCTAACAGCAATTTAGTTCAATTTGATCATCTATACTCTAAATACGATTCTTATCAAGAGCTATATCTATTATGGAACTTTTAACTGAAACCGTAAAAAACAATGTAAAATCAAAAGATCACTGGATAAGAGGCCTATATCTGGTGCTGTTCTTTTTTATTATTTACATGGTCGTTTTTTTATTGTTTTTTGTGGGTGTATTTCAGTTCGTGATGAATCTTTTCTCGAATAAATCCAACAAACACCTCTTACTTTTTGGTCAGTCGCTAGGGCTTTACTATCACGACATGATCCAATACGTGACTTACAATTCCTCTAAAAAGCCGTTTCCCTTTAGCCCTTGGCCCAACAGTCACGATAAGTAAATAAGACCTGAGCATTCTCACAGCATTGAATCAGTGCTTGATTTTAACTGGTTATTCGATCTAATCTTGATGCCTTATTTCTGGTATTGATTAGCGAAGGATTGCCTCGTGAAGAATGAACATCTTTATCGTTTAAGAACCATTCGTAAGTTGCTTGAATTGTCAGATAGCATTATTCCTTACAATGCAGCTGAGTGCCTTTTTAGGGTACCTGGTGATGATGCAGCAGTTAATGCCTTAAAAAAAATTATATTAGAGACAAAGTTTACACGCGATGTGACAAAATCGCTTCCTTCCATCACTGAAAAAATTGCTGCTTATAATGCATCCTTCAAAAAAGAAGAAGAATTACCTCCCTTACTTGTTTCTGTACCCAGTGAAAAGGAACTCAAAAAGGGTAAAAAGGAAAAGCAGCCTGTCTTAACAGAAGTGTCAGTAAAAAAGTCACCTGAAAAAGTTCTACCCATTGGACCTCTTGAATGGGCCAGTTTTTACAAACACATGATTCAAAATGGTTGTCTTCTTGATTTAACGTCCGTTAAAGTGAATGCGGCTTGGCATATTTTCTTGCATCAGTTGCGTAAGACCCATACGGTATTTTCTAGAGAGGAACTCACCAAAAGTAGTGACGGTGCGCCAGCTTTATTACGGATCAATGAAGATGGGATCCGTAAAATATGGTTAGAGTTCATTGGTCAGTTATGCGCGATAGATGAAATGGATAGCGCGAGAGTGATCCATTCCTATATCCATCTCGCTACAAAAATATTGGCGGGTCAAAAAGCCAATGGCATGACAACAGAATCAGCTGGTTCAATGGTCTTGAGTGTGCTTTTATCAGGATTAGATCTATCAGAAGTACTCGTATTGCCCGAAAATAATACGCCTGACGGGAAGTATCAGGCTGCTGCGGCAGCTCATCGTTTTTTCCCCAAGGTTGCCCCCTTTTTAATTACCATGCCTCATTTTGAACAACCCTTTGATCCTAGTTTGTATGCAACCTTCCAACAAAATAAAGAGTTGTATGCATCAACTTTGGCTGCAGCTCAAAAACTCATATGGGTGGATGTGGTTAAATTAGAAGTGCCATTGAGTGAAGTGACATTTCAGTCACCTAGAGAAGAAGTGCAAAAGGCATCGTCTGAAATTCCTTTGCTACCACCACAGTCGCAAGTAGAGCTCCCTAAACGGCATTCGCAAGAAAGGAAACCGACGTTGTTAAAGCTGTTTCAATCAATGACGGTTAGTGGTGATAAATTGTCATCACAGATGCAAAGTCCTAAAGAAAGCCCAACACGAAGCAGAGCTTCACTGACTGGTGCTGCTGCAAACCCAGAGAGCCCAGTAAGTGAAAGAAGAAATATTGTAACGAATCAGAGTGGTCAAGTAGCAACCAGGCCCGTTAACATTGTTAGAACTCATTCAGATCAAAGATTGTCACCACCTAGAGTGCCAGCCCTTGGTAAAGGATCTCCGCTTGGTATGTTACCTGTTACTTTCGCAGAGGATGTGACAGATTCAGAAAGCAGTGGTGTTGTTGAGCGGCCACTGACGCCCCGTTATAATAGTGCTAGTGCTAGATTATCGGTGGATGATCGCGCAGCAGCAACCTCAGGAAGTCCAAAATTAAAGTAAAGCCCATAATTTAATATATTTTCTTTGATTAAGTGCGATGTGGACTAAGCGTATTCAACTAAACCCATATCGATTGCTTTGTTAACCATCTCTTTTCTTGAAAAGCATTGTAGCTTTTGTTTTACACGATGGATGTAATTGGCAATCGTTGGGGTTGCCAGCTTATTTTCAGTTGAGATTTGTGCGATTGAATATCCTCTAATTAAGTAAAGAAAGCATTCAAGTTCGCGATTTGAAAGTGTATTGTAAGGTGATTCAAGCTGATTCAAGAAATGATTTAGATTGGCTTGATCAATATTAAAAGGTTTTAGTAAATTTTTACGAAGGATCATATTGTCAGTTGGCGTGACTTTTTGACTATTGGCAGCGGTAATAAGATTTTTTGCTTCCTGCGTAAAGTGATTAATGAATTTTTTTAATAAAGGCTTATTGTTCATGTAAAAATGATACACTTGTCGATTGCCTAAATCACTTGCAAATTCAATAATTTCAGTCATGTCATCTAAATGTTTAACGAACAAAATGCCATTGCCAACATTAAGGTTTTTAGAGATCTGTTGCTGTTCGACGGGTAATGTCGTTTCCCAGAGATGCCATCCTGTATCGAGATGAAATCCACACAGAGGAAATTGCTTGTGAATGGCAGTTTCATAATAAGTGGGGTGGGTTGTCAGGGTAAAACCTGAAGTATCTGCAAAGTTAATACCATATGAAAAATAATTGATGCCACTCATTTTAGCTAATGGTTTCAATATTTGCTGAATACGGCTTTCAGATTCAATTGTAATATGGCTTGGACTTAACTGCATGGGATACTCATTTTTGTCATAAAAGTTAGCAAACTATAACATGATTTTTTAATAATTAAGAGTCTAAATCATGTCAATTTAGACAAAAGGTTATATTAAAAAGATATCAAAAAAAATGGAGTAAAATACCATGTCAGGAAGTATTACTTTTTGCAAGTCACAAGACTAACAGCTGGATATTCGATTATAGTTATATTATTCATGCATAACTTTTAGCCAGGAACCATCATGGAAAAAAACGAAACAGACAAAATCGTGATCGATGCACTGTTTAAGCGATTTACGGAACACCGCCTACCTAGAGCACTCGATATTGAAAAGCGCGTTAACGCGGGTGAAATATTGAATCACTCTGATCTGACTTTTTTAGATGTTGTTTTAGAAGATGCAAAATATGTTTTGCAATATTCTGATAAATACCCTGAATACCAAGAAATCGTGAGCAAAGCAATCCAGATGTATTCTGATATTAGTCAAAAAGCATTAGAGAATGAGAAAAACAATCAGAAAAAGTGAATTTTTTAGCGGCACTATCAACCGGATTTATGATCGCATCATGCTGATATGCAATGTACATAGCCCCATTCTTGTGCCAATTGAAAGAGTTCTGCACGATTGTTAACAGAAAGCTTACTCTTTGCTCTACAAATATAATTTGCTACAGTAGGTAGCGCTAGACCCAATTCGAGCGAGATTGCCCCTAAACTATTTCCTTTCAGTAATAATTCACAACATTCACGTTCTCTAATAGAGAGTTGAGCCATCGGAGAGTTTAAATCTGGATGACAGTTAGACATGTTGAATCTAATTTGCCGAGCTAGGGTTTCATCGCCTTTCATTGAGTCGGGAGTAGCGACTAATTGTGTATTACCAATATTAATGAGATCTTGTGCGTTTTCAATAAAATGTTTTTTGAATTTTTTTAACAACAGTTGTTGGTTCAAGTAAAACTGTAGAATATTGCTATTTTCAGGTGTTGTTGCAAAGGCTATTACCTCTGTTCTATCTTCCTTATGTTCAAGATGCATAATGCCATGAGCAATATTGAGATTTTGCGCATATTCTCTTTTTTCGGCACTATCAATGTTATCCCACAAATACCATCCTGATTGTAATCTAAATTCCCAGAAGGGGAATTGTTTCAAGTACCAAGCTTCGTAAAGCTTTTCATTGGTATGGAGGGTAAAGCCGGATTTATCAAGGTAGGTAACGCTATAGTTAAAATAGTGAATATTGGCCATTTCACGCAACGGTGTCAAAATTTGTTTGACTCTATCTTGTGCGGAATACGAAATGTGGTTTTCGGTAAATGGCAAATGCATCAGATTCATTCCTATAGTGATAACTCACTTTGTTAGGAGGATTCTAATGATTTAGGGCAAGGTTTACACGTCAGGAAAAATCCCATTTAGGCTCAAGGCCATTAAAAAACCGATAAATAGACATTTTCCAGACGGGAGGATAGCCGAGACTGGACTCAATAAATTAAAGGACACCCAATTGGATGTCCTTTTAATTGCATTCTAGAACACCCACATCACAACTGCTTGTGTCGCTGTCTGATCGAGTTCGCTAATACCGTATTTGTTTTTCATATAGCCGCACTCAACTCCAGCTAACAGTTTATCAGGCTTGTGACCGAAGGTGCCTCCAATATCAAGCTTGAGCGTCGGTTGGGATACGATCTGGCTCGAACACTCACCATGAGGACCGATGAAATCAATGAAGCCATCGAATCTAAAACGCGCTGATCCGATATTAAAAGGCAACGACCAAGAAGGGGTGATCTGGTAGGTTGTTGCGTTACACCCGTTAGGCGCTCTTCCAAAACGACCACTGTCCATGTAGGCATAAGTGCCGAGCGAGAAGAATTGAAACCCAGGGATCTCCAAGTCAAATGTGAAACCAGGTAGAACAACAAATGGTGAAGCGCCTGTGTTCTTTGATCCTGCGTTGAACCCCATCGTGACGGACAGATCTTTTAACAGAGGACGACGAGGAAAAAGATCATCTAGACCAACAATCTTGCCAAGGCTTATGGAAGGATACCATTCGCCGTAGAACTCGGTTGAAAAGTCCTCGTCATGATTGGACCTCAAGTAATCGATAAAGAAATAGCTACTGCCCCAGCTCCACCCCGAAGAATTCTCGAGCGTTACCGTATTCTTCTCGATATTTTCATAAATCCCTGGTTCGTGGAATGTCGTGCCATAAAGAAATTGAACGTCCCAAGTCGAAAACCCTGGAGTTGATACTTGTTGATTGGCTCGCCCGGGTGGTGCAGCAGGAGCAGCAGTGTTAACTGCCGCGTCTACAGCAAATACACTGGGTGCAAACGCGAAAGCAAGTAATAAAGATCTCATTGCAATGCGATTCAATGGGATTATCATTGTTGGCTCCTTGGTGGATAGGTTTCTTTCATTAATATCGACAACACGAGGGCAAGAACAACTGCGACAGTGATCGGTAAGCCCGCGTATTGAGCAAGTTCTAATGACTTTGGCTCTATACCAGCTTCAAGACCCCAACCAATGCGAATGCCAGGTCGACTCATCAAGATGCCACCAGCAATAAACATGATGCCATTGACAATAGCGGCTGAAGTGCCGATCTGCTGTGGACGAACAACATCTGCTGTGGTACTAAAAGCAAGCATGTGTGCAGCGTTGAAGAATCCAAATATAAAGCAAAGAATTAATGCAGCTGTGGAATCAAGACTTGGGAAATACAGCAGACCCAGTATCGCTACCACTTGAATAGCGTTACTGAACACAATAGGCAATTTACGTTTGTGTATTTTATCAGACCAATGCGGGATCACGGCGCTACCTGCAGCAAGCCCAAGCCACAACAGCGAAGCACCTACATGTGATGAAGCTTCGCTAAAACCATGTGCCATCAAAAGTTTTGGCATCCAAACCACGCCAAGTGCTAGCATCGCTCCGAAGGAAAATGCACCAATCAGAGATGCCATCCAGACATGGCCAATTTTTAATACTTCAATCATGCCTTTGACAACCGAAGCAAAAAATTCGCCAATGCCACCTTGGTGATCGCTAATAACAGGTTTGGGATCTCGGATAAATAAGAAGCCGAGCACGATGAGCGCAACACCAAATACCGTTGTGTAATTAAACAGATTGCGCCATGTCACTACATCGAGCGCAAAACCGATTAGGTTTTGCGAAAACGCTGAGGTTAATGCTGCTATCATCTGAACAAGACCAAACATGAAACTGAACTTAGCCATGCCGAACCACTGGCCGCCGACATAACCTGCACCGACGAAGCCGGAGGCTGAACCAATAGCAATGACGACCTGCGATAGCAGCAGCATTTCAAAGCTCTTGGCATTAGCAAAAAGGAAGATACCCAGCGTGACGAGCGTAATCGAGATTGGCAAAACCTTGCGAGCGCCAAGTCTATCTAGCAAAGCACCACTGAAGAATTGAAAAACGGCAAATGCCCATGTATAGAATGCAGCAATTGTGGCAATTTGAGCAACCGAAAGCCCCAATTCACTTTGTACATTTGGATTAACAATGGCATAGCCTGTCTGAAAACTAAACAGAAAAACGACGAAGGTGACGGCAAGTATCCAAACCCACCATGCCTTCAAACCACCAAGTTTAAATTCACTGTCCATGTGATTATCTCCATGTAAAAATAGGTTGCTAAGCGTCTTTAGTGTGGCGTAGCTCTCCTGCTACATAGGTGGCTCTTACTGCTCGGTCATCGCCCATAATCATTTGAATGAATAGAGCTTCTTGGATGTCTTGTGCGAACTGCATACGGTATTCAATGATGGGGGTTGATTTCATGTTAAGAACGACAATATCAGCTTCCATGCCAGGGGCAATACTGCCGACTTTGTCTTCGAGGTACATAGAATGCGCGGTGCCGCGCGTTGCTAAATAATACGCATGGCCTGCGGTGAGTTTATTGTTATTGAACTGCGCAGCCTTGTAGGCTTCATTTAACGTTTGCAATATGGAGAAAGAGGTGCCTGCGCCAAGATCGGTGCCAAGTCCAACACGCACGGGTCGATCTTTTTGCATCGCACGATGGATGTTAAAACATCCGCTGCCAAGGAAAAAGTTTGAAGTAGGGCAGTGAGAGATTGCCGAGCCTGTACGATGTATGCATTGCATTTCGTCATCATCAAGGTGAATGCCATGGCCGAAAACCGCTTTAGGGCGACACAATTTGTGGTAATCGTAAACGTCGAGGTACCCTTTACGGTCAGGGAAAAGCTCTTTTACCCAGGCGATTTCGCTCTTGTTTTCGGACACATGCGTTTGCATGTAGCAATCGGGATATTCACTCCAAAGTGCGCCTGCGGATTCAAGCTGATCATCTGTGCTAGTGGGTGCGAAGCGGGGCGTGATGGCATACATGAGGCGATTGCGACCATGCCATTTATTGATAAGCGCTTTTGAATCATCATAGCCAGACTGAGTGGTATCCAGTAGATAGTCGGGTGCATTACGGTTCATCAAAACTTTACCAGCCGCTATTCGCATACCAAGCCTGTCAGCTTCCTCAAATAACGCATCGACCGATTGTGGAAACACAGTGCAATAAACGCAACTTGTCGTAATACCGTTCTTCAAACACTCATCCAAAAACACCTTAGCGACAGAGCTTGCAAACGCTTTATCGGCGTATTTGCGCTCGGTTGGAAATGTATATTTATTAAGCCAGTCCAACAATTGTTCGCCAAATGCAGCAATCATGGGTGTTTGTGGGAAGTGGACATGGCTGTCCAGGAATCCTGCTGAAATCAGTGAATCTTTACCATAATTTTTAATGGTGATGTCTGGTGGCAATTGCGGTTTGATCTTATCCGTTGGACCAAAGTGGGTAATATAACCGTCACCGAATGCAACAATGGCATCAGGTTCGTATACCATGGTCTTTTCTAAGCCATCTTTAAAGGGGTCGCCTGAGAATGTTAACACGGGACCACGAATGGCTTTGGTTGGTGTTTTTGAACTTTGAGTGGTCATGCTATTTACCTATTTATGGCTGATAAGACAATCACTGGATGTCACAAGAAAATAATGTCTTAAAGTATAGTTCAAAATTTGATATTTCAAATATTCTAACTAATTCAAAGATTTATGAAGATGACATTAAAGCTTACCTGTTGAAAGATATGAATATTAATTCAATTAACAAATACCCACTTCAATGCTATGTTGTTCAAAGCACTTATTGACTTGGGGGGCGGCTTGAAAGGGATAGCACGGTTTACATGGGCGTTATGTTTCATACTGTCATTTAAGGCATTTGCCCAACCTATAACTGAACGCGGTGCAACACTTTCTCATGTTCTGCAACGGGGATACCTCATCTGTGGCGTTAGCCAAGGTTTAGCGGGCTTTTCTACCGTTGATGATCAAGGACAATGGCAAGGCTTAGATGTTGATTTCTGCCGCGCCGTTGCTGCAGCAACGTTAGGGGATGCTAAAAAGGTTAAATTTGTTCCGTTATCCGCTAAGCAACGCTTTACTTCGCTGCAATCAGGAGAGATCGATCTCTTGTCGCGTAACACAACTTGGACCTTTCTGCGTGATACCATGCTGGGGCTAAGCTTTGTTGGCATCATTTACTATGATGGTCAGGGCTTTGTGGTCAAGAAAGCATCTGGTATTAATCATGCCAAAGAGTTGGATGGCGCTATTATTTGCACGAATACCGGAACCACGTCTGAATTAAATATAACTGATTATTTTAAGTCGATTGACTTAAAAGTTCAAGTCTTAACCTTTGAAAAATCGGATGAAACCTTAGCGGCTTATGAAATGGGACGCTGCGATGTTTATTCTACCGATGCCTCTGGCATAGCAGCGCAAATGTTGAAATTAAAAGATGCCAATCTGCACACCATTTTGCCTGAAAAAATTTCAAAAGAACCATTTAGCCCCATGGTGCGCCAAGGAGATGATCATTGGGCAGAAATTGTTTCATGGACATTATATGCGTTGATTAATGCGGAAGAAATGGGCATTAATCAAAAGAATGTGTTAGATAAAGCTAAGAATGATACTAATTTAAATGTGGGGCGGCTGCTTGGTAAACAACCCGATTTTGCCAATAAAATCGGGTTAAAGAATGATTGGGTGTATCAAGTTATTTTTCAGGTTGGTAACTATGGTGAGATTTTTGAACGCAATTTGGGTAAAGATAGTCCGTTAAAGATTGAGCGGGGTTTGAACGCTTTATGGAATCAAGGTGGAATAATGTATGCGCCACCATTTAGATAAGATTACGTTTTCTGTAAGAAAATTTAATCTTTTTATTTTGCAGTTACTGCTGCTTGCCATAATTGGTTGGATAATCAGTCAAATTGCACACAACGTTCAAGTGAATTTAGAAACACGAGGCGTTAAATTCGGCTTTGCTTTCCTCAACGACACAGCTGGATTTGGCATTATTTTTCATCTGATTGAATATAGCGCTGCAAGCCATTATTGGCAGGTTTTCTGGGTAGGATTATTCAATACCTTACTTGTGGCAGGAATTGGTATCGTATTAGCAACACTGCTAGGTTTCATTGTAGGGGTCGGTAGTGTTTCTAAGCAGCCTTCCATCGCTGTGCTTGCTAAAGGTTTTGTTGAAATAATTAGAAACATTCCCTTACTATTACAATTATTTTTTTGGTATTTCGTGGTACTGCGTTCTTTACCCTATCCACAAGAGAGTATTGGATTGGGTGATTATCTCTTCTTAAACAATAGAGGATTCTACTTACCTAAGCCCATAGGTTCATCGCTTTCTATACTGCTAGGAACGTTGCTTTTTGTAGGGCTCGTTTTTTTTATTTTAATAGCAAAACTGAACAAAGCACGTCCAGTCATTAAAGGTTCACTCATTGGGATCCTCAGCGTTTTACTGATTCTGTTTATCTATTCACTCGCTTGGGAAAAGCCTGTTCTTGGTAAATTTAATTTTAATGGTGGCATGAACCTTATTCCTGAATTTTTAGCATTGGTATTCGCATTAAGCACATACACCGCCGCTTATATTGCAGAAATTGTGCGCATGGGCTTACAAGCAATACCTAAAGGGCAGTATGAGGCAGCGCGCTCCCTTGGGTTTAGCCGTTATCAGTCTTTGCGATTGATTATATTTCCTCAGGCGCTAAGAATAATAGCGCCGCCTTTGACAAACCAATATCTTAATTTGACTAAAAATTCTTCTTTAGCGACAGCCATTGCTTTTCCCGATCTCGTCTCATTATTTGCGGGCACTGTGTTGAATCAAACCGGCCATGCCATTGAAATTATTTTTATGACCATGAGTGTGTACTTAGTGATTAGTCTTTCCCTTTCATCCCTTATGATGCTTTATGAGAGGAAATTAGCTTGGCGCTGAAAAGATCTCTTATTGGTATCATCTTCATGGCACTAGCCGCGTTCCTGCTTTATAAGCTCTTGATGTGGGGTTTTTGGAATGCGACTTGGATTGGGCAATCCACTGCTGATTGTACGAAAGAGGGGGCTTGTTGGGCAGTTATTTCTGCAAGATGGGAACAGATCATTTATGGGTTTTACTCCAAGAGCGAGCAATGGCGTGTAGATCTTAGCTTGATATTATTAGCGCTTGGCATCATCATTTGGCATTTTTTACCTTCTTACAAACTACGGTTTACCTTTATAGTCATGTTGACTTGCGGTACGTTGTATCTATTACATGGTGGTGGGCCTTTGCGTGTTGTTTCCACTGATCTGTGGGGTGGGTTGTTCTTAACGATTTTCTTATCTATTGGAAGTATGTTATTCGCTTTCCCTATCGCCATTTTGCTAGCCTTGGGTCGCAGTTCTTCATTGCTCATTATTAAACCGTTATGCGTGATTTTTATTGAGGTGATCCGAGGAGTGCCGCTTGTTTCCATTTTGTTCTTAGCCGCAGTGATGTTTCCATTATTTGTTTCAAGTGCGGTTGTACTTAACAATCTGTTATGTGTTTTTATTGGTATAGCGCTTTTCCAAGCGGCTTATTTAGCAGAAGTGATTCGAGCTGGTTTAAAGAGTATACCTGATGGTCAAAAGGAAGCAGCCGCTTCTTTGGGGCTATCTTATTGGTTAATTACAACGTTAGTCGTTTTACCACAAGCTTTAAGAACCGCCATACCCGGCATTGTAAATAGCTTTATTTCATTATTCAAAGATACCACGTTGGTATTAATCGTGGGAATTTACGATTTTTTAGGGATTGCGCAAATGGCAACGACTGATCCCAAATGGATTGGCACGGCATTAGAGGCTTATGTGTTTTGTGCGTTGGTCTATTGGGTATTTTGTTTTGGCATGTCAACATACAGTAAACGTTTAGAGAAAAAACTAAGAGTGGGTCATTTATGATAGTCAGTGAATACAGCGATAAAGCGATGGTAGAAATTCACCAACTCTCTAAATGGTTTGATGATTTCCAAGTACTGAAAAATATTAATCTTACCGTTGCCCGTCAAGAAAAAATCGTGATTTGCGGTCCATCAGGATCTGGAAAATCAACGTTGATCCGTTGTATCAATGGGTTAGAGCCTCATCAAGAGGGCACAATCACAGTCGATGGTATTCCCTTAACAGACGATGCTAAAACACTGTTAAAAATACGAGAAAGGGTAGGGATGGTTTTCCAAAATTATCATTTGTTTAATCATTTAACCATTTTAGAAAATCTCACTTTAGCCCCGATTTGGGTAAAGAAAGTCCCTAAACAACAGGCAATTGCCACTGCTATGTCATTCCTGAAAATGGTCAAAATTGCGGAACAAGCTAATAAATACCCAAGTGAACTGTCAGGTGGTCAGCAACAGCGTGCAGCCATTGCAAGAAGTTTATGCATGGAGCCTAAAATGATGCTATTTGATGAGCCTACGAGTGCGTTAGATCCTGAAATGATCAAAGAAGTGTTAGATGTGATGACCGATCTTGCCAAGCAGGGAATGACCATGATTTGCGTCACCCATGAAATGGCATTTGCTCGTAATATTGCTGATCGGATTGTGTTCATGGAGTCTGGGGAGATCCTCGAAATAAGCCCTTCTGATACGTTTTTTAATCACCCAAAAACAGAGCGAGCTAAGCAGTTTTTGAGTCAAATTCTCCATCACAGCACGCAGAGCTAGCAGTTTTCTTCAGAACATTTCGTTTGCCCATAAATTTTTTAAGAAAACTTTCCAGGGTAGAATTGAAATGGCTAAGCCCTCGTTTACTTGAAGCATTCTTGGTCTGCTATCTTGAGAAACAACAATTGCTTGAGCTTTAGGATGTTCCTCACAGAATGCAATTAATCCCTTCAGATCTTGCTGATGAACTTGTTCACTAAGTTTTATTTCAATGGCGATTTTAGCTTGTCCTATAATAAAGTCTACTTCTAATCCTGTTTTAGTACGCCAATAAGTAATATCAATACGTTTTCGATTTAATCCAATATAGGCCATTAATTCCATTAATATGAAATGTTCAAAACTTCTGCCAGCTGCAATACCTTTCAAATCGGTAACTTGTTGTCTGGATAGGTAATTAGCTACGCCAACATCAAATAAATAAAATTTAGGTGTGGCGGTAATAATGTCGCGCTTGATCTTTTTTCGGTAGGGATAAACATGAAAACCAAGCAGCGTGTCTTCTAAGATTTGAAAATGACCTTGAACAGTACTACGGTCAATACCACAATCGCGAGCAATATTATTCACATTAATCATCTCGCCATTGCACAGACCAACGACATCTAAAAACCTTGCAAACCCTGCTAAATTGCGAACTAGCCCTTCATTACGGATTTCATCTGTTAAATAAATATCGATATAGGCTTGAAGTCTATCTTGGATATAATTTGGATCGCTTTGGTAATGATTTGGAATTAAGCCATTTTGTAGGGCTCTCAATAAATCGAAATCAGGGATTTCAGAAGATACTAATGGATAAAAATGATAAACCCAAGCTCTACCACCTAAAAGATTGGTAGAGGAGGTTTTGAGTTTGCGTGCACTCGAACCACATAGAATAAATTGCGCGTTTGTGTTTTCAATTAGCCAATGTACCTCATTAAGTAGCTCGGGTACTTTTTGTATTTCATCGATAATAATAGGGTATGATAATTGCTTTTCAGATAACGCCAAAACTTCTTCGCGAAGTAGAAAGGGAGCTTTTGTGAGCCGGATAATTTCATGGGTATTTAATAAATCGTAATATACTGAATGTTTAAAATGGTGCTTTAAAAAATGAGATTTACCAGTTTGTCTGGCACCCCATAAAAAGGCGGATTGTTTTGGTGGCAGATCTAAATGGCATTTTCTTTGATACATTTTAATTAAAACTAAATGTTGTGTGTTATATCAAATGGTAACACTAAATTGATAATATAACAACAATTAGTTAGATAATTTCTTGGGTATTGAAATTAAATTTATATAAATCAATATGTTAAATCCGATTTGAAATAATATGTGCACATACATATTGCGCTATTCCTTAATTGCATAGAATAACTGTTCTATGCAATTTTATGGCTATAATGGGGCCTAAACTGCTTTGCATGATTATTTCAGATTTTTACGTCCAAATAATAAAGTTGGTGTTGTGTTTGTTTCTATAGCTGAAATTTGATCTGGCTGAACGTCTGCTTTTTGTTTTTTAAGTGCCTGATTTTCTTGTTCAAGTGTTTCCATTCTGGCAAGTAAATGTTTCTTTACTGCTCGTTCTTCATGTAATGCTTCTTTTTGTTCTTTCAATTCTTTTTCAAGATCTTTTTGCTTTTTTATCTCAAGAAATCGATTAACACACCACTCAACTGTAGTGCCGCTATTCATTGCTGCTAACCAATCTTTGGATACTAAATCGCTATCACCTACCTCTTTTTTGCCTTCAATGTAGATACTGGCTATTCGCTGGATCAGCATTGGTCGGTTATCATCATCGGTTTGTAAAGCATATTGTAACGAAGTCTCTAGATGACGCATTCTTTTAGCTGGATTATCAAAAGCAGCGAGTGCAAGTGCAAATTCTCCTTCACTTAATTCAATCATAATATGAGGGTAATAACATGAGATATTAGGAACCTGCTTTAAGACATCAAATGCCATTTCATGTTGCGAATTTGACCTCAGAAAGCAACTTAGATCATAAAAAGCATTGCAGTAGCCAACATCTGTTGCTTTTTTAGCTTCTTCTAAAAGCAATTTAATTTTTTCCTCTGATGGAAGCGATTCATTCTTTAGCAAAGAGAAAAAATGATTTCGTGCATTAACGAGCGGCATTAAGCCTAATTTTTCAAATGTAGATTTTAAGCTTGGTAAATTATTTTTAGTAAAATTTAGTTGTGCATCAGTGATAATGCCAGGTTTTTGTTGCAATAATAATTTCCACCATTCGGGGTTGAAATTTGACCGATTGAGCATCCAAAGCGCTGATATGCCTTTGCTTAGTCCCTCATGTGGTGCCACTAACAAAGCCTCAAGCGGTATCTGTAGACTAAAACGTTGCCAGACTGCCAAGAATGCTTCGGGATTACCGTTGCTGGCTGCTGCACTAAGGAACCATAGCATTGTTATGCCTTTGTTTGATCCCTCATGTGGCGCCGCTAGTAAAGCCTCAAGCGGTATCTGTTGATTAAAGCGCTGCCAGACCCTCAAGAAAGTTTCCGGTTTACTGTTGCCGGCTGCTGCACTAAGACACCACAGTGCAGATTTTCCTTTGTTTGGTCCCTCCTCATGTGGTGCCACTAACAAAGCCTCAAGCGGTATTTGTAGACTAAAGCGCTGCCAGACTGCCAAGAAAGCTTCTGGATAATTGTCGCATGCTCCTGCACTAAGGAACCATAGCATTGTTATGCCTTTGTTTGATCCCTCATGTGGCGCCGCTAGTAAAGCCTCAAGCGGTATCTGTAGACTAAAACGTTGCCAGACTGCCAAGAATGCTTCGGGATTACCGTTGCTGGCTGCTGCAAAACTAAGCCACCACAGGGCAGATTTTCCTTTGCTTGGTCCCTCATGTGGTGCCACTAACAAAGCCTCAAGCGGTATCTGTTGATTAAAGCGCTGCCAGACTGCCAAGAAAGCTTCCGATTTATTTTTGCCTGCAGCACTAAGGTACCACAGTAGAGATTTTCCTTTGTTTGGTCCCTCATGTGGCGCTGCTAACAAAGCCTCAAGCGGTATCTGTTGCCCAAAGCGCTGCCAGAGTTTTAAAAAGAGAGGTTCAAAACCTCTTTGTGAAACAATCAGCCAAAATAGGGATGGAATGTTTTTTGAGGTAATCCATAAGTCATCTAGACTCAATTTTTCAAATTGCAAATCGATTATTTCGCCGATCTCATTAATTGATGAATTTATTTTCACTGGATCTGTTAATAATGTGTGCTCGTCTAATTTTCCTTTTAATAAGGCTGAAAGACTCTGTGTTTTTGGCATGATAAATCCTAAATAAATTATGCATGATAGTTATGCAGTTAGATTATTTAAGATTCTCTCATGCACAAATAGATTGAACAATTGGGGAAAATTGTGTCAGGTTTAATCTCTAAAACCTCTAAACAATCATCGGGGTTGAGCTCTAAATAGCAACGTTGACGCTGATTTTATGCCTGATTCTATTGAATCTAACGCCGAGGCTTCATCTAACAATAGTATGGGAGCTTGTTTAAGAAATGCTCTTGCAATAGCAATTCTTTGCTTTTGTCCACCTGACAACTTCACACTCCGCTCACCTACCAAACATTGATATTGTTCTGGTAACTCAGATATGAATTCATGGCACTTCGCTTTTTTAGCAGCTTCAACCACTATTTCTATCCTATTTTGCGCAGAATACAAATTCTACGCAACTCAGGAAGGTTCACTCAAGCTGCTTCTTTACATCCTTGGCCGCTTTGGATCCTCGCGTTCAATGCTTTTACTGGAGGCAATGTGCGCAATTTTGGCAACATCTTGTTGCATTTTGAACATGTTCGTCATGGTTTTTGAGCGTAAAGACTCTGGCTCAGACGTTTTAATACCAAAGGTATTACTAAGGAATGATCTGAAATCATTCACAAAGCCACGTAAGCGATCTTTAAAACTTGGGTTAACGGCCTTTTCTGCTTGTAGATCCATGCTCAATTTATCAACCACCGTCATGGTTTCAAGCATTTTTCGTTTATCAGTCACCGTTGCTCGATTGTGGTTCATTTCCTGAACGCGTTCTTCAATTTTAGCGATGGGTTCGGCAAAATGTCGGTGGAGATCAGAACCATTTTGTCGAAGTCTTGTCTCTTCAGTCCGCAAATCTTGTAAAACATTGACGAGCATGTGTTTTGTCATGTCGACATGCGCTTCTTTCAATTCCTGCACTTTTCCTAAATATTTGAATTCAGATTGATGGACAAAGAGATGGATATTGCCTACTTGTTTGCCTGCATCCAGGGTTGTTTTAATGGTTTCCAAATGTCCTTGGAAATAGATAAGTAATCTTTTTTCTTCTTCTGATTTAGTTTGTTGCAACCTTGCTTCTATCGCATTAAGTAATTTTTTGATCTCATCTCTGCTTGTCCCTTCAGATATCGTTAATGTTGCCACTTCTCGTGGATCTGCAGCTTGTACTCGCTCTAATCGCGCAATCGCTTTTGGGATGATTTCTCGTTGCTTCTCAAGCCTTTGAATATCTTTTTTATGCTCTTGTATTTGTGCCAATAATTCTTCTTTTATTTTATTATTTTCAGCTTCTGAATTATCAGGATTTTTATACGTTTCATTCTTAAGTGTTTCATTAATTTCTGCGATTGATTCCGTTTCGCGCACTAAGCGATAACCTATCATATCTTGACCTTCAAGTAACTCTTCATCAGGTGTAATAAATCGTTTTAAACCTGCAATCTCTTGCGTAAGTGATTGATTTTTCAGTTCTGCGTTTTCAAAAGCTGAATCAAAAGTAAGTGCCATAAGAACCTCTTTCTCAAATCACTATTTGATGTTCTTATTAGCATTAAGTTCAATAGGACTAATTGTGGCAATCTTGACTGGATAATTAAACTGTACTGCATGATGTAAGCATTTTGTTGATATGCGTGGTGAGCAAATTGCTTGCTCACCACGCTTTTTGTTCAGGTGATTATGGCTAACGGCGCTGTGTTAAGCGACCACTACGTCGTAGTTCAACCGGCGCTGCTGGCTGGCGACGAGCTGCTGCTGCATGGAATATACCTCATTCTGAAAAGGACTACATTTTAGAGTTGAATGAGTTATAAAAAGTATTTGGGATATTTCTGACAATGACAAATAAGCCGACTAAATAAAGGTTATTTGGTGGGATTCGACTTCTTAAATGTTATATCCCTTTTCTCTTCCCTACTTGATTCAATTAGATTTTCTGTATCTGATTGACCGCTAGGTTTATTGAAAACGACTGGCGATTTACGTTTGGCTGGTGTTGGCTCATCCATGACATTTAAACTTTTTGAAAATGCGACTAATTGACGTATCTCAGCTTCATTGGATGGTGTATTTCCTTTAAGTTTATTCTCGATTTCCTTCGTGGCTACAATAACAAGATCTTTGTTATTATATAATAGACCGGCTTTCAAGAATGAAACAAGAGTATCCATATCTGCGCTTTGAATATTAAATCCATTTTTGTAAATGACTTCAAGTACATCAAGATGCCCTCTTGAACTGGCAAGATCGATTAAATTTTCTAATAAATCTTGATTTACAGCAATTTTGGTGTCTGGGTGCAGACAGAGCCGTTGCAAGAAATGCGGCATTTCATACTGTGCCGTATCTAAAAATATTTTATCAAGTTGTGCTTTTCTTGTAGGATTATTAACAATCAATTTATCAATTAATTTGTCAATTATCGCATTTACCTTAAGGTGCTTATTGGTATCGGTATTCTCTGGATGGGCATTCCAATAGGTAAAGGCACTAACATTTCCTATCATATAGGGTGCTGTATCTTTTAAAGCTTCGCGATAATTTTGAAATGGAGGAACTTCGCCCCGTATACTGGGATCAAAATAATATATTTCATTGTTGCTTTTGGGGGGCGGACTCCTCTTCTCGGCAATCACGCTTGTGCTTGTTCCAGAAGGTATTCAAAAGCTATCAATCACTTGGTCAATTGTTATCTTTATGGCAGGCAGTGTTACTTTTATGCTGCTTGATGTATGGATCGAAAAAATGGGTGATAGAGCATCACAATTACTTGCCAACACAATGGATTCATTGCCAGAGTCAATTGGTATTGGTGCAGCGTTTGCAACAGGTGGGATCTATGGTCTTTTACTAGCCATTTTGGTTGGGTTACAGAACATTGCGGAAGGGTTTAATTCCTTCGGTGAGCTTAAAAGTGGTGGCATGAAGACTCGATCGAACTTTATCTTACAAATTCTCTCTTCTTTGTCAGGGCCAGTTGGTGGCATTTTAGGATTTTTGTTCTTAGCTGGGCACCCTGAAATAATCGGCGGACTCTTTATGTTTAGTGCTGGTGGGATTTTATATTTAATTTTTCATGATATTGCTCCACTTGCACATAGTGAAGGTCACTGGGTTCCAACCTTGGGAACGGCAGTTGGATTTGTCTTAGGACTTATTTCGCAAGCTTTACTAAATTGATACCTGTCTTAACTAACAGCGTTTGTTGTTTGGTGTCCACATAACTTGTAAGTTGTAATGTTAAAGATCTACCAATTTATAATCTCACGGGGTATTCAGAGATCTCTTTCACCCAAAATGGACGATCTCTTATAGGATATTTTGCGATGCGCAAGAGAGATTTTATCTTGAGAAAATCTCTTTTCTTTCAATATTCGTGGGGATCCTCAGATACGGGATGCGTCCTTTTAATCTTAAAGATTTTTGATGGGCGAATACAGGATTCGCCCCTACAAAGAAAGATTACAATTGCAGGGTTATAAATGAAAAAACCGCGTTATATCAATGACATAACGCGGTTTTATAGAAGAAATATTAAGCAGCTTTCGCTTTCTTAGCAGTTCTTCTCTTACGAGCTTTCTTAGCAGCAGCTTTCTTAGCAGCAGGCTTTCTTTTAGCTGCTTTCTTCTTAGCAGCTGGTCTTTTCTTAGCAGCAGGCTTTTTCTTAGCAGCTACTTTTTTCTTAGCAACAGCTTTTTTCACCGTACGTTTTTTTGCTGTTTTGCGTGCTTTAGGAGCAGCAGATTTTGCAGCAACTTTACGTTTGGTGGATTTAGCCTTGGTAGCCTTCTTCTTAGCGGTCTTTTTACGAACTGTCATTTAGGTTCTCCTCAGTACTAGGGTAACTATCCAAAATCTAGCACAGAAGTTTAGAAAAATAAAATAAATATACAGACTGATCCCTTTTCTACTTTACTTTTTCTTTCCCTTTTGCGCGTCGCTATCGTTTCTCTTCAATCTCCAATCGAAAAATATTTCGATTTTGCAAGGACTTAGCGATGTGGCGGCGACATATTCCCTATCGGAAGGTGTGCAATATTTTTTTTTTATTTTTTTTAAAAATTTTTTTCAACACATCACTTTTTTTTTCAAAATCGAGTCTTTGTCGGTCTTGAAAGGGTTCGAGTATACCCAACTTGCGTTGATCTTAACAACTCAAAAGAATGGTTTGGGTGTCATCACAAATCAAATCTGAATAACACAAAAGTGTACAGTTATCATTGAGGGGATAAAGTGACAACGATGCCCTGCTTTCATTTAGTTTTGAAGTCAGGACATCGCAGATTGATTACGTGTTTAACGTAACACATGTTTGTTTAGAGTTGGGATCAAGAACGAATGTGGCATCGTGGCTGTTAACGCTCGTGTGAGCATTTGACGATCGGATGTCGGTAAATTGTAAGATTCTACTTGGTTCAGATCTCAATGCAGCTCTGCTCATTCTTCCAAAATAAGCCTGTTTAAAACGTGGTTCTTTAATAGCAACGGGTATTTGTTCAACTGAATCATG
Organism: Uncultured Candidatus Berkiella sp.; assembly: GCA_964594635.1. Lineage (GTDB taxonomy): Bacteria > Pseudomonadota > Gammaproteobacteria > Berkiellales > Berkiellaceae > Berkiella. Next base: position 338,606 of record CAZQMV010000001.1, read on the forward strand.
GGAAGTCAAGTTTAATTGATTTTCTCTGAATAATTGCACCAGCGCTACCTTAAATAAGGCCTCTGCAAAGCCAAATGAAGCTGGGCAAACGCGTGGGCCCGTTGAGAACGGCGTCAAAGGATATTGGTTTAGAGATCGAGTACTGCCTTGATGCCTGCTAGGATCGAATACCGAAGGGTTTGGCCATTGATTTGGGTCATGCAAGACTTGGCGCAATGGGATAAAAATATAAGATCGAGCCGGGATATGAACGCCATTGATGTTTCCTGCTTTCGAAGCATAGCGAGCCATAGGTGGCGATGGCGAGTAATAACGGAGAGATTCAAGATAGATATTGTGCAAAAGTGGGAGACGCTTGATTTGCAAATAGCCTTCATTCGTTCTCATGTGAGCGGGATCCAAGCTCAACAGTTCACTGCGTAACCTCTGTTGCAAGTCAGGATTGTTCGCGAGTTGTAAAACAGCACCCGTTAGAACGGTTGTAATGTTTCCTTCAACGATCAAAGCTGCTAATGCATTCAGATCTGTGACGCTGTTTTTGCCACGATGGATCTTTAAAAAACCGAGATAACTATCCTTTTCTGAGAGATTATCCTTTTGGCTTGTGAGAAATTTATCATTCAGCGTTTGGATTTGCTCTCGCAGTTTTTCAAAATCGACTTTACTGACCTTATCCCGATTGAAAACGTAATGTTCTGCGGTCTTCAACAAGGGGATCAATTCTTCTGGGACATCCTTAAGATTGAACCACCCTTGTGCAATCACTTGGGTGCAAAGTAAGCAAATGGTATGGTTCAAGGATTTTTCATTTGACCAATTGCGAAGAAGCTTATCGGTCACTTCCCATGTCGCAGCTTCCGCCCTACCTTGGGATAAGTAGTTTTTGATCCCCATTCTCTCTTCTGCTACCTCGGGTCCATTCATATTAACAATGGCGGGATCATGTAAAAACTCTTTGACGGGCTCAAAGAGCGATCTTGCTTTAGGGTCGTAATGACTAGGGTGTTCTTTGTTAAATTCACCATAAGCTGCTGCTTCTTTAACAAATTTGTCGCCCGTGAAAACAAAAAAGCTATATGCACGTAAGAAAGGTAAGCCTAAATATGTCGAAGCATATCCTTTGCCATCTTTGATTGATCGTGAAGCGAACTCATCAAAAAAATAGCCCTCTTGTTGACGGATAATTTTATATGACTCATCCAGATTGAAGGCGTAACTAATGCCTTGCGCGATTTTTTTAAAAGGATATAAACAACCGTCGAGAATTTTCCAGCCGAAATGTTGTGGTTCAGTACCTGTTATCATCATAGTGTCCTTACCATAGTGTATATACACGAAACAACACATTCATTATAGGTCATACGTTTTAAAAGATAGCAAATAAATTGTTAAATCTCATTAAAAATAACAGTTAGTCTGCGTGCATATATGGAAATTTTATTTGATGCAAATAACTTTATATTTGGTATAATGAACTCAACTTATATTTACGGGCTTCAAGATGAAGAGATCATCTATATTCTGCTTTTTGGAGCAACACGTTCAGCTTAGTGCTTCGTATTTTGCTGAAAAAGACATAGCTCTATTATCTCATATAGATGCGATTGCTCCTCTTGAAGAAAAAGAGCGTACTCATTTCTTTAAAGAATTTGTGAATGGTGCTTACGTCTTTATTCCAGATACCGGTCATAGTTATCAAGCTTTTGCAAAAATCGAACAAAACGAATTAATTAATCGTCATGGTTCCTCTAGTCATCATTCGATTGAGACACAATTTGCTTTTAGAAGCGATGTATTAGGAGAATGCTTGTTTGGAACGCGTGAAATAGATGCGCAAAAAGGCAGCTGGATCCAACTTGAAGCTTATCACACAACCTTAATGCAAATGCCTGCGCATCTTTATACTTATGCGGTATATGTCGTAATGGGTGAAAACTCAGGGCCAATGGGAACTTCCTCTTTTACGGAAGCTAAACCTTATATTTTGCAGACGACGATTGATCCGTTCGTTCAAACAGAAGTTTTTGATATGCAAATGTGTCCGCCGGTTGCAAAGAGTGAACCGGTCAGCCTTTCTGATGTTTTCCAAGACACAAATGCATCATCTCATCCCACATTGGTAAATGAAGCGATCATTCCAATGCAAGTTTTGCCAGAGTCATTGACTCCTATGATATTGACTACTGATCCTGGTCTAGCATAAGTCATAAAGCTAAGCAATAAGCCCGCCTACCATTCATCTGTTTGCCTTCGCATTTTATCGATCATTGGAAACCCTGACTTGCTACTGTTGGCATAGATTGTTACTTTTGCTCCGTTCTCGTTCAATTATTTTAAAAATGTAAGAGGTGTTTTTATGCGTCAATTAGCAGCGACAGAAGTAGCAACAGTTTCAGGTGGCAACGAAGTGCTTCTATTCATGGGCATCGTGGGTTTTACGGCACTAACCATTGGAATACTTTCTTCAATACCTGCACGTCCTTGCACCCAAGTCAAAACACCTGTTTTTGATCCTATGAGTGGGATGTATTTAGGCGACATGGTTGATACTTACTGCTACTAAACATTAGGAAATGAGGAGATTGATATCATGGCAATAAGTAAAAACGCACTATTAACTGCAGGACTAGCGACTTTTGGGATATCTTTAGCAGTGGCAGCCGGCCCTTATGGCTTAGCTTTTGCAGCAGCATTGCTTTACAGCTCAATCATTGCACTCGCAATGACAGCCATTATTTATGGTATTTCTGAAGGAAACTTTCAGAGTAGCGGAAGTCGTGTCAGACCTATTGTAACGCCTGTTGCGAGCTCTGTTGTCCATACGAAACAATTTGTTCCAGCGGGTGGCGTGCGTGTATTACCTTCTGCAGTTCCTGCTTCCGTTGTCCATACGAAACAATTTGTTCCAGCGGCTAGAGTTCCGGTTACACCCAAAACACATACTCGCCATTTTGTACCTGCGGCAGCGCCGAGTGTGGAATTTGCACATCATGCTTCGAGAACATTTGTTCCTGTAGCAAATTTATCGAGAACAGCAGCGCCATCTGCGGTACCAACGAGCCCTCCCCCCGTGAGCCACACTCGTACTTTTGTTCCTCGTACATAAAGTGCATTTTTGTTCAAATGTGCTCAGTTTTTTAGGCTGAGCACATTTTTTTATCTGCCATAAGTCAGTCATCAAAGCAATATCGCCAAGCTGTTAGTCACTACCACCTGTCTGATTTCATTCACCTTTTATCATCCTGACAGGAAAAGTCTCTTGCTAGTTGTGTGGCACCTTGTTACCTTTTGCTCGTCTGACCAAACAGACAATCATTTTGAAAAAACGAGGGGATTTACCTATGCGTCAATTAGCAACAAATGAATTAACAACAGTTTCTGGCGGTAATGATGGTGCATTATTGGGATTAGGGTTGGGATTACTTGGTATAGGTATGTTGGCATCTACTCCTTCATACGGTTACGGTTATGGTTACTATGACTACTACTACCCAACGCCGGTTTACTATGCGCCAACGCCTGTTACCACCCAAGTGGTTACACCTGTTTTCCAAAACGGAATTTACATGGGTGATATGGTTGATACGTACACCACTTATTACTAATCGAATTTTTTAGGAGATAACATTATGGCAAGCGGTAAAGCACTGATTGGGCTAAGCGCTGGAGTAATTGGTCTTTCTCTTTTGGTAGGCGGTCCAGTAGGAGCCTCTTTTGCTGCAACGTTACTGACAGGTCTAGCGCTTGCTGCAATGGTTGCTGCGTTGATTCATTTTTCACCAAGAATGCACTTTGGAGTTTTCCCCTCATTTGGGTTCTTTCATCGTCCATGGTTTGGTGGTGGTTTGCATACCAGAAGTTTTGTTCCAGCAGCTCGCATGGGTACAACGGCACATTCAAGTACATTTGTGCCAGCTGCAACAGCTTCTTATACCCCAGGTTGGGGCGCATCAATGCGTTCAGGCTTCGGTTCTTTTGCGAGTGGCATGGGACATACTGTTCACACTGGACACACCTTTATCCCACGTCGTTTCTAAAGTCTCTCGATGTGCCCAGACCACTGGGCACATTTCCATCTCTTTATCTACTCCTTGCCTGCCGAAAACCTAATGTGAACTTAAATGAAACAAGGTTTGTATGGCAACATTCAGGTTGTTTATATTATTGTTGATTGTATCATTATCGGGTTGTGCGGTTAACGGGATCTCTTCCTACAGTGAACGCGCGGGTTACGTTAATACGGGTACGCAATAATAATTTCTCAAACCAGTTTGATTTTGGTCTATGTTTAACTTTGTCTTTTAAGGAGGGACATGGAATGAAACATTTAACAAAACTCATCCCAGTAGTAGCGATGGTATCTTTAGTTGGTTGTTCCAATATGAGCACTTCTGAACAACGCGTTCTCAGTGGTGCAGCGATTGGTACTGTTGGTGGCGCAGCGATTGGTGCTATTGCTGGCGACGCAGGTGCTGGCGCGCTAATTGGTGCAGGTGTTGGCGCAATCGGCGGAGCAGTTTATGACAGCTCACAACGTGGATACGACGACTACTAAAAATTCTTTGCATATAGCGCTTATGCGCCTGTCTTGTCGTATCTTCTTAGCGTAGACAGGTTGTTGCCTTCGCATAAGCGCTATATGCTTCGAATTTTCATTCTTTATGAGCAACAAATACTTCTAACGCTTCACCTTGTAAACGAAACGTCACAAATTCATCCAAAGCTCTAGCGCCAAAATGCTCATAAAAAGCAAAAGCCTCTTTGTTATTTTGCTCTACCCACCATTCCAAGCGGTTACAGCTCTGTTTTAGCGCAATCTTTCCAACATGCTGAAATAATGCTTTGCCGATCCCCTGATTACGGTTTTCAGTTAAGACGTAAAGCTCATCGATATACATGGCATACCCCTGGTGGTATAACCGGTTATTTTTGAGCAGCGTATACATGGCAAAAGCGACCACTTGATCGTTAAGCGTGGCAACGATTGTCTGCGTTTCTTGCGGCACCGTAACCATGTGCTCTAGGCTTTCTTGGGTTAGGCAAAAACGCTCTAGTAAATTTTGCATTTTGGCGAGTTCATAGGCCATTTCATAAATGACTTTACAGTCAGTTAGCTTGGCGGCTCGGATTGTAATCGGTTCTTTCATGTTTACAGCCATTAGTCATAAGTTGCTGGTTAAAATAAAAAATCGCTACACTGGCTCATCTTTACTTCACGTTAAGGCGCTATCATCCCGATGTCTATTTCAATCGTCAATAGTCTCTATTTGCCACATCAAGAAGATAATACGCTATTAGATAAAACCATTAAAGGCAGCTTACGCCGCAAAGGCAGACTAGGCGAAGCGCCTATTGTCGATCCTTTAACCCTGGCATGGCCTGCTTCCTTGTATACGCTGCACCAAAGCAAACTTTTTGCTTCTCAAAGTGAGACGAAGCAACAACAAATCATTCGAGCTTGCAACAACTTTGTATTAACAGAGTCCTACTTTATTGAAAAAGCAGGTTTAGCCTATTGCGCCAAAATGATATCGCTTGGCGAAACCACTGAAATTAGACAAATGTATGGGTTGATAGCGAGCGATGAAGCGGTGCACTTGTCTTGGCTTGCCCCCTACCTCACTCACTTACAACGAGTGAGCCCGCAGGGAAAGTTTATTCAGCATATTTCAGGGATGATTGAACACTGTGATGCGAATACATTGTATTTCTTGATCCAAACCGTTCTAGAGGGTTGGGGGATCGCTTATTACAAGACTTTGGGCAAAACCTGCCAATGGCCAAGTTTACAAGAGACACTCTTAAACATCGTGAAAGACGAAGCAATCCATCATAATACCGGCGTAGCATTGTTCGACCCGCGTCGTTTAACCAAGCAACATGAAGCGGACATCTTGGATGGCATGAAACGGTATTGTGATATTTTACGCGTGGGGGCGCAAAATATTGTTGCTTGTATTGAACAACATACAGGTCCACTGTCATTTGATACTTTAACGGAATTATTTGAAGCTTTAGAAGCAGAGCATTCCGCGGCAGTCAAATTAAAAGTATTGACGAGTATTATGCGACAGCCAGTAACCGAGAAATGGTTAGATCAGCTGGAGGTAGAGGGCTACTTAACCCCCTATTCCCCTGAAGAATGTGCAAAGATTTATTTAGGCACGCATTCACTCTGCAAAGATACGATTGAGTAGCGCGACCTTTTTAGACTTTTTAACATAATGAAAAGCCACAGTCGGTATCGTTGCAAGAATAGCACCAATGAGCATGAAATAAGGGAGATTAAATAACTCTGCTATGACGTAAATCAGATACCAACTATAAAGAAAAACAAAAACATAAAACGCTTTAGTAAATGTTGGTTTATGCATATAACAAGGCCCTAAAATAAAGGGCGTCATAATAATCAGCAGTGCTCCTAACAAGGCAACATACATGTGCTAGCCCCCAGCTTGTTTTTGGTAAGTACCGATAAGCTCTGTTTTGGCAATAATGTGCTTTTCCATTGCTGATAAGAGTGCATCTTTACTCGGATTTTTCAGATCCGGTAATACGGTATCGAGTGCATAGAGTTTGTGGAAGTAACGATGGCGGCCAATCGGAGGGCAAGGTCCACCATAATTAGTTTTGTTCCAATTCGTTAAACCAGGAAGAGCCCCTTTAGGGATCGAGGTATTTTCAGCGAGCCCTCCTGTTTTAGGATCGAGATTATATAATACCCAGTGTACCCAAGTGAGCTGGGGTGCAGCAGGATCTGGCGCATCGGGATCATCCACGATGAGTACCAGGCTCTTTGCTTCGGCTGGGACATCTTGCCAACTTAAAGGTGGTGAGATGTCATCCCCTTCACAGGTGTATTGGGAGGGAATAGGTTGATTGTGCGCAAAAACGCTAGAAAGAAGTTTCATATGATCGATCCCTCGTTATCCTTTAATACAAATGACCTGCTTAAGTCGATAAAGCACATCAACTAAATCACTTTGGTTTTCCATGACGGTATCGATATTCTTATAAGCAGAAGGTATTTCGTCAAGTACTTGTTTATCTTTACGACATTCTGCCGGAGTGCTCCCGCTCTTGCCTTCCTAATTGGCACGTAATTTATATACAGTTATTGATTGAGATTTAGCAAGGATTGTACTGGTTATTTCTGAAGAAAAACAGAAAAGTTCCAGAAAAATACGATTATTTAAACTTTTTCCCACCGAGTGTCGATTATTTGACATGTAGAGCTGTCATCTCTTTATTTTAAAGTGAGAAAAATCATGGTGAGAAAATCTCCAATTGTTGCATGCCTAATGGTCGCTGTCTTTGCGCTATTTGGAGCAACAAGTGCGATTGCTAAAGTCAAAGGGATTTATATTAATCAAGGAACACTTGAGCATACTGCCAAGTTAAATGGCATTATTGCTGAGTCTAAAGCTGTTGGAATTAACACCTTTGTGGTGGACTTACAGAAAGTGACACGGAACTACCAAAAGAATATTAATTTGATTAAAAGTAATGGTATTCGCTATGTAGCACGCATTGTGGTGTTTCCAGATGGTGGTCGTGCTCATCAAATTAAATCAAAGGAATATTGGAATAATAAAGCCAAGTTGCTCGACACTGCAGTGCAAATGGGTGCAGACGAAATTCAGCTCGATTATATCCGTTATTCCAGCAAACAACCTGCATCTGCGCAAAATGCTAAAGATATTAAACAAGTGATCCAGTTCTTTAAACAAAGAGCAGATTCACACAAAGTGCCTTTGCAAGTCGATATCTTTGGTGAAGTGAGCTTTAAAGAATCACCTCGTATTGGTCAAAACATCCAGTTATTTGCCGATACGATCGATAGCGCATGCCCAATGGTTTATCCTTCGCATTATCATCCTTATCAAACACATTCAAAGCAACCTTACCAAACAGTTTACAAATCCTTGGTTGCATTAAAGAGCAAATTTAATAATGGAACACCCTTTAAGTTGATTCCTTACATTGAAGTATCAAACTATCACTACAAATTGTCTTCAGCGCAAAAATCAAAATATGTGATGGACCAAATTCGTGCAACAGAAGATGCTAAAGCGGATGGTTGGTATGTTTGGAGTCCAACAAATTCATACGGTAGCTTGTTTACTGCGTTAAAAGAGCGAAGAAACACTTCCCCTGCTGTTGCGACAGTGAAAACCAAAGAAAAGGCGGCGATTGTCAATTAGACATAAGCAGTCAAAGTAGTACTAAGCCTTAATGTTCACATTAAGGCTTTTTTAATTTAATGAAGTAAATGAAATCGATCTTTCATCAGTGTTTGATATTGGGTCTTCAATTGTTCGCTCAAAAAACTTCTGTCTAATAATGAATCCCAAGGATCTTTTGCTCGATGAATGCGCTCAAGTTGTTCATCTATAATTGCTTTGGGCAATTTTAATATGTCATAGGCGTAATAATCGATAAAATCCTTGCGACGTAGATTGCGTTTTCTGCCATTTAAGGTAAGCGCAATTTCCTCTTTTGGGTTTTTAATCGCAATGGTTGAATTAATAAAATCATAAGCGGGTGCTAAGGTGGTTTTACCCGCTCGTGTGATTAATGCATAATTTTTTAAATGCATATCTTCATTGCCAATAATAAAATTAAATAATAATCGCAATAACAATTCAGCTTTTTCTATTATTGGAAACGTTGTGTATTCTTCAATCACTACCGCAAGTTTTTCCATAGAATAACGATATTTCGTTTCTCTATCTAATCCTGCTAATTGCGCAAAATCTTCCATGGCAATTTTTTGCTTACGCGGGCCCCTATCAAAACGTTTGATAAAATAGGTTAAACTGTGATCTTTCGAGTAAACCAATCCATGCAAAGGCACTTCTATGCTTAATACCTTGGCCATTCGCATTGATAAATCTTCATTTTCAGGTGCTTGCTCATATAATGCACTTTGCGGCTTTAAAATATACAAACCGTTGTTATCAACTAATTTAAAGGCATTATTCGCGATGTCTAATACAGCACTTAATTTGGGTTGTACGCCTTGAATCGACATTTTATCTGCGCGGGCCAAAGCCTCGCTTTGTAACTCTTTGGCTGAAAAATCGAGATCTTGCAAGGTGGTTAATTTGGGCGATAATAATTTTAAGCCATTTTTAGAATATTTTTCACCTGCTTTTAATGCTTCATAAGTGATAGGACAATATTTCATGCCTCACCTTCCACGGTCACAGAGCCGACGAGATCTTTACCCACAGTCACGATTTGTGAAAACAGATCTTTACGGTCTATTTTAGCGTTTTTTAACAGAGCTTCTAATAACATGCCTTCCGGCAATAAACCATCAAAAAAGGGCGGAAATTGATGATAGTTAAAACGCTTTTTAGTGATCGGCATGGTGAGTGAGATAGCGGGACCATCATAATGTTCATCATAGATGAACGCATAACTACCATCAGTAAAATCAACTAATTCCCCGGCGTAAACACCATGATTATAAACACGAGCTTTACGCATGTTTGACACCCTTTTCTGCAATTAAAGGGCTTGAAAATGTGATTTGAATATTTAATACATTGAGAATTTTTAATAACGTGTTTAATTGAATAGTCTCTTTGCCATGTTCAATATCGTATATCACGGTTTTACCAACACCTGCATACTTGGCTAAGTCTTGTTGGCTTAAACCACTATGCTTGCGATGGTCACGGATCAAAGTCGCTAATTGTTCAAAAAAGGAATTTTCCATTAAAAATGCTCATATATACCGCTATAACAGTAAATATGACTTTATTTTTGGATATTGTCAATGAATTCAGGTCAAATCAGGTTAAATATACTGCTATAGCAGCATATTATGGCTATATAGGGGGTAAAGACCAATAGATAAATGGATTATAGACTTTATTTACTGTTATAGCAGTAAATAACCAACTACTGTTTCCCCAGAACATGTTTGCGTGTCTTTTTATCGGTATCTGGTTCTAGTGCAGCCTGAGCAGCCTTTCTTTCTTCAAGCTCAGCGACTTGGATTGCAAATTGTTCATAATTTCTTTCAACGGAAGTGCTCGCTTTATCAAAGGGATCACTCGACGTCTTAGATTTGACTAATTCAACGAATGCCTTCAGTGATGGATCCTTTTTGGCTTTAAAAATCAAATACTCTAAATCATTCATTCCATCGGGACGCTTAACTTCCAGATTGATATAATGATCAAGCCACCACTTTCGTAAAGTTAAACCGCTAGAACCACAATGTTTTGCGAGCTCCTTTAGGACATCCATACGATTATTGTCTATCAATAGCCGAAAAGGTGTGTTGCCGTTAATATCTTCGACATTTGTACGTTCACGATAAACAATTTCATTCCCCTGTCCCTGCCCTCTGTTAATAAGTTCCCAGAAGGCCGTTGGGTTAATTTTAGGATCACTTGCCACATAATGGAGCGGTGTCCAACCTCTTGAATCGTTACGAGCCATCGCATGGGTCAAGCAGTCAGGTGAAAGACGTGAAAAAAGGGTATTTTTTACTTCTGGGCTTGCATGTTTTGAGGCATATTCAAGATCTGATACCCCATTTTCATCGGTTAATGTCATGTCGAAATAGTGGTCAAGGTACCACCTTGCACCAGAGGTTGCGAGCATTCCAGCGACTTTACTTCCTGTTTTTTTGGCTAGCATATCAAGGATATCAAAACGATTTGCTTTAATGATATGACGCAATACCGTTTGATTCTCAAGATCTAATAAGCTGGTTTGTACTTGGTAGTCTTTAGCTGATTCTCTAAATGTTGTTGGGCTCCAGGTTGTTATCCCATCCGTTAACATATCCCAAAATTTATCAGCTGACTTAGGCTCGTCAATTAATTTATGCAATTTTGTGTGACCTTCTTCATCACGCTGCATACTAGGAGGGAGAGCCGAATTGATAGTAAGAAACAACTCCTCAGGAAGTAGATTGCCATTTATCATAAGATATTCAAAATCAGAGAGTCCATCTGAACGGATACTTTGTAAATCGAAAATAGCATTCAAGTGCCATCCTTTCCAATTCTTTTGTAAATACTCAATAATATCTTGGCGTTTATTATTAATAATGGATCGTAAAATAGAATTTCCATTATTATCTTCAGCATTTGTGAGCTGTTGATAGGTTGCGGAAGTTTCATAACCGAGTGTCGGAAGGATCCCCTGATTTCCTTTTAGCAAATATTTATTAAAATCTTCTGCACTGATGATCTCTTTGTCACTTTCTGCTAAATAGTGCAGCACCGTTTTCCCGTTCGAATCTTGAACAGACAGACCAGATTTTGAAACACTCTTCAAAGCAAGTTGTAACAAAGGTTTATAAGAAGGATCGACTGCAGCTTTCTCAACAAGATATTGTAAACTGGTTTTACCATCTGCGCGTATGTTAAAAATATTAAAATAATCATCAATATGCCATGTTAGCTTGGTTTTTTGTGACATAATCTCATTGATGATGTCGTAACGATTATTCTCAATTAAATAATCAAATGGTGTCATACCATCGCTATCTGGTAAGTCAATTTTTAGATATTGAGCGGCTGTTAATATCGCTTGCTTTGAAGCTAGTTTACAATACAATTCAGATGGACAATCCGGATTCATCGCAAGATAATGCAATGCATTTTTGCCTGATTTATCTGCTATCGATCGAGCGTACGGTAATTTGGAATTCATCAGTTTTTCAATAAAGGCAAAGTCGCCACGTTTAGCAGCACAGGTCAGTACTGAAGAGTTCTCCTGAAATGGTCCAGCATCATCGATACTTGAATGATTGTCAAGACACTCGCTAGCAAATGCAGCGTTATTATGCTCAACTGCAAGATACAACAACGTTTTATCATCAGCAAACTTCACTTTATAAAGTTCAGACAATTTTGCTTTGACAAGAGGGTCCTTTTTGCAAATATTGATTAATTTTAATGCTAATTCAAGGTGTTGCTTACTCTCAGATTCATCAGCCGCAGCAAGTTCTAGAAGAATTTTACTATTTGCATCAGGCAAAGTGAGACAACGAAGTGCTTGTGCTGGACTAAAATCGGGAATATTTGTTGGATCCACATTCTTCTTTAGAAAACCTTGCAAATACTGTTCATCTTTTTGATTGACAGAAGAGTCAACCAGCGGATCATATAGTTTAACGACATCGGCATGAATGGGCGATTTAAGTTGCAATACGTCACTAATCGTTTTAAAATCCAGCGCAAAATCTTTGGTGGCAGCAATACGAATAATCTGTTCTCTTAAGGTTTCGCCACAACCAAATCGCGAACAAAACTCAGGATTAGAGTTGCTGCTAGCTTGGATGACATTTTTAATCCATTTGACCGTATACTTATTGGTAAATAATTGAGAAATAAATTCAGCACTTCCGTGCTCAATCACGTAATGAAGAAGATGTTGCCCATTTTTTGCGAATGGCAGATTATCCGGTTTAGTATCAACAATGATCTGCCTGAAGGTGTCAAAATCTTTTTCATCGACGCAAATATGCAATGCATTTTTCCCATTCTTATTAGGCTTGAGTGGATCGAAATAAGGGATTTGTGCTATAAAATACTTTAACTTACTTTTATGCGCTAAAATGAATTGAATTTTATCTTTATCCCTTTGTGCAATAGCTACTTCCAAAGGGGAAGGAATAGCGAAATTATACATAAACATTTGGAACCTTGCAGCAAAGTTTTCTAATGTTTCGTTTTCTAACTTTCTTAACAGCCCAAAATTACCATGCCAAGATCTTTCTTGTTGGTCAAGTTGATGGGCAGTGGTCCGAAGATTTTCTAAGAGATCTTCAAGTTGAAGTGCATTGCAACGCTGCGATAAAGCACCGAACAGGCTCGGATCTCTCTTCATTAAATCAAACATACTTGACATTTGACCTTTGAAAATTGCAATGGCAATGTTCGTAGCTTGTGGTGTATTCTGTGCTAGTAAATCATGTATTTTTTTAATGACACTTTGTTTGTCAATATTTGCGTCTAATTCCTGGTTGCGCAATAGTTTTGTGTCCTCTTTTTGCTTCGATCGTTCCCTAATAATATTGAAAACGGTTTTATTAATCGCAAGCACTTTGTCCGATGTTAAGAAAGGATATTTGTCTACTAATGCTTTTATTTGCCACGACAAATGTTGTAATCGTTGATTAGCATTAATATCATTGAATTGTGCCAAACGCTGCTTTTGCTCTTCGCTTAGTGCCGCGAGCACTTCTGCATCTTGATTGAGAGCAATAACTTTGCGTAGCATTGTAAATTCCTCATGTAAGTCAATCATGAATCGGCAGTACTTTTGAACCACTTTCACTTGTTTAGGTTCTAATGTTAGGAGGTCTAATTTTTCAATATCTGTTTTGCTTAAAGTAGAATCGCCTTCGAAACGATCAGCATCATATGGGACACCCTGCCCAATATTTTTAGAATGATAAAAGTCGTCATAGGTTTGACTTGGATTGCGATATTTAATATACCAGTTGATAAAAGCAAATTTACCACTATCTTCAATGAGCTTCTTTTTATGCGGCGTTAATGTAAACTCTAATGTGCCAACACCTTCTGTATAAATGAGCGAAGTTTGTCTATCAAAAACATCTCTTTTTCGGTCATCTAGATCACTAGTTGCAGTATCTCCTAAATAGTTCTTTTTTAAAACTGCCGCCAGGTTCCAAAATGTACTTTTTCCCAACTGCGTATCTATTGTTCTGCGTTCAAAGTCCTCATCACCATTTTGAGTTACCGCTGTAGATCGGCCATGGGCACGTTGCTTTAACACATGTAATCGCTTTGTCATGGGGGTTTTGCTTTCGTCAAATCCCTTGAGTGAGCTAGTAAGACTAAAACCATAGCTAGAGGGATTCTGTTGAACACTGCTTCCTGAGGCATCTTTACAGGTGGGTTTTTGATAAGCAGGATTTTCTGGATCTGAGTTAAGCTCATCGATTGGATAGTTATTTAATATCCCACCATCAGCATATCGTCCATGAATATCACCGTCTCTTATTCGTTTATCTGTGCGAGCAATGCTTTTTCCATATTTAACATCAAATTGTTCCCAAGCAATCGGAAATGACATTGAAGCTCTAACGGCATCTGCAATTCTGATATGGGGCGTTTCACGTGCTGAGAACACGACTTTTTTGCTCTCTGGTGAAACCATCGTTCCCATAAAGACCATTTCAGGTGCAGGAAGCCCACGCGCTATATACCATTCTTGCATTTCAATAAAAGTGATATCAGGATCGCCAAATACCATTGCACACTGTGATTTAGCCCAATTGTGGAAGGCAACACCGCTATGAACAAATAATTGAGTTGCTGCTGCATAGGCTTGTGAAGCAACCATACCACCTGCTTTTGCCCCAAACTTAGAAGGATTATAATCGGCAAGATCTTGAAAATTCATCGCACTTGAAATGGCATCAAATTGTTCGGAGTTATAACCTAAGCCCATCATAAAGGATGTAATGGCACCGGCAGAGGCACCACAGTATGTTTTGGTTGTGTCGGTCACACCCAACATGTCCATGGCTTTATATGTTCCAGCATATGCCGCGCCCTTTGCACCACCGCCTTGTATCGCGCAACGTGTTAAAGGTGGCATGGGTGCTTTGTCTGCGCCTTTCTTGCTTCCTAAGTCACGGATAAGCTTTAAGATGAGATCGCTATCGCCAAACCGTGATTCGTCTTCAAATATATTACAAAAATTATTAATGACATTATCACTGGGTTGCTCAACGGATGGTTGCGCTCGATTGAAACTGGGCACAAATTTGCGTGGTGGTGGTGCTAGTCTTTGTGCCGGTTTTAATTTTTGTAATAAAGCATTTAATGTTTCTACAACAATTTGATTAGGCGACTTCACAGCACTGCTACTTGCTGATCCAAAATATAACTTTACACAAAGTTCGTCGATTTGTTGCCTGGCAGCTTGATCTGTTTTTGCAATTGCTTCTAATTCTATTAGGATTTGAAGAGCTTCTTCAAGATCTTGGTCAGTGGGTTCTGCATCGATTAGTTCTTGTAATTGTTTCAATGTTGATTCAATGCCACTTAGCATACCTGTACCTCTTACTGATCTTAATTGAAGGTTATATCGTTTTCTCCATTATTAGATAGACGACATTTTGGTTTTGAAAGTTCAATTGCCCGCATAATCAAAGTGAGTGGATATGCACGGGTTTAGATAAGCGATAACGTTGCCGTGATGAGCTGCCAGCTCTGGTAGCAGCTGTTCGACAGGCTGAAAGATTTGCAATAGATTGAGTGATACTGCACTTTATATAAATAAGGTAAGATTTATTCATTTTTGTTTCTTTCAGCTAAATGATTGATGTGAATAAAATTAATACAATAAAGATGCTTTATGCCTTTTTAAGTAATCATATATTAATTAAAAAGTTAGTTAATAGACTCATGAATATTTTCTTGATCTGGCATAAATCACGATGTATCCTTAGCATCTTTTCTAACTTATGAGAATTTTACATGGCAAGACTCATTGATTTGATTGCTGAAAAGAATAATGATGAAGCACTAAAACTGATTCCTACATTATCATCAGACGAACTACAGAAAAAATTTAGTAGCGAAGGATTTGAAGGATACACAGCATTACATATTGCTGCGTTACTTGGATTAGATCAAATTGTTAAGTCATTAATTGACCATGACGCGGATCCTCGCGCAAGAGATAACATCAATCGTACACCCATGCATTATGCTGCAGAAGCTTGTGATGGCGTTAGCTCACAAAGCAAACTGCAGGTCATTCGTTATCTTCATCAAGCAGAATCTTTTTTAGTATTTGATACAGATAAAGCATTAGATACGCCACTACATCTTGCTGCTTTGCATGGTCAAAGTGATTTGGTGAAATATTTGCTAGATCTAGGCAGCATGCCTTACAAAAAAAATAAGGCAGGACTGGTTCCTCGTGAGTTAGTACCTACTGCACAAGTTGACCTGATCAATCTACTGAGAAAAAGTGAAATGACACTTACTCTTATTGCGTTACGTGCACATAAAAATCGTTCTGATGAATCCCAAAGAGCATTAACTGAAAAATTACCTGATCCTCTTCTGGAGCAATACGTTGTTCTTGATGAACCTGCACCCAGACTTGCCGTTTGGTGCTTTAACCAAGCTCGTGAACAAGAAGAGGCACAAAGATTACTTCAGCTAGAGAATGATCTATCGGCAGATGAAATCACAGAAAGACTATCAAAAGTGTCTATAATGCCTAATTAAGTGCCTTCTTGGATTATATACACCTGAAAAAGTCAGCAATGAACTATATTTCATGAATAATTCTTTGTTTAGGAATTGTCATGGCAGAACCACTCTTTTGCTCGCAATGTAGGGCGGATCTTGAAATAGGCTCACAGTTTTGCAATAAATGTGGCCATAAAGTGGGCACGATATCTGCAGTCGTGCGCGAAGGCACTTATCCTAACAACAGATCTATTTCTCAAAAATCAGCATTAACTGCATTGCTATTATGCATATTCCTTGGAACATTTGGGATCCACCGCTTTTACGTGGGTAAAATTGGTACTGGAATATTAATGCTATTAACCTTGGGGGGGGTAGGAATTTGGGTATTAGTTGATTTAATCATCATTGCCAGTTGTGAATTTAGAGATAGTGAAGGCAAGGTACTTGAATTTTCAAGAGTCCAGGGGGCACAGGGATCAAGTTCACTGTTAAAGCGGGTATTGACGATTGTGGGTATTATCTTAGCGGTATTTTTTCTATACATTGGATTGATCTTCTATTTTGTTTTTGCTGCTACAAGCGATTTGGTAGCGACGGTTGAAAATCAACTCAATGCTCTGCGTACAGATGATGTCTCAAAAGCTTATTCCTATACATCCAGTGGATTTCGTAAGGCGACCTCTTTTGACGATTTCAAAGAGTTTTTGGATCAAGCACCCATACTGAAAGATCATGTCAAGGTATGGATCCCCTCAAGAAGTATAAAAAATAATGTAGGTGAAATCACTGCCAAGTTACAAGCCAGTAATGGCAGTACCGTGACCGTGGAATTTGATTTAATTAAAGAGAATGATGAATGGAAAATTTCTAATATTCATGTCGAGCCCCAAAGGGAATTTAACTCCGAGGAACATGTAAAGGAAACTGATGCTTCTTCATATCTTGGTTCTATTCTCGCAGCAGCGCGTTTACCGCATTATCGGTAAACCGCTGCCCTTCTTCGATATAGCCATAAACTGTTCCTTCATGCCGCCATCGTCCTTGACGCATAATTGCAACCATTGGTACTCCTTTTTTGCTAGCGGCAGTCGCAAATCCTCTTCGTAAACTATGACCACTGAAATTTTCTGGATTGGGCAGTTGTGTTTCAGTTGCGACCTTTTTAAGAATGTGATTTACGCTAAGCGGTGTTAAAGCATTATTTTGGATCTGTTGATGTTTATTAATGGCGCGAAATACGGGGCCTTGTCGTTGCTTTGAAATGGCCTGCCATTGCTGTAAGGCAACAACTGGGCACAACTCTCCCCTACCATAAGGTATCGCGCAGGTTTGCCCTTCCCCACTTTGATCGGTTTTAGAGCGTGAGATCATAATCGTGATCCCCTCATCAAGAAATTGGATGTCCTCCCATTTGATGGCCACCAATTCCGAGCGGCGCAACGCTCCAAAAAAACCAATGAGGATCAGTGCGCGATTACGAGTATCACTTAGACTGCCACGCGCATTTAAAATAGTAGAAATAATGTTAAGTTGATCTAATGACAAGGCGGCTGCCTTCACCACTTGTTTACCATGTATTCGCGCTATGCCAGATAGTGTTTTGCGGATCAAAGGATGCGATGTGGGATCAGGGAAGCCTTGGTAAGTGTGCCAATGCTTGATTGCCGTTAATCTTCTTTTTAAGGTTTGCGGCTTAAGATTGTTTGCCTGCTTCTGTAGATAATTTAATAACACGCTGGTGTTTGCTGGAAGCAACCCCCCTTCACTCATAAAGTGGCGGATGTCCTGTTGATAAGCTTTGCGGGTGTTGTTGCTGGTAGCAGCATGAAGATACGTTTGTATTTCACTTGTGATTTTCAGGCTCTGGTTTATCCGGGGACTGTCCGGCGTAGCTTCTTTAGAAGCGAAGACGGATGGATGTCCTATCTTATTCATTTATCTCATGTCCGGCGTAACCTTTTAGGCGAAGACGGATAATTTATCACACTCCTTTTCTTGTAGCTATCGATAAGCTTGATTATCGATAGCTAGATTATAACTTTTGGATGTCCATTTTTGCAAAATAAGATATGTTAATACATAATACGTAACATGATATGAAATTAAAAAAATAGGATCTAAAATGGGACGTATCGGGATTGGATTCGAAGAAGTGGCAGAAGCAGCCTTGCAACTTCAAGCACAGGGCAAAGTTGCCACGGTTGATGCGGTGCGCAATATCCTGGGAACCGGTAGTAAAACCACGATTAGTCATCATTTGAAACAATGGAAAGCAGAATTTGGTACACCTCAAGGTGCGTTGCCTGCTGATCTATTAACAGTCGTCACAGGGTTATGGGAACGGTTACAAGCAGAAACCAATCTTAGGATAGAGGTAGTCACTGAGGAACATAATTCTGAGTGTGAAAACTTACAATCAACCTTAAATGACGTTCAACAAATGTTAATGGCCAGCGAACACCAATACAGCGAACTTGATGAACGCTATCAGGCAGAATGTAAACGAACTGAGAATCTAGAAACCGAATACCGTCAAATTAAACAAGCGTTTATGCAGTTACAAGAACGCTATACCGCCTCTAACAACCAATTAGTCGATGCTAAGGCTGAAAATAGTCGATTACATCAATTAGCGAGTCAGATCCAAACCAATTTAGAGCACTACCAGCAAGCGATTGAACAGTTGCGAATTGAGCAGACTTTAGAGAATGAGAAACAAACAGCAATTCATCACCAACAGTTAACGCTTCAAACCGATAAAGCGAATGCGCTGTCTTATGAGTTAGATAATAAGTCAAAACTGCTTGAAGGGTTAAACAGTGAGTTGTTCGAAGTTAGAAATCTAGTCGAGGTTTTACGTGGAACCTCCCATCAACATGAAAATGACAAACTCATCAGTCAAGAACGTGTTAAGCATCTAGAGCAGGTATTAAAAGAAAAAATATCTCTTGAAGAGGTTGAGAAAACTGAAATGGAAACGCTCAAATTGCATTTATCGCAATTGCTGCAACAAAATCAGCGCTTACAGACAACCATCGAGCACCTATTAAAAAAACAAGAAAATCTTGAAGGCGAAAAAGTAGTGCTAAAGAAGGAAAATAATCAATTACAGTTGGAGATCCTGCAATCAGAAGGTACTTAACGCGAGCCTCGTGCTATCATTTGCTATACTCATTTATTTAAGGAGACAGGCATGGAACCAAGATATAAACGTATTTTTATTGTAGGGCACTCTGGCTCTGGTAAAGGCGTGTTAGCAAAGGCTTTAGCAGAAAAGTTAAGTTGGAAGCATTTAGATGCAGATTTTGCCTTGAGCCCCTCGATCGGTTGGCCAATGAATGAGGTTTTAGGCGATGAAGGTGAGCTTTCATTTTATGAATGTTTAGGTGAAGTGCTTACCCATCAGAAAAACCAAGATAATATTATTGTGACTACCGATGACAGCATTATATGCTCCAAGAAAAATCGTGAAATGCTCCTTCCTGAATTTGTTGTTTATCTTAAGGTTAGCGTGCCTGTACAACTTGAACGTATCACTCATAACCGCCCGCTATTATCATCCGATGGGTATGATTTATTTTTGAATAAACTACACATTGAGCGCGACATGCATTATGAGGAAGTAGCAAAGTTAACCTGCAATTCAGATGAAAATGACTTAGATGGTCATATCAAAGCCGTGATCAAAGCCTTACAATAGTTTGTGTCTCATTTCTTAAATACCTCTTGAACGCAAGAGTTCATTTGTATGATTGGCAATCACCCACTCTTCATCTGTTGGGATCACCATCACTGCGGGGTGGCCAAGCCAATCCAGACTATCAGAAACTGCTTCTCGGATAGTTGCCGCATTTTCACCAATGCCGCCAGTAAAGATAAGCAAATCTAAACCTTCCAGAGCGGCTGCTAATGAACCGATCTCTCTTTTGATGCGGTAGATAAATAATTCAATTGCCTCATGCGCATCATGAGATTTATTTTCCAGAAGTACCTGCATGTTATTGCTAATACCAGAGACACCTAAAAGCCCTGATTCATAATAAAGCAGTTTTTCAACCTCTTTAGCAGTCATGTTTTTAAACTGCATCAAATACAGCAGCACACCAGGATCGATTGAACCACAACGCGTTCCCATCACTAAACCATCTAACGTTGAAAATCCCATTGTGCTGGCAATACTTACGCCATTTTTAATTGCACACAAGCTTGAACCATTGCCTAAATGTGCCACAATGATCCGTTGACGATATTTTTCAGGAAGGTTATCTTTAACTTTTGAAATAATGTATTCATAGGATAATCCATGAAATCCATAACGACGTACCCCCTCCTCTGTTAACTCACGAGGAATGGCAAATTGATCCGCAATTGCTGGATGAGTATAGTGAAATGCCGTATCAAAACAGGCAACTTGCAACATTTTGGGATATTTTTTTAAAATAGCTTCGATTGCAGCCACATTATAAGGCTGATGCAGAGGAGCAAATGGAATAAGCGTTTTAAGATAGTCAATGACCTCTGAAGTAATTTTAATCGGATTGTGGTAACGCTTCCCACCGTGTACTATGCGATGTCCTACGGCAACTAGCTCTGAATCGTTTGTCTTTAGCTTTGATAAGAGTAAATCATAAAAATAATCATAATCGTGATCTTTTTCATAAGTTTCATGAAAAACAACTTGTTTATGATGATTGCGGATTTTAAATACAGGTGCTGTATTTATATTCTCGATTGAACCTTCATTGATCTTTTGTAATTGGTTTTGAACAGCATAGGCTGCAAATTTAATACTGGATGAACCTGCATTCAGTGTTAGCAACATTTTATTCTTCATTTACTTACCTTTTAGGCACCATTGCCGAATATGATCGTATATAAATAGCATAAGCTGTTTTGGCTATATTTTCTCAGAGGTATACCATATGTTATTCAATCCAGTAAATGATAATCGATGGCTCTATGACGTTGTTGATGGTTATCTGGATGCTATGCACCCAGTTTCTGACAAAGCTCATGATATGGCAAAACAATTGATCCGAATTTCTGATGGGCTTAATTTACCTATTAAAGTGCCCCATATGAATGATGAACTTGTTAGTAAAATGTTTAAACATCAAAAATATTTTATACGAGGCATGGCTGGTTCACTGTATGTTTCTCATATGTTTTTAGATACTTATCATAAACCTGAGTTTGGAATTAACGGTGTTAGAATTGATGATGAATATTATGATATCACCGAACAAATCATAAAAAAACGAAATTTTTGCGATTTGTTACATTTTAAAAAATTGTATTATAAGGGCGATCTACCAAAAATGTTACTGATTGCGCCAATGTCGGGCCACTATGCTACCCTGTTACGAGGAACGGTAACCGATATGTTGCCTTATTATGATGTGTACATCACAGATTGGAAGAATGCGCGTGATGTTCCCTTATCTGTGGGGGCATTTGATTTTAATGACTTCGTGCAATATCTCATTACTTTTATGACACATTTAGGCCCAGATTTACATGTTACAGCGGTGTGTCAACCCACAGTTCCTGCTTTGGTTGCTACGGCGATTATGGCAAACGAAGAACATCCAAGCATACCAAAATCGCTCACGTTAATCGGAGGTCCAATTGATACTAACGAACAGCCAACAGCTGTCAATGACTTAGCAACAAATCGCGGTGATGAGTGGTTTAAACAAAATGCTATTTCCATTGTTCCCGCAAGATATCCTGGGCATATGCGCTTGGTTTACCCTGGCTTTATGCAATTATCTGGTTTTATGAGTATGAACTTAGAGCGTCATATGCAATCCTTAGCCTCGGCAATTAAACATTATGCCGAAGGTGATAGAGTGAACGCGTTAAAAACCATTGAATTTTATAGCGAATATTTAGCAACCATGGATCTAACTGCTGAATTTTATATGCAAACAATGAATGCGGTTTTTCAAGAAAAATTATTTTTACAAGGTCGCATTAAACTCCGTGGTAAATATGCTCGTTTAAGAGATATCAAGCATACTGCTATTTTAGCAATAGAAGGCGGTAAAGACGACATTACAGGTGTTGGTCAAACAAAATCAGCATTAACGTTGTGCAAAAGTGTTCCAGATGACATGAAGCACTATTATTTAGCTGAAGATGTTGGCCATTACGGATTGTTTAATGGTAGTAAATTTAGAAAAGCCATTTTACCGGAAATTCGTAAATTTACTTCTAGATTAAAACCGTTGGTTCATTAAGATTAATATACTTGAACCAGTTTGGTTTTCCGACACAGAGGCAGTCCCTTACAATACATGATTGGAAAGAGTATTTATGCATAAAAAATTATTAGATATACAACAGCTAGAAAAAAGCTTGCTTGCACGTTGTGAGTCAATGGAGAAAATTACCATTGCCGTTGCGCATCCCTGTAGTGAAGATGCCTTAAATGGTGTTATTGAAGCTGCAAATGTGGGGTTAATTAATCCCATTTTAATTGGTCCTGAATACAAAATTAAAGCCACTGCCGATATTCTTAAAGCAGATATTTCCCAATTTGAAATTATGCATGTTCCTCATAGTGATGCGGCAGCGGAATTAGCGATAAAATTAGTTCATCAAGGAAAAGCAGAAGCGATTATGAAGGGCAGCCTTCATACTGATGAATTAATGAAAGAAGTTGTTAAACGAGATGGTGGTTTACGCACTGAGCGTCGTATTAGCCACGTTTTTATCATGGCCAGAGAAACCTATCATAAGCCATTTATCATTACCGATGCTGCCATAAATATCTCTCCTGATTTAATAACAAAACGCGATATTGTACAAAATGCGATTGATCTTATGTTGGTATTAAATAAAGATATGAAACCTAAAGTGGGGATTTTATCGGCTGTTGAAACTATCAATCCTGCTATTCAATCAACGATTGATGCGGCTTGCCTATGCAAAATGGCAGATCGTAGTCAAATAACGGGTGCGATTGTTGATGGGCCTTTTGCTTACGATAATATCATCAGTCAAAAAGCGGCTAAAACTAAAAATATTCACTCAACGGTTATTGGCGATGTTGATATTTACCTTGTTCCTAATTTAGAAGCAGGTAATCTATTAGCCAAACAATTGGCCTTTTTAACCAATGCTTTTTGTGCTGGGATGATTTTAGGCGCTAAAGTGCCCATTGTGCTTACAAGTCGCTCAGATGGGGTTCAATCCCGGATCAGCTCCTGTGCAATTGCAGTGATGATGGTGAACGCCAAAAAATTTAAAGAAAAATCTGAATAAAACGGTAAAAACCTCGATATGTAGTTTTTCCCGACATGACACTAAGCTGTCTAACAAATATGATTCAACTTTCACCTAATTATGTAGTATAGAGTTGAATATGGCTTCCTTAAGCACTCGTACCCTAGTTGAACAAAATCTATTTCAACAGATCCATCGTTTAACGAAAGATGAGCTAAACCAGCAAGACAGGAAAGGCAGAACCATGCTTCATTGGGCTGTCATCTTAAAAAACTGGGAAATGGTTATAACTCTCGTTGATAAAGGATGTCGGCTTGATATTTGTGATAATCAATTTGATACTCCCTTACACTACAGTATAAGAAATTCGGAAATTGAACGATTGCTATTGGAAGAAGGTTCCCCTATTAGGGGTTGCAAAGCCATTCATTTAGCAGCGAGAGAAGGTGATCTCAAAGCGATCAAGTCAATATTAGCCAAAGATAAAAATGCCATTCATAAAATCGATTCCAGGTTGAATTTGCCTATCTGTTATGCAGCACAAAACCAAAGAGAGCATATTGTTAAATACTTAATTGAAAAGGGTTCATTTGTTGATTGGGTCAATACAAGTCAACTAAGTCTTGTTGAATTGGCACAAATCAATGACAAAGATACACCATTATCGGAATATCTTAAAAAGCAAATCGCTCTTCCCCCGATGGAAATGACTGCCTTGGTTAATTCTTTTAAAAAAATCTTAGAAAAAGAATATGCTATTTCCAAAAAGCTCAAGAAAACATTCGTAGTTGTTTTAGGTGAGCTCCATGGGATCTACAGTATTTTTGAGGTTGAAAAGGCGTTTCTTAAGGTTGCAAAAGAAATGGGCATTAATCAATGCTATATGGAGTTGCCTTCAGGAGACAAAAACTGGGAAAAAATTGATATTGAATTAGAAGCTGAAAAACTTAATATGACTGTTGCTAGGATTGATGATCATTATTACCGCGGTACTGCTAGCGTCGATCAACGTAACCTTGTTATGACAAGAAAAGTTAAAGAAAAAGACTGTGTAATGATTGTGGGTGCGGCACACATTAAAGGCATTGTGAATAAAAAATCCGTTCGGTTACCACCTGAGCAATTTCATGTCGTGCCCTTTAATTTAGGACCAATAGCGTCTAGAGGGGGCTATGGCGTCGTCATAAGCCTGGTTAAGCAGAGATCAGTTGCACGATTTATGGATAATGAATCGAATGTGATTCTCGTTTCACGTAGTGGGATCACAGAGCCGGAGCAGGTCCTTAAAAAATATAATAATGATAAGCGTAACCTGAAGAGTAAAAATGCTTTTATAAATTTCATCGCCATTATCATCATGGCTTATATTATTTGTTATCCCCTTTATCTTTTGTATCTCGCCGTCGGCTTGTTGTTAACAATTGCGATAACAATCGGAACGATTATTTCAAGGTTTTTCATCCATTGTTCCATCGAAAAAGAGAAAACATTGGGCTTAAAGGAATATAAAGAACTTGGTAAAGGGACGCTTATCGATGTTCAGCAGGATAAATTAAATGCCTTTATGGATGGTACAAAGAACTCTCCTTTTAGCAAATTTACAAGCTGCTTTAGATATCGTGATTGGCGTTATATGCGAGATTATTATGCGGGCTGCGCTGCGAAAGAAGTCGATAAAGAGAAGTTAATTAGTAGGGTTAAGGCAAGGGTGGGTTGACGTGTCCCACCGGTGCCCCGGTGGGTATATTAGTCTCATCTACCCGGGGTTATAGGATATTTATCTCAGTTGCCACCGGGGCATCGGTGGAACAATCCGATTTCGCACACGATCTTTCCAACCTATCCATGATTGCCGTCCAATCTTCAGAGTCATCTGGTCGCTCAATGGCGATTACTTCACAATTGCTGTTATCCGCTTGTCTTAAGGCATCATAGATTTTATGCGCATAGGCTGTCGCATCGTTAGGCATTAAACAGCGTTGTTTGAATGAGTTGGTGGAACTATCGGTGACAGCTATACCAAAAATCGAAATGGCAAATTCTGTTTTAAGCGCGGCAAATTCTGCTTCATCTTTAAACAAAAAAGTCGGTTTTTTGGGTGAATAATGAGATTTTAAAGTGCCAGACACTTTGCGACTCATGTCGGTGGGTTGTTGAACACGGATTTTGCTACCCAGGACAGCCTTGATTTGCTGTTCGCTTATCATCCCCGGTCTTAAAATTGTGCACACATCTTGCTGTGTTGCATCAATAATGGTTGATTCTATGCCGACCTCACAAGCGCCACCATCTAGGATGTGAATAGCATTGCCAAATTCATCTTGGACGTGTTTCACATGGGTTGGGCTGATTTTGCCAAAAAGATTGGCTGAAGGGGCAGCCAGAGGGTTTCCTACTTGTTCAATGAGGTGTAAAGCCAAGGAATGGTTTGGCATCCGAATACCAACGGTATCTTGCCCACCAGTTACCCAGTCCCCTACTTGCTCTGATTTAAACAAAACCAGTGTTAAGGGTCCTGGCCAAAAGTGCTTAGCCAATTGAAAAGCATATTCGGGTATATGCACGGCATAAGCTTTTAATTGATCAATATTACTGATGTGAATAATTAAAGGATGATTTTCAGGTCGCCCTTTTAGAGCAAAAATCTGCTTTACAGCACTCTCATTTGCAATATCCGCAGCCAAGCCATATACCGTTTCGGTGGGCATGGCGACAACCTGCCCTGCTTTTAAAAGCTCAGCAGCAGTTTGTATGTTTTTTGGCTGGATAATATTGCTCATAAGCAGACTATTTTACATGAATTAAGTGGGATGGCTAGAAGAGAAAGGGGGCATTTTACAGGAAAGATGGTTCATCACCAGAGGTTTAAGTTATATATAGCATTTTGTATGATATCGTCTTACTTCTTAGTATGTTACATTAATAGCATTTTAAATTACACACGTTTATGGCTGGTTTTTCATGTTGAATCAATTCTATCAATTTGCCGATAATCCCCTCCCACAAGATGTTTGGAATGAAATTTCACAATATCTTGACCCAAAAGAGATTGAAGCACTAAGACTGGTTTGTGCAAAATTCCGTAATCAAATGGGAGAAAATGCTATTTGGCAACCGTTATTGAATTGTCTACAGGCAATGGACCCGCGTATTCCAATAGTACCTCCAGTTGGCAAAACCTGCCGGGAAGTATTTATAGAGGGATTTCATAAAATAAGAACAAGACAAGCGCTTGAACTGTCATATATTAAGATGAGAATTGATTATTTTCATCTTAAAGACATGATAAGCGGTAATGACGCTGAAACAGAAAGGAATAAAAAAGCATTCATCGATTCCATTCTTCAACCTAAAATCAACAGCCTGAAAACTGCAAACCTTAAAGATCTTGAATTAAATCATACATTTTTAGATAAGATTAATATTGACACGCTAGAATTCAACATGTTTTTTGCAGAGCATTATTTAAATAATGCTTTTACAATAGAAGTGACAAGATTACCAAAAATCATATTCGAAGGTCTTGGATGGCAGATATTTTGGAAAACTCTAAAACTATTTATGATTGAAGGAGTTGTAGAGGATTTACCTTCTGAAATAGCTATTTGTGAAACTCTTAAAGAGTTAGTGTTACGAAGTCCTTGCCTTTTTGAACTACCTCAGACCATCGGACAATTAAATACTTTATTCGTGTTAGATTTGAAAAACAATCAATTGCGTCGGCTACCTGATTCGATATGCTTATTAACTTCGCTTGCTCGTCTTGACTTGCGGGGTAATGATCTTGAAAAACTACCTGCATCTATTGATAAATTATGCAATTTAAAAAGCTTGTTGTTGGATAAAAACCTGCGCCATTTAGTGCCAGCTGCATTCATTGGTATTGAGCTAGATAGAGATGTCGATACCGCCATCCAAGAAGATAGCGATGATGAAATTCCCCTTTGTAGCTCACCAAAACGAAGAAAGACCTCTTAATTAAGACAGGAAAGGGGGCAGCCCCCTTTCATCTTCACTTTGGCTTAATACCCAGCAATTTGACGATTTGCTCGTAGTCTAAAGTCTCATGTTCTAATAAAGCCTTAGCCAAAATTTCTAATTTATCTCTGTTTTTTTCAAGTATAGCTTTGGCTTCTTCATAATCGCGTTTTAAAATCTCTTCTGCTGCCTGTTGAAACAACCCTTCATCTCGAAAAATTTCGCTCACAAGAAGCAATTGCTTGTCTGCCATGCCATAGTGACTCACCATTTTTTTAGCAATGCGATTGGCATTTTCTAAATCACTTGAAGCGCCCACGCTGATATTATTTTTGCCATAAATCAGTTCTTCAGCAGCATAGCCACCAAATGATGTCGCAATTAAGGCTTCTAGTTCAAGTTTTGTCAGCGAAAACTCTTCTGATTGTGGGTTGAAATGGGTTACGCCTAGGGAATAATCTCGTAGTCCTATGGTAAGTTTATGAAGTATTCGGGGATGATTAGGGTGAAGAAGCCCGACAAGGGCGTGGCCGGCTTCATGATAAGCAGTGCGCTTTTTATCTTCATCACTATAAGAAAGACTTTCCTGTTTTACCCCTAAGGCAATTTTATCACTGGCTTCTTCGAATGATGCCATATCAACAGATTTTTTATTCGCTCTTGTAGCATCTATTGCCGCTTCATTGACCAAATTGGCCAGATCTGCGCCAGAAAAGCCAATGGTCATTTTTGCCAGGGTTTTCACATCAATATTTTTAGCCACTTCTACATTTTTCAGATGAACTTGTAAAATTTCAGCACGTTCTTCAATGGTGGGTAAACGGAAGAACACTTTTCGATCAAAGCGACCTGGCCGTAATAAGGCTTTATCGATAATATCTAATCGATTGGTTGCACCAATAAAAATGATCCCATCGTTGAGGTGATCTTGAATATTATCCATTTCACTTAAGAATTGATTAATGGTTTGATCTTTTCCTGTTGAATCGCCACCACCTGAACGTTGTGGGGCTAATGCATCGATTTCATCGATAAATACAATACATGGCTTATATTTGCGAGCCAATTTAAAGAGTTCTTTTACCCTGGCTGCACCCACCCCAACATAACGTTCGTCAAAATCTGCTCCCGAAACAGCAATAAAATTCGCTTTCGCTTCTCCTGCAATGGCGCGGGCCATCAAGGTTTTACCCGTTCCTGGGGGGCCATAGATCATAATGCCGGTTGGGGGCTTTGCGCCCAGTCGGGTAAACGCTTTAGGATCTTTTAAGAAATCAACGACTTCGGTGACTTCGCGTTTTGCTTCATTCATACCTGCAATGTTTGCTAAGTTGGTTTTCAACTGGCTTGCCGCCAATACTTTTGCTGAAAACTGCGGGTTCACATCCTTTTCATAAGTTGAAACCTTCTTAAAAGCTTGTTCAAAGTCTTCAAAATCGACTTCACTTTTGTTTGCTTGTCCTGCAAAAATGGCTGCTTCATTAACTAAATTCACCAGATCGGCACCCGAATAGCCTGCGCTTTGTACGACTAATGTGTTGATATCGATGTTTTTATTGACCACAATTTTCTTCATTGCCTTCGCTAAAATGGCTTTTCTATCTTCATCAGTTGGCAATCGAATTTCAATTTGCCAATCAAATCGCCCTGGCCGCAAAATAGCCGAGTCTAAGGCTTCCATTCGATTGGTTGCGGCTAATACAGCAATATCAGCATTCTTTTCTTCGTCTAGATTTTGCATTTCTGATAACAATTGATTCAACGTTTGAATATGGCTCGCAGAGATATCGGGTGTGCTGCGTGAAGGCGCGAGTGCATCGATCTCATCGATAAAAATGATCGCTGGCTTGTTTTTTCTCGCTAATTCAAAAAGCTCGCGAATTCTTGCTGCCCCTTTGCCTACAAACATTTCTTCAAATGCAGCGCCTGAAACAGAGATAAAGGTGCGGTTAGCTTCGCCTGCAATAGCGCGTGCAATCAATGTTTTCCCCGTTCCTGGTGGCCCATAAAGTAAAATTCCCTTGGGTGGGACAGCGCCTAGTTTAGTAAATTTGTTGCTGTCAGTCATAAAATCAAGATATTTTCGAATTTCAATTTTGGCTTGTGTCATACCCGCAATGTCATCAAGTTTGGTTTTGATTTTATTCGCAGGGATCACATCGACATCGAATCCCTGCTTACTCTCTGGGTTTGAACCCTCTGCCGAAGCGTTTTTTTCAATTTCATAACCCAGTAATTGAATAAACTTTTCAGCTTGTTTATGACCTTGATTGGCAGCAAGTAAGAACCAGTTCAGTGCTTGGAGATTATCTTTGGGTAAGTTTTCACCTAAATAGAAGGCTTTGCCAATTTTAAATTGTTGTTCAGGATCAAGATAAGATTGTTTACTTTGTTGTGGTTGCAAAGCTTGAACGGGAACATTGCCAACAGGAGCAAAGCTAAGGGCAATTAATTGATAGGCTCCTACAAATGCAAAGCTCACTATCAGCGCTAGGATAACTTGTTGTAGCGTACTATGCTCTTTTGCAACTGAGCTAAATAATTGTCGCTGACAAAATAGCAGCAATCCAGCTAATAACAGGGCGCATAGAACTGTAACAACAAACATAGTGTTCTCTTTATTTACTATTGTAGGAGACGGCATCGAGGCCGTCCCTTATTCGGGCCGACTTTCGATGTCGGCCCCTACGCTTGTTTATAAATACATATAATTGTAGATGCGAAGTCATCATTATTATCGACCCAACCATACTTTTTGCTAAGCTGTCATTCTAGATAGTGGCGGTGATATGATGGATTGCGACTAAAAAAAACATGATCTGATAATGGTATAAAAATATGAAGGGCTTTATTCAACCAATCTTTTTGTCTAATGACTCCATTGATTTTGGCAATCTCACCAAAATATTGGGTACTACGCCAGGTTATAACCTTAAAGAAGGTTTAAACATGCTGAAAGCGAATAGCGACGCGCAAGCGCTGCAATCCTTTCTCATGGGATATCAAAGCAGCCCTCTCACCTATCAGGCCTACTTAAAAGAACTAGAAAGGTTGGTATTGTGGTGCACGCATGTACAACAGGTTTCTATTTCCGATATTGCCTCTGATGATATTGTCGCCTATCAGAAGTTCCTTGCTTCGCCAGAGCCCAAAGCCTTATGGTGCGGTAATAAGCGCTCTAAATGTTTAAAAACGGGTGAGCTTAATCCCGATTGGCGCCCTTTTGCCAGTGATTTAAGCCCTATGTCGATTAAAAAAACCATGAGTATCCTAGACAGTTTCTTTAATTACCTGGTTCAAACGCAATATTTAAAAGGGAATCCCTTAAGCGTTAATAAAAGACGTAAAAAACGAGCAGCACCGCAAACGATTGAGCGTTGGTTAGAAAAGAGTGAGATCAATACCATTTTAGAAGCACTTAATGCCGTATCAGAAGCCGAAGCCTTTAGTGTGATCCGTGCCAAATATATTATTCATACGCTTTTTTATACGGGTTTACGCCTCTCTGAGCTTACGTTACATACGATGGGCGACTTTACGTTGATTGAAAGCGCTTGGTACTTAAAAGTCGTTGGTAAAGGTGAAAAACCTCGTAATATTGTGGTGGTTGATGAATACCTTGATGCGTTAAGAGCCTTCCGAACCGCCATTGGCTGTCAACCACTTCCAACATTTAATGAGAAAATGCCGCTTATTCCTATGCAAGATTGTAAAACCCCGATAATGCAGCGTCGGATCGATCAAGTATTAAAATGGGCTTTTGAATTAGGTGCCAAACGATATGAAACGCTTGCCAATCAAGAGCCCGAAGAAAGTCCCAAACATTTGCGACGTGCCTCAAAATTGCGTAAAGCTTCTGCACATTGGTTGCGCCACTCTTATGGCACTTATTTGGTCAAATCAGGCTGCCCCATTGAGAAAGTGAAAGCGTTGATGGGCCATTCTGATATCTCAACGACCATGATCTATGTGCATATTGCAACGCATGATTTATTCGATTCCGCCCAAGGCTTAACTTTACAAGAAGAAGCATAATGGAGCTAAAGCGCATGAAAGCGCTTTAGCTATCTATCAGAAAATCCATACAAATGGTTAGTGTATGGTTTGTTTGGCTGGTACTACAGCTGGAGTAACCGCTTTTGTTGGGATCAATTCACGCAAAGCAGCGCTTCCAGCAGTTTCTTTGGCGAATGCAGAAACTTGCACTTTGCTAGTTGAGATCTCTGCGCTAGCAGATGAATCTTCTGACTGTTCTAACCTAGCGGCTAATTGACTGATCCGAGCACTGCCTGCATTTGGAGCAGTAACAGCGGGTCTAGGCGCTTTTCTAGCATCCCACTTCGCTTTACCTGCTTTACATAATCCGGCAATACCTGTTCCAGCCTTCACAACACCTTTAATGAATAATTCAGGCGCTTCAGCTACTGTACGAGCGATAATACCTACCCCAACAGGCAACACAGGGTTAGTTGCTACCATTTCTGGTAAGGCATAGCCGGTTTTTGCGACGACATCTGCAACTTGGCCATTACCAAAGTACCAAGCTAAGCCAATTGCTGTTAACCCTAATGCATGTTTCGCATTGGTGAGTGTTGGTGAAGGTACGAATCGACGCAAACCGCCAATGTTGAATCTTGAAGCTTTAACTACAGCGGGCGCAGCAACTTTAGCTTCATCGAAGATTTCGACTTTTGATTTAGCTGCAGCTTGTTTTATGGGAGATTTCGCTAATTTAACATCACTATAGCTTTCATCAATGTGACTCAGATAAACATCAGTAGGCCTAATATTTTTCGTATTGAATGTTCTTGTCTGCAAAACGCTGCCATCTTCAAGTTCAACTTCAGTAGCACGTCCTTTTAATTTGTTAGGAACTTCAACACGTATAACTGGGAAGAAATCGGTATCATTTTCAAAATCAGCGTCGTCTAAAGCGGCCGCTTCTGCATCTTCTCTGGTTAAATAGAGATCAACTTCTTTAATATCATTAAGTGAGGCAGCCTCACGGATGGCTTCTAACGAAACATCCTGCCATTCACCATCTATACGCAAATCATCAATCGTTTTTCTTACTAAGAAATATTCTTTCATAACACACCTTGTGATAATTAATAGAAATTTCGAATTTAATTAAAAAAGCCCCGCTACTTAACAAAATAGCAGGGCTTGATTTAGCTAATCACCAAACAATAACTTATGCTTTGGCTTTTGGACCAGCGTAGATCTCAGTCTTAAGGGCTGCACGATCTTCTGGCTTAGCAGCAACATATTCTTTAAGCTTAGCGGTTTCCCATTTAGCTAATGATAATTTGTTACCCGCTTTAAGTTCGCCTTCAACAAATGCGCCTTTATCATTAAATGCAGCATCAGGAGCATCTTTGATCAAGTTGCTTAATTTAACAGCGAATGAACTGTCAGCTTTTAACTCAAGCTTGTCTTCAAGGGTTTTAATATTCTCAACTTCAGCAGCAAAGTCATCTTCATATTTTTGCTTGCTGGTGCGGTTGAATTTCTTCCAAGCATTTGAAAGACCGTTAACGCCTGCTTTAGCAGCCAAGAACGCGCCATATGCAAGTAAACCAACAGCAGCTGAAATAGCAACTTGTGCACCAATGGAAGCAGCAGGAATTACTGCAGCAGCAGGAATCAATTTAGCAGCTAATGAAAGTGCAGCTGGAACGCCATTGCCATACCAGAAACCTGAACCAACGGTTCCAACGATAGATGCTGGGAAAGCGTAGCTTTTGAGGGTATCAAGAATTGAGCTGGTTTTAGCAGCATCTGCTTTTTTGTCAGCAGCTGGCTCAACGTAAACAACGTCTTTAGCAGCAGCATCAGCATGCTTGAAAGAAACACTGATTAATTTAAGGCGGTCAGCACCAACCAAGAATTGGTCAAGTACTTTAACAACCTTGCCTTCAGCATCAGTGATCTTTGCTAAGCGCTTGTCAGCAGTGACTTTTTCTAATTTTTTGAAATCTTCTTCGGTGATGTCTAATTCAACTTCTGCAACAGCATGTTGCTTGGCATCTTTTACATCTTCGCCTTGCATTGCCCATTCAGCAGCTTCAGCAGCAGTTGCGAAAACCTGTACGTTTCTTTTTTCTTCTTTATCACCAAATTTTTGCTTAAAGCCAGCAAGCACAGCTTCTTTGGTTAATTCAAGTAATGCGCCTTTATCATCTTTATATGCGATAGGATCTGCAGATACAAAATATAACTTCATAGTCAACCTCTTTATTCGAACATCATGAAACAGCTACTACAATACTTCTCTTCAACTTCCATATATTTCCTGGATCGCTCCTCCTTATCCCTGTTAAGCTTTTTCTAAGGTTCTCTTAGAAGACCACCCAATTTGGCCTTGGTGACGCTTCATACCACCATTATTAGACCAAAGTGGCAATAACATCATGAAGATTATCGCAGAGCTTATTAGCATTGCGGTAAAGAAGCCATGCCAACCCCAAATCTCGATCATTTTGCCAATGGGGTAACCAGCAACCGCAGCTCCGAAATAACCTAAAAACCCTGCAAAACCATTTGAAGTTGCTGCTGCACGCTTGTCAACAAACTCTGCAGCGGCCAATCCAACAATCATTTGCGGACCAAAAACAAATGCACCAATCAATGCCAGCAAAGTCATATCTAACACAACATGATTAGCGGGAACATATTTTAATGCGAGCAATGAGAAAATGAGCCCTAAAGCACACACCACCATTGCAGGAACACGGTTACCTTTCCAAAAATAATCCGATCCCCAACCGGCAGCTATCATACCAATAAAGCCACCCACTTCAAACCAAAACACGCCACTACTTGCCAATAAATCTTCCATATTTTTAGCTTCAGTCAAATAATAGAAAGTCCAATCATTCACTGCCGTCCTTACAACATAAATAAAGAAGTAAGAAAGTGAGAAAATCCAGACATATTTATTATTCAAAACTTGCTTAAATAGAATTTCGCGAACTGACAATAATGAATGCTTGGTTGCTTTGGCTTCGTCGGCATTTTGCAGAGGTTCATTTTTATATTCTTCGACAGTTGGCAAACCTAAAGTACGCGGCACATCACGTAGTCGATTCATCAACACAAAACCCATGGCAATACTCATGACAGCGGGAATAAACATCGCATAACGCCAGCTACCAAAGTGAATTGCGCAAAATACAACAATAATAGGAATGAGTGCGCCACCCAAGTTATGCGAAGTGCTACAAATGCTATACCAAAGACCTCGCTCCGACTGCGCAAACCAATAATTAAGCTGTTTACAACAAGCAGGCCATCCCCATGCTTGGAACCAGCCATTCAGGCCCCAAAATATCGCAAACATCCATAATGAGGAAGAAAGACCAAAGAAAATATTAAGAAAGCCGGTAATGATAAGACCCACAGCCATAAAATAGCGGGGATTTGATCGATCTGAGAGAACCCCACTCAGAAACTTACTAATACCGTAGCTTATATAGAGGATCGAACCCAGCATACCAAGTTGCGATTTACTAAAATCTAAATCAGCAGCGATATAAGGCATCGCAAAGGTAAAACTCTTGCGGGTAAAATAAAAGAATGCATAACCCAAGAATATCGAATAGCAGATACGCTTCCGCCAATATTTATAATCAGTTTGAATTTGGGCTTGATCACTCATGACGGGCTGATACGGCGCGGGCTTTAAAAAATCCAAGCTCATCCAGCTCACTATGCATTCTCCTTCATTAGGTGATTATTATTATTTTTATGAATTGTGTGTAAATGCTGGCAAGTCTTTGACACAGGGTCTTTTGTGCAGCAAAAGGAATCGCGAAAACTCCTAGCTACGATAGAATTAACGTTGATTTGGCCACAATTTAAGTTACTCAATCAAATAAATTTCTATCTGTGGTTGGTAGGCGCAAAAGATACCACGGACTTCTCTAAACACCAACACAATGTTGCATTTATAGACTATATAACTGACACAGCCTCTATCTCAATCAAAGCATTTTTTGGTAGTGAACTGACCCCGACTACAGATCGGGCGGGATAAGGCAATGCAAAATGCTTTTTCATCACGTCATTTAATATAGGGTAATCGTTCATATCTGTTAAAAAAACGGTTAATTTGACGATATGAGAGAAGTCCCCTCCCACACTCTTTAGAACAGCTTTCATATTGCACAGAATTTGTTCAATTTGGCTTTGCACCTCTCCTTCAACCATTTGCATGGTTTTAGGATCAAGGCCAATCTGACCGGACAAAAAAATCCAATTCCCCGTGCGGATCGCTTGTGAATAACAGCCAACTGCTTGAGGCGCATTATCAGTTTGTATAATCTGCTTTCTTACCATAATGACACCTATTGTTTACTACGCCCTGGGAATGGAAAAATGTTATCGGTATTGGGTACATACAGATCAGGAAAACTATCTTCTTTTAATTCAAAAATCAGCATAATCGTGTCTGCCCGCAAATAAGTATTACCCGTATATTGACGAGCACTGTCTTCACCTTTACCCAGCACGCATACTGTTTCATCCAAAAACCAATAGGTCTTTTCTAAACGAACGGCACAATCTGTTAATTCCCCTCGCGTCCAAGCATCAAGCTCCGATCTTGTTAATTGGCCACGAAAGACAGTAATACCATCAGTATATTTGTTGACTTCAACTTCAACCCACACTTTCTTTTCTGTGGTTTTAGATTTATTTTTCATCTAAAGAATAATCCCGATATAATAAATAGTTCAAGAACTAACTACAGAGAATGTTTCACCCTTTGCATAGATTAGCATTATTGGAGATATTGTTTAATCTTTACGAAGGCCTGGGGAATGGGGATTTCTGCAAAGACAAACATTCTTCATGTGGTATTTCATGTCTCTGATACTGCGGTAAATACATTTGTCTTTGCAGTGTAGCCACTTTCTCCAACCGTAAGTCGATTAACTTTTTCTGTAGTTCACAAGCAAATCGGTGGATCTTCAAAGGAGTGTCAAATAAATGTAGCGTACAGTCGCTTGTTTTAAGCGGCTCCGTTAAACCACTTACAATCACTTCTCTGACAACGGTAGAACAGTTATACAAAATCTTATGAAATGGAAATTCCCCCTCGGCTATTTCGCGCATCTTTGCTAATAACTTATCAGGGGATATTTCATCACCTAATCCAATATGCACCTGTTGTGGCGACATACCTACCGTAGCAACTTCATGATATTGCCGCTTAATCGTTTTTAGCTTATCCAGTAAGGTTTCACTCTCTTGCTCTAAAGGTAACATTTTATTTTCAAGTATCTTTAATTGGCGCGTAAAGTCTTTATCTTTTTTATCAAACTGTTCTGTATAACGGGCTATCTCCAGTGCATCATCACAATATTGATTCATATTTCTTCTTTCATATATCAACAATTGAACTTCAATTTGTAATGAGACATAACGATCGATAAGTGATACATATGCCTCTTCATTTTGAAGCAATGCCTGTTCTTTCTCATGAAGCGCCATCGTTAACGCTTGTGCTTGCGGATGAGGATGAATAATCACCTCAATTGGTTTAGGAATGGCTTTAGGAGAACCAAACCACCAATCATACAAAGCGCCCAATTTATTGCGCAATAAGCCAGCTGTTGGTTGAATGGTTTCTGTAAAATGAGGACGCCATTTTTGTTCATATTCGAAGGCAAGGAAGGAATTTGCTCCAATACGATCTTCGTATTCTTCTTGTAGAATATTTGGCCACCAACTGAAATAGACGATCCAATGTCCTGATTGACTGTAATGGGGAATTACACTTTTACCCGCTGATGAGCAACAATATTTCAAAATAAGTGCATCATGATAAGGATCTTTTGGGAGCGTTAGCTTTAAAGCTGTATGCCCAATGCTTCCTCCCCATAAATAATGGTATATCGGATAACGATAAGGATTACTTTCTCCATCAGTTCCCCACGTCAAAATATCTAAACCAATCATATGTAACTCATTAACACTTTACAACACATATGCGAATGAGTATCATTTGCAACAACTCATCCAATAGAAGTTGAACTACTAAAATGATACTCACAACTGAAATGACCAAGGAAATTCATGGTGGCATCTCAATTGAAGCATTGCTGCTTATTGTCGAAATTCCACATGCTATATTAATTGCTCGCGAATCAACTAATTATATTGGCAAACTTTGGGTAGAAGGTTGTCAGGGAGTTGATGAAGGCGATTACTTTACGAAGTTTTTTTGCTGGAAATAACCATTCAATCGTAGGG
Organism: Uncultured Candidatus Berkiella sp.; assembly: GCA_964594635.1. Classification (GTDB taxonomy): domain Bacteria; phylum Pseudomonadota; class Gammaproteobacteria; order Berkiellales; family Berkiellaceae; genus Berkiella. The sequence continues at coordinate 376,288 of CAZQMV010000001.1, forward strand.
GCCGACATCGAAAGTCGGCCCGGGACGGCACGGAGGCCGTCCCCTACAAACCTTACTCAGCTGCTGGCGCTTCTTTAGCCGACCAATTGGTTAGCACATCAATAATTTGCTTTGCTTGATCTTTGCTGGAAATATTGAATTTTGATTTTGGTCGATATTCATTATTTTTCTTCTGATAACGGCGAATACTGTACTTTACAGGGCCATAAACTTCCTTTTTCTTGTCCCAATCTTGATATTCGAACATGATAGTTGCCCAAGCACCTTTAGTTAGAACGACTTTATCTAATTGCTTTATCGTCGTTACGCCGCCATCGACATACTCGATTGTGATTTCGTCAACAGTTGATGCCATGTTGTTAAGCTCCTTTATCATCTCGCGTAGATTGGCTTCGACGCGAAATCAAATAACAAGTTAGTAACCCAGAGAATACAGCGAACAACAATCCCCCGCGCAGCAAGAAAAACAACGCCTCTTTCGGGCCCACGGCGGCCAATGATTGTGAAAAGAAGCTGATGATAGCGAGTATCGCTAACGGAATAAAGGCGCCTAAGATAAATAATTTCTTAAAGCGCTTAGATACCGCGCAAAACACAACAACACCAACAGCGAATACTAAAACATTTAAAATAATCAGAATCGGTGGCATTTATTGAGCCTTTTTATTGGGACCTTCGTAATCTTTAGAAATAATTTGTTGAGTAATTTGCTCAGCTAATTCTTGCCCTTTTGCAAGCTCTTGTGGTGTTAAGCGTTCAAGTTGTTTATCACGGGCATCGGTTATCTCAGCTCCCGAACCAATGGCAGCCACTTTAAGCCAAGCATAAGCTTGCGCCTTATCAACTGCAACCCCTTTGCCATCACGGTAACATAAAGCAAGCTGGTATTGTGATCCGCGATCACCTGCATACGCTGCTTTCGTTAATAAATCAACCGCGCGTTTTTCATCTTTTTCCGTGAGCACACCTTGTAAATAAATCATACCAAGTTCATAAAAAGCACCGGTTTGATTTTGATCACTTGCTTTTTGAAAGTATTCCATCGCTTTTTGTTCATTCTTTGCAACCCCTTTACCAATTCGGTATGCCATCCCAAGTTGATACTGTGCATCGCCATTGTTTTTAGCACCTGCTTTATCAAACCATTTCATCGCATCTATGTCATTGGCTTCAACACCTAAACCATTCAAATACATCTGCCCAATTTCATATTCAGCTTCACCGGTTTGTACACTAATTCTATCTTCGTCAATCGATTTTTGCAGCCATTCTTTGGCTTTATCATAATCTTGTTCACCTCCCTGACCACTTTTATAGCAAATACCTAATGGCAAATAGCTCTCAGGAATTTGATAATCCGCCGCTTTTTTGAACCAGTCACAACCCTTTTTAGGGTTTAATTCTATGCCCTTTTCACCTTTAAGATAGGCATATCCCAGGTAAATCATTGCATCAGGTTCATTTTGCATGAGCGCTTCTTTTAAAAGATCTTGCGCAGTTGCTTGTTGTCTTTTAGTACCATACCCATCAATGTAATAAGAATAGGTTTTAAATAAACCCGCACCATGCTTTTGAGCGGCCGCTTTTTCAAACCATTGTAACGCTAATAATTTATTTTCTGGATAGCCGTAACCTTTTTCATAAGAGACACCTAATTGGTACAATGCTGGACCATAGTCCATACCAGCAACTTTCAACAATAAATCGTTTGATTTTTTATAATCAACGGGAGTACCTGTTCCTTCACGATAAGCTAAGGCCAGTGCAACCATGGCCCTTTTATCTTCTAATGCTACCCCACGTTCAATCCACTGCAATGCAGCAGCTTTATCCATCGGAACATCTCTACCATATTTATAATTATCTGCGACAAAGAAAATAGCATCAATATTGTTTAATTCAGCAGCTTTTCGATAATACTCCAAGCCTTTAGCAACATCTTTAGCGACTCCAAGACCGTTATAATAAGCAACACCTAGTGCGTAGACGGCGAAGTCATAATTCTGCTTGGCAGCAGATTCAAAAAGCTCAATTGCTTTTGGTTCATTTAAATCAACCCCTTGAGCTTTACTGTAATTCACACCGAGAGCATATTTTGCCGGTGCATAATCTAAGGCAACCGCTTTCTCAAACCAATCATTCGCCACTTTGAAATTCTTATCAACACCCACACCCTGATTATAGATAATCCCTAAATTATACATCGAAGGAGCATGTCCTTTATCTGCTGCTCGCGTAAACCAATCTAGTGCATTGGGCGTTGAAGTAGCTGTTCCTATGCCTTTTAAATAACAAATCCCTAAATTGTATTGTGCATCTATATTGTCTGCTTCAGCTGCCTTTTTTAGCCATGATAAAGCGGCGTTTAGATCTTTTTTAACCATCCGACCTTCATAATAAAGCATCCCTAGAAAGAATTGTGCAGCAGGATCCCCATCTTTTGCTTGTTCTTGAATGCTTAAGATATCTGTTCTATTAAAATTGGTTGGCAACGCTTTCTCGCCTTTCCAACTATTAGGATTGTTTGGATCGTAAATAGAAGTATCCTGTGGCGCTGCTGATACAGGCTTTGCAGCAGGATCAGCAGGCGCAGTTTTTGGCGCTTCAGCTTCAGTGGCAGCAGGCGCAGTTTTTGGCGCTTCAGCTTCAGTGGCAGCAGGCGCTGCTGCCGGCTTTGGCGCTTCTGCTGCAGGAGCTGCAGGTCCAGAACTTTGTGGAAGCGGCGCATCACTCGCACAAAGCGATCCACTCACAACCAATGCATTGAGAACAAATAGAGCCGCTGTAAACTTGCGCATGATAACACCTTGCCATTTCTTGATAATGGTATAAAACCAAATTGATCCTCATCTATAGAAAAAATCGGCACTTAGAACTATTTTATTAAGGTATATATAGAAAATATCGCCTGAACTGCTTGGGATCATGGATGAAAAAATTACAGCTTTGCGCGAGTGTCCTATTTTGTTTTTCGACGCAATTGCTGGCCGATGTCCCGCTATGCCTCCCCTCCAACCAAAGCATCTGTCTTGATTATTTGAATGTAGATCCCTGTCATCTTACGCAGTGCATTTTTGATTTTAGAACCATGCATGACAGTGCTTGGTTAGAAGCTGCTGCTGAGAAAGGAAATATCGAAGCCATGTTTGCGCTGGGTCAAAGTTATGAACAGCAAGGTGAGCTGCAAGCCGCTTGGCTTTGGTATGAACAAGCAGCCACTCACCATCATTTACTGGCACAAATTCGTATGGCTGAACATTTTCATTATGGCCAAGGTACCTGTGTTAATATCGCGATGGCTATTTATTGGTACAGTGAAGCAGGCAATCAAGGCTACTTGCCAGCACAAATCTTATTAGGTGATTGGTATTTCAATGGCCAAGGTTGTGAAAAGGATTTCTCGCAAGCGGCTTATTGGTATCATCTTGCCGCTTGTCAAGGCTCCCCGCATGCCGCCTTCCATTATGGCGCCATGTTATCAGCCGGTAATGGCGTTGCCTACAATGAAAAAGAAGGGGTTAAATGGCTAACCACGGCAGCCAATCAAGGTGACGCGGAAGCACAATCCCTATTGGGTAGAATTCTTTATAAACAACGGAAATTACCTGAAGCTTTATGCTGGCTCAAAAAAACGGCTGCTAATGGGGATGTCTTTGCCATGACAACGCTGGCTCGCATGTACCGCTATGGACATGGGGTGGGACAAGATCACAGGCAATCTGCCTACTACTTGGAACGTGCTGCGACATTGGGTCATACTCAAGCGCAAGCGATGTTAGGACTTTACTATAACCAAGGCATTGGGGTACCCAAAAATTACCAATATGCACAACGCTGGTACGAACAAGCAGCAATGAAAGGGAATGCCTTAGCACAATTTAATCTCTCTACGCTGTATTTCAATGGCAAAGGTGTTGATGTCGATTATATTAAAGCTTACGCTTGGGCAAGCTTAGCCGCAGATGGTGGTATTCATAGTGCAGCTGAAGCAAGACGCCTATTGAGCAATCAAATGACCGAAAACCAAGTATTAAAAGCACAATGCTTAGCCAGTCACTTAGTTAAGCAGCAATATTGACCTCATCGACTTTCCCCCTTAACATAACCCTCGCATTGACCGAAAGGCAGTGACAAACGCTATTATTAATATGTAAAAAAAATAGCTATTTTGGTTTCAGATTTTTTAAGGACTTGATCGATGAGACAGGTACCCAAAGACTTCAAAAGCTATCTTGTTATAGGCTCCGGCCGTATGGCAATGCATTTTTGCCATTATCTCACTTTATTAAATCTCCCCTATCAAAATTGGTCCCGAAAAAAACACTCACAAGACTCGCTTAATCAAGCCATTCAAGAGGCTAGCCACATTGTGGTGTTGATTAATGATTCGGCTATTCCCTTGTTTGTCAAAACCTGGCAAAAAGAAAATGACGGTAAAATATGGGTGCATTTTTCAGGTCAATTAACCTTACCTGGCGTAACAGGTGCCCACCCATTAATGACTTTTACCTCACATTTATATGATATAAACACTTACCACAGCATTTCCTTTGTATTCGCTAAAGGGGCAGCGCCATTTGAACAAGTTTTACCGCAACTTCCAAATAAAGCGCATTATATCCCAGGGGATTTAAAAACTTTTTATCACGCGATGTGTGTGATTAGCGGTAATTTCACATGTTTAGTTTGGCAGAAGTTTTTTAAAGAACTCCCTGAAACCTTAGGCGTACCGCACGATATCGCTATCCCCTACTTTAAACAAATCGTCCATAACATTCTTACCGATCCCAAGAACTGTCTCACAGGTCCCTTGGTGCGTGGTGATAAAACCACCATAAACGCTCATCTTAATGCATTAGAAAATGATGACTTTCTCCCTATTTATCAAGCTGTGTTGCAATATTTTGCACATAAGGAAACTGCATGAATATCATTGATTTTAAAAGAATGAAAGATGACGCTAAAAAAATTAGCATGATTGTTTGTTACGATCATTGGTCAGCGCAAATTGTTAACCAAAGTAAAGTCGATTGTGTGCTAGTCGGTGATAGTGCCGCCATGGTGATCCATGGGCATGCCACCACCTTACCTGCAACTGTTGAGATGATGCTGCAACACATTCATGCGGTTGCCAAAGGTGCACCACAAAAATTTATTGTCGGCGATATGCCCTTTTGTTCTTACCGTAAAGGGTTATCACAAACCATGGAAACGGTCGATCAAATGATGAAAGCCGGTAGCCATGCCATTAAATTAGAAGGTGCCGATGATAATGCCGAAATCATTACTCACATTGTCAAATCTGGGATCCCAGTGATGGGGCATATCGGCTTAACACCACAATCTGTTCATGCTTTAGGCGGCTTTAAAGTTCAAGGCAAAAATCAAGAAGCTGCTGATAACATTTTAGAGCAAGCTCTAGCTTTACAAGATGCTGGCTGTTTTTCTTTGGTACTAGAATGCATTCCTTATGCTTTGGCAGAAAAAATCACCAAAGCATTGACTATACCCACCATTGGCATTGGCGCGGGCCCTTTTACAGATGGTCAAGTATTGGTTTTACAAGATATGTTAGGGCTACAAACCCATAAACCGAAATTCTTAAAAACGTTTATAGAAGGATTCTCTCTCATTAAAGATACGTTAGATCAATACGATAGCGAAGTGAAAGATCGAAGTTTTCCCAGCATTAAAGAACATAGTTACGAGCAATAATCATGAGCAAAATCATTACCAGTCTCGCAGACTGGCGAGCATTACGTAACACGTTTGATCCCACTCAATCGGTCGGTTTCGTACCGACCATGGGCAATTTGCATCAAGGTCATCAAAGCTTGTTAACGCAATGCCGCCAAAACAATGCCATTTCGGTGCTCAGCATTTTTGTGAACCCAACGCAGTTTAATGATCCCACTGATTTAGCAAAATATCCGCGAACATTTGCAGCTGATCTCAACATTGCTGAAAGTGAAGGCACAGATTATGTATTGTTCCCCAATAACGATGAACTGTATCCCGATGGTTATCGCTACCAAGTGAGCGAACAAGAACACAGTCTGATTTTAGAAGGGAAAAGCCGTCCCGGTCACTTTACCGGCATGCTAACCATTGTGTTAAAGCTCTTCAATTTGATTAAACCCACGCGTGCTTATTTTGGCGAAAAAGATTTTCAGCAGCTCGAACTGGTTAAAGGCATGGTGAACGCTTTATTTCTGGATATCGACATTATTGCCTGCCCCACGGTTCGTGAAGCAAGCGGTTTAGCTATCAGCTCGCGCAATGGTCGCTTAGAGCCCCATGAGCGCCAATTAGCTGATAAATTTGCGCAAGCACTACATCAGTTTACCAACAAACAATCGTTTATCTCTGACTTAGAAGCACAAGGGATCAAAGTCGACTATATCGAAACTTGGCAAAACCGTTTATTAGCTGCCGTGGAAATTGGTAAGATACGGTTAATTGACAACATAGAACAGGCGTATTCGGAGAAATTAATATGCTACTTTGCCTAGACGTTGGTAACTCTCATATCTATGGCGGCATCTTTCAAGATGAACAATTGTCTTTTCAATTCCGCTACCCCAGCACCAATCGCTGCACATCTGATGAATTGGGATTGTTTTTAAAAAACTATTTGCGTGAAATGGATATCGATAACGAAGACATTAAAGCAGTCGCTTATTGCTCAGTTGTGCCTTCGTTGGATTATTCCATTCGCTCAGCGTTTGTAAAATATTTTTCGCTTGAGCCCTTTGTGCTGCAAGGCGGTGTTAAAACCGGTTTACAGATCAAATATAAAAACCCCACCGAAGTCGGTGCTGATCGTGTGGCAAATGCCATTGCCGCACACCATTTATTTCCTAATAAAAACGTGGTTATTGTCGATTTAGGAACCGCAACTAATTTCGAAGTACTTGCGGCTAATGGCACGTTTTTGGGCGGCGCGATTATGCCAGGCTTGCAAATGCAAATGCGCGCTCTGAATGAGCATACCGCTAATTTACCACCGGTACGCATTGTTAAACCTGCCAATGCATTGGGACAAACCACCACCGCGAATATTCAAGCAGGACTTTATTACGGACATCGCGGTGCTATTCGGGAAATTTTAGCGTCAATTACCGAAGAAATGTTTACAGACTCGCCCCCATTAGTGATAGGCACGGGCGGCTTCTCACAACTGTATGAAAGCGATCAATTATTTGATGCAGTTTTTCCGGATCTGGTGTTGCAGGGATTGAGGATTGCGTATCAGAGGAACCATTAGTAAATCCTAAATCTCTAAATCCCCGCTCGCAGGGCTCACCGCCTAAATCTCCCTGCGCTTCGCGCTGCCCCTCTTTACAAAAGAGGGGTATCGTTCGCTTCGCTCACTTGGGTGCATCTTTTGATGAGCGCAGCGAATCATTAGCCCACTTTTGTAAAGGGGGCGACTCGCATTTTAATGCGAGTGGGGGATTTACGCAGTAACTGAATATTTCTCTTCGATGTAGTTTTCCACTATCTCAATAAACTCCGCCGCAATATTATCGCCACGTAAGATCTTGAATTTCTGACCATCAACAAACACAGGTGCTGCTGGGGATTCACCAGTGCCTGGTAAGCTGATACCAATATTGGCATGCTTACTTTCACCTGGTCCATTGACCACACAGCCCATCACGGCGAGTGATAAATTTTCAACACCTTGATATTTATCGCGCCACACTTTCATATTGTCACGAACGTGATGTTGAATTTTTTGTGCAAGTTCTTGAAAGTAGCTACTGGTTGTACGACCACAGCCTGGGCAAGCAGTCACCATGGGCGAAAAAGCGCGCAGATCTAAACTTTGTAAAATTTCTTGGCAAACCTGAACCTCTTTGGTTCGATCGCCACCAGGAACTGGGGTTAATGAAGCACGAATGGTATCGCCGATCCCTTGCTGCAATAAAATAGCAAAGGAAGCAGCAGTAGCAATAATGCCTTTACTGTCCATCCCCGCTTCGGTTAAGCCAAGGTGGAGCGCATAATTACTGCGGCGCGCCAATTCAATATACAGCGAAACCAGATCTTGAACTTTACTGACTTTGCAGGCTAAAACGATTTTATCTTTAGCCATACCGATCTTCTGGGCTTGTTCGGCACTCACGAGCGCTGAAGTCACTAAAGCTTCACGCGTCACCTCTGACACGGGTTTAGGCACGGGACGTTTCGCATTTTCATCCATTAGCCTTACAACTAAATCTTGATCTAAACTACCCCAGTTCACACCAATGCGCACCGGTTTATGGTGTTTTAACGCTACTTCGATCATGGTGGCAAAGTTACCATCATGTTTATCACCAAATCCCACGTTGCCTGGATTGATACGATATTTTGCTAATAGCGCTGCGCAATCTGGGAATTGGGTTAATAATTGGTGACCAATGTAATGAAAGTCACCAATCAACAAAGGCTCATCCCACCCCATTTTTTGGAGTTTTTCATAAATGTAGGGAACAGCAGCGGCAGCTTCTTTGTTATTAACGGTGATCCGAACCAGCTCTGAGCCTGCGCTATACAATTCATAGCACTGTTTTGCCGTTGCATCAGCATCTGCTGTGTCGGTATTGGTCATGGATTGAACAACAATGGGTGCCCCACCGCCGATGGTGACTTTTCCGATCTTGACCGGAATGGTTTGATGACGAGCCTGTAATAGTGCGCCGGCAAATTTATCCATGGGGTACCAACTATGTTATACGAATAAATGATATTAAAAATGTTAGGCAATTTTAGCACCATGAAGGACTTAATACACGCTTCATGGGGTATTTTTCGGCTATGTTATTAGACTAAAACGCTAAGATAAACCTACTATGAGAGAAGATCCATCGTGTAAAAAGGAATTAGCCATGAATTTTGCTGAACAGCAAATGCTCGAAATCATCAAAGTTTATGAGCATCACATGACACAATTTGATCGCCTGATGCATGTGATAGAAACGCTTAAACAAGAAAACAAACGATTACGAGCCTGCCTTAAGCAAAATGCGGCCGACCAACCTTCCCCTAAACCGCGAATTGTTTGTCGACCACTTTAGTTATTTTATGCTTTAGCGCGCTTGCCAGTAACCGCCTCATCTGATTTGCCAGCGTCATTAGCGGGAACCTCAGCATCAGCAACCACACCGGCAGCCGATGCGGATGGTTTTGACTTTGTTTTGATCTGTTCTCTGACACTTTGTGCACCAAGCAACATGTTATATTTCGTGGTCACATCTTTTAAGTCATTATCCATTTTCACCATCGAACTTTCCGCTTCTTCACATCGTTTTGCCAACGTGTCTTCTAATTGCTGGAGTTTAATTTGTGTGTTTTGATTGCTTCGTTGCGCATTCGTTGCAATCGTTTCGCTCAACGGAAACAGAACGGTACCTCGTAAAACAAATGAACTCAGCACCCCAACCGTTGAAGCCATTACTGTTGACGCAGTACCTAATACGGCTATCGAGGAAAATCCTTCCAGCGATGCATAAAATGCCGGAGCCCACCTTAGCATACCAAAGAAAGCTGGCATCCCAATTGAACCTGTTAGCAACATCCCCGTACCTATTCCTGAAACAGCAGCAAGTCCAAAGGGTACCCCCCACTTGAGCATCGAATACCAACCTGGGAATGAATCTTTTTCTAAGAATGCAAACATACAACCACCTCTTTTTTTGTAACTCCATTACCGAACTAACTGCATTAACTGAATGCAATAGCAGGCAGTAGTCTAATCAACCTAACCAAGGTTGTCGATAAGCTATTGAATTAACCATGATGTCAAAGGACTACTGAAGTTATAATCACAGTAGCTCGATGAAGGTGAAGCGTTATCAATGAAAAATTTACATGCGTATAACAAGTATGTTCAGACACTAGAGCAACGAGCTTCAGGTGGACTCTTTTTTCATCGAATCAATGAACAAATCTACATCACTGATTTTACCCATAAGCTTCTTGGCATTTGGGATCTCTTAGAAGGCATGGCCATAGACTGGAAGGCAGCCTAAAGCAACCCCCAAAAAGGGTCGATAAGTGCTATGACTGGTATGCGATAGAGGCCTTCTACGATGTACGATAAGTGGAATTTCGGCTCAAAAAGTAATTTGAAGGCGCAAACCGCGTTACAATCCCCACAAGTCGAGGAAAGTAAAGCAAAACCGTCACAAGAAAATGCATTCGAATATCACACCGAAACAGTCGATCTGATTGAACAATACTATAAAGAAATCCGTACAGCCCCCTTGCTCACCAAAGATGAAGAAATTTTTTATACAAGGCGATTACGCCAAGGCGATGAATCTGCACGTCAGCAAATGATCAAATCTAATCTTCGACTCGTTGTAAAAATTGCCAAAAGATATATCAAAAGTGGTATCCCCATTCTTGATCTCATTGAAGAAGGAAACCTGGGTTTAATGCGAGCAGTCGAAAAATTCGATCCAGAAAAAGGCTTTCGTTTTTCAACCTATGGTGCTTGGTGGATCCAGCAAACCATCGAACGTGCGATTATGAATCAATCTAGAACGGTGCGCGTGCCCATTCATGTGGTTAAAAAAGTGAATGCCTGCTTACGAAAAGGTCGTGAATTAACCAAAATTCTCGATCACGATGCCACTCCCAGTGAAATTGCCATGGCCATGCAGCGCTCCCCCGAAGAAATTGAAAACATTTTAGCGCTCAATGAAAAAACCATTTCTATCGACTCACCCATTTCTGAGGTTTTTGATAAACCTTTACTTGAAACTCTAGCCGATTCACAAGAATTCGATCCACTTGATAAATTCGCCATGCAAGATCTACAACAAAATGTCGAACGTTGGCTAGGAAGTTTGTCTCCCAAACTGCGCGAAGTGGTGATCCGACGTTATGGGTTACAAGGACATGATGCAACAACGCTCGATCAAACCGGTATGGAAATTGGCTTAACCCGCGAACGCGTTCGTCAATTACAAGCAGAAGCCCTCAAACAGCTCAAACGTCTTATCGAAAAAGATGGTGAGAGCGAACAAACGTTATTGAACTAACCTTTCAGACAAATGTAGTCGATTTCAAAGTCAAAAATTGCTAAGCTTGGCCTCTTCGAATCTTACCGAAAAATAGCCATGGATCTAGATATTCTGCTGATGTTAGCAGCCGGAATTCCACTATTAATGCTGTTGGCAGTAATAGTGCAGGTTGCACGTTTGAACCAAAAAAGCCAACCGCAATTTACCAAGCTTGAAAATGCTTTAGCAGCACAATGTCAGCAAATTATCCAAAGCATTTTAAAAGAGCAAGTTGTTCAACAACAACGAATGAGTGAGTCGCTCATCAAGTTTTCCCAGCAAAGCAACGAAATGCAGCAAATGAGTTTGCATCATTTACAAACTACCCTGCGAGACAATTTTTCTGAGTTGGACAAGCAAATTCATAACAGTTTATTGCGAACAACCACTCACCTATCTGATCAGTTTGATAAATTAAACCAAGGAACGAGCCAGAATTTATTAAAAATCAGTGAAGCGGTTGAAATCAAACTCAGCAAAGGTTTTGAAAAAACCAATGAAACTTTTACCAATATTGTTTCGCGCCTGGCAATTATCGACGATGCTCAAAAGAAAATTACGGATTTGTCACAAAACGTGGTGGGATTACAAAATCTCTTAGCCGATAAACGTTCCCGTGGTGCTTTTGGTGAAGTACAACTGAATGTGTTGATCCAAAATGTCTTGCCACCCCATTGCTACCAATTACAATGCACCTTATCAAACAATGCACGCGTCGACTGTTTATTATTGCTACCAGAGCCTACCGGAAAATTAGCGATTGATGCGAAATTCCCGCTGGAGAATTATCAGAAGTATCTCGATTTAGATAACGAAGAAGCCGTTCGCCAAGCGGCTAAACACCAATTTAAAATCGACATAAAAAAGCATATTCAAGATATTAGCCAAAAATATATTATTCCTGGTGAAACCAGTGATGGCGCGATTATGTTTATTCCAGCAGAAGCGATTTTTGCGGAAATTCATACTTATCATGTCGATTTAGTCGAATACGCCTGGCAAATGAAGGTGTGGCTTGCCTCTCCTTCTACCATGATGGCCATTTTAACCACCGCCAGCAGCGTATTAAAAGATTCGGCAACTCGTCAACAAGTACATGTGATCCAAGAGCACTTGCGATTGTTAGCACAAGACTTTACCCGATTTGATAAACGCATGACCAATTTGTCGCAACATTTACGCCAAGCCAATGATGATGCCGAACAAGTGCATATTTCATCACAAAAAATTACCAAACGTTTCCAACAAATTGAAAAGGTCGAACTCGATCCTTTATTGGAAACAGAACCTGAACAAACACTCGTATTGGAAGAAAAAGAATGAATAAAGGTCCCTTCAGAAGTAATGGCTTATTGGATATCATCTTAAATGGACTTAAATTAACAGGTGATTTAGATGACACCAATTTAGGTGCTCTCTCTCTTGTGTCGAAACTATACAATACGCGACTCAAAAAGGACTTTATCCGAGAACAAACATTCTCCGACGAAGATAAACAAGTTCTGGGGATATCAGCTAAAGAGTTGCTACAAATCAAGCAAGTCGTTTCAGAATTAGGTTGTGAACTACCTGCCTCACAACCAAGAGACTCTCAAGAGTGGGAATACTATACATCTGTTCCAAAAGACATTAAAAAAAGTCTGATTGCACTTTACCCTATTGTCGGCCCGAATTTATTAGACTATGTTCGTGTATTAGCCCCATATACAGATCAAATACGATCTTTGATGTACTGGTTAAATGCTTTGCAAGAACTCTATCAAAGCGGTAATGAAGAAGCCGATCTGTTTCATGGTTTATTCTTGAACAATCACAATTTTGCCAAACGAGCTTATGATTTAGCCCTGCGTACCGAAATCAATTTTAGTACCAATGTCCTTGGCGCTTTAGCAGATTGTCGTTTTAGTTCCTTAACGATGAATTCTTTGGAACTCACGAAACTCTTTACAGAATTAGGCGACTTTTATCACACACTGCAAACCAGCAAAAAGCAACAATATGGCCGCGCCTTTGAAGAAGTCAGCTTTTTCATCGAAACCGATGAGATCAAAACCTTTATCAAAGAAAAATATATTCCTAAGACGTTGTTATGGCGCTCTAAGAAAACGGAATTAACGACGACACCTGCTAGCAGCCTAAGTTTGCCACTACCTGTTGAGAATGACCTTCCTAGCCAAGACAGTAGCAAATGCAGTAGTCCGCTACTATAACTTGCGACGCCTACTCGTAAGAGAAAAGCCAGCGAAGGCCAGAATGAGCCAGAAGGCCCAGGGTGCGGGTAATTCCATAAAGGCAAGATAGCCGATGGCAGCATTCATCATAAATTGACAAATATCAAATGGTGCCAAAAAGCTCACTTCAGCGTGCACCAATGCATTACTGACGCAGTAAATGGCAAGTGCTGTTAACAGCCCCGCTAAACACAACCATGGCCAGTGAACAACCAATGGCAATACCCACTGCGTTATGGCTGGGATCAATGACACCGGCACAATAAATATAAATAAATAGCTTGTTAGTGATTCTGCGGTTTCACCGAGTTGCGCGAGCTTTCTGGTTGCCAATTTAGCCATCGCAAAAAAACTGGCCGACATCACTAAACACAATAAGCCCATCGTATTAGACTGATTATTCAATAACGCAGAGCCAGGCTTGACCAGTAAACAAGCACCACTTAACGAAAGTGCAATGATCACCCCTCTTTTCCAGCCAAAGCGCTCATTTAAAAACCATCTTGCCCCCAAGACACCCAGCACAGGCCCTATCACACTTAAGGCCACAGCTTGTGCAAGTGGTATATACCGCAAGGTGTAGTACCAAGAAATAATTGCAATGGCAGAAGCCCCCACTCGAAACAAATGGAGCGGTAAATGGTTAGGGATCAAAGCCACTTTGACTCGCCCGACTATCCAAGGCAATAACAGCATCAAAGCAAAAAGATCTTGCCAAAAAACGATCACCGGTACCGGTAAAGGCGTTTCAAGTTGCGTGCTGGCCCCACCACTCAAATAACGAGAGATGGCGTTTAATCCGGCATAACAGGCAAACCCTGCGATTTTCCAGGAAGCCCCATACCATTGTTTTTGCTCTGTTGTTTTCATGCTGGGATTATACGAAGGCAAGCTGCTTAAAGATAGCCTTAGTTGATGGACTGAACTAATTTATAGCAATGTATTCGACACCCTCTAAAAGCCTCAACTACACTTAATCTAGCCAGTATTCTAAAAGGATTGAGAGCACTATGTTTCGTAAGTTAACCCATCGTGTCATAAAATGGTTGACGGATGAAAAAAAGAACGTTGATGTCCCTTTATGTGACTTTGAACGGATCCGTTATGAATTACGCCCATGCGATGTCCTGTTGATTGAAGGACGCAGCCGGATCTCGGATGTGATCAAGCAAATCACGCAAAGCTCTTGGTCGCACTCCTGTATTTATATTGGCCGTCTACACGACATTGATAATACTGCATTGCGCAAAAAACTGGAGCGACACTTTAATGGCGATCCAAATGTGCAATTGGTGATTGAAGGCTATTTAGGTCGAGGTACGATTGTTAGCCCCTTAGAGAATTACAAAGGCGATCATATTCGCATCTGTCGTCCCCGAGGCTTAACGAGACAAGATGCTCAGCAAGTTTCAGCCTTCGCCATCCATAAATTAGGCACCGATTATGATGTCAGGCAAATCATCGATTTAGCGCGCTTTTTGGTACCCTGGTCGATATTACCTCGTCGTTGGAGATCCAGTTTGTTTGTTCACCATGCAGGTAACTCTACCAAAACCGTTTGCTCAACCATGATAGCAGAGGCTTTTGCCAGCATTGATTTTCCGATTTTACCCGTGATTAAACAACATAAAGAAAGCGGTGTAGAGCTTTATGCACGCAACCCTCGACTGTTTACGCCACGCGATTTTGATTATTCGCCCTATTTTGAAATTATTAAATATCCCTTTATTTCCTTTTTAGAAAACTCCTATCGTAATCTTCCTTGGAATCGAGAAGGCTTAATGAGCAATGATGGTGTCAATATTATTGATCCACGAAGCGAACCCGTCTCAGCGAAAAAGAAATCGAAAATGGTAAAAACAAATATTCAAGAAAAAAATACGGAAGTAACATCCGAGCTTTTAGGAAGTGAGCAAACAATTTTAATTGAAGCAGCGAAAAAAAGGGGTTCTAAAAATGGGCTATTTAGCATAATATTGCATCGCTTTACTTCATGAATCACTTATTTAGTCCCTTACTACAAATTGTTTTTTTTATTTATGTGCTATTAGCATTGAGCTTTTGGTTACTTGCCGATAATGTGCTTTTTCAACCTCCAAAGCATCCCAATTCTCTTTACATGGCCATTGATATTCCTTTAGCCAACCAGCAAACCCTTTCAGCCGTCTACTTACCCAACCCTAAAGCGCGCTATACCATCCTGTTTAGCCACGGTAACGCAGAAGATCTGTTCTTCGTTTACCCCTTTTTACAATTATTGGAACAACATGGTTTTGCGGTGTTTGCCTATGATTATCCAGGATATGGTAAAACACCTGGTAAACCAACCGAAGCCAATACCTATCAAGCTATCAACGCGGCTTTCGACTATTTAACCTCTCAATTAAATGTGCCACCTTCAAAAATTATCGTCTTTGGCCGCTCAGTTGGGGCAGGCCCGAGCATTGAGCTTGCGAGGAATAAGCGTATTGGCGGTCTTATTCTCGAAAGTCCTTTTGTCTCTGCTTTTAGGGTCTATACCAAATGGCCTGTGTTTCCATTCGATCGCTATCGCAATCTAAGCAAAATACCCGATGTTAGGGCACCAATCTTGCTGATCCATGGCACCCATGATAGTGTTATTCCTTTATGGCATGGTCAAAAAATCTTTGATGCGATAAAATCACCTAAACAAGCTTATTGGGTAGAAAGTGCCTCTCATAACAACGTCCAAGCCGTTGCAAAAGAACACTACTTTCAGACAATACAGCAGTTTGCAGAAAGTCTACACAAGGATTAATGAAGTCTCATGTTCGATTGTCCCTGCGGTAATCAAAAACCCTATGCTGAGTGTTGTGGTTTATATATTGAAAGCGATAATGCTGCGCCCACGCCGGCTGCCTTAATGCGTTCACGTTACTCGGCATATAGCCAAGCGAATGTCGATTATATTGCTAAAACCATGCAAGGCGAGGCAGCTTTTGGTTTCGATAAAGCAGCCAGCAAACAATGGGCTGAACAGGTTACCTGGTTGGGTTTAACCGTCACATCTGAAAAAATGAAATCGCCTAAAATAGGTTTTGTGATTTTTGAAGCCAAATATTCTGAAAAAGGCCAAGTTCGTGTGATCCGTGAAAAAAGCGAATTTCATTTGATTAACAATCGCTGGTATTACGTTGCGGGGAAAACATTAAATCCCCACCAAGGAATAACGAAGCATGACAGATAAAACTTTTTTAATCGACTTTGATAGCACCTTTATTCAAGTAGAATCGCTTGAAATACTAGCCGACATTGCCTTGCATAATCTGCCCGATAAAAACGAGCGCTTACAAGCCATTCGCACCATCACCGACCAAGCCATGATAGGTCGCTATTCCTATCAGGAAAGTTTAGTCGAGCGCATGAAATTATTAGATCTCATGCCGCATCATTTAACAGAAGCCATTCTGCTATTAAATCAAAAAATCACACCTTCCATTTTAAGGAATCGTGAGTTTTTTCAAAAAAACGCTGCCAATATTCACATTATCACTGGAGCTTTTATTGAACTGGTTTGGCCCATCGTTAGCGCATTTGGTCTATTACGAGAAAATGTGCATGCCAATCGCTTAATCTACAACAGCGATGGCGATATTTTAGGTTATGATGAAAACCACATTTTGGCTCAAGATCAAGGCAAAGTGAAACTCACCCAAAAATTAGCACTCACAGGTGATGTCATCATGATTGGTGATGGCTATAACGACTATGAGGTAAAAGCCGCAGGACTTGCCAGCATGTTTGTGGCCTTTACTGAAAACATCACTCGCGATAGTGTCGTTGAAGCGGCAGATGCCGTGGTGAATGAATTAGAAGGGTTATTTATTACTTGCAATTTGCCATTTACCCCTGCAAAGTTACAAAAAAAAGTGTTATTACTTGAAAATATTCATCCTTTTGTTGCGCAATATTTTACAGCGCAAGGCTTTGAAGTTGAATCGTTAATGGGCGCTTTAAATGAGAATGAGCTTAAAAGCAAACTTGAAAATGTTCATGTGCTCGGGATCCGTTCAAAAACAGAAGTCACTGCCAAAGTGATTGAGGCCTGCCCACAATTAGAAGCCATTGGCGCCTTTTGTATAGGTACCAATCAAATTGATGTTAACAAGGCAAGTAATCAAGGGATTGCGGTTTTTAATGCACCTTTTAGTAACACCCGCAGCGTTGTTGAACTCGCAATCGCAGAAATTATTTTACTGTCACGAAATGGCGCAGCCTTGAGTGCAAAACTCGCTAAAGGACAGTGGCATAAATCAAGTGCTGGCGCTCATGAAGTTCGCGGTAAAACCCTTGGGATCATGGGTTATGGCAATATTGGCTCACAACTTTCCATTATTGCTGAAGCGCTTGGCATGCATGTACTCTTTTACGATATTGCCGATAAATTACCGCTTGGCAATGCAAAGCGCTGTCATCATTTAGAAGATCTCTTAAGTGGTTCGGATGTGGTGACAGTACATGTGGATGGTCGAAAAGAAAACCTGCATTTAATTAATGAACAGTCTTTCGCCTTAATGAAAAAAGGCGTTATTTTCTTAAATTTAAGCCGTGATTTTGTGGTAGATTACGAAGCTCTGAACAAAGCAATGAAAGATGGCGTGGTCTTTGGTTGCGGCATTGATGTATTCCCTAATGAACCTCACAGCTCACAAAGCGCTTATCAAAATCCCCTGCAACAGTTTGAAAATGTGATATTAACGCCCCATATCGGTGGTAGTACAGAAGAAGCACAGCAAGATATTGGCGAATATGTTTCTAAGAATCTTGGTAATTATGTGAAGGCCGGCAGTTCAACCGGCAGTGTGAATTTTCCACAATTATCACTCCCTTCTATGAATTATCCGACACGTTTGATCCATATTCATAAAAATGTGCCGGGGATCTTAGCTTCAATAAACCATTTATTTGCCCAAAACGGTTGCAATATTGAAGGGCAATTCTTAAAAACCAATCAAGAAATTGGTTATGTGATCACCGATATTAATCAAACCTGTGATGAGAAGCTCATCCAACAAATGGCGGCAATACCTAACACTATTAGAGTTAGAGTTCTGGACTAATCCCAACTGTCAAACATCTTAGTCGTGCAACTCGTACAGTTCGTCGGAAAAATAAGCACACCAATCAGCGCGTTGTAGCCTCTTGTATTCTGGCATGGTACTTAATCGGCATTGAAAGATTTAGAGTCGATTAACTTTACAAGAGGCATGATGAAAGACGGTCCTGCAAATCAAGATCCTGAATTCGTAAAAGTACTATTACTAGGTCTAGTAGGCGCTTTGGGTGCCATTACCTTAACAGCAGGTGTCAATGCAGCCTATTTTTTACTTGCCCTGAGTGCGACAGGTGCGGCAATCTACAATCTAAATAATCTACAAGAATGGTTTAACGCTCATCAAATGCTTTGGATAGGCGCAGCAGCAGGATTTTTCTTTGGTGGCGCCAGTTTTGGTCCTATTGGCATGGGATTTGGTGCCTGGCTTGGACATCTTGTTGAGGAACAAGTCAACAATACCGTAAAAGTCGTCAATCAGGTTACAGCCCCTGTCACCTATGCAAAGCAAACCACACAAACTATTTGGTCTAGTCTACAAGGCGGCTTTAACCAAGCATATCAATTCGTTGCTGGAAAGGAAGAACCGCCCTCTACAAAAGCACCAGTTAAGGCGACACCGATAATCAGTGAAAGGCGTTTTCCTGCGGCTCCTTTAAAAGAACCAACCGAAGTAGCACCCGAAAAGTTGCCTCAAAAGAAGCCGGTATCTATTTTAAAAAAGCAAACAAAATCAAATTCAGAATCGAATAATATCACGGCTAAAGGTTGGCATTTCTTGCAAACATTGACTGGCCTTTTCTCGCACCAATCCTCAAACACGCAGCAAGAACCCCTTGTTAAAAAAGCGCCCAAAACAGTCACCTGGCAAATAGAGACTAAAAAGAAAACGGCAACCCCACAAGAAAAAAAATCGAAAAGGTTTACGCCTGTACTCTCAATTATGTAATTCATTATTGTCAGCTAATTGGAACTTAGCCGACAATTGGCACTTGCCCTATAAAAAAACTTATGCTAGTTTCATTAGACCATTTATTTTAAGCGAAAAATCATATGCACTTATTCAGCAACAATAGCGTTTATAACACAGTCCCCGTGGCTGTGATTGCTATTATTGCTGCAATTATTGTGGTGTTTTTTATCACCTCCTCTTTTGGCCTATCGAGTAAACCATCTGCGCCTCGTTAGGCCAGATCGCTGCAGAACGTTTTCATAACACCATTTTTATACCAATATGAAATACAGCCGTATTCTATAGGAGATATCATGCTAAATTCTGAAATGAAATCTGAACCAACACCGCCACCTCAAAAGTCCTATTTCAGGACAATGCTTGATGCCACCATTGGCGGCGGCTTAGCAGGCGCAGCGGAAGTTGCGGTTGATCATCCATTTTGGACACTAAAAACACGTTACCAAAATGATAACATTCCAAAAAAGGAAAAATTCACACTCGATCCTCGAGTGCTATATCGTGGATTTATGCCTAATATTCTGTCAATGGCACCTATCACTGCCATACAGGTGAGCGTAACACAAGGATTTAAAGCGCTATTTCATTCACAGAGTACTCCTCCCTCTGATATGGAATCGTTATCCTACAGTGCAGCAGGAGGTGCTTTTTCTGCGCTGGTTGGCGGTCCAACAGAACTTTTGATGGCACGTCAAACTCAAAATCGAGGTTTTTTTGGCACATTAAAGCACGTTGTTCAGGAACGCGGTTGGCGTGGTCTTTTACCAGGTATGGGGGGAACAGCAGCACGCGATGCAAAATTCACTGTCGGTTATGGCTATGCAGCGCCTCGTCTTAAAGAGACATTTACGGAATATATGCCAGAAAATACGGCTAGTGTTGCAGGGGGGCTTGCTGCAGGATTACCCGTGGCGGCTTTATCACAACCTTGGGATACCCTGAAAACTATGCAGCAAACAGGTCCAACTCCTGTCACACCACTGTGGAAGCTGGCTAAAGATACGATTGTCAAAGAAGGCTTCAAAGCGCTTTATAAGGGAAGTGGCTGGAGAATGGGCCGTGTGACTTCTGCTGTGATGATCATGGGCGAGGTGAATGATCGGGTGAATCAAATGTTAAAACCTAAGGTGTAGGTTAAAGGTAAATCTCCCTGCGAACTGCGTTCGCTGCCCCTCTTTACAAAAGAGGGGTATCGTTCGCTACGCTCTCTTTGGAGCATTGCTTGATGAGCGCAGCGAATCATTAGCCCACTTTGTAAAGGGGGCGGCGAACGAAGTTCGCGGGGGATTTGATATTTACATCCGCGTAACCGTCTTCAACCCTAAAATTTCCATCCCTTGTCTCAGCACATTCGCCGTTAATTCACACAACGCCAAACGTTGATTTTGCTCATCAACGCCTTCCACGCGACAATCTCTGAAAAAACCATTGAATTTTTCTGATAACTGGAACAAATATTCACATAACCGATTCATCAGTAAATCATCAGCAATCGATATTAAAACTTCATCAAATTGTGCTAGATGTAGCCCAAGAGCCACTTCGCTTGGATGTTCCAATTGAATATTATCCAAGGTTACCTTGCCCTGAATACGACGCTTGATCCCTTGAACACGCACAAATGAATACATTAAAAATGCTGCTGTATTCCCTTCAAAGCGTAACATGCGGTCATAACTAAACGTATAATCATGGGTTCTGTTACCGACCAAATCAGAATATTTGACAGCATTGATCCCTAAGGTTTTAGCAATACTTTTCACTTCATCAAGCGAGTAAGCATCTTTGCTTTCTTTATTTCGCTCCAGCAAGATCTCTTCGGCTTTATCAATGGCAGCCGTTAATAAATCAATCAAACGCTCGGTTTCGCCAGAACGGGTTTTGAATTTTTTACCATCTGGGCCCAATACCAAACCAAAAGGCACATGATCGACTCGCACTTTAGTCGGATCTAGATATCCCGCTTTTTTGGCTGCAGCAAAGAGCATCGCAAAATGCGTTGCCTGCCCCGCATCGGTGACGTAAATCACGCGACTCGCGTTTTCATCAATAATACGATGGCGAATGGCAGCCAGATCAGTGGTCGCATAATTGTAACCGCCATCAGACTTTTGCAACATAAAGGGCAAAGGCTCCCCCTCTCGATTCACAAAGCCTTCTAAAAATAGGCATTTGGCACCATCGGAGATCGCCATTAAACCCTTTTGTTCTACATCAGCCACAATATTGGCTAACTGTGGGTTATAAAACGACTCTCCCCGTTCAATCAAATGAATATCCAGCAGATCGTATATTTCCTGATACGCTTTACGAGAGATCTCACAAATCACTTCCCAGGCAAGATAAGCTTCTTTTTCACCTTGCTGTAATTTAACCACTTCCAGCTGCGATTCTTTTTTAAATTCCGCATCTTCATCAAACATTTTTTTGGCAGTTTTGTAAAACTGCACTAGTGAGGTTAAATCCACCTCTTTTTGATGCGTGATAATGCTAGGTTCAAAACGCTTAATATAAGCAATCAGCATTCCAAAGGCCGTACCCCAATCGCCAATATGATTTAATCGTAAAACGGGATAGCCTAAATATTCAAACAATCTGGCCAGTGAATCACCGATAATGGTCGAGCGCAAATGCCCTACATGCATTTCTTTAGCCACATTGGGCGATGAAAAATCGATGACAATTTTACTGGGTATTGCAGGTTTTGTTGCCGGTTGTACCAACGCTTGGCAACGTTTGCTCAGAAAATCTGATGTCAATGTAATATTAATAAAACCAGGGCCCGCTATTTCAACTTTGGAAAAGGTGTTATCTTTTGAAATAATCGCGATAATCTGATTGGCAATATCACGAGGTGGTAAATTGAGTACCTTGGTTAATTTCATTGCACTATTGCATTGATAATGACCAAATTTCTCCTGAGTGCTAAGCGTCACCTCGATAGGATTTTGTCTTAAATTAAAATCTGGAAAGGCTTCTACAAAAGCTAAGCTCACTTGGTTTTCAACGTGCTGCTTCAGTGTCATATTAGGATCCATAATTTGCTACTTCAAAATTAAAATAGGTATCAGGGAACGGTTCATTTTCTAAGGTAAAATGCCACCACTCTTGTGGTATTCCCAAAAAACCAAATTCTGCCATGAGGTTTTTTAATATTTGACGATTATTGTACGCTTCTTTGGATACGTTTTTATTATCGGGCTGTGACAGTTCATCCATAAAATCAAATGGCGTACCAAAATCTAAATAACGCACTTGATTATCCGCTGTATCAACAATGGTCACATCAACGGTGCTACCGCGCGTATGACTAGAACGACGCACAATATACCCGAGTTCAAAGAAGTCTTTTTTATCAACATTGGGGTAATAAGCCGCTTTAGTCTTTTGACAATCTGTTTGGCTCCATTCCCAAAAATCATCTCCCGCCATTTGTGGGCGATACGCTTCTAAAACCAGTAGTTTGGGCGATTTCGCCCCCAATTGCTCGGCTAATTTAGGGCAGTTCAATGCAGCGGCAATCTGTTCTAATGCTTTAGCGCAGTCTGTGGTAACAACAGCTTGTCCATCTTTATGATAGCCAGCGATTGGTCGACCCAATAGGTTATCGTCGTAGCAATATTTCAGATCAATCATCAGACTGGGTACCGCGCGGGATAATACAACAAAACCTGCGGGTAAAATGTGATTCACCATATATAAGTTACCAAACTAATAAATTAGGACCGGAAGTCACTATAATAGTGCTTTTCGTCGGGCAAAGGGGAGCTATTTTTGCAAGAATTCGTTACTATTTACCACCTAACTTATCAAATAACTTTATGAGGACAATTACCGTGAGTTTGGAACTTCAGAAGCAAGCAGAGTACGAAATGCAACAACGTCTCGAAAGCATTCCACTTGCCAAAAGTTTCCCTATGTCCCGTCATGAAGAATTAGATAAAGAAATAGAATTGCTTGAAAAGGCCATTAAACGTCTTAACGCTTTTGTTAGATTCTTATCTCTGCTGTCACCTACCAAGTATATTGAGTGGATGAAAGCCGCTTACGCACGCTATGTGCCATCAAAAATCACTGCTACCCATACTGATAGCGAAGAAGAGCATAGCTACTCTTTCGAAAGAAATGAGAAAAGTCTTAGTCAGAAACCGACTAAGACCTCAAAGAAGTCTTCAAAGAAACGCTTTGCCGTTATTTAGCAGGAGCTGGGGTTTCTGACATTCTTGATTGGCGCAAGATCACTTCTTTCCCAACAAACATATCATCAACAAACCACCCCTCACTTTGCAAAGTAGAGGAGGTTTTCAATTTAATAAATTGTAATTCGATGGGAACAACTTCATGGTTACTTAAGGTAATATCACCCAGAATGTAACCTCTTACCTTGTTAGGCTCAATGACAGTCTTTAGCCATTTCACATCTTTATACTGGTTTAATTTGTTCATTTTTGAGAAATTAATGAAATTTTCCATAGGCAATCGTTGCTTACAATCCGGGCTAAAAATGGTATAGGCTTGCGAAAAATTACCTTCTTTAATGTTAACCAAAAAGCTGGTTCCCACCATTTGCAAAGCAGGTAAAGTGCTAATGACCATGGACATAGCAACCCCAAACACGATGCAGCCTAAAAAAAAGTAAAGTAATTTCTTCATGATCGCCTCTTATTAACCCGATTTTCTCATTAGTATAGTGGATCCTCACCAACGGTGGTAGGCAGGATGCCCCGGCTTCACTGCAACAAATAGCCCATCACAGGTGGCGCAAAGCTCTTCATTAGAGAATAGCTTTGCCTCAATGAAGGCCCGATCGGCTTTGATCTCTTTCACCGAGGCACTTAAGGTTACGGGCGCACGGCTATTGGTGGGCTGCTTAAGCGCGACATTAAAAAACGCGGTGACTGTACAAGGTGGTGTAGATATTTCCATCTGCTGCATTAAAAAGTAAGCCGCTGCCCAGTTAGAATGGCAATCTAATAGCGTGCCAATAATGCCGCCATTGAGTATGCCAGGAAATGCTTCATGAAATTCTTTGGGTAGCCAACTTGCAACGACCACCTCTCCCTTTGCAAAGCTTTGCAGCTGCAAACCCTGCGAATTAGCCGGCCCACAACCAAAGCAAGCATTATGGGGGGCGTAGTGTTCTTGTAGACACTGATCCATGTTTAGACTTCCTATGTAGGGGCCGACATCGAAAGTCGGCCCATCGACAGGACGGCACAGCCTGCCTTGTCGTAGCCTTAGCGAAGACAGGAGGCCGTCCCCTACGGTTCATCATGAGAATAAGATGATTATTTCTTTGTTACCATATCATCTCTAATGCCTGAATCAACACAATTGCGACGTAATTGCTTTAAGATCTGCAATTGGATCTGCCGAACGCGCTCACGCGTTAAATGGGTACATTCTCCAATGTTATCTAAGGTCATTACCTCATATCCATGGATCCCATAACGCCGTTCAATAATTTCCAATTCTCTTTTGGAGAGATCACTTAAACAAGTTTCAATGATATTGTGAAGATCATCAGCTTGTATCGATTCGATAGGATCTTCACTATTTTGATCAGCAATCGTTTCCAGTAAATAAATATCCTGATCTTCATTAATCGTTGCATCCACCGACACTTCTGGTTTATCGAGGCTAATGAGATCCATCAGATATTTTTCAGATACACCCATCGCTTTTGCTAATGCTTCCAGGGTGGGTTCTTCTTCACTTTCTTGCAACATATGCTGCAAAAGACGCTGATATTTTTTCTGCTTTTTAACTAAATGCACAGGCAAGCGGATCATTTTGACTTGATTCATTATCGCGCGTTCAATCGATTGTCGGATCCACCAAGTCGCATAAGTTGAAAATCGTGCGCCATTTTCTGGATCAAATTTTTCAACTGCGTGAATAAGCCCAAGATTACCTTCTTCAATTAAATCGGGTAATGATAATCCTCGATTTAAATACCGTCTTGCAATACAGACAACCAAACGTAAATTGGCTTCAATAAGATGATTTTTAGCTTGTTGATTCCCTGATTGAAGTTGTCTGGCCAGAGATTTTTCTTGATCTGGCGATAGCAGAGCAATTTGACCAATCTCATGCAGATATTGATAGATTGGATCTGGGCGTTGATCAGTCGAACTAAAAGTCATAATAAGCCTCTTACTTTTTTCCGAATGATTAGTTGGAATAAAAATAAGCGTTATTAGTTCACACTATTTATCCTGCAATTATATCCTGATTAATGCACTGAGCATGTTCACAGTTCAATCTTGTACAAATAAGTATGTTATGCCGCTTGTTTTGCCAAAAACTGGAGTGGATCAACAGGCTGGCCATTTTTACGAATTTCAAAATGCAATTTCACACGATCAGCATCGGTTTGTCCCATATACGCAATAGTTTGTCCTTGGGTGATCGTATCGCCTTCTTTCACTAACAATCTTTGATTGTGTGCATAAGCAGATAAAA
Source organism: Uncultured Candidatus Berkiella sp. (assembly GCA_964594635.1). Classification (GTDB taxonomy): domain Bacteria; phylum Pseudomonadota; class Gammaproteobacteria; order Berkiellales; family Berkiellaceae; genus Berkiella. The sequence continues at coordinate 402,088 of CAZQMV010000001.1, forward strand.
AGGTATCATTATGTTTAATAATAATGAGCTGCCCATACCCTCTTAATCCTTCACCACTGTAAACGACTTTACCTTCTTTGGCAGCACAAACAGGGCTTCCTAACGTACCCGAAATATCAATACCTTTACTAAATGTGTGATCATGCTTACTAAAGGTTTTGAGGATTTTTCCTTTAACCGGCCATTGCCAACCATTCGATGCCACACTCTGAATGGGTTTGGCAGCGGCGGTTATATTGATTGTTTCAGGTTTAGGACTTTCAACTTTGCTTGTTACTTTAGGCAAGGTTGCAACTTGAATGGGCTTACGCTTCGCGACGGCAAATTGCCCTTTGAGCGTGATTTTTTGTCCCGGATAAATACGATAAGGAGGTGTGATATGATTCAGTTGTGCTAAGTCGCGATAATCATGTCCATATTGCCAAGCGATCGCATACAATGTTTCACCTGGTGAAACGGTATGTGCTCCTACATTGACAGGACGACGTGCATCGATTGAAACAACCGGCGCTGCTTCTTGATTTTTAAAATGACTGCATCCTGCAATACCACAAAGTAACGATAAAGCAACAACCCGCAACCTCATCATGCACTCCTTCCTTGCTAGTAATAAGCCCAATACAACCCTGTCGCTAACACCACAAGCAATATCGTTGCCCAACCAATCGCATCAATATAGCGAACAATGACTGGCTCAAGTCTTTTTCCAAGATAGCGAATAAGCGCAGCCACTAAATAAAAACGCAAACCTCGCCCAACAATCGAACCCAATAGAAAGGGTAATAAGGCCATTTGTGTTGCACCAGCAGCTAAGGTAAACAGCTTATATGGAATGGGGGTAAAGCCTGCGAGCACAACAGCAATAAAACCATACTTTGAAAACCAGCTAACAAGGGTTTGATATTGTTCTTCATAACCAAATGCCTGAATTAATGGTTGCCCTAACCATTCAAAAGCAAAATAGCCAATCATGTAACCTAATATTCCACCCAAGATAGAACTGATCGTTGTGATAGCAGCAAAGTCCCAGGCTTTATCGGGCTTGCTCATCACCATGGGGATCAGCATGATATCGGGTGGAATGGGGAAAAAGGAAGACTCAGCAAAACTAACGCCGGCTAAATAGTAAGGTGCATGACGATGGTGTGACCAGTTGAGCATTTTATCGTACAAATATCGAAACATAGCCACCTAGCCATCACTGATTGAAGTGTGTCTATTTTGACATACCTAATTGAGATGTCCATGCTTGCACGGTTTCTAATACAGAATAATCTGTCAGATCGGTTTTGATCGGCGTAATAGAAACGTAGCCTTGGTTAATGGCATGAAAGTCGGTCCCAGGCCCTGCATCTTGTTCAGCACCGGCAGGCCCAATCCAATAGATCCGCTTACCTTGTGCATCTTGGCTCTCAATCACATTTTCAGCCATATGTCGGTGCCCAAGTCGGGTAACTTTGATCCCCTTCACTTGCTCGAAAGACAGATCAGGTACATTGACATTCAATAAAGTGTCATTGGGTAAAGGAAGTGCTAATAACTGTTGAAATAAAATGGCTGCGAAACGCCCACCGGTATCGTAATGACGTGCTTCGGGTCTTGGACATGCCATTGAAATCGCCATAGCGGGAAACCCTAAAAAGCGCCCTTCCATCGCTGCTGCAACGGTGCCTGAATATAAAACATCATCACCTAAATTCGCATTCGAATTGATCCCAGCAATCACCATATTCGGTAGCTCTTTGAGATAGCCAGTCAAGGCTAAATGCACCGCATCTGCCGGAGTGCCATTCACAGCGATAAATCCATTTTCTTGCAGATTGATCCGAAGGGGTAAATCCAGGGTTAATGAATTACTCACCGCACTGCGATCTCGCTCTGGTGCGACAACAGTGATTTCTGCTAACGCTTGCAAGTGCTTTGCTAAAGTCGCTAATCCCTTGGCGCTAACGCCATCATCATTACTTAAGAGTATTCGCATGATTTCCTACCAACAGTACAACAGCATGTGCAGCAATGCCTTGCTTATTCCCAATCGCATCTAACTTCTCATGAGTGGTGGCTTTGACATTCACCGCATCAACAGAAACGCCTAAATCTTGCGCCAAATTTTCACGCATGGCTAATTTATAGGGGCTTAATTTGGGTGCTTCGGCAATAATCGAGATATCGGCGTTACCCACTTGATAGCCTTTTTCTTTCACCGATTGCATAATTTTTTTCAAAAAAAAGCGACTATCGGTGTTTTTATATTGCGCGTCTGTATCTGGAAAATGCTGCCCAATATCGCCCAGCGCTAATGCCCCCAATAATGCATCACATAAGGCATGAATAACCAGATCACCATCTGAATGGGCTAATAATTTTTTCTCATAGGGTATCGACACGCCTCCCAACACTAAAGTGGCTGTTACCTTTTCATCTGAAAAACGATGAATATCATATCCGTGACCAATTCGTATCATTTAACAAGCGCCTCTGTCTGTTTCGCTAACAGGTATTCAATATAAGACATATCACTGGCATAAGTCAGCTTGGGATTAGGGTGTTTAGCATGAATCATTTGCGGATGATATCCCAGTGCTTCTACTGCACTCGATTCATCCGTTACGATCTGTCCGGTACGATGAGCACGGCAAAGCGCATCGACTAGTAAATTCAAACGGAACATTTGAGGGGTCTGTGCAGACCATAAGTTTTCTCGGGAAATCGTTTCTTGAATTTGCTGCTCTGTTGCTTTTTTTAAGGTCTCAGCGATAGGTATCGCTAAAATACCGCCAACCGGATCTTCTCGCAATTGCAATAAGGCTTGTAAATCCTCTTCATGTAAGCAAGGACGAACCGCATCGTGCACCAATACCCAATCATCTGGGTTTGCTTGCCGTTGCAGATGGTGTAACGCATTCAAAACAGAATGGCTGCGGGTTTGACCACCTTGAACAGGGATCACTTTGGGATGTTTAGTCACAGACAATTCTGAAAAAAGATGATCCGTTGGTGCAATCGCAACGATAATTCCTTTAACCCATTTTTTATTTAGAAAACGTTCAATGCTATGTTCTAAAATCGTTTTATCAAACAACGACCAGTATTGTTTAGGCAGCAAATGATTAAAGCGCGCGCCAAAACCACTGGCAGGTATCACTACCCAAAAAGCACCGTCACTCTTTTGCATTAGGTACCTTCAGTAGGCGCTGAATGTTGGTAAAAGGTTTCGCTAGATCGGATCATGCCTAAATCCGATCGTGCTCTTTCTTCCAATGCACTTAAACGATTTTTTAAATCTTGCACTTCCGCTTCTAGCGTTTGGTTACGCTCTTTAAGTGCTTCTACTTTTTCTTGTTGTCCGCTAATTTCATGGCGAAGGTGGTGAACTTGCGCGAGCGAGCCATCACCTTTCCAAAGACGAAATTGCAATACCATCAGCAAAACTGCTAAGACTGCAACCAGGTATTTCATAATTTTATCCAGCGCTCATAAACAGATTTACCTACAAACGGTGCTTGCGTCACTTTTGAAATCCGCAATAATTGATTGTATTTTGCGGTTCTATCACTACGGCAAGGTGCGCCTGTTTTAATTTGACCAGCATTCAACCCGACTGCTAAATCAGCAATAAAGGTATCTTCAGTTTCACCAGAGCGATGAGAAACAATGGCATTGTAATGCGCATTTCTGGCAATTTGCATGGCTTCTAATGTTTCGGTTAACGTGCCAATCTGATTCACTTTAACCAAAATCGCATTCGCTAATTTCGCATCGATCCCTTCTTTGAAGATGTTGGGATTAGTTACAAAGAGATCATCGCCCACTAATTGAATACGCGAACCCAATTGTTCGGTCATTCTTGCCCAGCCATCCCAATCTTTTTCATCGAGCGCATCTTCAATGGATAAAATAGGATATTTATCAACCCAAGAAGCTAAAACATCGATAAACTGTTGTGAGGTTAATGATTTATTCTCAGAAGCTAAATGGTATTGGCCTTCTTTGTAAAATTCACTGGCTGCCACATCTAAACCTAAGTAAACATCTTTACCCGGTGTTAAACCGACTTTTTGTATCGCGGTCATGATCATTTCTAACGCCGCTTCGTTGGAAGGTAAATCAGGAGCAAAGCCACCTTCGTCACCCACATTGGTATTTAAGCCTTTTGCTTTTAAAACCGCTTTTAAGCTGTGATAAATTTCCACACCATAACGCATCGCTTCTTCAAAAGAAGGCGCTCCACACGGTAATACCATAAATTCTTGAATATCAACACTGTTATCCGCGTGTGCACCACCATTTAAAATGTTCAACATCGGCACCGGTAATGAAATCGATGTTTTCGCCATTTCAGAAAGATAGTGAAACAAAGGAAATCCTTTTGCACTCGCAGCCGCATGTGCGGTTGCTAATGACACAGCCAACATCGCATTCGCACCTAATTTTTCTTTATTCGGTGTGCCATCAAGGGCAATCATGATGTCATCAATTTCTTTTTGGTTAAAAGCATCTTTGTCGGTTAAGGCAGGCAGAATGTTATCTTCAATATTCTGGATAGCCTTTAATACACCTTTGCCCATATAACGACTGGCATCTTTGTCGCGAAGTTCTAATGCTTCACGCGAGCCGGTTGATGCACCACTGGGTACGCATGAACGGCCAAAATGTCCGGTATCAAGCAATACACCCACTTCAACGGTGGGGTAACCTCGTGAATCTAAAATTTCTCTTGCTGCAATTTGCTTAATCACTGGCATACATCACACCTTCTTATAATAAAGTCTGCTTTTTAACCGCCATATCAATTTCGATAATGGTGATTAATAATTGTTCCATTTTGTCTAAAGGCCATGCGTTTGGACCATCGCTTAATGCTTTATCCGGATCAGGGTGGGTTTCCATGAAAATCCCAGCAATACCCGCCGCAACCGCAGCCCTGGCAAGCGTTGGCACAAATTCTCGTTGTCCACCGGATGAACTCCCCTGTCCTCCTGGCAACTGTACCGAATGCGTCGCATCATAAACCACAGGACACTGTGTTTGACGCATAATCGCGAGCGATCGCATATCAGAAACTAAATTGTTATAACCAAAAGAAGCCCCACGTTCGCATACCATAATGGCATCATTACCCACCGCTTTGGCTTTTGCGACCACATGTTGCATGTCCCAAGGCGCTAAAAATTGCCCCTTTTTAATATTAATGGGACGCATGGTTTTAGCGACATTTTGAATGAAATTGGTTTGACGACACAAAAAGGCAGGCGTTTGTAACACATCAACAACCGCTGCTACTTCGTTCAAGGGCGTATCTTCATGAACATCGGTTAATACCGGTACGCCAATGGTGTTTTTAACTTTTTCCAGGATCTTTAAGCCCTCATTCACCCCTAAGCCACGAAAGCTTTCGTGAGATGAACGATTGGCTTTATCGAATGACGATTTATAAATAAAAGAAATGCCGAGCTTATCGGTAATCGCTTTTAACATACCCGCTGTTTCTAAAGCCATTACTTCGCTTTCAATAACGCAAGGACCTGCAATCAGAAATAAGGGTTTATTTAACCCTACTTCAAAATGACATAATTTCACGCATCAACTCCTTCAAGCACTCTTACTTTTTTTTTTGCATGGTAAGTGTTTGCTGCTTGTATAAAATGAATAAATAAGGGATGGCCACTTCGTGGCGTCGAAGTAAACTCAGGATGGAACTGACAGCCAACAAACCAAGGATGATCAGGCAATTCAATCATTTCAACTAACGAACCATCCACTGAACGCCCACTGACAACTAACCCTGCTTTTTGCAACTCGGGTAATAATTCATTATTCACCTCATAGCGGTGGCGATGGCGTTCAACAATAGCGCTTTCTTCATAACTTAATGCCGCTTTCGTTCCTGGAACCAATTGACAGGTTTGTGCCCCAAGACGCATGGTGCCACCTAAATCCGACTTTTCGTTACGGAATTCTTTATTACCCTCTTTAGTGGTCCATTCTGTTATCAAAGCCACCACAGGATACGGCGTATTTTGATCAAATTCAGTGCTATTGGCATCAGACATGCCCGCTTCATGACGCGCAAATTCAATTAAAGCCGTTTGCATGCCAAGACAGATCCCAAGAAAGGGAATTTGCTTTTCTCTAGCGTATTTGGCTGCTTCAATTTTACCTTCAATACCCCGTGTACCAAAGCCACCGGGGATCAAAATAGCATCTAAGCCTTCTAATAAAGCCACACCTTTTCTTTCTAATTCTTCTGATTCGATATAAACAATTTTCACCCGAGTATAAGTATGAATACCGGCATGGATCAAAGCTTCATTGAGTGATTTATAGGCATCAACCAAATTCACATACTTACCAATCAATCCCACACGGACTTCTGTTTTAGGATGATTTTGCTTCTCTACCACTTCATCCCAATCGCTTAAATCTGCATCTGGAGCTGTTAAGCCTAATTTTTCAATTACGATTTGATCGAGATGTTGGCGATGTAATATTTGGGGGATCTCATAGATGGATTTGAGATCAACTGAGGTAATGACGGCTTTTTCTTCAACATTGGTAAACAACGCAATTTTAGCGCGTTCAGATTGTGGCAAATCTTTTTCACAACGACAAATCAGAATGTCAGGTTGAATACCAATTGAACGCAATTCTTTAACAGAATGCTGTGTCGGTTTGGTTTTGATTTCGCCCGCAGCCGGTAAATAAGGAACCAAGGTTAAATGAATAAACAACGCATGCTGTGCGCCCACTTCAACCCGTAATTGACGAATGGCTTCCAAAAAAGGCAATGATTCAATATCACCGACGGTACCACCAATTTCAACCATGGCAATGTCTGCGCCGTTGGCTGCTTTTTTGATGCGCGATTTGATTTCATCGGTAATATGCGGGATCACTTGCACCGTCGCGCCAAGATAATCGCCACGACGCTCTTTTTGGATCACTTCGGCATAAATACTGCCTGTTGTGACATTGCTTTTACGTGACATGGTTCTGTGCACGAAACGTTCATAATGCCCCAGATCTAAATCTGTTTCTGCACCATCTTGTGTGACAAAAACTTCACCATGTTGAAAGGGACTCATTGTTCCCGGATCGACATTGATATAAGGGTCTAATTTGAGGAGGGTAACTGAAAGACCCCGTGATTCAAGGATAGAAGCTAAAGAAGCAGCGGCAATGCCTTTCCCCAACGAGGAAACCACGCCACCAGTAACGAATATAAAGCGAGTCATGCGCAACCTTCATTATTGATTTAAATATATCAGTGATTTCTGACCTATAGACGGGAGGGTATTCTAGCAGGTTTAGTCCAAATAACCAAGGCATAACAAAGTTACCAAACTTATATTAATCAACTGTTTCAATAACCCAACCAAGCTCATTGGCTGTATTCACTTGCCAACCGTCACACACCATGTTTTTTCCAATACAGACAAGCGCTTCACCCTGATAAAAAAGAGGTAACTGTTGGCGTTGCCAAAAAGGGATTTTGCGATCTTGTAAAACCTTCTTCAGCGAACGGCTCATTTTCTCTCCCAGCAGACGGCATCGCTCGCCGCCTTGGCGTACCTTCACGATAAGCTTCGCATTCCCATTAGCTAAGCGTAACCCTTGACCTGCGGTAAGCGTCGCTTGCCATCTTTTGCCAGCCCACAGTAGAGGCTGCGATAAATCCCATACGGTTGTTTCTGGAACGCGCATGGCTAGGCTCTCTTCCCAATACAGTTTATTTTGATAACGGTATAAGGTGATATTACCAAAAGAGAAACTGACTTTGGCATCGATTTTGGCATCCAGCGCTTGCTGCAAGATAGTATTCAAAATCTTCGTTGAAGGACTGCGGATCTGATGGTGTTGTAACCAAGCTCTTAAGATAGCCATTTGTTTAGGAGAAGAAAAAGCTTTTAAAGCCGTTAAATCCAGGTTGCCCTCTGCTAAACAAGCGCTAAAATCAACCGCAATATACTCCTCTAACAGTTGCTGCATTGCCCCAATATGTTCAGCACTTCTGGCGACACACCTTGTCAATCCTGGAAAATAAGACTGCAATGAGGAAAGTACGTCAAGTCGTAGAAAATTTCGCGCAAAACGGGGATCTTGATTTGAAGGATCTTCAATCCAAGTTAAACCATGCATCTTGGCATACTCGGCAATCACTTGGCGCGAAACGCTTAATAGGGGTCTTGCTAACTTCCCCTGCCCCAATCTCATCAACGGTGCCATCGCACAAAGCCCCTTGGGACCGGCCCCTCGCATTAATTGCAGCAAGACTGTCTCAGCTTGATCGTCTTCGCTATGCGCCGTCAGTAAATACTCGTTAGTTTTTAACAGTGCTTTAAAGGCATTGTAGCGGCCATTACGCGCGACTTCCTCAACACTTTGACCTGGAAGTGGCGTTAATGCTAATCGCACTACTTGGCAGTTTATTTGATATAAGGCAGAAATATCCTCACAGTGCTTTGCCCAGTCGCAGGCTTGTGGATGTAGACCATGATGAATATGGAACACACGCAGCGTTAAAGCCGTATAGCGTGCTCGTAGCGATTGCAAAGCATGTAATAGAACGGCGGAATCTCGCCCCCCGCTAAAAGCGACCGCCAATTGAAGCTCGGCAAGGGGCACTTGTAAACTGTCTAGCCAAGTAGCAAGCGTTTCTTGAACGTTACTTTTCACCCATCGCCATCCAGCGCTTATAACGTTCATCTACGAGACGATCTTTAGGAATTTTCTTGACGAGACGTAAATGATTTAGCAAATGGGTTTTGAGAATATTGGCCATTCTTTCGACATCACGATGCGCACCACCTAAAGGCTCAGGGATAATAGAATCGATTAATCCCAGGGCTAAAAGCCTGTCAGCGGTGATCCCCATGATTTCTGCCGCATCGGGGGCTTTCTCTGCACTCTTCCACAAAATCGTGGCGCAGCCTTCTGGTGAGATGGTTGCATAATAACTGTACTGTAACATCAATACCCGATCGGCAACGGCCATCCCTAAAGCACCACCAGAACAACCCTCGCCAATGATGACGGAAATAATGGGAGATTCTAGTCTCGCCATTTCGAATAAGTTACGAGCAATGGCTTCACTTTGACCACGCGCTTCAGCGTCAATACCAGGATAAGCGCCTGGTGTATCAATTAAGGTGATGACGGGTAATGAAAATTTCTCTGCTAATTCCATCAGGCGTTTCGCTCTGCGATAGCCTTCAGGATGCAACATACCAAAATTACGACGAAGCTTTTCTTTGGTATCTCGGCCTTTTTGCTGACCAATCACCATCACCGGATCGTTCCCTAAACGAGCGATACCACCAATAACGGCCTGGTCATCGGCAAAAGTGCGATCGCCATGCAGTTCTTCGAATTCGGTAAAAATGCGGTTGATATAATCCAGGGAATAAGGGCGAAGCGGATGACGTGCCAGCTGGGTAATTTGCCACGCCGTTAAGTTGCGAAATACCGACTCTGTTAAATCACGACTTTTAGCTTTGAGCCGCTCAATTTCTTCGCCAATATTAACTTCACTATCTGAGCCAACTAACCTAAGCTCTTCAATTTTGACTTCTAGTTCAGCAATGGGTTGCTCAAACTCAAGGTAATTAGGATTCATGAGGTGCTGACTTACCTTTTATGGCTGTATCTATTATCATGTTCACCAGCCTTAACGATGGCTGATTCTCCTTCAATCCTGCAAGGCGCGCATTTTAGCACTCTGGCAGCAAGCCAACCAATCAATTTTAAACTTTTTTAAAGATTTTTAAAAAAATTATTTAAAGCCTTGTAATTACGTCGTTATATTGTCATATTTGATTTAATGAATGCGGTACTGACTTGCTATTCATTTGTTTTTATGAGTGTTTAGCAAGCAACGTGTTCAGCGTTAGTACTAACTTAACTCACATTTAGGAGTGTTTCTAAATGAAACGGACGTCTAAAACAGCTCTCGCATTAGCCGCTGCTGCCGCAGCATTATTCGCAACTGGTTGTTCCACCATGTGTGGTGATTCACATGAAGCTCTTGTAAAATGCGCTGGTTCCAACGCATGCAAAGGCTCAAGTGAATGCGCAACCCCAGACAACTCTTGCAAAGCTCGTAACTCTTGCAAAGCTGCTGGTTGGTCATACATGACCAAAGGCGAATGCACAACCGCTGGCGGTTCAGTTGTTGACTAAGTAGTCACACTAATCGTTTAGTTTTCTAAGGCAGGAAGCCTAGGATGTTTTGGTTTTCTGCCCTAGTCATTTTACCCCCATCAATGCGAAGCCTTCTGAATGAGCAGTAAACCCACTACTTCAAAACACGCTTTTCCTAATTTAGGTTTTGGCTTAGGCCTTCGAACCGATCACTACGCAGAAATTATTGAAACCAAACCCAATGCTATCGATTGGTTTGAAATTCTAACTGAAAATTATTTAGTCCCTGGCGGCAAGCCACTTTATTACCTTGATCAGGTTAAAGAACAGTATCCATTAGTGATGCATGGCGTTTCAATGTCATTGGGAAGCACTCAACCTTTAGATTGGGACTATCTCAAACAGGTCAAAGCGCTTGCTAAACGTGTCAATGCCAAATGGCTATCGGATCATGTTTGCTGGACAGGTGTGCACAACACTAACATGCACGATCTACTGCCATTGCCTTATACCGAAGAATGTATTGCGCATTTGGTGTCTCGTATTAAACAGGTACAAGATTTTCTTGAGCAGCCCATGCTGATCGAGAACGTTTCCAGTTATCTCACCTATTCTCATTCAGCAATGACCGAATGGGAGTTTTTAAGTGAAATAACCGAACGAGCTGATTGCTATTTATTACTCGATGTTAACAATATTTATGTGAGTGCTTTTAACCATCAATTTGATCCGATGGATTATTTAAAGGGCATTCCACTTCACCGACCGAAACAGATACATTTAGCTGGCCATTCTAACAATGGCGATCATATTATTGATACGCACGATGCGGCAGTGATCGATCCCGTCTGGAAGCTCTACGCCAGCGCTTTAGATCGCTTTGGTTTCATCCCCACCATGATTGAACGGGATGACCATATTCCGCCGCTTAGCGAGCTTATCAAAGAATTAGAACAAGCCAAACATATCGCGCGCGACTTAACCCCTGTGAGTGCTTAACCCATGAACCTCATCAATCTGCAAGATGTTTTCCAACAGTATTTAATGCAAGGTGAACAAACCGCCATTAAACCCATGATTGCGGATGATAAAAGATTCAGCGCTGATCGACGATTAAAAGTTTATTACGATGGTTATCGCATTCGCTTATGTGAAATTCTCAAGTTAGATTTTCCAAAAACTTATTACCTGATGGGTGATGAACATTTTGATGAAGCTTTCGACCTTTATCTTAAAAAGCACCCTTCGCAGCATTTTTCAGTACGCTACTTTGGGCAGCACTTTGTTAACTTTTTACGAAATGTTGCGCCCTATAAAGATTACCCTGCATTAGCCGAAATGGCAGAATTTGAATGGTCGGTTTCATTTACCATTGATGCTGTTGACGCACCCATTGTGAACGTGGCGGCTTTTCAAGCGATTTCGCCAGAAGATTGGCCCGATTTAACCTTTTCCTTACACCCTTCTGTGACCAGCTGTCAGTTCGCATTTAATACGCCGCAACTGTGGCAATTAATCGACAATGAAGAAGAAATCGGTCCACCTGAAAAACAAAGCTCTTCAGTGCGATGGATCTTCTGGCGTAAAGGCATTAAAAGTTATTTTAGATCATGTAATAACGCACAAGATAAAATGTTACAAGGCGTATTACAGCGGCAATCGTTTGGCGATTTATGTGAAAGTCTGTTACCGATGCTGCCAGAAAATGAGATACCCGGTTTTGTCGCGCAAACGCTTTATCAGTGGGTGCAAGATGAAATGATTTCATCTTGATCACAAAAATCCAAGCTAGACAGTGCAATCGCCCTGCCTAGCATAATCTAACAGCCTCTTCAGAAAGGTCAGGCTTTCTTTGCGAAGCAAGCACTGCGGCTTTTGTGGTGGAAGAATAATTACCCGCTTTTAAAATGCTTTCTCTCAAATTATCCGGCAGGCTTTGGAGCTGATTGCTATTAAGGTTAAGCCATTGAAGCACCGCCAGCTGCCCGATTTCCTGAGGTAGCCTTCGGAATCGTATTATTTCGTTAATAACATTAATATCGAGCACTTTTTTATAATAGTCAAAATAATCAAGTGGTACTATTTCTGATCGATCTCAGTGATCATGTGCCAGCATTTTACCAGAACTGGCTAATCTCTTCTGCCACCTTTTAGCCAACGGATTTTTTGATTAATCACCAGTGTATTTTTATCAGCGCTGGTTGCTATTGATTGGCTTGTTTGTGTTGGCTTTTCGGTTTTTTGTTCTTTCGTCACTTGTGCTGATGGCTGCATTATTGACGCTTCGGCTTTAGAAGGTGTTTCATTTGCACCTTCAGCTAATGAAACTGTGATCTTTCCTTTTGTTCCTTTTTGATCACTGCTGCCATTGATCGCATAGTAAGCATACTCCCCTGCTTTGATCGGCGAAAAAAGCCACTGGACTTTCGCATTGGCTGGCACATCAATATTGTCTTGCGACACACTGGCAGCCCCTTGCATATAGTGGGTCAGCACGCCTTGGGCAAATTCACCAAAATAAAAGCTTGTACCATGAGGGTTGTCATTATTGATAACAATAAGGTAATCCTCCCCCGTGGTTAATTGCAAAGGTGGCGTGTCATTAACGCTTAAATCAATCAGTGTAGGACTCACTGCTTGCACGCAAGTGCAAACAGCAAGAATCATGCAGGTGGCAATAACTAACTTAGCTGCTTGACAGAACTTTATGCAGCAATGTAGCAGCAAAGGTGGCGTAAACTGGCACTTTAACATAAGGGAATCCATACAATTTATACAAAATATTACAGATGGTAAGCACAATGATTGCAGGATAGCAAACCGCCATGATGGGATGCAAAAAGGCCATGATGGCTGAAAAGCCCAAATTAGAAAATATCACGGTAATTAAGACGGTGATTAACATCATCCAGCCATAGCTATAAGATATTTTTTTACCGAGCGTGGTATTCATGACTTCAACGTGGATAACATCCACAACGGCCACAGCCAAACTCATCACGGTGGTTAAACAAGCGAGAATAATCGCAATGTTTGCAACCATGGCTAATTTGGGACCTAAAAGGTAAATCGCCAGCGTCGCTAATACTTGCTCAGGCGCAGTATTCACCAGTGCCTTAGCATGCATTGCGGCACTAAAGCTTAATCCAACGTAAACTAACCCTAAAAGCCCTCCCCCTAGAATACTTGCCCAGATGTAGATTGGGATCAGTTTCGTTTTAATATCTTGTTCAGTTCTGATTTTTAATTTTTCTTGTAACAACAGCCAAATACTGACCGAAAAGATGATTGAGGCGAGTAAATCCATCGTGTCATAACCAACGGCCAAACCTTCTTTGATGGCCATAAAAGGTGATAAAGGCGCCACCAATAAGGTGTCACTTTTCAGGATCCCAACGACCATAATGACAATCAAACTTAGAATGAGTACTGGACTCAAAAAGTACCCTAATACGGGCAGAATTAAATTTCTTCTCGCAATAAATACCAGCGTCACAAGTCCCGCAATTATACTAAACAGGAGCAGACTTAAATCAGGAAGATAAGGCGTGATTGCGCCATAGGCAACAATAAAGCAACGTGGCATCACGCCGATTGGGCCTAATAATGCCAGAATGAGCATAACCGCGATGTACCCTGGCACCTTCCCAATCCGATAAAAGAATTGCTTACAATCGCCCGCAAACAGCACAGAGCCCAATAATCCAAGTAAAGGTGCGCCAACAGCGGTAACCGTTAGCCCAAGTAATGCCCAAGCGATCTGGTTGCCTGCAGAGGCACCTAACAGCAATGGAAAAACAACATTGCCAGAGCCAAAAAACATCGAAAAAATTGCAATTCCAGTCGACCAAACGATCGCGAGTGAGGATAATCTCATCGTGCCACCTTGAGCTTAAGGGATTTATAAAAAGTAAAGTGACAGACACACTATCATGATCTTATAACAGTGACAATTAGCAGAGCGTATTCAATTATGTTGGTTTTTAAACTTATATTGGTTTTGCGCTGCGCTGAATGCCACCTAGCGACAGAAAATTACCTTCAAAGTCCTCCTGACCCTGATGAATTAAATTGATACTGAGATCTGCGTAAACTTTGCCGCCAAGGTTTGTGAAGCGCTTACAGAAACTGTAATCTTCTGAAAGATACTCCCCCTGTTTGTCAACACCAAGCTCAAATAAGCAATACATATGCTTTCTCGCTTCCTCTGGCATCTCCTTAGAAACATTTTGAACTTTTAACTCAGGATATGCTTCTGTCATTTGCGTTATCGCAAAGCGCGAAATCAGCATAAAGGCTGTGCCAAGATGCTCAACCTCAATGAGCCCTCCTTTCATCTCTCGAGAAGGACCAAAATTGATAGCATACTCCACTAAGTTTGCTTTAATTTTTGTTCTAAACTCTTCAGGCGTTAATTTGTCGTTTAAAACAATTTCACGTACCGCTTCACTACGAAGCTTATCCCAGTGATAGCGCTTTTTGGGGAATGGCGCACCAATAATCGGTTTGTCAGCAGCGAGTAACTTTGCAATATCAGTGGGTTCCCACTTCATGTCAGAATCAATAAATAAAATATGGGTTATTTCAGGATCAGACATAGCATACGCTAAAAAATGATTCCGGGCTCTTGGCACTAAACTTTCATATAGAATGAACTTATGAGCAAATTTAATGTTTTTAGCAGCTTGGAAGTAAGCAAAGGTTTTTAATAAGGAAATTGTATAACCCGCATGACAAAGCCCGTTATAACAGGGTGTTGCAATTAATATTTTATAGCTATTTTTATCCTCTGCCATGATATACAGCCACTCTCAATCAACGATAGATAAAATAAAGTATATACCGCTCGCCTTTGAAGATGCGAGATTTTTTGGTCCTTAGCGAGCGGTATAATCTAGTTTAAATGCTACGCGTGAATACAATTCACGCTTGCAATCAGGGGGAAAATCGCGATTCTCCCCCTGATAACCCCCATCGCGTGAGGCCACACTTCAACAGACGCTTCGCTTCTTGAAGTGTATTGGGTATATACCGCTCGCCTTTGAAGATGCGAGATTTTTTGGTCCTTAGCGAGCGGTATAATCTAGTTTAAATGCTACGCTTCTTGAAGTGTATTGGGTGTATGCTATCTATTACCTAACTTTACACTTTTTTGGGAGTGGTGCTTGAAAAGGTACAGTCTTTTCAAGGCGATCCAAAGTCTCATATGATCTTCTTAGTTTTGATGATTTATTCATCCCATACTGGTGCAAAATCGGCGTAACGGGCTTTTCCTCAAAACGTGCAAATGCGCTTGAGCCATCTTCTCTTAACAGCTTTGTTTGATTGAAAGGAAGTAAAGACAGTGGTTGATAATAAGGTTTTTGCGTTTTGCTCATGCGCTCAATCACACTCTCGTGAAGAATAGGCAACTCTTCTGATACAGCGCCGTCTTTTTGCACATAAACCGCTCTTGTTTGACGATCAACAGAAGGCAATTGATGCGTTAAATCATGTATTTCGCTTAAAGCAAGCGTATTCTTTTTATTTTCTTGTTCTAATGTCTCAAGGAAATCTGGCTTAAAGGTTAAACCATTTTCTCTGGCCCGTTTTACCATATAACATAATGAATGATGCGCGGATATAGGAGAATTAGCCGTAGCAGGCAGCATATGACCACCACCGACATCCAGATGATCACCCGCAAACCAAACTTCCTCATTCTTTTGACTCTGCTGATCAACCAATACGGGTTCTAGATCACTATCAAATTCGTCCAAGGCTACTGCTTGGTAACTGCGTGTTTCAGTAGGGATTGAGGTATTATACTCATTGGCAGGCTGAAAATTTAATAACGCATATCGTCCAATCACCTGCACACGCGAAGGTTCAGTTAATCGAATGCTATCAAATAAATACTCTGCATCCAGTTTGATTTTAATTCCCATCGCTTTAATGTCATCTGGCATCTCATTCATCAGGCGCTTGTAAATATATTCTGCACCCAAATGCCGGACAAGCGTTGCACCATCACTAAAACCAAATAGTGAGATATTCACTGTGCCATTTTTGGTCACATGACCCATATAGTAAGCATGGCGGATTTTGCGCAATAAATCTGTGTAAATATCGTCCAAAAAGCGAGAATAGCCGTGTCCGGTAAAATGCATGACTAGCCGAAACAGGGTAAGGCTAGATGCAGTTGCGTCAGCGACATTGTAATACATAAAGGTTTGAGTTTTATCTGATTGCAGGCCAGATTTAATGCGCCATAAATTTGTTAATTGTTCAAAGTAATCTATGGTCTCTGAACCATTCAACATGACTGCTATTCGATAATCTGCCATTTCACAGCCCTACAACTTATATTTGAATGTGGGTACTAATACGTGATAATCGCAGCTTGCGACTCTAATATCGTATTAATATGCGCAATAATTTCCTGAGACGGTTTCACATTCCATTGTTGGCCCAATTTTAACTTAACTATAGCATCTTGATTCCGATACTCAATGTAAATTGGACAATTGCCACGCTCATATAGGGCAAAACAATCCTTAAGCATTTTTACACAACTTTCAGTCACCTGGTTTGCAAACTGAATAATAATTGCTTTTGCAAACATTTCTCGCGCAGTTGCCAATCCATAAAGCGTTTGTGCTCGGATCTTACGCGATCCACTACCTGGATCAAGGGTAATCAACCCCTCAACAATCAATAACTGGTCTTTGACAATCAAATCTCGACAACTTTGATAGACTTGCGGAAAAATAGCAACTTCAACCCGTTCTTCACCATCGTCAAAACCAATGATGGCCATTCTTTCACCATTTTTGGTTTGCATTGTTTTGATAGATAACACAATACCAGCAATCAGAGATTTTTGTTCTTTCTTATTCAGAGTTACCTTACCCAGTTTCACAACCCCAATTTTTTCTAGCTCTTCTTTCACTAACAATAATGGGTGTCCTGAAAAATACATCCCTAATGAATCACTTTCGCCTTGCAGTTTTTCTTCAGGTGTCCAGGGTTTGATCTGCGGTAGGGCATCGTTTCGTTCTTGTACAAATTGAAATAAATCATTTTGACCCAGTAGACTATTCTTGCTTTGCTGATCAGCACTCGCCATTGCACTATCAACCAAAGCCTTCATTAAGGCGCGCTCTTGTTCGAAGCAATCAAAAGCACCTGATTTAATTAGCGCTTCTACCACGCGCTTATTCACCTTTTTATTATCAACCCTTTCACAAAATTCGAAGATATTTTTAAAAGGACCTAACGCTCTGATTTCAATGATGTGAAATATAGCGGCTTCACCTACGCCTTTAATAGCCCCCAATCCATAAACAATTTCATCTTGAGTATTCACCGTAAAAACATAAGCACTTGTATTCACATTAGGAGGTAATACTTTGATATGGCAGTGTTTACATTCTTCGATTAAAGTCACAATTTTATCGGTATGACTCATATCAGCTGATAAAACTGCTGCCATGAATGCGCTGGGATAATGCGCTTTAAGCCAAGCGGTTTGATAAGAAACTAAAGCATAAGCTGCAGAATGTGATTTATTAAAACCATAGCCTGCGAATTTTTCCATTAAATCGAAAATCGTTGTCGCAATCTTTTCGTCAACACCATTTTGTACTGAACCCTCTGTAAAAATGGTTCGTTGCTTCGCCATTTCTTCTGGCTTTTTCTTACCCATAGCACGTCTGAGTAAATCGGCACCACCCAAAGTATACCCTGCTAAGGTTTGCGCAATTTGCATCACTTGCTCTTGGTATAAAATGACACCGTAAGTCGGTTTTAAGATCGGCTCAATGGCAGGATGCAAATACTCTACTTTAGAACGCTTATGTTTACGGTTAATAAAGTCATCGACCATACCAGACTGCAATGGACCTGGCCTAAATAAAGCAACCAATGCAATAATTTCTTCAAATTGATCAGGTTGAAGTCGCTTAATCAGCTCTTTCATCCCTCTTGATTCAAGCTGAAATACGGCGGTAGTTGCACATCGCTTTAATAATTCAAATGTTTTTTGATCATCTAATTTTATTGACTGAATATCGATGGATGGCTCTGCCTTCGCCTCTAGAATCGCATTCACATTTTTGACAGCCCAATCAATAATCGTCAGCGTACGCAGCCCTAAAAAGTCGAATTTAATCAACCCAATGGTTTCAACGTCATCTTTATCAAACTGGATCACAACTTGATTGGTGTTTCTATCGCTATAAAGCGGCGCAAAATCTGTTAAAGCAGATGGCGCAATCACCACACCACCAGCATGTTTGCCTACATTGCGAGTGATCCCTTCTAACCTTCTTGCCAAATCAATCAGCGTTTTAACCTCTTCTTCTTCATCGTAACGCTTTTGTAGGCTTTGCTCTTGTTCTAAAGCTTTATCTAATGTCATCCCAATTTCAAATGGGATAAGCTTGGCAATTTTGTCAACAAATCCATAAGGGTGACCTAGCACTCTACCCACATCTCGGATCACCGCTTTTGCTGCCATTGTACCGAAGGTGGCAATTTGCGATACATTGCTCCGCCCATAACGATTAGTGACATATTCGATAACCCGATCACGGTTATCCATACAAAAATCGATATCAAAGTCAGGCAAAGAAACCCGTTCTGGATTTAAGAAACGCTCAAATAACAGTTCATATTCAATGGGATCTAAATCTGTAATCGATAATGCATAGGCAACAATCGAGCCAGCACCCGAACCACGTCCTGGGCCCACGGGAATGTGATTCGTTTTTGCCCACTGAATAAAGTCTGCCACAATTAAAAAGTAACCAGGAAACCCCATAGAATTGATCACCTTCAACTCAAGGTGTAAGCGATCAACATAGGATTGCGTAAATTCAGCCTGTTTTTCAGGGGCAAGTTTCTTTTGTTCAATAATATGCGCTAAACGCTGATATAAACCATCAAGAGAAGCTTTTTCTAAATAGGACTCTTCTGTCATTTCCGATGGCACGGGAAATGAGGGTAATACTGTTTTATCTAACGTTAAAGCTAATGAGCAACGCCTTGCAATATGAACCGTGTTTTCAATTGCTTGAGGAAGATCTCTAAACAACTTTGCCATTTCATCTGGCGATTTAAAGTATTGTGAACGCGAATAACGCTTCGATGCAGCTGATTGTTCAAGTGTGGTCCCTTCTTGAATGCAAACTCGCGCCTTATGTGCTTCAAAATCATCCGCTTGTAGCATTATCACATCATTGGTTGCGACAATGGGACATCCCTTTTTGTGCGCTAGCGCTAAAACAGCTTTTTCATAATTTAGTTCATCTTCACGTTGGGTTCGTTGAATTTCAAGATAAAATCGATTAGGAAAAATAGATAACCATTCTGTTAAAAGAGCCTCAGCTTTTAAGCCTCCCCCTTGTAACAGCGCTTGGCCAATATCGCCATCTTTAGCGCCCGATAAGGCAATCAGCCCATTTGCTCGTTCTCTGATCCATGCTTTTTTCGTTAAAGGAACCGCTAAACGCTCACCTTCTTGATAAGCAATGCTGATAAGGCGGGTAAGATTCCAATAACCTTCCATATTTTGACAAAGCAAATTAAGCTTGAAATATTCATTTTTATTTTCTTCATTTTCAACCCAAATTTCAGCGCCAACAATAGGTTTTACACCCTGCGCGATACAGGCTTTATAGAATTTAACCATGCCAAATAAATTGGTTAGATCGGTTATCGCAACGGCTTTCATACCACAAGCTTTCGCTTGCGCACATAATTCGGGTATCTGTACGATACTATCTATAATTGAATATTCAGAATGTAAGCTAAGATGTACAAAAGACATTGCTACACCGCCTCTAACAGCAGCGCCTTAACAGGTGCAAAGCTTTTACGATGCAATGGCGTTACTCCATATTTTTGCAGAGCGGCTAAATGACTCGCCGTTGGATAGCCCTTATGTTGACTAAAACCATAACCAGGATAAGGTTTGTCGAAGTATTGCATGATTTTATCACGAGCAACTTTCGCGATAATGGAGGCAGCGCTGATTTCTTCAATCAAATCATCTCCGCCAATAATGGCTTCACTCTTAACAAGCAAGTTTGGACAGCGATTACCATCAATTAGCGCACGATCCGGTAATAATGTTAAATTTTCTACCGCCCGTTTCATTGCCAATAAAGAAGCATTCAGTATATTTAAACTGTCGATTTCAGGCACACTGGCAAAGCCAAATGCCCAACACTTCGCTTGTTGTTTTATCAATAAAGACAATTGCTCGCGCTTTTTTTCAGACAATTTTTTGGAATCACGCAATCCTTCAATTGGCTTGCGTCTATCAAGAATAACGGCAGCAGCCAATACGGGACCAGCAAGGGGTCCTCTACCTACCTCATCAACACCACAGATGATTGCCATCAGTTTTCCTTGATTACGTCTTTAATCGCACTAGCAGCAGTTTGTCCCGCATTTTTTCTAAGTGAACCGTGAAGTTCATGAAAAATTTTACTATCCTGTAAAGATAAATCCGGAGAATGTAAATAAGCTAATATGGCTTCTCCCATTGCCTGAGGATCGACGGCCGATTGTATAAACTCTTTCATCAGTAATTTACCGGCCAACAAATTTGGCAAAGCAATATAGGGTATATGAATAATTCTTTTTGCCACAGCAAAACCTAATGCTGACATTTTATAAGCAACAATGGTTGGACGTTTCACTAACATTGCTTCGAGTGACGCTGTGCCAGAGACTGTTAAAATCACATCTGCCGCTGCCATCACTGTTCGGGCATTGCCCATGAAGCAGTTTACTTCAACATCATTATAGAGCGCTAAATAGTCTTTAAATTGCTTATCTGTTCTCTCATTCGCACTAGGAGAGATAAATTCAATATTTGGATCTTGTGCTTTTAACCAACGAGCAGTCTCAATAAAATCTGTTGCTAAATATTTTAATTCTTGCGCTCGACTGCCTGGCAAAAGGGCAACGATTTTTTTATCAAGCGATAAACCAAGTGATTTTCTAGCTTCTACTTGTGATGAATCAAGTGGTATAGCATCGGCTAGCGGATGCCCTACACATGTTATTGGAATATTATGCTCGTGATAGATTTTGCTCTCAAAGGGAAATAAGCACAGCATTCGATGAACGGCTTTTTTTATTTTGTGGATACGCCCCGAACGCCAAGCCCATACTGTCGGGCTAACATAATGAACGGTGCGAACACCA
This sequence comes from Uncultured Candidatus Berkiella sp., assembly GCA_964594635.1. Lineage (GTDB taxonomy): Bacteria > Pseudomonadota > Gammaproteobacteria > Berkiellales > Berkiellaceae > Berkiella. Next base: position 423,427 of record CAZQMV010000001.1, read on the forward strand.
TGGCTTTTTAAACTTTGCTCTAACGACAAATTAAAATCAGGCGCATCAATCCCAATAAAAACGGTTGGTTTATTTTGAATAAAGTAGTTTTTGAGAAAACGTCTGATTTTAAGGAGTTCAGGGAGTCGTTTCAGGGGTTCGATAAACCCCATCACCGATAATCTTTCCATTGGAAAAAGGCTGTTCATTCCAGCCTTAATCATCCGATTTCCGCCAATACCCACAAAAGAGGCTTCTGGATAAAGCTGCTTGAGCGCTTCGATCAAATCTGCTCCTAGTATATCGCCGGATTCTTCTCCCGCGACCAATCCAAAAACAAATTTGCCCTTAACGTCCATTACCGTGCGATGCCGCGTTTCGATTTCTTTATAAAATCAATTAACACTTGAATATGCTGACACTCTGGGATCATTGCTTCAATTTTATGCACAGCATCTTCCAGGGTTAAACCTTGGCGATACAAAATTTTATAAGCGCGTTTTAATACCGTAATATCATCGGCAGTGAAACCGCGTCTTTTTAAACCTTCTACATTTAGACCATAAGTTTCAGCAGGGTGTCCCGAAACCGTAATAAATGGCAACACGTCCTTTATAATGATGCTACCACCCGCGCAAAATGCGTGACTGCCGATATTGCAAAACTGATGCACACCGACAAATCCACCGAGGTTAGCATGATCATCAACGGTGACATGCCCAGCTAAGGAAGCATTATTAGAGAATGTCGTGTTATTTGAAACATGACAATCATGCGCAATGTGCACATAGGCCATAAACAAATTGTCATTACCAATTTTAGTCAAACCACCGCCGGTTACCGTGCCACGAGAAATGGTCGTACATTCGCGAAACGCATTATTATCGCCAATTTCAAGCCGTGTTGGTTCACCCGCAAATTTTTTATCTTGCGGATCCTCTCCAATAGAGGAAAACTGATAGATTTTATTGTTGCGGCCAATCTTGGTTGGGCCTTTAATAACGGTATGTGGGCCTATCCAAGAACCTTCTCCAATTTCCACATCGGCTCCGATGATGGAAAAAGGAGAAATTTCTACATTTGCAGCAATTTTTGCACTCTTATCGATAATTGCTTTATCAGAAATCACTGGCTCACTTTCCTCATTGCGCTTAAAATATCAACCGAGCAAACAAGTTTTCCATCAACTTTTGCTTCACCGTGGATCTTCCAAAAATTCCCTTTATTTCCGACAATCTGCACATCTAGCATTAATTGATCGCCGGGAATTACCATTTGCTTAAATTTTGCGTTATCTACTGCCGCCAGAAAAAACAAATGTTCTCTTGGGCTACTTTTTGTCTTCAAATAAGCCAAAATTGCGCCAGCTTGAGCCAGCGATTCTGTAATGAGAACACCAGGCATAACAGGGTTATCTGGAAAATGTCCCATAAAACAAGGCTCATTTGCTGTCACATTTTTGACACCAAGCAGTGATTCTTCCGTGTATTCAAGCACTCTATCGATCATTAAAAAAGGATAACGATGCGGCAGCATTTTTATAATTTCATGTACACTCAGTAATTGACTACTGTCCACTGACACCTAGATTTCCTCCTTTTCTTTTAATTTTTTTTCGATTTCCTTTACGCGACCTGCAAGTTGTTCAAGTCGGTGAAATCGGAAGAGGTTCTTTTTCCATTGCGTAATATCCATGGCAGTAATCGCTGAACCATAACCACCTGGCTTAGTAATTGAATGAGCAACATTGGTACAACCAACAATTTGCACATAATCTGCAATATCGATATGACCATTAAACCGAGTGCCGCCACCCACTAAACAATGTTTGCCTATGGTTGTACTGCCAGCAATACCAACACAAGCTGCAATGGCAGTGCCATCACCAATTTTAACGTTATGACCAATTTGAATAAGATTATCTAAAATGACATCGTTGCCAATTTCAGTGTCTTCAATAGCACCTCTATCGATGGTGGTATTCGCACCAATTTCAACACGATCACCAATTTTAACGCCGCCTACTTGAGGCACTCTTACCCACTCGAACCTATTTTTGGTAAAGCCAAAACCATCAGCGCCGATGATTACACCGGAATGAATCGTACATCTTTTACCAATATAACAAGCTTGATAGATAGTAACGCGGGGGTATAAAACGGTGTTATCTTCGATAATACAATCATCACCAATTGAACAGCCTGCTTGCAAAATCACATGAGCGCCAATTTTGACGCGATCACCAATAACGCAAAAAGGACCAATATGTGCACTGGGGTGAATGTCTGTCTCTTGACCAATAATCACACTCTCATGCACACAAGACTTCACGGTCTTATTCGCATAGAGAGCTTCAACGACTTTTGCAAATACAAGCTTTGGATCTTGGCAGATCAATGCATTTGTATGGCATGTCTGACTATCCGCTTCCGTTAAAATAACTGCAGTTGCTTTGGTTTCGTTAAGCTGGGAACGATATTTTGCATCGGCGATAAAGGTTATTTCACCTTCAACCGCACAAGAAATAGTACCGACACCTTTGATTTGTGCAAAGGGATCGCCTTTGCACGTCGAACCAGTCAGTTCAGCCAGCGCGCCCAATGTCATGACATTGGGACGCTTCTCTTTCGCTCTATGTTCAATCCGATCCATGATATTACGCTGCAGGAGTGGTAGCTTTAATGACTTTATCCGTAATGTCCATTTCCTTAGTTGCATAAGGAGCGGCTTCACGAACAAAGATTAAGTCGTATTTATCTTTCTTAGCAATTTCATCAATCGCAGCAGTCACTTTATCAATGACTTTCTTCATTTCTTCTTGTTGACGCATTGCTGCATCTTCGCGATATTCATTTTGCAGGTGTTGCAAATCACGTTGACCAGTCCGTACTTCATTTTCAAGTTTAGATCTTTCAGCTTCGCTCATCACGGCGCTGTTTCTTTGTAATTTTTCAGCTTTCTCTTTCAAAGACTTTTCTTGCGCCATGATTTTGTCTTCACGGGCTTTGAATTCTTTTTTGAGTTTTTCCATTGCAGCTTTCGCTTGCGGAGAGTTAGTTACCACAGTTCTCATGTCGATAACACCAATTTTCGCTTCGCCCGCGATCGCAGGGGCGGCTAAACAAGCTAAACCCAATGCCATTAAAATGTGAGTTAATTTCTTCACAGTGATGCTCCTTAGCATTAAAAGACGGTTCCAAAAGTAAACGCAAAGTTCTGTATTTTATCACCTTCATGCTCATTGAGTGGTGTAGCTAAACTGAACACTAACGGCGCAATCGGTGACATCCACGTCAGAGATAAACCAGTTGAATAACGCAATCCCGCTGGATTACGTGATTCATTAGGATTATCAGTACCTTGCCTGTTTTCTAAATCGTATACTTGTCCGCCATCAAGAAACCAGGCTAATCGAATAGATTTAGTATCGGGACTAAAAAAGTTCGGAACAATCAATGCTGCTGTTGCCGTGACTAAGAAGTTCCCACCAAATGGGTTACCTAACGAATCGGTTGGGCCTAAGCTGCTTTCTTCAAAGCCTCGTACCGTTCTTGAGCCACCCGCAAAATAGTTTTTATAAAATGGCAAACCAATCGTTTTACCATAACCGTTACCATACCCTAGCGTACCAGTCGTCATCGCAATAAACCCATGTGACAGACTTTGGTAATTCTGGGCACTATAACTTAACCGGTAGTATTCTAAATGCGATCCGGGAACAGAGAAAGTAGCACCAGCAGATTGTTGCAAGCCATTTTCAGGAAAGACCATCCGATCGAATGTGTTATGTATCCAACCAAACGCAACGGTGACTTCCTGACTCTTACTACCATTTTCAGCTACGAAATCTAGAATCTGAGTCGGCACTTGTGATTGACCAATCGTTAAGTTGGTTGATTGGAAACCATAACCAAACGTCAGTCGATCATGTGGAGAGATTGGCATACCGTAGCTCATGTTTGCGCCAAAAGCATCGGTCGTATAATTGGTAATACTGGTTGATTTACCTAAGTCGGTTTCACTGTAGAAAACGTTAAAACCACGGCTGATCCCTTCTAATGTATAGTAAGGGTTGTTATACGCTAAGTTATACGTGGTATAGGCTTTACTGCGGTTAAAATTAAAATCAACGCTCTTACCTGAACCCAAGAAGTTCCGGTTACTAATATTGGCATTAAACAATAGACCATCGACATCAGAGTAACCAACACCCCCACCCAATTGCCCTGAAGAGGCTTCTTCAACGGTGAAGACAATGTCTACTTCATCGGTGGTACCAGAAACAGGTCGCGTTTCCACATTCACACTGGTGAAGTAGCCGGTTCTATTCAAGCGTGCTTTTGAGTCTTCGATGAATTTCGTATTAACGGGCGCGCTTTCCATCTGAATGATTTCACGACGCACAACTTCATCTTTTGTTTTTGTGTTGCCTTCAAACATGACCTTACGAACATATATTTTGTTGCCAGGCTCAATGTAGAACGTCAACTTAACGGTTCTTTCTTCTTCGTTAATATCTGGAACCGGATTAATTTTTGCAAAGGCATAACCTTCTTGACCTAAGCGATCGGTTAGTTTCTTTACCGTTGTCGCAATTTGGGCACGAGAGAATACTTCACCTTCATTTAATACAACTAAAGGCATTAATTCCGATTCTGGCAATATTGTATTACCGGCGAGTTGGAAGCCAGACAAATTAAACTGATAGCCTTCTTCGATATTGACGTTAATGTAAATATCTTGCTTATCAGGCGTAATCGCGACTTGTGTTGAGATAATACGAAAATTGAGATAACCACGATCAAGATAAAAAGTACGCAGCGCTTCTAAATCAGCACTTAACTTTTGCTTATCGTACTGATCAGACTGTGATACCCAGCTCATATAGCCGGTTGGCGCTAGCGTGAAAGACTTAAGCAACTCACTGGTACTAAAAGCATGATTTCCTAGCAGGTTTATTGCCTTGATACGAGCTGCTTGCCCTTCCTCAATGGCAATCGTGATACTCACACGATTGTGAGGTTGATTTTCAACCGTCGTATCGACTTTAACCGCGTATTTACCATGGCTAAAGTACAATCGTTCAAGCTCGTTTCGAACTTGTTCTAGCATCGAACGATCAAAGACATAGCCTTCACTTAAGCCTGCCGTTTTCAATGTGCTTAATAAATTTTCTTCGGTAATTTCTTTATTACCAGAAACGCTAATTTTGCCAATTGTTGGCCTTTCAACGACTTGAACCACGAGGACATTGCCCTCTTGCTTTAATTCAATATCTTGAAAGAAGCCTGTTTCAAAAAGCGCCCTTAGGATCTCAGCGGTTTTCTCCGGAGCAAGCGACTCACCGACGTTGACGGGCAAATAGTTATAGACCGTTCCTTCGGTAATTCTTTGTAATCCTTCTATGCGAATATCTCTCACAATAAATTGTTCAAAACCTTGAACAGATACCGCATAATTTGTAAGCAAACCAGCTGCCAGTGCAGTCAACCAACGACTTTTCATATTTTTTTTATTTCTCGCATGCAACTCGCGCATGTTAAACAGTAGAGGCGCCATACTAACACAGCGGGAAATAAATTGAAGTCACTCGCTAAGAAACTATTATTGAAAATAAGGAATGGAAGTAGAAAGACTTAGAACGCAGGATCAGCTCGCTTGACGGCTGATCCTGCCAATTCATTTTACCAACGTGATTCGCCGCGTCTACCAGCGCCGCTATCTCTGCCACCGTCTCTACCGCCATCTCTGCCACCGGTGCCGGTTGCTTTGCGTTCGAGAGCAAATTTAACAACGACTTTACGACCTGATAATTCTTGACCATCAAGCTTGAGGGCAGCTTCAGCACTGCTTGCATCATTGAAAGTGATAAAAGCAAAACCGCGTGGACGGCCTGTAACGCGATCCGTAGGGAATGCTAAATCAGTGATTTCACCATATTCAGCAAACGCTGTACGAAGTGAAGATTGATCAAGAGAGTAACTCAGGTTACCAACATAAATTTTGTTTTGCATAAAAAATTTCCAAAGATACAAAAAGTTATAACAATGCTAATAAGACGATTGGACCTCAAGCCGCCATTTAGCCAAGCTATTATACCTCACTTAATCTGACTTAGTAACAGCAATAAAGTAAACGACGAACGTAGGGGCCGACCTCTGTGTCTGAGCATCCCCACGAAATTATAAAATAAATAGAGTAAAATCAGATGATTATAATTCAAAAAGCATGATTGGTGCGTAGCAACCAAAGATCTCTCCTTGTAAAGGAGAGAGGCGCGTAGCGCAAGAGAGATTTTATCTTGAGAAAATCCATCTGTGCGTGCAAAGCACGCCTCTTCCCTTTACAAGGGAAGAGCAATTTGTCGCTATGCGATATTTCTTTCAATATTCGTGGGGATCTCTCAGCCTCGATGCCGTCCCCTACATACATGACTGCAACGAAATTAAAGAATATTAAAATAAACGAGCAAGGTCGTTGTAAAATGCCACGCTCATGAGAAAAATGAGCAACAACATGCCAAGTTTAAAACCATACAACTGCACCCTCTCTGAGACAGGTCTGCCTTGAACGGCTTCAATCGCAAAATATAATAAATGCCCACCATCTAAAATCGGGATCGGCAATAAATTAAGCACGCCTAAGCTAATGCTGATAAGTGCCAAAAATCCTAAGTAATATTGAATACCAACGGATGCTGTCGCACCGGCTCCTTCGGCAATCGTTAAAGGCCCGCTCAGCGTTTTAAGACCAATTTGACCAACTAGCATTTTACCGATCACTTTAAAGGTTAAGCGAATGTACTCAGCTGTTTTTTTATTTGCAGCAACGAAAGCTTCTACGGGACCAAAATGTTCTTTGCGCAACAGCTCTGGAGGCATTTCAGTTAACTTAACTGATAAACCAGCAAAACCTATCATTTCTCCGTTATCGCCTTCACGAGTGCGTGGAATAAACGTAAATTCTTTGACTTCGCCTGATCGCTTGACCGCTAATGTAATGGGTTTATTAATACTCTTGGCTACAACCCGTGTGAAATCACGCCATTCTGTAATGGGCTTGTGATTCACTGCAATGATCTCATCTCCCTTTTGCAATCCCGCTTTTTGTGCTGGTTCACCTTCAATAGCCTCATTGACGATGGGAGGGATCGGTGGTTGATAGGGCAAAATACCCAATGCATCGATGAGATCGGGTCTGTCACCACGGAGTCCCCAACTTTTGAGCGGTAAAGTGAGAACATGATGTTGTCCCTGATCGCGAACCACTTCAATCGATAGTGCGTCTTTATCGCCTAAACGCTCAATTAATTGATTAATTACTTGCTGCCAGCTTGTCGTGGGGTTTCCATCCACTTTGACAATTTCGTCGTTGGGCAATAATCCTGCAACTTGAGCAATGGAATCTGGCTTTAACTCACCTACAATGGGGGCTAAACCGATAATACCAATCATATACATTAGCCAGTAAGCAATGATGGCGAATATAAAATTAAAGAAAGGCCCTGCTAAAACGATCGCGCTACGCACCCATAAAGGTTTGTTGTTAAAGGCAAAAGGCCTTTCGTTATCTGAAACAGCGGCTTCGCGCTCATCGAGCATTTTGACGTAGCCACCCAATGGGATAGCAGCGATGACATATTCTGTTTGTTTACCTTGGTAGCGCCACAGTGTCTTACCAAAACCAACAGAGAAGCGTAATACTTTGACCCCCAAAAGCCGTGCAACGGAAAAATGCCCCAATTCATGGAAAGTGACCAATAGTCCAATTGCAACGATAAAGGCAATAATAGAAATTAAAAAAGGATACACTAGTGGCCCTTAATCAGCTCAACAGTTTTGTTCCTAGCTAACTTATCCGCATAGAGAATATCTTCTAATGAAATCGCAGATAGGTCATATAATTTTTCCAGCACCGTCTCAATAATAGATGGGATCTGAGAAAAGCACATTTTTCGCTTCAAAAAGGCATCAACAACAACTTCATTGCTAGCATTAAGCACAGTGGGTGCGGCTTTACCCAAGCTAAGTGCCTGATAAGCCAAGCTTAAGCATCTAAATGTAGAGGCATCCGGCGGCAAAAACGTCAGCTGTGCTACCTCTGTTAAAGAGAGCCTCTGTGCCCCTGAAACAATACGTTCTGGCCACGATAAGCAATATGCAATCGGGATCCGCATATCAGGTGTACCAAGTTGGGCTAACAAGGAACCATCGGCATATTCAACTAATGAATGAATAACGCTTTGAGGATGAACGATGACCTCAATTTCATCTTCTCTGAATTGAAATAGTTTGCTCGCCTCAATGACCTCTAACCCTTTGTTCATCAGTGTTGCGCAATCTACGGTGATTTTCTTACCCATTTTCCAATTGGGATGTTGGCATGCCATCTCGGGCGTAATTTCACTAAATGCCGCTGGGTCTTTATGTAAAAAAGGACCACCCGATGCCGTTAAAATTAAACGGGAAACACCCTTCGGCCTTGTCCCTGTTTGATAGCCAGGCGGCATACATTGAAATAACGCATTATGTTCACTATCAATCGGCAATAAAATAGCACCTGACTGACGCGCGGTGCTTAAAAACAAATCACCCGCCATAATCAATGCTTCTTTATTCGCAAGTAAAATTTGCTTCCCCGCTTGAATACCACTCAGTGTAGGTAATAAACCTGCCGCGCCAACAATCGCAGCAACAACCTTGGTCACTTCCGGTAAAGCAGCAATTTGACATAAACCTTCAACCCCACAAAGGACTTCGGTGTTGATCCCGCTCGATGTGATCTTGTGCTGCAAAGCCTTAACATCATTGGGTTGCATCAACACGGCATAAGCTGGTTTGAATGCCAAACATTGCTCAAACAATTTATCTATGGATGTTGCGGCAGAAAGCGCCACTACCTTAAATTTTTCAGGATGCTCTGCCAAAACACTCAGTGTGCTTTGCCCTATAGAGCCCGTAGAACCCAGAATACAAATACCCGCTGGACTCATAAGCCCCTCTGTAGCCAGATGATCATTAAGGCAAAAAATGGCACAACCGCAAACAAACTATCGAGCCTATCTAAGATCCCACCATGTCCTGGCAGAAGTTTGCCACTGTCCTTAACGCCCGCTAAGCGTTTCATCACACTCTCAAATAAATCACCAATGACAGCAAGCACAATTGTGCCAATCGATAGAATCAATATAGAGCCTATCCCGAGACCACCATTTGGCCACATATCCGTAAAATAAAATCCCAAGGCTAATAAGAGCGTGCCAATAAAACCACCCCAAAAGCCCTCTATTGTCTTTTTTGGGCTCACTAAGGGTGCTAAAGGATGCTTGCCAATCAATCGCCCTGTAAAATAGGCAAAGGTATCGGTTGACCAAATGAGGATCAAACACAGAATCAGCCATTTGGCCCCATTGTGTTGTTCTCGTAAAGCATTTAAACCATAAAAAGCGCTAGATAGAACCAGCAACCCAATTAGGGCTTTCATCAATGGACGATTTAACCAAGCGGGAGGCCGACCTTTAAATCGTATAAGCCCCATGCCTGCCAATACCCAAAAAATCACAGAAATCCATAAAATGAGGGTTGATTGAGCTAAAAATAACCCAAAGGCAATGGCACCAAACAAGGCCATAAAGATCCCTTGGTGAATACGTTTAGGAAAGGGACAAAGCGCCGTCCATTCATGCGCTCCTATCATTAAGATAGCCGCCGATAACAATGCAAAAGGGATCGTCCCAAGACGTAATATTCCCCAAATGACTAATGGAATAAGACAAAGTGCCGTTAACAATCGCCATTTCAGCATAATTATCCTAACTGCTCACCGGTTAAACCAAAGCGTCTCTCTCGCATTGCATAATTACGCAGCGCATCGATAAGTTCATTAGCTGTAAAATCTGGCCAGAGGGTTGGCGTAAAGAAAAATTCCGTATAAGCCAACTCCCAAAGCATAAAATTGCTGATCCGGAAAACACCACCTGTTCGTATCAATAAATCAGGCTCAGGTATCCCATGTAAACTTAAATGTAAGGCCAACGCTTCTTCGGTAATATCGCTCTTTTGTTGTTGCAAAGCACACATTTTTTTGACGGCCTGCAACAAATCCCAACGACCACTATAGTTAACGGCGATATTCAAGATCAGACCTGAATTATTAGCCGTCAATGCTTCTGCATCAGCAATGGCTTGAATCAGTTGAGGGGCAAAAATAGTACGGTCACCAATAATACGCAACCGAATATTATCTTGGTGTATACGAGCAATATCTTTGCGTAAAACTAAATAAAATAAGCGAAAAAGGTTGCGAACCTCTTTACTGGGTCGCTTCCAGTTTTCCATACCAAAAGCAAATAAGGTTAATGCCTTAATATCTGATTTTTGACAAGCCGAAATAATTTCTCTGGCACTTTCGACACCTTTGCGATGACCAAAAGTACGACTGAAACCTCTTTCCTTAGCCCACCGGCCATTGCCATCCATGACAACAGCAATGTGTGTTGGCAAATTACTGTCTTTTGCCTTCACACCCTTATGGCTTGCATACAAATTACTAATGGATCATATCTCCATTAAATCTTTTTCTTTACGCACATAAATGGCGTCGGCTTGTTGAATGAATTGATCGGTGAGTTTTTGCATCGCTTCTTCTGCTTTACGTTGCTCATCTTCACTGATGGACTTCTCTTTCAACAAATCTTTAATTTCTTGATTTGCGTCGCGACGAATATTGCGAATAGCGACTTTGGTATTTTCAACTTCGCCTTTTACCTTTTTAATAAGCTCTTTACGTCTTTCTTCACTTAACGGTGGAAAGGGTACGCGAATGACATCGCCTGAATTTGCTGGGTTTAACCCTAAATCAGCTGAACGGATGGCCTTTTCAATTTCCGATACCATACGCTTCTCATAGGGCTTAACAGCCAACATTAAGGCGCCTTCAACCGTAATTTGTGCCAATTGGGTTAACGGCGTATCGGTACCATAGTAAGAAACCACCACACCTTCTAATACGCTAGGATTCGCCCGCCCTGCTCTTAACCGGGTTAATTCCTCTTCCAACGAATGAACACTTTTGGTCATTCGCGTTTTTGCATCTTTTTGCACATCATTAATCATTTGCATTCCCTCTTTCGACAATGGTTCCTTCGGGTTGCCCTTTCACAATTCGTAACAAAGCACCTGCATTGTTGATATTAAAAACGCGAATCGTCATGTCATGGTCGCGACATTGACAAAACGCTGACAAATCCATAATGCCTAATTCTTTTTCTAGCGCTTTATTATACGTAATTCGTTGATATAACGTTGCGTGGGGATCAATTGCCGGATCAGCTGAATAAATACCATCAACATTGGTTGCTTTGAGCAACACATCGGCTTGCGTTTCAATTGCTCGCAAACTGGCAGCAGAATCGGTTGTCACCAATGGATTACCTGTGCCCGCAGCAAATATCACAACTCGACCATGCTGTAAATGATGAATCGCTTTGCGGCGATCGTAATGATCCACTAAACCACTCATTGGAATAGCAGACATAATACGGGTGCCAAAGCCTGCACGCTCAAGAGCGTCGCGCATAGCAATGGCATTCATTACCGTCGCCAACATTCCCATTTGGTCGCCTGATACTCTTCCAAGTCCTGCCTTAGACAAAGATTTACCGCGACAGAGGTTACCTCCCCCTATCACGATACCAACCTGAACGCCGAGCTTAATCAGTTCACCGACCTCATCTGCAATCCTATCAAGCACTTTAGGATCGATCCCAAATGCTTCATCGCCCATGAGCGCTTCACCACTGAGCTTTAACAAGATGCGTTTGTAAATGGGATCTTGACTCATTGTTTACTCCCACGCGCTTGTTCCATAACTTCTTCTTCAAAGCTTTTCTTAACAACTTCAATGCCTTCGCCCACTTCAAAACGTAACATGGCTAAAATGGAGGCATTCATTGTTTTCAATAATGCTTCGATTGTCTTGTCGGGATCTTTAAAGAATGGCTGACCCAGCAAGCAAATTTCATTCGCTTGTTTTTGTAATTGACCTTGCACAATTTTTTCTAAAATGTTGTCAGGTTTACCGCTTTGCTTAGCGCGTTCCATGAAAATAGCATATTCTTTATCGACAATCGCTTGTGGAATTTCTGTCGAAGAAATAAATTGAGGTTTCATTGCTGCAACATGCATTGCAAGATCTTTCGCCAATTCTTCATTGCCACCTTCTACCAAAATTAAGGTACCAATACGGGCATTATGAATGTAGCTACCGATACGTTGCTTCGTTTGCGCTTTCATGAAATGCAGACGTCTAATTTGAATGTTTTCGCCAATTCGCACAATAATGGCTTTACGCGCTTCTTCAACACTGCTGGCATCTTCAAAAGGCAAGGTCAGTAATGTATCAATATCTTGACATTCTTTGGCTAACGCTAATTCTGCCAACTTTTGGCAAAATTGAACAAAACCTTCATCACGTGCCACAAAGTCTGTTTCACAATTAATTTCAATCATCACGGCACTGGTGTGGGAATTGGCAATTGCAATTCGACCTTGCGCCGCTGTTCTTGATGCTGATTTATCGGCTTTTTTACTACCTGATTTAGCAATAATATCTTCTGCGGCAGTCATGTCGCCTTTTGCTTCGACTAAAGCCTTTTTGCATTCCATCATGCCCGCGCCAGTGCGTTCACGTAAGTTCTTCACCATTTCAGCTGTAATTTGTTCTGCCATTGCTTGCTCCATCTTCAAAATAAAGGGGGCCTAGCCCCCTATTATCAATTTAAATAAATCCGAGACTATCGTTGATCATGTTCCATCTCAACATATTCACTGGATTCTTCTGGGGAAGAAGAATGCATATTGCTTTTGCATTCTAAAATAACGTCTGCAACGCTTGAAACATAGAGCTCAATTGAGCGCAGCGCGTCATCATTCCCAGGGATAATGTATTCGATACCTGCTGGATTGTTATTGGTATCAACGACGCCTGCCACTGGAATGCGCAGATTGTTCGCTTCTTTAATAGCGATCTTTTCATGGCCAACATCAATCACAAACAACGCATCAGGCAAGCTATCCATATTTTTGATACCGCCTAAACTGCGCTCTAATTTGATCATCTCGCGTTCACGCATCAGCGCTTCTTTCTTAACGAGCTTTTCAAATGTGCCGTCATCACGCATTGCTTCTAATTCATGCAGGCGCTTAATGGATTGTTTAACCGTTTTAAAGTTGGTTAACATACCACCTAACCAGCGATAGTTAACATAGGGCATACCACAACGTTCTGCTTGCTCTTTAATGATGTTGTTAGCGCTGGTTTTGGTACCAACGAACAGGATTTTACCATTACGAGCAGCTACACGGCGAATGAAGCTGAGTGCGTCATTAAACAGGGGTAAGGTTTTATCAAGATTAATAATATGAATTTTATTACGTGCACCGTAGATATACGGCTTCATTTTTGGATCCCAAAAACGGGTTTGATGACCAAAATGAACGCCAGCTTCTAGCATTCCACGCATTGTAATTGCTACCATGAGATATTCTCCATTGTTGGGGTTAGGCCTCCATGTATCCCATCCTCCGACTTTTTGCGGGTAGACCCACTTAAAGCACCCCGGCGGACGTGTCGACACATGTGTGATTATACTATTTAAATAACCAAATAAAGTGCATTGATTTGCACAGCTTCGGCGCGTTTTTATACCATATGTAGAGGGAGATAGGAAACGAAAAATGGCAGTAACGATTAAAACAACAGAAGACATTGCAAAAATGCGGATTGCAGGCCGCTTAGCCGGTCAAGTTTTAGATATGATTGGCCCTTATGTCAAAGCAGGCATCACAACAGATGAATTAAACACGCTTTGCCATGATTATATTGTCAATGTCCAAGAAGCGATCCCGGCCCCTTTAAACTATAAGGGCTTCCCTAAATCCATTTGTACCTCAATCAACCAAGTGGTGTGCCATGGGATCCCCAATGAGAAGAAACTCAAAGAGGGCGATATTATCAACATCGACGTGACGGTTATCAAAGATGGCTATCATGGCGATACCAGTAAAATGTTCGTTATTGGCGAACCGTCTGTTAAAGCATCTCGTTTGATCCGAGTGACGCGTGAAGCCATGATTCTTGGGATCCAACAAGTTAAACCTGGCAATTATTTGGGCGACATTGGTGCAGTTATTCAAGAACATGCCCATGCACACCATTTTTCAATTGTTCGCGAATACTGTGGCCATGGCATAGGTAAAATCTTTCATGAGGAGCCCCAAGTACTTCACTATGGTAAAGCCAAAACAGGGCTTCGCTTAGAAGAAGGTATGATATTTACCATTGAACCCATGCTCAATGCCGGTAAACGAGAGACTAAACTTTTGCCCGACCAATGGACGGTAGTGACCAAAGATCGCAGTTTGTCCGCCCAATGGGAACATACTATTCTAGTCACAGCTAATGGATTTGACGTCTTAACCAAACGCGAGGAAGAAACTGATCTCTAGCCCCTCGATCATGGCAGCGTATCAAGCGCACGAAACTGTGTTAAGCAACACACAGGATATCGTGCGCTTTATTAAGCCACTCTACGAACAATATCAACAAAAACTGGATGAGCAAGTTACGCTCACCTCTGATATTAAAGAGATCCTTTCTCAACGCTCACGATGGCTTGATGAGATCCTTTTATTGCTATGGCAGTGCACAGGGTTAAAAGACGAGGCGATTAGCTTGCTTGCTTTGGGTGGCTATGGATTGACTCGTGTCCACCCTGGTTCAGATGCCGATCTTTTATTGCTTCATGACACCTCCATGACTCATGATTTGCAAGATAAATTAGCGGTTTTCATGGGAGCCATTTGGGACTGTGGTATCAAACTCGGTGCAAGCCTTCGAACGCCTGAGCAATGTATCATTGATGCAACTGACGACTTACATTTTTATACGAATTTACTCAGCATGCGCATCCTTGTCGGTCAAACAAATGCCATTGCTCATCTTCGCAAAAAGCTTGATGACGTCATGGATTTTTCAGCGTTTTTAGATGCAAAAATCGTTGAGCGGCAAGCGCGTTATGCGCATTTTAATGATACCGAGTATGGCTTAGAGCCTAACATTAAAGAAAGTCCAGGCGGTTTGCGCGATCTCGACTTCATTATCTGGTTATCTTTAAAAAAATACCAAGATGGAAATCTGGATTGCTTATTTCATCAGGGTGATATCAATTCCATAGAATATAATAGCCTCCAAGAAGCCAGTCGCTTTTTATGGCAAATTCGTTATCTGCTGCATTTGCATTCGCAAGGAAAATCCGAGCGATTATACTTTGAATACCAAGATAAAATAGCAGATAGCTTAAAAATTGCCTTCCCGAATTTAAATGAAAAAATGAATATACTGATGCAACAATACTACCAAACGGTAACTGAGTTGCGCGAAATAACTGATATCTTATGTCAGTACTTTAAAGAACAACAATCAACCAATGCAGCCCCCCGCACAGTATTAACTCCCTATTGCGAACGAATTGAACATGTCATTGATATTACGGATTATGATTACTTAAACGCCCATCCTGAACAGCTCATGCATTTGTTTGTTTTGTTAGCACAAGATAATGAAATCCTTCATTTTAGCGCCAAATCGCAGAGATTTATTCGAACGGTTGCAAAAACCTTGCCAAGGGAAGCACTCTATTGCGCCAAGGGAAGACACTATTTTATTGAACTCTTACAGCGATATGATGGCGTATTCAAAGCACTCACTTTAATGCATCGTCTTGGCTTATTAGTCCTTTATTTACCCCAGATGGCCACTTTGTCAGGGCAAATGCAGTATGATCTTTTTCATATTTATACGGTCGATGCCCATACCTTATTTGTGCTGCGAAATTGTGAATGGCTTTTTCAACAAGATGGTTTATTAGAGTATAAACTCCCTTTTGTGGCTAAAGCGGTCGTGCCTCATCCTGAAATATTATTTTTAGCTGGCTTATTACATGATATCGGCAAGGGACAAGGTGGCAATCATAGTGCTAAAGGTGCACTCATTGCCAAGCAATTTTGTGAAGAACATGACTTACCGTTTGATGTTTGCGAAAGCGTGGCATTTCTTGTGCGACACCACTTATTAATGTCAGAAGTCGCCCAACATCAAGATATTGGCGATGAAGACGTTATTCAGCAATTTTCAGCATTGATAAAAACGCCTTCACAACTCTCCTTACTTTACTTATTAACGATTGCCGATATTTATGCAACCAATCCCTCTCTTTGGAACCATTGGCGAAGCGCACTGTTACGTGATCTTTATCTGAATACAAAAGCAACGCTCGATAACCTTAAGATAGCCGCTCCCCAGCTTGATCTAAACGCTTGGCATGCAATGATCCTTTCCGAAGAGAAAGCTTTGCCCTTTCAGGTTGCAATAAAGCCACATCGTAATGAAGCTGGTACAGAGATTTTTATTTTTGCCAAAGAAAATCCTTATTTGCTGGCGAATATTCTGGCCACGCTCGAAAAGTGTTTTTTAACGATTGTCCAAGCGAGAATTGGCACAACCAAGCAACATTTTACGTTGCAAAGTTATGTGGTATTAGAACAACCTGGCACACCGATTAAAGATCCTGCCAGGCTTATTGAAATAAAAACAGCACTTGAAACGCTATTAACCCATGCCATGAATAATGAAACCATGATCTTGCCGGTCGCTTTGCGACATATTCGCCGCTCTTTAAAATTTTTCAGCCATCAAATAACGATCACCATTGAAAACAAACCGCATTTGCAGCAAACCTTACTAACACTCCACGCCCCTGATTTTCCGGGTTTGTTAGCACGGGTAGCACAAGTTTTTGTGCGATGCGGCATCATTTTGCACAGTGCCATGATTAACACTCAAGGTGCCAAGGTAGAGGATGCCTTTTATCTTACTAGCAAAGAAACCAGCCTCCCCTTAGAGGATGCAACGCAGATACAAGCTTTAAAGGATGCGATTAAGGCAGCGGTCAGTGAAGGGTGTAAGTAATTAATGATTACTGGTTATTCATGAGTCGTACGAGCGGATATGCAGCAAACCCAATTTTTCTAGGAGTAGGCGGCAAGTCTTTTACAACCCCTGAGTTTACTCTGGTAAATGAAGGGTTGTGAAAGGCGCAGCCAACACCCTCCTAGGAAAATTGGGGAAGCTGCTATGGATAACCAGCAAATATGTTTCTATACTAGGTCTAAGGGACCTTTACTTTTAGGATGGATCCTATTGGTAGGGGTATATACAACTTAGTAAATGAGATGAGTTACAGTGGCTGAAGATCATAAACCTTATGTTGCTTATTTAATTGCGCCAATGCGCAGCCAAGGCTCTGTCCTATTTTCACATCAGGCTTTGTCACAGCAAGAGAAGCGTGTGCAAGATTTTGCGCAACAAAACCCTAGTGCTAAGATCTTAAAAAGTTTTATTGAATCTAGTGAATTATCACGTCCTAGACATCGATGGCCAGCATTGGAAGAAGCCATTGCTTTTTGTCTTGAAAACCAAGCCAAGCTACTTATCGCCGAGATCCGTAATTTAACTAGCAATGACCCTTTTGTCAAACTGGTGCAGCGTCTACTCGATGCCGAGCATGGCGATATTTACTGCTGTGATCAACCTTTTGTCACCCGCGAATCTTTTGCCGCTTTAGCTGAACATGCTAAGCAACAGAAGAAATTACATGGCGAATTAATTAAAGCTGGCCTCAGCCGTACGACTGCAAAATCGGGTAATCCACACGCAAGTGACGTGATTACCAAAGTGAATAAACCCAAAATCGATAATGCCATTGTCTACGCCTTAATGCTGCAACCGATTATTTCTGATTACCTTGCGCGTGGTTATTCCCAACGAAAAATGGTGATGGCATTAAATGAAGAAGGCTTTACTGCTCCTGAGGGTGGTCATTGGGTACTCAGTCAATTACAAAAGGTCATTGAACGGATCCGTATGAACGAAACGGCTTTGACATTAGAACAGCGTTTTCTAGAATACCATGCTCGACATTATGACAATGCCACTATTGCTGGTATGCTCAATAATCTGTCCATTCCTTCGCCAAAAGGAAAGGAGTGGGATGATCAACTTGTTGAAAAAGTCAGCGAACGCATAAAGCAAATTCATGAAATTATACGTTTTAATGATTTTATTATTGAATTGATGCCTATTTTGGAAAAATACCATATCGATGAATTAACGGCTGACGGTCTAATGACTGAAATACAAGCCGCTGGTGTCGTAATACCCACAATCGATAATAGTGAGAGGATGCAGCCATGAGCAAACCAACTAACAATCTTAATGGCGATGATTTGCTTACGCAACTGACTGCCAGTTTGAAATCGGTACAAACGTGTCTAGAAGTGTTTGCTGATCATCCACATTATCAGAAATTCTGTCAGGCACAAAAAAGCCCTGAAATTGCAGCTATTAATGATAAATTATTACAACAATTTAATACTTTAAGAGCAACGACTGAAAACCATTTGACACCCAGCTACGGCGTGAAACAAAGTTCTAAGAGTCATAATCGCCTTTAAAATCTGATTACCAGTTGACCACCCGGAGGGAAATACGTTTAAATAGCTGCCAATAGCAGTATAACGTTCATCGCATTAAAAATAAGACCAAACCAGGGAATTGTGGTAATAGTTGTAAATAGATGGAGCAGGTAGTCCCTCATGTCTGATTGGCTTAAATGGATCACGTCGATTATCTCAGAGACATCTGAAATGATCCCGCCAACAAGTAAAGACCGACGCTTTACTCCTCTACAGGCACAAAGCGATCACTCGCAATCTCTCTTGATCCTTACGCCACCCGCTCGCCATGATCCCACTTTTACAAATCGTATGCCGACAACGCGCATACCTCCCACTACCTTAACACTTCAGGATGAAGAAAAAATGCCAAAGCCTTCAACGGAAGATGAAGATGACAATTTAAAAGCATTAAAACGATTACGAGATCTTCCCCGTGGTAGCCAAGTGGATTCCAGAATTGCAGCCATAGATAACTTGCTTGGTGAACATGAAGTCTTTAAGACCCTTAAAATGCTACGTTGGCCACAAGGCGTGAATTGCCCTCGTTGTCATTCGTCTAATGTCGTTAGACGAGATCCTCCTGCCGATGCTGTCGATCAACGACACTTTTATGTTTGCTTAAACTGTAAAGGTGAAGGAAGCCCCAGTGACTTTGATGATTTCACCGGTTTACCGATCGGCTCTGTTCATGCTTTACGTCAATGGATTTTGTGCTGGTACCTCATTGGATTCTGCTCTATTCATCAAATCGCAAAAGTGTTAGGACTGAGTCTTCAACAAGTCATGCAAATTGCGAGTGTCGGCAATGATCTTCCATCTCTACCTGAAAAAGATGAGAAGTTGCGAGCCAAAGAATTCTTATCCCAAAAAGAGCGCAAAACCAAAGAGACTAAAAAAGCTCGTGAACATATCGAAACCGAAGAGGAATATCGACGGAGTGTAAGCCGTTCGCCTTTGAAGCCAGGTAATAAATCGAAGTTGTAAGTCTAGATACTTGCTCTAGTAGAAGACGTTGGCTTAGATAACTCGCGTAAAGGTTTGACTGCATCTGCCATTTGTTCTTCATGGCGTTTAGCATTATTAGCTACCCTATCATTGAGTTGATTCGACATCGCTTTTGTTAAAGTGTCGATCATGTCACCTTCGGAAAGTGATTTTACTTTATGATCTTTAAGCGCTTTGCCATCGTCCATTTTTGTCTCTTTTAGCAACTGATATCCCGCTGTATTTTCTGATGCGATAATATTCATGCCTTTTCCCTTCACTTTAGGCACTTGCATTGCAAAATGTGCAAAATACTGCTTTTCTTCCTTTGTAAATTCAGCAGTTGGCGTGATTTTAATCCGTTTTCCAGTATCATCAGCCGCAATAAGCTCTCTACCTTCAATAATGGCACGTTGCTTAAACTCCAATAAAATCGCAAGAGAAAGTTCTGATTGGTTCCCTTTAGAAGGTTGCAAATAAATGGGGTTTTCCCTGGTTCCCTTATGATAGTCATTCAGAGCCACTGCAACAAAATCTCGAACTTGCGCATTCATTTCTGCTAATTGGCTTTTCGGTTGTGAAAAAAGCTTTTTAATGCCGCTGAATTTTCCCGTTTGAACCTCAAGTACATCTTTACGACTATAATTAAACTTTCCTGTCACAACCACAACTTGCGGATTTGGTTGTGATGTGTGCTCAATCGTAAGACGCTTCTTATTCCCTTTGATTTCTTGATTAGGCAAACTTGCATCGAATGCAGTAGAGCCTTTTTTGTGCTGGTAGAAATTACTGGGTTCACGCACCATAACATGTTCTTGTACTACTTGATCTAGTACAGATCCAAGCGCCTGTTTCGCACTATCATCTAACACAGGAGAAGCTAAAATGGTTTCCAATTTATTTTGATAATGTTCTACTGTGTAGCAACTTTTATTACTCGCCAATGCTCGCATACTTCGTAAGAGATTATAGATCGCTTCAAACGTTTCCATTTTTTGCATTGACGCTTCTTGATCGCCCGTTTTATTATCTTGCCATTCGTGCCTTGCACCTGTCATAGCAAATTCAACAATCGGCAAAATATTATCTAAATGTTGTTTAAATCGATGTGTTTTGCCTTGCCCAGGAAGATCGGTAACTTGACTATCTTTCATTGCAATCAGTTGCGCTAATCGTTCAAAGGAGCCTTCGTCAAAAATTTGATGATACAAACTTTGATCGATCAAAGGTAAACTTGTAAAAGCCCGTTTAGGTGATTCAGGAGTATCCTCATTTCTTGTTGCATCAAGCGCGCGGGTAAATGATCTTGCAGGTTTTGTGATATCATCAAGTTCATCAATATCAGCTTCTAAGATACTCTCTTGACCAGCAACAACCGGTGCTAGCATATCTAGCATATCATCTTCACTTAAATCACTATTCGCTTCTGGCCCTTGAATATCAGCTCTAGGTGCTGTGTCCACCGCTGTTGCCAACATCGTTGTAAATCCTACCATCCCTCCAGGATATTCAGCATTGAACTCTTCTTGATAAGCCTGCGGCAGATCTTTAGCTCGCGCTTTCATAGCCGCTATCATCTTTATATCAAGGTAAATGCGCTCATAAACAGCTTTGTTTTGATTGATGTTGACAAAGAATTGATCCATTGACTCAGTAGAGTCGATGATAAAGACATTCGCGAGAAGATTCTCTCTCGAAAAATGCGGTTGCAAGCTCATAAATAGGGGCATATGCGAGTGCCTTTTTGTCTTTATTTAATCGTTAGACAAGTGAGAAGGCTGGCAGTTCGATTTTTTTTCACCATTAAGTGTATTTACTCGATTTATCCCTATAACGCTGACAAACTCCTAAATTGAAGGCTATATAAACCGCATTCATCACTAAAGCGCCCATGGCAGCAACTTGTAATTGGATCCCAAACCATCCAGCGGTCGTGTGTAAAAACAGGGTTCCAATAACAGCCATTAAGAGTTTTGGACTGAAACGTTGTATTCCCAGTACCTTGCTCGGATCTTTTAACCATAAACGATTAGCATGCGATGTTGAAGGCTGCATAAACCCTGATAACAAAATAGTAGTGTCTTTGTTAGCTTTAAAGATCGCGAGTATTAGCGCTAGCGTAATGAATGCTAACATGCCAAGTGCTTCGGGATACCATTTTGGATCTAATGATGGGACATCTAGCTTGATAGGATGATACTGAAAGAGCCCCCAACCGATGACTATCAACATCGGCACTGCATACAAGCCTAATATAAACTCACGAACGGTTCTCCCGTTGGAAATTTTTGCGATATAGGAGCCTGCCAATGGCGTCCATAGCAACCACCAGCCCCAATAAAGTGCCGCTAATCGTGATTCCACTGGCACATTTGCAAAGTAATTACCGCATTGCTTACAAACAAGTGCGGCTTGCAGATCCGGTCGATGTGCCAATAGTTTTACCCCAACAAATGCTGAAGCAATCATGATGGGGATGATGAACACAATCATGGTTAGCATAATACGATTCAGTGTGATTTTTCTTCCACCTGAGAGTTGGCGAAAGATTTTGCGCCCCATACCAAGTGACGAAAACGGACCTAAAAAAGATAATAGAATCACGGTAATAATCGGCATTGCAAAATGAAACAGGTTAAAATGAAAATCCACAATATAGGTAAAAAGCAACACAACAACACTCACCAGGAGTGACAGCAGCAACATCGTTGCGCCCGCTGCGGTCGATTCAATGTAAGATTTAAGCATCGGCTCTACCATTTTAGGGACAATGCGTTGGCCTAGCTGATACAGATACGGTTGACCTTGTTTAACATAAGTGACATAAGCAAGGCTAAGTCCCCAAATGCCAATGATCCCCCAAGGAAAGGGCCCCCATTGCCAAGGGCTATAATCATAAAGGAGCTGCTTAATATCATTTAAGTCAACTGTCGCTAAAGTATAATTTGGGCCTGCAGCAAAAAAAGCCACTGTTGCAGAGAATGTGAGTATCAATAAACATAATTGACCTAAACAGAGTTTGGCAAACCATTTTCCAACAGAGGGCTTATTTGTAGGCTCTCCAAACGTTAGATTACCAACTGGAGTAAACACCACCGCTAGCAAAGCATAGCTGCAAGCCCCCGTCAGAATCCCCATCATGAGCAACCAATCTGGCTGCATAAAGGATAGCCAGCCAACGATAATAAAACCGATGGTAACGATAAAGGCTTTAAGGTATTTATGTTTCATTGCAAAAAAAAAGGGGGCAATCATTGCCCCTTTAAGTATTCGATATTTTAAGATATACAGCGAAAACGACTAAAACACAACTCGTGACTATTATTGAGCGTTTTTAGCTGCTTCATCAGCTTGTTCTTGAGCATCAATTTTCGCTTGAGCAGCTTGTTCTTCAGCCTTTTTAGCCTGAATTTTAGCTTCTTCTTGTGCCTTTCTCATTTCAATAGTCATTGTATCGATACTGGTATTGATCTTCGCCATGACACCATTTATCGAAGCAAGCAATGAAACTTGTTGCTCTATTAATCGAAATTGTTGGTATTGAACCCATTGATTGTAAGCCATCATATGAGCAATTTCGCGCAACAGTGCTGTTTCTGATGATGCACCGATACTTGCATACCAGTCTTTATTCGTGAATCTATCCTTGCTGCCTTGCTCCATGAGTTGCATCATTGTCAACCCGTCTGGAACCGCCTTGCCACTGGAATCAACTGGGGGAGTTCTTCTTGCAACGATATCTGCCCAAGCATTGGAGCTAACCCCAACGAGCGCATATTGAGCAATGATCATCCCTAATCTTTCCATTTCAGCACCACTTAGGTTGACACCATTTTTGAGCTTGTTTCTTAAATCATTGTCCCGAACTGGAAACGGATTGGTTAACACATTGACCAATGTTTGGCTTGGTCTATCTTTTGTTGAATCATTAATGTCGTCCCCGGTCAGCACCGTTGATTGCATTAACGCTGCGGCATTCACATTTTTAAGCGCATTTGAATCACCCGATTCAAAGAACTTTCTCATCGCATCATAAAACTGCAAAGCACCCATCGCTGGCTTTTCTTTCACACTAATGGTGATCCCCAATACCGTAATCGTCTCTGCTGTTGACAACATACCAAGACTGTTGATTAAACTGAGAACTGCAATTTGCGTGGCATCTCTTGTTGTGTCAATTTTTGATGCCTTATCAGCAGCTCTTGCAGCAAAAAGCGATCCTGGAGCGACTTGAAAAAACTTTTGCTCATCTAAAGCATACTTATTAATACTGGCTTTAGCAGCATAGTTAATTAACGCCGTCACCATTTCCTTACTGCTGATGTCGTGTTTATCCAAAATCTTATTCAGAACGTCATTTGCCTTGGACACTTCACTTTTGACGCCCTCAACCGAACCTCTAGTGTCATTAACAGCACCCGTGATATGCGAATCCGCTTCTCTTACTGCCTGTGCCGTCATCTCATCGGCTAGTGCTACCCCAGGAGCAGCGAGCAACGTGCCTAACAACAGCAAGTTACTTAGCGCTTGTTTTTTGCTTAATTTGTTCATAACTCACCTTTCACTTTACCTGTCTGTCGTTACTAGTTTCACATTCACATCATTCAATTTTATTGAAAGCTGTCCGAGCCCGTAATCACCACGTCTCACCAAACGAGCCATAGTTATTATCAGGAGTACCTGTTTTATCCGATGATGTATTTGCTAACCCAGAACTCGATTGAGCTGGCTGATCTGCTTGGTATTCGGTTAATTCAACTTTAATAAATGGTTGAGGTGGTGAATAAGTGTTGAATACCGCCTGTGTATCTTCTATATTCTTACATGCTGAAGGGATCAATTCCGGCGCTTGTAAACTCGAGCATTCAGACAATGAAGGCACCGCAGCCATGACACCCGTTGCTGGCAAGGAACAGATTGCTAATAAAAGCAGTTTTTGAATGGATTTACTCATGATTGGACTCCAAAGCCTTTAATACCAAGTTTATCCTTTCCGGCGCAAATACGCGTCCCAGCAACTGTAATCTTTCAAATGCTAAATTTCTTTTTAGAAACAAATCAGCATATCTGTTTTTGTTGGCAGCATCTTTGGTTTGTTCTTCAGCAAAAATAAGTAGCTTAGAAGCTGTTCCAGGCTTTAAAACATCTAAAAATTGCATCAAGCGCAAAGCACGTCCAGAACGTAAATTAGCCAGTACTTTTACCAACACGGCTTCGTCGTTTAATTCAAAATCAGACACTTCATCTAAACATGAGCCTAAACGCAACAAGGCTTCCTCTACTTGCGGATCATCATCTCCTGCCCACGATTCAATACCCTCCATTGACGTGACAATGCGGTATAACGTGCGTTTATCATAATCATGCCAAAAGGCATGAACTGCTTCTAACGACATATCGGGCATGAAACATTCTCTCCTTAGTGACCGCTAATCAATCTACTGTTTTTCGCTAAGTCATTGATTATTTAGCATCTTCACTAACATAATACCCTTACTCTCATTCCAATACTAGGCATCCATGCAGTCAAAAAATGAATTTTAATATCCATTTATCGTCAATATAATCCCTTTGCTACAAGGTAAGTCCCTTATCAAAGAAATAAAGTTCATCATTTTATAAAAGTTTAATGACCTAGAACTAAACACCTCCTGAATTATTTATACAGTTAGAATTGTTACATGATAAACTGATGTTAAGTGTCCGCAGCATAACTGCGATGATAAGGTATATCCTTTAAGATAAGGAATCGTAGGCTTTAATGGGTGCGGTTACAGATATAACAAGGTGATAAAACATGGGTATGTTTAAGTCCAGCAAAAAAGTGGCAAGTCGCGTGGTGGACGTTCGCGTCGACAAATGGGTCAGTTTGGAATATCTCAGTGAGACTGCAGATAATTTTAAAGTGATTCTACTCGATTCTATTATCCCCAAAAAAGCCACTTATACTGAAACCTTTGAAGAAGCAATGAAACGTTTAGAACTTACCGAAGCTGATCTTGTCATGCGCCAGAAAGAGTTTACACAACTCTTCTATTTCTTTTTAACCTTATCGGTACTTATTATTGGCTATGCACTCTACTTGTCGTTTACAAGTAGCATGATCACCACCCTTATTGCTTTTTGTTTATCCATTTACACACTTGCTCAATCTTTTCGTTTTCATTTTTGGCTTTTCCAACTGAAAAATCGCAAGCTTGGTTGTACCATCAAAGAATGGATGAATGCAGCTGTTTCCTCACCTCATGAAGAACAAACACAACTTGCTGTCAAGCCATCAACGAACAAAGTATCAAAACCCCGAAAAAAGGCAAATGAATGAATGCTGCAGTTATGAGAGGGTGCTTATTATTATTGGGGCTAAGTTTCCCAACGATATTATTTGCAGCCGGCGCATTTGAGGTTGCCCCTGGAGACAAATCCGTTGAATGGCTAGGGATGATATTTGGAACAGTTCCTCATACACCCGTTGTTGGTGATAATGCTCTTTTTTCACAAATGGTTGAAATCTTCAATCAAGGCGTGTTTGGTCTGGGTATTATTATTATTAGCTATACGGCGGCGATGGGCGCGATTAACACTGCCCATGAAGGGCAATTTTTAGGTAAAAACTGGCACCCAATTTTAGTCCCCTTACGCGCTGGTGCGGGGATCATGCTTATCATTCCACAAGCCAATGGTTTCAACTATATGCAAATTATTGTGATGTGGTTTATTACACAAGGCATTGGTGCAGCTAATGCAATGTGGATCAGGGTCATTGAAGGTAATCAAGTTAACGCTAACCTCCACACTGACACACGAAAAGCTGATCTTGAAGGTGGCTCAGCTGCGGTCCTTAGCATTTTAAAATCCAATGTGTGTATGAGTGTCTTAAATGCGAATGCAAATGCAATGCAGTTGCTCGACAACGATCCCATCGTTTTTTACCGTTATGGAGGCAAAATGAACTGGGGTCGCCAAGCCTCAGGTGATGCAACGCCTCTTTGCGGTTCGGTTGATTTACCAACAGCAGCCTCCAGTGATTCAACAAGCGCAACCACAAAACAAGATATCTTTGCAAGCGCTATCCGAGAGATCCAAAATGGTTTGACCTCGGTAGCAGATGATGTCATTAAAGGTCCAGGATCTAACGGAAAGTATGATACGACAAATGCCAATGTGATTGTTGATGCAGCAAGAACATTGCGGCAAGCTGCACTGGATTCTTCTGTACAAGCCGTAACCAGCGCAACTGCATTCAATGAACAAGCTAAGATCAATGGTTGGATCTTAGCTGGAAGTTATTATTACCAGTTAACGCAAAATGGTGCTTACAAATATGTCGTGACTACCTTAGGTTCAACTCCACCAGATTCGGTAAAAATAGGCCAGGTAATTGGCTCGGATTTACATGCAGATCTTTTTACGGATGGTATGGTCAAGGTTTCAGATTATTTTACTGCAGCCTCAAACTCTATTGTGACTTTAGATCCTGGGAACCGTGCAGGCAGTGCTATCATTGTTAACCCACGCAACATGAGCGGCCAAGGTGCCTCTATATTTGCAGCCATATTTGGATCATTATTTGAAAAAATCACCATGGATCTCTCAACTCATATGACGGCTAATAAAGACGTTGGATATGATCCGCTGGTTTCAATCATGTCATTTGGTAGTAAATTAACCACCGTCACTGAGAATGTATTCTTTGCCGCTTTAGGTATTGCTTTTGCTTTGTGGCTGGTGACAACGCCAATGAGCTGCCTACAACCTTTAGGGCATGCTTTCAACTTTCTCTTAACTATTTTCATGCCTGTTGCGATGATGATGATTTCACTCTTGTGGGTAGCAGGATTAACGCTTGGGCTTTACATCCCGATGATACCTTATCTTGTGTTCACCTTTAGCGCGTTATCGTGGATCATATTGGTGATAGAGGCCATGCTTGCGGCACCCTTGATAGCCCTAGGACTCATTGTACCTAACGAAGATGAAATGGGTAAAGCAGGTCATGCAATTGCGATTTTACTTGGGATCTTTTTGCGCCCAGCATTAATGGTATTAGGGTTTATCATGGCTATCCAACTCTTGATCGTTGCGATTGGTATGCTAAATGTTGGATTTTGGGCATCATTAATGTCTGCAACTGGTGGTTCAAGTGGTGTGGGTGTATTTGGGTTAATTGCCGTTTTACTCTTATATGCCAGCATTGCACTTGGGATGGTACACGAGGCTTTTAGTTTAATTTACTTAGTCCCTAATAAAGTGATGCGATGGATTGGGGCCGGTGGCGAGCAAGATGATCCAATGTCTAAAGTTAAAGAGCTTAAAGGAAGTGTCCAAAAAGGAGCTGGCATCGGCGGTGGTTTAATGAAGAGCTCCTTAAAAGCAGTGAAAAAATAGTACTTGGAAAACAGCTTATGAAACGCAGCTATATATCGATACTAGGAACATTCATCATACTCATGGTTTTACCAAAGTATGTTTATGCTTATGATTTTGTTTGGACCAGCCCTCCTGAAGATAGATCCATTGAATATCTAGGACAAATTTTTGGCAGCGTAGGCACCGCCTTACAAGGTGAAGGTAATACCATCATTGCTCAGCTGTTCAGGATCTTTAATATTGCGGTCTTAAGCTTGGGAAGTATCGTCGTTAGCTACACCATTATCTTATCAACTATTAATACTGCGCAAGAAGGCGAAGTCATGGGGCGTAAATGGTCCTCAGTGTGGATCCCTTTACGCGCCGCAATTGGTATGGGTATGTTATTACCTACTTTAAGTGGATATTCACTTATTCAAGTGATGATGATGCAAATCGTGATTTATGGGATAGCCGCTGCGAATCAAGTCTGGGCGGTCACCGTTGCAGCCATGGGGACAGGGGGTGGAGCCTTCGGAGCAACACAAGTCACCGGTGATAGAGCCACACCGATGCGTTCTTTACTTAAATCCGTGGTATGCGGCGAAACGATTAATAACGATCCAGACTGTCGAATTAGCTTTAATAATAAAAAAACCGTTGCATACACTGTCACACAAGGTACTGTTGGGAAATTGTATATTGGTTTCCCAGATGAAACGGGTAAATTGGCGACAATCTGCGGTGGTTTACAATCATCAGGCGGTTCGGTAGCGTATGTTGAATCCAACGCTTCTTGGATAGACACCAATAAAGCT
The DNA here is from genome assembly GCA_964594635.1 of Uncultured Candidatus Berkiella sp. Classification (GTDB taxonomy): domain Bacteria; phylum Pseudomonadota; class Gammaproteobacteria; order Berkiellales; family Berkiellaceae; genus Berkiella. Next base: position 452,129 of record CAZQMV010000001.1, read on the forward strand.
TCAATGATATCAGCAGCCAATGCACTCACTTTAGTTGCTTCTAACTTTTCGGTTGGTATTGAGACTTCTCCAACATCAGCCGTTCAGTCCGCCTCAAACATGATTGCATCGGGATTGATGAATACCCCTCTTAAAAAACCGGTAGATGTACAATCTACTGACGCTTTGAAAAATGGTTGGTTATTTGCAGGGAGTTTTTACTTTGAGTTGATTAAAGTTAAAGCAAAACCTACCTTTAGTTTTCCAACAGCGCTTGATGTCAGCTTCCCAGACGGTATGGCAAGTGATTGCACTGCTGCAATCACTACAAACATGGCTGCAGCATCCACTGCTTTGCCTGCCGGTACCGGTGCAACACCTAGCTCAGGACTTTCATCGGGCACGGAATTAAAATTAACACGCTCTAGTGTCTCTAGTGATGCAGGGCCTTTATATGATTTGATTGCTGACGCGGTTAAAAGTGCAACCGTTGATATCATGAATACGCTCACTAAAGGAGGCTCAGGAATGAGGATCGATGGATCCTATATAAAACCTGGGGATGCCGATTTTACCGATCCCGTCTCAGCGATGAGAAATATGGGTTCCAGCATTATGACAACTTGTGAAAATATTTGGTTTGCGATTATTGCCTGTGCCTTTTTGATCTTAATCCTTGGTTGTCTTATGTCGGGTGTGAACCCATTGTGTTGGGCATTGGGCGCGATTATCACGGTACTCACCCCTGTGCTAACACTGATCATTGGACTCTTATGGGGGGCAGGTGCCGCGATTGGTATCTATCTACCCATGGTCCCTTACCTTGTCTTTACCTTTACTGCCTTAGGCTGGATGTTACTGGTCATCGAAACCATTGCTGCAGCTCCGATTGTGGCACTAGGTCTTGTTAGCCCTGCACAAGAAAATTTAGGTAAGGCCTCTGCGTCAGTGATGTTGATCACCAACGTCTTCCTTCGCCCTAGCCTCATGGTTATCGGTTTCGTCCTTGCAGTCAAACTGGTCACAGCCGCTATTACCATGGTGAACTTCGGCTTTATGGCCACCGTTAATGCATCTACCGGGAATATCGGTATATTTGGTTGTATTGCGCTGTTATGTCTTTATGGTGGTATGTGTATTGGTATCATTCATGAATGCTTTAGCTTGGTCTATGTTTTACCCGATAAAATCACCCGTTGGATTGGCGGTCAAGCTGAACAATCCAATGTTAAACAACAATTGGATGAAGCAAAAGGTGCTGTTGATAAAGGTGCTGAAATTGGTGGTGGCCTCATGAAGAGTAGTGCCGGTGCCATGAGCAAAGTGGCGAAACAATCCATGGGTGGTGGTGGTATTTCTGATCTCGCCAGCGGCTAACTCGCCTTCGCTAGCGTTGCTAGCTTCGGCGAGGTTCACCTATTTATTTAGTAGCCCTTGGCATCGCTGGTCTCATTGCTGCCATTTGAGCTGCTCTATCTGCGGCTAAATCTTTGTTGTCGTGTTTTTCCTCAGACTGCATGGCACTCACTGTACCACTCATCCGTGCTTTTTGTTCTGGCGACAATACACCTGAGCCTAACATCCGTTCAAAGTGTCTATCAAACACAATCTTAAGGGATTCTGTTATGCTCGGTCTTGGCACATAACCATTGGCTCGAATATGAAAAGAGGTAATTTCATCAGAAAGCGAACCATCATCTTTGTAAGTACGCATAGGTGATTTGCTATAATCCACTTTACCTTGACCATCAATAGGATAGATCTCTGGGTAATCACCCTTTTCATTTGGCATATAAGCCAATCTAATAGGATCACCATTCTTTATTGAAGCAAGCTCTTGCTCTATCGCTTTGTTAAACTGCCACATTTGCACCCAGATAGGTGTGTTAAACGTTAATTCAACCGAGAAAATAAAGAGATCAGCAAGCATTTCACCTGCCACACCTTCAGCTGTTAAACCGGCTAAATGTTCAGCTTTACCAATAACGCCACCATCAGCACTGCCTTGATGCGCAATAGCGCGAATAACGCCATCTTTTTGGCTTTTACGTGCTTCTAAGGCTTTGTTTTTCTCTTTAATGATCTTTTCTTTGTCTTTCAAATCGCGTTCTTTTTGCTCAGTTTCTTTATTTGTGACTGGAGCAGGGATCGGTGCAGGTGGCACAACAACAGGTGGGTTAGCTAATTCAGTAAGTCTTTGTGAACGCGTCTTCATTCTTTCAAATGAGGGTGAATGAACTGGCATTGTAGGTACTCCCATTCAGGATAATTGATGAATGGGAGGAATTAGAACACAGATGGACGGCAAAGTAAAGTTAGACAGTTGCCAAAATTTACTTGCTCACATCTTCATACCTGGTGCCCCCCCGTCTGGTTCAGCAGGGGCAGGAGCAGGGCCCCCTTCAGGCTTAATTCCAGCAGGTCCTTTGGCCGCTTGATCCATGGCTGGGGTTACAGCTTCGGAGGTATTTTCCATCGCCACATCACCTGGATTAGGTTCTGAATTGGCTGGTAGATCTTCTGCCAAGGTTTCGATAAAGTCACCGACTTTATTCATACCCAACGATTGCACATCCTCAATTTTATCCATGACTTTTTCAGCCATTTCACCGGCCATCTTACCAATCATTTTACACATGGGGCCACCAGCACCTTCCGTGACCGCTTCACAAGCCGCTGTGACTGCGACTTTTACCCCAGCCTTAACCATTTTCTTCTTATCGCCACTAGACAAGTCTTCAATGTCTTGTTGATCAATCGGTGATGGATTAGCACTATCTGATGCCATATCCGTGGCAGCACCTTCGGCCATTTCTTCTGAAGCACCATCAGCGGCTGCGTCTTCACCACCACCGCCATCCATACCCATGCCACCGCCAGGTTGTTTTTCATCACCACCACCTGGGCCTCCCATTGAAGGACCACCACCACCACCAAACTTGAGTGAGTTTTGTAGTACCTTCATCGTTTGTTCAATAGCTTTTTCAGCCTGTTTAACTTGCTCTGCGCCTTTTTCTGCATCCGGACTCATTCCACCTTCAATACCATCAAGAACACTTAAAATAGTACTGACACCTGTACCAAATTGTTTTAAAGCAGGGTTTTGATCCATGGCAGCATCCATTCCTTTTTCGGCTCCGCCCATCTCGCTCATCTCGCCCATCTCAGGTCCTTGACCATCTTTATTCTCTTCTTTTTCTCCATCTTCATTTTTAGCCTCCATGCCTTCTCCGTCACCACCAAATGCGCCTTTAATCGCCTTTTCGATCATGTCGGTCATGGCTTGGCCAAGTTGCTGCACAGGGTCGTTCGGTACTTCTTGTTCTTTTTTGCTGTCGTTTTGCTGATCATCTTGCTGATCTTGTTTCTTGTCTTTGTCTTTGTCTTTTTCTTCATCATCGCCTTTGGCTTGCTTTCCGTCACCACCAGCGCCTTTCATTGCTGAGCTTGAATCAGAGCCACCACCGCCGCCGCCACTTAATCCTTTCATTGCTGAGCTTGAATCAGGGCTAGATTCTTTGCTGGCACCTTTGCTGGCACCACCGCCACTTGGTCCTTTACTCATCGAGGAGCTTGGATCAGGGCTAGGGCTAGAGCCACCACTACCGCCGCCACTTGGTCCTTTACTCATCGAGGAACTTGGATCAGGGCTAGATTCTTTTTCTTTGCTGGCACCATCACTTGGGCCTTTCATCGCAGAATTGGGATCGGGTTTTGAACCCTTACTTGCGGAGGCATCTTTTGTGTCGCTCTTTTTATCGTCCTTTTTATCGTCCTTTTTATCGTCCTTTTTATCGTCCTTTTTATCGTCCTTTTTGTCCTCTTTTTTGTCGTCTTTTGTGTCGTCCTTTTTATTATCTTCAGATTCACCAGGCTTCATCCCTGGTTTAGATTTGGCAGTCAATGCATCTTCCTGATCATCCGAAAGTGGCTCTTTCTCCTCTTTCTCCTCTTTTTTCGCTTTAGTATCTTCTTGTTTATTTTCAGCTGCTTCACTATCATCCGCAACTGCAGAACTTCCTCCGGCTCCTTTTGCTAATGATTTGGTACTACTTTCCTCTTCCTCTTGTTCAACACTTCCAGTAGGTGCAGGTGCAGCTCCACCCTCTTTAGCAGCAAGTTTTTTTCTAGTTTCTTCATCAGGTTCAGTATCTTTATTCTCATTTGCTGCTTTAGATTCATCCTCTTTTGAAGCACCCTGCTTTAATTTCATCTCATCGGCTTTAGCTGATTCTGCATCTTTCGCCTGAGAGTCGTCTGCATCAGCTGCTAATTTTTCTTTCGTTTCTGCTTCAGCTTTTTCCTTTTCCTTCGCTTCAGCTTTTTCCTTTTCTTTCGCTTCTGCTTTTTCCTTTTCTTCTTGTTCTTTTCTTGTTTTTTCTTCAGCTTCTTTTTGCGCTTTTTCCTGCTCTTCTTTGGCTTTTGCTGCTGGATCATCTGGTTTAGGTTTAGGTTGAGTTTTATCTTTCTCTTCCTCACGTTTTTTAGCGTCTTGCTCTTTTTGTTCCTTTGCTTTTCTTTCCTGTTCAGCTTTTCTTTCCTGTTCAGCTTTTTCCTTTTCTTTCGCTTCTTTCTCAGCTTTTTCTTTATCCGGCTCAGGTTGCTCTTTTTTCTTCGCTTCTTCAGCTTCTCTTTCCTTCGCTTTTTCAGCCTCTCTTTGCTTCGCATCTTCAGCTTCTTTTAGCTTCGCATCTTCAGCTTCTTTTAGCTTCGC
>CAZQMV010000001.1:456921-458982 GCA_964594635.1 Uncultured Candidatus Berkiella sp.
GCTTCGCATCTTCAGCTTCTTTTAGCTTCGCATCTTCAGCTTCTTTTAGCTTCGCCTGTTCAGCTTGTTCTTTCTCTTTTTGTTCTTGCTCTATTTTGGCCTGTTCTTCTTGATCTTTCCTAGCCTTTTCTTCTGCTTCATTTTTCTCTTTCTCAACTTCAGGCTTGGGTGGCTCTGCTTTAGCACTTTCTTGTTCAAGTTGTTGCTGTGGTTCTGGTTCATCAGGTGCTTTAGCTAATTGTGCTTTCTGATCTTTTTCGCGTATTGGTCCTTCTTGAAGTTGCTCAATCTTGTCGTTATTTTGCTGGATTTTATCTTCATTTCGCTTAATATCTTCCGCATTTGCTTTGAGATCATCTTCGTTTTTCTTAACCGCAGCAACATCCTTCGATCCTTCAAGCTCTTTTTGCTGTGCTTCGAGTCGTTGTTGTTCACCTTGAAGCCTTTGTTGCTCAACTTCCAATTGCCCCTTAGTCGTTTGTGCTGTCACATTTTGTTGATCTTGGAGTTGTTTGCTCTTATTTTCAATATCCTTATCGATCTCTTTCATCCTGCTTTCTTTCACCATCAATTTTTGTTCTAATTGTTCCTTCTTAGGATCATTTTCATCCATTCCTCCTAATTCTGTTTTCGTTTTATTAATACTTTTTTCTAAACCCGCTTTTTGTTCCTCTAATTTATCCAATTCCTTTTCTGTTTTCTTAGGATCATTTGGACGTAAAGCTTTACTATTATCTTTGGAAAGCTCTTGTTTCTGACGTTGAACTTCTTTCTGAGCATTTTCGTTTGCTTTCATTTTCGGCTCAATATCTTTAAGCTTACTGTCAACATCTTTTAGTTTCTTATCAAGACCTTTGAGCTTGTTTTCGTGCTCTTTATTTCCAGGATCGCTCTGAAGTTTTTTCTGCACTTGATCTTTTTCACTACTCAGCGCTTGTTTCTGTTGTTCAAGTTCAGCATGTTTTGCTTTAAGTTTAGCTTCTTTATTTTTAAGACTGGCTTCCTTTTTATCTAAGTCTTTCTGCTGTAATTTCTTGAGATTCGCATCCGTTTTATCAATCAGTGTATTGATAATACCAAGCTTTTCACGTTGATAATTCAATTCTCTTTGATTGGCTTTATATTTGCTACTATCTTTATCGAGTCCTGTTGCTTTTTTCTCAAGTTCAAAAATTTTCTTTATAGTAGAATCTTTTTGATCTTCTAATGCATTGAGCGATTCCTTTTGAGTTCCCGCATCATTTTTATATTTATCAGCTTGTCCTTCAAAATAGTTTTCTTTAATCATATTTCCGACTTTAGCCATCCCACCTGCAGTAGGTAGTGATAACAACTCAAAAATCATCATTAATAATTGAGCGAAGGCTTCATATTCATCTTTAGCAACTTCAGCATTCTTCAAATTTTTGCCAAATTGTTTGACGCTGTCTTTATACAGATCGCTTAGGGATTTATCATTAGCTCCTTCTGCTTTACCTTGGAATTTCTCAGCTTTAGCGTCAAGATCGTGTTTGCCTTCAAAAGCTTTCAATCTTGCCGTTTGTCCTTTTGTTAATGCTGGCTTATCCTCTTTAGCTTCATCAGGAGCTTCATCCGGAGCTTCATCAGGGGCTTCATCAGAGCTATTTGCTTGAAGAATTTCATTCTCTGCTTCAATTTCTTCTGGAGTATCAATAGCATCATCTGTCCTTAGCACTTCTTCTTGATCTTCTTTTACATCATCATCTTTTTCTGCATCAAGATCCCCATCAGATGATGGGCCTGTTTCCTTTTTATCATCCGTATTCGGAGGCGACTCTTCCCTAGATGGCACTGGTGGTGGCTCAGCTTGTAACAGTTCTTCATCTTCATCTTCGGCTTCGGCTTCGGCTTCGGCTTCGGCTTCGGCTTCGGCTTCGGCTTCAGGTTCAGGTTCAGGTTCAGGTTCAGGTTCAGGTTCAGGTTCAGGTTCAGGTTCAGACGTACCTTCTTCAAGTACTTCTTCTTGCTCTTCAGCTTCTGATTCAGGCATTTGATCTAATGTGACACCTTTATCATCGTCTCCCTTAGTTCGAATGGGCT
>CAZQMV010000002.1:0-352456 GCA_964594635.1 Uncultured Candidatus Berkiella sp.
ACTCATAATCCCTTGGTCCTAGGTTCAAGTCCTAGTGGGCCCACCAATTTTCTCCTCCATCAATTTATCACCCCACGCTACGATTATCTCGCTTTGCTCGCTAATCTTACGCGGGGCTAGAAACCTGCGCCCCGATGGGGCTGTTGAATATGAATTTTTATTCGCGGCGTAGCCGCGTAGGAAAATAGCCCCGCGTGAGGAACATTCGCGACAGCGAATGGGCCGATGCGTGGGGTAATGAGGCATCCCCCACACCCAAGCCCCGTAGGGGTGAAGGAAAATGTATCGAAAAATTTAACCCAACATTTCCCCACGCTACGATTATCTCGCTTTGCTCGCTAATCTTACGCGGGGCTAGAAACCTGCGCCCCGATGGGGCTGTTGAATATGAATTTTTATTCGCGGCGTAGCCGCGTAGGAAAATAGCCCCGCGTGAGGAACATTCGCGACAGCGAATGGGCCGATGCGTGGGGTAATGAGGCATCCCCCACACCCAAGCCCCGTAGGGGTGAAGAAGAATTAACCACAATTTAACCCAAAATAAAACGTTCCTCACATTCAATATTGTGCTTTTTTAATATCCGTTTAAATTCTTCTTCGAATGTAACCATTTTGTGATGTTCTTCTTGATTGCTGATGTAATGGATCACTTTTTCAAGTGCTGAGTAGCTTACAGAAAAGCAGCCATAACCTTCTTGCCACGCAAATTGTTGATCTTTAACAAAATTGTTATGAATCCAAATAGTTGTTTTTGATTTGATGTCACGAATCAGATAGCTGAATTTATCAAGATGTTTAATTGTGATCAATAAGTGCAAATGATTTTTGGTGCCGCCAATTTGCAAGAGGATACCGTTGTAAGATTTTACAATTCCTCCTATGTAAGCATACAAACGAGGTTGAATATCTTCGGTAATTAAATCTGTTCTATTTTTTGTTGACCAAACAACATGAAAAAAATGAGAGCGAAATGAATGTGACATCCCTAACATCCCTAACATCCTATGCCATCCAATAGCTTGCCCGAATATAATTCAAACATTGGAAATAACAAGAGGTTTGTTAAATTTTATTCCGTATTCCCCACGCTGCGATTTACCCGCCTGCGGCGTTTAACCCCACGCTACGATTATCTCGCTTTGCTCGTCAATCTTACGTGGGGTAATGAGCCATCCCCCACACCCAAGCCTCGTAGGAGCGTAGGAATAAATGAGTGTCTTTGCTATCTATTTGCTTCGCTAATGCGAGCTAGTCTTGCCCGGACGAATCCAATTAAAAATATTTGCTTTAACAAAATGTCTAGAGTAAACGTCAGAATTTCTCACAAGGATAGTGAGGTCTGAGTTTAAAATAACTTAGAGTTTTAACTATTATTGCTATTAATACATTTAGGAGTTTTTTATGAAGAAAGTTAAAATGATAAAAAAGCGTGTTAAAGTTTCAAAATTCCCAGTATTAACATCACCCGGTCATTGCCAAGGTGGTGGTGGCTGGTAAGTTAATATCAACAACTACTCCATACGAAGTTCGTGTGGAGTAGCCAGAAAAAGTTGCAAATCTTAAGGAAGAGCGCATGAATTCAAATGTTGATTTCAAATTTGGCATCATCACATTTTAGACACCTATAAATACCATGAGGATTGTACGGCTATTTTTGGTGAATATCTTCACCATTATCCATATTTTGGGATGCGCGGCGAAGATGATTATGCTGAACTTGAGAGAACGTATAAAATTACTCAGAAACTTCATGTTGATGAATTTAACGAGCCAATACTTTCATTTGAAGCAGAAGATGTTGAAGTAGGAGTCAGCTATATATAATGAATAGTGAATTAACACACAAACAAATAAGTGATTCATACCATGGTTAGTGCCTCCACATTCTCGCAATCCATAGGAATTGCAATCAATAGAAGCGCGACACAAGTAGCGTCTATACTGATTACGGCCATTTTAGGATTTTACAGCATTCGAGTGTTGGCTGAATTTAGCTTGGCATTAACGTTTGCAGCCATTCTATTTGCGATTGTGACAACCATTCAAATGGGTGTGCAAGCTGAATTTGGAAAACGGTTTATTGAAAAAAACGTTCAATCACTTTATAGCCTATTTAAAACCACATTATTAATAGTTTGTTCCATCGCATGTATTTTAGCAATTAGCATATGGATTATGCCAAACCCTTTCTCCAGTGCCAGTAGCGTAGAACTCGCAATCAATGCTGTTGAAGCGCTTAAAATTCTTGCGTTAAGTCTACCGCTTGTGGGAGCTTTAACCACCATAACCTTTTTTTTAGAAAGTATCGGTCAAACAAAGCAAGTTGTCATCTTAAGAACTGGCCAAGTCTTATTGCAAGTTGGCTTTGTTTTGACTTTCATTCTTGTTAAGCAAATCGGTTTGTATTCAATTGTGCTGAGTGCAAAGTATTTAGCTGTAATGTATGTATTAAGTGATTTGCTAATGCTGGGTGTAGGTTCAATGCTGCTTTATGTCAATTATAAAAAGCAATTCCATGATCTTTCAAAACCACCATTATCCAAGTTAAATCTTAACAATTCCTTCCTTTTTGTAGCCAAATTAGGTTTTCCTGCGATGTTTGGCATGATCGGTCAGCGAGTGATATTTTATGGTTATGCCAATTTAATAGCTAGTTTGGGTATTTTGCAGATGTCAGCCTTTTCAATTATGAATTCACTTGTTTTCTTTGTGCAAATACCGTTACTAGGTGTTGCTCATTTAATGACCATTAAAATTGGTAAGGCGCTAGGTGAAAAGAAGCCGCTAATCTTAAAAAACACCTCTTCAGAATTTATAAAGCTATTTATTATTGAACTTAGTGTTATTGCAGCATCTTTATATTTATTATTGCCATTTTTGTTAAAACTAATGACAGATGATATAGCTGTATTGCAACTACTAGAGTCTTCAAAACCGCTCATCCTACTTTATTTTATAATGAATGCTGCGCTAACTTTTAGCGTGAGTGCTCTACGTGGGTATTCAGATACTTTAATGCCGCAATTGATTATTCTATTCATATTGTCTATTGGAACATTGATAGGATATATTACCGTGTCTGATCAGATCGGGTTTGGTGGGATTATAATAACTTTTAGTTTCTCAGGCCTGATAGCTGCATATTGCTTGTTTAAGAGAATGTGTTATATGCAAAGAAGCGAGTTTGCAGTTTTGAAAATACATGAAGCGATTTAGTATTCAACAGAAATGATAGAAAATAAAAAAATGGGCTAAACCTCAGTGAATACATTTCAATCAAAAGAAAAAAGACAACTTAAAAAGTTGTTTGAATATAAAAAGAACTATCAAGATCCTTATTTTCTTTTAAGGACAGGAACAAAGAAAAACCTACAGACCTTTTCAAGATGGAATCAGCTTTTTAAGCATAAGTTAAATACTGCTGAACCTTATTCTGAAAATGCAAGCAAAGATCTACTTGAGAGCGATTATTATGAATATGTTAAAATTATTCATTTGGTTGGGTTATTTCATCAAGAGAAATCATATTGGTTTAGAGATCAAGCAATTCATTTTTTAATTAAACTTCACGACAAGTGGCACAAAATAGCAGGAAAATTAGACCAATCGTTCTTCTTAAAGATCTGGGTATTTGAAAGCGATTTCTTAGATTCACAACTCGTTTTTGCTCTAAATAAAAGAATCGATCGCTATACAAATATGTTTGATGATCCAACAGAGAATAGTGTCATTCCTTTTTTATCAACGGATACGCAAAATAAAGTTTCAACATTTGACGTTTCGTATCAAAAGGTAATTGAAGGCTTTTCACAAGATGATCTTAATGAAATGCCCTCCAAGCTGCTTCTTAAGATATGTAAAGGTCCGATAGTTAAAGAAGGGATAGTTAAAATTAATATCAATCATCCAGTAAGCAAAAATATAGAATACTTCTTAGAAAAAGAAATTTTAACAGAAATAAAACAAGAAGAAGATGAGTCTTACTACACAGCACATATTGATAATGTGTGGGTTTTGGGTAGAAGCTAAAATCTATGCTCCTTAATTCCCTACGCTGTGACTGCCGAGCAAAGCTCGCCAATCTTACGACATGTCGTTGAATTAAAAAAATGATAAGAAGTTTTTAGGCGATAATTTTTTACTGGAATTGCTGTTAAATATCTATTTACAACCCAATCTCACTTTTGCTACTCTACGCAGTAATCGTGACTGCAAAGTGCGACGAACACTTCGCAGCCACTGACCACAAGCAAACTTGATTTAGGAAGTTAAAGCTCATGGCTAAGCGCATTTTATTACATTCTTTCTCAGTTAAAAAGCTCGCATTCAAGCGATTCGTTAACCTATTGTTTTTTAAGCATAATTTCTTGACATAACCCACCGATTATTCGGGTTTTGTGACAGGATTTTGTTTGCTTACTCATCAGTAGGGGAGTATTGCTATGCAAGCGTATTCGCTATCCGGCATCATTTCTGATGCTCGTCGTTTCACGCGTACGGCAAAATTGTCGTTGGCTGAAGTGTTGTTTATTTTTAGCCATACACAATTAAATGAAGTTGAAAAAATCCTTTGGATATTTTTAACCACACATGCCGACGAAAATCTTTATTCCACATTCTCTTATGCACAACTTTCATTCTGTTTGAATGTACCAACAGAAAAAGTTCACGCAGCACTCAAGCGTTTAATGGCCATGGGCTTTTTAGACACCGAAGATATCCTCGATTCATTCACGCCACTTAAGCTAATGAGATATTGTCGATTCTCGGTGCAATTACCATTAGAGGGGTTATTAGCTTTGAAGAAAACGGCGAAATTGCCAGTGACATTACCAAAGCGTAAACCGATCACTATCAATTTATTACACAACCGATTTAACTAAAGGAGTAGATATGAACAAACAAGAACTTGTCCGGTGTAGCTTAGCGAAGACGGATGCCCACTTGGTTAGTGGTGGCTATCAAGAATGGTCTTACGATCATATTGAGAAAGACTGGCACGATGTAGTGCATTATTTTTGTACGATCGTGAGTCATACCTATATAGACATAGAAAATTCATAAGGAAGTAAACATGTTGATTATTAATGATGAAGCATTACATGACATTAACGGTGGTAAATGACGCATTGGAGGCATGATTTCAAGCTTAGTTGTGGGTTTTGTGGTGGGTGGGCCTGTTGGACTAGGTTTTGCGGCATCGGGAATTATCATGGCTAAAGGTATTGATAATTTACATGATTTATATAGTGAGTAAATCCCCCGCTCGCATCCGGCGTAGCTCGTAGAGCGAAGACGGAAGCGCGGGGGAATTTAAAGGAGAAACAATATGAACTTACTACAACTGCTCTTATTTGCTTGGATAGCCGCCTGGGTATTTGCTGAATCGCTCTCACCCGGCATAAGCTATTTTGGAAAGCTGCAAGCGTCGATTATTGCGACGTTTGCAGCAGGTTATGCGAATGATGCACATCGAGCATTGTGGCGAAAATTAAAGGGTTGGATGAGCTAGGAAAAAATATGAAAACATTAATAATGAGTATGTTCCATATGAGCAATTAAAAAGCAATCAATAGCTATTGCGAGTGGCAAATATAAACCTAAGAAAAGTGAACCAAAAATATGGTTTACGTCAAGCACACCGTTGAGGCTTGCCGAACAATCATAAAAGCAGGATATATTTAATCTTTAAAAAAACAGAGCCACCTATAGCAGTTATGATACCACGCATTTTAAAAAATGGTGTTAAACAAATGGACCTAAATGGTGTTAAGAAGAAATTCAAAAATAGTTTAATACTTGATTCCTCTTCTTTATCTAATGAGATAAGTGATAAATTGACCGCTCTGGGCTAAATCTTAGGCTTGCCTTTATTTGGGCTTGAGCTTGGGCTTGAGCTTGAGCTTGGGCTTGAGCTTGAGCTTGGGCTTGGGCTTGGGCTTGGGCTTGGGCTTGAGCTTGAGCTTGAGCTTGAGCTTGAGCTTGAGCTTCGGCTTCGGCTTGGGCTTGAGCTTGAGCTTGAGCTTGAGCTTGAACTTGAACTTGAGCTTGAGCTTCGGCTTGGGCTTGGGCTTGGGCTTGGGCTTGAGCTTGGGCTTGGATTTGGACTTAGGGTTGGGCTTCCGCTTCTGGATCGAGAACGAAAGAAGGTAGGCGAGGGAGATGTGGATGCAGGGGGAGTGTAATCTCCTAGATCGTGAAAAAATTGTTCTCCATATTCAAGTATGGGAGAAACACTTGGAATTTTAGGAGGTTCTGGTTTATTTGTTTGATTATTTTTTTGCCCTTCTCGACGCTTGGCAACCGCTTCCATTAGCTCTATGAACAATACAGCATCTTGATACCCTTTGGTGAAAATGCTTTTTGCTTTCTTAGAAAAAAGAAAATCTAAAATATCTTCATTATTTTCCATTGCAACTTTGAATATATCAGGGAAATGAAGTGACGTTCGCTCTTGTGTGCAATTGTTTTTCCCTTGTGCTAGGGTATTTTCTCCACTGAAATAGGGATCTTTTTGTGCATATATCACTTTTATATCTTTCCCTAAGGTTGTAATGTGAGCAGAGCACATAGGGCAACATTCTAACGACGTATAAATTCTTACTCCATCAGGTAATGTATTTGTATTATTTTCTTTTAAATATCTTCAGCCAGTCTTGGCTCATCGTATTCTAGCGCAGCTTGTTTATTAGGATGATTTTCTTTCACCGCAGTTAACTCACAGGGAGTATGAAGTGCAAATCCATCTACATCAATCTTATATTGCCCTATTACTAATGGGTCGCGGGATTCAACAAAGAAGACATTTTTGATTTCCCCCGCGCGCCAGGCCATACCTAGCTCTATGTCAGATGGTTTGTAGTTTAAGTACAAGGTCATTTCACTCGTTATTTTGTTAATTTTATGTAATATATTAGCCGCAGGCGCTTCATGGATGTATATACCTGGGACTCCACAATAAAAGGGTTCTTTTGCGGGGTATTTTCTTGATGTACTTGCCATCAATGCTATTGGACTTTCTGGAGGCAGAGTTGCAATATAAGCCATAAATTCTTTATCAGTAGTCACGGTGCCAGCTCCTTATATGCTCATGAGTGGGACCTGACTAAAATTTAAAAGGTTCAACCAGAATTGAATGCTGTATAAGCACGGATATATGTTAGGTAAGGGCAAGGTTACAGGAATAGCTCGGAGCCTCGATGGATGGAGAATTTGAAGTTGATGCTGATTCAGCTTCAGTTTACTTTTACGTTCAATTAAATAATGGCAAAATGTTTATTAAAAAAATTAAAAATGAATCAATTATTTTATGCAAAAAAAGAGAGCTATCAGGGTCAAGTATCGGTATACCCTACTCCTTTCATGCTAATTAACTAGACGTTATCATATCCGCTGAACGTTATTTAAGGATCAGTTATGTTTGCAGTCATTTATCGCTTTAAGCTCAAGCCACACCAGGAAGCGCTTTATCAGCAACTGTGGCATAAAATTGCCACTTACTTTACCGAGTACCGAGGGGCAATTGGTTCTTGCCTACACAAGGGTAAGGATGATCTCTGGGTGGCTTATTCACGTTGGCCAGATAAAGCAACAAGAGATGCGGCTTGGCCGGGTGACAATGCACCTAATGAGGAGTTACCCAACGACATTCGTGAAACCATTCAAAAAATACAAGCCATAAAACAAGAAAACCAAGATCTAGAAAATTATGATGATATCTGCTTAGAAGTGGTTGAGGATCTTCTAACCTCGGTCAACGGTGTACCTGACCTTTTTTCTTACTAAAATCCTAGAAATGGCAAATATATATGCACAATCACCTCTTTTCTTCTTTAGTCTGTTGTGAACTTTTGCTAAATTAGACAACCTTGGTAATCCTTGATAGCATCTGGTGTGAATTCATATGACCAACAAAACTTTTAGTTTTAAACAAAGAAAATTTCCCTTTGAGTTAAAGGAAATTATTGTAGATCCTATTAAAAGAAAACTAACAGTCATTAATCAATCATTGTTTAAAAGAGAATCGCTGGAAGAAGACTTACACAACGTAGACGATAAGTATCAGGAATTTAAAGATCAATCGTTTGGTTGGTATATGCTAGCCATTATTGCAACCATCTATTTTATTGGTTGCCTCTATTCGTGGACATACAAAGCCCCAAAGTCGACTGACGAAATGGGCTTTACTATTTTTTGTCAATGCTTACTATTTATGGGTGTTTGGTATTCTTGGCTAAAAGCATATCAATCAAAAATCAATATTGTTTATTTTCGTTTTAAAAATATAAATTATCATTTAACGCTATTTAGAAATAAGCCCAATAAGGTAGAATTTGAAAACTTTATTGATAAGTTCCAAGAAACCATATCTCTTTCACAACATAGTCAAACGATCCAAAGTATTATAGAGCAAATTCCAACCGAAGTTTTGGTGAATGAATTTAGCACTTCTGTGATGAAAGAATTGGCTAGAAGAGATATTGATGTGCAGGGTTATTTATTGTTTTTGCGTAATACATTAAATAATAAACCAGCGTAACAAGAGAAAGGGGCAATATGCCGATAACCATTAAACCTCGGTCATCGGTATACCTCGCCCCTTTCATTTTCTAAAGCCAACAAATACGCCTTTTGCGCAAGGCCACCCGCAAATCCTGTGAGCTTGCCATTAGAACCAATCACCCGATGACAGGGAGCAATGATGGAAATAGGGTTTTTACCATTAGCGGCACCCACTGCGCGCACCGCTTTCGGGTGACCAATTTGCTGTGCAATTTCTGCATAACTGCGAGTTTGACCATAAGGAATGGTGAGTAAGGCTGTCCATACCGCTTTTTGAAAATCGGTACCTTGAAAATCAAGGTTAATGGAAAATGGGTTTAAATTTCCTGAAAAATATGCATTTAGTTGCTTGCTCGTTTCGATAAGAACAGGATGCTGCAACTCTTTTTCCATAGGGCCGAGTTTAACGCGTAGAGGATCATCGTTTTCCCATAAGATAGCGATGAGACTATTTTTATTGGCAACCAGTTTTAACTGGCCAATGGGCGTGGTGATATGTTGATAGCAATTCATTAATTGAGTACCAAAACTGAAGAAGAATGCGGCAAGTATCGTTAACTTTGTCACTTCGGTCAATGGCATTTTTACCCATTTTTAGCTAAGTTATTTTTACTTTACTTCTGCTAACAACCTCATCTTTGTTTATACTAATTATTTAATTAAGTATAAAGCAGAGACTGTGGCACAAAAAATCCGACAAAATTCTTTAAATCCACTAGCAAAATTTAACATTCTCACGAAAAAAATTCATAAATTGATGTACTATGAACGCTGTAACCCAATTATTAGATGTCACTCTGCGTCAGACGTATACGCCAGCAATGGGTGTTCTTGGATTATTCAATGAGAAAATAGTCAATAGACAAAGCATGACACATCCTGATATCTCCCTTTTAGTCGTTTTGCGTGCTAATAGAATACTCCCTTCTTATGCTATTTCCTTTGATTCAATACTCCAAGATGTGCAGCTTTATTTTGAGAGGTTAATGCTTGATTATGGGGTAAATAATATACAAGAAGTGTTATTCATTATGTACAATCAAAATCCCTGTCGTGCAGAACGTATAAAGGAGTGCTGTTCGTATGCAAACCTGCTGCTTGAGGCTTGCAGGCCATTGGCGATAGAACCTACTGTAGCTTCATTACAGGCTCAATATAATGGAAAATGATGGTTGCGATAAGGGGCAACGCTGAGTAGATAGTTGCCCCTATTGGTAAATTAATATTCCGTATGTACGATTAATTCCTGCATCTGTGGTAATTGTACAGGTGTTAAATGCATACTCTGAACATGGTGAGATAAAGGCATCGTTGAGTTTTCTAAGCCTGCAATACCATCAGAAGTATTCACAACATCGGATAACCTGAGAGATTGACTGCAACATGGCAATTCCTTCAGAAGATCTGCTTCAGATTTGCTGCTGATTTTCTCAACGGTGAGTGAGTTTAACTTGTCATCATATTGAATACTGTAACCTTCTTGAAAGGTTTTAATCTGATAAGATTCATTTGTCATCTGCCTTAAATCATGATCAATTGTCTTCCAAACCGGTTCCCCGACATGGCCTGCTATGCAAGAAGGCGCATGGAGATCAGCCCCCATTTTGATTAATGTTTCTTGTACAATCTTTTGAGATTTTTGTTCTGTTTCAGCGTTCATAAAATAGGTGTAATGAAAGGGAGTGTATCCCAGTTTATCAGGTACATTGATATCAACATGGCTATTATTCAAAGAAATTAAGGCTTTGATATCGCCCTTAAGTGCGGCCAGATGTGCTTCTGACATGTTAAGTCGTGTAGGGCCGTCTAAGGAAATTGCCCAGTCGATCATAGAATTTTGTTTGGTTTTCAATAAATCAATAATCATTTCTTCAAAATGGGGGTCAGCTTTTAAAGCATCGATGTCCGCGCCAGCCTCTGTGAGTAATTGCACTTTGGCAAAGTCACCCTTGTTGATGGCATGGATCATAGCAGGTGGAACCCAATGTTGATCGCTATAGGAATATTCTATGTATTCAGAACCTGCGATTTTAGCGCCATTCTCAAGTAATAATTTTACCATTTCCAAGCTGTTTGCATAGAATAATGGGGTATTAAAAGTTTTATGATCATAATGGCCATTTTCACCAAAAATACGAGTGACAATTGCTTGATTCACATCAGCGCCATTTTTGATCAATAGATCGGCAATTTCTACATTGTTTTTAACGGCTGCTTCGTGAAGAGGCTGATTGTTTATATTTGTAACATTGGTTTTTGCGCCGTAGGACAGTAATAAATTAACCATTTCAGCATCGTTGTTTCGCACTGCTGGAATTAAAGCGGTTTCTGCTTCGTCAAAATAACGGGTCCATTGTGAGTATATGTTTCCGAGGATTGCTTTATCATTTGCATTTGCACCGGACTCTAATAAGGTTTTAGCTATTTCAAAGTGACGATTTTCAACCGCGATATACAGTACAGGTAAATTATTTTCATAGTTACAATACCCAAATTCATTATGAACAAAGTTAGGGTCCGCACCCTGTGCAAGAGTGGTTTTAACAAGTTCAATGTTGCCCTCTGCCACTGCAGAACTCAGCCACTCATTTTTGTGATGAAAGGGATTAATCCAAGAACTTATCCAATATGCTGTTGACATTTTATTTACTCTGCTTACTACAAAAGTAATGAAGTATAAGTTGTGGTAAAAACCTATGTCAATAAGTTGCTTGAAATAATCAGCACATTTGATGGTGATGTATATTTTCATGACAGGATAAGATGGGATCAAGTGTGACTTGACCCCATCTTCATTTTGCGAACACAAATGTTATGAGACACACTCTATGTTAAGAAAAACCTTATGAGCCCGTTACTTTCTGATATGCTACTTTTCATGAAACCATGTATAAGCTTCAAACAAGGCATTGCCATCTTCCTTCTATGCTTATGGGCCCCAGTCTTTGCTAGCACACGTTTTGATGCTTTACCGGCCTATTCAGTTACTGCTATTTGCGATATGCCTGTGTATAAGAAAAATCTTTCAACCCGTTCAAATCTAGCCTGCAAGGCCATGCTAAATGAATTGGTGATAGTGAAAGTCAAATATTGGGGTTTTGACAATCAAGCACATTGGGGATCACTTATCGTTCATGAGTCATTGGGCAATGATGTGGTTGGGATATTTAAAGAATTATTTGAGATACGCTTTCCCATCCAAGCCATGCACCCGATCCCAAAACATTTACGGAAAACGCCCCATATTGATGAAAACACCACCGACAGTTTTAATTGTCGAGCAGTCACTGATCAGCCAGGGATCCTATCGCAACACAGTTATGGACGAGCATTAGACATCAACCCGTTGTTGAATCCTTATATAAAAGGCGGTCTGATTATTCCTTCCAACGCGAAAAACAATGTTGATCGCATCAGGCCGGAAAAGGGAAAAATTATTCCCAATAGTGCCGTTACTGCAATATTTGCGAAATACGGATGGGATTGGGGCGGCAATTGGCACGATGCGAAGGATTATCAGCACTTTGAAAAAAGAGCGAACAATGAAAAGCGTGATCCTTTTGGTTATATCACCCCACATTTTAGGTATCAATCAATCATCAACACGAGTGAGCAAAAGAAGTAGGGTGATTTCAGCATTGTTAGGAAAATTCAGATAATTTCAAAGAGCGCAAGGCTCGATTAAAAATCGGAAGCCCTTCATTGGGCGTTTTTTCGGCATGGTCAGTTTCTAGTTTATGCCGCGCATCTCCATAGTCTAGCCAATGTATTGTTTGCACATAGGCTTGCGCTTGATCAAGCACTTTACAATATGTTGTAAAATATTGGTCTCGACTAGCTTGTCTTAAGCCATTAAGATAATTATCACGATGGACTGTTGGGATGATAATTTTATAGTGTCCTGCTCTAAATAACTCAGCATTCATCATTATTCGAGAAAGTCTGCCATTTCCATCATTAAATGGATGAACTTCACTGACGATAAAATGTATAAAAAGTGCTCTTGAAAGCCCCTCAGGTAGTAGTTTATAGAGCTCAAAAGATTGGCATAATGTACCAACAACATCCTGTGGTTCAACAAATATAGTATTGCCAGTTTTATTAACTACGTTTTTAAAATCACCGGGTTGTTTTTCTGGTCTCTCCTTCATGAGATACGCGTGTCGTCTTTTTAAAATATCTAAAAACTCTGATGTATTATTTGGCGTGATCTCTATTTCAGATGGATCATTGGTTAGGCGAAAATTCGCTAATATATCATGACTATCCGCATGGCGATGTTTAATTTCATTTCCAGAAAATATGATGTCCTCTGCCTCATCAATAGCAAATTCAGTTCCTTCAATAAAATTTGAAAAATAAGATTCAAAAAACGAAAGATTTTTTAATGATATGCTATTAAATTGATAGAGTCGCTCATTAAAGCTGCATTTTTTTAAGTATAAATAGAGATTTTCAAATAGAGTTAATCTTTTACTATCATAGGGTTCTTTCTTTGCTACCGCGAGGGCATAGGGTGATTTTAAGCGAGGATCCGGATTAGTTGATAACATTGAGCTTATTATTTGATTAAGTTTATGATATTCCCTTTCATATCCCAACTCATTGGATATCTGCCGCGCTTCATCTCGAGTATTATTTAGAAATTGTTCACCCTTATGGCGCATTTCCTTGGCAAGAATATTTTCGACACCTTCTTCTTCGATGGTTTTAATTCCTTTATTTGCTCGTCTAACGATAGTGAGATTCTCTAATAGAATACGAGATAAGTTACTACGTGCGAGATTGGGCATTATTTGCTCACAATAAGAGTTAGTATTCCCCTTTACTACCTTAATAATAAGGCCTGGTAATGTTATGGTTTTTACATAAGAGCTAGTAATAAATACGATATAGTGGTCTTCATTATAATAAGTTGGCTTTAATTCAATGGCTGTTCTAAAACTTAAAATACCTTTAGGTACAACATATGCAACAATTTGCATCCATTTTTCACGAATAATGGTACTTATTGGCGATTTTAAATCATCAGTATAGATGCCTTGGTACAAGCGCCGAAGTTTGTTTTGCTGAAAGAGATTTGATAACTTTCGTGCTTCCTTTAGATCTGTTGAAAAATACAGTTTAGTCATATGCACCTGATATTTAGAATATTATAATGAAATAATATTGTAATTTAAGAATATTAACAACAAAAATATGGTATTATGGGATAATTAGATCCATAAAATGGAATATCAGGATATTATAAATGGATTGCGTGCAAGTAAACCAATTAGATAGCCCCGTAAAGACGGGGCCGCTTTCCTAGCTATATTTCTGTATATATTGCTTTACCCACTCTTTAGCTTTGTGATCAATTTGTTCGTTTTGAAAGATTGCTTCAAAAATGTGATGATTCGCTTTTTTATCATCACCATGTATTTCACAGAGGAGTTCTTCCCATTGCCGAACGCCTTGATCTAATGGATGCGTTGATACCTCACTCAGTACTTTCATCATGCGTGAACGAAAGTAAGCTGAAATCCCTTGATCAAGCCAATGAAAGACATCACTTGAAATTGACGCATCTTCAATTTGGTTTTCTTTAATGCCATTTTCCCAAATAGTTGTTCTGATACCTGCATATTTTTTACCATAGTACGCATTTACCCAATCCATAGCCCGTTTACCTAGACTGATGCCGATACTGCTATTGGGATCATTTGCGACATTCAACGTCACATCTTGAATGATCTCGCTCCATTGTTGCTCGAAATCCTTCATTTGATTTTCAGTAAAGCGTTTTTTTAATTCCTGTTCAAAGTTAGCATAAGATTTCAACTCGTCCTGAGTAAATATTTTACCTGCCCATGTTTTTTCTAGCTGCTGTGCCATACGATAGACCTCAATTAATTGAATCACATTTTCACAAGGAAGAGATTTATTCTCGCTATGTTCAGCAATAATGACTTTTAAAGCATTGCTTGCATCTTGTAATGATTTTGCTTTTTCTTCTAAAAACGTTGATTGAATAGCAAAGTGTTCTACCATAGGGTCAAGCGATTTTAGCAATAAATTGAGAAAAATTCGGCGTATATGCAAGTGGTTAGTTGAGCCACCTAGATGAATTTATAGCAGAATGTAAAAGAAGAACTTTCCTTCATTTTGGATGTCTCATGCTTATATTGATCGAGCCTCACGAATAAAGAAGGAAGATATCATGAGTAAACCCTACATTCGCTTGGATAAACAGAATGCCGCCGTATTATTGGTTGATCATCAGGCAGGATTGATTTCATTGGTGCGAGATATTGAGCCTGATAAGTTTAAGAACAATGTTCTAGCATTAGGTGATCTAGCCAAATATTTTAACTTACCGACGATTTTGACCACCAGTTTTGAAACTGGGCCTAATGGCCCATTGGTGCCTGAGCTAAAAGCACAATTTCCAGATGCGCCTTATATTGCGCGTCCTGGTAATATCAATGCTTGGGATAATGAGGATTTTGTTAAGGCAGTTAAAGTCACGGGCAAAAAGCAACTGATTATTGCCGGGGTTGTTACCGAAGTGTGTGTTGCTTTCCCCGCATTGTCTGCATTACAAGAAGGGTATGAGGTATTTGTTGTAACCGATGCATCAGGCACTTTTAATGAAGTGACTCGACATTCAGCATGGGACCGCATGTCGCAAGCGGGAGCACAACTGATGACCTGGTTTGGCATTGCCTGTGAGTTGCATCGAGATTGGCGTAACGACGTTGAAGGTTTGGCAACTTTATTCTCTAACCATATTCCCGATTATCGTAATTTGATCACAAGCTATGATCAATCTAATAAAGTTTCTAAATGATGTAAACACCGCTCTCTACGACTTGTTAGAGAGCGGGTTCATGAGAATAGATTAGTTTCTTGCGCATGGTGAGCAAGCAGTGCGGCAAACTTTTTGATAGGCACAGCGTCGGCAATAATCCCAACTTGGGCAGGAAGCACAAACGGTGTCACGTTCGCAGCAGCGTGGAATTCGTACGCTTTTACAGGGATTGCAAATTCTTTCCATTTTTGCGCGCACACAATCATAGGATGCTTCCATTGCAAATGCGTTAGAAGCGAAAAGTACGCCAGTCAATAAAAATGCTTTAGAGATTACGTTCATTTTGTTTACCCTATCCATTAATGAAGAACAAAAGAAAATAATCATAAGACAATTTAACAAAATAGGTTTTGTTTATAGAGGATACATATTTAGTGTTTTTATAAAAAATGCATAAAAAAATGCTGATGGGCACTGAGTTTTTTTTCTGCGAACCTACACATGTCACAATTAAGCCAGCTTAATAAAGATGTTGCCAAAACGAGGCTTAGGATCACATTTGTTTAGCAAATATTGATTAATCAATAGGATATAAGTATTGTGCCTTGAAATTGTTAATCAAGGTACAACATGGCTACCCAAAGTATCAAAACCATCACGAAGCAGCAGTCTGATTATATCTGTGCACAAATATTTTCTGCCATCATCAATGAAAAAATGAGTACATTGGAATTATATAAAAATTATGATCTCAATGCACTTGATACGCATACGAATGAAACATTCTTACAAGCCGCAATTAGGTACAATAAACCGAAAGTATTTGATACCCTAGTAGGGTATGGTATTGACATTAATAATGCTTCACCGTTTGATGGCACAACGGCTCTTCATGAAGCTTTGCGACTTGACTCAACCTATTTTACCAATAAATTAATCAACCTAGGTGCCAACGTTAATGTGCGGGATGATAAAGGTTACACGCCTTTGAATTACGCATTAGACTTCGGGAGATATACTCAAGCAGAAGTATTATTGAAGGTGCCGCAAATTGATGTCAATACGCCAAGTACACAGGGTGCTACGCCGATATGGCGTGCTTTCGTAGATGACAAGTTTGACGTATTAAATAAAATAATAAACCATCCGTCGTTTGATCCAACCTTTACAAGGATCTTGCTAAACGAATATAACCTATCCGATATAAGCAAGTATTTGATCGCACAGGGGAAGATAGGTGATGCAACTTTAGTCAATGCTTACGATGAGTCAAAGGTTTTTGGCTTAAAATTTGATCTAGATGGTTGCATGCCATTCGACAATATCATAAGCCATGACTTCGATTGCTTTTCGTTCGAAGGATATTATAGAAAGCAGGGTGCCATTGCGCTGGCCGATTCTTACAATCAATTTTATTTCAACGTGATTGAAAAAAGCGAACTTCCGTCATGGGCAAGCCAAGCTTTCGTTAGTGTTAAAGAAGCTGTTGATTTCGCAGCAAATGTATTTGACCCTGCTACTTACTATGATAAAGTTAAGCGTGGTGAATTAGTGATTATTCCCTCTGGATGGGAACGTCATGCTATTTCCTTCGTTATTGATAAAGATACTCTCTATCGCTGTAATCGAGGAGACGAAAGCGATGGGATCCACGGTATTGAAGAATTTAAAATCACTAAATCTTCGAACTTGAATATAGAGCTGATTTCGCAAATGCTTAATTGGCAGGGAGAGTCTAAATATCTTCAATATGATTTAATCGATATATTAGGTCTAGAAAAGATTGGGATGGTTGAGAACCCTGAACAAATAACGGGTAATTGTAGTTGGACATCGTTAGAAACGAGTGTCGAAGCTGCTTTTGTATCAACTTTTATGACTTTAGGACTTGATAATAGCACAGCTCACCAGATAGCGAAACAAAGCTTTATACAGTGGGAAGAATTTGATTTAACCTACACGTTAAAAGATGTAATTGATCATAAGGAAATGTTTATTGCTGCTAACATTTATGATGATTTGCTTATTCGTGCATTAGAAACACATCATAATCCAAATAATGAACATGATGTTCAACGTGGATTTTTTTCACTCAATGAATTAAATAATGAGGCTGTTTTTGAGAAGTTTGATCAAGATATTGGTCAAATGGTGAATAAGTATGCTCCCTTTCAGGTATCACAAATTAGCTTTATGGATGCCTATTCAGCTTCGTATTATGATTATTTAATGAGTGGTTTAGATTTTAATAATCACAGAATGACAAAAGATGAAAAGCTGTTTGCACAAGAATATCTTGATTTCATTAAAGCGTGTGATAATTACAAATCAAAAGTCGCATCACTCCCAATGGATATTCATGATATTATTATGAACTCATTTATAGATGGAGTTGAAGCTGTGTTTTCACCAAGTGTACCAACGAGTCCTGCCATGATGATGAATAACCATTTGGTAACGCTGTTGGTTCCTGAGTCGACAGAGTATATTTTTTAGCCATGATGAATGTGTTATAAATATAGTAGCTTATCTTTAAAAGGAACATAATGACTGTGGTCGATATTACAACACTCCCTACAATCTTGTCGGTCACCAACCTTAACAAAGTTTATAAAAGTGGATTGCAGGCATTAAAAGAGATCCATCTTGATATTAAGCAAGGTGAAATCTTTGCTCTGTTGGGTCCTAATGGTGCGGGAAAAACCACTTTAATTAGTATTATTTGTGGTATTGTCAATATGACAGATGGCAAGGTGACAGTAAAAGGCCACGACATTATTTCTGATTACCGCCAAACCCGTTCATTGATAGGGTTAGTACCCCAAGAGATATCCACCGAAGCATTTGAAACCGTTTGGGATACGGTGACTCATAGCAGGGGCTTATTCGGCAAACCTAAAAATCCACAATACATCGAAAAATTATTAAAATCGTTATTCTTATGGGAAAAGCGCAAAGATAAGATCATGGCGCTATCTGGTGGTATGAAGCGCAGGTTGATGATTGCAAAAGCACTATCACATGAACCTGAAATCCTTTTTCTAGATGAACCAACAGCAGGTGTTGATGTTGAATTACGAAAAACGTTGTGGGGGCTTGTTCATCAATTACGCGAATCGGGTGTAACGATCATTTTAACAACCCACTATATCGATGAAGCAGAAGAAATGGCTGATCGCATAGGGATTATTCATCAAGGCGAAATTGTATTGGTGGAAGAGAAAAAGCACTTGATGAAGAAGTTAGGTCAAAAACAACTGCATTTACAATTAGAAAAAAAGTTGAGCACGATACCTGAAAAGCTATCAAACTTTGATCTTAAATTAATGGATGAGGGATCAACATTGGTTTTTACCTTTGATGCTGCAATGGAAGATAATCGCGTAGCATTACTTATTCAAATGCTCAATATGTTAGATATTCATTTTAAAGATTTAAGTACGACTCAAACTTCATTGGAAGATATCTTTGTTCATATAACGAGTAAAACATGAATTATAGAAGCGTCATTTCTATTTATAGCTTTGAGATGGCTAGAACATTTAGAACCATTGGGCAAAGCATTGCTGCCCCCGTTTTATTAACGGTGCTCTATTTTATTGTATTTGGTTCGGCGCTGGGTAATCAAATAGCGAACATTGATGGCATTGCCTACGGTGCCTACATTGTGCCAGGGCTTATCATGCTTACCGTGTTGTCTGAAAGCGTTTCCAATGCCGCATTTGGTATCTACTTTCCTCGCTTTACAGGTACTATCTATGAAGTATTATCTGCTCCCATTTCCTATGTAGAAATTGTTTTGGGCTATGTGGGCGCTGCTGCAACAAAATCTATCATGGTAGGGCTGATCATTTTACTCACAGCCAGTTTTTTTGTGAATATTCATATCGTACATCCCTTTTATATGGTTGGATTTTTAACGCTCACCTCTATTTCGTTTAGTTTGCTTGGTTTTATAATTGGTGTATGGGCAGATGGTTTTCAGAAGCTGCAAAGTATTCCACTACTTATTATAATGCCGTTGTCCTTTTTGGGTGGTAGTTTTTATTCGATTCATATGCTCCCACCTTTTTGGCAAAAGGTGTCGCTTGTAAACCCGGTGGTTTATTTAATTAGTGGTTTTCGTTGGAGCTTTTATGGGCAGGCGGATCTCAATATCGAGATCAGCTTGATTATGATAAGTCTATTTTTAGCGATATGCTTAGCCATTTTATATTGGATTTTTAAAACAGGTTACCGGTTAAAAGCGTAAAGAGAACTCCTAACCTGGCTTGCACCTAGCGCCTTTGCGGTGCGATTTTCCACATTTAATGCAGGGTACGATAGGTGCATGTGGCGATGGATCGTTTGCTGATTTTTTATCTTTGTTTTTTTCATCTTTGAGTTTTGGTTTGTGAAATTCAAGCGGTTGATAGCGTTTTATTGTATCTTCTTTGCGCTTTTTTTCATCATCATCGTGCTGCATAATTACACCTTAATTTTTTGATTGCTTATCAATATTTTGGTCGTGCAAATGTCAAATTGCAACATTGAGAATTGCATAGGTCGAGCCAGAATGAGATTAAATATGGGGGCATTGTAATTGTGTTAGAATTTAAAACAATGTTTGGTTTAAGGTCATGATATATATACTAGTCAGTAATGACTGGGATCATCTAAGATTCTATAGTATTTGCAAGCGCTGGACTGGAACTATTAACAATGACAAATTTTGGCACTAAACCCTTGCCCAAAACCTTGGGCGCATTTATATGGTATTTATCTTCGCCGCATAAATGGGGACTTTTTGCATTATGCCTCACGGGGTTAGTTTGGGCTATTGAAATGTCATTGAGCCCTTATTTGTTAAAGCTCATTATTGATACTGCCAATCAGTATCAACACCACCCTGAAAGAGTCATGTCGGCCATTATTATTCCTGTTGTGCTTTATGGCTCAATGTCATTTTTACTCAATCTTAACTTTAGATTTTATGAATATGTCTATTTAAAGGTGTTTACCAGAATAAAAGCCGATGCAATCAATGTCATGTTTGACTATTTGTCACAACATTCACACGCCTATTTTTTAAATAATTTTGCCGGTAGCCTTGCTAAAAAAACACAGGATATGGCAATAAGTATTGAGCCTGTGATCCGTGTGGTGGTCAATATGTTTTTGCCAAGAATAATGGCATTAATTATTGCAAGTTGTGTTTTGTGGACTGTGCATCCTGTTTTCTCATTGATTCTCATCATATGGTCAATTGGCTATGTGCTATTAACTTATCATTTTGCAAAACTGTGTGAGAAGAAATCGTTTGTGTTCTCTGAGTCGGTAGCCACTTTATTTGGGGCTATCGTTGATTCAATCACTAATATCATCAGTGCTAAAATATTTGCCAATGTCTCTTATGAACGAAAAAGAATTGATGAAACGGTAACTGATGTGGTGGTAAAAGATAAGGCTTTGCAATGGTATATCTTAAAAGTACATTTTGTTGAGGCATTTACCATTACCATTTTTATCAGCTGCATGCTAATGGCATTAATTTATGGCTTTTCGCATGGATGGGTTACACTCGGTGATTTTGCATTAGTACTTGCTTTATCAACAACCTTTTTAATTCATACCAGCGAAATTGGTCAGGCGATGTTGTATTTTTCAAGGGAAATTGGCACTTGCCGACAATCGTTAACGATCATTACTGAAGAGCATGATGTACCTGATTTGCCCAATGCATCTATTATGAAAGTGACCCAGGGTAATATTGCTTTTCGCGATGTCGATTTTGGCTATGCCTCTAAGCCTTTATTTTCAAAAGTGAATGTTGACATTCAATCAGGCCAGAAAATTGGCTTGGTTGGCTTTTCCGGAAGTGGTAAATCGACGTTTGCAAAACTGATTTTAAGATATAACGACATCCAGCAAGGTGAAATTTTAATTGATAATCAAGATATCAAAAAAGTTACGAAGGAGAGTTTGCTTCAAAATATCGGCATGATCCCGCAAGAGCCGGATCTGTTCCATCGCACCGTAATGGAGAATATTCGTTATGGTCGTATGGAGGCAACGGATGACGAAGTGATTCAAGCTGCTAAGCTTGCGCATGCAGATGAATTTGTTAAAGAGCTAGACAATCAATATCACACTTTAGTGGGTGAGCGCGGCGTTAAGCTCTCAGGTGGTCAACGTCAGCGGATAGCGATTGCTAGAGCTATCTTAAAAAATGCGCCTATCCTCATTCTCGATGAAGCGACCAGTCAGCTAGACTCAGTCTCTGAAAATTATATTCAAGAAAGTCTATGGCAGTTGATGCAAGGAAAAACGACACTGGTGATTGCACATCGGCTGTCGACGCTTTTGCACATGGACAGGATCTTAGTATTCGATAAAGGTATCATTGTTGAAGATGGCGCCCATCAGGAACTGCTATCGAAGAGTGGAATGTACTCTACACTTTGGAAAGCACAGGTGGATGGATTTTTGAAAGATGATTAGAAAAATCCCAAAATTGATAAAGTGATAAGGAACAGCAATGGATAAAACATTACTGCGCGGCAAAAAAGCACTGATTATAGGCATCGCTAATGAAAGCTCGATTGCTTATGGTTGCGCTAAAATGTTGAAAGAAGCGGGTGCTGACGTTGCTATTACGTACCTCAATGAAAAAGCAAAACCCTTTGTTGATAAAATAGCGCTGCCTCTAAATCCCGGTATTTATACTCAATGTGATGTGACCAATGAACATGATTTAGATAATGTGTTCAAGGAGATTGCCACAAAATGGGGCTCTATTGACATTATTGTTCATTCAATCGCCTTTGCGCCCAAGAAAGATCTTCAAGGATCAATTATTGATTGTTCTAAAGAGGGATTTTTACTCGCAATGGATATTTCGTGTCATTCCTTTCTTCGCATGGCAAAGCTGGCCAAGCCTTTAATGACCAATGGGGGCTCCATGTTTGCAATGAGCTTTTATGGTGCCGTGAAAGTGGTTGAAAATTACAATGTGATGGGGCCAGTCAAAGCGGCGCTAGAATCCTGTGTGCGCTATATGTCAGCGGAATTGGGGCCTAGTAATATTCGAGTTATTGCGATATCCCCAGGTCCGGTTAAAACGAGAGCTGCTTCAGGACTTGATGATTTTGATCAATTACTTAATGATGCTCAAAATAAATCTCCGATGCGTGCACTGGTTGATATTTTTGATGTCGGCGCTATGGTCACCTATCTTTCCAGCGATTATGCCAAAAATATCACTGGTGACACCATTTATATCGATGCGGGCTATCACTTGATAGGCTGATTTTGCTTGCATAAAGATTTGAGTATCCTTTTTTTGCTATTGTTCGGGTAGCGGAAAATCGACCTTAAGGAAGTCACACAAACCAGTTTACGCAAAAATATCAGTATGATCTCGCAAGATCCTTTTTTATTACATCGCACGCTTTGGGAAAACATTCAATATGGGCGTGTTGATGCTTATAATTTTGCTTTAAGTGAATTTGACGTCTTCGGATTTTGAGTATATTGTTCAATTGCTTTTCTAGCTTGCAATAATATTTGATTAGTTTCATTGCTTACGTCCCGATATCTTTGTGTTAAAGTGGGCATTCTTGTTTCCATGTCGCTGTTAATTTTTTTAATGGCTTTTACCATTTTTTTGATTTCTTTATTGCTTGTGCCGTCTAAGTCTTCTAGCTTTTCCTTATTTAATTTAATGTTACGCTCAGTTTCGTCATAAGAAATTTTGACAGGGTTGTTTTCAATTCTTTGTCTTACAATGTTTTCTAATATGACATAAGCGGCTTGTGCCGATAAAAAGCGCTGTAATTCATTTCCCTTCCCAGGATATTTTTTTTCAAAATCACTAATGATTTGTTTAAATTCTGGGTGCCTAGCAAAACGGTCACCAACCGCATTAAAAAAATTATCAAATTCCGTTCCATTTTTTGTTAGCATGTCAAATTTCTCTCCTAAACTTTCACTAAATGTAATATTCGTTAAGTTCATGGCGATGATTAGCGGTTTGCCATTATCTGAAGCATCAACTTTGTAAAATAATCTTCCTTGTATAGTGCCAGCTACAGTCGGATCTATATAATTTAAGAGTGCGTCAACACCATAATGACCTACTACAGCACTTAAGTGCTCTTGAAATCGATCGATCATGGCATCAGGGACTTCTTCGTCTAAATTGGTCATGTTTAACATAATATTATCTCCTATTCTGTTGAAGTAGACCGATAGCCATAAGGCAAAGTTCATCATCTTACAATCGTTGATATACAAGAATACCCATCTGTTTTTGCGATCTATTTGCCTTTTCAATAAAAAAGGACACCCAAAAATGATTAAGCGGTAAAGTTCTTCAAAATCAATTAGTTAGCATTACATAAAGATTTGGGTGTCCTTTTTTTGCTTTATGGTAAGTCTTGCCGATCTGATATCATTTGTTATCAAAATTCATAAATAAATTAAAATAACTCATATCGATGAGAGGCTGAGGGGAAAATGAACATCGACATTACAAAAACACAGGTCGTGAATGAAGGCTTAGCCATTCCCACCAAACTCAGCACCTTTGTTGTCATGTTTTTAAAAAGGCACCCTTTTACGCTGCTGATGTTTCTGTTGTTTGTGATTTTTGAAGCCTCCATTAACCCAGTTAAAGCCTATTTACTCAAAGTGATTATCGATCGGGTGATGGCGGTCGGTAATCATCTCGATTTATTAGTAAATGCACTGTTGGTCCCGGTGCTGTTTTATGCCTGCATTCCGATGGCTATCAATGTGGGGTATACCGTATATCGAATTGGATCCCTGCGATTTTATCCAAAAATTAAATCAGATATTGCAGGTACGATGCATCACTATTTATCACAGCATTCTTATCGCTATTTTGGTGAACATTTTTCGGGCAGTTTATCAAAGAAGATATTCGACTTAGTCACGGGTGTTGAATCCTTGATCCAGATCCTTGTTCAT
Source organism: Uncultured Candidatus Berkiella sp. (assembly GCA_964594635.1). Classification (GTDB taxonomy): domain Bacteria; phylum Pseudomonadota; class Gammaproteobacteria; order Berkiellales; family Berkiellaceae; genus Berkiella. The sequence goes on from CAZQMV010000002.1 coordinate 24,326, forward strand.
AAAATCCTACCACCCGCTTTAGCTGTGTTGATTTCGTCTGCCATCTTGTATACCGTAAATCCATTTTTTTGCTTAACGCTGTTAATTTGGGCGTTTGCTTATGTCGTTTTTGCTTATACGATGTCTAAAAAGTCTGAGCAACTCGCTTATGATTTGAGTGAAGCGGGTAACAGTATGAATGGCAAGCTAGTTGATAGTATTGTCAATATTATGAGTGCCAAGCTATTTGCCAATGTAAAACATGAAGAGCAAGTCCTATTTAATTCCATTGATAATTTGATGGCAAAAGACCGAGCACTGCAATGGTATTTGTTGAAATCTTACTTTAAGCAAGGACTATGGATTTTTCTGTTAGTGTCGGCAATGCTGGGTGGTTTAATCTATGGCAGATTGCATAACATGGTGACTATCGGTGATTTTGCTTTAATACTCACATTGTCATTTACTATTGCTGAAAGCATTTTTAACATGGGCGAAGAAATTCTACGCTTTGCAAAAGAAGCTGGTAATTGCCGTCAAGCGCTAAATATTATAGTTGAGCCCCATGAGATCCAAGATAAACCCAATGCAAATGAGCTAAAAGTCACACAAGGCAAAATTGTGTTTGATCAAGTTCAGTTTCAATACCAAGGTACCAATCCGCTCTTTGAAAATAAAACCGTGGCGATTGAACCTGGGCAGAAAGTCGGTTTAGTCGGGCATTCAGGAGGCGGAAAATCGACTTTTGTGAATTTAATATTACGCCTATTTGATGTGAACCAAGGCAGGATCTTGATAGACGACCAAGATATTAAAGAAGTCACGCAAACTAGTTTACGCAGAAATATTGGCATGATTCCTCAAGATCCTTCATTATTTCATCGTTCGCTTTTGGAAAACATTCAATATGGGCGTGTTGATGCGACCTTCGATGAAGTCATTCATGCTGCTAAAAATGCGCATGCTGATGAATTTATAGCCAATTTAACACAAGGCTATGAGTCTTTGGTGGGTGAGAGAGGAGTTAAACTTTCAGGTGGGCAGCGCCAACGCATTGCGATTGCACGAGCTTTTCTAAAGAATGCACCGATATTAATTTTAGATGAAGCGACCAGTCAGTTAGATTCGGTTACAGAACAATATATTCAAGAAAGCTTATGGGAGCTTATGCAAAATAAGACCACCATCGTGATTGCTCATCGCCTTTCAACATTATTGCACATGGATAGGATCTTAGTATTCGATAAAGGCAAAATTATTGAAGATGGCACTCATCAAGAGCTGCTAGCTAAAAATGGCATGTATTCCATGCTTTGGAAAGCACAGGTAGGTGGCTTTTTATTGGATGAAGACGAATAGAAATAAGGTAATCAAGCATTTATCTCTACCAGTTGCTGCTGCTACTGACAAAGCGAAGCTTTAATTGGTAATCTACCTGAAACGTACTTGATGAGTGAAATGGCATGAATAAAAATTGGCGCTTTGAACACAGTTATCTGGATCTGCCCAGTGAATTTTATTCACCCATCAGCTTGCAACCGGCAAGGGATCCCGAGCTGGTTATTGTCAATCAGTCATTAGCGGAAGAACTTGGGTTAGATATACGTGAAGAAGATAAAGACGCTTGGGTCAAGATCTTCAGTGGCAGCCTCTTGCCAGAAGGCGCTAAGCCAACCGCTTTAGCCTATGCAGGTCACCAATTTGGTCATTTTACAATGTTGGGTGATGGTCGAGCACTTTGGTATGGCGAGCATATCACACCCGCGGGTTTGCGCCTTGATATTCAACTAAAAGGATCGGGGCCCACTCCTTATGCAAGACGAGGAGATGGGCGTGCTGTCTTAGCGCCGATGTTAAGAGAATACATAGTCAGTGAAGCAATGCACGCTTTGGGGATCCCAACCACGCGAAGTTTAGCTGTCACTAGCACAGGTGAAGCAGTGAACCGTGGCACAATACTGCCAGGAGCCGTTTTAACACGCGTGGCAGCTAGTCATATTCGAGTAGGCACTTTTGAATTTGCTGCAACATTATCTAACCCACAAGCACTAAAACATTTGCTCGACTACACGGTGAAAAGGCATGTGCCAGAAGCAGTAAATGAAGCCAATCAAGCCCTCGCATTACTAGAATATGTCAAACAAAGCCAAGTGTCGTTGATTTGTGAATGGATGCGGATTGGGTTTATCCATGGGGTGATGAATACCGATAATATGGCGATTAGTGGGGAAACCATTGATTATGGTCCTTGCGCTTTTATGGATGAATATCATCCGCTCACTGTTTTTAGTTCAATTGATCAGAATGGTCGTTATGCTTTTTTTAATCAGCCATTGATGGGTGCCTGGAATTTTGCACGCTTAACAGAATGTTTAATACCTTTGCTTGATATTGATGAAACAAAAGCTTTGGCATTGGCAGAAGTTGAAGTCAATCACTTTTCAACATTGTTTCAAAAGAAGTGGCTAACGATGATGTGCGAAAAGTTAGGCATTATCAATGAGGAAGAGGAAGATCACCTACTCATTCATGAGCTTTTAAAAATAATGCAAATGAAATCGCTTGATTATACGAATACATTTAGAGCGCTTGCTTTAGATAACATCCCGCTTGAGTTAAAAGAGTGGGCAGAGAATTGGCAGGCGCGTCGATTGCGCCAACCGCTGTCATTACAAGATAGTCTATTGCTGATGCAAAGGAAAAATCCAGCGTTCATACCGAGAAATCATCAAGTTGAAAAAGCGCTTAGCATGGCAACCCAGCAAGGGGATTTAACTTGGTTTAATCGCTGTTTAACTGCTTATCAAAAACCCTATATTGACAACTCGCAATATGAAGATCTCACACAGCCGCCGACAGTGAAAGAAAGGGTGCTTGAAACTTTTTGTGGGACGTAATCCAATTAACGAAGTTGAGTACGATTGCTTTTAAGCGGAGCACAAGTAGCACCTACTTTATCAATTGCGGCTTGTAAATTCGGTTTTAAATTGACCCATGTAAAAAGATGTTGGTTTGCAATATTAAGCAAAGTATAATCAGTAATGATAGGGCTCAATACAGAAAAAAGCTTACGAATATCATAATGTTGATGATGATTGCCAGTACCATCAATAGCAACTTCAGTGGCCTCGCCAAAATCAATCAAATGGACTTTGTGCGTTAAGGGATCAATGAGCACATTTTTCTCATGAATATCTCCATGATTAACATTGGCTGCAATAAATGTTTGCATGGTTAATAACATGGAATGTAAAATTTCTGCTTGTTCTTTACTTGAAAACACTTTTTTATGTTTTTTCACTAAGTGAAGAAAATCTTTTAGCTTTAATCCTTTGGCTAGAGGAGCGAATAAATATGATTTATGCGTTCCATGATTTGTTACTCGAAATTGCGCTCCTTTAAATAGGTTCAACTTCTCCAAGATCTTCATTTCGGCCAAAGCACGCTCTTCATTGTCTTTTACTATTTTTACGACACTCCATTCCAGCGTTTTCAGATCCTGCACCATTTTGACGCGGCAAGTCGTACCTTTAGCAAGAGTTGAATGGATCGCGTAAAGATTGCCTGACTTATCTACAATGAAGGTATTACGCCGTTCCTCTTTCGAATAAAGAATATTCCCTGAATGTTGCAGCTTCTCACGTAAGCGAGATAATTCTTTGTGTGATAAAGCAGTGGATCTGCCTTGATGTTTGATTGCTGAAATGAACAGGTAAGTTTTGTGTGAGGCGATAATGTCTTGCCAGTTCTTTTTGGTAGCTTCAGGGGATGATGTGCCATTAAATAAAGGAGTAAAGCTCGTGAATAGATTTTCTTTGGTTTCTTCAGTGAAATTGGCAGAGATCATGAGAAAGGCGCTCTTGTCAAAATAATGAAGACATATTAAAGTAGTAGATAGATCAAATCAAGTTGTGTGCTTACTTGTTATTCTAGTAATTCAATATCAAGGTGTTGCAATAAATTCATGGCCTCTGGCAAGGTAAATTTTGCGCGTTTTACCTCATTTTGAAAAATATTAATATCATAATTAATGGCTTCGGCAAAATTAGCTTCTGTTAGTATGGTTTTGCTAAATAAACTATGCGTAAAGTCAGTATGGCTAAAATCGGCTTGGGTGAAGTCAGCATCTCTAAAATCGACATCATGTGCTTTACATTCCACCATTTTCATTTCTCGTAAACTAAGTCCAAGAAAAGAAGAATCATTTAAAATACACTGGTTAAATTGTAAAGGACAAACGAGTTTAATATTAGGCCAAGCCGCATTAGTCCAATGAATGCCAATCGCTTTACAGGCTTCAAAAAGTGTATCAAAAAACGAACATTTAGAAACGCTCATTAAACTCAAATTACAATTGATAAAGTGGCATTCATGGAATTTACATTTGATGAATTGTGTATGACTAAAATTGCAACCAGTAAAGATGCAATTATCAAATTCTGTGGCTTCAATGGCATTTCCAGAGCAATCGATTTCTTTAAAATACTCATTGATATACTCGTATTGATTTTTCACGCTGCGTCCAATCTATCAAAAATAGTTATGATCATGCAGCCAAGTTAGCACGACACTCAAAAAATGTCATGTATTTCCTGAGATATTTTGTTTTTCAGTCTATTATTTTATGCCACACAATCATCCTGTTATATACTGCCTGCCAATGTTGTTATTTTTGAGGTTTTTATGCTAGATTTTCGCTCTCCTTTTTTAGAGGCCATGAACCAAGTCGATGCAGCTAAAATTGCAGGACATTTAATTTATCCTGGAAAATATGTCACTAAATATAAAGGTGAGCCAGATATGAATTCGGTCTTAATGGGAAAAACTACACATCCGTCTTTTGAACAACTACCACAAGGACAAATGCTTTATCGCATCAAGCCGGGTGTGAGTGCTTCAGAAGCAATCGAAAGTTTATTAACTTCACATGAAACCGTAATAGAGTGCGGTGTTGCATTAGCCATTACCTATAATTTAGTTGTGTTGCACATGATGGAAAAACATCATGGCCGTGATGCAGGTAAAAAACGTTTTGATCGCTTATTTGGCGAAAAGGACAAAGAAACACCAACTCATCGTCGGTTAGTCATTTCAGTTTTTAGTGTCGTGATGGGTACACAACCATATTCACATTTAGATTTAATGCCTGTACAACCGTTATCCTTTTTTATTGACCAGCGAGGTTTAGAGAGTAAAGGGCAACTAGCAAAAGAAGCTAATGTAGGGACACAAATCATTTTCCAAGGTGATCCAAACTATGTTCGTATTCATCCAGCGGGAGTCCATGGTGCATATAATTGCGTTGTCACTTCTTTGTCCCCTTTAAAAGTTCGTTCACCGGATGTTGCGGGTAAAGAGATCACAGAAGAAGATATTTACCCAATCCATATAAAAGCCTATAGTAAAGCACCTTCATATCAATCGATGAGTATGTATGAGCCGGGGTTCTTAGCAAGTCGTGAATTAAATGAACTCATTGCAAAAGGAACCCAAGAAAGCAAAATCCCTGGCTTTGCACCAGTTATGTTTAAGATCAATGAAGAAAAATGTAGACAGTTGATCACGATGGATATTGAAAAGATGGTAGAAATCCTAGATAGATACCTAATTGAAACCAAATTACGATGTTTGCAAGACAAGTTATTACATGTACCTGATATGGAATTGATGGATAAATTGTTCAACGACTTATCGATAACACCTGCCAAGTCACAAACACCAAAAGAAAAACCGAGCATGCCAGAGTTTGCAGATCTGAAAGGTCTAGTAGGCGCATTCGTCTCAAAACCTGCTGTTGACGTTCCTACAACCGAAGTTTATGCCGGTCTTAAAGGGTTAGCTGGGGCATTTGTATCTGCAAAGCCAGCTCCTGCAGCGGCTGGAAGAAAAATTGCTAAGCATTGACAGCAACATGAAGAATAGCAGAAGATGACATCACTCAAATAACTTATTGTGCCGTCATTGAAGGAGAGCTTATGAAAACATTAACGGAAAACCAACTCAATCAGGTTGCTGGTGGAAGATGTGAAGAATCTTACGAGGCTGATGTGCCGCTTAATTATATTCCAATTATTGCTGAGCATCTAAAATTGCTTAATAAAGGTAAATTTAATGCCAATGAAATGATCCAAGCATTAAATGATGCAGGTCTTGATACGAGCAAGGTTAATGTTAAAGTGGGCGTACTCTGCTACCCAACACATTATTAAAACTAAACAATACAACGGTTATTGTGAAAGTTGGCAATAGCGGCATTGAACCAAGCTCTGCCAATCAGTCTAACGCGTCGTCATCAACCCACAAATTGGAAATTAAATCAGTCGCTCATTCTAATTGATCTATACTAAGTGTGGATGAGTCTACATTGGACTTACACCATTATTCTTAGGTAGATAACTATGAATGGTAATCAAAAGTTTCTATGGTTTGCTTCGGTGGTGATAGTGACTGGAGTGGGTTTGGCGTGGGCTAACATAAAAGACGATACAACCAAACAAACTAACGCAAAAGCACATAATGAAGCTAAGCATGAACACGCAGAAGGTGAAGCTTCGCATCATGAAGACATGATCGTTGTGCTAACACCTGCACAAATTAAAAAATATGACATTCAAACTTTTACAATTGATCAAGGTGATTTTCAACAAAAATTATCGTTCCCGAGTGAAGTGACATTGAATGAAAATAAAGTCACTCATATCGTGGCATTGGTTCCAGGCGTTGTTAAAGATATTTATAAAAATCTTGGCGAAGCGGTAAAACCCAATGAACGTTTGGTTTCTATCCAAAGTAGAGAAATGGCTGAAGCTAAGGCTGCTTACCTAGCTGCATTCAAAGATCTTGAACTCAAAATGGATCTGTTCAAGCGCGAAGAAAAACTTTGGGACATGAAGGTGAAAGCTGAAATTGAGTATATTAAAGTTAAAAATATTTTGGAAACAGCTAAAATCCAGCTAGAGCAAACCCGACAGAAGCTACTGGCTTTGGGCATGACCGAGAAAGAAATTACCCAATTGCCAAATGAAAAAGGGCCTTTGAATCTCTATTATATTGATTCGCCTATTGATGGCGTTGTTATTGAAAGACATCTTACTCGCGGCGAAGTGATCGACAAAGATAAACAAATTTATGTATTGGCAAATTTAGATACGGTGTGGGTAACGCTAGCAGTGGGCGCAAAAGATTTGCGTAAAATCCGCAAAGGCCAAAAAGTGACTATTTCTTCAAATAATGACGAAGTCGTTGCCACTTCAGAGATCATGTATGTAAGCCCGATGATTAATGAAGAAAGTAGAAGTGGTAAAGCCATTGTAGAATTAGATAATGTGAATAATAAATGGCATCCAGGCGATTTTGTTAAAACTGAAATAGTGATTGCAAGTGACAAAGCTGATGTTAACTTAACTATTCCTGTTAGTGCAATTCAAAAAATAAATGGTGAACCGTATGCTTTTGTTCGCAATGATCAAGGGTTTATCGCCAAAAAATTGGCAATGAAAGCGTCTAAAAATAATGACTATATACAAGTTGAAAGCGGACTTACAATGGGTGATGAAATAGCAGTGACAAATACATTTTTACTTAAAGCGGAACTAGGAAAGAGCGAAGCAGAGCATTCGCATTAAACTGGGATTGCATCTATGATAGGGAAACTTGTTAAATTCTCAGTCAAGAACCGCTATTTTGTAGCATTTTTAACCTTTGTATTGGTATGCATAGGCTCAGTTTCATTACGTTACCTGCCGATTGATGCCGTTCCAGATATCACTAATAATCAAGTACAAATAAATACGTCTATGGCTGGGTTTTCTCCTTTTGAGATAGAGAAACAAGTCACATTTCCCATTGAAACCACATTGCAAGGGATCCCCGGATTACAATCGACGCGTTCTCTATCACGTAATGGATTTTCCCAAGTCACTGCCATTTTTGACGATAATGTCAATATCTATTTTGCTCGTCAGCAAGTCAATGAAAAATTGCTTGAGGCTAAAGAAAATCTTCCACCAAGTGCTGATCCCAAAATGGGCGCTATTAGTACAGGTTTAGGTGAAGTTTACATGTGGTCGTTACAATATTCACCCAAAGATAAAAGTACCATAGAAAATGGAAAACCTGGATGGCAATCAGATGGAAGTTATTTAACACCGGAGGGCGATCTGCTTATAACAGAAGTAGAGCAGCTATCCTATTTACGAACGATCCAAGATTGGGTGATTAAGCCACAATTAAAAACAATACCCGGTGTAGCAGGCATTGATTCAATTGGTGGATATATTAAACAGTATCACGTGCAGCCAAATTTTCAACACCTCATTGCGTTAGGTCTAAGTTTTGGTGATATCAAAGAAGTTATTGAAAAAAACAACACAAGTATAGGGGCGGGTTATATAGAGCGCCATGGGGAAGCATTAATCGTGCGTGCGAATGGTCGCACAGAAAATGTGAAGCAAATCGAAGATATCGTTGTTACCACAAAAAATGGATCTCCTATTTACTTAAAAGATATTGCTCAAGTTGAAATTGGTAAAGAGTTACGCACAGGCAGTGCGAGCAAGAATGGCGAAGAAGTGGTGATAGGAACAGCACTCATGCTCATAGGAGCAAATAGCCGAACGGTTGCCACCCTGGTTGATAAGAAATTTCAAACGATAAGTAAGAATTTACCCGTCGATATTATTGCGCAAACGATGTTGAATCGCACGACGTTGGTTGATGCTACCATTATGACGGTTTCTAAAAACCTCACTGAAGGTGCATTGTTGGTGATTGTTATTTTATTTTTGATGTTAAGAAATTTTCGTGCAGCGTTGATTACTGCTTCAGTCATACCCATTGCCATGTTAATGACCTCTATGGGTATGTTGACTACAAAAACCAGTGCAAACTTAATGAGCTTAGGTGCACTTGATTTTGGCTTGCTGGTTGATGGTGCTGTGATCATTATTGAGAATTATTTAAGGCGTTTAGCAGATAAAACTCAAATATTGCAAAGATCATTAACTTTGCCTGAGCGCCTCACAGAGGTGATAAAGTCGACCAAAGAAATGAGCCGTCCCACTGTTTATGGTCAGACTATTCTTATATTGGTTTATATCCCTTTGCTTACCTTCAGTGGTGTTGAAGGAAAAATGTTTATGCCAATGGCAGTTACAGTGATGCTTGCATTAATATCAGCATTCCTATTGTCACTCACATTTATCCCGGCTTTTGCAGCTATTTTTATAAAAACAAGTACACACAGTGGCTCTGAGTCGTATTTAGATTCATTAAAGGCTTTTTATGAAAAATGTTTAGTCTATGCTTTAGCTAATCCTCGTAAAATCCTAGGCGGCGCTGCTGCTTTTTTCATAGGATCGTTATTCTTATTCATGCATATTGGACAAGAATTTATCCCGACGCTTGATGAAAAAAATATTGCCATGCATGCAATGCGCATTCCCAGTACTGCCTTAACCCAATCTCAAACAATGCAGCTTGATATCGAAAAAGCAATTTCCTCTTTTAAAGAAGTCGATTTTGTTTTTTCAAAAACAGGAACAGCTGAAATGGCTGCTGACCCTATGCCACCTAATGTGTCTGATACTTTTATTATTTTAAAACCCAAAAAGCAATGGCCGGATCCAAGTGAAAGTAAAACTGTGCTCATCAATAAAATTGAAGAGAAGGTTAATACTGTAATAGGCCATCAATATGAATTTACACAGCCGATCCAAATGCGCTTCAATGAGCTCATTGCAGGCGTGAGAAGTGATGTTGCCATTAAAATATATGGTGATGATTTTGACATTATGAACAAGCAGGCAAATAAAATAGCAACTGTCCTTCGAACAATTGATGAGGCTGCTGACGTTAAAGTAGAACAAACAACAGGGTTACCTACCTTGGAATTTAAGCTGAATCGTGATCGCATGGCTAGGTTGGGTCTGAATGTGAGTGATGTATTGGATGTAATTGGTATCACGATAGGTGGGCAAGAAGCAGGTGTGGTATTTGAAGGGGATAAACGCTTTGATATTGTTGTAAAGCTTTCTGAAAAATATCGACAAAATATGGATGTGATTGAAAACTTGCCGATTTATTTACCCAAAGGTGCACAGGAAAGAGACATTGTTGCTGACGAAATGAGACTCAAAAACGTTTCTATTCCTTTAAAAGAAGTTATTGATATGAACATCGTTGATGGTATCAATCAGATTAGTCGTGAAAATGGTAAACGAAGAGTGGTTGTTCAAGCGAATGTAAGAGGCACCGATATTGCAACGTTTGTTGGAAAGGCCAAAGATGCCATGAATGCGAAGATCGAGATCCCTTCGGGATATTGGTTAGAATGGGGCGGTCAATTTGAAAACTTGGTTGAAGCTAAACAGCGTTTATATTATGTTGTGCCAGCCTATTTTTTTATGATTTTCATGTTGCTATTTGCTGCATTGAAATCTGTTCGTGAAGCATTATTTATTTTTTCAGCCATTCCGTTGGGGCTAACAGGGGGTATATTAAGTCTGTGGCTTCGTGGCATACCCTTTTCTATTTCAGCAGCGGTGGGTTTTATTGCCTTATCTGGAATAGCCGTTTTGAACGGATTAGTGATGATAACCACCATTGATCAACGCTTAGAAAATGAACCGCTGGATAAAGCTATTATGGAGGGTGCCATCACGCGTTTACGACCAGTACTCATGACGGCGCTGGTTGCTTCTTTAGGCTTTTTACCCATGGCCTTGGCCACAGGGACTGGCGCTGAAGTCCAAAAACCCTTAGCAACCGTGGTGATTGGTGGTTTAATCACCTCAACGCTATTAACGATGATAGTGTTACCAACGCTGTATAAATGTTTTATGAAAAATAAAATATAAAAAAACTCACAGCAGTTGGCGCTTAAGCTATCCGCCTTCGCTTCCCGCTTCGCCTAAAGGCTACGTAGGACAAGAAAGCTACGGCGGACAAGGGCAACAACGCATAAAAGCCTACTGCGAAAAGTTTAGGCGAATTGAATAGCTAGCATGGCGCTGGCAAACGGGTTTTTGCTAACCGATGCATGACCAATTAAGCCCACACCAAAGTGCTTGAATGGCGTGTAAAACAGTTGCGCTTCAACAGGCACTGAAAAGTCGGTTTTAGTTTCTGTGTAGGTATATGTGTAAGTATATGTGTAGTAATAGCTTTGATAAGTACGTTGCTGTTCATAACGTGTTGCGCCAATCCCCGCTGCTACTGTCCAAAACCAATTAGGACGTTTGCTTTTATAGCCTAATAATAAACCGACTTCTCGTGCGGATTCATTATCGTCTTTGACCACGTTTGTCCACTCTAATGTGGTAAACAAGGTATCAGTAATCATGCCATTGACACTTAATTGTCCCGCACCTCCGGCGAAGTTATGGGAATCATTAGAAGCAGAGCCTGCGCCTATTCCGAAGTTCCACCACCAACGATGTGTATGATCACAACAGCTGGGATCATGAGCAAATAGCACAGTTGACTGAAATAATAATACGAAAATACCAATTTTTTTATAATTCATGATCAATATCCTTATGAAAATCAGCGTTAAGATTAAACGGAATTGAAATCTTGTCAATGGGTTTACCAAGCAATTTGTGAGGAAAGGTATTGCAAAGACAAGTGGCTGAATTATCTAATTCTTCCCTCTCCCGGCGAAGCATTAGCGAAGACGGGAGAGGGGTGAGAGAGGGAGTTAAGGCGTCTTAATAGATAGTTTCGATAAGTTAAATTCTAAAGATCCTAGTGACGTGCTGTTTGTCTGAATAGCGACTGTAGATCTTGTTCGCATCGATGCAGTAAAACCAGGTGTAAAGCTTTGAGCCTTTGGTTGTGATGCAAACTGCGCAACATGTTCTCTTAAAAAATATTCATAGCTATCTGTTAAACGTTTACTTCTTCCTGTGTTGTTAATGGCATCAAGAAAAGTTTGTTCAGCTTTTTTAAACATCTCTTTCGCTTCTTTGGTTAATCCTAACATTTGACGGGTAACGCTTTGTGATTCATAAACACGAGCTAGCGTGATGTAGGGAGCTTCCCAATTCGGGACATTTTGAATCAAACAGAGTAAGAGCGTGGTTGCTGAAGGTAAATTGCGCATACCTATGAGTGCGCGTGCTTGACCATACAAGCAACCATTTACCGTTCGCGGATCATTCTTAAAAAAATTGGCCATCTTGGAAAAATATTCGTCCGCTTCTTTAAAGTGTCTTGACTTAAGAAGCAAATGACCTGGTGTCAAATCCTGCATAAAAAAACCTATCAGAAAAAAATAAAGGACAGTGATTCTAAAGAGAAAATAATCAAAAAGAAACTACCGTAACATAACTTATCAATTCATGTCATGAAAATATTTATGTTAACAAACTTATTGGCATATTATCTTGCTAAATCAATTGTGTAGTGGAAAAGTCAACTTCCCAACATTTTAAAATGATTCTCATATTCCCAGAAAGTCTCCATTACTATGTGAAGCGTCAAGTCAACTACTCGTCCTGTTAAGACATACATGGCCAGAGGTCAAAGCGCTTGATGTGTACCCGGTGTTTGGAAAGCTGTAATTAGTGATTCTTTTTGGCTACGATTTCCCATGGGAAATAAAAGTAGGCAACCTGGAGAGAAACTTGTTGAGTCGCCTTGGCATATTCATTTGCTACTTCGATATAGAAAGGAGTTTGCTGCTTTGAAGGAATATAAGCGGTGTGTGGCAAACAAGCTTGTAACCACAATGCCAATTTTTCATGGTTAGGGTATTGAAATCTTTTCAGTTGCTCTTTGCATTCAATAATATCAAAGCCACTATTCTTTAGTAGTTGTTCATATTCTGGCAATGTTGTGAACGGCATATAAGGCCCTTCCTCAAATGAAGCAAAATAGGGCGACCATTCTTGATGTCCACAAACAATATCTAAGGCATCAATCAGTGGTTGTTCTCGAATAGGGCGACTCATACTGATCAAGAGTGTCCCCCCTTTTTTTAAATGTTGATAAAAGTTGGCAAGTACTTTGCTTTGATCAGGGATCCAATGTAAAACATTAAAGGAAGTAATCAGATCAAACTGTTCTTCAAACCGAAAATGGTTAGCATTGGCTTTTATAAAGCTCACATTAGGAATAGCCATATAGGCTTGGCTTGCAAAGCTTATCATGGCTTTTGAATAATCCAATCCCTTCACCTGGCCGTCGGGCACTTGATTGGCGATAGTCACTGTAACTCGTCCATTGCCACAGCCTACATCTAGTACCGATTCGTTGCCTTTGAAAGTATATCGCTTTAACATTTCCAGAGCGACATAAAATTGCGGCTCTGAATTGTCTTGATAGCAAAGCGGATCCCAATAATTTGAATTTTGGTCCTTATCAATTGCCATGCATATCCTATAAATTGTATATTAATGGCCGTTATCAGTGATGGCTAGCAAAGGGTGCAGTGTAAAACTGCACCCATCGTGATTAGTTTTGGATCACGAAAAAAGTAGGATCGAGTGAATAGCAATTCCATGAAGCATTGCTGTTATCACCTAATTTAACATTAATCGTTACCACATCTAAATTCACAAAATCAGGGCGTTTATCTAAGAAGCAAGCACGATCTTTACCATCGATATTCACATACTGATAAGTTTGTGACAGTTGAGTATCTTGGGGAACCATATAAACATCACCTTGTTTTTCTAGCAAGATAGGCTTACCCGTAATGATGATCTTATCAGCAGCAAAAGAGCTGGCGCTGAAAACAGCTAATAATACAGTAGCGGTTTTGAGGATGACGTTTTTCATGATAGTGACTTCCTATGGTTATAAATGTGAAAAAAAGATCAATTAAACAGGCATGTTTAAAAAAAACCTCTAATAACTATAGATCCAGAAAACTAAGATAGGGTAATTATTTTAGTAAGCGTGCATCTACAAATTCACATTTTTCCATTATATGGGCTTGTTTTTAGCGATGGCTGATGTTTCTGGAAGTGATACTGCTGCACTCCTATCTTCGCGCGTTCGGGTGATGCTTGATATTTGCGGCAGCCCAGATAGCAGCAAGGGTGGTACGGTCACATCCGCTGCTTCCGTGTTGGCTTCTTTTTTAGGGGTATTGGGTAAAGAATGGGCATGTCGGCTTAATGGCGTTAAAGGTCGTGTAGGTGAGTTCGGTACAGAATTTGCTCTATGAAGATAAAGCGATCGTCTTTGTAAGCGCTCTAAAACAAGGGGATCCATTTTATAAGAACCTGCTTCAAATCTTTTAGGTTCAACCGTTTTATCTGAAACGATCAGTCCTTTAAATAGCGCTTCAAGTGAAATGACTTGTGGAGTTGACCAAGCTCGCAAATCAGTTTCGGCAAAAATATTTGCATTTTTTATAGTAGAAAACAATTTGTCAAAATCACTATGGCGAATCAAGGTGGCGACATCATCACACGCTAAAATAAAACGCAGTACATTAAATATATCGGAGTGGTAAGAATCGATATTTAAACGTTTCAGATCGCGAACCATCTTACACTCACAAACAAAATCGAGCAGCGCAAAGACAAGGTTTTTTCGTTCAGCAAGAATACTTTCGCAAAGGGAGAAAATATCCTTCATGACCAGTTCAGTTAAGCGGGAATCGCTAAAAGTGGTGCAGTGCGATTGGATTTGAGAAAGATCGAGAAAAGCGACTTGCCAATCATTTTGCTTATCCTTTACCACCGTTCTCATTGTGGTGATGAGATTCGCTAAAAGCGCAGGATCGCTTTTTTCGAGCAGTAAAGCGTTATCCGTTTGGTACATTTCTAACTTTGAGATAAAATCAGAGAGCTGAGCAATGAGAGGCATACTTAATCCTTCAAGTAACATATATCATAAAGATGCTGAACATTGTAGTAACTTCATACAAATGTCAATAAGAAATTAAAGTCGTTCATAGTGCTTTGCGGCAAATGAGCATCCTAACGTAAAAATCACGTACTACGGAAAATCCTGACAAAAATACCTTATCTATTTAATTCCATGATGAAACTCGTCGGCTACGAATGCTATTCATCGTTTTGCTTTTTCTCTTGCGGATAAATTGCTTTACGATGGCTGAAAATGATGAGGTTATTCATGTTACACGGCACAACAAATAATACAACGAATGAGCAACAAGATCCTATATTGGCTCTCCCAAAAGAGTTGAAGGCGATGATATTCTCTTTGATGCCTTATGCTCTGCAGCTGAAATTGCGCAGGATTGCTAAATATTGGAAGGAAACGATTGAAACCACAGCGCCGTTACCTTTATTAAACATGAATGTCATGCTAAAAGCGTTGAGTTATACTTCCTATAAAAATGCGAACTTTGAAGATATACAAATTGAAGCGTTGAAAGACAACGATGCAACTATGCATCTTAGTCCAACCAGTATTAATTCGTTGGTGATGAAATTTCAAAGTAAAACAGGCTTTGTAACATATGATGGTATTTTTCAATATTATCCATCGGCACCGGATACCACAATTCCTGTGACTAAAGTATTTTTATTAGCCCTTAAAAGGGGCAACCTGCATGAACAATATACTTCATTCACTCATCGTGATCAGCGTCATGATTTTATTATCAACTATACCCAATTGCCAAACAAACCAAATTACCCCCGTTGGAAATTCTTGAATTATCAAACGCCAGCAAGTTTAGAACGTTTGAAAGAAAGTTTAGGTCGCTATCGAGATGTGGGATTCAAAGTGCTGATTAAAGAGGTCGATGCAGCATTATTGGCCAGAAGAACCGATAATGAGGATGAGATGCAGGCTCCAGGTAAAATCCTCTTGACTAATTAGGATAAAGCCATTATTTTTAGGTTTATGAGTACAAAAATCCAATATAACATCCTTCCTCCATTGCCTCGTCTGCCTACGCAGTCGTAAGGCTTCTATTCACCAGTTAAGTCTTGCGACAAATTAATAATTAGCTCAACCTCAAACCATTATTAAAGCAGGATTTACGAAAATGAATACGGTTAAAACCGCTAAACACACAAATGTCCTTTATTATGTCGCTTGGTCACTCGTTGCCTTGTTCTTTTTCTATCAATATATTTTACGCGTGTCACCTGGCATTATGGTGGTAGAGCTACGCCAAGTATTTAAACTGACAGCGGCTGAATTTTCATCGTTAGGCTCTATTTATTTATTGTCCTATTCCTTACTTCAGATCCCACTCGGTTTTATTTTGGATCGCATTGGCGTGCGTCGGGTCATTATGATGGCGATCACCATTTGCATGATTGGTACTGCTATTTTTGCATTAGCACAAAGTCTGTGGATGCTGCAATTGGGACGTTTTTTAATAGGCTTAGGCTCTGCACCTGCCTTTATTAGTGCTTTAAAATTGGTACATGATCATTTGCCCGAAAAGCAGCGTGGTTTATTAATGGGCGTGACTTTAGCGGTGGGTACATTGGGTGCCTTATTATCTGGAAAATGTTTAGTCGCACTCTTAGACAGCAAGGGGTGGCAAAATACCTTACTGTTATGTGCGGGTTTGGGAGGAGTGCTGCTGCTATTGATATTTGTGCTGATCCCCCGAAATCTTGAAAAAAAATTCCAAGAAAAAGCGGCAAATCAATTTAAAGAAGGCATTCAAGCTATATTCAAACAAAAAACCTTATTGCTTTATTCCATGATTGCCATTGGGGTTTACACGCCCTTATGTGTGCTGGCGGATCTGTGGGGCGCAGCCTACCTTATGGAAAAGTTTGCATTGCCGCGTGCCACGTCTGCACAATTATCACTCTATTTATATGGAGGCTTAACGGTGGGTAGCTTATTGTTGCCATGGTTTAGCGTGAAGTATGGAATGCTAAAAGAAACAATTCAAGTTTGCGTCTTTGGATTAGTGATTGCGATGGCCTTGTTGCTGTTTACTGATACGATGGCTGTGTGGCAGCTGGCTGTTCTGCTATCGTTTATCGGTTTACTGTGTGGAGCAGAAATGATCTGTTTTGCTGGTGCTTTAGAGTACAGCCCTTTGGCACATTCAGGGTTAGCCTTGGGTGTGATAAACACCTTAAATATGCTAGGTGGTGGTTTAGTGCAACAAATGATTGGATGGTATTTAGATTTCGAATGGAAAGGTGAATACGCTATTGATGGTGCGCGTTATTACGGTATAGCCGATCTGAATGCTGCATTTACCCTACTTATTGCCATCATTGTGGCTTGTGGAGTTTTAACGTTACTGATTTCGCCATCTTCTTTACTGCAAAAGCAACAGAAGCCAGCGGCTTATTGATCTTGCAAATACACCCTAGGTCATGAATTTGGGTATGGCGCCGATAACAGTGTAGGGAAAGCATTAGGGATAAGTGATGAAACCCCTACACTGGTTTTCATTTGTTACAACGATAATATCCATGTTGGTCAGTTTATTCTCCATTTATGGGTGTCGTTTGTTTTGTGTTATGAAATCAGCCTCTCCCATTTCAATGACGATGATCCACATCTGGACGTTTACAGCGCTTGTGTACTTTATTGTTGCTATTTTGATTTGGTTGATGGTGATCTATCAAGCCAAAAATCTTACCTTTTCAGAACCTGAATATGAATATCGCTTTTACATGATCACATTTTTTACATGGTCTTTCTTTATCTGGATCCCTTCATTTGTAGGTTGGTATTTCTATTTTTTTGCAGAGATTTATATTGTGTGGGTGTTTATTGGCGTACTGTTTGGATGGATAGGGGTGAGCTTACTCGCTTTTGCTATGCATAGCTTATTCAATTTACCGCGCAAAAATAAAGTGAACGAATAACGGGCAGTTGCTGTCTTATGTTGTGAGTTTTTTTAAGGAAATGTGCAGATGAAGCGATTAATTATTTTAATGATCTTGATCTTATTATCACCCACTCTCATGAGTGCCAGTGATCGATTTTCAGGTCGTGGCAATGATAGAACGCTTTCTCCTCGTGGCAATGATACAACACTGCCTCCACGAGGCAATAATCCCACTTTATCGCCTCGTGGCAATGATCCTACATTACCACCCAGGGCGAATAATGAAAGTTTACCCCCTCGTGGCAACGATCCCACTCTGGCACCGCGTGGTAATGATCCCACCCTGGCACCGCGTGGTAATGAATCTACACCCGATGAACCTGAAAAAATAGAAGATACTGAATTAGGAGCTGCTAGTGAAGCCGAAAAGCCTTCAGCGCCTACTATTACCAACCCTTCTTCTATGGGTTATTAATACTTTGTAAATACACTGCGACAATTTTCGAACTTTCTGAAATTTATATGGGTCTATCTCAAGAGCGAATGGTTCGCTCAAGTTATACCATTATCAATTAAGCCCATAAAAATACAGGAATGCACACATGAAATTAACTCCCCTCATTTTGGCGGCCTGCGGCTTACTGACCTCAACGATGTTATTAGCGGATCCATCATGGACGAAAGAAGTTGATGATCAGCAATCAGCAGTAAGAGATGATAATCAAAAACCACCATCACCTCCTTCGGAAGGACAAGGTAATAACCCAATGGAATCACCACCACAAAATAATCAAGTGGGACCACCAGACGATAATAAAATGCAGCCACCACCACAAGGGATGTATTATCCACAAATCAATAAAATTGCAAAAGTCACTTGTCGTTCAAAAAGTGGTCAATGCGATTTACAAGAACACAGCGATGGTAAGTAATGGATGAACTAACAACACGTCGGTGATGGTATGAATGTATTTGGAAAGCCTTTAAAGGAAGTTACCCTTGCCGACGTTGAACTTCTTGTTTCGCAAAAAGTCAAAGAAAGTAAAATTCTTGATTACAAGCTGCTACTCAAACTAGATGATGACAAATCACAAATCAATATGCTGAAAGATTTTGTGGCTTTTGCCAATGCACAAGGAGGCTGTTTAATTTATGGTGTGAAAGAAGTGGATTCAGTTCCAACAGCCGTAGTGGGCTACCGAGTGAAAGACTATGACTTACTCACTCAGAAGATCCAAAATTTAGCTAACACCAAAATTGAACCTCCCATTTACACCTTAAGTTTTCGTAAAATACCTTATGCGGGCAACAAAAGCATTTTAATCATTCATATTCCAAAGAGTTGGAGCGCTTTACATCGTGTGAACTATCAAACTTCAACTTTTTATATGCGTCAAGCAGGAAAAAATGAATCAATGGATGTCTATCAAATTCGTCAATCTATGTTATTGAATCAAACCTATGAAAAGAAGATCCACGATTTTATCAAAGAACGAAAAAAAATCATTGCGGATGATCAAGTGCTCGTTACAATGCGGCAAGGTCCAAAGTTATTATTTCATGTGGTCCCCATTGAACCGTTTTTAAATCATGCAAGCTTTGATGTGTTACGATATTTTGATAAACCGCATGAATGCGCGCCAATTTTATCGAGTCCTATCGAAAAATTTTTAAATCTAGATGGCTTGGTGGTAACCCATGGTGATGCCACACATATTGACTCCTATGTACAGTTGTTTAGAAGTGGCGTTATCGAGGCATGTGATACCAGCGTGTTTAATAGTGAAACCAAGACACTTGCCTTTGAAGTGGGTAATAAGTTAAAAAATGCCTTGACGAATTATTTAAAAATACTCCAAAGCTATAAAATCAATTCAGCACTTTATATTAGCATTTCACTTGTCAATGCCAAAGGTTACAGGTTGAAATTGCCAGAGAGCAATGAAGCCACGAGAGCCATTGATAGAGATCCCATCGTGCTAGAGACATTGGTGCACACAGGCGTGAATACGGATCCAAATGAGGCGCTAAAGCCGTTATTTACTTTATTTTTTAATGCCTTTGGGGTAGGGAAGAATTTGTTCTTATAATTTCTAGAAAAAAACATCACAGAAGCGATAAAATATTTTAGCCGCCCATTTTAGGCGCTTCTTAGCGTAGTCGGAAGCCGATATGGTGAGGTAAAATGCCGGCGATATGCACTGTTAAATTGAACCTTTTTCCTTCAAATGAGTCTTTAATATAGAGACATAGACACTTTAGAAATGACTTGCAAAACCACTGAACCATAACCATTTACTCACTCGTTTGTGGTCAAGGAGATCAAAATGAAAATCGCGGCATTTATGTTATCTGTCATTTCATTCATAGCGCCGCAATTGGCATTTGCCGATTATGATATCCTCATCCCGGGTTATCATGAACCTGATAACATAACTGTCAAACCCATTATAAAGAAACAAGACGATTCTAAAACGTCAAACTATGGCCCCGCCATGAACGAAAGCGAACGGCGAAACCCAAAACTACGCGATTTCGATAAAGATGGTATTCCGAATTATAAAGACAAAGATGATGATAATGATGGCGTGCCAGATAATGTAGATAGGTATCAGTATGAGAAATGATCTGTTCGGCAGGATCTATCTTCGCTAGCTTCCCAAAATGTCTATCTGCAAAACGACAAATGGCTTTTTCAACCTCTCCACTGCTATTGCCTGTTTACTCGCATTGCATTTTTACTTGGTATGTATAGAATGCTTTGGTGCACTATTTCTATCATGTTAGCACCTTAAATATAATTAAAAAATAAAATGGAGCTGTAATGTCATATACACGTCAACAAATTGAAGAGACCGTTTCTTATATCATCAGTGATTCTTTTAGCGACCAGCCCTCCAAAGTACAACAATATATACAAACCTCTTTAATTAAAGCCTTTACAACGTTAACTAAAAAAAATCCCATTGAAATTAAGTTTGCACTTGATGTTAAAGACCCCGTGCTGTTTTCTCCATTCTTTTCTTGGCTTGAAAAAAATGAAATTTCTTTCCCAGAGAATGTACATTATGTTCTAAAACGAAATGGTCAAAGTGTAGCTGATCATGGTGGTGACTTAACCTTGATTGTTAAAAAACAAAAGGATTCTTCAAAGAAATTATCTGCCCACTATAACGATATCATCGAAGCGCTTAGAGATTTTCATTTGGATATGGAAGAAGATAGGCATTTGAGATTAGAAACTATTAAATCCGAATCAGAACAATCTGACGATCAACAAGACGATGAATATGAAAATTATTCTGATGATGAGGCTGACGTTGAAAAAAGTGCACAAGAGAGTTTTGAAGATGAAAATTTTGAAGATGAGAGTGATGATGATGACTCAGTAGAAGAGTCGCGATTTAATGTTGCGCCTCGTGAAGAACAAAAAAATCAGGCTGCTATCACATTTGAACGTTCTAATCGCAGTAAATCATCACGCGCACTTTATTTTGAAGCAAAAAAATTGACTCAGAAAGAAAATGAAGCGGCTATGGTAAAAGCGAAACATGAGCGTGACGCTAATGGTGTCCCAGCAGAAGAGGGAGCCGCAGTACGTTTTGCAAATCCAGACGACAAGACAGTTAAAATCCGACCAATACTACATGCATTTTCTCATCATCAAACACAATGTAGTCAAGCCTTGTCCAAGGAAACTATGGAAAGCAGTAGTAGAATCCAAAGATTACATAAATAAGCAACCCAACCAGCCCCCATGATAAGTGGGGGCAATAATGTGTTATCACGTGTATCTCACACCTATATTTTCTGATTTGCTTGTGTCTACAATAAGGGTATGAAGTCCCATTGAGGAGCGTGTTATGAAACGGCTTTTCATTCTTGTTCCCGATCTAAAAGAAACGAGCGATATTGCACACGAATTAGAAGCTTCTGGTGTTAAAGAAAGTGATATTCATGTATGCGCACATGTTAATCAAGAAGTTCGAGATGCACATTTACATCCTGCTAATATTTTCCAGAAAACACACCTAGGTTATGCCATTAAGTATGGTCCGATATTAGGGGCATGCTTTGTGGGTCTTATTTTTGCTTTATGTCATTTTCTCTTACCCGATACTATTAAAATCCATGGATTAGGTTATGCGGCCATTTTATTTTTCGGCTTTGGGTTTGGTATTTGGGCTGCGGGCTTAGTTGGCTTGGGAGTGAAAGATAAAGTTGTCGAAAAATATGAAAATTTTGTCAGCGATGGTCATTACATCATGATGATTGACACAAAGCCAGGAAATGAAAACAACATAACCCAACAAATTTTGTCACGCCACCCCGGAGCGAGTGTGGTTGAACTGCCGGCGCATTGATGCAGTTTCTCACTCATTATCTATAAAAGTTGAAGGTTCAACCGCGGACCTCTTTGCTAATAATTTGATTTGTCTTAAATTAAGTTTTCGTTTCCCTTTTAAAATTTTAGAAAGCACACCTTGACTACCAATTTCCGGTAAATCAGCTTGATGAAGATGATGTGCTTCCATTAAATAAACGAGGGCATTCACTCCGGAAGGCATTTTATGTTTGGCGCCTTGTTTGGCTTCATAAGCTTCCACAAAACGACTTAGAATATCTACAAGGCCCATTAATCGATGATTTTCATCTTCTCCGATAATTGTTAATAATCATCCAACTTTTGAACCATGCTATCAAATTCTTTTTTATTTTTAGGATAGTGAATATAGGGGGCAATATAATCCCAATGCTTAATGATTTGTGATAATTCTTGGTTCAACATATAGGTTGCCTTATTTCCAGTACCCGCGATCTGCAATGCTACTTCACTATATATCTCAAATTGAGATGTATCAAAAGAAAATTGGGGTCGGTGCTTGGCGAATTCGCACTGGATATAAAATAAGGGACTTAGTCAAGTTCAGTGTAGTTAAACGAAATGAAATCTGTGCACGCTATACTAATAATAAAGGATCCTTATTCGCGTTAAATTGATACACAACAATGAAAAAGATGTCATCCCTGCCACAAGCTCTCTTGCGACCTGCCATTGATCCGGGCAAGCTTTCCTTTTCCACTACTGATGAAATAGCTAACCTTGTAGAAAATATTGGGCAAACGCGCGCATTGCAGGCGTTGTCATTTGGTATCGAAATGAAGCCAAGCTCCTACCATTTGTATGCAGCTGGGCCTTCAGGGTTAGGCAAAAAATATTTTATTAAACATTATTTACGAAAAGTCGTTTCAACTGAACCGCCACCGGATGATTGGTGTTATGTAAATAATTTTAAAGAGCCCAACAAGCCTGTTGCCTTAAAATTCCCAACCGGTAAAGGTGATCTCTTTAAGCAAGATATGAAGTCATTTGTTGATCAATTACTCTATTCGATCCCTGCCATGTTTGAAAGTAAAGAATATCGCAACAGTATTGAGCGCATCCGTTCAAAGTATAAAAATCGAGAAGAAAAATTAATTGTAAAATTAACCATCGAGGCCAAGGCGAGTGGCTTAGCCATATTGGAAAATTCTGGGAACTATGAAGTGGCTCCGGTAGTCAATGATGAAAAAATGACTCAAGAGCAATTTGGTAAATTATCTGAAAAAGAAAAAAAAGATCTTGTTAATAAAATGAATAAAATTCAAATACGCTTAAATCGTATTAAGGATGAAATGCCTGCGTGGTTAAAAGAAAAACATAACAAGTTAAAAGAGATCAGAACTGATTATGTCAATACGCTGGTAAGTAATTTAATTATAGAACTAAAGGAAAAATATATAGATCATAAAGTATTAAGCTATTTAAGAGACGTGCAACAAGATATTATTGAATCACCTGAGAATTTTCTAAAAAAAGAACATGGCAATAATGATGATGAAGGGCTTGGTGAAAAATCACATCTTACGCGATATGAAGTGAATGTGATTGTAGGTAATGATAAGCAAGCGCATTCCCCGATTATTTTTGAGCGCAACCCGACTTATACCAACTTAGTAGGGCAATTGGAAGGCGCCGCTCAACATGGCACAGTGATGAGTGATTTAACCCTAATCAAACCGGGTGCACTACATAAGGCTAATGGTGGTTACTTAATTGTTGAAATTAATAAATTGCTCAATGATGTTCATGCTTGGGATAGTTTAAAGCGCATTTTGTTGGCCAAGAAAATTACCATCGATCCTCTGCAAGCACAGGGAGTGATCAGTTCAACTCAGTTACAGCCAGAGCCGATCCCCTTAGATGTTAAAGTCATTTTATTAGGATATCGTGATAAATATGATTCTCTTGGTGATGAAGATGATGACTTTAACAAATTATTTAAAGTGTTGGTTGATTTTGAAACAACGTTAGAACGCAATGAAGCGCAAATAGAAAAGTTTGTAGCTTATATTGCCAGGATCATTAAACGGCGAAAATTATTACCGTTTCATAATAGTGCAGTGGCAGCGATTATTACCCAATGTATTCGCACTGCTGGAGAATCACATAAAATCGCACTGCAACGTAGCCTATTAGTAGAAATGATGGAAGAATCTAATTATTGGGCAGCAAAGCGTGACGATCAAATCGTTTATCAAGAAGATGTCGATAAGGCCTTGTATGCCAAAATGTTTCGTCTGGATAAAATACAAAAGGAATTTTATGAAGATATTTCAATGGGCACCATTTTGATTGATCTTAAAAACGAAGCAATAGGACAAATCAATGGCATTTCCATTATTACCTTATCTAACTTTTCTTTTGGCTTACCCACCCGCATTACGGCAACCACTCGTTCTGGCAAAGAATCAATGGTGGATATTCAACGGGAAGTCAATTTAGGCGGAGCTAACCATTCAAAGGGCGTGCTTATTTTATCTGGGTTTTTAAAAGGGCGTTATGCCCAAGAGCAACCCTTTTATCTTTCCGCCAGTGTGGTGCTTGAACAAACTTATGGCATGATTGATGGCGATAGTGCATCACTGGGTGAACTGTGTGCTCTGCTTTCCTCACTAGCCAATATACCCATTAAGCAATCTCTGGGTGTGACAGGATCGGTGAATCAACATGGTGCTGTGCAATCGGTAGGGGGCATCAATGAAAAAATTGAAGGTTTCTTTGACATGTGCCTGATACAAGGGTTAACAGGCACACAGGGTGTTTTGATCCCTTCAACCAATATTAAGAATTTAATGTTAAAACAAGAAGTGGTTGCTGCTTGTACGCAAGGGCTCTTTCACATTTATGCAGTTAAAACTGTCGATGAGGCTCTAAGTTTACTCACAGGGAGACATCCCAATGAGATCCATGCATTATGCGAAGGCACTCTTATCAAGTATGCACAAGCTAGGAAAGGTCTTCTTTGATATTGCTTAGTTGGAGGAGTGAGAAATGAATACACCAAAACAACCTGAGATTGATAAAAGTACAAGTCGCCCTGATCTTCAACCTAAAGTGGGCGATCCAATGCGCGATCCTTCACCAGAAAAGAGAAAGCATGATCCTGATCCCAGTCATGACGCGAAGCCTACACGTAAAGATAAAAGCCGTGATAAGCAGAAGCCCTAGTATTTGAGATGGGAAAGGTAACCCATGCTTCTCCTGTTAGGCTTTAACTTATTCCCAATAACCTTTGGTATTGTAATAAGTTGAAACCGTTTTACCCCAGGTTCTGTCAGCCATGTCAGGCCAATGATCTTTGTCAAAACCAGGTGCACTTTTTAAACGCTCTTTATCAATATTTAATCTAAAGCATTTTTCTTCTTTGTCAAAATGGATCGAATTCCAAGGTAGTGCAAATAATTTGCCCCCCATCCCTAAGAAGCTGCCGCTATCTAAAACCAGATAAGCCACTTGGCCAGTTGATTTATCGAGCATTACTTCTTTAATTTCGCCCAAATCTTCGTTTGCATTGTTCTTGACATCAACGCCAACAATTTTAAAGTATGCGGCATTTCTATATATATGAGGATATCGCTATGACACAAAATGACATGCTCAATCAAACACACTGTAGTGCACACGGTTATAAGAGCAAAACAATTACCTGGTCAGCTGTTATCGCAGGTGGAATGATAGCGTTTGGCTTATCTTTCTTGTTTAACTTAATCACTATCGGTATTGGTCTTACGATATTTCCTGATACCGCTAAAGAAATGAAAGAAATGGCCTACATCGGATTCTTATGGACCGTGCTAGGCGCTTTTGTCATTATGTTTTTCGCTGGGTGGAAAACGGGCAAATTAATTAAACTCTGCCCAATGCATTTTGGCGCATACACGGCAGTTCCAAATGCGACCACTTCACAAGCAACCCCCGTTTATCATAAATCATGCTTATGTGCTCATGGACTGACACATGGCTTTTTAGCATGGGTATTACATTTAATGATAAGCTTGGTATTCTTTATCTTTATTGCACAGATTGCGACAGCTTCCTATTTAAGTAGCTCGTTTTTGAATTTGCCAGTGGGCTACTCCGTTTCTGATGCTGTGGCAAGTGATGTTGATAATGCCAATGCTCCTAATGCATCCAATGCTGCTGTGGCTAAGCAAGACGCTACAGGCGATGTAACACCAGCTACGCAAGCTGCTGCTCATAAAGCAGGCTCTAATGCTGTTGTGTTGTTCTTGATTTTTGTTATGGGCGCGGTAGGTGCAGCACTTGGTAGCTATTTAGGTTTGATCTCGCATAGAAAGTGTTTAGCCAAAAAACTAGGTAACATTTAATATCGGATTTAATAAATTGAGATAGGGGTTAATACCATGGCAAGCACAATTTTATTGATTCTACTGATTCTCCTACTTGTTGGTGCTATCCCAGCGTGGCCATACAGTCGTGACTGGGGTTATGCGCCAGGGGGTACCTTAGGATTAGTACTCTTAATAGTAGTTTTACTGATGCTAATGGGACGATTCCCGGCTTATTAGTACCTCAGTTTTCATTGCTGCTTCATACTAAGTTCAGCATGGAGCAGCACCGCTTTCATCTCTTCCTCAAGCATGTCTAAAATACCAATAATAAAGTGCTATACACACTTGTTTTATTTCTGCAAAGAGCCTATATCTTGATAGTTATAGACAGTGGGAATAAGAGGCCTATATGAAACAAACGCACATAGCCAAACAGGACATCTCAGAAGCAAAAAGCTTTAATACGCCTGATGAAGTGCGAGAATTTCCTCTTGGCCGTTTGGAAATTGTTACCATTGGTGGTGTTACCGTTGGTCGAGCCATTTTTCAACCAGGTTGGCGCTGGTCAACCTCCTTGCAGCCGATTGCCAAAACAAATAGCTGTGAAGCGCCTCATTTTCAATATCATGTGTCTGGAGTAATGAAAATTCAAATGGATGATGGCAGTGAATATGAATGCCGTGCAGGCTCGTTATCGCTATTACCTTCTGGGCACGATGCTTGGGTTGTTGGTGATGAGCCAGTTATCGTGGTTGATTTCCAAGGGATGTATAACTTTGGTAAGTAACTCCCCGTTTTAATTAAGAATAAACTAAGCTGGTCATCCGATTGCCGCACTGAATAGTATAAAAAATATTCTCATTGCGGGAGTTTCTCATGTTAAACGCTGGCCCCAGCGACCAAGTCGCCACTCAACCGCCAAAAGAAAAACCTAAAATTTCACAATTTACTGATAAAGAAAACGAAGCAAAGCACCAACGTCGCTAAAAAACGTATTAGACTCGTCTTCGTTTTTGATGTTGACTTACATTTTCAGTTGTTTCACGCTTAGCATTTAGTACAGGTCTCGTACTTGGCTGTGTAAAATAGTGATAAGCCGAATAAAGAAGGGTTACAGCAGCGCCTACTACAATTACGCCGATCTGTTCCTTTCTAGATAGGCTGTTAAACAAAGCGATTGCGTCTTCGATAGTGAATTCCTTAACATTGGTAGAAGGCTGCGCACTTCTTCTTAATGTCGGATGTGGAGCGGGATTATTTAATGTCTGGTAAGCTTCACTCACAAGTTGAAATGCTTTGGTTTGTTTACCTAGCAGCTGTTTTTTTTGCTCTTCAGTTGCATTAGCAGGATAGATAATTTTATCGGGATGCGTCAAAAGCGCTTTTTTTCGGTATGCCGCTCTTAATTGATCGGTCGTTGGTTTATCTTTTTCGTTAAAACCTAATGCGCGCAGGGCTTGTATATTTGTTAAAGGCATATTTCCTCTCCATCATTCATTGTTAGATGCATTTCTAACATAAGTTTTTTATTTTGCAAACTATACGGCATTGATAAAAATTTGCTACTGCAAAACTCCCAAATATCTTATTAAACACGCCATTTGTCGCAAAGTGTTGCTTTTTCACGGGTTGCTATGGCGTGATGGTGGTAGATAAATGCAGTCAATTAAACGAGAGAAAACCAGTTTAATTGCCGCAAGCAATGCCAAGCAGATGCTAAACTGGTTGAATAGCAGCCTGTGAGTAATAGATGAAAAAAATTACAGCACTTCAATTTAAGATGGCGCAAAGGCCAATGACTTTAGCGCAAACCAAATTTGGTGGACAACCGGTATGGTTAGAAGCGCCGCAGTGGCCGCAAGATGCACAAGGTAAACCACTTCACTTTGTCGGACAAATAGCCATCGATCCGAATTTATTTCCAGGTGCGCAAGGCAAAGTAGCCTATTTGTTTATGTCTTTGGAAGAAGATGCAGAAACTTGGGATCCAGATTCAGGCGATAATGCTGTGATTGTTCAACCCGGTGTGCCAAGAGCGCATGTGAAAGTTGATAGCACCAGTGAAGGTCCTACATTGCTGGAGAAAGAATTTGAAGTTGAAGGCCGCACTAAAGAAGAGGCCTATCAAGTGATGCCTGATTTATTAGATGAAGATGCCTATAAAGAGTACTTTCGACAATTAGGTGGGAATAAAATTGGGGGCACCCCTTTGTTTGTGCAAGGTGATGAATATCCCAAAGGGTTTGAAAGACTTTTAATTCAATTAGATTCCAAGAAGTTGCCTTTTGAGATCAACTTTGGTGACAGTGGAACGGGATATTTATTTATCAACACAGATGGCTCGCAAGGCAAATTTTTATGGCAATGTTATTAGTAAAAGAGGGAAAATCCATGCGTAATATTCTATTGGCACTTGTGTTATTAACCTTAACAGCCTGCCAATCTTCTGAGCATCCCATAGAGAGTGCGGTTGTCTTAGCGAAAACACCAGAAATGAACAAAATGGGTGAAGAAATTATCACTAAGCATCAATGGGAACACCGTGAGCTAAAGAAAGCGACCCGAGTCATTGTTGTTCTTAGAACGGCTGAGAACAATCCGTTATCAGCCAGCTATGCTTCATCCGATGAGCTAGAAACAGCAGCAGATGCTAAGCAAGATAAAACAAGCAATTCTTATGTCATTTATATCTTTGCTCAAGATAGCAAACACGCTTTAACACTCGTTGATAAAATTGTTGTTGCTGATCCTCTGCTTAGTCAGTGATGCGATTTTTGTTGTTTCACTTGATTAAGATATTCTTGTGAAAACAGCGAGATTCGATTTTCTAAAGCGTTATCAGATTTAATTTTATTTAATAACGTCTGATTCACTTGCTTGGTTTTCAGCGCAATAGTTTTTCCCATTTCAGATGCAGCAAAGCGTTTTGCATAAGCTAACTCTTCTTTGGTTAACATTTGTGAAGAAGCTTTATCAAGCGGTTCAATGGCTTGCAACTCACGGATAAGAGGTAATTTTTTGGCAATTTCTTTTCCAACCGGTGAATTATAATGTGAGATGAGTGCTCGTAACTCTTTTTCATTAAAGGTTTCAATTCGCGTTTTAAGCATGACTTCTGCAAGATAGTTCGTTAAAGCGGTTGTTAATTGTTGTTTAAATTCAATATTTTGATCAGTGGATAATCCCAACTTAGTGGTGTTGTAGTTGTTGATCAGGGGGTGAATCAGCAGATGAAAAGCTTCTTTATCAGATTGTTGTAACGTGCGAGTCACTTCTTGCGCGAGTTTCTCTTTTTCAGAAACTTGAGCAATAACGGCAAATGAGAGTAGGGATACAATAAAAAACGAGAGACATTTTTGAATGAATAAGCGATGCATAGTTAAATTCCTTTTTATTCCATTGCTTGTAAGTAAAGTTCATTAAACCCTATTATAACGCAAACACTCAGAATAATCACAGTTGGCACAGTAAGCATTATGAGTGGGGGGGGGGTAAATTGATAATGCCGAGGACGTTGAGCCTGGTCTATAAGTTATATAACGCGTAGCTCTTGCGAATGTTGAAAAGCACCCAAAGGGGTGCTCTTAATTTATTCTGGTTCTTTAGAAAATTTGCTTTTCCAGCCATGCTCTTTAATGAATTGTATTATCTCATCTTCCGCTTTTTCTTTGGTAAAAGCATATTTTGCTTGTAACAAAGCACACAGCTCA
Organism: Uncultured Candidatus Berkiella sp.; assembly: GCA_964594635.1. Lineage (GTDB taxonomy): Bacteria > Pseudomonadota > Gammaproteobacteria > Berkiellales > Berkiellaceae > Berkiella. The sequence continues at coordinate 54,431 of CAZQMV010000002.1, forward strand.
TCTGCTTTCCCTTGCATCCGCGCAATATCATGCGAGGTAAAATCTACCCATTTTTGGACCAATTTTACTTTTACTTCCTGCCAATTAAATTGAATGACGTCTTTAATATCGTCATTGACGGCAAGTGGACTTTTAATGGTGGGGGCAGTGTATGAGACGGCAGGCCATAGACCTTTTAATCGTTTATGCATAACTTCATTTTTCCTAGAAACTAAGTAGGCTTAAATATGAGCGCGGGGCTTTCGTTTAGTCGCAGTATTTAGATGAGCTAGAGTTAGCAAAGATGTAGAGTGTATTTGCATTGCGAACGACATTTGTCTGAGCAGATTAACAAATTTAATGTAAAAAGTCAAATTGAACCGATGACCTGTCGTGTTTTGTGTACAGGCCATCGTATCTTGCTTTAAAAAATAACGCGATAGCTTCCTCTTCTAACCAATTGTAACAACTGCTCTTTTGGAAAAGAAATGCATGACACTCAAAACCTTGTCTTGATATAAAAGCGGTAAACCCACTGCATCATGCAATTCTAATTCATTCATTAAGGTGCTTCGTTTGAAAGGAGGATGGTTTGAGTCGTTTCCAAAACGTTTTGGTTCACGACGTTCCCAAATAACACCGGTGAAATCCTCATGTTTTGCTACCGTAGTGTTCGCGCTTGCCAAATCAAAGGTTACATATGTTTTGCGTTTTTTATGCCAGATGCCTATATACTGCTCGCCTTTGAAGATGCGAGATTAACCCCCATCGCGTGAAGTCACACTTCAACAGATGCTTCGCTTCTTGAAGTGTATTGGGTATATTTTCCTTGGCATTGAGATCGACGTTGTTTATTAGATGTTAGTAAAATTCTCAATTGACATGTTCTGTGTGTTTTGACAGAATTGACCATCCTTACGTTGTGTGAAGTGCCATGTCACGAGCCAAACTTGAAACGCGAAAGAAAGACATTCTTCAAGCTGCATTTGAATGCTTTGTTCAGTTCGGTTACTCAAAAACGAGTTTAGATCTGGTCGCACAAAAAACGGGCATTTCCAGGCCGTTGATTTATCAACACTTTAAAGACAAGGAAGATCTTTTCACTTGCATGGTGGAAGATAGATTCAACGAGCGCTACGCTCTTGCGGAGCAGTGTCTTACTTCTCCTCTCTCCAAAAAAGATAAGCTCCTTAAAATGGTAGAAATCATCATTTTAAAAGACTGGCCTTTAATTTCGAATTCATTTACGGCTGCTGAATTTTTTAGTGAATTATTTAGTAACTTGCCCAAGTTTGAAGAGAAATACCGCAAAAAATTCATCCAAATGGCGGCTTCTGTATTGCAAAGCCAAGACTTAGCAGAAGTTTTTCGATTTTCGTTAACAGGCTTAACATCAGATAATCCTCCATTGAATATTCTGCAAAGACGCATCAATATTCTGATCGATTGTATCTGCGACTAAACTTTCAAAAAACGAATTTGCTGGATGAAAATCCAAATATTCCTGAAATAATTAGTCTTTAGAGATCCCCAATCATTATGCAGCGATTGAAAAAGACCTTCGTTTCTTCACTTCTGCTTCTTGAAAATGAACATTCTTGTTTGGCAAAATTGAATGATAGATAAGAGGTTCTTGCGAAATAGAGATATCTGTTTGTTGATGAGTCGTTTGATCATGAGAACAAAATTCAATTTCTCTTTTGATCCGTTCATGTACAGCGTTGGCTTTTGATGCGCTGCTGAAATTGTTAAGTATATATTGATATAATTTAGGATTATGAGCACAGGCTTGTTCTAAATCTTTATAATCACTTCTATTGGCAATGCTTGGATCTTTAATGTTGAAAATCTGATCAAAATGATAATTGCTATTGGTAAAGTATCCACATAATTTACCAATGCCCGAAAGAATAAGCTGTTTGAGGATGTCACTACGGTTGTATTGTAAAATATAGGCGAGTGGTGAATGACCCAATTGATCCATATTTGTTAGCAACGATTTAGATTTTGTGCTACCAGCTAATAGTTGGTAAGCGACAGCTGAGAATGCAGGTGATGTACCTTGGCAAGCTAAGTGATGCAAGATATTCATGCCATTTTTATCAGTCTCCTGATTCGTTATTGCGCGCAAAAAGTTTAAAGACTTACACAGCGAAGAAATAAATTTACATGATGCCGTTCTAAATATATATTCCCATAAAGATTCTTTTCCGATCCTGAATTTGGAAAGTGTTTGTTGATCATCGACACAAGTCATAACCATCATTTTGAACCCGGCAAAATGAGATAATTCGATGGCATCTTGTAGCGCATTTAAACCTGTTGCCGAGTTATGATGAACAACGCTGGCTCCATGCTTAATTAATAATTTCACCATCTCAAGGTTGTTGTTTTTCAATGCTATTTTAAAAAGTGAAGGATTGGCATTATCAAGAAGTTTTGCTAATTCTTGCGATGGATTAATTACTTTGCCTTGATAGTACTCACGATTTAATAACTGGGTAATAATATGCAAAACTTTTTCAGTCAAGTGTAGATTATTGGTTGACACGAGCACTCGAAGAAGCTCGCTTTGATTTAGCCCAGCTAATGCGGGAATACTGCTTAATTGGCATTTTAATAATTTACACGCAGCCACTGGATCATTAAGCAATTTCTCACAAATGGTATTTTGGATTTTTTCAGGGAGTATCATATTCCAGCGATTAGCACGATTTCGTTCAATGATTAATGCATGATGTTGCAAAAATTGACAAGCACCACTAAACGCAACTTGGGTTACATCTATTTTGTTAGTTTTGGCTTCATCGCTATAGGCAAGTAATTCTGCAGCTAAGTAACGTAAGCGGACGTTACTAACAATGCTATCGTCGGTTGCTGAGGTTTTAACTTGTCGATTAAATTCCTTAGAAAATTGAATAAATAAATTGCGGATCTTTGCAAAATAAAAGTTATTTGGATCTTTTGCTTTTTGTTTTTCTTCCTTTTTAGTTAATCTGCCATCATGGTATTTTTTATGCTCATAAGTCTCTTTAGGGTTGCGAAATTTTTCAAGCCAAAGTTGGGTGGCAATTTTTCCATTAGCACTAATGCGATCTAATTTTTCTTTTGATAAATCAAATTCCAGCGTTGATACGTTCTCTGGCCAAACTTGGATAGTTTGATCGAAATAGATTTTTTGCTTATCAGCTACACTTTCGGGCTCAGGTTTTCCAAAGGTATTCCAAAGCGCTGCTTTAGCAATATCCATTAAGTGCCAATTGCTTGGTGCAACTTGGGCTTTTGAAATAGCTGAGGCATGCTTAGTTGCTTGTTGCAATTTTTTAACACGTGCTGGCAGAGGCGTTATTTCATCATTTAATGCTTCTAGTGGCGTTAAACTAAATCCTACGACACAGGGGTTGACTTTAACAGGTAAGTTGCGGTGATCTTTACGCTCTAATGCTTGGTAATGATCATCGGCATAGTATTGGCTATTGAAGCTTGTCACAGGCAAATTATTTAGAATGCCGCCATCAGCAAAGAAACCAAGTGATTTAAAAGTAGTTTTACCATCAGTTATTTCTCTTTGACGTACTTCCCATGGCGCAAATGCACCTGGGTAGCTAATGGTTGCACGAAATGCATCAGCAATTACAACATCTGGCGTTGTGGCAAATGAAAACACTTGTTCAGCTTGAGCATCTCCTTTTGTTCCATAATGGGTGGCGGTAAAAAGCAGATCTTTTAAAGTGGGATCAATTGCTGTTTGATTATGTAAATCACGAAAAGTGGCATTTTTGTCGCCAAGTATTTGTTCAACAAAATGGCTTGCCCATTGGTGGAAAACTTTTCCAGGAGACGCTGCGCCATATTGCGCAACATCTAACACGGTGCCAAGCATATGGCCATTTAAAAATTCAGCCCAGCCATTTTTTTTCAATTCAATGAAATCATTAAAATGTAAATTCTCAGAAATATATTTAAACTGCGCGCTATCAAACCCCAAACTCATAAAGAAAGCCACAATACCGCCAGCAGAAGCGCCACCTGGGCATGTGACTTCTTCTAGATAACCCATTTTATCCAGTGCTTCATAGGCGCCAATATAAGCGCCGCCTTTGGCACCACCTCCCTGAAAGACTGGGTACTTAATAGGGGGTTTGGGTGGGCGTATTTTTCCTTCACCTCGGAGTATGCTCACAATGCGCATGACTTCATTGACATTGGGCGAAGCGACGTTGCAGGCGCTTTGAAAGGCCTTGGCAAGGGTTGCTGTTTCATTCTGTCCAATTTTACAAGCTCGAAATAGGGTGGTGATTGAACAAACTTCTTCTTGACTGCCGTTTTTCATAGAGTACCCTTAGGTGAAATTTGACACAGTGTTGTTGGGCTTTAACTAGCGTGTGCGGTACAGCAAAATTCACAAACTCAATATTTACAAATTTACAACATTTGTAAAGTTTGTCAACGATTCATTTATACAGTGTGAAATCACCCAGTAATAGTTGTTAGACAGAAACTGAACCTTTATAAGGAAGTGAAGTCCTATAAAGAATTCGTTTATGCAGGAGTTATCCCCATGAAATCTACTCCCTCTTTATTGGCTGCTATTTTATTCATTGTGATGCCGTTTGCATTTGCGGATGTGACGGTCGTGATCCCCGCGCAAAATAGCACCGATCAAACCACAACAACGTCTGAAACTTACGTTCAACCAGTACAACCCTATATTGGTGCGGTTGTGCCTGTTGGCGCTGCTGCTGTATATGGCACTGGCGTAAATGGTGAGAGACGCGCTAATCAATTTAATAATCTCAATAATCAATTTGATCATAAAGCCGGCGCTGGAAGAGCAGATGGTAGGGGTGCAGCTGAACGCGGCGGGCGCCGTTAACCACAGGCATGCGTGCAAGTGCTACTTCCTAATCAGGTAGTAGCACCAAACACCTAGATAGCGAACATCTTTGTCACAAAGCAGGTGCTTTTAAAGAAGCACTTGTTTGTTGTTCTATGACATCGGATGTGCGAAGCCTTCTACAAGCTTGATAAGCTGGCGTATATTGTCCTTCTGAGCTACTTAGTGATAATTTTGAAAAAGTCTGCGTGAAACTATCCATCATCACATTAGTGCGTAAATCATTTTCTTTGTCGAGAAGCTGTGTTGAAATTTTATCTTGCAGAATTTGTTCAATGTTTGCGTGTTCATGAAACGCTGCTACACGACGTGCATTTTCATAAAAATTTCTATCTACTTTTAAATCATTGTTCTTGAGGAAATCTTCAACAATGGCGAATTGCCCGAGTTCAACCGCCAATAAAAATAAATCGCGCTTAACATATACGCGAAAGCCTTCGCGACATTGTTGTAATATCAAAAGAGCAATGTCCTCGTGCTGGTTATTCATGGCTGTTTTGACAGATCCCAGCAGCGTAGCGGGAGACTTTAAGAGTGCTGAATGTTGTACAAATAAACGAACAATAGTCATATTGCCTTTATTTGAACCAATTCTCACTAATCTACAAATAGTATTGTCATTAAAATGACCGGCTGCTAGCTGATAAGCTTTGGCAATAATTCCACCAAGATCATGCTCAGCCGCTTCTATGACACCATTGCGAATTTCATTTGCGAATCGTTGATGTTGATTTTCACGTAAAATTAGCGTCAGTATTTCTGGATAGTTATGGCTAATGGCTAGCTCGACTACTTTCTTTAATGAAAACGAGAGCACTCTACTATAGGGCGCTTGCAGTAAAGGGGCAATAATCCGAATATGACCTTCTTCAGCCGCAGCCAATAGTGCATTGCGTAAAGTCGGTGCATCAAAGGGCGGATTAACATTATGTAATAGTGAATAAAAAATACGCTGATGCCCGGATCTTGCTGCAATAACGAGTGCTTGTGACAGGCAGTCTCGGTTAAATGCTGTAGGATGTGGTTCATAATGCGTATTAAAAAAATCGTTATTACCTAGAACAGCGGAAAAGATAAGTGCCTGATCTAAGATCGCTTGGCTTGGGGTGGCAAGATCTACACTGCCAACACCTGCGCTAAGAAGCAGTCCTTGTAACACTGGCATCTGGTGAGCTGCAACGGCTGTTCTGTGAAGTACTGCGGCGACAAAATCAGAAAACCTAAGACTGTGTGCATTTAATAAAGACGTGAGCTCTTGATATAAATTTATAAATAATGCTTTGGGTCCATCATTAATTTGTGCTCTTTTATGTTGCACGATTGCAGGGAAATAAAATTGCATCACATATTTCCACATCGCTGCTTCATTTGCAACGGTATAATTTTCGATATTAGATAAACCAAATTGAAGGAGAGATTGAGGAAAGTTATCATGATGGACTAATTGAATAGCTGTCTCAAATTTGAGCTCATAAAATAAATCTTTCCATGGGAAGTTCGGTGTTAACATGAGGTGCCTCCTTGGCAGAGAACCCACTGTTTTTATTATTATGGTGGATTGATTTTTTCAAGATAATAATAAAGCAATATCAAAATTCATATCTTGATGCAACAAGATTATTTTATAAATAAGCGAATGTTCAATAATCTCAACAGAAACAGCAACTTGAAAAATGGTACAAGAATTGCTTTAAAATTAAAAAATGCTGCACAACAGAATATGAGATAGCTAAGCCTGAGGTTTGCTTGGCGTTTTTGCTTGCGCATTTTGCTCCTCTAATTTAGGAGATGCTGCTTTATTTTTTCTGAAAATGTCGAATGCAGGTGTGATTGAGGATGCCCCCATTGTCATTTGAAGCAAAGGTGTTGGCATCTCAGGAAAAAACGAGAGAAATTTTTCCTGAATAGAGTGCCCTTGCGCGGTCAGTGCATTGAAGGAAGGCTCTTCTGTTACATTATCAACCATTAGCTCTGTTCCTTTATCAGCGATCTATCAAAGGTAATTTTTGTTTAATACTAAAAAAGCCTTGCCATGGGTCGACACTGAGTTTATTGATATGCTTGACGCCATTTAAGACCGTAAAATGATCGGCATGAACTTTAGGAGTGAGCTTCTCCCAAGTTAAAGGCATAGAAACAGGAGCTCCTTTGCGCGCGCGCGTTGAAAACGCTGCAACGGCGGTTGCGCCTCGGTGGTTTCTTAAATAATCAACAAAGATTTTCCCCTTTCGCTTGCTTTTGCTCATCGTGTCGATAAATTGATCAGGAAATTTCAGCATTAAGTAATGAGAAAATGTTTTAGCAAAATGATTTACTTGTGCCCATGTATAACGAGGCTGTATAGGGATCACGATATGCAAGCCCTTTCCGCCCGTTGTTTTTAAAAAAGTTGTCAATCCTAAATGTTCAAATTCATCCTTAAGAAGAAAGGCTGCATTAACCACATTCTTCCAAGGTACATCATCGGCGGGATCGAGATCAAAGGTAAGATAATCAGGGCGCTCGATATTGGTAATTGCTGCTCCCCAGGGATGAATTTCTAAAGTGCCCATCTGTATTAACTGCATAAGACCTTCAATATTTTTAATATAAATATAATTTTCTCTTTTTGTTTTCTCTTGAATGCTAATGGTTTGGATAGCATTTGCTTTATTGTCTTCCGGTAAATGCTTTTGATAAAAACAAGCACTGTCAATGCCCCCTGGGCAACGAAGAATGCTTAATGGACGATTGATGATATAAGGCAAAATCCAGTCTTTGATGGCTAAATAGTATTGGCTAATATCTTGTTTTGTAATATTGTCTGTTGGATATAAAAGTTTTTTTGGGTGAGTTAAATGAAAGCTGCTTGCTTCTTCATGTGTTACTTCAATGGACTTCTTATCTTGCCTAACACCTTTGAAACTTGCATGGCGCAATATGCCTTCACTTGTCCACTCTTTGAATTCTACTTCTACTATCATAGTGGGTTTTACCCAAGATATCAGATCATTCATCAAAGGTTGTTCTGCAAAAGGGCATTTATTACTCTTTCGCTTTTTTAAAAGAACGTATAATTCATTTAACGATGCAGTGGTAAAGCCTGTGCCAACACGTCCACAATAGTGTAATGTTTTATTAGCATCGTAAACACCAAGGAGCAAAGCGCCAAAAAAGGCACGCTCGCCACTGGGTTCGGTAAAGCCACCAATGACAAATTCTTGGCGTTGGTTTACCTTAATTTTTAACCAATTCTTTGTACGCTTATGGATATAGGGACTGTTGATGTTTTTAGAAACAATTCCCTCAAAACCGAGTTTAGCTGCTTTTTTAAATACTTTATCACCATTACCTTGAATGTGACCACTATAACGAATACTAGGATGATTTTGTGGGAGTATTTTTTCAAGAATGGTTTTTCGTTCAATTAAGGGTAACGGGGTTAAATCGTAACCTTGGTAGTAAAGCAGATCAAAAACATAATACACAAGTTTGGACTTGGTTATATTTTTTATTGCATTTTGCAACAGTTGAAAATTGGGCAATCCATTTTTGTCTAGCGCTACTAATTCACCATCTAATATGGTGTCGGTTAAATGCAGCTTTTCAAGTTCCGCTCTTAAAGGCTCAAACTTCTTTGTCCAATCATGCTGACTCCGTGTGATTAATGATACCTCTTTATCGAGTCGCGCCAGCAAACGATAACCATCAAATTTCATTTCATGGATCCAATCATCGTCATTGGGTGGTTTGTCGACCAAGGTGGCTAATTGAGGAGGAATATGAGTGGGTATTGTTCGTTTAGTTAAAGCTTTCTGAATTGCTTTTGGCAAGTGATAGGTGCGAGTTTTGGTCTTGTTAGAAGTCCAAGTAGAGATTGTGCTTTCTTTAATTTCATTGAGGGTTTTGCCAGATACGACACTCAGGGGTTCTTCTTCGGTAATATCATATTTATCTTGGGAACAAGCTTCCTCATCTTTGGCTTTAATGAGTAACCAGTTTTTGGGATCGCTTTTAATCTGGATTAATTTCCATTTTCCTTTGAGTTTTTCTCCCATTAGCCTAAACGTCAATGCGCCGTTATGTAAACTTTTACCATCATCCACCTCATCCCATTCTCCTTTGTCCCATACCATGACTGTGCCGCCACCGTACTGATCTTTGGGAATAATGCCTTCAAAGTCTTTATACTCTAATGGGTGATCTTCAACATGAACAGCAAGGCGTTTAACATCGGGATCAAGCGAAGGCCCTTTGGGCACAGCCCAGCTTAATAGAACGCCATTTTTTTCAAGTCGAAAGTCATAATGTAAATGACTCGCTGCATGCATTTGTACGACAAAATGATGATGGTGTTCTGGTTTTTTTCGTTTGGCACCTTTGGGCTCTGGGGTCTGTTTAAAATTTCTTTTTTGATGATAATGCTCTAATGCCATAACCAACCTCAATGCTTTTTAGATTTTGAGGAAGGTTTCGCTTTGGCTTTTTTCGTGCTGTCTGACTTGGGTTTTCTTTTCTCTTTGACACTTTTCTTCAATAATTCCATAAAATCAACCACATTCGTTTGTTTGATCTGCGATGATTCGATGTGTTTAATGGCCTTTTTCCCGCCTGAAGCAATTTTTTCGTCAATCAATTTGATCAAATCTTCTCGGTAATCGTTAGTGTAGCGGCTTGGGTTCCATTCGACGGACATGGTTTCAACTAATTGAGCAGCGATATCAAATTCCTTTTTGGTTATTTTATAGTGACTAACAGATTCTTCTGGAGCATCCATTTCAATCGATGACTTAACTTCTTCTGGATACCGCAACGTATTAACGATTAAAGCATTTCCTAGCGGAATAACCGCTGCTAAATATTGATGAGAACGAACCATCACGCGTGCAATGCCTACTTTATTGGTCTTTTTTAATGTTTCCCTTAATAGCACATACCCTTTGTCGCCACGCTTATCAGGCAGCAAATAATAGGGTTTTTCAAAATAAAGGGTGTCGAGTTGATCAAAATTGACAAAATCTTCAATATCAATAGATTTGAGGTTTTCCTTGGCAATTTCATTTAAGTCTTCAGGCGTTAAAATGGCATAATTTCCTGGTTCATATTCATACCCTTTAACGATGTCATGCCAAGGCACTTCTTTGCCGGTTTCTTCATTAATGCGAGAGTAGTGGATACCAGCATGATTTTTTTTATCAAGCAATTTAAAGTGTAATTCTTGTTGTGGCTTTTCAGCTGAATATAATAGAACTGGAATATTGACTAAACCAAAAGAGATATATCCGCGCCACAGTGAGCGTTGGTCACCACGATGTGGCACTACTTTCGCCTTCGCCTTTGCTTTTTTGGGTGTTTTGGTCACTTTTGCTACACTTTTTCGATTAGGCATAAACATAACCTCTGTAAAAAAGTACGCAGGTGCTCTCGGTTCCTATTAATATAGAGTCAAATTCCCGGGCTTAGTTCAATAAAGAAGGGCCAAGGCATTGATAGGGTGTAGTTGCAACAGCAGATTTATTTTGGCAGGATAGCCAGCTTTTATAGAAGCATTATAAACATTGGACAATTCTCTCACACAAACAAAAGCGTTTTAGACCTTAAATCCTTAAGGCCTAAAACGCTTACTCGCTCTTAATCCTCAGAAGCAGGTGGTGCAGCATTAGGCACGCTATTATCTAAATTATTCGGATTTTTGGGATTGTTGCTACCAGTGGGTGAGTCGCCGAGAGTATTTTTATTGCTATCATTTGAATCAGAAGAAGATGCTCCTGAATTCGTTGTCGAATCGTTCGAACTTTCAGCGCTTCCTCCTTGATTGCTAATGCCGCTTGTCACATTGCCACCGCCACTACTTGAACCACTGGTTCCACCCACACCACTGGTGACGCTGCCGGCATTAGTTGCAGTTGCAACTGATAGTATAAAAAGTGTAGTTAATAAATTAAGATACTTTTTCATAATATTTCTCCTCTCTCTTCAATTATAGACAAAATCAACGTCATTTACCGTCATTTCCTTAAACAGATGGCGCACTGCACTTCGAAAAGTCAGTGTTATATTGGCACGAAGCTCATTTAACACTCTTTTTTGTGCGCTCTCCAATAGCGCATTAAATATCGGATTATCTTTGATTTGCAATTTCTCAAAAATACGTTTGCTCATATTATTCGCTTGTTCAGCAGTTATGCCATTTCATGTTGATGCGTTTAAAATACTTTCCTTTAAACGATTGGCACAAAGTTAAGGATAAGTGCATTGGTTTATTGATTTCTCTGAGGCGCGAAGGTGATTTTGTAAGGAATTTTACACCTGATTATAAAAGTAGCCTGATTAAACCCTCAGCTGAAAATCTCATTTTGCCTCAGTATACTCAAACCGTGTTTGATGCTTGGTTCAAAGAAATTGTTAAAGAAGTGACGGGTGATCCCAATTGTACCTTTAAACAATGGCATGCACTTAAAGTAAAATATCCAGAACGGCAGCTAAAAGATTTATTTATCGAAGCCTGCAACCTGGAAACACAGTATAACGAAACCTTTTCTCACTTAAGTGAACATGCCGATGTGGCCATTGCCGATGCCGTGTTTGCTTCGATGAAATTTCCTGGAATGTTTACTCCCTTTGAGATCAAAAAAACTCTTTATTTTGATGGTGATGCGCAACGTAATTGCCCTTCAGAATCCTTTGAAACAAAGCCTGGTGAATTTAACCCCAAAACACTCAGTATTCGCTTAGATCATCGTGATGAAATTAATTATTTTGAAAAAGGGATCAAGCCACCTAAAAAGCGACCCAAAAACGTTTTTCAAGCATTGGCAGCTCAATTTGGGGCATCAACTAAAGCGCAAGATTATGGTTTTTTTGCGAGCCCCTATAAAGCGCATACGATTTTTGCCAGTACGGGTGATGTTGGAACGTTAGATTTTGATTTAACCAATGCACAAAAGCAGTTTTTGCTCGACTCAGGTTCATATAGTGTGAAATGCTATTTTCATGAGCTGCACCCAGAATTAACACAGAGAGTTTATGAGCCTAAATTTCTTAGAGAGCTGGAAAAGCGTGGATTTCCATTGACCGTAACGGATTTTGAAGCAGCTGCAAGTCCTGTTGGCAAAAAGCCCAAAAAAGTGGAAGCAGAAGCACCTTCTCGTGTGCTAACACCGCTTCGAAGTGTCAAGCTTGAGCAGGCATGTGCGCCTAAAAGACGAGATGCTGCTGAAATCGTAGAGCAAACGGCTAGAAGAAGAGGAAGATTGGCAAGTCATATTCTTTGATAAATGTCTTGTGGCAGGCTAGACGACACGCTGTCGTTTTGCCTGCTTCTTGCATATTGCTGCTGAAAATGTTTGTTAGAAAAGGACGCAGCCGTTTTTCTTTTTCGCAGCTGGGGGCTGTTGATCGGGAGCAGGGGCGGATGTTACAGCTTGTGCTTTTTTGCTATCTAACCCAGGTGTTAAGGTAGGTGCAGGATCTGTAACATCCGTGACATCAATACTTGCATTAACAGGGGTTGTCGTTACGGCATCTGGATGAGCATTTGTGCTTGAGGATTCTGCTTGCATTCCATCTAGTGACATTGTATTTCTCCAAATAATAAAACTAACTCTTTTCGGAATGCCGATTATATACAAGAATATGAGACACCCAAACAATTTCTTATTAGTCTGAAAACTAAAATTTGCATGGTAAATAATTTATTTTCCAATCTACTAAAAATCGGTAGAATGCAGGCTTTTAGTTGTTGAGATACCATGTCACAAGAAAAACATCAGTGGTTGAAATGGGCCAGTGAAATACAATCGATTTCCCAGGCCGGTTTAACCTTCGCAAAGGATCCCTTTGATTTACAAAGGTATCAAAGGTTGCAAACCCTGTCCGCTGAAATGATTGCTTATCAATCCTTTGAAGCGTTTGAAAAAGTTCAACAACTCTTTTTAACAGAAGATAATTACTTAACACCCAAGCTTGATGTGCGCATTGCCGTGATTAAAGAAGGTAACCAAATTTTACTGGTGAAAGAAGTAAACGATGGTAAATGGTCACTGCCAGGTGGTTGGGCTGATGTAAATGAGTCGCCAGCTGAAAGTGCTGCAAAAGAAGTCTTTGAAGAAACAGGTCTTCACGTTAAGATAACCAAACTTTTTGCCTTATTCGATAAATTAAAGCATTCGCACCCTCCACAATTACCGCATGCTTATAAAGCATTTTTTTTAGCCGATATGACAGGTGGCGAGCTCACCACCAGCATTGAAACCACGCAAGTACAGTTTTTCTCTAAAGACCAACTGCCAGAGCTCTCTATCCATCGGGTAGTGCCTTCACAAATAGAACTTGCTTTTACGCATTATCATAATCGAGATCTGCCAACGGCATTTGATTAATAGTTGAACAACTATGATCGCTATTTTTTTATTATAGAGCTTGAAGAGTTTTGATCGGTAGCGCAATATGCCTGTCGATATTGTTTAATGATTTGCCAAAGTATGGAGTATTGAAATATGAATAACGGTCCTATGAAATCACCCTTCGATGCAGCTCAAGAAATTCGTCAATTACTGTCAAGTTATATCCAGGCACATCAAGAATTACCAACCAGTGCATGGTTCTCACAAGCCAATGCTGGACTGATTGCTTTTAATGAAGCTTTCCCCGAGAGTGAGGGCGCTACACTGCTCAATTTAGATAGCTTGAAAGAGCACGTTCTTACGAACCTTGCACCTCAGTTTGTGGTCATGGTGAAGTGGCTGGTTGGTTTTCATGGAGCGAGTACATTGCGTACCGATCTGGAAAAGGCAGCTAATGCCTGGCCCAAACACCAAGATTATTTGGTATATGCCGCTGAACAAAAAGCAGAACAAGCATTAAGGGAAAAAGCGGCAGCAGAAGCCGAAAAACAAAGATTAGCCGAAGAAAAAATGAGAGCTGAACAGGACGCTGAATCAATCCGTCAAACGCTGATTGAGCGCCAACAGCAATTAGAAGCTCAATTAGCTGCGATCAAAATTGAATCATCTGAAACAGTCGCGGGTTTACGAGAAGTGAATACGTTGTTGATTGACCGTGTAAAATCACTCTCTGGAGCTGCAAGTGCAGCTGAAAGCGCAGAGGCTAAAAATCAATTGGTTCATGCACAAGGTGCGCATACACAGAAGAGGCGTGGTAACGGCGCTAAAAAGTAATAAAAAACGAATTGATGAGTGGCTCTTTCATTGAATTGTGATGCGATTTAATGCTAAATGAGCCATTCAGCCGAGTAGAATATAGTTACTCATCTAGATTCTTGTGTTAATTCATTCAAGGGGATGCTTATGAACATTCAACCCAAAATCCGCGGTTTTATTTGTACCACAGCCCATCCGCAAGGCTGTATGCAACATGTGAATGAGCAGATCAACTACGTATCGCAATTTCCAGCCCTATCGAACGCGCCTAAAAAAGTGTTAGTGATTGGTGCTTCAACTGGTTATGGCTTAGCCAGTCGCATCGTGGCAGCCTTTGGTGGGCAAGCGAAAACCATCGGTGTGTTTTTTGAAAAAGAAGCGGATGGTAAACGGACTGCTTCTGCAGGCTGGTATAATAGCGCCGGCTTTGAGCAGCAAGCACATGCGAAAGGGTTATATGCAAAAAGCATTAATGGCGATGCTTTTTCAGATGACATCAAGCAAAAAACCATTGATCTGATTAAACAAGATTGGCAAGGCGGTGTCGATTTAGTCGTTTATAGTTTAGCCTCCCCCCGTCGCACTCATCCTAAAACCGGCGAAGTGTTTAATTCTACGTTAAAACCAATTGGTAAGCCGTATACCAGTAAAACCATTGATGTGATGAGTGGTGCTATTTCAGAAATCACGTTAGAACCCGCAACTGATCATGACATTGCACAAACCACAGCTGTGATGGGTGGTGAAGATTGGCAAATGTGGATGCATGCGTTACTTGAAGCAGGCGTTCTAGCCAAAGGCGCAATGACAGTTGCTTATTCTTATATTGGACCACAATTAACCTATCCGATTTACCGAGAAGGTACTATCGGCAAAGCAAAAAGCCATTTAGAAGCGACTGCTAACCACTTAACCAAAGCATTAAGTGCTATTGGTGGTAAAGCATTTGTTTCGGTTAATAAAGCGTTAGTCACACAAGCCAGCGCTGCTATTCCGGTGGTGCCATTGTATGTTTCCCTTCTTTATAAAATCATGAAAGAAAAACAATTGCATGAAGGGTGCATTGAACAGATCTGGCGCATGTTTAGTGATCGACTTTATACAGGATCGGCTGTGCCGGTTGATGAGCATGGCTTAATTCGTTTAGATGATTATGAAATGAAGGCTGATGTGCAATCAGCAGTTGCACAATTGTGGGATAAAGTGACCACCGACAACATCATGGCGCTTTCTGATCTCACAGGTTACCGTCATGAGTTTCATAAATTATTTGGTTTTGAAGTAGAGGGTGTTGATTACGCAGCGGATTGTTCACCGGAAGTTGCTATTGAATCGCTTGAAAAGGAAATAACAGCCTGACGATAAACAATCCACAAGGGATTTTAATGTTTTTGTAAAATCCCTTGTCACCTAGGTCAACTTTGTTGTTGATGTGCCGATTTTTTCAATGTGGGAATTTTTAGATATTGTTTGATCTATTTGCGGGGTTGTTTTTTTCATCTAGTTCTTCATTTTTTAATTCTTGGTTTGATGGATCCACTTCCTCAGTAGTTGTGCTTTTATCTTTGTTATTCTGAATGATTGTTTCTATTGCAGGGGTCACAGATTTGGGGCGCCTTGTCGTTATTTCTTCATTCACACCTCGCTGCAAGTTAATATTTTTACTATAATTTGAACTTTCATCGAAAACAGCGGTTAATGCAGTATCCGTTAGAAAATCAGTATTTAATTTGATATGTTTATCTTCAAATAATTTTATTACAGCAGGATCATTAAGCGCATCTACTATCTCAATTAAACTGTGATAGCCTTTCTTGCAAGTAAAACCTATAAAAGCTTTGACAATATTGTTTACGTCTATCGCAAGTATGGAATCATTAACGTGCTTTTCCATATATATTTTCAATATAGCAGCAAGCCTGTAAGTTGTGCCTGATATAGAATTGACATAGGGTTCTATTGTTCTTGCCGCCGAATATCCTGGATGCTTCTCGTCCATATAAAAAGTGTCGGTAATTTTGTCCTTTTTAGGTATCTTTAACCTATCGGCAGGCATCATGGGTGCAGTTGATTTAACCATACCATGGTTGGCACTCCAGGCACCTTGTTCTGGATCCTGATCGGTTGGCTTTTTTGCTCCTCTATCTTTTGTATTATAAATACTATCTTTAGACGAGCGTATTTGGGCATCAATTTCTAATACTTCTTGGTTAATCAAACCAAAATCTCGCATCCCCGCCATCGAACGTTGTGCCTCTTTAATCGAATTCACGTTAATCGGCAGATTTGCCAATGCAGCTTTGGCATCTTGTTGCATTTTCGCTTGATTTGGATTAGTAGCAGTACTCGCGATAATTTCATTCAGCCATTCTCTCATCATGATATTCATTTTAGCCATAGAGGCTATTTCTGCTGCTTCTTGAGCGTGCCATATGATCTGAGACAATCTTGTTTCAAAAAACCGCCTACTTTGGTTTTCCATTTGGTTATCAACGAGATCTTTTTGCCTTGATTTGATGAGTTTTAACATTGAGGGGTCTATTTTGTTTGCAGCACCTTCTTCACAAAGCGCATTGATCTTTGCCATCGCATCACGATAGTTTAGGTTTAAATAATCATGCTCAATTTCTGAAAATTTCTTTTTATCACTACTATCAAGTGTTTCTCTGAGTATATGAGTTACTAATAGTATGTAATCTGATGAGTCTAGGTTGGGTGATTTAAGTGCTTTAATATAAGCATGAAGAGGGTTAAAAACCATTGCACTTACCCTCCCTACTAATGTCTGTATTTACCATTTATGGTTAATTTACTCGCAATAATTTAAACCCTTAATATTTATATATTTTTACCAGGTTTAGTAGGTGCTACACTTTCTTTGCCTACTACCTTCGTCATCTCTGCTTTTAATTCTTTAATGGCACTGATATCAAGCTTAGGTTGTTTGGCTTCGGCATAGGCCACAAATCGCTCTAAGGCCAACATTCCAGCATCAGCCCCCTTTTCAGCGGTAACTTTTTTAATTGCTTCTGCTACTTGTGGACCTGTAATGCTTTCTCCTTTTATACCCTGCACTTGTAATGCTAAAGGAATATCAATTTTTACAGGGCTACCCACCATAACTGCATCTGCCCGTTTCGTTTTTCCAGCAGCAGCAGTGACCTCAGTGTTGACACCTCGTTGTAAATTAACATCTTTACTGTATTTTGCACCATCACTCACAACCGCTGTTAAAGCAGACTCAGTTAAAAAACTAGTATTTAGTTTGATATTCTTATCTTCAAACAATTTTTGAACTGAGGGAGAATTTAATGCATCTACCATTTCTGCCAAGCTGTGATAACCTTCTTTGCAAGTAAAGCCAACAAATGCTTTCGTAATATTATTAACATCATGTTCTAAGTTAGGATCATCTGAATTCGCTTCTATGTGAGCCTTCAAAACAGCAGCAAGGGTAAATGCGGTGCCGGAAATTGAATTCACAAACGGTACTTCAGGTCTTGAAGCTGAATATCCAGGTTTTTCCGTATTCATATACCAACTATCTGCAACTTTGTTTTTCTTAGCAGTATCTTCTCTATCGGCTGGCATAACAGGAGAGGTTGATCTGACAATACCAGGGTTTACGCTAAACGTACCATGCGCATCGCTTGCGTCTTTTGGTTTGGGTGCCCCTCTGTCTTTGGTGCTTGCAATATTTTTTCTTTCTGGGGAAGGATCTTTACGCAATTCTCCTTCAGTCTTTACAATTTCTTGAGAGACTTCACCAAAACCACGCATACCCGCTATCGTTCTTTGCGCATCGGCAATTGACTTTACATCATCGGGAAGAGAAGCCAATGCTTTCTTTGCGTCTGCTTGAGCCTTTAATCCCTTGTCGTCTCCAGGATCGACGGGAGCAACGCTAATGGCAAGCAATTTTTGTTTCATTAGTTCATTAAGTTTAGCCAAAGAAGCAAACTCTGGTTTTTCTTGAGAGGCCCAAACTGCTTGAGAATATTTTGTTTCAAAAAATCGTCTACTTTGATTTTCTAATGGATTATCGACTAGGGTGTCTTGCTTTGATTTGATAAGGGCAGCCAAAGCCGGGTCTGTTAATTTTGCATCACATAGGGCATTGATTTTTTTAATCGCATCATCGTAATCTTGATTCAAATAATCAGTTTGAATTTTTGCGATCTCATCTCTTGCTGTCGCACCTAATGTATCAGTCAGTATTTGTGTGACAAGCAGAATATAATCAGATGAATCAAGCTTTGGCGATTCAAGAGCTTGAGTGTACGCTGTATTTGACATACATTCCTCCCATAGCGTGCATATCATTGATAGCTATTAATTATTAATATAGTTATTCAACTATATTATCATTGGCAAAGGTGCTTCTCAACTGGATAAAATGTATTTTTGTTGAGCAACAACCAAACAGGATGTCACCAAAAATCATGCTTTCATCAGGATATTTAAGTACAGCGTGTCAAAGGTAAGATATAATGCTTAATATAAGTGAACTTTTTGTAAGAGCAGCATTGTGAAAATTATTCAAAATCGTGTATTTACTTTGAAATGAGTATTAGTATGCCAAACTGTAACGAAGAGGAAATTGACATTCATCTGGCTGTGTACCGCGGTGATATTGATAGTCTTAAAGATTTTCTGAAGAAATGCAAAAACCCAAACCCCATTCATAGTGGTTTTTTACGCATTAGCTCAAGTATCAATTTATCAAATATGAGTCTGATGGAAGTCGCCGTTTTATCTGGTGTTTGTAATTCAGTAGAAACCCTGCTTTCAGTAGGAGCCAAATTGGATGAGGCTAATGCTCTATTCATTGCTGCAAGAAGAGACACGCCTGAAATGCTAGCCTTAGTTCTCGCAAAAGGTACCTTTTCTCAAGATGCTTTAGATAAAGCACTATATGTTGCTGCTAAAGATGGCAACACAATTGCTTTATCACTTCTACTCAAAGCTAATGCAAATCCCAAAGCTAATGGCCAGGAGGCAATACGAGGTGCCGTCGAAAATGGTCATAAGAGAGCAACTGAACTTTTGTTAAATTTAGGATGTGATCCAAAACGAGATAATGAATATCTTTTGCGATTAGCCGCCCGTAAAGGGCATCTTGATCTTTTAAACCTATTTATCAGTTTAGGTTGTAATCCCAGTGCTAATGATGACTATGCTCTTCGAGCTGCAGCTGCAGGTGGACACGCAGCTACTGTTAAACGCTTGCTTGAAGTGGGTTGCGATCCTACAGCAAATGATTCAGAAGCACTACATTCAGCGATTGAAAAGCACTATCATGAAGTTGAAACGCTTCTTTTGAATGAACTTCATCGAAAAGAGAAAAAAATTGAAATCAATACTAAGCAGAGTTCACATACTGCTAGTGTCCATCGCTCTGTATCTAAATCTGCTACTGAATTAGAACAAAGATATGGTAGAAAACTCCGACCTGAAACTATTCTAGTTATTCAAAATAAAATAAGAAATTTCGTTAATAATGAAAATGCTAAAGGGGATGCAGGTCAGGTAGCCAAACGCTCTATCGAAAGATTATTAGACAATGATTACACATTTTCTGATCCAGTTTCTAAAATCCAAACAAGAACCCTCCTAGTTTATGTTTGGCTTGCAATTCATGATGACACACTTAGAAAAGGTACTTTAGAAGATGCTCTAGCATTGTTTTTGGAAGGATTGCGAGAAATTCATCGTGGCTATAATTTTGATAAAAATGACATTGACAGAGGTGGCCCCGATAAGCCGATTTGCGCTGCGGGAACATTTAATAAATTAATAGAAAAATTAGTGGGTATTCACCCTGATGCTAAAATTGATTTTTTAAGCAAATCTCTTGCTAGTTTAAAGCTTCCAGTCGTAGTGAGAGAGTCTTCACAAGAATACTTATCTGTGTTGGCAGCACACACCATTGATTTGAAAGATTTGCAAAAGTTTATGTCATTAATTGATGAAGTTAGGGACAATGGCGTTGAAATTATTTGGCCTCATATTAAGCAGAAGGTCAGACAAAGGATGTTTGATGAATTTGGAACTTTATTTCATGATAGAAATGATCAAGAATTTACGAGTATGATTGATACAGGGTTATATACAAAGATTGACTTACAGCAATTATCGTTTCAACATGAGTTGACCTCTTCAAGAGCCTACCGACAATATATGGATATTATGCTAAAAAAAAAGCCTTTTCCCACCAAAAAACGTTGATGTGAGCTTTCTCAAACAGGTAGATGAATTAACATTACAACTACACAGATTACAATTAAATAAAGAAAAAAATAAAGAAATAGGACATGAATATCTGGCTGCTAAAGATAAAATTGGACCTAAACGGCACGTTTAAATTAGCTAAATGGCATATTACATTACAAGTGAGTCATTCAACGTATTGATGTAGCTAGTGGCTTGGTGCAAGATGGATGAAGCAGGGATTTTAATCACGACAAAGGGATAGCAAATGAATAAAAAAAATGTGGCATTACTCAGTCTTTTACTCCCAGGTACGGTTTTGGCAGCACAAGGGCCCTTTACCGGCTTTTACGGCGGTCTTGATATGGGGTTTATGCAAAGTCAGGTTGAAGATGTTTACAACACTCACATTGGTGTTTCCGGTGCGCTAAATTTAAATCTCAAAGCGAATTCTTCCAAGGTTACCGATACATCTGGTTTAGGTGGCGTTTCATTCGGTTATGCTATGTTTGTTGATCCGATGTTTGTTTTTGCTTTAGAAGCCAGAGCACATTTTGAAGATCTGGATACCACGGTTGATCATGAGCATGTTGAAGCCAACTCCAACTTTTTTGCACGGACCAACACGACCATTGAAATGGATCACGACTTTGCCTTACTCGGTAAGTTAGGGATGGTTCTTGATAGCAAGTGCTTTATGTATGTTTTAGGTGGTGCTGATTGGGGCAAAATGGATATCCATTCCAACACGCAATATATGCAAAATATTGGTCCTCAATTAACGGCGGGTGTTGCGGCTGAACAATCGTCTTATGAAACAGGTTATGTGCTAGGTTTGGGTATCGACTATTTAGTGATGGATTTTTTAAGTGTTGGCTTAGAATACAACTATACCGTATTTGGTGATCTGGAATTTGTGTCGCCGATCAGCGGGTTGGTTTCTGCGAATGGTGTACCACAAGCGGCTTCTAATATATCGAGCTTTAATGAAATAACGATGAATGTCAGTAAAGTACTTTTAAAAGTGAATTACTATTTCTGCTAAACCTTCCTAAGGCGCTGTTAGTGTTGCTAAGAGCGCCTTAGCTGTTTGCATTCCTTGCCAATAAGCCTCTTCAAATAACGATAACCCGCTCATATCTGAATGTGCAAAAAATAAGTTGCCTTGCGAGCGTGTTAACGCTTGATGCTTAATCACATTGGGTGTTGGACAGATCATGCCATGACCCAAAATCCGATATTGAATATCTAGAATTTGCCTGGTAATGCCTTCATGCATATTTTCTAAATCATTGATAATATGTTGACGCCATTCTTGTTTTGTACGCGCTAAGGCCTGTTTTCTCGCTTCCTTTGGCGGCAGATCATCTAAGGGTAAGTAATAAGTGATGACTGTTTCACCGCGTGTGGTTTTAAGTGATTGGTGTTTCGCATGGATGTAACCAAGTGAATTGCTGTAGTAAGAAACATTATCCCACGCAAGATCCACGCCTCTGCTGTTAGGAATGCTTTTTAAACTGATATTAGCAACGAGCCAAGGCGCATATTGTAAATTACCAATTTCATTAAAGCAGGTGGCAAAATCCGCATGACATATTTTGCTGGCCACAAAACGGGGTATAGCTACAATCACCTTATCAGCAAGGATTTGACAAGATTGCTGGTGTTTTGCATCAAAATAGCTAACCGCAAGTTGGCTTTCATGTGGCAGAATACCATAAACCATACATTGGGTTTGAATACGATCAGAAAAAGCGTTGGCTAAGCGCTTTACTAAAAAGCCATTGCCTTCTGGCCACACCAATATCGCATCATCAATGTTATTCGCTATTTGACGACGCCTGGAAGCAAAATAATGTATCCCAGCCCAAGCTGACACGGTATTGATGCCACCACCAAAATCATCACGACAACAGTAATTGATATACCAATGTAAATAAGGGGAATACAAACCCAGTTCATGTAAATAGTGAGCCATGGTGATGCTGTCTAAGCGAGTAAATGTCGGATCCTTCGAAGACATTGCAACAGGAATGGTAAAGGCAGGTTTTCCATCATCCCCTTTTGCCTGTTTATAAGTCGCCATTAAGTTAAAAAATCGATTGAAATCTTGCTGGTCTTCCGGTTTTATTCCTTGTGTGGGTGTCAGTCCTTCTTGCCATGAGCCATTCAAATAGAGCCGTTCATGAAGATCGTGGCATAAATAAAGCTCGTTGTAATAGGGTAAGCCTTGCACGTCAAATCCGGTAATAATATTTTCTTCCCTGAGAAAGGGATATAAAAAATCACTCTCCTTACCTGGCACCGGTAAATAATGGGCTCCCCATGGGAACGCTGAAATAGCATTTTCGCCACAGGCTGCATTGCCGCCTATCATAGACTCAAGCTCTAAAACGGTAAAATCGTTAAGGCCTTGTTTTTGTAATTCCCGTGCAGCGGCGAGTCCTGCAACGCCACTACCAACGATCACCACTTTATTTTGTGAGTGCTGCGTGATGGGAGGAAAATGAGGATCCCGTAATTGATGCGCTAACAAAGGTGAAATGCCTTGTGGGGCAATATTGGGTGTAGGATAGGTGTGTTGATAAAAAGACTTTCCTAAGGGCCACGCAAGCGCGCCTGCACCTAATATACCTAATGACTTGAGAAAGCGACGTCGCGAGAAAAAATCAGCCGACATAACTCAACCATTCATCCTCAAAATACCGCACGAGCGCTTGGTTGTTTAGGGCATTCACGTCAGTCTGCAAGTAATCCAGATCGCTAGGAATGTTAAACAAGCTTGGGATCACATTGAGTGATAAATAGCGCAACTTAGCGGGTAATTGATAAGTGGGCGATGGCGCTGGTGTTTTAGCAACCAAGTGAAAGCCCCATAAACCAAAAGCCGGAACATACGTTAAATAGGGTTTCACAAAAAAGCCAACGCTTTCCAGCGTGTTAGCAATGCACCAGTAACTCCTTCGAGCGACAAAAGGTGAAGTAGATTGGACCACCGCCATGCCATCATCTGTAAGCGCGGCATAAAGCTGACGATAAAATGCATTGGTGTACAGTTTACCGAGTGAAAAGTTGGAAGGATCGGGAAAATCAATCACCACAAAATCAAATTTTTGTTGATTGGCTCGCAACCACAAAAACGCATCATCATTGATCACGGTGACTTTTTTTGACAATAAAGATCGTTCATTGAGTGCCAGCAACATGGGCACAGAACGAAACAGTTTGGTCATGACCGGATCTAAATCAACCAGTGTCACTTGTTCAATGGAAGGGTATTTCAGGATTTCCCGAACCGCTAAGCCATCACCGCCGCCTAATACCAATACTTTCTTGGGGCTTGGCAGTTGTGATAAGCCAAGGTGCACAAGCGCTTCATGGTAGCGATATTCATCACGAGAGCTAAATTGTAAATTGCCATTCAGAAACAATCGAATATCATTGTTCGTACGGGTTAACACAATCCGTTGATATTGGGTCGATTTGCTATAAAGAATGTTGCCATCGAAATTGCGCGATTCGGCGAAAGTGGTTAGCGTATTTGAAAAAATAAAGCCGATAAGCAAAATGACCATGCAACTAATGGCTTTGCCATACCAGCGATTAATCAGCACTAATTTATCTCTAAATGACCAGATGGCCAGCGTACCTACTGCAGTATTGATTAAACCAAAGAGTAAGGCTGAACGCACTAGTCCTAAATGAGGCACAAGCAATAGTGGGAAGAGAAGAGATGCTAAGAGTGCGCCAATATAGTCAAAGGTAAATACCTTAGAGACGAGATCTTTAAAGTCGGTATAGTGGTCTTTTAAAATGCGCATCATGAGAGGGATCTCTAACCCTACACAACAACCAATAAAAAACACCATGCTATAAAGGAGTGGCCTGAAATGACTAACGTACTCAAATGCCATAAACAAGATCAAGGCCGAAAACCCACCAAGCAGCCCAATGAGTAATTCGATTTGGATAAAGGTTTCAACCAGTTTTTTATCAATAAATTTGGAAAAGTAAGAGCCAATCCCCATTGAAAATAAATAGATCCCAATAATGATTGAGAATTGGGTAACAGAATCACCCAATAAGTAACTGGCCAAGGTACCGCAAATTAACTCATAGATTAAACCACAAGTCGAAACGACAAAAACTGAAAACAGCAATAACAGTGCCATGCTAGCCCGCTATGGCCGCAGCAATGATATTGGAGATACCTAGTACCATGGCCCCGACGATAACCGCGAGCGCAATATTGTGTTCATCGATAATTTCTTTCCACATGCGCCAAGGGGTGAGTTTGTCATAAACATAAAACCCCAACCCTAACATGACAAAACCGACGATCGAATAAATCACGGAATTAATCAGGGGGTGCAAGTTGATCCATGCTGCTGCTGTTGCCATGAGTGTGCTCCTTTATTTGTGAAATGCAGAATGTTGAAGACCTTTAGCGCTCCACGTGGTGGGAGATTTCGCAAAAGCCATCATTTCAATACCATGTAATGTCGTATAGGAAAACCAGCTAAAAACTGCCAGGCTATAAGCAATACCAAAGAGTAATCCTTTATTGCGAAACCACTTCATACCTTAAGAGATCCTTCTTTGGTATTCGAAATAGTAGTAATAAGCAAGTCCTACAAGACTGGGCAAAATCATAAAAAACAGACCCCAAAAATAGTTATGGCTACTAAAGCCACCTTGTTTGAATTGATATTTAACAGGGATGCCTTGCGCAAAATTGGAGGTCGCTTCCAAAACCAGGTGATATTTCCCTTTAGGGAGGGCAGAAAAATTAAGGGTATCGCGTTTGCTGCCTTCACTCCAGTAGCCATCGGAATCATAACCTGAGTAAAATTCTAACCCTTTAGAAAAATACATGGACTTGCCAGTTTGTTCATTCACCAGCGTTGCGTCAACATCGACCCAATTATTGCTAACAGGAGCTTGTATAGAGAAACTTAAAAAAGCTGTGTCACTTGAGATTTCAAAACTTTCAGAAACGAGCTCTTTTTTGGGTTCGGGAGGAAGAGGCACTATAGGAAGCATTGCTTGTGAGATAGCTGGTTTTGATTCTGGGAAAGCGATAATTTCGCCTTGCATTAAGGTTCGCTTACCTGAGCCAATCATCACGAACATACCAAATATCGCAAGAACAATGCAGCCAATGACACCAGAGGAAACAAGCCCTGATAACTCTTTACTTTGCTTAAAAGGTTGATTAATTGAAGCGCCAATTTTAGCGGGTAATGCAGTGCTAATATTAAATGCGGCTTTGACGGTTTCTGGTTCAATGTATTCCGCTAATGACCAGACTTGCTCATTGTCGATGATTTCTTTAGAAAGAATGTTGGGCGGGCAAACATAATCTCGGATCACGCAAGTGTCAGAGGCTTTGACTCGCCAATAAAATTCCCCAACGACATATAACACAGCAGCATGATAAGTATCGTAAAAGCTATATTTTTGATCTAAATAGGAGATCCTGTCTCCGAGATAGACTTTCGGAATATCGTGCAAAGCAATGACATAATTCCAATGCCCCATGCATTCGGTGAGCCAGCGAAAACCTTTAAAGGGGTTAAACAATAAATATTCTTGCCAAGTGATATTTTGTGAAGAGCGCCGTTGCATGAAGCCAATCACTTCCCATGTGGCGCCATGGAGTTTGCCGCGCTGGCCTAAAGGGATCAAGGGCTTCACGTTCCCTTTATTGAGTGACATGCCTTCGATATCAAGACCTGTTGCCGAGGCTTTGTAAACTGCGCCACAATAAGGACAAATAACGGTAGTGGAATACCCTTTAGCACGCAAGGTTAATGCGCCACCACATTTAAAGCAATTTAACTGCTCGACTTGAGGCGCAGTGGCATTGTGTTCTGGATGTAGATACTTACCAGCCATCGAGTTCTCTCAAACCACTTAAGTCGAGTTGATCGAAGTCGACATTCTTCCCTTTAAAAAATCGATACCTGTTTTGGGAATATTCTAAATAAGCGCAGTTATCATCGGTGCTTAATAAATCGATAGACACGCCTTGCATACCAGCAGAAAATTCCAGCGGCAGTTCACCCACGCAACCAACACATTCAAAATCTTTGATATCACTGATGGTGTAGGTTTCACCTGCTAAGGTTAGGGTATGACCGACTCGATAATCTTTGGGATTTTCTAAAGCGCTTGTTAATGCTACTTCATAAGAGTAACTCAAAAACCCCATTGCTTCGGCAAGCCAGGCTTGATTCCCATTTTCTTCTAAAAGGTACCACTCATTCCAAAATCCATCTTGCCAGGCAACTTTGAGCTGACCAATCATTTCAAAAGGGTTTAATAAATATTTTCCCTGAGTACCAATTTGAAAGGGTGACATATCTGGAGGTAACGCTGCCATTTTGCCGGTTTGTCGCCAGAGTTCACCGTCTCGTTTTAAGACAGACTGACAATAAGGACAAATGCCCATTGCACTGAAGCGACTTTTAAACTGTAATTCCCCGCCACAGGCAGGACAAGCCACTGACATTTTAAATGTCCTTTAATAATTGTTGTTTTTTTGCATCAAATTCAGCTTGGGTAATTAAACCCTTTTTGAGCATATCGTTCAGCTTTTCAATTTTTACCATGGCTTCCATGCTGTTTGCTTGGCCTTGCGGCGCTGAAATGCTTTGCACGATAAAGTCGACCAATTCAAGGCCAATCTCTTGAAAGTCGGCTTTGAGTTCATTTTTAATGGCTTCAGAGAATGCTTCGTGTTCACTTAACAAGTGTAAAATATTATTCTGATTCTTACTGATAAGGGCACTAAAATGTTCCAGAATCACAGCGCGCAATTGACCGGATAAATCATCAACGGTGAAGCGCGTAAATTTATTGGGCAAATGCTGCCACAAGCGCTTAGGATTCGCGAGCTTGTAAGAAAATGCACCGTGAGCCCGCAATGAACTCATGCCAATCGAGGTATCGTTTACCAAGATAGGGCTTGGTGTGCCCCAGCGTTGATCGGAAAAAATCTTGGTTGAAAAATAATAGGCACGTATGGCAGGTTTTGTACGAAGTTTTTCTTCATCAATGACCCAATCTAGAGGGTAGGTGCCTTTTTCTATAATGGCCACCATTTTTTGATTCAATAACAAAACGGCCAGTTGCCCATCTTCGATCACAATGGGGGTTTGTGCACTCCAAGAATTTATTCCAGCGTTCCAACTAATAAGTGTGGGATCGTTTTCCTTACTTTGGATAGTCGTGGGCTTTAAAAAGGGTAGCCAGGTTTGTAATGACATAAAACCTATTCGAATAAAGTCTATTAACTTTTAAAGGAAATCATATAATATGATATTCATCATTTACGCGACAACTTCTATTCACTTAAACATGAGTTATAAAGCTTAAGCTAGGGAAAATGCGTGATCATTGAGATTATAGTGACACTGGCTGCAACGGCTGTTGTGGGAGCTGTCGTTTATGCTTACGCAAAACGTCGACTGGCGCTGCCGCAGAGACTTTCCATTGACGATGCAAGGGAATTACCCCTTTTGCGGTTAGCGCCGAAAATATCCTGGTGTAAATTTCTGGAAAATGTGGACGAGATGGGAAGGCGTTTAGCGTCGCAATTCACCGTGGCGCGCGAGCTAAGCACGCTTAGCTTTACCGTACTTAGTCAAAAATTTTCCAGCTCCGAATTAACGTATGGTCGTTATGAAAAAACCTTAATGGAATCGAATGCGGTGTTAGTCGATAATTTTTCGAAGATCATCCCTTTACTAGAAGCAGTCGATACCTTAGCGGATACACAAGCGAGCAATAAACAAGCCTTGGTTCTGCGCATACAAAACTTACTTTCATTGAATCAGGATTTACTCGATAAATTAAATGAGTTAATGACTAATTTGTCAGGTATTAAAAATCTATCAGGTCCTGATCAAAAAACAGCAGACTTCTTACTAGACAATTTAAAAACAATGACCGAGCGTGCAAAACTCTATTAAGGTGAGGCTATGGAAAATCAAGACGATTCAACGCAACTACAAGCAGTCTCTACCCAAGAAGTGAAGCAAGAGCTGTTGTTAAAAGAAACGGTGCCAGTCTCGGAAAAACAACAAATTGTGTTAAGTGCTGATGATTTTGTTCATGCTTTATTGGCTAATGATTTAAGCAAAATAGAAAGCCAGCAATTATCCATCAATAAAGTGGAAACGATTGGCACAGAGCTTCAGCAAAAATCGGCTCAGCAAATGGGCATGTTAAAACAACCCATTGCAACCTTATCGCGTCGTGCTGAAGATGGAGGCGAAGTCGCTAATGCATTGATCGATTTGAAAATGACGGTGGAGTCGCTGGATCCTGAAAAAGTGAATTTTTCACCGGGTTGGTTTTCACGGATGCTCGGTTACATTCCTGGTGTGGGTTCTTCTATTAAACGCTACTTAACCAAATTTGAAAGTGCACAAACGGTAATCGATGCCATTGTGCATTCCCTTGAATCGGGACGTGATCAATTATTGCGCGATAACATCACCTTAGCGGAAGATCAAAAGCAATTATGGAACACCGGTGCTGAATTAGAAAAGACCATGGTGTTTGCGACCAATGTCGATCAAAAACTAGAACAGCAAGCAAATGCATTAAAAAGCAGCGATCCCAATCAAGTGAAAGTGATTGAAGAATATATGTTATTCCCTGTTCGCCAACGCGTCATTGATTTACAGCAGCAATTAGCAGTGACGCAGCAATCGGTCATTGCAACTGAACTGATTATTCGCAATAACAAAGAATTGGTACGTGGGGTGAATCGTGCCTTAAACGTCACGATTACGGCACTTCGAAATGCCACCACGATTGCGCTAGCGCTGGCGAATCAAGAACAGGTGTTACAAAAGATCGATAAGATCAATGAAACCACGGCTAAGTTAATTGCTGACAGTGCGCGGCGTTTAAAAACCCAAGGCACGCAAATTCACAAAGGGGCAGCCTCAGCGCAAATCGACGTAGGAGCATTGAAATCGGCATTAACTGATCTGAAGAGTGCGATTGATGATATCAGCACCTTCCGTCAAAAAGCCTTACCGGAAATGGCCAATGTGATTAAAGATCTCGATCATTTAATCGAAGAAACCAAAGAGCCATTAAAGCGGATTGAGCGAGAAGAGCGGAAATAATTTTTTGGAATGGCATCCTGTTAAGGATGCCATGAGAGAAAATTTATTTAGGGATTAATACGAGCAAGGTGATTGTTCATCTGAGAGGTTTCTCCAACAACTGCTTTAATACCATCCACTAATTGAGTTTGATTAGTACCCATTTGTTGTAATAGGGCTGTGTGATTTCCAACGAGTATTTTATGATTAGCGCGTGCCAAATGAGCATTTGTTTCTAACGTACCTGTTACGGTCTCAAATCTTCTGAGTAAAGCCTCTCGCAAGTTTTGGATTGCGGTTAAGTTTGTCTCATGATGCCTTTGTTCACGATTAATTGCTTCTACCATACCTCTTTCCAAATGACTCATTCTTTGATCAAGATCTGCAACTTCATGCGGCTTTTTACGTCCTAAGCCAATACGCACACTGGCATTCGCTAAGAAGTTATCAAAATTGGCATTGAACTGACCTAGTCCGATCCCAAACCCTTTTCTTTTATAAGCCACATAAGTGGCCACGCCGACAGCAACAGTGGCTGCGGCGGTGAGAGGATGTTTCATAACCATGTTAACTGCAGCATTGCCAGCTACTTTCAAGTTATCGGTGCTGCTGACTGTTTCCCAAACGGGTTTAACAATGGATTTTAAAGTTGCTTCAGTCACGGTATACCAGGCTTCTTTTCCGCCAAATCCCCATAATGTCATCATGAACTCCTTTTAATAGTTAACAAAAAATGCTTCCGCTTTTTAACACACCCTGCCCCCCAAATAAAGGACACCCAAAAAAACACTTGGGAAAATAAAGGACACCCAAGAAAATAAAGGACACCCAAAAAAACGCTTGGGGGGAAATAAAGAAAAACCTGACAAAGAGCTCGGTTACTAAAAAGGACAGCCACTTAAAAAAACGCTTAAAAAAATGGATGTCCTATTTAGGCGGCGCAGCTTTGGCAGATCCCAAAGATCTCTATCGATTTAGTTGAAAAACAAAAGGAGGTTTCTTTTAGGACGGAATCAATGGATGCCTTCAATGATGGCATGGCAATCTCTTCAGAGTGATGACATTTTTCACAGACGACCAACTGAGCGTGATGCTCGTGCTCGGGCATATTGCAAGCTGCATAAGCCTGACAACTGTTTAAGCGATGAACTAAGTGATGATTTTCTAGAAAACTTAAGATGCGATATACCGACATTGCTTCCATTTTTGGATGCTGTTCACGCATCAGTCGCAATAGATCGTAAGCAGTGAGTGGCTTCTGTTGCTCGTATAATTTACAAAGCAACTCTTTACGTAAGGGTGTTAATTTTACCTTTTGCCTTTCGCAGAGCACTTGTGCAATGTTTAAACGTTGTTGGATTTGATTCGTCACTTTACACTCCTTGCCAACGACGTTTAGCCACGTGTAATGAAAGAAAACCGACTGTGCCCACTGCCATACAAAGTATGATCATCGGGCTAGCAGGGGCATCCCATTGCTGGGAAAGGATGATGCCTAATGTATAAGCTAGAAGGCATAATCCATAGCCTATTTTAAGTTTTTGAGATGTCGATTTTAGATTGGCAGTGGCAAGTGCTGGCATAATCAGCGTCGCAAAAACGAGATAGATCCCAACGAGCTGTACAGTAGCGGTGATGCTAATGGCAAATAACAAATAAAAGTTCTTACGACTGAACAACAATAACACAGCCGCTAAAGCATAGTAGAGTACTGTGGTAGTAAGCTCTGCTTTGGTCACCCACAAGATCTGCCCCATGAGAATGTCGCGCAAATGTTCTGCTGCATGTGCACTTGCCGATAAAACCCATAACCCAATACTGGCTGTGATCACAAAGCTGCAGCCGATCCAGGCTTCAAGGTGGCTATTTTGCTTTTTTTCTAATAGTTGCAGAATCAGTGCCATGATCACCGCACTTACAAGCGCAATAAGTTGCAAAGCAATGCCATGGGTATTTAATTCTAGCCCGTAAGCAATAATGACTCCAAGACCTGCCGCTTGCGCGATGGCGAGATCTAGAAAGATCACACCTTGCTGTAATACGCGCTGTCCAAGCGGTACATGGGTTAGCATAACTAAAAGCCCGGCTAACCATGCTGGTAGCCATAAAATAAGATTATCCGTGAGCATGGGCTGTGTTGATCATCTCAAGTTGTGCCAAGGTAACGTCAAATAAAGCCTTAAGATCGGTGGCATCTTTTGAGCCGCCCACTGTAAAGGGCAATACAACTACTGGAATATCCGCTTTTTGACTTAACCATTTTGCCGCATTTTGTGATTCAAAGGGCGAACAAATAATGGCTTTGATATTTTGATTGTTCACTTGTGCATAAACATTCCCCAAATGTGAAGCGCTAGGGGGAATGCCAGGTTTGGGTTCGAGGGTAGAAATTTGTTTTAACCCCAGCCAATCGTTTAAATAAACCCAACTATGGTGATGAACAACAATAGGCATGGCTGCTAACGTTTTTGCTTTTTGCTCCCATTTGACTAAAGCGGCTTCCCAATCTTTTTTAAAGTATTGATAATTGGTTTCATAGCTTTTCGCGTGAGTAGGATCAAGTTGCTTTAAGCGTTCCGATAATGCCTTAGCAATCGGCAGATAATTACGTGGATCGAGTTGGATATGGGGATTGCCATCGGCGTGAACATCACCATGGATCCTGTCCAGTTTTGCGGGAACATCCAGTAACTTCACATAATCCGCGGCCATAAAATAACCCAGCTGGCCTTGTAATATTTTGGGGTTATTAGCTTTTTGTTGGATCATTGGCAACCAGCCGTCTTCTAAATCAGCGCCCGTGCACACCATTAAATCGGCGGTTCGTGCTTTTGCGGTGAGGCTGGGTCGTGCTTCAATTTGATGAGGATCTTGCAAAGCCGTTGTCGCTTGCGTGACTTTCACATGTTCGCCGCCCAGTGTATTCACTAAAGCTGCCCATTCAGGTTCACAAGCAAACACGTTTATTTGAGCAAAAGCGGGAAGACTAATGCCAAGCCCGCAAAGCATGAAGATAATTTTTCTAGAAATCATGGGCACCGTGCGCTCCTAAATTGACAATAAACTGCAACATATACTGTTTATTGAGGGTGGGCAGTGAATGATCTTGATTATGTTGAAAACGAATACGACTAAATTCACTCGGGCTAAAATCAATCATGGCCGTGGTTTGATGGGGGTAATAACTACTGGGTAACAATAATGTTTCGGTTAATACTTCGACATCGCTACCTTCATTACTGCTCCATAGTCTGTCATAGCGTAAACCCACACGCCAGCGTGGCATAAATTTATAAACGGCTTGAGCATAAAAGCCATTTTGATTGCTCTTGAGGCTGCTGGCTTCGTCGGCATCTAAAGCGACTTCACCATTCTCATTGCGGTGGTAAATTTCACCCTGCAACGTGAGCTGTTGGTGACAAGCATTGCCATTGGGTGCCCACTTCCAGATAGCATCCATACCGATGGTGTTACTTTTTCCAGAAAAGGTAAAATCGCCATGTTCATGACCATGTTCATGATCGTCATGGTGATGGTGAAGATTATGACCTCCTTGCAATAACGCTTCTCGATTGGTTGGGCCGGTATGTAAGTATGAAATTCCCCATAACCAGCTCATGGTTTGGCCAAAATCGTCTCCAATGTGAGTAAAGACGCTAAGTGATCCTAAATGATTGCCACCACCTGCAGCAGGGAAATTTTGTCCTGGAAAAGCTTCAGCACCTAATTGCCAATAGACGGGTGTTGGAGCAACCCATTCGACTTGTACGCCATCATCGTAATATTGGTTGTTAAAGAAAGCGCGATAAATTAAAGGGGCATCGACAAAATCCCATTGATGCTTGTGATGATGATTTAAGTAGCCAAGATCAGAGTAAAATCGTCCTGCTTTGACTGCAAATCCATAAGGAAGTGTTTGAGTACGAATGTAAGCTTCTTCTAAATCGATTTCGATGTCATGATCGTGTTGGTGAAAAGCGAGCGTCATATTGCCGTAAAAATAGGGATCGATACTCGATTGTATGTTCAGCTCTGCTTCATTAATGGCAAAGCCAGGGGAGGCAATAGTTGCTTCGTTACCACGTTGAAAACCTGGCAAATAATAATTGTTAGGATCAAAGCTTGACCAAGTGAACCCGCCATTTAACACAAGCGATAACTGTGGATTAAAACTATGCTTTTCCTGCGAAGACGCTTCGGCCATGACTGCTGCTGGTGAAGAAAGTGACGCTAAAAAGAATAATGAAAGATATTTGAATTTATTTAACTGACCGCACACGTAACACGACCCTATGTTTATCGTTCTAATGGGGAGGGTATGTTACAACATAACATTCAAAAATTAAATGGCTAAATGATCCAAAGAGGGTGAACTAGAAATACGGCGCTTATTTCAAAAAAGAAGCGCCGTATGTTAGTAGATTAATGTCATTTAGAGTATGGTCGAAAACTGAAAGAGAGTAATTCCTCATCATCAGACTCTTCTGAGCTAGATTTTGAACTCGAACTAGAGCTTGATAAATCATCTTCATCATATTCATCATATTCATCTTCTTCTTCATCTGAGCAGCTATCGAAATCGTCGTTCTGTGGAAGCCATGACATTGATGACGATGCAGCAGCAGGGAGAGAAGCTGAAGTTGAAGCTGAAGCATGTGCAGATTTTTTAGGACTGCTGAGAGTTGTCATTTTAAACATGGTTAATAGTTGTTCATCGGAATAAGATTCCGGAACAAATGCTTGTGGTCCTTGGCCCCATAAAGGATCAAAAGCGATCTTTTTAGGTTTTACCACGATGTTAAATGTCTTGTGCTGGCCATGAAGGTTGACAGCATGATTTTCGATATCGCTATCCAGTTCAATTTTGCCAGCAAAATATAAGTCGGCTGGTGCTTGTTGATGATCTCTACCCATGATGCAACCATATGCTTGATGATAATCATCTGAGCTATCATCTCCTTTAGGAAACCCGCGGCTTTGCAGCCACATGCCGATCTTTTCTAAATCTTGTTTATCAAAGTGCACTGCTTTGTCAGGATTCAAATTGTGAACAATAACATCGGTATGAGCATTGTAGCCTTCGCCATTAACGCGAACGGCAATCAAAATATCATCATTATTCGACTTAAAGAGAGCGGACCAGAACCCATGTTGAGAGCGTGGTATTTTACCCATGATTTCATTAATTTCTTGAAAGAAATCGAGATTTGCAAATTTTACTAAAGAAGCTGGAGCGCTCCAACGATTCTGGTACTCTTGCGGTTCAGCAATTTCTTCATACATTGCTTGAGTGAGAGTTTTACTTTGGAGTTGTGCTAAATCTTCAACAGTTTTAAAAAATCTATCTTGCGTTTTTTCAATGTTGGAATTAATTTCAAAGTATATTTGTTCAGAAAAGGAAGTTAAAAATAAACTCTGATTTTCAGGTGTTAGTTTTTCAAAAATTGTCTTGTATTTTTTTGCATTCACAGAGTCGCGAGCCATTTTGTCGATAGCGGCCATAGCGATCAATTTTAATTCTGAATTAAAGATAGCAAGTTTGCTATCAGGATAAACCTTTTCATCGTTAGCTCGCGTGAAGACGGTTGGTTGATAAAAGCTAGCAAATTCATCGCCTGACAACAGGAAATACCCACCACTGCCTGCATAAGCGTTAGTGATAACTTTATCGCGGAAAGCTTTTCCAAAACGATTAATGGTTTCATTAAACTCATCAGGATTTTGTAATTCACTGATGATTTCATTAACAAAAGAATGGATAAATAAGGTTTTAATGGATTCTAAAATCGCGTGTGCTAAAGGTCCTTTATTAGCTGTTTCTTTTTCATGAACAAATGCATTGTAAGCTTCGAATAATTGTGGGTTTCTTTGTAATCGTTCAAAAGCTAATTCACGACAAACTGTCATTGCACAAGTGAAGTGATCATGGTTTCCTGTAAAATTAATTACACCTTCACTGACCATCGATTTTTTAAAATAATCTTCTTGATTGAAATCGCCTTTTAGACCGCCATGCCACTCACGTTCAGCATAATACACACTGCCTGTAATATGTGTTGCATTGGCGCCTTTAACCTTTGTGACAAACTCTTTAGTACTTAATTCAGAAAATAAAGCTTCTTCAAGGATCACCACTGGAGCGGGATTCTTTTGTGTGGCGACACCATTACGAATGAGTTGATATGCTGCTAAACGAAGTTCTTGTGGCACTTTTCTAACGCAATCAATTCTCGCACCACAAAATCCCCATTCATTCACATATTGATGAATAAAAGGGCGCCAAAATCTGTCGATGATAGTTGGAATTTGTGCCAGCGTTTCCCTATGTGCATCATCTGTTAATGCGGCTCCTCGTCGTGAACCTAATAATTTACTATAAGAAAAGGCCGTTGCATCAGGATAGGTTTTATCATCTAGATTAAATAGTGCTGCGTTATTGGGATCTTTGGCGAACGGTGCATCACTTGCAAGATGGTTAAAAACCAAATCAAACATAGGTGTGATTCCAAGTTCTTTGGCGCGAGCGGTGAATGCTTTCATAGCATCGCCATCAATGAGCATAAACCAAGAACGTTGTATCTTTAATTTTTTATTGAAATATTTTATTTTTTTGTTTAAATCGTTATTAAGCGCTTCAATTTTTCCTTTAATCGTGGATATCCCTTTGGAATCAACGGTGCCACCCCTTTTTGATGGAACCTCCATTCGGGTAAGATCTTGTTGTTTTAGGGTAATCAGATCACCAATTTTCCGAATTTCGCGTCGATATTTTTTGATTTTTTCCACAATGCTTTTGTCATAATTAGGCAATTGTGCAATTTGCTGTTTAGTGAGGAGTGCATCTCCTTCGTTATCTCGTGCAACCATACTAAATCGAGGATCAATCAAATTAGGATCCGACATAGCATACAAGCTGCCTTTAAGATCTTGCTGCCCTGCGGTTTGCATATCAGATTTTCGTATAACAAAGCTTCCGGTGAGCTGCACGGGATTGATCCACACAGCATTCATCCCGAGCTTCTTCACATGTAATAAGTAGTCGGTCATCTCTTGAATGTTTTTAAAGTGTGAAGGAAACATGTTGTAACAACGAAGCATGCCGTTGTTGGAAGCAGGAGTAGGACTCAATAACACAATGTTTATCCTCTAACTACAATATGGCAGACAGTCTACCATATATTAAAAGGGTAACGGAAAGGGGGGCGATGAAAGGTACTTAATAGCCGAAAGACAGCTGTCTTTTTGCAGAGCAGTCTTTGTCCATGGAGATTGGTGGTGATTGATTAAATTGAGCTCCGGACTCTTTTAACCATGCCAGAGCTTGGGAGACAAATTGATCATTTTCAGAAAAATGAAAATGCTCCTTGATTCTGTTCTTAAAAAAACAGGTAACGAGATTTCGCTTAGTCGGAGAAGATTGTTTTGTGGGTGAGAATCTAGGGTCGAAAATAGTGGTATAAAGTGGATGATCGATATCAATGTTATTGTTACATAACCGGTTAAAAGAACTCAGCAGTTGTCTAAAAAATTGATTTTGCTGGCTGGATTCATCGGAATCCGGTACCGCAGGATAGAATTGATTGATGAACTTTTCGAAGCTATCACACACTACAATGGGTGCATAAGCAATAATTAATTGGCGCAGTGGCTGAAGTGGTTGAGGGGCAACATTCACAAATTGAGTAAAATTATCGCGAATTTGCTCGTCGAAATAGGTTTGCATGAGTTGTCGTTGTGTTTCGGTTAAGCCTTTTGGATGTCCTTCAAATTGAAATGTTAAGGGTGCGCCTACTTCTGGCGCCAAATCTTGCCCTTCGAATTGATCTTCATTGTATGGACCATTGGTCATTAAGCTTTAATTCCAAAATGTTAGCAGCCTATTCTATAAAATATTGCCGTCTGGATCAAAGTATTTCACTCACCTAACCTTATTTTTTAATTAGGAGTATATAAACCTATTTCTAGAAAATAAAAGGACACCCAAAGAAAATGTTACCCAAAAATTATTAAGTGTAAAAATGAAAGGACACCCAAAAATTATTAAGTGAATCAATTCGAGATAAATAGAGGGTTTTTAGATATGCTTAGCGTATTAAAGCAGTAAAAATAAGGTAGTTGACCATGAGAGTGTTGAGCCAATTGATATGCCAAGAAATCAGTGGTGGTGAAGCTATGACCGTTTTAAGTTATGCAGGTTTAGTAGGACTAGCAATGGCCTTTGTTGGCATAGAAGTTTATTTGATCCAACTAGCGCAAGATGAGTACGAAGCAATAGATTTTTCTTCACTGACTCCTAAAGAAGCTTACGATTTAGGTGTTTCACATACTTTCTTATACTGCCGCCATTTCTAATTCAAATTTCAAGGGCATCCAAAAAAAAACCATTTGATAATAGTGCGCCTGTTCGATATATTACACATATCGCAGTACAGGATGTCGCAGTATGGCAATAGCTCGTTCTAATCAAATCGATTTAAGCGCAACACCTTATTATCATTGCATGACACGGTGTGTTCGCCGTTCTTATTTATGTGGTCAGGATAATCTGAGTGGAAAGGATTATTCGCATCGCAAACCCTGGATAGTTGCTCGCATCAAACACTTAGCAAGTGTTTTTGCAATTCATGTTTGCGCTTACGCAATCATGAGTAATCATTATCATTTGGTTCTTTATGTCAATGACGCCTTAGCTTCGCAGTGGAGCGAAGATGAAGTTTTACAGCGTTGGGCGCAAATATTTCCTAATGATGCCAAATCACTGAGCATGTATTCCCATAAAGAAGCTAAACAAAAATTAGCCCTTTGGCGACATCGGTTAATGGATATTAGCTGGTATATGCGTTGCTTGAATGAAAAAATTGCGCGTGCTTCTAATAAAGAAGACGAAACCAAAGGACGCTTCTGGGAAGGACGTTTTAAATCTCAAGCCCTTCTGGATGAGGGCGCTTTATTAAGCGCCATGGTGTACGTTGATTTGAATCCCATTCGCGCCAAAATAGCAGACTCACTAGAAAATTCAGATTTCACTTCAATTCAAGAAAGACTGAAAATGCTTGCGACGCAATTAAAAACTTCAAAGGCAATTGATAAAACTCAGCAACCAAAACATCTCATGCCTTTAATTAATCATAAGCGAAAAAATATCAAGCAGCTTCCTTCAATAGATTTTAAATTGTCAGATTATCTAGAGCTAATTGATTCAACAGGTAGAGTGCTGCGAGCTGGTAAAAGAGGTGTTATTTCAAAAGCATCGCTACCAATCCTCGCAAAACTTCAGCTTAATCCAAATGAATGGCTAAATATGGTGAGACATTTACAGAGTCGCTTTTCTTATGCCATTGGACATAGCGCCGTATTGTTAGCGTTTAATAATGGTTGTCGCATTCACGGTCCTAAAGGTATCAATGTAGCAAAGAAATGTTTTTTTGCTGCATAATTATCTTTTATAAAACAGGGCTTCCATTGGGAACTGCTTTTGAAGGATGTAACAAAATAGTGCCAAGTTCTGGAGCGACACAAGCAAGAACGAGTACTTCAGAAAGTACTCCTGCAACCTTTTTGAGTGGAAAATTTAGTACAGCAATAATTTGACGTCCGATCAAATCAGCTGGTGTATAGTGCTCAGTAATTTGAGCGGAACTTAATTTTACTCCCAATTCTCCAAAATCAATTTCTAACACATATGCGGGTTTTCGTGCTTTTTCATTTATTGCGGCACTCAAAATCGTGCCTGCATGCATTTTTACTTTTTCAAAATCTGCAAACTCAATCTCATTGTTTAAGCTACTCATCAAATTGATGTCTCCACATTTAAGTAAAGTTTTTTTGGATGTCCAATATATATTTGGATGTCCATGATTGAATAGGTTATTTAGTCTGATGTCAAGATTTAGAGGTCTTCCAACGCAGTGTGATAATTTGCTACTATTGACGAAAATTGCATGATACGCACGCAAGAGTGTACAAAATCAACCAAGATGAATTAAGCTGCTATATGAATTTAGAGATCGAGCCAAACAAAGGGATTGGTTGCCGCATTTAATAAGGAAAAAGATGGATCTCACCCAAATGAAACTAACTCCTGCCACCTTGGCAGATCATCCTATCATACAAAACTTAGGACGTTTTTATGTGTACGATATGAGTGAGTATGTTCGTGATGATGATTGGGGGATCCCAGCTGACGGGCTTTATGAATGTATCGATTTTAAAAAATATTGGTTAAATGGCACTGCTAAGCCTTTTCTATTACATTATGGCAATGAGCTTGCCGGTTTCGTCATTATCGATAATAATGGAGCAGATGCTGACACTGATTTTATCATGGCGCAGTTTTTTATATTGCGTCGTTTTACAGGTGGAGGTGTCGGCAAATATATTGCCAAGCAGTGCTTTGATCAGTTTAAAGGAAAATGGGAAGTGATGGTTATTCCCAATAACAGCGGCGCTTATCAATTTTGGACAAATTGCATTCAAGAATATACGGCGGGTAACTTTACTGAAACCTTACAATCTGTACCACATTTTAATCATTCAATGAAAAAAATATTTAGGTTTAATTCAAAGTGAAATTTGAAATTCAGAAAGATTCAACATTGAAATGTTCAAGCTATGAGCTAACACTCAATGACATAGAAACACTCAACAACACCCAGTTTATTGAAAATACGCCAGTCACGATTCAATGCAATAAAATTCACCAGGAAGCATTGCTCCCTTTTTTCAAGTTTGTCTCCAAAGTAAAGTGTTTGTATGTCACCTTCTATGTTGAAGATCTTGACTATGAAACCGCACGAGCGATTTATTTCTTTGCCAAGAAAAACTCTTATCCCCTAAAAATGAAATTAGATTTGGGCGAACAAATACTTGCCTTCATCTCATCATGCGTGATGAATACGCTAGAAACGCAGGATATTGAGGACCATCTCATCTCGGGTATTTATAGCAAAGTCCATACACTGGTTCTAGAATATCGTTCTATGAGTTATATTCAGGCGGTCAAATTATCTAAAGCTTTGCTGCGAACGCAATTACAAGCCTTAGATATACATTGTTATGTACTGGATGAGGAAACCAAAGGCTATCTTAAAAACCAAGTAACACAATGGTTAGCTATCCCCAGCGTTTCTTTTTTTGTTCAGGATCAGGATCAGCTTTCAGTGGTGCCAGCGAGAGAACAAAGTCTCGGATCAACGACGGGCCGAAAGTTTAACTGTTTCAAAAGGGTCTTGACGTGGTTTTGGTCGCAAATGCCTCATGGTGAAGAAGCAAGGACAGAAGAGGAGCCTGACGATGAAGAAGCCAATCGGATAAGGTCGCAGCCCAAGCCGCATTTTTCTTAATGCGTGGCAAGGGTTGTGATATTGATTTCTTTAAATTTAGCAATCTTCTGTGCTGCGCTAAAATCCTGATGTCGCGTAAATGCATTAGGAATAGCAATCACATCCATTCCAGCACTAGCTGCTGCCAATATGCCAGCATGACTGTCTTCAAATACGAGGCATTGATTGGGTGCTACGTTTAATGTTTTTGCACACATTTGATAGATATAGGGTTTTGGTTTGTTTACGCCATCAGGATCTTGAATATGTTTGAGATCATCTTTACCCGAGATGATAAAATCAAATAGAGTAGGATCAACCTCCAGTTGCTGTAAATTCTTGATAATTTCACTGCGCGCGGCACTTGAAGCAATCGCAATTTTTAAGCCAAGTTCCTTCTTTTACAGAATGGCTAGTTTTAAGAACGCAACCGCATCTGGTATTGGTGTCACGCCTTGTTTTTGCAGTTGATGATAAATGCGATCTTTTTTGATGATCAGGGCGTCGTTGTCAAAGTTTCGCAGCTTGAGAGCTGCAATGGCTTTGGCAATATGTTGTGAGTCATAACCTACTAATGGCAGGTATCCCGCTTCTTGAAAATCTATTTTGATGTCGGCTAAGGCGCGTTGCCAGGCTTTAAATTTAAGCTGTTCACTATCGACTAATACCCCGTCACAATCAAAAATAAGCGCCTGGTAAGCAGGCGCATTGATTGTAAAAAGCAAACTAAAAATAATCGTGATACAAAAAAGAAGACGTTTGACATTCATTATCTTCTTGCTTTGCAACACATGAAGGTTGCTGTGATGACAGCAGCCGTTACAGCAATAGGCAAAGCATATTGTTTTAACCAGACTTTAGGGCATTCCGTCAAAGCCGAAGAGCATAGTTCAGTTGCTAAAGTTTTACAGTGCACTGCTGGACCTGAATCAATCAAACAGGTGAAGCGTTCCCATAAAATGTTCGGGCAGATCTGTGCTAATTGGCTACAGCCCATTTCAGCAGCCTTTTGAGAGAAGGCATTTAAGAGATCATTCATAACGTATTTCCTCTTTATAAGCAAAAATGGGTGAAGCAATCGGTTGTTTAGGTGCTACGGCATTCATGACTAATAAACCTTCTACATTAGAGCTTTTAATTGTTTGCACTTGTTCAACGCCCATTAAATCCATCATGGCATACACCAAAATCAGATTTGTGAGTTGATTTTTAGCTAGTGAAAGATTCGGCAAATGATTCAACTGCATAATCTGTTGATCGGTTTTATCGGTTAGCAGATTAATGGCTAACAACAAATCGCTTTTGCTATAGTGATCTTTCGCAGAATCAATGCCGGCGAGTGTGCATAATGGCTGTATCACAAAATTATGTACAGTGCCGACCGCAAGGATAGGTGTATCTTGGGCTATTTTATTTTTGATAATTTCAGTGGAGGTTGCGTCAAATTGCAAATGTTGCTTAGCTAATGCAATAGCCGCTTCAACATCGCTTGCTGTCATTGGGTTTGGAGAGAGGCTTCCATCTTGTAATGCCATAATGTTCTCAGAAACCAGCGCTTGGAAAGTTTGTGAGGCAACCTCACCTTCCATAATATGAAACGTATCTGAAGCATCTTTATAAGTCACTTGCATGCTACCGCCGCCAATATCCCAAACAATAGGCAGCGAAGCATTCTCTATTTGTGGATTTTGACTCAAGGCACTGTAATAAGCTAACTTGCCTTCTTCTTCTTGAGAAATAATGCGGATCGGCATTTCAAGTTTATCGCTGAAAGTCTCTGCAACTAATTCACCATTATCTGCCGCACGAAATGCAGCAGTGGCTACTGCAAAATGCTGTATATCACCATAGCCTTGTAAGTCGGCATTGAGATAATCTTGTTCTATTTGATAATGCGCTTTTTGCAAAGCTTCAAGACCCATTTCTTGAATGAGATCAGAAAAGGTATGATTAACCGATTGATGCAGATCTTCTCGATAAGAAACGCTAAAGGTACCTTGGCTAAACACCTGTTCGATTGTCAAACTCTCTGTGTTAATGAGCGCGCCCATAAATTTGGTGGCACCAGAGCCGATATCATAAGCGCCACATGCCACAATGTTTGATTGGGTGGTTAGCGGTGTTTGATCAGAATACTGCGGAATAAAGGCGGTAAAGCTGGGGATCTGAAATAAACCCGCTTCCATTGTGAATGAATCGAACGTCATTGGAACAACCATTTCCATCACATACTCCCTAACATGGGTCTATTAATTTGAATGGAAGGGTATCAAATAAGAGATAGCGAATCAACTAAACTAATAGGTTTACTTGTAATTACATGAGTCATAATTTCTGACGGCAACCTATTTTATGGGTTTAGGTCGTGAGCGAGGTGTATCTTGTATCACAGAATGTGAGCGAGGTTTGCGAGGTAAATCAGTCTGAGGTGAATAAAGATTTGTCACCGATGCTCTGCGTTCTGCTTTAGGAAGCGCTTTTGCCACTTCTGCTAAAATGGCTTGTTGTTGGAGGGGATTAAATTCATTGTCTTTTAATTTGCCAACTAAGTGATATTTTTGTAACTCGGTTAACAAAGCAATAGCAAATGCAGGATTACCCTTGGCAGTAATGATAAATGATTTCCCTGGATTTGTTTTTGAATGTGCTAAAGCGATTTCAGCAAGTGCTTTGACTGCATTATTGAATTGTTTAGTGTCAATGTTTTCCGGATTAAACATTAAAGCGGTGCGATAAAGATCGTGGTTTTGTTGTTTGGTATGGCTTACCTGTATCGCAGGAAGAGGATTGGTTTCATCGCGTGAGGCTTGTTGTTCTATGATATATTGCTGACGTTTTTCCATCACCTCGACTTCCCGTACAGCCATTTTTTTGCCAACAAAGCTTTTTTCAAGTGCTCGCACATAAGTTTTTGGATCAATTCTTTTTTGAGTTGAACTGGTTGTAAGCGCAACTGGCGTACTGGTGATTTGGCTTTTTGCCTTATGAATGTTATTTAATTGTTGATTAATATCTCTTTGCATCAGTTCTAAAACTTCGCGAGCCGATATGTTATCAACTTTTTTTCCTAATCGTGCAGCAAATTTTCTTTTTAAGTCTTTTGAAACAGTAATTTTACTAGCGGGTTTATGCTGTTGCTTTTCCAGATCTTTATAAATGGGAATATTTTGCGCTAGCCAATCTCCAGCCCAAGGCATTCTTTGTGCTGTTTTTTGTGGATTATGAATAAATTGTTGGTATAAGGTATTCCATATTAAATGACGGTGATCATTCATGGGGCGTTCTTTAACCAATAAAGCAGCCGAATCAAGATTTTTTTGAAAAGTATTGAGTGAAATGGGTTCGTTACTATCTCTTATTTTAAGGTTTAGCTCATACCACAAATTGTGTGCGCCCCCGCGGTCAATGTTATCTTTGCATGAAATATTATAATTGTCGGGACGCAGCTGATTAATAATGTAATCCGTTAAGTGAAATTTCACGAAATGAAATAAGATAGCTTGCCGAATAGCGGGGTCGACGACTATATTAGGTGAATATTGATCACCTAATATATCTTTACCAGCTCGTTCAAATAGTTCAGTAATGATGGGAGAGAGATTATTTTTAAATAAAACATCTTTCACTTCATCGCTGATATAAAAATCATGCGTATTATTTTGAATGGCGCTAATAACTTCATCGTTTAGGTCTTGCAAATGGGTTTGTTGAGTCGATGATGCTAAACCAGTTTTGTGTGAGAACCCCCTAAAAAAATAACGACTATCTGCAGGGAGTGTTAATACGGCAATCCCGAGGTCTTGATTTTCAAGATTCTCAAGCGCCAAACTTTTGGTTCTTTCAAAATAACGTTCAAACTTACCCCCCTCGTTCATATCTCTTTTTTGCAAATTAATATAAACATGATGGTATTTTTTTTCTGGAGATAACGATTTCTTAGCAGCTAAATACTGCATGAACGATCGATTAATGGTCCCGGCACCATTGATCTGTGTGCCAAAACGCAGATTTTTGCGTTCTTTATTGCCATGCTCAAATGAAATATAGGGAACATTATTTTTTTTCAATGGATGGTAACGAATGCCTAATAATCCTGAAAAAAACCGATTCAATGCGTGTTCTGGGTGAGAAATTCCCAAGAAAGGCGCTTTTGAATA
The DNA here is from genome assembly GCA_964594635.1 of Uncultured Candidatus Berkiella sp. GTDB lineage: Bacteria > Pseudomonadota > Gammaproteobacteria > Berkiellales > Berkiellaceae > Berkiella. Next base: position 99,260 of record CAZQMV010000002.1, read on the forward strand.
CTTCGCTTTATTCTGCAAAATTCTTTGCTTGTCAGAAGTGGAATGATCGCTATTAGGTTGGATAATAAGGCGATTTATTTCCGAATGGATTTTATTGTCATTTTCAAACAAAGCGATAAACAAGGCATGATGAAAGTTTTTGAGATCCCCTGGGGCTAAATCATGTGAAAACAAAGATAAACTTTCTGCCAATTCATGTAATTTTTGATAGGTGCGTTTGTAGTCAAGTTCTTGATTATAACTATCGACTTGTTGATGTGATTGCAGCAGAGTAATGATTTGGCGATACTTATCACGTTCTTTTTTATTAAGGTGAGCTAAATCATCATCGCTAAGTGCAAGGCTAGGAAATTTTGCTAAATACAAAAAGCAGGCTTTATTTAGAATATCAGTTGGCATCTGCGCCCCGTTTTCAAAGAAGAGACGTGTATTTAAGCAATTTAAAAGCACGAATGTGTCTTTTAAGCATATCACCGATGGTGTTCAACGAGTGATATTTTTCAATATGTCAATGATTCCAATTCTAGTTGATTGCGTATAAACTTCCGCAAAGTTATTGTAGTAAAAGATAGGTTTAAGAAGATGATGGATATTCAGCTTTCTGAAAATTGTAAAGCAACCCTCAATGAAAATGATGATTGCTGGAAAGAGTGTAACCGCTGCAAGAAACGTTTCTTAGAAAAATATTGGGATGAAGAGTTAGACTGGTACATCGAACTCAATCTTTCAAATGAATGTGTTACGTGTCAAAAATCAAAAACGAATAGCGTGTAAGTGCATTGATGTTAACGGCCATGAAACCATGGTGTCGCGTATTTTAATTTCCAGAAGTACACTTCTTCCGAAGAGATATCTCTAAGAAAACATTTAACACTCGTTCTACCGGGTGATTGCCCCGGTCGCCAAGGAGCACTTTCAAGATAGTAAGCTGATTCCGTACCACATATCCCACCGATTAAATCCGTACTATAAGGGCACGCACATCTTCCTCTATAGTTATTAATGCTCATTTGAATCATTAAAGTTCGAATTTCATCATTAGTTATTTGTACAGGGTAATCAGGCTCGGTTAGCTGGGCCGGGGAGGTTTCAGGCACTTTCATATAGTTTTGACTATGTGACAAGATAGGCACTATAGCGAGCAGAACCCCAATGAGCTTTGTAATGGTTGAACGACCTAACATACAAGTCCCCGTTACCGATCTAAGATGACGTCTTATTTGTTATCGGCAAGGGAGGTAAATTCTACAATCATAAGGTTGTATATACCCAATACACTTCAAGAAGCGAAGCATCTGTTGAAGTGTGACCTCACGCAGGACTAAAAAATCTCGCATCTTCAAAGGTGAGCGGTATATACCCATGATTCGTTGGGGAGAGTTATTTCAGATCTTTTTCTTCCGGTACCACAATGACGTTATCAAGTTCTTCGCTAGCCATGACAAGCTTTGATCTGTTCATGCTTTCTAAGTTTAGGGTTAAGGCGACGGTATTTTCTAAAATAGCAAAGTTCATTGAGCCACCCAGGCTTGCAAAATGTTCTATATCGCCTAATAACAGCACCGGTTTTTTGGAAAATTTACTAATGAGATTTTTCTGCTCTGTGGCAGCCTCATCGCCAATGTAGATAAGCTGACAACTGGAAGAGAGCTCTTTCGCTTTGAGCACTTTTACAATGATCCGGCGCTTTTGGATGATTTGTCCATTCAGCTTTTCAACTATGTTCAAATCATTGTCATTGCCAAGCACGCAAAGTGTAAAGTTGTTTTTAGGTACGGAGCCTGATGGCCAACTTACTTTATTAATAATATAACGAACCAATTTGGTTTTTTGCTGATGTTCAACGTCAGCATTTAAGGAGTATACAGGCGTTGATGAGGCGAATATCAACAGCGCAAGCAGTTTATGCAATGAAGTCATCAATGTGTACTCTAAGTGGATGTCCTATTTAGATTAATAGTGTAATTCAACTGCTATGCGCTGCCAATTATTCCCTTGTCTCGTCGTTATATCCGACTATCGTTGTATTGCGTATTTATATTTCAATAACTAACTTTATGATTTATGCTTGTTTTTGCATAAAGAAATTGCTAAGGTAAAAAACTATGAAAATTAAGAAACACCACTTAAATCTAGCACTTCTCCTTCTTCGCTGCCTTAGCAGCTAAGAATCATCTATTTAATCTCGACTTTGTTCACTTTATAGTAACCTAAACATTTATTTAATCTGGGATAGCGCTATGCAGCAAAGAAGTACAATCATGATTTGGGCGATGTGGCTGTTAGCCTCATTCTTTTATGCTTATCAGTATGTTTTGCGCGTACTGCCTAATATCATGATGCTGGATATCCTTGAAAAGTTTCATATCGATGCTGCTATTTTTGGTCAATACTCTGGGCTTTATTATATTGGTTATGCAGGTATGCATATTCCAGTGGGTATTCTATTAGATAGATATGGCCCCAAACGCATTTTACCTCTGTGCATGATTCTGACTGTTGCAGGATTATTACCGCTCTTATTTGCAGAGCATTGGATCTATCCTGCATTGGGTCGATTAATGATTGGCATGGGTTCTTCTGCGGCAATCCTTGGGGTATTTAAAATTATCCGCATGTCTTTTAAAGAAGAACGTTTTACCTTATTACTCGGATTTTCAGTAACGATTGGCTTGATTGGTGCCATTTATGGCGGACAGCCTGTCAATTCGTTGATCCATCTTTTTGGTTGGGAAGTCGTGTTGCAAGCGATTATTCTCATTGGCTTGGTCATGGCGATTGCAACGTATCTCATTGTGCCTTCACAACCTGTCTCAAAAGAGAACGAAAGTTGGTGGATGAGTGTGAAGATGGTTTTAACTAACCCGCAAATTGTGCTGGTGTGCTTATTTGCTGGATTGATGGTTGGTCCGCTGGAAGGCTTTGCCGATGTCTGGGGTAAAGAATATCTCAAATCGGTTTATCATTTGAGCGAAGCGGTCGCTGCTTCATTACCCTCTTTGATCTTCTTGGGGATGTGTTTTGGCTCGCCGGTGTTGAGCTGGATCACCGCCAAAACCAAAGCCTATTTTGGTTTTATTATTTTAAGTGCTGTTGTGATGGCCCTTGCCTTTATATTCCTGTTAACAGGCGATGTGCCGGTTCAGTGGTTAGCCGTGCTGTTTGTGACTGTAGGCGTATTTTGTGCATATCAAATTTTAGCGATTTATCTAGCCTCTTCTTTTGTAGGTGAGCGTTTAGTTGGTTTGACTACGGCTTGTGCAAATATGATCATCATGACTTTTGGTTATGTGTTCCATAGTGCGATTGGTAAAATTATGTCATCACGTTGGGATGGTCGTTTTACAGATGGCGTGCCTTACTATGATGCCTCGGCGTATACACAAGGTTTGATGGTGATCCCTGCAGGCTTGTTGTTGGCAGGAGTTGGTTACATTTTTTTAGCTTCCCAAGTAAAAAAACGTAAAGCATTAAGCATGCAAGGAAATCCACTTTGAGCGAGTTGGAAATATTCGCATTAGCGAAAAAAGCCGGTCAGAAGTTAACAGAAAATCATTTTACATTAACCACCGCTGAATCTTGCACAGGCGGTGGTATTGCTTTTGCCATTACTCAGATTGATGGCAGTTCACAATGGTTTGATCGTGGATTTGTGACTTATAGCAATGAAGCCAAACAAGAAATGTTAGCGGTTGATGTGAAGCTGCTTGACACTTTTGGCGCAGTGAGCGAAGAAGTTGCAAAGGCAATGGCAATGGGCGCTCTAGCCAACAGTCGCGCCGATATTAGCATTGCCATTACAGGCATTGCAGGTCCCCAAGGCGGCACCCCTTCAAAACCCGTTGGCACTGTTTGGTTAGCGTTTGCCGGCAAGCACTTCACTGTAAAAGCATTATTGTTGTCCCTCAAAGGGGATAGGGCCCACATTCGTGAAGAGTCCATTCGCTTGGCATTAGAAAATCTCGTTGCCTTGCTCTGATCCTGCCTGTCTTGCATTTACACTTTTATTTATTTTTAGATATGGTTAAATCGGCTGAATTTTCTAGGGAATAGAAAAGAAAGAGTGTTCAGCAGGGAAGTTGTTATGATAAGTAAAATAAAAAGTTGGTTGGATAGATGCTGGATGATATTGTTTCGCTCGTCTGCGCCACTTTGTCTAATGTCACATTATGAAGAAAGCACCGTTACCATGATTGTTGTTAGAGACAGTATGGGACAGGTTTTTAAAGAAAAACTCGCAAGCGCCCGTAACCAGGCGTTCATTCAACAATTTTCTGCCAAAGACGCCCATTTATTGGGGTATTTATTAGGCCACGAAGATACCTTGGCTGTTATGGCTTGTGAAAAATCGCTAGCAAATTAATTTTGCTTGCACCACTTTACCTATTTTACGCGTATTCTTCGCAAGCGTGAGGGTTTCGTAACGTGGGTTCAATGGTCGTGCAATAAGCTCGTTATCGCTGGAAATGATTTGGGTAAACAGCGGTGTTTGCTTATCAATCGGCAATATAATGGCAAAATCTTGCGCTACAGGGATCTGTTGACAATCGACAATAATCACCGTGCCTTGTGGGTAACGAGGCTCCATGGCATCGTTATGCACAATCACAGCAAACGACTGTGGACTAAGATCTTTATCTGAATAAGTATATTTTTTGGTTTCTAACAAAATGCCTTTGGGAAATAAAGGGATTTCATTCCAGTCCAGAATGGGGACACTGCGCACGTGATTGGCACTTTTGGGCCCCATGCCCGTTAGTAGCCATGCAGGATTGATGTCTAAGAGCTTGGCATAATGCTCAATAATCTCAAAAGACATGCTACGAGTGCTCGCCTCGTGCAAAGCATAAGTTGATATCTTGACATCATTGCGTTCAGAGAAGGATTTGGCTGTTAAATAGCCCGCTTCGATCCGCGCTTGTTTCAAGCGTTCGCAGATTTTAGATTTTAATTTATATGGTGCTTCTACTGACATGATTTTATTTGAATTTAGTTTGTTTTATACATACATTCTAATGGCTTGTGATTTGATTTACAACCAATTATCATGCTGCGAAACGCATAAGTATGGAAAGTATATACGTTAGCAGGATAAACTAATGATGAAAGCACTCATGCTTGAGCCCATCAAACAGCCCCATTCTTTCTCGTTATCGCATGCACTTTATAACCACCAAGTCACTTTAATCAATCCATTGTTACAAATCACAGACACTGGGTTGCAAAAGCAACATGAGCATACTTTACCCTTGTACCAAGATCTACAGCCTTTTGCTCATTTAACCACAAAACAACTGTTAGCTTTATTAGAAGAAGCGATTTTCTCTTTGGAGCAGCGGCAGGATTATTTGATCAATCAGGAAAATGATTTAGCATCAAGCACCCTTCTCAAAACCAACCAAGCAAAACTCACCCAATTGAAACAGATCATTTATCAAGGGTTGCTTGCTCGTTGTCAAATTAGCACAGCACTCAAGTTACCTCGGCAATGTGATGATGTGCAAAGTTATGTTGAAACAAAAAAAGATCCCGCTTTAGTGAAAGAGGGCACGTTAGATGATGATAGCAGATTACTGATTTATGATATTTTAGCGGATGCAGGCTTCGATAAAGCAAAACTCTATTCCGCCATTATTGATGTGATCCCCAAACGAACTTACCAAAAAATTCGTGATGCCAAAGTTGTTAAAAAGGAAGTAGTGGATGTCTATCAGTTTTCTCATCAAGTCTGTGAAGCGCTGTGCATAAAAAGAAAAAAGCCAAGTCGCCTAGCCGTTTTTTTGCAAGAGGTCACTAAAAAGAGTGAAGCACTGATTGGTGTTATCGGGATGCAAAAACTTGCCACATTTTGGCAATTGCGATATCTTTTTTATTTTATATTAAGTTTCGTTGCATATTATCTACTGATGCAGGCGATTACCATGGCATTTGCACTGTTGTTAAGTGCGCATGCGCTGACATGGATGAGCAGTGTTTTATTTTATTCGATTGCGCTTTTCCCATTATGGGGGATTATGAGTCAACAGTTCTTTTCCGGCATCAATCGATTTATTACTCAAAGACGTGATCCTAAGCAAACACAAATTACTGAAACCTTGTTTTTCTTAGAGCAAACACAGCAATTTATCGGTTATCGCCTTGGTCAAGTGATAGTCGATATTTCGCATTACGATTTCGATGCCTTAAAACAAATGATTTTGCACAAACGATTAGATATCAGTGAGTTGAAAAAACAACTGTCGCGTTTTAGTCTCTTAGAGAAAATGATGGCAGGAAAAGCGTTAAAAGACCAAACTAAGGCAGTTGTTGACAGATTAGGGGTATTAGAGAACGCTCTGAATACCACCCTAGAAGCGCTTATCTCACACATGATTTTACGTGTAGAAGAAGAGCGCACGTTATTAGATGCCTCGCTCAATCAACAAACATTAATTCCCAGTTTTCCTGCCAATCAATTTAAAAAAATCAGTAATTTTATTCACGAATTGGGTAGCAAGACCCAAGTAAGTGACTTTCTAAAACAATGTCATATCGCCCATGTATGGCAAAAAGGGTTGGAGCAGCTGACATTCATTGATCCGTCACCTAATGGATTATTACAACAACCCTTTGGAACACAGCTACTTCGGCATGACATGATGAAAGGATGGGAGATCCTATTAAATGAATGGCATGATGGCAGTGAAAAATCGAGCAATAGCGTTTTGCTCAATCATTTATTAAGTGGCAAAAAATTATTAACCTCGCAGGTATTATCCCAAGCGGTTTTACAAGTGGCACAAAATGATAAAGCAGCGAAGGAGCTACTGGGGAAAATCCAGTGTATTCTCTTTAATACGTTGTCACAAAGATCTCCTGTAACCGTTTCACTATTATCCGAGGCACAAAAAAATCAGATCATCCTGTGGCACAATACGCAGAGCTCGCAGATAAAAAAGGCGAGTCAGGTATTACAAGACGCTTTTTCAGATAATGCTGCGAATTTATTGGCAGGGTATACGAATGAGGAGCTCGCACAATGTTATCAAGCGCTAGAGGGCAAAGATTTTTATCATGTCGCCAAAGGCCATGCGTCAAGTAAGGCTATGCGCCAAAATCAAATAAAGCAATATTTGGAACGTTATCGGGGGCAATCAAGTCGTGCATTCCTGTTACTACGTTTTTTGCCAGAACAAAAGAAAACATCGGTGATAGTTGATGTGGCAAAGCATCGATTAGCTTGGATAATGTCGCATCTTGATACTGGCATTAATCCAGAAAAGCCATTTGATGCACAAGATATTGAGCTGTTTTTGCACCATGATCTCTTGGTGCAGCATCAACATTTTAATGTTGTAGCAGCCATTCGTGAAAGTGGTGAATTTGAAGCGCCCTACAATCCAAATATGGTGCGGTTTCTGCAAAGTTGCCGTCGCCATGGGCTAGACACAGGACAATTGCTGCTTGAATACCAAAACAGAAGAAAAACAGTGAAGCAAGAACCCTTGATGCCGCAATATAAACGAGAGAGAGCCAACGCAAAGTCTTTTCCCCAGAAATGTATGTCAGGAGGAAAAATCAGTGTCAGCCGTAAAGTCGTTGTGTGAGAGAATTGATAAGTCTTTTTTTGAAGTGCTAGCAGAGTCTTCTCAAGCGGCAAGTTACTTATTAGCAGAGCTATATCGATTAAAAGCCATAACCAAGCACCCAGATAAAATACGCTTGAATCAAACGTTAACAGCGTTGAAGAAAAAATTGCAGCCAGTTCATATCACCTTGCTTTGGCAAGCGATCAATGTCGCACCAGTTGATTGGGAAGTGCTTGATCCAGGTACTCGAAAATCGCTGACATTCTTAAAAAAATGCATGCTTGCACAAAGAACATATTTATCGGCGCTCACTGTAGAAGCTTTATTAGCATTGGGAAAAAAACCGGATGATTATCGAGAAGTATTGATTGCGCTCGTGCGTAAGCATCTGTTGTCTCATAAACAACCTGATCCTTTTATCGAAAGGGATTTTAGCTATGCATTGCTCCGAAAAGGGGGGACGGAACAAAATTTCCTTTATCTTAGCCGTTACATGGCAAAATGTGTGTCTTTACCCATTGCACAAATCACGGTTCTTGGCACCCACAATGCTAAAGTTGCTGAGCTTATTTTAAAAGATCTGACCAATACAATGGGCTACTTTGAAGTGAGTGCAAACCTGGTGGGGGCGCATCGTACGCTTCGATCGCTCATTGCAGATCAATGGCAAGCTTATGTTGAAACCTATCCCCTGGATGAGAAGATCCAAGCTTTTGTTAATGAAGAATTGCCGCATTTGAAAAAACGCTATCCTGAGTTTCGAGGTATTAGGTTAGATAATCGCGTAGAGCGTCATTATCACATTGCGCCACCGGGTGAGAATACGAAAATACCGCTTTCACACCCGCGTTTTTCGCACTTTAGGCGCTTGCGGCCGATGCTTGGATATCTTGTACGGGGGATACGATACGTAAAGCAGCACCTAGATGAACAGTTGGCTCAAAAAGCACGAATGAAGGTATAATCTGAAGGCTCTATGTGATTATAGCTAAGGATCTCAACTAGGTATGGAAGTTTTTCAAATCGAATTATCGGTTCGCGATTATGAATGCGACATGCAGGGCATTGTGAATAATGCGGTTTACTTAAACTATTTTGAACATGCCAGACATGAGTACTTGCATCACTTGGGGGTTGATTTTAAATCGCTCTTTTTGCAAAACATTGTCTTAGTCGCCACCCGCATCGAAATTGACTACAAACGCTCACTCAAAAGTGGCGATACGTTCATCGTGACGGTTAAATTAGAGAAGCCAAGCACAGTCCGCTATGTTTTTGATCAAGATATCCTGATAGGCTCTGATGTGATGACGCGCGCGAAAACGACTGTCGCGTCATTGAATGAGCAGGGGAAACCTACTCGTTTTAATATTATTTAACTATCAAAGATGAGTTAAATTTTTTATAATTAACCCCTTTAGATCTGAGGATCCTGTACATGACGGTTGCCATTGTGATCCCTGCAAGATGGGCATCTACACGTCTACCAGAAAAAATGCTATTAGCTGAAACCGGCTGGCCTCTAATTCGCCACACCTATGAGCAAGCCAAAAAGTCGCGCTTAGCAGATCAAGTGCTCATTGCCACAGATGATGAGCGGATTTACCAAGCGGTAAAAGCATTTGGTGGCGATGTTGTGATGACAGATCCCAACCATCCTACAGGTACCGATAGACTTGCCGAAGTGGCCTCCCTGCACTTAAGTCATGTTGATTTGATTTTGAACGTGCAAGGCGATGAGCCAGAACTAGAGCCTGGCAATATTGATTTGTTGATAGCGCTATTTCAATCATCCGATGCACAAATGGGCACATTGGTGGCACGTTTTGATCCGCATTTGAAGGAAGGACAAGGTTCACCGCTTGATCCCAATTGTGTCAAAGCCGTGTTAGGTGCAAAATATTCCAAGGGTTATCAAGCACTGTATTTCTCTAGAAGTCTTGTTCCTTATCCGCGCGATCATCAAGGCCAAGTGTTACGACCACAAGATTATTTTTTACATTTAGGGGCATACGCTTATACGCCCGATTTTTTACAACATTATGTTAAATTGCCACAAACGCCATTAGAGCTGACCGAAAAATTAGAGCAGCTGCGTATTTTAGAACATGGTTACCGTATTGTGGCGGGCGTTGTAAATAAAGCGATACCCGGTGTTGATACCCGTGCTGATTATGATGCTTTTAAGAAACGGTATCAAAGGGAGACTGAAAATGTCGTTTGAATTGGCTTCTAAATTAGCAGAAGATTCCGTTTTTATTTGTGACTTGCCCCTAAGCCAAGTCAGATTAAGCAATAATGCAGCCTTCCCTTGGATTATTTTAATTCCGAAGCTTAATGATCTGATCGAAATGATCGATCTTTCAATGGATGACCAGAGCCAATTGTTGAAAGAAATCAATCAGGCGTCTCACGTAATGCAACGTTTATTTTCACCGACTAAGCTCAATATTGCGAATTTAGGCAATGTGGTGGCGCAGCTACACATTCATGTGATTGCTCGCTTTGCAACCGATAAAGCATGGCCAAACCCTGTATGGAATAGCCAAGTTGACGCTCGCTACTCACCTTCAGAACAACAAAAAATGATTCAGCAATTAACGGCAGCTTTTCAAGGATAAAGTATGCAAACCAGTTGGTTATTTTTAGATTTTGATAATACCTTGATGGCAACTGAACAATATGCCGTGCCCTCTTTGATTGCAAGGTTTAATGCGCTATATGCTAAATTAGTGGGAAGAGAACTCACGCTCAAAGAATTTAAACAGCACTTTCATGGACAAGCACGAGAAATGCTTTGTCACAATCTAAGCCAGCATTTTCAAATTGAAGTGGATTATCAATTGCTTTACGACGCACGCGAGTCACGCATGATGCAACATCTTAAAGCGTTACCAGAAGGTGTTGAAATGGCTCCTCACCTCATTGAAACACTGACAAATTTACGCAAAAGAGGCGCAATCTTATCGTTAGTTTCAAATAATCCGATCCAACGCGCTTTATGCGCGATGCGCTTTGCAAGCAATCAGCAAGGCGATGCCTTGGCTGGTTTATTTGGAACACGGTATTTTGAAGCGGGCGAAATGCAAAAGCCGTTACCGGATGTTTACTTGCTCGCATTAAAGCAAGTTGATGCCTTAATAGAAAAAAGTGTTGCGGTTGAAGACAGTGTCACAGGTGCTAAAGCAGCTGTTGCGGCAGGCCTAACAACCTTTGCTTTTACAGGTTTTGCAGATAATCAAGATGAACTAGCGAAGCAGCTGATGGCAGTAGGTTGTCAGGCGTCATTTTCTGACTGGCGCAACCTACCGCAATTGTTAGAAACGTTGATTCATTAAGCGTGCTCGTGCTCATGGGAGTGATGTTCATGCTCATGATCATGATTGCAATCGGGTCCATGAACGTGTTCGTGTTCATGGGTGTGTCCATGATTGCACTGCGGTCCATGTACGTGGCCACTAGCGAGATATTTCTTATATTGTTTAATCAATCGATCGCGTTTTAATTTTGATAAAGAATCAATGATCAGCACGCCATTTAACAGATCAATTTCATGTTGAATGCCACAAGCAACCAGGCCCTCTGCTTCGTAGACTTGCTCATTACCATGAACATCTTGGTATTGCACGGTAATGTTACGTGCGCGCTCTAATGTGATATGAACGCCTGGAAAAGAAAGGCAATCTTCATCGGAGTGAACAGGATTTGATTTGGCCACAATAACCGGGTTGATCATGCAAATAGGGTCGACATTTTCAAGAGCCATATCCAACACAAATAGACGTTCATTCACGCCCACTTGGGTGGCGCTTAAGCCCCAGCCCTTTGCTTCATAAAGCGTTTCAAACAGGGACCGAACCGTTGTCTGTAATGCTTCGTCAAATAGGGTGGTAGGTTCTTGTGCTTTACGCAGACAAGGGTGTGGGTACTGGTAAATTTTGAATATGGCCATAAAAAATGCTTCCGACGGTTAACTAGGCCAGCAATTATACGGAAGGTTGGATAAAAATTAAATATAAGTTAACCGACATACAATGAATTAAGCGAGGGTCTTTTTACGATGTAAGATACTCGCAACGACTGCAATCCCTAAAGTGACGACAATGACCCCTAGTGTGATAAAAGCGGACACTTTGAACCAATAACCAGCGAGCATTTTAAAGCCAATAAAGATCAGAATCAGTGCGACGCCATATTTCAAGTAATGGAACAGCTCATCCATTCTCGCCAGCAAAAAGTACATTGCGCGCAGACCCAAAATAGCAAAAATATTAGAAGTGTAAATAATAAAGGGATCATGCGTGATCGCAAAAATGGCCGGAATACTATCAATCGCAAAAATCACATCACTACATTCAATCAGCATTAAAATAATAAAGAGCGGCGTGACATACAGTAAGCCATCTTTTTTGACAAAAAAGCGTTCACCGACCAATTCTTGAGTAATGCGTAAATGTTTTCTTGACCATACGATCAAGGGGTTATTTTCAAGATCCGGTTGTTCATCGGCAACAAAGAGAATTTTGAAGCCGGTATAAACTAAGAAAACACCAAACACGTATAATATCCAGTGAAATTTCGCAACCAGCCAAACACCAAGGGTAATAAAAATAAATCGCATGACAATGGCACCTAAAATCCCAAAAAGTAAGGTGCGCCGCTGTAATTCAGCTGGGACTTTAAAGTAATTAAAGATAAGAATAAAAACAAATAAATTATCGACAGATAAGGAAAGCTCGATAAGGTAACCCGTGAGAAATTCAGTGGCCTTCACCGCAGCAATTTGGCTGCCAACGGTTTCTTTTAGATAAAACCATAAGCCAAGGTTAAAACATAAGGCAAGGCTTACCCAAACGCTGATCCAGATCGAGGCCTCTTTGGTAGAGACTTTGTGAGATTTGCCGCCACCTAACAAAAAGATGTCAGCAAATAGCATAAAGCCAACCACGGCAAAAAAGATAATCCACATCCACCATTGGCCTATCGAAGCCATCGTTTGCTCACGTTGTCTCAGCCTTTATTCAATCGTTAATAGAATAAGTATAGGAAGTCACTGCCAAATTGCGCACTTTCTTGTGTATTAAGAATGATTCGCATTCACTTAGGCCGCTAAAATCAGCTTGCGACGGGCTCATAAAAGGCGTATTTTTTCTAAGGCAATCAAGCTTTTAAATTCAAGTAATCGAGTTAAATAACATCTGATTATCGAGAAATAGCATGACATTTGATCCTCTTCTACTGAGTCGCATCCAATTTGGTTTTACCGTCAGTTTTCATATTATTTTTCCCGCATTCACAATAGGCCTTTCAGCTTATATCGCCTCTTTGCTGGTGTTATGGCATTGGCATAAAAGAGAACACTATCAGCTTTTGGCTCGATTTTGGACCAAGATATTTGCGGTTTCTTTTGCTATGGGTGTTGTCTCTGGCATCGTGCTTTCTTATCAGTTTGGTACCAACTGGAGCAAATTTTCAGAGGTCGTCGGTAATGTGATCGGCCCTGTGATTGGCTACGAAGTGTTAACGGCCTTCTTTTTAGAAGCTACTTTTTTAGGCGTGATGTTGTTTGGCTGGAAACGGGTTCCGCCCTGGGTTCATACCATGTCGGCGATTTTGGTAGCAGTAGGCACTTGCATGTCGGGATTTTGGATTTTATCTGCCAACAGTTGGATGCACACACCAACAGGTCATGAAATAGTTAATGGCATTGCTTATCCCAAAGATTGGGTAGCCATTGTGTTCAATCCCAGCTTCCCTTATCGGTTCGCACACATGATGACGGCCGCTTATCTCACTACATCGGTGGTGGTATTGGCTGTTGGCGCACGTTATTTGCTGGTTAATCGTTTTGTAGAAGAAGGCAAAACGATGGTGCGCATGGGGCTGGGTATGGTGATATTACTAGCGCCTTTGCAATTGTTTATTGGTGATTTACATGGTTTAAATACCGCTAAATACCAACCAACCAAAGTGGCGGCAATGGAAGCACACTGGGATGGCTCAAAACCTGCACCTTTAGTGTTGTTTGCGATCCCTTCTGCCAAATTAGAAAAAAATCTGTATGAAATTGCTATTCCCAAGCTCAGCAGTTTAATTATTACTCACGAATGGGATGGTTTATTTCCGGGTTTACTAGATGTGCCAAAAGAAGACAGGCCACCTTTGCTCTCGGTCTTTTTTGCTTTTCGTTTTATGGTGGGTATCGGCTTATTTCTAATTGCAGTGGGTTTTGTCGGCGGCTTGTTATGGTTAAGCAAAAAGCTGTTTACGCAACGCGCCTTTTTATGGGTAGTAGGACATAGTTGGCCGCTCGGCTTTATTGCGATTTTGTCGGGGTGGATGGTGACTGAAAGTGGTCGTCAACCTTGGATAGCGCACGGCATTTTGCGCACAACAGAGGCTATCTCTCCCGTCGATGGGTTAAGTGTCGCTATTTCATTAACCTTATTTGTGTTGGTTTATTCGATTGTGTTCTCAACCGGCATTCTTTACATCCGCAAAATGATTAAGAAAGGTCCGCAAGGTGCTGCAATTTCGCATAAACCGGATGATGGAGCAGCTCTGCCTAATCGACCCATCTCTGCGGCTCAAGATTCGGCACGTGAATCCTTAGAAGGAGGGGCAATCATATGAACCTAATTGAATTTGGTTTGCCTCTGATTTGGGCAGCTCTGATAGGAACGGCAGTCGGATTGTATGTCATTTTAGATGGTTTTGATTTAGGGCTTGGCATTTTATATCCCTTTTACAAAACCGAAGAAGCGCACGATCAAATGATGAATTCGGTAGCACCTTTTTGGGATGGCAATGAAACATGGCTAGTATTAGGTGGGGGCGGTTTATGGGTCGCCTTTCCTAAAGCCTATGCCATTATCATGCCGGCACTGTATTTGCCGATCACGATTATGTTGCTTGCTTTGATTTTTCGCGGCGTTGCTTTTGAATTTCGTTGGGTAGCCAAACCACATCATACCAAATGGAATGTGGCATTTGCGCTTGGCTCACTGGTTGCTGCGTTTTCACAAGGCGTGGTTTTAGGTGGGCTTTTACAAGGGATCAAAGTGGTTAATAACCAATTTGCCGGTGGCCCCTTAGATTGGTTTACACCGTTTAGTTTAATGTGCGGCTTAGGATTGTGTTGTGGTTATGCTTTGTTGGGTGCGACATGGCTTATCATGAAGACCGATGGCGAAGTTGAAAAACGCGCACGTATATTAGCCCGTCCTTTTTTATTGGCCATGTTTGGGATTATTATCGTTGTCAGTGTGTGGACGCCGCTGATTATTCCAAGAATTGCTGAATTATGGTTTAGTCTCCCTAATTTTTATTATTTATCACCGCTTCCTTTGCTCTCTGGAGTGGTCTTTGTTTTATGCTGGTTAGGGATCACTGATAATCGCCATATCGTACAAGCCTTTTTTAGTGCTGTCACTTTGTTTGTGCTCGCTTATCTTGGGCTCATTATTTCCAATATGCCGTATTTAGTGCCACCCAGTGTCACCGTTTGGCAAGCGGCAGCAGTGCCTGAGTCGCAACTCTTTTTATTATTAGGCACGCTGGTATTACTGCCGATGATTTTGGGGTATACCGTATTTGTCTATTGGACATTTCGTGGCAAAGTAAAGGCTGGCGAAGGGTACCACTAAAAAAAACGCCCCGTTATGGGGCGTTTTTTTAGCGCTTTTTCGCAATTTGCTGCTTACCTTTAGGTGGTGCTTTGGTTTCTTTAATCGCACTATCTTCGACGGGCTTAGAAAACGTCAACACTTTGCCAACGGATTCTACTTCAGCTGATGGTTTCAATAAACTGGTTATTTTAGTATTAATTTCAGCATAGAAATCTTGCAGTACATTCTTGCTTAAATGCTGCAGTAATTCTTCATAAGAGTTAAATCTATTTCCTTGGTAGTCGACGCGTTGCTTGGCAGTGATTCGTTTCTCATCAAAGAAACTCTTGAAATCATCTATCATGGCATCGCGAACAGGCTTTGAAAATTCTAAATGTTCAACCAATTGACACTCCTTTGGTCCTAATTCGTCTTTATCATTAAGATGAACCGCAATCAGATTAGTCAATGCCGCTTGGGTAGCAATGAGCGTTTCTTTATTCAACGTTTTTAACTTGCTAAAAATAGCTTCTTTATGCCCATCTTCCGCTAAATACAGTGACTTGAAACGATTAACGAAGGTATCTTTTGTTAATGGACGTGTGCTTGGGCTGTCACAGAGGATTGTTAAAAATTGAGCGATCCATTTTCTAACACCCATCAGACAAGTGGGTTTGTCTCCTTTGCCATCATCAATTTCTTTACCTGCTTGCCGATTCAACTCGGCATCATCATAGTTATGGCCGCGGCCCATCCCCGCGAGAATAATATTAGCGAAAGACATTTTTAATTGATCATGAGTATAACCGTTAGGAGCAGCTTTAGTCAGATCAGAGGCGTCAAGCCATAAATAGGCAATGATGATTTTTTGCTCATTTGGGATAGCCGCAGAGCGACCGCCACCTGGATGATGATTAGTATGTGGAGCATTGGGATCAATCCAAGGATTGGGGTGTAAAAAGAGATAACGATAAGCGGTATGCGCTGAATTTGTACGATACAATGATTGTACATGAGCGCTTAAAGAGGGATCATAGTTAAGCGGCAGCTTCTTGCCTGCGTGGATAACAGGATTTTGTTCATAATTTTTCTCAAGGAAAGTACGAATTTCACCGAAAATGGCATCGATGCCTTTGTTGTTAAACGTTCGTTGATGGCGTTGTTGAATTTGACCTAATTCTCGTATCTCTTTTTGACTCAATGCGCCCATTGCGCCTTCGCGATGTCGAGCTAATTCGCCAGGCGTTGCATCGGCTCTTGGGGGTATCCAATCAAAGTGATGACCTCCTGGGCCTCCTGTTAGCAATATAGAAAGGATCTCTGTCAATGCGTCAAACTCTCTGATACGACGGATTGGGCGAGGTGTAAACGTAATAGGACCGCTGGATTGAAAGGTAGCTACGGCTTCTATCTGTAAGAGGCGAGTGATGATATCAAAATGGCCATTTTCTTGTGCTATGCGCACTGCTTCATTATTGTTAAAGGTAATATTTTGCAGCACATTGGGGCACGCAATCAGTGCTTCCACTATGGCAAGTGAGCCAATGTTGCAAGCTGTACGAAGGGCAACATTATTTTGACAGTGTGCATTGTCTTTGACTTGGTTATTGCGAAGCAGCGCTGTCACCATGTTTTGGCGTCTTTCTTGAATGGCAAGTGTCAATAAAGCATTATGATTATCGCTAAGATGCGCTTGTACGGTGGCATGTTCTAACAATCTTTCAAAAACAGCAGGCCTGTTTCGAAAAATTGCCTCTTCACAAAGTAATGTTAAGTCGGCGGTGCTCATGAGTGCGACATTGTCGTTGGTTAAGAGCGCTATCGCGCGTGGTGAATCATTTAAACGGAGCGCATCTGTAATCATATTCACATTGCTTCTAGGGCGTGATCGTGATGTGACGTCCGCAGCATGACTGCTCCTGTTTCTAAAACGGTTTAGAAATCCAGTAAAGGCTGTTTTTACCAAAAAAACAGTGCTACGAATTAGTATTTCGATATTGAGTGGCATCGTAATAGAAAGCGTAAACATCGTCATGGCGCTGATGGGGTAAGTCGAGACGATGCCTAAGGTAAATAAAGCGCCAAGTAGATAAGCAAAAAGTTTGCGACGCGTAAAACTTTGTACAAAATGACGAAGGATATTTATCCAAGCGAGAGAATACGCTCTCATTGTATTTTTAAAACGCGTCCATCGACTTGGCGCTGGTGCTGCTAGCATGATGCTACTCCTGAAAAATAATCTATTCAACTAAATGATTAATGATCATTCATGTTGCGTCGGAGCCTAACAAGGAAAATTTTTAAGGGAAAGTTAATTAGATGAAAATCCGATAAGCGGCTTATTTAGATCTTTAAAAAGGTATCTTCTATCCGTTACGAGAAATTTATTTTATTCTTGTATCCCGCGATGCTGGGATAACAAGATACCTAAGCAGCAAGGTTGATAACAAAAAAGAGGGATTGGTAATGGAATTGAATGTTTTTATTCTAGGATGTGCTTGCATGGCACTGCTTTACGGCATTTATGCTGTACGGCAGATCTGCGTTGCACCAACGGGTAATGCACGAATGGTTGAAATTGCAGCGGCGATTCAAGAAGGGGCAGGTGCCTATCTAAATCGTCAGTATGCAACCATTGGTGTCGTTGGGATTTTCATGGCGGCGTTTTTAACCTATGTGCTAGGAATGTATGTTGGTATCGGTTTTGTTATCGGTGCGGTGCTTTCAAGCCTTGCAGGTTACATTGGTATGAACGTTTCTGTTCGTGCAAATGTTCGCACCGCAGAAGCTGCTCGTACAAGTTTAGCAACTGCTTTGAATGTCGCCTTTAAAGGTGGTGCTATTACCGGTATGTTGGTGGTAGGGCTTGGATTGCTGGGTGTTACCGGTTATTACATGTTTTTGCAAAATGAAGGTATCTCACAGCGCGCGATGATGGAAGCGTTGATTGGCTTAAGCTTTGGCGCATCATTGATCTCTATTTTTGCTCGTCTTGGCGGGGGTATTTTTACGAAAGGTGCTGACGTCGGCGCCGATTTAGTTGGCAAAATTGAGGCGGGCATTCCAGAAGATGACCCACGCAATCCTGCTGTGATTGCTGATAACGTGGGCGATAACGTGGGTGACTGCGCAGGGATGGCTGCCGATCTGTTTGAAACCTATGTGGTAACCATTGTTGCAACCATGGTTCTTGGCGCAATCTTCGCGAGCGGCGCTGTGGCTGAAAAATTAATGATGTATCCGTTACTCATTGGGGGCGTCTGCATTTTAGGTTCTATCATTGGTACTTTTGCCGTGAGATTAGGCTCTACCAAAAACATCATGGGTGCGCTTTACAAAGGATTAATTGTTTGCACGCTTGTGTCTGCAGGGTTGATTGTGGGGGCGACCAATTATCTGTTTGGTTTAGATAAAGAAATTATCCTAAACGCAGGTTCAACGTCTGGCATGAAACTCCTGATTTGTGCGTTAACCGGTTTAGCTGTAACAGGTTTAATTGTTTGGATCACGGAATATTACACTTCCACACGTTATCGTCCTGTGCGCAGTGTTGCAGCGGCTTCTGAAACAGGGCACGCTACCAACATCATTCAAGGGTTAGCGATTTCCATGGAAGCTTGCGCATTGCCTGTATTGGTCATTTGCGTTGGTATTTTGGTTTCATTTATTAATGCTGGCTTATTAGGTGTGGCAGTTGCTGCAACCGCGATGTTAGCGCTCGCAGGTATGATTGTTGCCTTAGATGCGTATGGCCCGATCACCGATAATGCGGGCGGCATTGCAGAAATGTCTGAACTTCCACCGGAAGTCCGTGTCGTGACCGATGCGTTAGATGCTGTGGGTAATACAACTAAAGCTGTCACCAAAGGGTATGCGATTGGCTCTGCTGGTTTGGCTGCATTAGTCTTGTTTGCTGCTTACACTGAAGATTTAAAACACTATTTCCCTAATTTGGACATTGAGTTTACCTTGAATGATCCTTTTGTGGTTGTCGGTTTGTTTATTGGCGGTCTGTTACCTTACCTCTTTGGTGCAATGGGTATGATGGCGGTCGGACGTGCTGGCGGTCAGGTGGTGGTTGAAGTGAGACGTCAGTTCCGTGACATTAAAGGTATCATGGAAGGCACAGCTAAACCTGAGTATGGCAAAGCGGTCGACATGTTAACCAAAACGGCGATTAAAGAAATGATCTTGCCTTCCTTATTGCCAGTGTTAGCACCTGCTGCGATGTATTTTATTATTAACATGGTCGCTGGCCAGGCAGCAGCATTTACGGCGCTTGGTGCAATGTTGTTAGGCACGATTGTTACTGGCTTATTTGTTGCGATTGCCATGACCTCAGGCGGTGGTGCTTGGGATAATGCCAAGAAATACATCGAAGATGGTCATCATGGTGGCAAAGGTTCCGATGCGCATAAAGCTTCTATCACAGGTGACACGGTTGGCGATCCGTACAAAGATACGGCAGGCCCTGCAGTGAATCCGATGATCAAAATCATCAATATCGTGGCGCTCTTAATGCTTGCGATGTTGGCAGCTCACTAATCTCGATGCTCCTCTGCATCAAGCAGGGGAGCTTTCTTTTTAAAAATAAATTCTTAAATCCCCTTGTATTCAATGTCGTGCTGAATTAGTATCCTGCGTGTTGCAGTAAGTCGCGATTACTTGCAAGAAACAGCATAGCAAGCGGTAGCATGAGTGCTTTTTTTGTCGCGAGAGATGAAGTAGGGATGTCTCATCGTACTCTCTTCAAAGAAGCACTCAATACTACGTGAAACCTTCTCATTCACCCTAATCTAGCTTGAATTCTAGCTAGTTAAAAACATATAATCTTGCCTTACTTAAGTAGGCAAGGGTTCACGAAATGTTAGGTAATTACGATCGCCTGTTAGAGCTGAGAAAATCGCTTCATCATTCAGCAAAAGAAGCCTCTTGGGGTAGTGTTTATGCGATGCTTAAATCCAATCCTGGCCTTGGCCATCACCCTGATCCCTGGCCGCAGACATTGGGTTGGTCTCTTACCGATCATGCGGTTTATCAAGAGCGAATAGAAGTGATATTGATGTTGCGCCAGCAGTTTCAGCTTCGTCAGTCACCGCAACCTAGCGTTATTCTATCTCTTGCACTTAGCCAACGTTGGCCATGGATCCTATGCTTGCTGAACGAGCGTATCCTGTCAGTCAATGTGATTTGTATGCGACCAAATGGTGAGCGTGTCACGTTATTAGATTTAGCTGCCTCAAATGTGCATATGGTGAAGACCTTATGTTATGGCTATGCTGCAAAAACAGCACAGGAACTTGATGTGAAATCGACGATCGAGAAAATGTTTATCGCTGCCAAACAAAAACGGTGGTCAGATGTATTCAAAATGATATCCGAAGAAATTGTCAATGTTGATTTTCTTGATCGCTCTACAACGAATAATGCAACTTTGTTGCATTATGCTTATGAGCAACGTAATCAAACTGCATTTTTGAAACTGATAGATGAATGCCATGCCAGTCTAGATGAAATCAGAAATGAGGATAATGATCTCTATGGATCCTTGCTTGATTTTTATGATCAGTGCAATTATGACAGGGATCGAAGAGAAGAAGAGCGATTAATTGAACAATTTAAACAAACCCTAAGTTTGAGCGATGAGACCCAGCAGACTGAAGATCACCTTGCGCCAGTTTCTCGCCCTTTGATACCCTCCCCTTTATTAACCTCATCATTCCCAGTAATGTCAGATGCTGAAATTGTTGGCATTAGAGCGCTTAAGCCAGAGAATGATGAAATCATTGAGCAAAAGGTTGAAAAACGAGTCCCCTGGAAGATTTAAGATATTATTATTGTTTTTTAATATCATCAATATTACGTTGAATACTGGCTAATTGTGCATAACGAAAGCGTTTAATGCGGCTGTATTCTTCCATTTCCTTGATGATTTCATTACGCAACTTTTCATCGTGGTGTTGCTCAAAATGCCACAATTGTTTAGCAAGCATATTTTTTCGCGTTTTACTGCGTTCAAGCTCTGCTTGTGATTCGAGTTCTTTTTGCGATAGAGCCTGTAACAATGATTCTTTTAATGCTTTAAATTCAGCGATGTTTTGTGAGTTGCTTTGAGCTTGTGCATTCACTTGCATGCGCAATACATGGAATTCTTTGAGCATTTCTTTGAGTGATTTATCCAGAGCGGTTTCTTGCAGTGCCACCATATACGTCTCCTTTTCTTTAATTGTGGCTTGATTATACCAAAGCAACAAATAAGAAATAAGCATGTTTGCTAAGTGGTCGTAACAGCTCTTTTTTACAGAACCACTGGAAAAACAGTGGTTATCAAGGAAGTGCTATCAGAATCATGGCTCCTGTTGTACACATGATCATGATTAATGCAGCCTCTGGCGTGGCATTGGTTAAAGCAGCGAACCCAAGACCTGCGGTAATACCTGAAAACATAGCAAATGAAACCATGCCCCAACCTGCGCCTGCAACGGCCAAAATTTCTGTGTTTTGTAACTCTCTCATCTTAACTATCCTTGTGGTATCAATTTCTTTACGGGACATTAAACCATAGTAGCGTAATTACAAGCAAAAAAGATCGGTGGTAAGTACAATTGTAGAAGTGCTGTCGCTATTATATGGTAATAGGAGGTATTCTTGAGTATGGGGAGTCGTGTCATGCCTAAGCTTAAAAAGGTGAGCTTTGATATCCCTGAAAAATCATTGAAAAAAATTGATAAATTAGCGCAGATCACAGTGCGCTCACGTGCCTTTATTCTCAACGAATTAGTCGATAATTATTTAGATGAGCTAATTGGTTTTTATATTTCCTCGCAACGTTTGCGTAATACGCCAGAAAGCGAGTATGTCCCCATAACGAAGGCACACAAGTTAATCCAACAAAAAAGAGATACGCAACCAAAGTGAGGCTATATGACTTGGGATTTGCTAGTGAACCCGATAGTGATCGAAACCTTGCAATATTACGACGAGGAAGTTGCTAAGAGTGTTATTGATTATTTAGAGCATCAGTTGGTTAAAATGCCTGAGCCGCAAACACATGCTGATAGTTTAAATCATATGACCGGCATTGTGACCTTTTCACGATCAACCCAGCATGGCGTGGTCATGATCTTTGCTCAAATAGATTATGAGCGAAATCGCATTAAAATCTTACATGTACAACTGCGAAATAACGCTTATGATCAGCGTTAAAAATGCAATCCCTTGCACGCGATAACTTTATTTTGCTAATAAATAAGAATTAGCGTTATCGTATTCGTAGGCGCTGACACCGATATTGATCCTGACTTGATTCACATCAAAACCTGCGTCGGTTAGCGTTGTTACCAATTCAGAAAACTGTGTGCCAACTTTAGTTGATTCGAATTGACCTGCAATATATGGCATCATGCTAAGCGGTACATCGGTATTCAAATTAACGTTATAGTTTTTAGCGCCACCAGCGATAGCGAGAATGGCTTGATGATTGAGTACTTGCATTATAAACCTCATAAATTAATTAAGTAGCTTGCCAACTATAACTGGAATGCTAATAGACATCAATGTAAGTTAATTGAATAACAATTTATCAAATAAAATGGAATAGACAAGCAAATGAGCAAAATAGCATGGAATGCGACGTTAAAATTGTGGGCTTTTGGCTTGCTCAAAGTACCTATGATTGCCTGGGTAAGACCCAAAGTCATCGAATTGAATGACCAACGATCGGTTATCAAAATCGCACTCACAAGACGCACCAAGAATCATTTGCATTCCATGTATTTTGGCGCGTTATGCGTGGGAGCGGATGTCACAGGTGGCATTCACATGATGCATTTTTTAAATCATCAAATGGGTAAATTGTCTTTTGTGTTTAAAGATTTTACCGCCAATTTTTTAAAACGTCCCGAGGCCGATGTACATTTCATCTGTGATGACGGTCCATTCATTAAAGAAACGCTAGAAAAAGCGAAAATATCGAAAGAGCGTGAAAACGCTTTAATCAACATTATTGCGACCACGCCGAGTTTATCGGGTGATGAGCCCGTTGCTCGTTTTACCTTAACGTTGTCTGTTAAATACAAAATGTAATCAAGGAGTCTACTATGAGAACATTAACAATAACTGAAATTGAAACGGTTAATGGTGCTGCTGTCATTCACTTGCCTTATGTGATGAACGAAGTGATGGAATATGGTGCAATGGGCGTTCTTATAAATATGATGCTCAATGGGGTAACGGCTGCAGCAATTGGCCATGGCTTGTTATTAGGTGCAGGTGTTGGTGCAAGCTATGCACTGATCCACTCAGTGATCTCTTAATTTATTTATTAGAATTAGGTCTATACTAGGCCAGAGTGATTTAATAAGGAATATGTTATGAAAAGAACAGCGACAGCTCGTTGGACCGGTGATTTTAAACAAGGTAAGGGTGATTTATCCACAGAAAGTGGTGTGCTCAAAAATACACCTTACTCTTTTACGACACGTTTCGAAGGCGAAAAAGGCACAAATCCTGAAGAGTTAATCGCCAGTGCACATGCAGGTTGCTTTACTATGGCGCTTTCTGCCTTTTTAGGTAAGGCGGGTTTTGTGGCAGAATCGTTAACCACCCAAGCCAATGTCGAATTAGCGCAAGTAGATGGCAATTGGACGGTTACCACTATTTTACTTGATTTAAAAGGTAAAGTGCCTGGAATAGATAATACGAAGTTTCAGGAGATAGCGCTTGAGGCTAAAAAGAATTGCCCGATCTCTCGTTTGTTGAATGCAACCATTACGCTCAATGCAACGTTAGAATAATAAAGACAGATATAAAAAAGGAGGGTTTTACCCTCCTTTTTTATGTGGCGTGTTTGTTAGTATGGACGCGGTGTTGGTTGCGCCTGGTAACGGGGTTTGGGTGACAATTCGAGTTCCATTTCGGGTGCCATTTTGAATAATGGTTTCGAATTTGCTTTAAATAATTGAAAAAGACCTAACAACGGTGTAGATGCTTTTAAGCCATTGAGAGCAACATCCGTCATACCTAAGACTAAATTTCCTAAACCGCCAATGATCATTTTATTCACTTGTTTGTGTTTTGCGCCATATGCATCAGTTAATGCATCAACAACGTTTTCAGCATGTGCTAACAATTCTTTATTTGGTAACGACATAATCACTCCAGTGGTTTTTCCTGTATTGGGAATGACAGTAACATTTCCCTGTCTTTGATAACAGAACAATAGGATGAAAGGACTTAAAAGCTGATGAACCGCAAGATTTATGTCGATTAAAGATCACAGCTCACGTTAGAAACGTGTATAGGCGCAGATATGTATCACAATCAATTTTCGCTATTAACGAAACGGCGCTTTTTGCCCCTCTTTATTACCCAATTCTTGGGCGCGTTTAACGATAATTTGTTTAAAAACGCATTAGTCGTTCTCATTACGTTTATTTTGGTTAAAGAATTACCTGTCGATCATAAGATTTTGGTGACTTTAGCGGGTTGCTTGCTTATTGTGCCCATGTTTATTTTTTCTGCCTTAGCAGGATCGTTGGCAGATAAATATGAAAAATCAAAATTGATTAGAGTGATCAAATTAGCTGAAATCGTGCTGATGCTTTTAGGTACCGTGGGCTTTGTATTGCACAATGTTACTTTGTTAATGGTGGTGCTATTTTTACTTGGTGTACAAGCGACTTTTTTTGGCCCATTAAAATATAGTATTTTACCTGCTCATTTAGCTGAGGATGAACTGGTTGGAGGGACCGCATTAATTGAAATGGGTACTTTCCTTGCCATTTTATTAGGCAACATTTTAGGCGTGATTTTAATTGTGATGCCACATGGTATCTATGTGATATGTGGTGCGATTGTATTCATTGCAGCACTTGGTTTTATCAGTAGTTGTTTTATCCCACAAGCGTTAGCGCCTGCGCCGTTATTACCCATTTCGTTTAATGTCGTGAAAGAAACAGTAGACATTGTTAAATTTTCACAAAAATCAAAAGATATTTATCTTAGTATTTTAGGGATCTCCTGGTTCTGGCTGATTGGTTTCGTCTTTTTGGCAGAATTCCCCAATTATGCCAAAGATTTCATACGAGGTAACGAACAGGTTTTTGTATTGTTCCTAACCATGTTTTCAGTGGGCATTGGTGTTGGTTCAATGTTTTGTAATCGACTTTTAAAGGGGCGAATTGAAGCAACCTTTGTGCCATTAAGCGCGTTGGGGATGTCCATTTTTACCATTGATTTGTATTATGCAACGCTATATGCACTTAACCATGTGCAAACAGCAATCATGTTAACCCCATGGCAGTTTTTACAACAGCCCGCACATTGGCGTATTTTGTTTGACGTATTTGCGATTGCATTTTGCGGTGGTATTTATATCGTACCGCTCTATGCTATTTTGCAGCACCGTTCGCAAGAATCGCATAAAGCACGAGTCATTGCTAGCAACAACATAATGAATGCCATTTTTATGTCTGCGGCGGCAGTGCTTGTGATGTTGTTGCTAAAAATGGGTTTCACGATCCCGCAAATTTTTCTGACAATTGCGTTGCTCAATCTGGCAGTGGTGGTACAAAGCTGCCGACTCTTGCCAGGTGCCTTGGTTAAATCGATATTGCGCATGGTATTACATTTTCTGTATCGTGTCGAAGTCAATGGGTTAGAAAATTACGATAAAAAAGGCGATCGTGTGGTGATAGCACCGAATCACACTTCATTTTTAGATGCGGTGTTACTCGCGGCGTTTTTGCCAGGCAAGATATCATTTGCGATGTACAGCGGTTATTTAGATAAATGGTGGGTAAAACCGGTCAAGGTATTTGTTGAGATTTTTGGCATTGAACCAGCCAATCCTTTTTCACTAAAAACCATCATTAAATATGTGAAGCAAAATAAAGAGCTTGTTATTTTTCCGGAAGGTCGCATTACCGTCACTGGGGCACTCATGAAAATTTATGAAGGCCCTGGCATGATAGCGGATAAAGCGGATGCAACCATTTTACCGATCCTTATTGAAGGCGCGCAATATTCGCCATTTTCACGTTTGAGAGGTCGTGTTCATATTAAATGGTTTCCAAAGATAACCTTAACGATTTTTCCACCCGAAAAGATAAAGTCACATGATAATGTCAGTGGTCGCAAAAGACGTCAGCTCATCGGAGAGCAGCTCTATCAAATTATGGCCAATACCTTATTTTTAGGGAATAGCTTTGATACCACCTTATTCCAAGGTCTATTGCAAGCAAAAGCGATTTATGGTGGTTCCCATAAAATTGTTGAAGATATTAATCGTCAACCACTCACCTATAATCGACTCATCATGGGTAGCATTGTACTTGGTAAGAAGCTCGCCAAAATAACCAAAAAACAAGAAGCGGTGGGGCTATTATTACCGAATTTATCAGCCGCTGTTGTCACCTTTTTTGGTTTGCTAGCCTATCAGCGAGTAGTTGCTTTATTAAATTTTTCAACAGGTACACATAATGTGGTTATGGCCTGCCACACTGCCAACATCAAAGTTGTTTGTACGGCGCGTGCTTTTATTGTTGCCGCCAAAATGCAAGGGATGATTGATGCCTTAAGTGAGAAAGGCGTTCGTATTGTCTACTTAGAAGACTTGCGTAAAGATGTCAACCTGTTCAATAAATTATATGCCTTCTTAGCAGCAAGAATGCCTCGGTTGTTTGGTTTGGTGCCAATAGAAAATGACGCCGATTTACCTGCGGTCATTTTATTTACGTCTGGCTCAGAAGGAACCCCTAAAGCGGTTGTATTGAGTAGCCGCAATATTCAAGCAAATAAAAGTCAGATGGCAAGTCGTGTTGATTTTAGTCCCGTTGATATTGTCTTAAATGCGCTACCGATGTTTCATTCGTTTGGATTAACAGCGGGCACCATTTTACCGATCCTCTATGGTATGAAAGTGTTTTTTTATCCCTCGCCATTGCACTATCGCGTGATCCCTGAGGTTTCCTATGATATTAACGCGACCATTTTATTTGGTACCAATACCTTTTTAGCGGGTTATGCGCGTTACGCTAACGCTTACGATTTTTATAGTATTCGGTATGTCTTTGCCGGTGCAGAAAAATTACGTGAAGAAAACCGTCGCATTTGGGCCGACAAATTTGGTGTACGGATCTTTGAAGGGTATGGCGCAACAGAAACTTCCCCTGTGATTTCAGTGAATACCCCCATGCATAATAAGCCGGGATCGGTTGGGCAAATGATGCCGGGAATGGAATACACGCTGCAAGCAGTGCCTGATATTGAAGGTGGACGCTTAAGTGTCAAAGGACCTAATGTGATGCTAGGTTACATGTTTTATGATGAACCTGGTGTGATCAAAGCACCACCGGATGGTTGGTATGACACAGGTGATATTGTCGATATTGATGACGCGGGCTTTATCACTATCAAAGGTCGCGCTAAGCGCTTCGCGAAAATTGGTGGTGAAATGATTTCTTTAACTTTCGTGGAGTTAATGCTGGATAAACTGTGGCCAGAAGCAATGCACGCCGTTGTGACCATTCCAGATGAGAAAAAAGGTGAACAATTGGTATTGGTAACAACCCATCTTAATCCCGATAAGTCGGAGATTATTCGTTATGCAAAAGCCAACGGCATTTCGGAGCTGGTGGCGCCTAAATTACTCCATGTTGTCGATAAACTACCCTTACTTGGCAGTGGTAAAGTAGACTATGTCGCTATCCAACAGCTATTAAAGAACCAATTTCTCAGTTAATTGGAAAGATTTCTAAATATAGCATGGTTGTTTAATTGACATGTGAAACCGTTCTGTGTAGGATACTAGTGAGTTTGATAAAACTCTTAGCATACACCGTGCCTACGCATATCGTTAGATTTTAGTGTTTGTAAAGAGTTTAGGTCGTGAAAAACCATCAAAAACTCTTCGTACTTACACTTAATTTGACTATATAAGAGGAATTTCAATGCCTACAGGAATCGTTAAATGGTTCAATCCTACTAAAGGATATGGGTTTATTCAGCAAGATCAAGGTGACAAAGACGTATTTGTTCACATTAGCGCGTTACAAAATTCAGGGATCCCAGCCTTGAAAGAAGGTCAACGTGTCAGCTTCAATCTAGAAACCAGCAAGGGCAAAGTCTCTGCTGTAGATCTCAAGACGATTGACGAATAATCTAGCAATCCGCTAGCTCTTCTTGCCACATCATCTTTAAGCGCTGCTACCTCAGTGACAGCAGCGCTTTAACTTTTTGGAAATTATTATGCAAAATTTTAATGCGTTCGGGCTGCCTGCTGTCCTATTGCAATCTTTAGAACAAATGGGGATCTCCGTACCTACACCTATTCAGGTAGAAGCTATTCCTACTGTTCTCGCAGGCACCGATTTGCTGGCTTCAGCACAAACTGGCACCGGCAAAACTATCGCTTATCTGCTGCCCATCATTAGCAAACTTGAAGAAAACCCTGATGATAGCGTACTCATTTTAACACCAACACGTGAATTGGCTGCGCAAGTAAGAGATACCGCATTACAATTTATTAAAAGAATTCGTTCATTGAATATGGCTTTGCTGATTGGCGGCGAACCCATTTTCAAACAATTTGCAGCTTTAAAAAGACACCCGCGCATTATTATTGGTACACCGGGTCGTATTATCGACCATTTGCAGCGTCGAACATTAAATTTAGAATCTGTTAAATTTTTGGTTTTAGATGAAACCGATCGTATGTTGGATATGGGCTTTAGCCAAGACATTGAAACGATTGTTGAAAATGTTCGAAGCGATCGCCAAACGTTGCTGCTTTCAGCGACATTGCCGCAAGCGATTGTCAAATTATCTAAAAGATATTTAGCTGAGGGCGCTAAACGCATTGCGATTGGTTCAACCACAGAGCCAAGTCGTCAAATTAAGCAAGAAACAGTACAAGTTTCTTCAGGAAATAAGCTCTCAACCTTATTAACAGCGTTAGAAGAGCGTGAAGGTTCAGTGATTATTTTCGTTAAGACTAAAATCAGTGCCGATAGACTCTCAGAAAAATTACAAGAAAAAGGCCATGCAGCTGATGCTATTCATGGTGACTTAAATCAGCGCCAAAGAGATCGTGTGATTAGAGAATTTCGTAATAATAAATGCCGAATTTTAGTGGCAACCGATATTGCTGCTCGTGGTCTTGATATTCCGCACATTATGCATGTCATTAACTATGATTTACCGCAATGTCCAGAAGATTACATTCACCGTATTGGTCGTACCGGTCGTGCAGGCATGACAGGTTTTGCTCTCTCATTTGTTGCACCCGAAGAGCGTCATAAATGGAAAGCGATCCATCGTTTGATCCATACCGGTGAAGAAACTGAAAGCGAATATCGCAGAGGTGGCAATTCCCGTTCTGGCGCAAGAGATAGTGGGCGTTCAAGAGGCGGCTATCAAGGGCAGCGTGACGGTGGAGCAAGAGGCGGTTATCGAGGTAAAGAATCCAGAGGCGGATCTTCTGAATCCAGAGGCGGTTATCGCGGTCGTAGTGAAAACGCGGGCGCACCTTCAGAATCCAGAGGCTATCGCGGTCGTAGCGAAAATACTGGTGCACCTTCTGAATCCAGAGGCGGTTATCGTGGCCGTAGTGATAATGCCGCAGGCGCTTCAGAAAGAGGCTATCGCGGTCGTAGTGAAAACGCGGGTGCACCTTCAGAATCCAGAGGCGGTTATCGCGGTCGTAGTGACAATGCAGCACCTTCAGAATCCAGAGGCTATCGCGGTCGTAGCGAAAACGCGGGTGCACCTTCAGAATCCAGGGGCTATCGCGGTCGTAGTGACAATGCGAGCACACCTTCAGAAAGAGGCTATCGCGGTCGTAGCGAAAACGTGGGCGCACCTTCGGAATCCAGAGGCTATCGCGGTCGCAGTGACAATGCAGCATCTTCAGAATCCAGAGGCTATCGCGGTCGTAGCGATAATGCCGCATCTTCAGAATCCAGAGGCTATCGCGGTCGCAGTGATAGCGCGAGTGCTTCAGAGCCAAGAGTTTATCGAAAGAAAGAAGAGACCGCTCCTTCATCAGAAGCGCGCACCTTCAGAGGTAAGCGTGAAGAAGGTAGAACGACTCGTGAATATGTGAATCCTAAATTGGCGGCATCTTCAGCAAGTGAAAAACCAAAACGCGTGAAAGCACTTGATCCAAGAATTGCAGCACCTGCTACTGCGTTTGCAAAACGTGTGGTGGTGAAGAAACGCGCCAATGCTTTTAACAATGGCGCGGCAAAAACATCAGCGAATGACGTAGTGTAAGCCAACACTTGACGCTGGCGTGGGATAAAAACCGCGTGGCGCAAAAGTGCGAGATTGCACGACACGAACCGGTTGCCGATAGTGGTGATAAACCATTTGTCGGCGACGGGGACGATACTCACGACGCTCCTCAGGATAATGATAATAATGATGGTAGTGATGATGATGTTTCACTGGAACTGCATTATTAGGCCCTGCTATCTTCTTTCTCTTTATTGTTGTCTTTTTCACAACCTTCTTTGGTTGAACAGCCGCTTGTTGAACAACTTTGCGTTGGACAGTTCGTGGTTCATGTGGTCCTTGCGTTGCTCCGATTGTTACTGCCTGACAAACACTTGCACTCAATAAAAGTGCACTCATCACCAGTTTTCTTATCATAAATCCCCCTTTGGGTATGACAGTTGTTATTACCATCACGCTGACTTTTTGAAGCGTTTTGCGTTGGCGTGATAGGCGTTTTTTTTGGGTTTTAATGAACGTGTGGAGAAGTTTTGATTTTTTTGCGTTTTTAGTTGCGGCTATCATATAAGCCCAAAATGAAAAGCGCAATCTGGCCAAGCATATTTATTTAGTAAAAAACACGGGAAAATACACGATTTTAGAGGTTGCATACCATAACTTTGTTTGATAGCATTCTTTGAATTTGTTAACTTACTCTATTGTAAGGTTGTATACGCATGCTACAGTGCCAAGTCCTTTTCAATGAAGCGCAATCTTTATTTGAGCAGCAAGAGCAGCAAAAGGCGTTAGAGTCATTCCAAACGCTATTAACGCTGTTACAAGATCAAAGAAAAAAAGATAAGACACTCATTAATCAAGTGCAAAGATATATTGAGCGTATTCAAGATCCAGTGGGTTTTGCAGCAAAACAACGGGCGTTGCAGCAAATTGCAAGAAATAGTATGCGCATAGCAGAACAACAACAAATCATCGATGAGGCATCTCTCTGCGCAGATGCCTTTTACCAAAAGGGCCATTTTGAAATGGCAGCAACTCGCTATAGCCATTCGGTTACGTTATTAACGGCTTTTAAACAGCGTAGACCCTTTGATTTAGGACATGCTTATTGGAATTTTGCGATGGCAAATATTTCATGGGCCAGTCAATTGCAACTAACGGATCCCAATAAAGCACAATTGTTAAAAGACCAAGCAAAGCTTCAAATTCAAGAAGCGATGTTAGCTTATCCATCTTCTGCAAAAAAAGACTTGCAGGCTTGCCAAGCTAAATTAACTGAATTGACCACATTCTTGATCACTAAAGAACAATCGCAATCATTTATTGATGTGGAAGAAATCAGCAGTGCAGATGAAAAGCCACCGGTGCTCCATTGGAAAAAAGCGCTCTTGCAACGTTATTTACAAGAACACCCACAAGCCACGGCTTGTGAACCTACTCAAACCAATCATAGCATCTGTAAAATTTAATGCAGCGTATGAACGTCAACCCCTTTAACGAGTGGGTTGGCTTTTATTTTGGCAGCGTTATGCTCACCATTTAAGTTAATAATGATCAAGCGACCATGTCCTTGATCATAGTCATCTCGAAAATCATACAAAGCACCGATCACGATTAATTCTTTCTTAGCAATCTTATCTTTAAATTTATTTAGTGCATATTTGACTTGAACATTGATATTTTCTGCCACACCTTCATTTAATTTTGTCGACTTCGGTAAGTGCAAATTATCAAGCTCTTGGCGGATAGCTTTGGATTCTTTACTGTAATCGCCAAGAGCTGTTTGTATGGCACCACAATGCGAGTGGCCAATGATTAACAGCACAGGCGTATGTAAATGATTGATCCCGTATTCAACTGAGCCTTCTGCACTTTTGATTTGATTGCCAATATTACGGATAAAGAAGAGATCGTTAATGGGACTTTCGTTAAATGCCTTGGTTTGTACGCGTGAATCAGAACAAGCCACAACGGTGGCGCGTGGATTTTGCCCCTCTCTGAGTGCTTTAAAATCATCTTTTGCTATCTCATTCACATGCTTATCATTGTCAGTGATAATATGTTCAACGAAAGAACGCACTTGTTCATGGAATGAAGGGGTTGTATCCTTCGCGATCAAAAGATGAGGAAAAAACAACAGTGCACAGGTTATGGTCAGCGCATTTTTCATGAAATTTCCTCATCTTGAATACGTACTATCAGTAGTATAGTCAAGAAGTCGTTTTACACTTTTGCCTTTAAACGTGATTTGATGACTACCGTTGATGTGGACGTTGAATGAGAATTCCATACCAATTTTGGCTGATTTGGTGCGTAATTTTCCGTTTCACCTGTTTCTTTAAACACAGTATATGCCGTGAGCGTTTGAATATTTTTTGGGCGATAGCTAGGGTCGTCTTGCATACGTCGAATCACACTTTCTGCAATCAAGGGTGCTTTGGTAGATACTTTATCGTTTTCCATGACCACGATTTGACGTGGGCCACGTTGTGTGGGGGGAAGTTGCTCATAAGTGGGTGCTTTAATCATGCCTAGAGGATTATTTTTAGTTGTCGCAATCCCCTTTTTTTGTAAAAAGGAATCTTCAAATCGTAGGCCATTTTCCATAGCGCGCCTGACCATGTAACGAAGTGTATTTTCATCAGACATTAAGGTTTCTTTGGTGGGTGGTTGGTGTCCGCCGCCCACGCTGGAATGATCGCCATCAAACCAGATCTCTTCAGTTTCGTCCTTTTTAAAATTAACGAGCGTTGGTTTAAAAGCATTACGTTGTTCATCTGAAGCCAGCGCGTGAAATACTTTGGTTCCTTCAGGTATTTTAAAATTCCAGCCTAAATCAATTTCTTGATTGCGGATATTAAAGAGTTTTTCCAATAGCCATAGATTAATGGGGATCCCAAAGGAGGCAACGGTATCAAATAGATATTCGCAGCTAAGTTTGATATTCACATTTAAGTTGAATCGTTTTGTCATCTCGTTTGAAACGCGCTTGACCAATCTGTTTGCAAAATCTCTTGCTAAGGCGGCACCGCGGCTAAATCCGCCAACAGAGAAATGTAAAGTATCCCCCGATTTTATTTTACCGTCTTTGACTGCTTTTGTAATGGTTTCTCGTAAATCATGATAGGCATGATGCATGACCCAGCCGCCACCATAGCCGGTGATTTCTGCAAATAATCTTGGTAAATACCAACGCCATTGTTTATCATTGCCAATGCCGTCACGATAGATAACATATTGTGTGTCATCCTTTTTTAAACCATCACGCATTTTGACCACATTTGTGACAGCAGGATCGGTATCGTCGTTACTGGTGCCATTAAAGAGAATCACAAAATGAATATCAGTCATAATTATTTCCTTTTTAAAGATGCTGGCGATTGTACACAAACGCAAAATCGCCGCTACTCAACATCTATACAGACTCATTATTTATACAGTCTACGCTGCAATAAATGTCGCAATGCAATGAAAATAATTATGATGAAACGCTTATTTTTTTGACCATTTGGCCGTTAGCCTGTTTGTGAACCTTTGGCTAAAGGAAGGCTATTATGAGAAAATTGAAACATCTCGCGTTTTGTTCGTTCATGTTGTTCATGAGCCAAAGCGTTTTGGCTTCGACGCCAACGAGCGATACAACGCGTCATGTGAAAACGTCAGAAAAAGTGGTGGCGTTGACCTTTGATGATGGTCCAAGTGAACCTTATACTCAGCAAATTTTGAGTGTTTTAAATAAAAACAACGTCAAGGGTACATTTTATGTGTTGGGTGGTAATGCCAAAGAATACCCTAAGATTGTGAAACAGATCATGAATGAAGGTCATGAGCTGGGTAATCACTCCATGTATCATGACAAAATGAAAAATCGCTCAGTTGAAAAGATTTACAATGATATCAGTTCGGTGGATGCCATTTTAAGAAACTTGGGTTATCAAAAGGAAATTACATTCCGTGCACCTTTTGGGATCACCTCTGATAATCTTCATGCCGCTTTAGTTAAATTAAATAAACGTATGGTTCTTTTCACTTTTTTACCTCAAGACTGGACCAACATTTCATCAAAACAAATTCATGATAACGTGATGAAAGAACTCAAACCTGGTTTGATTATCACGCTGCATGATGGGGGCAAACGCCGCGATAATACGGTTAAAGCGACCCAAATGCTAATTGATAGCTTAAAGCAGCAAGGTTATCGCATGGTCACAGTTTCAGAGCTACTTTCTTTGAAAGGGCAAAATGCCGTGAGCTTACACCAATGACATTCATCTTTTCGGTTCAAAAGTTAGTTGTTTATTGAACTTTAAATAGCCATAATAGGCCCTCCTAAGAGGGCCTTTTTTTGATGCAGATGAAGAGAACCCATGGCTGAAGAGATTTTAACCCCTAACCTTAAAACAACCCTGTTTATAAGCGCTTTTTCCGGTTTACTGATGTTTGCTGGCAAATCTATAGGCGGCGTAACCGGTGCACAGATAGCGATTTTAGTGGCGCTCATTGCCAATGCGCTGATCTATTTGTTCTCAGATCACCTCATTTTAAAGCTCTATAACGCTAAACCTCTTATTAGCGACGATGAACCATTGCTTTATGGGACGGTTGCTTATCTTGTCGAAAAAATGGATATGCCAATGCCTAGGCTTTATCGCATTGAAGACAAGTTTCCCAATGCCTTTTCAATGGGGCGCCACCCAGATAAGGCTTCCATCGTTGTCACCTCAGGTTTGTTAAAATTACTAGAAAAAGATGAACTCGCAGGCGTGATGGCGCATGAGTTGGCACATATTCATCAGCGAGATACGATGCTTGCGACACTCGCAGCAGCCCTGGGAGGGGCGGTGAGTGCTTTAGCCAATTGTGTGCAAGTGCTGGTTTATTTAGGAGCAAGAACCCCGCAGACACAACCTAACTGGTTAGGCAAAATGATTCTGAATATGCTTGCTCCCGTTCTGGCGCTTCTTGTCCATATTGCCGTTTCAAGACAGCGAGAATATATTGCCGATGCAAAATCGGCTGAGCTTTGTGGTAATTCCATGTGGCTGGCGAATGCATTGTATAAGATAGAGAAAGCCAAAGAACGGTTTGAACTAAAAACAGCAGAAACCCATCCCGCCACCGCTATACTATTTATTGTGAATCCGTTACACAACAAACAATGGAAAATGTTGTTTGGTACACATCCGCCAACTCAGGAACGAATTAATCGTTTAGAGGTCTTGGCCTAAAAACGTTTAAATCTCCCCGCGCTTCCGTCTTCGCTCTACGAGCTACGCCGGACAAGACGCGCTGCCCCTCTTTACGAAAGAGGGGTATCGTTCGCTTTGCTCACTTAGGGCATTCTTTTGATGAGCGTAGCGAATCATCCGCCCACTTTTGTAAAGGGGGCGGCGAGCTTGCTCGCGGGGGATTTAATGCGCGGGGGAAACGTTTGTTATCTACAAAGAATGGATCACGTTGGTCACCACTCCCCAAAGCCGAAAATCCATCTCTTCTTTGATCACAAGAGGAGAATAATTATCGTTTTCAGGCATAAGGGTAATTTGCTTATTTTTAGCAATATTTAAACGCTTTACCGTAAATTCGCCATTCACAAAAGCAATGACCACATTGGTATCTTGAGGTTCAATCGACAAGTCAACGACTAACATATCATTGGGAAAGATCCCTGCGTTAATCATGGAGTCGCCTTCAACACGCACAAAAAATGTGGTAGCAGGGTTTTTAATAAGGTGTTCGTTTAAATCAAGCGGCATATCATGATGATCATCTGCAGGTGACGGGAAACCCGCGGCGATCTTGTGTCCGTAAAGTGGTACGGGATTGTTGCGAGGCATGAGTGCTGCAGGCAATGCATTCGGTGGCATAATCGAATCTTTTTGCCCATAAGCAACAAGAAACTGCTGTAACTCTTCAACCAAACTATGTGGAACACGGATGGCCCGAGTAGGCTCGCCATATTTGCCGCTACCATGAGGACGCCCTGCACCATCACGCTTGCCACCACGTGGGAGTGTTTGCCATTTGCTTTTACGAGTCGGAATTTTTTGTTGGGTCATTTAAATAATTAATAGAATTTTGTACCAATTTCAAAATTATAGCAGTCTGGAAGCGAAAAGCAATCTTCGAGACAAAAATGAGATTGTGCAGCGCGCTATTTAAGTCATTTAGATATCGTGCATATGCAGAGGGCTCTAGTATCTCACAACACATTTTCGTAAAGTGAATAAGATCAAATAGAACTGTGGATGCAATATGGAAGTTAAAAATTATTACGAAGTGCTCGGTGTTAAACCAGAAACCGAAGAAGCAGAGATCAAACGCGCCTTTCGCAAGCTCGCTCGTCAATATCATCCTGACGTGAGTAAATTACCCGATGCTGAAAAACGTTTTAAAGAAATAAACGAAGCTTGGGAAGTGTTGAAAGATCCACAAAAGCGAGCTGAGTACGATAAAATACGCCAAGGAGGTTGGCAGCAATCAGCGCGTGAAGGTTTTAGGCAGCCACAAACCGATTATTATTCAGGCGATCATCCAGAAGATTATGCTTTTGCAGGTGGTGGTGATTTTAGCGAATTTTTTGAGCAAATGTTTGGTAATCAACATAGAGGACAATCGCATCAAACGCATCGTCCTAGAAAGGGTAAAGATGTTCATGCCAAAATCACAATCCCTTTAGAGACTGCTTATAGCGGTGGTACACAAACTATCCAATTAGAAACAGGCAGTAAAACTAAAACTTTACAAGTTAAAATACCAGCAGGGGTCATAGATGGCAGTCAGATCCGTTTGAAAGAACAAGGGCAAGAAGGCCAAAGTGGTGGACAAAAAGGTGATCTCTATATCGAAATTCATTTGGCAGCGCACCCTTTTTATACCACCAAGCAAAAAGATATTTATCTGAATTTACCAATCACACCGTGGGAAGCTGCGTTAGGTGCAAGTATTTCCGTGCCAACATTGGGTGGCCCTGTCAATTTAAAAATTCAGCCAGATTCTCAAACAGGCAAGAAGATGCGTTTAAAGGAAAGAGGGCTTCCCGGTAAACCCACTGGAGATCAATACGTCCTGTTAGAAGTCAAAGTGCCACAAGCGCAAACCGAAGATGAAAAAGCATTGTATGAAAAAATGGCCAAGGAAATGGCTTTTAACCCTCGTGCAGCATTAGGAGTGTAAGAGATGAAACAAAAAGAGCCAGTTTATGAAGGTATATTGCAAGATCCAACCATCACTTACACTATCACTGAGATACAAACAATTTGTGTTATCGATCAGAAAATGCTTGAGGAAATGATTTCGCATGGTATTTTAGAACCTTCCCAAGGTGAAACTGAAGAGTCATGGGTGTTTGAGTATTCTGCTTTGATTCGTACCCAAAAAGCGCTACGTTTACACCAAGATTTGTCTATCAATTGGCCAGGGATTGCTTTAGCTCTGGAATTGATGGATGAATTGGAGGAATTGCGGCAAACTGTGGAGATCCTAAAAAAACATTCCTAAATACTAGGTTTGTTGATGTAGGCGCTGCTCGGCCAGTCTATCGGCAACGATATTGGTGGAGATATTTTCTTTGGTAGCAATGTCAAAAATGAGCATCAACGTATTATAAATATTAGAAATATTTTCTTTTGCGGTGCTTTCTAATTCTCCTTTATATTGTGCACTCACATGAATGAGTCCCCCTGCATTGATGACATAATCTGGGGCATATAAGATATCTTTTTCTTTTAGCACGAGGCCCAGTGAAGGATCGGCAAGTTGGTTATTAGCCGAACCTGCAATAATGGGTGCTGCCAGCTCAGTAATACTGTGTGGGTTGATAGGATTACTTAACGCACAAGGCGCAAAGACATCAGCAGCAACTTTATGAATAGCATCAACAGCGCACGTTTTTGCTGAAAATTCGGTGATGCACCGTTTTTCTGCACTTTCATTCATATCGCAAATGGTTAAAACAGCACCTTGCTGATGAAGTTCTTTAGCCAGATGGTAACCAACATTTCCAACACCTTGGATAGCGACATGGATCCCATTTAGATTATCTTTGTTGAGTTTGTATTTGACTGCCGCTTCGATGCCACGGCGTACCCCAAAAGCCGTAACCACCGAAGGATCTTTTTGTGTGAATCTTTGTTGACTATTACCCGTTACAAAAGGTGTTACTGTTCGGATGATATCCATATCTGCCATTTGGGTGCCGCTATCTTCTGCGGTGATATATCGGCCACCTAATTCATGTACCCACTGACCAAAAGTGCGGAAAATTCGAGTGCGATCAAAGTCATTTTGAGGCCGGATGAGCACCGCTTTTCCACCGCCTAATGGTAAATTGCTGATAGCCGCTTTGTAACTCATACCTTGTGCTAAGCGCAGGCAGTCGATAATAGCCGTTTCAATAGAAGGATAGGTCTGAAAGCGACAACCACCTAACGCGGGACCAAGAACGGTACTATGAATGGCGATAATGGCAAAAAGACCAGATCCAATGTCTTGCTTAAGGTGAAGCTCACCATAGTGGAGTTGCTTAAAAACCGAGTAAAACTCTGGTTTTTCGCAATCGCTGACGAAAAGATCGGTAAATGATTTCATAGTCTGCCATGTGCTGCCGATGATAATTTTGAATAAGGTTCTGTTATTTGCTCCACGTTTCGCCTGATATAAAAAGCAGTATCCAGTTGAAGAATGCATCAGGTATATCATCGACAGAATTTGAAAAAATGTGAAGGATATGAGTGAATTGATTTCTGCAACTATTTTAGTGATTGGTGATCCCAAACGGGAAGGGCTTCCTATTTCACAAGTTGCAAGTGTCCATGGATTTCAAACGCATATCATTGCAAGCAAAACACTTAAAGACGCTGTCAAAATTATTCTTGAAAAATCTATTGATCTTATTTTATGTGAGTTTCAGCTAAATGATGGCAATGCGATTGATTTGTTAAACGCCTTAAGCCATTTAACAGCAAGATTATTGCCAATCGTGATAGTGGCTGATGAAGAAGATGAGCGCTTTGCGATGCAGGCCTTTCGAAAAGGGACCAAAGATTTTATTGTTAAAGATAAAGGCAGTCATTATTTGCAACGATTGCCATTAGTACTTGAGCGGGTTTTAAAAGATGAGTGCCGTTATCGCGAGAATACGAGAATTAAGAAAAATAATGAAGCTATCTTAGCTTCCATCTCAGATGGTGTGATTGGTATTAACTTGCAGGGTATTATTACGTTTGCGAATCCCGTTGCTGCCATGTATTTAAGAGAACAGCTTCCAGCGCTCATTAATCAACCCATTAGTGAATTTGCAGACAGAATCATCACGGATTTTAATCCATCGCTAAAAAAGGCGATGGATGCCGTTGAGAAAACAAATAATTTAGTTGCAGTGGGTAACTATGAATTATCCATCACTGAAAGTCAGCATAAGAATGAAGTTAAAATAGTATTAACCCCTGTTTTTGATGAATTATTGCATCTTGAAGGTTATGTATTGTCATTTCGAGATATCTCAGAAAATACTGATGTGCCAAGTGAGGCAGTAGATGATGAGCATGATAAGTTAACAGGATTGTTAAATCGTAAAGCTTTATTACATCGTTTAATACATACGGTTGCATATTGTCACCGTTACAATACCAAGTGTGCGGTTTTATTTGTCGATCTAGATGGATTTAAATCATTTAATGATTCTTTGGGACATAATTGCGGTGATGAACTATTGCTAAAAGTGAGTCAACGTATTCGCACAGTTATTCGCGATGCAGATTATGTGGCAAGAACAAGTAGTGATGAATTTATCGTATTATTAACTCATATTAATCATACCAATGATGCCGGTAAAGTAGCCACCAAAGTAAATCGAGCATTGATGCCTTTTTTTGAATTAAACGGTGAAAAATACCAAATAACCGCCAGCATTGGCATTTCATTAAATCCTGATGACAGCCAAGATCCGGAAAAATTATTGCAGTATGCAGATTTCGCAATGAGTTTAGCAAAGAAAAGAGGCAAAAATCACTATCAGTATTTTCAATCTGATTTGAATCTTGAAGCTGAACGCATTATGCGTCTTTCGAATGATTTGCGTTCAGCCATTCACTTAGAACAGCTTGACTTGCATTTTCAGCCACAAATTGATGCAAAGACAGGGCGTCTTACAGGATTAGAGGCATTATCACGTTGGCAACATCCGAACTTAGGGATGATCCCACCTTCCGTATTTATTCCTTTGGCAGAAGAAATTGGGGTGATAACCAATATCGGACGCTGGGTATTCAAAAGATCATGCGAATACTATTCTGCATGGCAAGCGGAAGGGCTAGCCAACTTTACTTTGAGCGTTAACCTGTCCATTAAAGAATTACAACGAGATGATTTTGTTGATGAAATTGCTGAAGCTATTTATAAAAACCAGGTTGATCCCGAGCGCTTTCAATTAGAAATCACCGAATCCATCTTTGCGCAAGATACTGAAGAAATTATCCATAAACTTTATCAGTTGAAACAAATTGGTTTTCAAATTGCAATGGATGATTTTGGTACGGGTTACTCTTGTTTGAGTTACTTAAGAGATCTGCCGATTGATGTGATAAAAATCGATCAATCCTTTGTGCAAGCGATTAGCATTGAAAGCAATGATCGTCATAAGGCGATTATTGCCGCTATTTTTGATTTGGCAAAAAGATTAAAAATTACCACATTGGCTGAAGGCGTTGAAACTGAAGACCAAGCGAATTATTTAAAACAATTAGAATGTGATCAGTTCCAAGGATTTTTAATTGCTAAGCCCATGTCTTTTGATAAAGTCACAGAATATATCAGGAAAAATCACCCGCACACTCATGTTCAACAAAAGTAATTAAGTGACTGCGAGAAATGCATTATGTTGCTGAAAGGCAAATAATTTTCGCCAACGATAATAACCCACCACGGCCATAACTAAATAAAGCCAGTGCACCGCGCTGTGAAAAGGCATGCCTTTATGAAACTGCAATACGGCAACCATGGCATCGACCACAAACCATAGGATCCAACAGTGAATCACTTTTCGGCATAATAACCATTGAGCAATTAAGCATAAAATGGTTGTTGAGGCATCCCAATAAGGGATCGTCGAGTCAGTGTAAAAGCTAAGGCCCTTAGCCATCAATAAAATGCCAATGATAGCTCCAGCAACATAACAAATGATTTCATTGACAGATAAATAGCGAATAGGTCGGTAGTCTTTATTAGCCACATTGCCAGACCATTGATACCAGCCATAAATCATTGAAACAAAATAAATACCTTCCAATAATAAATGACCATAAACACCTTTTTGCCAATACAAAATCGTATTCAACGTAATTGCAAAAAGGCTAATAAGCCATGCCAGACGTTTAGCCTGCGTAAAATAATAAGTGGAAAGTAAAGATAGGCTAGCGCCCACAAAATCAAGCCAATTCATGATATTCCCTACATTAGAATTACCTAACAGGTTCAATGGGTATACTCTCAGCCGTTTGAGCAAGCTCTTAATGAGCTCCAACAGCACCCCAATTTAAGAATTTTAAATTTAGTCGGGCCGACTATACCAGGAAATTACCAGAACATGAATAGTAAGAAAGCCCCAAGTGCTAAGCGGTAGCAAACAAAGGGTAGGACCCCTATTCTGCCAATCAGGCTCAAAAAGGCCTTAATGCAAAAATAGGCGCTGACAGCGGCAAAAGCGATGCCAATCAACAAGTAAGACCACGCGACGGGATCGGGAGAGCGGATGATTTTTAAGCCTTCATAAGATCCAGCTAATACAATCAGTGGAATGGAAAGCAAGAAGGAAAATTTTGCAGCAGTGGCACGTTTGTAGCCAAGCCCTAATCCTGCCGTTAGCGTGATACCTGAGCGAGAGGTGCCAGGAATTAGTGCCAATGTTTGCGCTATGCCAATGATGAGCACATCTTTATAGCGTAATTGGCCCATCATTTTGCTATGAGTCGAAAAACGATCGCTCATCAGCAACAACAAACCAAAAGTAATCGTTGAGCAAGCGATGACTAACGGTGAGCGAAGTGTTGTGGCAATGAAGTCATGTGCCAGAAAACCTATTCCGGCAATAGGAATAGAAGCGATGATGAGTTGCCAAGCAAGTTTGCTATAAAATCGTGACGGCTTGCCCTGTATTGATCGCCAAAACCCAGCTTGAATGCGCATCAGTTCAATACGGAAATACCAACATACGGCAAGCAATGTACCCACATGAACAGCCACATCAAATGCTAAGCCTTGATCTTGCCACCCCGTTAACAGGGGAACCAATATCAAATGTGCAGAGCTAGAAATCGGTAAAAATTCGGTTAAGCCTTGCACAATCGCCAGGGTAATGACTTGCATTAATTCATTCATGGTGCGGGCTCTTCTTTTTTACTCGATTTTTTTTGTTCTTTCTTGTCTGTTTTCTTTTCTTCCTTGTTGTCGTCTTTTGTTGCTTCTTTACAATCAGCGAGGTTTTGTTTTTTGGAACTCAAGAATTTTTCAAACAGATCGAGGCTACATTTACCGACGACAGCGCCCCAACGTTTGCTGTGTTCATCATTGAGTTCTGCTGGTAATGCCAGAGCAACATTATTTAAGCAAGCTTGAACGAACAACTTATTAAAATCGACACACTCATTTTGTGTCACTGAAAAGCACTTCATAAAATATTGGTCTTTTTCACAAAGAAGGGGCGGTAATTTATTTTGGATGTTTTCCATCCATGCTTTTTTGGCAACAAGCTTATTTTCTTCTGCAGGCGCCTTTGTGACTGGCTTGTTTGCATTCGCTGCTTGGAAAAAACTGATCATTAATAAAGTTAGTGTAATGGCTATTTTTCG
The DNA here is from genome assembly GCA_964594635.1 of Uncultured Candidatus Berkiella sp. GTDB lineage: Bacteria > Pseudomonadota > Gammaproteobacteria > Berkiellales > Berkiellaceae > Berkiella. The sequence continues at coordinate 142,511 of CAZQMV010000002.1, forward strand.
CATATAGTTATCCCTTGGGCAGGCGCTGTGCATTGATTATAACCGATTGTGCTCTCATGTTAACCGCAGTTGTTTTTATTGGTTAAATAACAAACTGCTGTAATGTCGATGCTTTTTACAGCTCTCCTTTTTTTGCGTCAAAAATTCAACACATGCGGCTCGCCAATACCCCGCTTCAAAAATTTTTTTAACGTAATTTCAGCGTGATAAATCCAAAACAAAAAAAAATCTCAATCTTGGCATCAAGGTTGCATTGATCAATGTAAAAGAGAAAAAGATGAAAAAAATGAAAATATCAAAAACAAGCATTGCAGGAATAATGTTGATTGTCGGATGTGCGTTAAGTGCTTTTGCTAATGAAGAGAACCCTTCACCCCAAAAGATCATCATCAAGCACCCGGTAGGTCACTTTGTTGAAGAAGGCCCAGCGCCATTTGGCATTGCAAGCTACGCCTTCTATCAATCAAAAATTGAGGAATCGCAGCGTTTACAGGTATTAGAAAAGCCCATCATAACGTGCTTACTGTTGCGGGTGCTGCCCAGGCAATGGCCAGCCATCTACAGCTACCGAGCCATGCTATTGGGGGCAATAATCGTGATGATACCCGGATTTTTTTTAAGAACTTTACGCAGAAAAAATGTCTAACTTATTAGGATCGTAGCGAATGCAAAGGATTGAAAGCTTAGGAGACGAAACAATGTGGCATCATAAAACCAAAATAGGCACCTTTTGGATTGTAGAATCTGAAGAAAACCATGAATATTTTTTGGGAATGGATAACGATTCTTTAGGTCGTTACAAACGTCTGGAAGATGCCATTAAAGACATCCGGGAACAATCAACAGGGCAGCTAAGATGGGATGAAGCGCGTTCAAGCTTCGTACCAGAGGATGTGCATGAATGGGTAGAAGGCGAACCAGAGAATTGGAATAAGTTCTAGTTTAATGAAGCTTTCTGCGATATTTAGAAAGATTACCAACCCATTCCAAAGGTAGCAACAAAAGCTGCCTTGCTTGGAAAGGGTAGGTCAGCTATCATGGCAGCCCTACTGAGTATTTCCATAAAAATAACCATTAAGCATGGTGCACTCAATGAGTGCGGCGATGCATTTGTAAAGGACAGTGACATGAAAGCCGAGATTCACCCAGATTATAAATCCGTTTCAGTGGTGTGTAACTGCGGAAACACCTTCCACACGCGTTCAACCTACCGCCAAGACACTATGCGAGTAGATATTTGTAATGAATGCCATCCATTTTATACCGGTAAACATAAAATCGTAGATACTGAAGGTCGCATCGATAAATTCTGGCGTCGATATGGTGCTAAGGATAAGATTGAGAATGCGAAGAATGAAGCAGGAAGCAAGTAAGTACACAAATTCTTCTTTATGACAAAAGGGCGCTTTGGCGCCCTTTTTTGTCTCAAACGCTTACTGAATAAAAGCAGTATCTTAGGTGAGTTTTATGACAAATGATTTAAAAAAAGCAGCGCTTGATTACCATGCGTTCCCAATGCCTGGGAAATTATGCATTGCTTTGAGTAAACCAACTGAAACCCAAAGGGACTTAGCACTCGCTTACACCCCCGGTGTCGCAGAGCCCGTTAGAGCGATTAAGGCCAATCCTGATGATGCCTATCGCTACACCTTGAAATCCAATTTGGTTGGTGTGATCACCAATGGTACTGCTGTGCTGGGTTTGGGCGATGTAGGGCCGCTTGCGGCGAAACCTGTGATGGAAGGAAAAGCGGTACTTTTTAAACGCTTTGCCAATATCGATGTTTTTGATATTGAAGTTGAAGCATCCGATCCCCAAACGTTTGTGAATACCGTCGCGAATATTTCGCCAACGTTTGGCGGAATTAACTTGGAAGATATTAAAGGCCCTCAATGTTTTGAAATAGAACAAGCCTTGAGTGAACGCCTCGATATTCCCGTGTTTCATGATGATCAGCATGGCACCGCCATTATTGTGGTGGCAGGATTGCTAAACGCAATTGAACTCCAAGAGAAATCTCTTTCTGACATTAAGGTGGTTTGTTTGGGAGCAGGTGCGGCTGGCATTGCTTCTATGCGTTTACTCATGGCTGTGGGGCTGCGTCGCGATCAAATCATTATGGTTGATAGACAAGGCATTATTCACACGGCAAGAACCGATTTAAATACGTATAAATTTGCTTTTGCAGCGCAAACGGAACAGAGAACTCTAGAAGAAGCCATGGTTGGCGCAGATGTGATCATTGGTGTTTCTGGCCCCGATCTTTTAACGGGTCGTATGCTACAAGCCATGGCGCCACGACCCATTGTTTTTGCGTTATCAAATCCCGATCCTGAAATTCTGCCTAGCATTGCTCATCAAGTGAGAGACGATTTAATCATGGCGACAGGGCGTAGCGATTATCCAAATCAAGTGAATAACGTGTTATGTTTCCCCTACATATTCAGAGGGGCATTGGACGTTAGAGCCAGTAAGATCAATCAAGAAATGATGATAGCTGCAGTTAATGCCATTCGAAATTTGGCCAAGGAACCTGTGCCAGAGGTGGTGTTGAAGGCTTACAATACAAATGAAACTGTCTCGTTTGGGAAGGATTATATTTTACCCAAGCCAACGGATCCCCGTTTATTGCCGATAGTTTCCTCAGCGGTCGCAAAAGCTGCGGTAGAAACAGGCGTAGCACGGATCCCCTATCCATCACATTATCCACTCGATTTGATCTTGGCATCAAATTCAATGGGTGCGAAAGTGTTAGAAGAAGAAAGTCTCTAAGTTTTAAAAAACATCGTTCAAGGATATAAGGAGAGTAACCATGGCAAGAGCAAAAATAGGTTTAATTGGGGCTGGAAATATTGGTGGCACATTAGCGCACCTCATTTTGCAAAAAAAATTAGGTGATGTGGTTTTATACGACATTGCTGAAGGCGTACCACAAGGTAAAGCGCTAGATTTAGCACAATGTGAGCCGATTGAAGGGTTTGATGCCACGGTAACGGGCACCAACGATTATAAAGATATTGCTAATTGTGATGTGGTCATTGTAACGGCAGGTATCCCTCGCAAACCTGGTATGAGCCGCGATGATTTATTAGCAATTAATACCAAAGTGATGAAGGCCGTGGGTGATGGTATTAAACAATATTGTCCTAAAACGTTTGTGATCTGTATCACTAACCCACTGGACGTGATGGTAAAAGTTTTACAAGACGCTGCAGGCGTGCCTGACAACATGATTGTCGGTATGGCGGGCGTTCTAGATTCAGCGCGTTTTCGTACCTTCTTGTCATGGGAATTGGGTGTCTCCGTTAATCAAGTGCAAGCTTATGTATTAGGTGGTCATGGCGATTCGATGGTGCCGCTGGTTGGCATGAGCAACGTTGCGGGTGTCACCTTAGAACAAATGGTTAAAAAAGGCACGATGAGCCAAGCGAAGCTAGACGAAATTGTTAAACGCACGCGTAATGGGGGCGGTGAAATTGTCGCGCTCCTAAAAACCGGCTCTGCTTTTTATGCACCGGCATCAGCTGCGATTTCCATGGCAGAAGCTTATCTGTATGATACCAAAGCGATTTTACCTTGTGCCGCTAAACTCAAAACCGGTCAATATGGCGTGAAAAAACCGTTATTCGTGGGTGTACCTGCGAAAATTGGTGCCAAAGGTGTTGAACAAATCATCGAAGTCGCTTTAACCGAAGCAGAACAACAAAACCTGCAATTGTCGATCGATGCAGTGATTGAACTGTGTGAGGCTGCAGAAAAGATGTAATCTAAAATTAGAATGTAGGGGCGGACCTCTGTGTCCGCCCGTTGCTGAAGTGTTAGGCTGGTGTGCACACCTAAACAAAAATGCGAACAAACTGTAACGAGAATTCAGAATGTTAATATTAAGTTTACATGATGCAATCGTTCATTTTGAAGAACTAGTAGAAGCCACAATCAATGGTGAAGAAACAGTAATTACTAAAGCAGGTAAACCTGTTGCAAAATTGATCCCTATCACGCCCCTTAATCAACAGCGTAAGTTTGGTGTTCTTAAGGGGAAAATTAAGATTGCAAAAGATTTTGATGCTCCCTTGATTGATGACATGTGAGCAAAACCATGCGCATATTTCAGAATCTAAAGCGCGTATCGATTTTAAATTGCCCGTCAATGTAAAAACCTATTTTGAAGATATTCTGGGCCAATATAACCAGATCATTGCAGCCGATCTTCCTATCCACGAAGACTTCTCTGATGAAGCAAATCATCGACGCTTTTGGAAAATTGAAGGTTTTGCAGAAGTACCGTGTGGTGGCACGCATGTGAAGTCCCCTGTGGAGGTTGGCTTGGTTAAATTAAAGCGAGAACTGGTTGGCAAAGGTGTCGAGCGGATTGAAATTCGGTTACTGTAATAAAATCTCCTCATAAAGCGTCTATATTTTAAGAGATGATTAAAATAAATTGAGGTTATCTATGCGCCTATTAAAATTATGTACAGTATCACTATTATTCATTTCGTCGGTGGTATTGGCTTCAGCCGGTGGTGGTAGCGCAAGTGGCGGTGGTAGTGCGGCTGGTGTCACAAGTGGTAGCACGCAAAACAGTCAAGCAATTAGTGGTAGCACGCAAAATAGCCGTGCGTTAGACAGTCATACGCCCAATGATGAAGCGCTCGATATAAGAAATTCTGCTAATCAAAATAATTCACAAAATAGAGAACAATATCGGCCGGGACAAACGGTAAATCCCGCCCCTTCAGATCGAGGCAATCAAGGGCTTGATTCTGAACAATAAGATTATCAGGCGAGCCAGTTACCAGCCATGATGGTAATGGCTTTGCCTGTTAACAGCACGCGATCATTTTTAATGTGAATATGTAAAACACCGCCGCGACTGCTTGCTTGATAGGCAATAAATTGTTGTTTATGTAAACGTTTAGACCAGTAATCGGCGAGTTTGCAATGAGCGGAACCGGTAACAGGATCTTCGTTAACACCCACATTAGGTCCAAAAAAACGTGATACAAAATCATATTTGTGCGATTTAGCAGTGACTACAACGGCCCTTGCATCCACTTGACGAATTTTTTCAAAATTGGGGTTCAAGGAAATAACTCGCTGTTCGTTTTTTAAAACGACTAATACATCGTCATGCCCTTGTACAACTTCTTCAATTTCGCCTTCAAGATCTAAAATCTTTTCAAAAGTGCTGATGTCAAGTTGGGTGCTGATCGGTTGTAAAGGAAAATCTAATGTTATCCCATCGCTATCTTGAGTGACTTTGAGAGGACCAGAAAGTGAATCGTAAGAAATCATCGTTCCGTTGATCAATTTTTCTTGGAATAAAATATGTGAAGCCGCCATCGTTGCATGGCCACATAATTTTACTTCAACGGTAGGAGTGAACCAGCGGATGTGGTAGTGATCAAGGCCCTGCTTTTTAACAAATACCGTTTCAGATAGATTCATTTCGGCAGCGATTTGCTGCATGTCTTCTGGAAATTCGTCAACTACCATGACGGCAGCTGGATTGCCGGTATAAGGTGCATGAGCAAACGCATCAACAATCCAGATCTTTCTCATCAAACAACTACTTTAAAATAAAGATTCACTATTCCCACCACCACTTGGGGTAATGAGATTACGCTCGCTGCCTGATGCAACCGCAGTGCGATTAGGAGAGGCATCTTGACGGAATATTTCAAAAATCGCATTAGGCTGGCCGGGTCTTGCTAATAAACCAGAGTAAGGATCAATTCTCACGGTAATAATGCCGCGTGGTTGTTCTGGTTTGGTTTCAGGCACGCCCTGAAGGGCGGCACCCATAAATTTCATCCAGATCGGAAGCGCGACTTGTGAACCATATTCTTGTAACGACTGTGGCTCATCAAACCCCACCCATGTCGAGGTGACAATCGATTGATTAAAACCAGTGAACCAAGCATCCATTTGATTATTCGTGGTGCCGGTTTTACCTGCTATATCAGAACGATTTAATTCACGAGCACGCCTTGCTGTGCCGGTTTGAACCGCATCTTGCAAGATTGAAGTCATGATGTAAGCAGTTTGTGGAGAAATGGCGCGTGTTGCCTCTTCTTGTTTGCTATTCACAGGTGCCTGTTTCTTCACGATTTCATCAATAACGTTTTCTTCTTCTGCCATATCCGGGTCATACTTGCTTGCTAAATCATCCACGGCAGTCAGAGGAGATGCTTCAAAAATCACATTGCTTTGACTATCGGTGACTTTTTGAATGATATGAGGTTTTACTTTATAACCACCATTTGCAAATACCGCATAGCCGGTTGCAATATCTAAAGGTGAAGCATTCGCGGTTCCCAAAGCAAGCGATAAGGTGCGTGGCAGGTTACGACGCTCAAAACCAAAACGTTCGATCACTTTTAGCGCTTTACCAATACCGAGCGCTTGTAACAAACGGATCGAAACAAGGTTACGAGATTTGGTTAAGCCGACGCGCAAACGTGTTGGGCCATAAAAACGACGCGAATCATTTTGTGGACGCCAAGCATCTTCTACGTTGGCATCACGGTACACAATAGGCGCATCATTAATCACCGAAGCTGCTGTGTAACCATTTTCTAAAGCCGCAGCATAGATAAAAGGTTTAAAATTAGAACCGGGCTGTCTTGATGATTGTGTGGCACGATTGAAATGCGACAAGCTAAAATCAAAGCCACCAATTAATGCCAAAATGGCACCATTTTTAGGATGGAGCGCAACCAGAGCCGCTTGTGCTTCGGGGAGTTGACTAAACACCCATTGGCTCCCTGAGCTAGGTTCTGCATAGATAACATCGCCCACGGCAACCACATCAGTGGGTGATTGAGGTTCAGGTCCTAAACGTAAGCGCGAAAATTGTCGTGCCGCCCACTTCATGCTATTAAAAGGGATCTCAATTTCTTGCTGATTTGGCAGTAAAGCTTGCACGCTATGTTCACCAACGCTCAAAATAGCAGCAGGCCAAGTGTAAAGCGTTTTAGGATAGCTTTTTAGCTGTTCAGACCAGGCGTTTTTGTCGATAGTGCCTTTGGATGAAACGGTTAATTGGCCTATCGGGCCGCGGTACCCGTGACGTTTGTCATATTCTAATAGACCTTCTTGTACGGCATTATGAGCAAGACTTTGCAAGCGACTATCGACGGTTGTATAAGCGACATAGCCAGAGGTATAAACTTGGGGACCAAATTTTTCGACTAATTCTCTGCGGGCCATTTCCGACACATGGGGTGCATCGATATCGATGACACGGCCGTGATAACTGGCAATAACAGAGGATTCAACCGCTTGATCGTATTCTTCTTCTTTAATAAATCCATAATGCAACATCCGGCGCAACACATGAGCGCGACGCTTTAAAGCCGCATCTGGATTATTGATAGGGTTAATGGCGGATGGGGCTTGAGGCAGACCTGCCAGCATTGCCATTTGAGGGAGATTGAGCTTATCGACCGTTGTGCCGAAATAGACTTGAGCTGCTGCTTGAACGCCATAAGCGCGTTTACCAAAGTAAATTTTATTTAAATAAAGCTCCAGGATTTTATCTTTTGAGAGCTCTTTTTCGATTTTCAGTGCAAGTAGTGCTTCATTCAGTTTTCGCCCGAAGGTCTTTTTGCGAGTCAGGAAGAAGTTTCGTGCGACTTGCATGGTAATCGTACTAGCGCCTTGCCCTTTAGAGCCACTGACTAAAAGGTGCACCGAAGCTCGAGCAATCCCTCGAATGTCGACCCCATTATGTTCATAAAAGCGGCGATCTTCAGTCGCTAAGATAGCGTTAATTAAAGTAGGGGGAACTTCTTGAATAGAAATTGGGGTGCGGCGTTTTTCACCGTATTCACCAATCAATTTCCCATCAGCTGTATAAATTCGAAGTGGGACTTGAAGTTGGATATCTTCCAAATCATTAACTTCAGGCAATTGAGCGTTGGTGTACAATACAATGACAACCAAAGCACACAACCCGGCCATGCCGGTGCTGAGTAGCACGCGAATAAAAATGCGAAAGAAGTTTCTCATAGCTTGAGTATAACAAAATGTCATAATACAGATGGAAGGTTATTTATCTAAAGTGTAAAAAAATTTGCGAGATAGCGTGTAGCAGCTAGTATTGAAATGAGAATTATGAATTTTGTTATTATAAGAACTGAATTTTAGCACTTAAGAACATGTAGTTAGTTAATAAGATTATTAATTTTGCTGTTGGCTGCATAATCTTTGCACTAAAATAGTAAAGTCTCTAGGTTGCGGCGCAGCCAAAAAAAGGTTACACAGACCAAGACTCGTTAAAAAAATCTGGCTCATGATGAGCCACAAAGTGTGAAATAGCCTCCAATGAGGACAAGGGAAGGAATCGTGGAGCTCGCAATTTTTCAACGTAAACCTCCAACTATCATCGGCGTCGATATTAGCTCGGCCTCGGTTAAGTTGCTTGAGCTCAGTTTCGGTCCACAAGGGTATCGCGTCGAAAGCTATGCGGTTGAAAATTTACCCGCTGATGCGATGCAAGAAAAAGAGATCAAAGATGTCGAAGCAGTGGGGCTTGCGATTGAACGAGTCGTAAAACGTTCACGAACCCGTTCAAAATATGGTGCCGTTGCGATTAACGGTTCAGGCGTCATTGCAAAAGTAATCCAGATGAATAATGGATTAACCGAAGCAGAACTCGAAACACAGATTAAATTAGAAGCAGAGCGCTATATTCCTTATCCTTTACAGGAAGTGAATATTGATTTTCAAGTGCTTGGCCCTTCAACAAAAAGCCCAGAATTAGTTGATGTCTTATTAGCCGCTTCCCGCACCGAAACCATCGACACACTGGTCGAAGTATTAAGCATGGGGGGGATCTCTGCAAAAGTGGTTGAAATAGAAGCGTATGCCATTGAGCGTGCGTTTAGTTTGATCGCCGATCAAGTCCCAAGTGAAGGTGAGCATCAAACCATTGCGGTTGTGGATGTGGGCTCAACTATCACCACTTTCAGCGTTTTGCACGATAAAGCAACGGTTTATAATCGTGAGCAAATCTTTGGTGGTAAACAATTAACTGAAGAAATCCAAAGACGTTACGGATTAACTTTTGAAGAAGCCGGTGTTGCTAAAAAGCAAGGCGGTTTACCAGATGATTACACCCTAGAAGTGCTAGAGCCCTTTAAAGATGCGGTGGTTCAGCAAATAGGTCGATCGCTTCAATTTTTCTTCTCATCAAGTCAATTTTCAGAAGTCGATCATATTGTCTTGGCAGGCGGAACCTCTTCATTACCCGGCCTTGTAGAGCGGGTTGAAGAAAAACTGGGCATTCCTGCAACGGTTGCCAATCCTTTTGCAAAAATGTCGATTGCACCGAGGGTGAGTGTTCCCGCGATTCATGCTGATGCACCGTCATTAATGATTTGTTGCGGCCTCGCGATGCGGAGCTTTATGCAATGACCATTAACATTAATCTATTACCCTGGCGAGCAGAGCGCAAAGAATTACTCAAAAAAGAATTTTTAACCATGCTGGTTTTTGGCATTGTTGTGTCATGTGGTTTGGTTTTAATCATGCATATGACCGTGGTACGACAAATTGCTGGGCAAAATGATAACAACACCTATTTAAAGAATGAAATTAATCAGCTCGATGATCAAATTGCACAGATCCAAAGTTTAGAGAAAGAAAAGCAACAACTCTTAGCCAAAATGGAAGTCATTCAGCAATTACAAGCCAGTCGCCCCGAAGTTGTCAGGCTGTTTGATGCGATTGTTCGCATTATTCCCCCGGGTCTCTTTCTAACCAATTTATCACGTACGGGCAACCATATATTGATCGATGGCAAAGCAGAATCAAACACCCGCGTTTCAACTTTTATGCGCAATATTGAAGCATCGGGACTATTTAAAACACCAGATTTAACATTGATACAAGCAGATGATATGAAGGGTGATGGTAAAGTTGCTCAACGACCTATTGATCGGTTGATTGGTTTTAATTTAAAGGCAGATGAAGTGGTTAGCTTTCCGAGCGTTGCGCAAAAAGCAGCAACAGCTGCTATACCAGACGTGCCGCCACCAGCTGCTGTTCCTAGTCCAACGCCAACGAGTACGACGACAAAATGAACGTTAATTTAAATGAATTAGATTTAAATGATGTAGGTGTTTGGCCCTTACCGGTCAAGATAGTCACTATTGGTGTGATTAGTTTGATGATTCTGTTTTTGGGTTACTGGACAGACACTAAAAAACAATTGTCTTATTTAGACAAAGCAGAAGAAGAAGAATTAACATTGCGAACAACATTTGAAGAAAAACAACACAAAGCTGCCAATTTAGATGCTTATAAAGAACAAATGTCCAATATGAAAGCATCCTTTGGCGCACTCTTGCGGCAATTGCCGGAAAAAACAGAGGTGCCGGGTTTAATTGAAGACATATCGCATCAGGGATTAGCAGCGGGTTTAGAATTTCGTTCAATACGATTGCTGCCGGAAAAAGAAATCGACTTTTATGTTGAATTACCCATCGAGATTTCGGTTGTTGGCACTTACCATCAGTTTGGTGAATTTGTCAGCAATGTGGCCGCTTTGCCGCGCATTGTGACTTTGCATGACTTTATGATTCACCCGGTATCACCTGATTCAACTGGGGATAACTTAGTGATGAATATTACGGCTAAAACTTATCGATATACAGCGGATGATCGCGAAAATGCGACTAAAGAAAATGCGCCAAAATAAGGCCCGTAGCGCTATTTGGGGGGCTGTTTTGCTCAGTTTGTTACTGTCAGGTTGCAGTAGCAGCGAGAGACGTGCTGAATTAGAATCCTATGTAAAGCGTATTAAAAGTCGAACGATTAAAGAAATTGAGCCGCTTCCTGAAATTAAGCCATATGAGATATTTACGTATTCAGCAGCGAATATACATAGCCCGTTTGTACCGACGATGATGCAAGAAGTAGCTAAAAAAGTGGTTGTGGAAAATGGGATCCAGCCGGACATGAATCGTCGCAAAGAAGCGCTTGAGAATTATCCGCTAGATTCCTTACGCATGGTAGGAACGTTAGAAAAAAGTTCAAAAAAATGGGTGCTAGTCGTTGATCCGACGGGAACTGTATTTCGGATCACGAAAGGGAATTACATTGGTCAAAATCATGGCCATATTGATGGTATTTCTGATGAAAAAGTGATGGTAACTGAAATTATACCGGACCCACTGGGCGGATGGCGTGAACGAAAAGCATCAATTAGTCTGGTCGACACACTGAGCAAAACAAAACAGAATCAACATTCACAAGAAAAAAAGTGATGAAAGATTGGAGTAAGCAATGGTAAAGATAACAAAAACATGCTTGATAACACTGATGATGTTATTTTCGCCAATTGTTTTTGCTGCAAGCTCGATTAGAGATCTGCAAGTGGTCGCAGTCGATGGTAATAGAATTTGTATCAAACTGACATTTGATGGCAAAGTGACCGCACCTAAAAGCTTTGCTACCGAGAATCCTGCGCGAGTGGTATTAGATTTTCAAGGCGCAAAAAACGGCTTGTCGCGTGAAATGTCACGAGCAGATTTAAATACGGGTATGGTGAAAAGAGTTGCTGTTGTTGAAGCCAACGAAAGAACGCGTGTCGTTATTGATTTAAAAGAATCCGTTCCATTTGACGTTAAAATGGAAGGCAATGAAGCGATTGTATTGATGGGTGGTGGTTTACCTCCATCGCAATCTGCCTCTGATCCATTCCATGGTCAAGTTTATACGATGCAAGACACTGAAGCACCGCAAGTCAATTGCAGTAAGTTTGCCATAAAAGGTCTTGACTTTCATCGCGGAAAAGATGGCGAAGGGCGCATTGTGGTGGATTTAAATCACACCAATATCCCAATCGATTTAAAAGAAGAAGGTCAACGAATACGCATTCGTTTCTCGGGCGCTTCTTTGCCAAGGGATCTACAAAACAAATTAGATGTAACCGATTTTGGAACACCGGTCAGCTCAATTAACACCATTCAAAAAGGTGATGATATTGAAATGACCATTCAAATGAGTAGCTTTTTTGAAAATATTGCCTATCAAGCAGATAAACGCTTTACTGTCGAAGTGAAGCCTCTGACCAAAGATGAAAAGGAACGTCTTCAAGCCAAAAATTTTAAGTACACGGGCGAGAGATTATCACTCAACTTTCAAGACATTGAAGTCAGAGCAGTTTTGCAGTTGATTGCTGATTTTACGGGATTAAACTTAGTAACCAGCGATTCTGTTACCGGCAATGTGACTTTGCGGTTGCGCAATGTACCCTGGGACGAAGCGCTAGACATTATTTTGAAAACCAAAGGGCTTGGTAAGCGCAAAGTTGGTAATGTACTGATGATTGGCCCAAGTGAAGAAATTGCAACAAGAGAGAAATTAGAGTTGCAATCTTCGCAGCAGGTCGAAGATCTTTCGCCCTTGCGTTCTGAATACATGCAGGTTAATTACGCCAAAGCGACAGAGCTGGCAGCATTATTGAAAACAGATAAAAATTCCATGTTATCTTCTCGTGGCACAGTCTCTGTTGATGAGCGAACCAATACGTTATTGGTGCAAGATACGGCTAATAAGATTGAAGAGATCCGTTCACTCATTCACCGGCTTGATGTCCCAGTTCGCCAGGTTTTAATTGAATCGCGATTGGTATTTGCCAATGACGATTTTGAAGATGCCTTGGGCGTTAGATTTAGTTCTGCTGCTAAATTTAGACCAGGCAATGAACCTGTGGTAGGGTTTTCGGGTAATACGATTGCCGCAGATGCGATTGCTCAAGGAGCAACACCTGCTTCGCAACCTTTAGCTGACAGACTGAACGTTAACTTACCAGCCACGTTACCCAGTGGTGCAGCAGGTCTTGCTCAATTTGGTCTAGCTATCGCAAGACTGCCTGGTGGAACCATTTTAGATCTAGAGCTGATGGCATTAGAAAATGAAGGGCTTGGGAAAATCGTGGCAAGCCCACGTTTAGTGACCTCGAATCAACAGCAAGCTTATATTGAGTCGGGTGAAGAAATTCCTTATCAAGAAGCGTCTTCTAGCGGTGCAACCGCTATTGCATTCAAAAAGGCGGTGCTGCGGCTTGAAGTGACCCCGCAGATCACGCCAGATGATCATATCATCCTAGATTTAAAGGTTAACCAAGATTCAAGAGGGGTGGTAACCGCTGGGGTGCCAGCCATTAACACCAGAGAAATCCATACCAAAGTGCTGGTTGCCAATGGTGAAACGGTGGTCTTAGGGGGAATTTACCAACAGCAAAAGAATCAAACCAAGACTCAGGTGCCTTATTTAGGAAAAATACCGGTTTTTGGGTGGTTGTTTAGGAATGAAACGAATAGTGATCAGCGTAACGAATTACTTATCTTTGTAACGCCTAAGATCATTCAAGATGGGATGTCGTAGTCTTCCCTCGATTCGGGTCGTCTTCCAATGGTATACTCATGACCCAGTCAAGGTTGAGTAATGTAAGTTTGTAACCTTGCTATTTAGAATTCGCTACTGCTTAAAAGTTAAATCTCTTGCTTTCGTTGACGAGTTTCTATCAGTTGATAGCAATGGTTAATGTAAGTTGAATCAAGTTGGAAAAATGAAACGATCAGTGAATCTATTTTTAGTTGGCCCTATGGGGGCTGGAAAAAGCACGATTGGTAAACAACTGGCAAAAGAGTTAAAGCTAGAGTTCTATGACGCGGATCAAGAAATCGAAGCACGCACTGGCGCAGATATCGCCTGGATCTTCGATGTTGAGGGAGAAGAGGGATTTCGCAAAAGGGAAGCACATGTCATCGATGAACTTAGCCAACTACAAGGGATTGTTTTAGCCACAGGTGGTGGGGCCGTACTCAATGCTGATAATCGTAATCGTTTAGCCGCGAGAGGTACCGTGGTCTATTTGTTTACGACAGTTGAACAACAAATGAGGCGTACAGCGCGTGATAAGCGTCGCCCATTGCTGATTACCGAAACACCAGAATCAACCCTTAGGGAGTTGATGGCTTTTCGTGATCCGCTTTACCGAGAAGTTGCCGATGTTGTTGTGAATACCGATGGCCGCACGGTGCGTTCAGTCGCTGCCGAAGTGGTCAAAATGTTAGAGCGCGACCAATTGTAGTACCAGTGGTGCTATGAAGACTACGGGAAAAGCGATGAGTGAGCCTATTTGGGTCAATGTGCAAGGTGGCGCTTATCCTATTTTTGTAGGACATGACTTATTTGCTCATCCGCAGCTTTTTCAGCAACGCCTCCAAAGCGCCGTTTGCGTTATCAGCCATCCTGAGATTGCCGCCCATTATTTTCCCAAGGTAGAGAAAGCGCTAGTGCAAGCTGGCGCTAACAAAATCACCACCTTTCTTATCCCTTCAGGGGACCAACACAAAACGTTGAGCTTTGCAGAGAAAATTTGGACTTACCTTTTAACCCAACACTATCACCGTGATACTTCATTAATTGCTTTGGGCGGAGGCATGATAGGGGATTTGGTGGGCTATAGCGCAGCTTGCTATATGCGCGGTGTGGATGTGATCCAGTGTCCGACATCCCTTTTGGCTCAAGTAGATGCAGCGATTGGTGGCAAAACAGCTGTGAATCACCCTCTTTGCAAAAATGCCATTGGGCATTATCATCAGCCTAAGCTGGTGCTGGCTGATGTCAGTACACTTGCCACTTTGCCGGAGCGAGAGTTTATTGCTGGATTGGCTGAACTCATTAAATATGGCGTGACTTTAGAGCCGGCACTATTTGAGTGGTTAGAAGCACATCTTGATCAACTCCTGGCAAGGGACCTAGCGGCTTTGGAATATGCAGTCCGAGCGGCATGTCAGATCAAAGCGAGAGTGGTTTCTCAAGATGAAAAAGAAGCAGGTTTAAGGCTTGTGCTGAATTTTGGTCACACGGTTGCCCATGCCATTGAAAATATTTATCACTATGAAAAATATTTGCATGGAGAAGCCGTTGCGATGGGAATGATCGTTGCAATGCGTTTATCCTTAGAGATGGGATTAGCGCATGCAAATTTGTTAGATAGATTAATTTCTATACTAACAAAAGCAGGATTACCCACATCTTTGCCAGATGGGATTACGGCAGAGGCAATATTAGCTAAAATACAACTAGATAAGAAACATTCGCTAGGAAAAATCCGGTGGGTGTTGGTTCTGTCGTTAGGTCAAACGCAGATAAGCGAAGAAGTTCCTATTACCACTTTACGTCAGGTATTAATGACAAGTGGTGCGACTTTGTAAAAAATGAGGTAAGGATACCGTATGCACAACAATAGTAAGTCGATGAACTCTGATGTTTATATTTCGTCTGCTTGGCAGCAGCATGCGGATTTAATTACCCATCTTTGTCATTTTAGCCAAAATATTTTATTGATCTTAGGGGAAAAAGACGCTGGTAAAACCGCGTTCTTTGAACATTTTATTAGCAACCCTGGGGCTGGCTTAAAAGTCTGCGCCTTAAAAGCTTCGCCTGAGAACACCGTTGAAGAACTGTTAAAAGACGTTGCGATGGGCTTTGAGCTGAATTGGGAAAGTGCCGATAGCACAGCATTGCAGGTACAAACACAAGCCATTGCAGCTTACCAAAAAGCGCATGAAACCTGGATGTTGATCATTGATGATGCGCATCTGTTAGATGATATGCAGATTGCGGCTTTGCTACAATTAGTGCAATTTAATGATGAAGCAAGGCAACAGCTACATTTGGTGTTAGTGGGGGAACCACCCCTAGAAACACGTTTGTTTTCCCCAAACTTGGCAACATGGACACAGGGGAAAGTCTATAGCATTGAATTGGAGTCTTGGACATTACATGATCTAAAACGTTATTTTTCTCGTGAAAATGTCAATATGTCATTAACGCCTGAACAAATAGCCGATATTTTTACAAGTACGGAAGGATTACCAGGACGGGTTGTACAAGCACACTACTCTTTACAGGATCCATTTACCAAAGGGGCGACTACTATGACAAAACAAAATGCAAAGCGTTGGACACACCCTATTGCGCTCGGTGCTGTTGCAGGATTTTTATTGGGTGGTAGTTACTTGCTCTTAAATAGCACTCAAGATGAAGAAATGGTTAGTGCGCCAGTGAACGCAGCGCAAGTTGAGAATAATCGTCTGGATACCAGCGACGAAAAAATGGCAATGGAAGAAGAACCAGCGCCTGTGGTTTCCATGCAAACGTCGCAACCACTTGGTACAGCTAAACCAATGGCCGAAGTGTCTGCAAATGCACAAATGCAAGCAAATTCAGAAATAATCCCAGTGAATGCGCAATCACCTGTCATGCTAGAAAAAACGGCACTCCAAGAACCTAAAGCCGCTATTGTTGAGGCTAAGGCCGCTATTGTAGAACCCAAGGCTGCTATTGAAGAGCCTAAAGCAGTTAAGCCATCAACCATTTCGCAGCCAAAACAAGATGAAAAAGTTGCGATAAAACCTGCAGCAAAAGTATCAAAACCCGAATATGTAAGCGCCACCATGACAATGACTGACGCACAGTTACAAGGGATTCCGGCTGAGATCGCAACGGATAAACCGAAAAAAGCGCTGAGCACCGTAGAAGAACATTTATTGTCGGTGAATAAAAAGTATTACACCCTACAGTTAGTGGGTGCAAGAAACGAAAAGAGCTTACGACAATTTGTTCAAAAGAATGAACTTGAAGAACATGCTTATATTTATCGCACAAAGCTTTCTGGCAAAGATTGGTATGTTGTGGTGTTAGGTGAATATGCGACGATGGATGAAGCGAAAGTAGCAGCCACAAGCATTCCAGAACAGATTGCAGCGAAGCCTTGGATCCGTGAATTCACCAGTATCCATAGTGATATTAAAAAGCAAAGCTAAAAAGCGGGTATTTTATTAGTGAGGAAAAGGGTAAAATGAGGCAATAATTCATTATTAAGTTAGTTTTGTGCCATGAATTCTTCATTTCGCCTTATTCAAGCCCTTAAGCGCCAGCCGGTGGATAGCACACCGGTCTGGTTTATGCGTCAAGCAGGTCGTTACTTACCTGAATATCGTGCGTTGCGTGAGCGCATGGGAGGATTTTTGGCAATGGCTAAAAATCCAGAAGTCGCTGCAGAAATTACCTTACAGCCACTTGCCCGTTTTCCACTCGATGCTGCCATTATTTTTTCCGATATCTTAACAATTCCTGATGCAATGGGCTTGGGATTACATTTTGTGACCAACGAAGGCCCTCAGTTTCATCATCCAGTGCGCGATCAAAAAGCAGTCGATCAATTACCGATCCCTTGTATGGAAGCTGATCTAGGTTATGTGATGGCGACCATGCGAATATGTTCAACAGAACTTGCTGGCAAAGTACCCGTGATTGGTTTTTGTGGCAGCCCTTGGACAGTGGCAACTTATATGGTTGAAGGACAGAGTAGTCGCTCATTCTCGACTATCAAAGCGATGATGATGAATGAGCCTGCAATGTTAAAGGCATTGCTAGAGAAAGTGACAAAGACCAGTTGTTTATATTTAGAAGCACAAATCACTGCTGGCGCGCAAGCGGTGATGGTGTTTGATTCTTGGGGTGGGGCATTATCAGGACATGCCTATCGAGAGTTTTCCCTTCACTATATGCACATGATCGTGAACTATCTTAAAAGCAAAGCGCACACTAAAGAGGTTCCGGTGATTTTGTTTACCAAACAAGGCGGACAGTGGTTAGAAGCGATTGCTAACACGGGTTGTGATGCACTTGGTATCGACTGGACACAAGATATCGGCAATGCTAGAGCGCGCGTTGGAGATAAAGTGGCTTTACAAGGCAATTTAGATCCGGCCACCTTGTATGCCAAACCCGATGTCATTCGCGAAGAAGTGAAAAGAGTGTTAGCAGAATATGGTCACGGTAGCGGTCATATTTTTAATTTGGGACATGGTATTACGCCTGATATTAATCCAGAACATGTCAGTGCAATGATTGATGCGGTCAAAGAGTTCAGCCCTTCCTATCACAAACAAAACAAGGATTATCCCTAATATGGACCATTATAAAGTCGTATTTCCCGGAACCTTTGATCCCATTACCAATGGGCATATTGAATTGGTTGAACGTGCTGCAAAAATGTTTTCTTCTGTGATAGTGGCAGTAGCTGAAAATGCCCGTAAAACACCCACTTTTGATATCCATTCTCGGGTGGCTTTAGCAAAGGAAGCATTGAAATCGCTTAACAATGTTGAAGTGCAAGGTTTTAGTGTGTTGTTGGCAGATTTTGTGCGTTCACAAAATGCCAAGGCGATCATTCGCGGTTTGCGTGCTGTCTCAGACTTTGAATATGAGTTTCAATTGGCTAATATGAATCGACGTTTAGCACCGGATATTGAAACGTTGTTTCTAACACCTGCTGAACATAATTCTTTTATTTCATCGTCTTTGGTTTCTGAAATTGCGCAATTAGGGGGTGATATTTCTTCGTTTGTCCCCAAAGTTGTAGCAAGTGCATTAAATGATAAATTTAAGAAATAAATATGGCGCTTAAAATTACTGACGAGTGTATTAATTGTGATGTTTGTGAGCCTGAGTGCCCAAATCAGGCTATTTCACAAGGTGAGTCTTATTATGAAATTGATCCCAACCTGTGCACAGAATGTGTTGGGCATTTCGATGAACCACAATGTCAGCAAGTTTGCCCGGTTGATTGCATCCCCGTGAATGAGTTGCATATTGAAACGAAAGAAGAGCTTCTCGAAAAATATCACCAGCTAAAATCAAAATAAATTAAGCACCGTAGGTGCATCGGATTCTAGCCCCGCGTAAGGGACATTTGCCAAAGGCAAATGGACCGCAGCGTGGGGTAAATGACCACCCACATTTACCTCATCCAACTCTTTAATTTTCTCATCAATTTACGATGTGCATCATTGGCGTAACCTGCTGCAAAGGTGGCAATAATTGATGCCTGAAGTTTGCCTATATAACTGATACCAGGCGAAAGCGATTCGGCAAACACCCATGCGGCAACCCAGGCGAATAAGAGTAATTGTGGTAATGTCATTGTTATCTCCTTAAAACTAAATCCCCCCGCGCTTCGCGCTGCCCCTCTTTACAAAGAGGGGTATGATTCGCTGTCGCTCATCGTGAGCGCTCTTGCGCGAACAAATAGCCCACTTTCGTAAAGGGGGCAGCTCGCGAAGCGAGCAGGGGGATTTACGATTTACTGCCCAACCATATCATGCAAATTATCAATTCCACTGGCCATGATAATCCCACCCGCCGCAAACCCTAATCCGATCGGACCACCTGTAACAAAACCGACGACCAACCCTGAGACAATGGCTCCAAAATGAAATTTGCCACCACTAATATTATCCAGAGAGTCATTATTAATAACTAACATCTGTAACATCCTTATAAACTGATTATTTGAATATAAATATCATTCACAATGGTGCAATGAAGATAATTCACAAAATCTTCAACACCACGCTCTGTAAAATTGAATGGATACTCTTGGTATCCACCACTAACGTGTTTTAATTGGTCTTCGGTCATTTTTTACTCCTGTAAAACCTGTAAATCCCCCGCTCGCATCCGTCTTCGCTACACTACGACGGACAAATGCTCGCCGCCCCCTTTACAAAAGTGGGCTATTGATTCGCTTACGCTCATCAACAGTACTCCCAAGAGAGCGGAGCGAACGATAACCCCTCTTTTGTAAAGAGGGGCCGCGCGAAGCGCAGGGAGATTTACTCACCAACCATATCATGCAAATTATCAATCCCACTGGCCATGATAATCCCGCCCGCCGCAAACCCTAATTCGATCGGACCACCTGTAACAAAACCGACGACCAACCCTGAGACAATAGCTCCAAAATGAAATTTGCCACCACTAATATTATCCAGAGAGTCATTATTAATAACTAACATCTGTAACATCCTTATAAACTGATTATTTGAATATAAATATCATTCACAATGGTGCAATGAAGATAATTCACAAAATCTTCAACACCACGCTCTGTAAAATTGAATGGATACTCTTGGTATCCACCACTAACGTGTTTTAATTGGTCTTCGGTCATTTTTTACTCCTGTAAAACCTGTAAATCCCCCGCTCGCATCCGTCTTCGCTACACTACGACGGACAAATGCTCGCCGCCCCCTTTACAAAAGTGGGCTATTGATTCGCTTACGCTCATCAACAGTACTCCCAAGAGAGCGGAGCGAACGATAACCCCTCTTTTGTAAAGAGGGGCAGTTCGGCGAAGCCGAGCAGGGAGATTTAACGTAATCGATTATTCAATAAATTAATCGTAATTGGCCGAGGCGGCCTGTCCGGCATAGCTGCTTTAGCAGCGATGACGGCTGTTTTCTTCAATGCCAACAACCCCTCCAACGGAAACCCCAAATCAAACCGATGGGTTGCCAACAGTACCAAAGGTGTAAACACTTCCGGCAACCCTTCTGTTTCAATAAAACCCATGGCTGCTAAACGCTTTAAAGCACGGTGCACATTTTCATGTGGTTGATAAATGCAATGTGATAATTGCGCATATGAAAAAGTGCAGGAGAATGACTCGCGATCGGCATGGGAAGCAAGCGTTAACCAAAGTATTTTATCTACTTCGTTTAACTGCGAATGGCTGAAAACAAATAACATTTCAGCGAGCGAAACATGAATTGAACGCGTGAGTGAGCGAGCATCATTTAAGATGCGTGATAGCGAATAAGCTTGCATAGCAATACCGTCCTACTGATTAGTAAGCGAACAAAATTTCACCAAAAACAACCTAATTTGGGGTTGTTAAGTGAAAAAATGGCCTTTAGGAACCAAATAGTTGACGGATCTCGGGTATGAGAGCTTTTTAACTGAGAATGAATGTAATAAAATGCGCGTAGCCATGAGTTTAAACTTCCTAGATTAAGTTTTACTTGTGGTTAGTGCTTGTAGGGTGCGTCAACATCCTGCAGGCACGATTTGTGTACGGTATCAAGAATGGGTGAAATTGTAAATAGACTTAATAAACTGTATTTTTCAATTTATCGCATACTTTTTAATCTCATCATAGTTTTAATAACTTAAACAATTTATTACTGTAGATGAGCAAACTATATGGAAATCAAAATTCCCGAAATTTTCGAAAAGTTAAAACTGGCGTTTTTCATATCATTCCGAGGATGCACAAAACAATAAACTTGGCAGTGGCACAGGCTTTATTTGTAATAATTATCTAATAACTAATTATCATGTTTATTTGGGTTGCACTTGTGATCATGTAGACCAAGCGTCGTCGGGATTCCTGACCACGTACTTTATTCCAAAAAATACCGATAATTCACCCCAAATTTCTTTTCGATTCTTTTTGCAATCAGTTTACCAATTGTCCGTTTACCATTTTCCATTTTTGATAAATCGCCTTGGGTGATCCCAAGCTTTTTGGCAAAGTCAATTTGTGATAAGCCTTCTCGATGACGGGTGCCACGAAGCAGGGCACCAGCTTGGGTATATTTTTCATCCATGCTCTTAAAGAAAGCATCGGCATCAATGGCGTTTGCCAAATGCGCTGTTTGAATAGCTTTTTTAGCTTTTGCTTCTAATGATTTTTGGGTAACCAAATATTTTTCAACCATGCGAGCAGGAATGCGCAGGATGCGGCCTTGTTCAGAAAGGCAATAGATGCTCTTACTAATAGGGTGCTTTTTCATGTGTTCCGACATAGTAAACCTCTAAAAGATTAATAGACTTGTCCATTATTTCCCAACAGCAAACATAAGTGGGCTTGCCTTTAATGAGATGACAATGTCTTTTATCACCCTTTGGCCTTTTAATTTACCGTAATTGGGCCAATCAGGAACCGCAGGTCCGATTGTTTGCAAGTCTTTAACAAGCAACCTTAAAGTTGATTGAACTTTTCTGGGTAGTTTAATGCACTGTTTAGAAGCCTTGTGGCTCAACTTAACATTCCAACTCACTATATTACATCTTATAGCAAAATACACTATATGGCAAATAATACCATATTGTTACTGCGAAGGGCAGTTTAAAGATGAAAGAGTTGAGTATTTCTACAACATTTTGCAGGCTTCAGTGCCGCCCGCTACCGGGGCGGTAGGTGGGTGGTGGTCTCTTTCCCACCGCATCGTCGCTGCGCTCCTCACAGTGGGCTATTATCTTCGACCCCGCTGGGGTCCGGGAAAATATGCCAGCAGAGCTGGCATGTTTGATTCAAGTTATTACAGCGGCAGCTATAACAGAAACTAGCCCCGGGTTAAGGCCGTTGACGGCCGTTACCCGGGGTTGGTAGTGAAAGGGGTATCGCTCTACAATTAATCTAATTTAAATGCCAGCGATTTAAGATAATGATTTTCGGGCAAAAATGGATTAACAGGATGATCTTTATCTGCACCCGCTTTACGAATTAGCCTTGCACTACGTCCTGTCTTTGCAATGCCTTTCATAATGGCATCTTGAAATTCATTAGTTGAAGCATGATGAGAGCAGGTTGCGATCATTAAAATACCGTTCGGCGCTACCACTTGTGCTGTGAGCTTTGCGAGTTTTTGATAACCTTTTAATCCTACCATTTTTTGATGAGCAATTTTGACAAAAGCAGGTGGATCAGCCAAAACGATATCAAACACTTGTTGTTTTTCAATCATTTTAGGTAACAGCGAAAAAACGTCTTCTTGAATAAATTCGCAAGGCGTGTTGAGTTCATTGATAGCCATTGCATTTTTGGCATGCATGAGCGCCTGTTCTGAGCTATCAACAAACGTAACATGCTTGGCTTGTCCCTTTGCTGTTGAGACACCAAAGCCGCCACTGTAGGTGTAAAGATCAAGTACAGTTTTACCTTTTGAACGACCGCGTATCCAAAAACGATTAGCGCGTTGATCGTAGAACCAACCGGTTTTTTGGCCATTGATAGGATCGGCATAAAAAGTGAGATCATTTTCTTTTACAAAAAGTAAATCACCTTCAAAAGGAGATGTACCAAGCGTGTGGATACCTAATTCAAGATTTTCGCTCTCGCGATTTTTGATGTTATCGCGAAAAATAATATATTGCGGTTTTAAAAGGGTTTGTAGCGCCTTGACCCAAAGTGCTTTGAGCTTTTCCATGCCAGCAGTACTTGTTTGACAAACCAAGGTGTCTGCAAATCGATCGATGACTAATCCTGGGAGATGATCACCTTCGGCGTGAACTAATCGATAATAAGGTTCACTAATGTGACGCTCGCGGCGTAAAAGTGCATCTGAAAACAATTTAATAAAGTAAGCTTCATCGATTGTAACGTTTAGATCTCGGGTGAGAATGCGACAAGCTAATTTGCTGTGAGGGTTGTAATAAGCTTGAGCAAAAGGTTGGTTATTTGTTTCGGTTAGAAGAACCAATTCACCTTGTTTGATTCCCATGGGAGGCGTTTGTAGAGCTTCGGTGTATACCCACGGGTAACCCTTTTTTAAGCGTTCGACCCATGCCGTTTTGACAACCAATTTCCGCATAATAAAATTTCAATGAAGGTTTAACTTAGAGTGGGGAGATTTTACGCTACCAAAGACCAAAAGCAAAGCAGATTTAAGGCTTTTGTATACCGAAATGACATTTGTTCAGGTTTTCTTTGGTACAAGTTGCTTCACATTCTTTGGTGGGGCAAGGTGTCCATCCATCCATTTCTTTGAGAACGAGTTTATTTTTACTAGAGCCTTTAATAACGATCCAAGCATTTTCATCATTAGCACCCGCTAATTGGTAATAGCAAGCAACCTCACCGTCAAATAACATTTTGAAGAGATTTTGCACGGGTTCATTTTCATTTAAAGGGCGTCTCGTATAGTCAACATACCAGGTTAACTGATCTTCTGCCCAATTGCCGTTGTTGAGGTTTTTTGTCACTGTCTCGGGTGTTGGACAATGAAATTCTTGCCCCCCTATTGCAACACCAGCGCTTAAAGCGCTGGGTTGGTTTAGACTGGTTTTTAGTGGATCGGGCGGTGGTGAAGGAGGCGTAATGGTGACCGCAGGTGTTGTTGGCGGTGGTGATTGTAAATTAGAATTTTGCTGTTGATTCAATTGTTGTACGGGATGCGCATCGGATGATTTAGGTTCCGTTGCTCCCGATGAGGGGGTGGTTGGTGTTGTTGGAGTGGCCGGTGTTGCAGCAGGCGCACTGACTGTTTCTTTAAGCTCTTTGCTTAGTTTTTCATGCTCAACGGTGAGAGCATCAAACTTGGTTTGAAGATCATCTTGTTTTGCTTTTAGTTCCTGACTTTGTTGTGTAGCGACTTCATTGTCTTTGGTGAGCTGTTTAATTTGCTCCATCGCCGCGTCATATTTGTTCTGAAGATCAGTATAACCTTCTTCATTTTGCGTGGATTTGGTTTTCAAAAGCTCATATTCATGGTCTTTTTGTGCAATGCGTTTTTGAGATTGAAAGAATAATATATAACCACCGATCGCAATTGCAAAGATCACGCCTACGATGACTAATATTAATGGCTTAGACGCAGGAAGATTATCCATCACACGATCCTTTAAAAAAGAGACTTGTCTATATAATTTGTCGACATGAATGACTTTTTCTAAAGGCTTTATGAGCGATACTAGTTATACATACAGCGCAGGCGTCTTATATAAGTGATTAGCCCAACGACAGCGATGAATAAAACAAAAAAAGGAAAGCCATATTGAATCGTGAGTGCGCTAAAGAGATGTAATTGAAGTAATTCATCCGTATTGGTTGGTTGTGACAGGGTAATGAGTGCATCGTCATGTCCTAGCCAATGGATTAAATTTAAGCCAAATGCCAAATTGCCATAGTTTTCGATGACGCCATTACTTAAAAAACGACTGTTACCGATAATAGCAATTCGTTGTGCGATTTGTGCATTCAATGGGTGTTTTTTAGTTAAAGTTACACCTAAGACTAAGGGCCCTGAAACTTCTTGGTGCTCAGGTTCAAATGCAATCGCTCCATTTAAAGATCCTGTTTCCGTCCAACTACGTTCATGGGTAAGTAAAATGGATTGCGTTTCCCAATCTGAATTCGGTTGTGAATTTAAGGCCACGGAAAAAGGGAATGCAGTGAGCGCTTTAGGCGTGGTAAAGGGTAAGCTGGGGTAGCTATCAATGATAGCAATAGCAGGATGCGGCGTTCCTAATTGATGGCCATGTGAGTCAACAATCGTGCCAGGTAATGCTTTGACATGAAACAAATCTGATAACAAGGGTTGAGGATAAGAATCTTTGTCTAATAACCATAAAACACTGCCGCCTTTGAAAAGATATTCTGCAATACACTTTTCTTCTTCCGGAAGCAAACGCATTTTAGGAGAAGCAATCACCAGCAATCGTGTATTGTCTGCAATAAAAGGGGTTTTTGTGAGCGAAAGTGTTTGAACGTTCAATCCTTGATTCTTAAGAGCGATACGCAACAATCCATAATCCGTAGAGCGATTTTCAAAAGGAGAAGGTTCATTGTGTCCTTGTAAAAAAACAACCCATTGATTGGCCTTATTACGCAATTTAAATAACGCTTGACTCAAAGACAGTTCATTCATTGATGTTTGCAACAGATCAATGACTTCGTGTTGTTGTCCTAAGTTGATCTTAAGCGCAGGACCATGATAGTCGTTACTATGGGGGAAAGGTTCAACTTGCCAATGAAGTAAAACATTTTTCTTGATACGTTGATATTTTGCGAGAAGAAACTCCGCTTGATGGTAGTGCTCAATATCGGTACTAAATAATACCACATCAATAGGATCGCTGATTTTTTCTAATAAAGATTGTGTGGTGTCAGTTAAATGTTGAGTCATCGCTATATTAGAAGAGAAGCTATACTTTTTGGCGAGATAAAAGCTTGCCACACACAGCGTCAATAGGCTAACACCAAGGGCTAATTCTTTAATTATTGTTAACATTCGGTTCATCTTGGCACCTGTTTCATCTTGTAAGCGATGAGCCGCGAACTCATGATAAGCCAAAAAGCACTAAACAAAAAATAGAAAGCAATATCGGGGCTTTGAAAATCGCCATGTAATAAATGAAAGCTGTGCCCTAACAATGAAATATCGCTAGTGGGTAATTGTGAATGACTAAAGGGACTGAGCCATTCAATTAATAACCACATCATGTTGCCAATCACAGCGATGCCAATCGCAAGTAATGGCGTCGTCACCAAGCAGGATATAAATAAGCCAAAACTGATGAGAGCAGCGCTGACACCAATCAACGCGAAGGATCCTCCCATCACTAATCCCCAATCTAGTGCTGTTTCGATGTGGAGAATGAAAATCATGGCAAGCATGGCACCTAAAAAGCATGCCGTGATCCAAAGGACGCTGAGAAATTTTCCCATAACTAATTGCAAGGGGCGGATAGGATGAGATGCCCATAAAAGAAAGGTTCGCTGCTGGAATTCAACACTAAAGGCATTGGTCGTAAAAATAGGCAAAATAAAAGCAAAAATGACAATGCTCCAGCTAAAGAAAGGTTTGATCACTTCTAAGCCAAGACTTGAATGACGTGAACCTTGCACCAAAGCATTTTGCATCAAGGTTAAATAATCAACTAAAAGACGATAAAAGAATAGCCACAATAAACCGATGACTAAAGCAAATATCACAAAAGTCATTGGATGACGAAAGTGTTTATAGCTCTCAAGCCGGGCTATGAATAGACTCATCAATAGGTACCTTTATTTTTTCAAAATGTAATTGTCCTTCATGCAATAACACAATGTCATCGCACAAAGAAGTCACTTCACTGACGTGATGGGTTGAGAAAAGAATGATTCTGTGTGGTTGGCGTAAATGGTCAAGTAAGATCCACAAGTCTTGTCGTTGTTTTAGATCTAATAGGCTACAAGGCTCGTCCAGAATAAAAAGTGTGGGCTCATGGATGATACAGGCGAGCAGATTAATACGCTTTTTTTGTCCATCAGATAATTTACCAAACAGTTTATTTTTAAAATCTGTGATCTGATGTTTAGCCATAAAGGCGCGGACCTTTTCAAGTGGTGAAGGGCAGCGCTGCAGTGTTGTGAGCCAGCATAAATTTTCTTCAACTGTTAGATAGGGGTAGAGGTTAGGTAAATGGGGTAGGTAGCCGATTTTTGATGGTACAGGTGATTGATAGAGATCGTGGCCGTTTAGCAGTACCTCACCAAGCCTTGGTTGGTTGATACCGGCCAAAATGCTAAGCAACGTAGACTTACCGCAACCATTAGCACCTGCTAAAGCAATGATTCTTCCTAGCGCAAAATGGGCATTGAGGTCACGAAAGAGCGCATGCCCTCGTATTTTGAACTCTAAATGGTTAAGTTGAAGTCCTTTCATTACTTTGAACCCTGCAAGCCAAACACTTTTTTAGTATACTTGAGCCCAATGTAGAGAGAAGCCCATATTTTATTTGTTAGTTAATTGAATTTCAGGGGTGAATATATGTTTTATGGTTTGTGCAATTTGCCATGGTGGGGGTACCCACTTGTTCTGCTCGCACTAACGCATGTGACGATTTTAGGCGTCACCATTTATTTACATCGCCATCAAGCACATCGTGCGTTGGAGATGCATCCGATACTAAGTCATTTTTTCCGTTTTTGGTTATGGCTAACCACAGGTATGATAACCAAAGAGTGGGCTGCTATTCATCGCAAACACCACGCGAAATGTGAAACGGTTGATGATCCTCATAGCCCACAAGTCATGGGGCTGCCGTTGGTCATGTGGCACGGCACAGAATTGTATCGTCGTGAATCACGCAACCTTGAAACCATGGAACGTTATGGTCAAGGAACGCCTAATGATCGTTTAGAACAATTTTATAAAAACAATTCCAAGAAGGGCATCATTTCGATGTTCATAATTGATGTCTTGTTATTTGGCGTCCCAGGTTTAGCCATCTGGGCATTACAAATGGCATGGATCCCTTTCTGGGCAGCCGGCATCGTTAATGGCGTGGGACATTTTTGGGGTTATCGCAATTTTGAGTGCCCGGATGAAGCGCGCAACATTAGCCCTTGGGGACTGTTCATTGGTGGTGAAGAACTGCACAACAATCACCATACCTATCCGACCTCTGCTAAATTCTCAGTGAAAAGCTGGGAAATCGATTCAGGTTGGTTTTATATTCGCTTATTTGAAGTGTTAGGTTTGATTAAGGTAAAGCGCGTTGCGCCATCACCCCAATTAGAACCTGGCAGAGCGCAAGTTGATATGGAAACCTTGAAGGCTTTGTTATTAAATCGCTTTCAAATCATGGCACGTTATTCCCGTGAAGTGATTGCGCCTGTTTTTGCGCAAGAAGCGCAAAAAGCCAACCAAGCCGAGTCAGGTTTCTTGAGTCGCGCTAAGAAATTATTAGTGCGTGAATCTTCTTTGCTAGATGAAGCAGCAAAGCTTCGCTTAGAACAATTCTTAGAAACGCATAAACCGATGCAAGTGGTTTATCAATTCAAAGAGCGTTTACGAGATCTGTGGGCACAAACCAGCTTGAAAGAAAAAGAAATGGTTGAAGCGTTGCAGAAGTGGTGTGCTGAGGCCGAAGCGACCGGCGTGAGTGCTCTCAAAGAATTTGCAGCGTATCTGAAAACCTTAACGTTGAAACCGGCGTAATTTAGCTCAAACCAGTTTGCTTGTAAGCTAGGCGGCAAGCGTTCGAATAATCCGGAGTGTACTTTTGTGCATGACGGTTATGAGATACGCGTAGCCAACAACGCTTAAAAGTAAACTGGGAAGAGCGTGCATAAAAAAACCCGCACTAGGCGGGTTTTTTTATATTCGATTATTTCGCTAAAGGTTAGCGCATTTTTTCTTCGTTGAAATCCACATGCTTACGCACAACGGGATCATAACGTTTCAGGACCATTTTTTCTTTCTTGTTACGCTTGTTCTTGGTCGTGGTGTAGAAAAAGTGCGAAGCGCTAGAGCGCATAATAACTTTAATTGTATTATCAGCTGCCATTTTGCTTCCCCTTTAAACCTGTTCGCCGCGGCAACGCATTTCTGCCAATACGACTTCAATGCCTTTCTTATCGATGGTACGCATACCACGAGTGGAAACTTTTAAGCTGATCCAGCGGTTTTCACCAGCTAGCCAAAATCTTTTTGTATGCACATTGGTTTGAAACGTACGTTTCACTTTTTTGTTACAGTGCGCCACATGATTGCCACGAGCCGTACCTCTTCCCGTGACCATACACACTTTTGCCATGGTCTTTCCCCTTAAGGTCCTATAGAGCCAGACTTTATATCAAATTCTACTGGGTAGAGCAAACAATCCCTGGTTTTATGCCTAAGATCTTCATTTTTAAGTTATTTTTATAATTAATATTTGTTCACATCGTTGAACTTTATCTATAGGTCCTTTGTCTATCAACAAAGAGGTAGAGGAGTTCATTCTATGCCAGTAACATTACAAAGAGAAAGATTAGAAGCAACTGCTAATACATTGGGTTTAACGGGTGCAGCCAAGCGCGTTTACGAAGAGCTCGTTACTACTGAAATCTCGAATTTTAATTTGATAAATACGCTTCATGTAGAGCGAATGAAACAACTGTTATTAAAGTACGATACCTTGTCTCCCGAGCAGCGTGAAGGTTACGCTTCCAAGGCGCAGTTGCAAGAAAAATTTGCAAAATTAGCCGAGTTGCAACAGGCGACAGCAAATTTTATTGAGACACTATATTCGCCAGATCCAGTGCAATGGCAAACAGCATTGGTTGGCATGAAAGATTTATATAAAAATTTTATTGCAGTATCAAGTGTAAACTTTCCTAGTGAATTAATGTCAGATCCAGATCTTCAGAATGACTTGCAGGGGCAACGCATTTCGAGTGTTTTTATCGCGCCTGCACAAAGAGGAGCCAGAATTATATTAATGGCAAAAGATCTCATTCAAAATTCAAAATCGGACAAGTATCAACCGTTGCTGGAAGCTGCGAAGATCGTAACCGATGCTTCTAATGAAGGTGCGGATTTGCTAGCAAGAAACGAATCAAAGAATATGATTGTCAATTTGCTTGGAAAGATTAATGCTGGAGCTGTCCCACAAGAAGATATATTAAAAATTACTAATGGACTCAGAGGATACCTCCTGAACTTTACAACGAGTGAATTTCAGGAAATGTTTAATACCATTAGCTTTTCATCGTTGAAACCTAAAATTGCTGCTTCAATGAAGAAAAGTTTGACGGAACAAATTGAAACATTGGAAAATGATTTAAATGTCACTCGAAAAAGACTGGAAACAGAAGAGGGAAAGAGTAGGGCATCACTTCTAATTGACATAGAAAAAAATGAAAAAATATTGGAAAAATTACAGGTAATGTCTGGTTTCTTACAGAACAAATTAGTTAACGATAAATTAAATCCTATCAAAGTTGTCAAATCTAAAACTATCGAGCCTACGCCGCATAGCGAAGCTTATGGTGATATTCGCATTGATATCGCCAATGAAGGTACAGAAAACCGTCAAGCAGTAAAAGGGCTTTTAAGAGGGGGGATCCCTCAATTATTGCAACAAGGTGTCAATGCCAATCGTTATCATATTGTTGAAACTAAAAAGTCGATGATGGGCAAAACGGCTAGCTTTGTTTTAAAAGATGCCAACAATGTCAATTTGTTACAAATTGTGGTGATGAATGGTACCGTGCGAATACGAGAACTCCAAGGTAACACACTAGATGCAGATAGCAAAATTGCATTGATGCACACTTTGGCAATAGCTTTAAATGTAACGAACTCACAACCCACTGTAACGTCAGAACATATCGAAAAAGTTCGAAAATTAAATGAACTCAGTGTGAATGATGGCCAGAAGATTTATGTGCAAAAGGCTGATGGAAAAAAAGCATTATACAAGCAAATCGAGCTCGATAGTGCTGGCTATACTTTTAACAAAGTTGTTCCAGAAATTAAAATTGCTTGTGAAAACAATAGTCCCGATCAGATTAAGAAAAAATTTCAAGCTGTCGTCGCGGATGGAACGTTTGTGCCTACGTTAGTTTATCAACAAGGTATCCCTGCTCCAATGCTGAATTTTACGATCGACATTACATCAGAATCTCCCTTGGTGGCGATAAAGCAATATGAATCAGCATTAAATGCAGGAATGACACCTGTCTTTAGCTCGGAAGCCAAAAGAAAAGTAGATGCCTATGTTAAAAAGCAAATGGATAGCCATAATCAAGATAAGCAAATTGCTATTCCAACAGCATCGAACCCACAATTGGTAACGGGCTCGCAAGTCCTAGAGCGTTTAAAACAAGCTAGCCAAGATGGCTTATTGGTATCGCTGAATTCAACCGCACAACAAGCATTAAAAGATCATGTTGCTAAGGGGGCGCAGGGGTTGGAATACAATGTCCCTTTAAAGCATCCTTATGCAGCCGTGATGGTAAATCAATTGTTAGAGATGGGCCTTGTTCCTGATGTTAATGCATTAACCAAAGCAAATAAATTAGATGAGTTACGTCATATATTAAAAGAAGATTCAAAGCTTAATGCAGGAAGGCTCACTTTTGTGGATAGCGGCAATATTGAACGTGATTTAATCGCCATGCAAGTAAGCGTTGAAGAGCTTGGACATCCTGTGGAATTGAGTCCAAAAAATATCACTGAGATGTTAAAACATGTAAAAGATAAAGAATTACCTGTGTTTGATTTGAAAAACATACCTGTTAAAGAACAGGTGGCATGCGCGCAAAGATTAGCTCAAAATGGTATTTTCACCAAATTCAGCGCTGAAGTTCCAGCAGGTACAGCTATTTTCATTCGTTCAAGGAATATCGATCATGCCAAACAAATGTTTGAAGGTTATTTGAATCAAGGATTTATACCCGTTGGCAATAAACGGATCAGAGAATTATCAGAACGCGCGTTGCCGATTAAAATATCTAGTACTGATCCTAAAGTGATTTGGGAACGTATGAGACACTGTGCTCAATCGGGATTGGTTGTAACGCTCAATGAAGAACAAATTAAAATCATGAAAGCATTCAGTGAGAAAAATAATCCTCAACTACCTATCCATGGATACAGCTGGAATACCGTTAAGCACAATATTGAATTAGCGAATCAATTAGGGATGGGGATCCGAGGCGTGACAGAGGAAGCCCAAGCTGCTTATCTAAGAGCGCAAGCAGACGCCAAGGGCAATGATATGCCTCGAATTGACATTGTGCCCATTCACAAAACGGAATCTCGATTTTTGCGTAGTGATAGATTAGTGGATGATAGAAATAAAACCAAAGATTTTGTAAATAATTTGTTTAAAGCGGGAATCAATATTTCTACGACGGGGTTGTCGGTGATGAAGGCGGATATTCAGAATCAAGCAACCAAAACCAAATGGTTTGGCTGGAGTAAAACACCAACAGCTAAAGCAGAAGAAGCGGATCGGTTTTTGAGAACGGAGTTTGCGCACATTGAAGCAACAGTGAAAAGCCTTGCGAGTAAATTTAATAAAACACCGGCTGAAAATTTACGCGCAGTAGCTGATGACTTAGCACCCCCTCGTGTTAAAAAAGTGAAGCAACCTGTTGCTCAACCGGTTATTCAAGCTGTTAGTCCAGCGCCAGGGGTTGTGAAAGTGCCAGCGCCACTTCCCGTTACACGGCCTTTACCGTATTTAGCGGCTGGCCATGCTTCTGTTGCTGAGGGAGCCCCTGCTAGCGTTCAGCCTGCATTAACGATTCAAAGTGCCTTACATCAAATTGCGGAATTTCAAAAAGATTTGCAAGGTAGATTAGATATAGGCGATATCAAACCGAAAGAATTTGTACAAATTAGCGACCAACTCTATTCGGTTTCGTCATTTTTACGTCAAGCTGAAAAAGACCTTGCACAAGGTAAAGTCAGTGCTGCTAGCAATTTACCACAGTACCTTGAGAGTATAAAAAGCAAGCCAGAGGCTCATGCAGCAGTGAAAACTTTCTTAACGAAATTAGTTGAACCGCAGCAAGTACAGCCACAAAGCGCACCCAGATCCCGCATCTAGCGGGTGAGGGCGCTGCTAAACCCCCTCAAAACATGCTATCTTAGAACTCTTAGCGCTCTAATTTAGTTAGTTATAATATTAATTCTCTATGACACACAGAAAACAATGGCTCCTTGGCATTACGGGTGGCATAGCAGCCTATAAAACCCCCGAATTGGTGCGTTTACTGAAAAAACGCGGCTTGGATGTGCGCGTGGTTTTATCGCAAGGTGCGAAAGCATTTGTTACCCCCCTAACCTTACAAGCAGTATCGGCTAACCCAGTCTACAGCGAATTGCTTGATGTGGATTTTGAAGCAGCCATGGGTCATATTGAATTAGCACGTTGGGCAGAGGGGATTCTCATTGCGCCATTAAGTGCTAACCGTTTAGCGGCACTTGCGCATGGTTTCGCTGATGATTTGCTGACAACGCTTTGTTTAGCAACAAAAGCGCCTGTTTATGTTGTGCCAGCGATGAATCAACAAATGTGGCAGCATCCAGCAACGCAAGCGAATCTAACCATTTTAAAAGCGCGTGGGGTCACCATTTTAGGTCCTGATTGGGGCGAACAAGCTTGTGGCGAAGTGGGGTTTGGTCGTATGTTAGAACCCTTTACCATTATCGAACAATTATTCTCAATCGTTCCTGAAAAAACGCATGCGCCGCTTTTACAAGGTTTGAACCTGTTAATTACTGCGGGCCCCACTCGCGAAGCAATTGATCCGGTGCGTTATATTAGTAATCGTAGCTCAGGCAAAATGGGTTTAGCTTTAGCAGAGGCAGCTCTGAAGCTTGGTGCTAAGGTCACTTTAGTGCATGGACCCATTCATCAACCCATACCTCAAGGTATAGAAGCGATTACGGTTACCACGGCAAATGAAATGCTTGAAAGTGTTAATAATCAGATTGAATATACAGATATTTTTATTAGCGCAGCCGCAGTAGCCGATTTTCGTGTGAAAGAACCAGCGTCTGGTAAAATCAAAAAAGGCTCGGATGAAAGCCTGGAATTAACCTTAATAAAAAATCCCGATATTTTAGCAGCAGTGGCAGCTCGAAAAAATCGTCCCTTTTGTGTGGGCTTTGCCGCAGAAACAGATTTTCCTGAAGAAAATGCCAAGCAGAAATTAATTCATAAAAAAATCGATTTGATTGCAGTTAATGATGTGAGTCGCCAAGATATTGGTTTTGATACCGATGATAATGCCTTAACCGTCATCAGTCACACCACGACACATCATGTAGCAAAAGCTCCTAAATACGATATTGCTGTAAAATTATTAGAAATTATTAGCGAGTATTATCATGCAAAAAATAAAACTTAAAATCTTAAATACTAAAATTGGCAAAGAAATCCCATTGCCAGCCTATGCAACCGACGGCTCCGCTGGCTTGGATTTACGGGCTTGTATTGAACAAGAAAAAGTATTAGCGCCGGGTGAAACGTTTCTTATTCCCACCGGCATGGCGATTCATATTGCCGATCCTGAATTAGCAGCGATTATTTTACCACGCTCTGGTCTTGGCCATAAAAACGGTATTGTATTAGGTAATCTAGTGGGCCTGATTGATTCTGATTACCAAGGCGAATTGATGGTATCTTGCTGGAACCGAAGCCTTACCCCTTTCACCATTGAAGTGGGTGCGCGCATTGCACAGTTAATGTTTGTACCGGTTATGCGCTGTGCTTTTGAAATCGTGAATTCTTTCGAAGAAACACTGCGCGGTGTAGGTGGGTTCGGCCATACTGGTCATGGATAGGGCTCTTAAAGAGAGCGAAGCGAACAAATAGCCCACTTTGTAAAGAGGGCGGCGAGCATAGCTCGCGGGGGATTTAAAAATGATTGAGCAAGCAATGAATTACGATATCTCACAAGTTAAACCAGAAATTTTTCGCGCCTGCGATATTCGCGGTGTGGTGGGTAAAACCTTAACCCCTGAAGTGGCTTATTTATTGGGTTTAAGCTTTGGGACGTTAGCCTTACAAAAGAATCAATCACAAGTGGTGGTTGGACGTGATGGGCGACACTCCGGTGCTTGGTTAAGCGAAAGTCTGTGCCAAGGATTAATGGCAAGTGGGTGTGATGTGATTGATGTTGGGCAAGTGCCTACCCCCGTTGTCTATTTTGCGACACATGCCTTGAATACAGCGACAGGCATTATGATCACAGGCAGTCACAATCCGCCTGATTATAACGGCTTTAAAATGATGTTAGCCGGTGATACGTTAGCGGAAAAAGATGTAGAAGCGCTTTATCATTGTATTCAAACTGAGCAATTTGCAAAAGGTCACGGCCAACTCCTTAAAAAAGAGATGGTTGATGATTATATTGCTCGCATTCAACAAGATGTCAAAGTAAAGCGTCGCTTAAAAGTGGCCATTGATTGTGGCAGCGGCGTGGTCGGTTGTTTAGCGGAGCGCTTTTTTAAAACGCTGGGTTGTGACGTTGTCCCTCTTTATTGCGAAGTTGACGGTGATTTTCCCTATCACCATCCCGATCCAGGACAACCTGACAATTTACAAGATTTAATTAAAACCGTGATGAAAGAAGGTTGCGATGTGGGTTTGGCTTTTGATGGTGACGGCGATCGATTGGGTGTTGTAACCAATAAAGGTGAAATCATTTGGCCAGACCGAGTCATGATGTTATTTGCTGCAGATTTACTACAACGTGTGCCACACAGCAAAATTATTTTTGATGTAAAGTGCTCTAAATTACTTGCGATGCGCATTCAACAATTGGGTGGTGAACCCATCATGTATAAAACAGGTCATGCACTTATTAAGCGTGAAATGAAAAGAACCCAGGCGGCATTAAGTGGCGAAATGAGCGGGCATTTCTTTTTTAAAGAGCGTTGGTATGGTTTTGATGATGCTTGTTATGCTGCTGCTCGCTTACTAGAAATTATTAGCCATCAGGATAAAGCGCTTGATCAACTTTTTAGCGATATTCCCAACAGCGTGAACACACCTGAAATCAATATTGCGATTGCTGAAGAGAAAAAATTTCACTTTATTGATGCACTAAAAGAACAGCATGGTTTCGAAAACGCTAAGCTGATTACTATTGATGGCTTACGTGCGGAATTTAAAGATGGCTGGGGACTTGTGCGAGCTTCTAACACCACGCCGTGTTTAGTGTTACGTTTTGAAGCTGATAATGAAGCTGCCCTGAAACGAGTGCAGGCTGATTTCAAGCGCGCAATTTTAGCACTGGCGCCTGAATTAAGTGTTCCTTTTTAAGGATCCGGAAAAACGTCGACAGGTAAAATAGCAAAAAGTGTTCAAGACTATTGCGTTTGCAAAGGCGTAACCTGGGGTACCGTTGAAGTTGATGTTGGCGTGCTGGCCCCTTCAGCAGGCGCCTTAGTTTGCGATGCTTGTAGCTTTAAATAATGTTGGGTTAATGCTTTATATTTTGCTTCAATTTCTAATTTCTCTGCTTTTTTGCGTTCTAAAAAAGCTTGACCATCTTTGATTTGTCGTTCGCTTTCTGTAATCGTTTTTTGCAAAATAGCTGGCAAAGGTTGTGATTTCGCTGTATAAGTTTCTGCCGCTGATTTAGCATCTTTGAGCTGTTTTTCGAGGCCACCTAAATTTTCTTGCACAATATTTTCAAGTACGGCAATAGAGGCTAATTTATCATCTCTAGCGCGGTTAATATCGGCCACACTGGCAAAGGATTTTAATAAAATATTGTCTTTGTGCGCTTGAATGTCTGCTTGCTGTTTAGTTATTTCCGCTTGTTTTTGAGCTTCACGTTGTTGTTCAACCCGTTTAGCATCAGCCGCGATTTCAGCATCAGATTTACGTGGTAAGACGGTTTCAACGACAGTGCCCATTGGGCTGACCACTTCATAACCTGTGTTAGCAAAATCTGCAGGTACCGTATTGGAAATCACGGTATGACCTTCTTTGTCTTTATAGCGGTAATAATTGTCTTGTGCTAAACCTGTTGCTGTATACAAGTTACACCCTGCTATTAACAGGATGTTTATCCAGATCTTCATATACACACCCTAATCAACTATTTATGAACATTATAGTTAATGATTAAGAAATGCCATATTGTTGGCGATAAGCGGCCATGGGCTGACGAAAAGCGCTAAATTGCGGTTCATCTTCAACAAAGGCCATGATATGGGCAAAGGTAATAATCGAAATCACATTCACATGTAAGGTAGATTCAATTTCTTGAATCGCAGATAGTTCTGTCTTACCTTTCTCTTGGCGATCCAAAGCCACAATAATACCAGCGACGGTTGCATTAGCATCTTGAATAATGTCTAACGATTCACGAATAGCAGTACCTGCCGTGATCACATCATCGATGATAAGCGCTCGTCCTTGTAAAGGCGCTCCCACAATGATCCCACCTTCACCATGATCTTTAGCTTCTTTGCGATTAAAGCAATAAGGAACGTTTTGTTGAAATTGTTCATGTAAGGCAATACTGGTTGCACAAGCGAGTGGGATCCCTTTATAAGCGGGCCCAAAAATAATATCAAAGCCGATGGATGATTGTGAAATAGCGGCGGCATAACATTCACCTAAGATTTTAAGTGATTCACCCGTATTAAATTGCCCAGCGTTAAAGAAATAAGGGCTCATTCGACCAGATTTCAGTGTAAAGTTACCAAATCGAAGCGCATTATGTTCTAAAGCAAGTTCAATAAAGGTTTTTCGGTAGGATTCCATCACATGCCCTCTTTGCGCTAAACTGCGGGTTTTATCTTGGGAACTTAGAATGCGCATTATCACTTTGAATGTCAACGGGATCCGATCAGCAGAAAAGAAAGGAGCGCTAAGGTGGCTTGCTAAGCAAGATGTAGATGTGATTTGTTTGCAAGAGGTGCGTGCTCCAGATTCCATATTTGAGCAAGAAGCCTTTCAATTACCGGGTTACCATTGCTATTCAAAGAGTGCTCAAAAAAGTGGTTATAGTGGTGTTGCGATTTATAGCCGCCACAAACCTGATAAAGTTGTACAGCAATTAGATTTTTCTTTGGCAGATGATGAAGGTCGTTATTTGCATATAGAGCTTGGTGATTTAGTGATTGCTTCACTTTACATGCCTTCTGGTACTAGCGGTGAAAGTCGCCAAGCACTCAAATATCATTTTATGAATATCTTTGAAGCAACGTTGGATGATTATCTCAAAACGAAGCGCCCTCATATCATCTGTGGCGATTGGAATATTGCGCATAAACAGATCGATTTAAAAAATTGGAAAACCAATCAGAAAAATTCAGGATTTTTGCCGGATGAGCGAGCATGGTTAGATAAAGTATTTGATCAAGTGGGTTTTGTTGATGCATTTAGAGTGATTAACCAAGAGGCGGATCAATATACTTGGTGGTCTAATCGAGCGAGAGCTTGGGATAATAATGTGGGTTGGAGAATTGATTACCAGATTGTGACGCCGGATTTGAAGGAGGCCATCAAGAGCGCCAGCATTTATCGAGAAGAGAAGTTTTCAGACCATGCGCCTTTGACGATAGATTATAATATTTAGGTAATAAATCTCTACTTTCGGATCTTGTTCCCTCTACCGCTTGCGGGGGAGGGGGCCTTTCACTGACGCACGAAGTGCAAGGTGAAAGGGGGTGAGGGGAATTTATGCGCTATCTTCGCCCTCACCCGCCCCGTCTCGCTCTCTTCAAGCTTCGCCGGGTCCTCCTCTCCCGCAAGCGGTAGAGGTGATCGGAAAATCCTCTATTTTAAGGTAAATCTAATAATCGCTTTTGCTTAATAATAAGTTCTTGAATGCCTTTTTGAGCCAAGGCCAGCATGTTGTTTAAGTCACTACCTTTAAATGGCTTGCCTTCTGCGGTGCCTTGCACTTCAATAAATTCATTATTGCCGTTCATGACCACATTCATATCGGTGCCTGCAGTTGAGTCTTCTGCATAATCTAAATCCAGCACGGCTTCATCTTGATAAATGCCGACAGAGATTGCGGCAATTAAGAATTTAAGCGGATTTCTCTTAATCATCTTGCGCTTTTGCATCCAGTTAAAGGCTTCAACCAGCGCAATGCAAGCACCTGTGATGCTAGCTGTGCGAGTGCCGCCATCTGCTTGCAGAACGTCGCAATCGATGGTGATAGTATTTTCACCTAGTGCTTCTAATTCAACACAAGAACGTAAAGAGCGGCCAATGAGTCTTTGAATTTCTTGGGAGCGACTGGCAGGGCGGCCGGTAACCGAATCGCGCATCATGCGATCAGTGGTGGAGCGGGGTAGCATGCCATATTCAGCGGTCACCCAGCCTTTACCTTGGCCTTTGAGAAAGCGAGGAACGCCAGGTATCACCGAGGCATTACAAATCACTTTGGTTTCTCCGAACTCAACTAACACAGACCCTTCAGGGTGTTTAACATAGTTTCGGGTAAATTTGACATCTCTGAGTTCGTCACGATTTCTGGCGCTAGGTCGCATGAAAGGAACACCTTGAACAAAAAAAGAAAGGTATTATATGCGTAAATAATAATTATGGTAGCATGACTCGGTTTTATTGAAACCTAAGTAAAAAAGTTAATTGATCAACTATTCCACAAAGAGAGACTCATTATCCGATGATAGCTAGTATGACTGCCTTTGCCCGAGCTGCTGCATTACAAGAATGGGGGCAGGCAACATGGGAACTGCGCTCTGTTAACCATCGTTACCTCGATCTGACTTTCAAAATGCCTGAGAGTTTTCGTGAGTGGGAAGTTGAGTGGCGAAATGTGCTGTCGAAAACATTGCAGCGAGGTAAAGTAGAGTGTCACCTGAGTTTTTTGCCGAGTGCTAAAACAGCAGCGCCGTTACAGCTTAATGAGAATTTGGTTAGTCAACTGTTAAATAGTGTTAAGACCTTGGCAACGCAAGCAGCTGTCTCACCTGACGTTAAAGTCATGGAATTATTACGTTGGCCAGATGTACTGCGTCAAGGCGCGGCAGATTATTCCGAGCTAAAATTACCTTTAACAACCCTTTTAACCCAGGCGGGAGCGTTGCTCGTTAAAACGCGACAACAAGAAGGGGCTGCACTGAAAGTTGTGCTAGATGCCAAATCAATGCAAGTGTTAGAACAAGTGAGGGTTGTTAAAGAAAGATTACCGTTATGCATTGAAGCGCAAAAGCAAAAAATCACACAAAAGTTGGCTGATATAAACGCCAATGTTGATAAAGAACGACTGGAACAAGAACTGGTTTTTTATGCGCAACGAATGGATGTTGAAGAAGAAGTTGATCGCTTAGTCACGCATGTGAAAGCGGTAGAAGAAGCGCTTAAGAGCCCTGGCAGTGGTCGACGATTAGATTTTTTAATGCAAGAAA
Source organism: Uncultured Candidatus Berkiella sp. (assembly GCA_964594635.1). GTDB lineage: Bacteria > Pseudomonadota > Gammaproteobacteria > Berkiellales > Berkiellaceae > Berkiella. The sequence goes on from CAZQMV010000002.1 coordinate 182,779, forward strand.
TGAATCGCGAAGCGAACACTTTAGCAGCAAAATCTTCTGATAGCCTTGTTACCAAAGCAGCAGTAGAGCTGAAAGTGATTATTGAGCAAATGCGAGAACAAATTCAGAATGTGGAATAAACAATGAACGCTAAAGGAACGCTCTATATTATTTCAGCGCCCTCAGGCGGTGGCAAAACCAGCTTAGTGAACGCTATGCTGGCGGATATGGATAATCTGACGGTATCCATATCGCACACGACCCGTGCGCCGCGCGTAGGTGAAATTGAAGGTAAAAATTATTTTTTTGTTGATGAACCTACTTTTGTGGAGCACCAACAGGCTGGCATCTTTTTAGAGCATGCCAAGGTATTTAACCATTGGTATGGTACCTCTAAAACGTGGGCGTTGGAGCAGTTGGCTAAAAGCACTGACGTGATATTGGAAATTGACTGGCAAGGTGCTCGTAAAGTGAAAGAACAGATGGAATGCGTGAGCATTTTCATTTTGCCGCCTTCACGCGATATCCTCCTAAGCCGGCTTATCAACCGCAGCCAAGACAGTGAGGCCATTATTGCGGCCCGCATGGAACAGGCAAGCCAAGAAATTTCTCATTATGGTGAATATGATTATGTCGTTGTGAATGACGATTTTAACCTGGCACTGGCTGATCTGAAGTCCATTATTAACGCTAATCGTCTCGTATCTTCAAAGCAAGAGGTGCGTTTTGCCTCATTACTTGCTTCTTTAATCGGTAAATAGAAGCGTAAATGCACTATTCGTGGGGCCGTCGGATCGGTTACCATAGAATGATATACAAGAATATGACTTAAATGACTGGAGGTTCTAAGAAATGGCTCGAATTACCGTTGAAGACTGTTTACATAACGTCGCCAATCGCTTTGAATTGGTGTTAGTTGCAACTAAGAGAGCTAGACAGCTAGCTATGACGGGTGCAGAACCTTTGGTACCTTGGCAGAATGATAAACCAACCGTTGTTGCTTTAAGAGAAATTGCTTTAGGTCACTTTGGTCATGAGTTTTTAACCCAGCCAGATAATTAAGTTTCTAAAAATTCGAATGCGAAGAGTAGGGGTGATAAGTGTTTGCTTTTACCGACTTACGAGATGAGCTGGCACTTTACTTACCCCCTGAGCAAGTTGAAGAGATCACCCACGCCTATCTGTTAGCAGAGAAGGCGCACGAAGGTCAAAAACGCTTTACTGGCGAACCCTATATTTCCCACCCTGTCGAAGTTGCGCGCATTCTAGCGGGATTGCATATGGATCACCAATGCATCATGGCAGCCATGCTCCATGATGTGATTGAAGATACGCCGATTGATAAAAAAACCATTGCTCTGCGCTTTGGTGAAAAAGTCGCTGAACTCGTTGATGGGGTAAGCAAATTAAAACAAATCAAATTTGAAAGTCGCGAACTAGCCCAAGCGGAAAATTTTCGCAAAATGATGTTAGCAATGGCGCAAGATATTCGCGTTATTTTAATCAAGCTTGCCGATCGCTTACATAATATGCGTACCCTGGCTTGCTTACCCCCCCCTAAAAGACGTCGTATTGCACTTGAAACACTAGAAATTTACGCGCCGATTGCCCATCGCTTGGGTATCAACCATATGCGGGTGGAATTTGAAGATTTAGGTTTCGCTTCACTTTATCCTTTACGTTATCGCGTGTTAAAAGAATCCGTTAAACGTGCCCGTGGTAATCGTAAAGCGCTGATCCATACCATTGAAAGCGATATTAAAAATAAATTACATGCTGCAGGGCTAAGTCAAAGTTCCATTTGGGGCAGGGAAAAACACCTGTATAGCCTATATAAAAAGATGCATCAGAAACGTCTTTCTTTATCAGAAGTGATGGATGTTTATGCATTCCGTATTGTCGTTGCTAAAACAACCGATGCTTATCTTGCCTTAGGCGTGGTGCACAGCATCTATCGTCCAATCGCCAGACGTTTTAAAGATTATATCGCGATCCCTAAAGCGAATGGCTATCAATCATTGCATACCACGTTGATTGGTCCGCATGGTGTGCCAATTGAAGTGCAAATTCGCACGCAAGAAATGGAACATCTAGCAGAAAATGGCATCGCAGCGCATTGGTTATATAAGACGACCGAAAAAGAGACGTCGCAAGTTCATACTAAAGAATGGTTAAAAGATCTGCTCGAATTGCAAAAGCATACGGGTAATCCTATCGAATTCATTGAAAATGTGAAAATTGATTTATTTTCCGAAGCGGTTTACGTTTTCACGCCTAAGGGCAGCATTTTCTCTTTACCACAAGGTGCAACACCGGTGGATTTTGCTTACATGGTGCACACCGATATTGGTAATGCTTGTGTTGGGTGTAAAATCGACAGACGTCTTGCGCCGCTCAGCTCTCGTTTACGCAGTGGTCAAACCATAGAAATTATTACGGCAAATGGCGCTCACCCTAATCCTGCTTGGTTAACTTTTGCGGTAACAGGTAAAGCACGTAATAATATTCGCCATTGGCTTAAAGGCCAACAAACTGCCGAATCACAGGCTTTAGGTAAACGTTTGCTAAACAGTGTGTTGGTAGAAACCGATCAATCTTTAGACAATTTTTCAGCAACCAATTTACAAGAGATTGCTAAAGAGATGGGGTTGCATTCCATAGACGAACTCTATGAGGATGTGGGCCTAGGAAAACGCATGGCGCCTTTAGTGGCTAAACGATTGCTCTCGTATTTGTCGATTGGCAATGAATTGCATCCTCATAAAAAAGCTAAACCCCTGACGATAAAAGGGACAGAAGGCCTGGTGGTAACTTATGGAAAATGTTGTTATCCCATTCCAGGTGATCTCATCGTCGGAAATTTAGCGCAAGGCCAAGGTGTTGTGATCCACAAAGAGCGCTGCCATAAGATGGCTAAATTGAGCAAAATGAGCAATGAATACATCAATGTGGTGTGGGAAGATAAAGTCGTTGGTGAGTTCCTCGTACCCATCGTTGTTGATGTCGTTAATGGACGAGGCGTGTTGGCGTCCTTAGCAAATGCGATTGCAGATTCGAACGCCAATATTATTAACGTCCATGTCGACGAAAGAGATGGCTCGCACAATACTGTTAAATTTATTGTGTCAGTCCGAAATCGGTCCCATTTAGCAAGGATTATGCGCCGTTTAAGAATGGTTAATGAAGTAACGCGCATCGCTCGCGGAAAATGAACAACAAAGATATCGCCTGGGATTGGTTTTCACCGATTGCTTCGATGAAAGGGATCGGTGATAAAATCACACAAAAACTTGCCAAGTTAAACATTGTTACCATGGGTGACTTGTTACTGCATTGTCCCTTTCGTTACGAAAACCGCTCACAAATAACGCCCTTACAAGATGTGCGCTCTGACACATTGTGCGTCATTCAGGGAAAAATTGTGCACGCTAAAGCAGAAAAAGGGCGAAAAAAGCGTTGTGTGTTAACGCTACAAGATGAGCAAGGGAGTGTGATACAAGTCGTCTTCTTCCACTATCTGGCCCAAAAAACCTGGGAAATAGGCACTGCTATACGCTGTTATGGGCAAGCAAAACGCCATGGTAGTGTGATGCAAATGGTGCATCCGGAAATGGAATTTATTAAAGATGTGGGATCCCCATTGCCGGCTCACTTAACGCCCGTTTATCCAACCGTTGCAGGCTTGTCGCAAGCGTGGTTGCGAAAAACCATTGAAAAATTATTACAAACCTATCGTCAACGATTTCAAAATCAAGTCGATGCTTTTGCAAAGGAGCTCTCTTCGATTATCACTATGCAAACCTGGGTTGAGGCATTAAGTGCTGTCCATCAGCCAACAAATGATACGGATATGGAAGCCTTAACCAGCAAAAAACACCCAGCATTTGCAAGGTTAATTGCAGAAGAATTATTTGCCCATCATGCAAGCCTGGCTAAGCTGCGCCAACAAACGAACGATCATATCGCCAGTAGTTTGCCTCAGAATGAAACCGTGCATCGTTCTTTTATCGACAAACTGCCTTTTGCTCTCACACCAGCGCAAAGCAAAGTTTGGCAAGACATTTCGCACGATTTATCGAAAACGACGCCCATGATGCGCTTAGTTCAAGGCGATGTAGGCTGTGGTAAAACCATTGTGGCAGCCTTAGCGGCATTGCAGGCGATGGCGAATGGCGCACAAGTCGCCATCATGGCGCCCACCGAAATTTTAGCAGAGCAGCATTTAGTGCATTTTACGGGCTGGTTTGCAGCCCTTGGGTATCGCTGTGAATTGTTGGTCAGTAAATTAAAAGCCAAAGAAAAGCGCAGCATTAAGGAAAATATCACCTTAGGGTTAACGCATGTCATTATTGGCACGCATGCGCTCTTTCAAGAAGACATCCAGTTTAATAAAGTGGGACTCGTCGTTATCGATGAGCAACATCGTTTTGGTGTGCATCAGCGGCTGGCTTTACAAGCAAAAGGCTTAAGCGCTAAATTTCCATGCCATCCACATCAATTGATCATGACAGCAACACCGATTCCACGCACGTTAGCGATGAGCCAATATTCGCATTTAGATATTTCGGTGATCGATAGCTTGCCACCCGGACGACAACCTATTACTACCTTAACGATTTCACAAACTCGCCGCGATGAAATGATCGAAAGATTACGTAATATCTGTCAAAAAGGGCAGCAGATCTATTGGGTTTGCGCCTTAATTGAAGAATCAGAGATCTTAACCTGCCAAGCGGCAGAGGCAGCGGCAGAATTGCTCCAAACAGCTTTGCCGGAATTTCGTATTGGATTAGTGCATGGCCGTATGGACTCTTTAGAAAAAGAAGCCATTATGCAGGCTTTTTATCGCAACGAGATTGCGATTTTAGTGGCAACCACCGTGATTGAGGTGGGTGTGAATGTGCCAAACGCCACGTTAATGGTCATTGAAAATCCTGAGCGCTTTGGTTTGGCACAGCTGCATCAATTACGCGGCCGAGTGGGACGTGGCAATGAAGCGAGTTTCTGTATATTGCTCTATGGTAATTTGAGCAGAATGGCCAAAGAACGTTTACAGATTTTACGCGATAATATTGATGGCTTTATTATTGCCGAAGCCGATTTAGCCTTGCGTGGCCCTGGTGAAATATTAGGTACTCGTCAAACAGGAGCGGTGACTTTTAAAGTAGCCGATTTGCAACGTGATCAAGATCTGTTAGAGAAGATCACAGAGCATGCTGCAAGCTTGCAGATGCCAGCTCATCATGTGGATCGCCTGATTGCCAAATGGCTGGGTTTTCATGATTATGCGAAGGCGTAATTCCAAAACCCTCTTTCCCTTTTCTGATTCGTAGTGCAGACTTAATATACGAATGCAGATTAGGGAGTGATCATGCAAAGGAAGTCATTCGACATAATTGGGGCCGAGCTAGGCTGGGGCGCAAAAAACCATTTGGCGCAACTTGGCTCCAATGCACTCAAAGCCTTTGGTATCGAAAAGGCACTCACGAAGATCCAGCCTTCACTTTCATGGCGTAAAACCCTCACTGCCCTTTTACCCTATCAACCTGGCATGGCATTAAACTATGCCCAGCGTTTAGAACAGATCCTTGCGTTCAACAATGAATTAGCCAAAGAAGTGCGAGGATCCATACAAGCAGGCCATTATCCTTTAGTGTTAGGCGGTGATCATTCGATGGCCGTGGGAACCTGGAGTGGCGCGGCCACTGCTTTAGAAGCAGAAGGTGCATTTGGTTTAATTTGGATTGATGCGCATATGGATTCGCACACCCCAGAAACGTCACCGTCACAAGCGATCCATGGTATGCCATTGGCTGCGCTAATGGGCTATGGGGAATCCTCTTTAACGCATCTTGCGGGTTCAAGCCCCAAATTAGATCCTCGTCATGTGGTACTCATTGGCGTGCGCAGTTTTGAAGAGGGTGAAGCAGCATTATTAAAAAGCTTAAATGTTACCGTTTATCACATGAGTGATGTGAAAAAGCTTGGGATCAAAACCGTTTTTGAAAAAGCACTACAGCAAGTGACAAATGGCACAAAAGCGTTTGGTGTGAGTGTGGATCTCGATGGCTTTGATCCAAGCATTGCACCCGGGACGGGCACGCCAGAACCGGATGGTTTGCCTGAAGAGGAAGTCTTACAGGCGATTAACATGCTTTGCCATCATCCCTTATTTCGTGCTTTAGAAATCGCAGAACTCAATCCAACCAAAGATGTTGATAACAAAACCTTATTGTTAGCGCAAAAGATCTTAGAAAATGTGGTGATAGATGAATAATCAAGAATGGATCAAATTGGAAAACGAGCGCTGTGCGCATAATTATTACCCATTGCCGGTGGTGCTGACCAAAGGACAAGGTGCTTGGGTGTGGGACATCGAAGGCAAGCGTTATTTAGATATGATGTCGGCTTATTCGGCTATTAGCCTAGGCCATTCCCATCCTAAACTGGTTGCGGTGTTAAAAGAACAAGCCGAAAGATTATGTGTGGTTTCGCGTGCTTTTCATGCTGATACCTTATACCCTTTTCTAGAAAAACTATGCACTCTTGCCAATATGGATATGGCGCTTCCAATGAACTCTGGCGCAGAAGCGGTGGAAACCGCTTTAAAAGCGGCGCGTCGTTATGGCTATGAGAAAAAAGGCATTGAAGATGGCAAAGCACAAATTATTGTCGCGAATAATAATTTTCATGGACGCACGATTAGTATTATTAGCTTCTCTACAGAAAAGGCGTATCAAAAACACTTTGGTCCTTTAACCCCAGGTTTTGTGAGCATTCCCTTTGGAGATAGTGAAGCACTTAAAAAAGCCATCAATAAAAATACTTGTGCTTTTTTAGTGGAACCCATTCAGGGAGAATCAGGCATTCAAATTCCACCTCAGGGTTGGCTAAAAGCCTGTGAGAAAATTTGTAAAGAAAATAATGTCCTTTTGATCGTAGATGAGATCCAGTCTGGATTAGGTCGCACCGGTAAAATGTTTGCCTATGAGCATGAAAACGTCAAACCTGATGGATTGATTTTAGGAAAAGCACTGGGGGGTGGGTTATTACCGGTCTCTGCCTTCTTAGCCAACAAAGACGTGATGGACGTTTTTGTTCCGGGTAGCCATGGTTCGACATTTGGTGGCAATCCTTTAGCCGCAAGAATAGGGAGTGCGGTATTAGATATTCTCAAAGAAGAAAAGATTGTTGAGCGAAGTCATCAACTCGGTGAAGTGCTGCTAAATCTGTTACAAGCTATCAAACATCCCTTGATTAAAAATGTGCGGGGAAGAGGTCTTTGGATAGGGGTTGAAATGGATATCAGCAAAGTGCCAGCACGGCGTGTTTGTCAGAGAATGATGGAGTTGGGTGTGTTAGTAAAAGAGACGCATGAAACGGTGATCCGTTTTGCGCCTCCTTTGATTATTGAAGAACAAGACTTACATTTTGCAGTTGAACAATTTATGCAAGCGCTCAAAAGCGTTTAGTCTTTATTTGAAATGATGTTTTGCCATTTCATGTTTGGCCTTGCGTACGGGTACAGGGTTAACCCCAAAATGATCGTTCTGAAGTAGTTGCATGCCAGGAATGATCTGCTGCCAAGCTTTAAAGGTATCCGTCCATAATTGAGTCAGTAAACGTGTCCCGGTTACCGATTGTGCATGTAGGCTTAAATACGGTTTTTGCCAATTCATGCGTGTATAACGATAGAGTGTTTGAGGTTGCTGAGTTAATTGCATCAGGTGGGTGAGCCATCGTGAATTATCATAAAACGCTTGTTGCAAGGACCATTGTTGCCAAGTGAGATAATCCCACCAGCCTTGCATAAACTGCTGCTGTACACCTTGGAAGCCTTGAAGCCAATTGGGAGTCATTGGATAAGGATGATAGGGATCATTCACTTTCGTATACCTATCAAATGAGGGAAAAATAACATTCTTCATTAGATTAAAAGGATCAAAAGGCATTTTAGCATGTAGATTCATGATTTTTTCCCAGCAAATTTTTTAAGAGCGACTACCTTCTAAGTCTAATCTAAGTTTGCATTGCAGCAATTGATATTATATCCGCTGCATGCAAAAACAGCAGAGGATCTATCCATTGAATGTAGCGGGTGCTTATATTTTATTGGCTTTAGCGCAAGCGGCCATTGCTATTAATGTTGTGGTGGGTAAATTTGTTCTTGAGCAAGAAATGCCCATTTTTCTCTTTTTAGGTATCCGCTTTTTGCTCAGTAGCATCATCTTAAGTGCCATGATGCTTATCGGGAAGGGGCAGATATTAGCGCCAACTCATCCAGCAGGACAGCTGCAAAAAAAAGATTGGCTTTTTTTAGTAGGCCAGGCAGTGACTGGTGGATTTTTATTTAATTACTTATTCTTTCGGGGCATAGAATCGACCACTGCCACCTCTGCTGGAATTATTAGCAGCACATTACCCGCTTTTCTTGCTGTTTCAGCTTATGTTTTTTTAGGTGAGAAAATCACAACGCATAAATTGATTGGCATTTTGTTAGCAATTGCTGGCATTGTGGTGATCAGCTTGGACAATAGCACGGATCCCAATGCGATCACCGGCAGCTTTTGGGGAGATTTTTTGGTTTTATTAGCTATATTTCCTGAAGCACTTTATTCCATATTTAATAAATGCATTAGCCATCGAGTCATGCCGCTTGGCAGTGCTTTTATTGTCAATTGGCTGATTTTTTTAATGATATTACCTCTATCGATTAGCACGCTACAAACAGTGAACTTAAACGATTTTCCTGCATTTTATTGGGGTTTGATCGGGCTTGGCAGTTTGTGTGGAGCATTTTTTTATTGGGCATGGGGACAAGGACTACAAGTGGTGCCAGCAAGTACCGCTGCTATTTTTGGTAGTGTACTGCCGGTTGTGACTTCACTATTGGGCTATTGGTATTTGAGTGAGCGATTTGGTTGGTATGATTTAGGTGGGATGCTGCTCGTTTTTCTATCTATTTGCATTGGCGTTGAGAAGTATAGTGATAAGAAAAAGGGGGCATTACCGTCGGCGTGCAGACCTTCTTGAAGAACGAACGGTTAAAACAAGCCCCCGCAATGCTCTTCTTAATTTGCTTTTATCAAATTAATTTGAGCATCGTTTTTTTTTATCGGCGCTCGTTTTGAGAAACATTAGCCATAAGCGCTGCCTGATATTCTTGGCGTTTTGCTAAATAGGAGCCAGATAGTGCAAATCCTTGTAAAACACCCTGTTTATCATAAAAAAGTCCTTGGTAATGATTATCTTGATTTTCAAACTGCCAGGTACCTTCACAGCCTTGTTTAGGTGGGGAAACAAGAATAGGGTAGCAATCGACTTTTAATGAAATGGGTAAATTGGGCAAGATTGCTTTGGTCGGTTTGCCACACAGCGTTTGTGCAAGTGCACGGGCAGAAGATAAGATGGGGGCCACATATTGACGGCAGACACCAGCAATTTCAGCGCAATCACCTAATGCGTAATGATTGGCGACACTACATTCTAGATTATCATTCACAACAATCCCTTGATTAACCGCTAAGCCCGCATCAAGCGCGATAGCCACGTTCGGCGTGAGCCCAATTGCAATTAAGACTGCATCGGATTGCAAGGTGTTGTCATTGGACAGGCTTAAATGGCAAGTGTTCTCAAGTTGGGTTGCAGCAGTGACTTGGTTTTGGGTGTGAAACGAGACTCCTTTATCAGTTAACGCTTCTTTAAGTGCATGACCGATGGGTTCTGGCACTAGGCCAAATAATGGATAGGGATCTAGCGTGACAACGTTAATGGATAAGTGGCTTTTGGTAAAATCATGCGCAAATTCACAGCCAACCAAACCACTGCCAATAATCGTTAATTGTTGCCATGTATCGATTGCCTTTTTAAAACGCGCATAATCCATCAAGCTATTGATGCGATAGTGCGAAGGTAATGATTCAAGCATTGGCAAAGGTCTTGGTTTAGCGCCATTAGCAAAAACACATTTTTGATAATGAATAGAAACGGTTTCTTCTGGTGTTTGCACCGTGATGGTTTGTGTTGTGGTGTTCATTGCCGTGACATTTGAAAATGTCATGATGGTGGCATTTAATTGGGTTTGTAATACAGCGATATCGGTAATAATTAAATCGCTAGCAGATTTTCCTTGTTGAAAGGCCGTGGACAATAGCGGTTTTGAATAAAAATGACCATCGTCTTGTGTGATTAAAATCAACGGTGTGAGGGTGTCGTTTTTACGAAACTCTTTGGCGACACTGATACCTGCTAAACCTGTGCCAATAATAATAATGGGGAGTGGATTTGTCATCGTTTAGAGCACCGTCACTATGTTATGATTGAGAATATCGATACTTTATGAGTTAAATGAATTTCTAAATAATTTCCATGGCGATTTTAGCACACCTTTCCCAGCGTTTGTACCATTATGGCCTTTTGATGCGCTTTCACCGCCCCATTGGCACTTTACTGCTTCTGTGGCCTACGCTCATGGCATTATGGTTGGCAACCGATGGTCATCCACCACCTTATTTAGTTTGCATTTTCACAGCAGGTGTCATCGTGATGCGCGCCGCCGGGTGTGTGATTAATGATTATGCTGACAGAGATTTTGATGGACATGTTAAGCGCACCAACACAAGGCCATTAGTGACAGGAGCGGTTTCTGCTGCTGAAGCCTTAATGCTTTTTGTGCTACTGCTGTTGCTGGCTTTCGTGCTGGTTTGTTTCACTAATCAAGAAACTATCTGGCTATCAACAGGTGCCTTGAGTCTTGCAACAACTTATCCGTTTATGAAACGTTATACTCATTTTCCGCAAGTGGTATTAGGCGCAGCATATGGTTTTGCGATCCCCATGGCTTATAGCGCATGTAAACAGCCGCTTTCAATGGATTGTTGGTTGCTTTATAGCGCGACTCTCTTGTGGGCGATAGCGTATGACACACTCTATGCCATGGTTGATAAAGACGATGATCTAAAAATTGGAGTAAAATCAACAGCGATCGCTTTTGGCCGTTACGATAGCTTGATGGTGTGGATTTGTCATGTAACCATGCTGAGTCTGTTGATTGTTCTAGGTTACATGCTCGCCAGGGGTTATCTATTTTTTGTTGGCATTGGTGCGGCCTTTTTCTTCGCGTGTTACCAGCAATGGTTGATTAGAACGCGTGACAAAGCCGCTTTTTTTCAAGCGTTTTTAAACAACCAATGGCTAGGATGTGCGTTATTTGCGGGAACCTTTCTCGACTTTTGGAGCTAAACAGTCGTGGATGGTTTTACCTAATGCGAATAAGGTTTTCTCATAATGATCGGGGCCTTTATCGATGTGTACTCCTAAAGGATCAAGTTCTCTGATTTGTACCAGTTGATTACCCAAGCTGTTTTCAATGATCCGTTCGCTAAATTCGGTTTCTTTAAAAATACATTTCACTCCACGTGCTTTGATCAGCTCTTTAATTTGAGCGAGTCCATGAGCACTTAACGGTACGTGCGGGTTAATCACCATGGTGCCAACCGCTTTTAAATCAAATTCTTTTTCAAAATATTGATAACCATCGTGGTACACAAGATAAGGTTCCGATTGAACGCTAGCCAATAACCCTTGTAAGTTTGATTTTAAAAACTTGAGCCGTTGCAGGGTTTTTTGCGCATTGGCTTGATACTGTTTCGCGTGTTGAGGATCAACTTTGCTTAAACGTTCGGCGATTGTTTTAACAATCATTTGTGCATTGGTATTGGATAACCAAAGATGCGGATCGACATCACCATGCGCGCCGTGGTCGTGGTCATGTCCATGCCCATGCCCATGCCCATGAGGATCTTCTGGATCACTATGTTGCCATTCGCGGCCTTCACGCAAAGGTAATTTAACCAGGTTATCTAAGCTTTGAATTTCAATAAAACCGAATGAAGGCGAAAGGGATGAGAGCGGTTTTTGCATAAACATTTCAAGCGAGGGACCTACCCAAACAATCAGGGAGGCTTCCTTTAAGGTTTTGAGGGTTGAAGGTTTCAACTGAAAAGTATGAGGAGAGGCACCATCAGGTAACAGCAACTCAGGAACGCCAACCCCTTCCATCACACTTGCCACCAATGAATGAATGGGTTTTAAGGTCACCGCGACTTTAGGGACGTCAGCTATTGCTGCGGGGGTTGCACACCAGTAAACCAGGGCAAGGATGCCAACAAATCGATTAAAAAGCCAAGCCATAGGGTTTCCTGTTTGAGGATGTGGTGTAATACTAGACGTTCAAAGTATACACCATCGGTCATTGTGCAAAAAGTCATGAGTCAAACCCTCAATTCAAATACTCTCATCGAAGCAGAACAGGTTATATACCGTGAGGGTACGCGTCTCATCCTTGCCGATATCAGCTTAATTTTAAAAAAAGATCAAATTGTTTCGATTGTGGGGCCCAATGGCGCGGGTAAAACCACGTTGCTGAAAATTCTCTTAGGTTTACTGAAGCCTACCAGTGGGAAAATCACAACCTCACCTAACTTGCGCATAGGCTACATGCCACAGCGCTTACAGGTTGATCCGCTCTTTCCGCTGACCGTGAAACGTTTTTTGCAATTGGGTCAGGCTAACGTCTCATTAGAGAAAACCTTGGTGGAAGTCGGTGTCGGGCATCAGATCTTAGATAATCCGTTATATACATTATCTGGCGGTGAGTTGCAGCGTGTTTTACTCGCAAGAGCCCTGCTGCGACAACCTGAACTGTTGGTCCTTGATGAGCCTGCACAAGGGGTTGATTTATTAGGTCAGGGTGAGTTTTATGACTTGATAGCACGGATCCGTGAGCAACAAGGTTGTGCCATTTTACTCGTGTCCCATGACTTAAATGTGGTGATGGCACAAACCGATATTGTGGTGTGTCTGAATCAACATGTGTGCTGTTCAGGACATCCAGAAAAGGTTAGCAAAGATCCCGCATTTACGGCACTTTTTGGCCATGTTGCACAAAATCTCGCCTTTTACACCCATAAACATGATCACCATCATGGTGTTCATGGTGAAGTGGTCGACTCTAAGGATCACAACCATGATTGATTTTAGCAGTTGGGATATTCGTTATTTGTGGCCACCCATGTTAGGTGGGGTGGGTGTTGCTTTAGTGGCTGGGCCCCTAGGCGCGTTAATGGTATGGCGGCGTTTAGCCTATCTAGGCGATACACTCTCGCATTCTGGATTACTCGGCATTACGCTCGCACTGGCTTTGCATTGGGATCTGACTATTGGTGTTTGCTTGATTGCGGTACTGGTCGCTTTGTTATTACTTGGGTTACAAGCACGGGTGATGGTAGCGCGTGATACGCTATTAGGTCTATTGTCACATACCACATTAGCGATAGGTTTGTTGGTCCTTGCCGCATTAGACAATGTTCGGGTGGATGTACTCGGATTTTTATACGGAGATATTCTCGCGCTCACCTGGCGCGATGTCATGATGATTTACCTGGGAGGCGCATTTATTCTCGGGGCTTTGGCAGTGTTATGGCAAAAGATGTTGCGCGTCACGGTGCATGCCGAACTTGCCGAGGTAGAAGGGGTAGATACCCAAAAAGTCGAAGCAGCCTATATTCTATTGCTGGCTATTGCCGTTGCCATTGCCATTAAAATCGTTGGAGTACTCTTGATTACCGCTTTATTACTGATCCCTGCAGCGACAGCGCGCCGTTTTGCTAAGAGCCCGGAACAAATGGCATTTTTGGCGAGTCTTTTTGGCTTATTCTGCGTGTTGTGCGGCATTTTATTATCTCATTTTTGGGATTGCCCCACAGGCCCGGCCATTGTGGTGAGTGCTGCGGTTTTATTAGTGATTTCCAGTCTATCTAGAAAATTAAGTTAAATAACTTAATTCGATTTTTACCCCTCTCTAAAATTCTCTAAGAAAAGTAACTAATTTCTTTGCAATATCAAAATGCCCATGATAGTGTTGAAAGCCCTATTGAATTTAGGGTCTTTGTTGTCAAGGGGATTTGATGGCATTGGTCTTGTAAATAGCGGGAATGGTCGTATTTAAGGTTGTAGTTGGAGGGTGGTATGCCGAATATGTTGACAAATATCCTAGGAGGAATCCAAAGGATCGCAAAGGAATTTAAACCATGGGTGCCTGATTATCAGGGAGGTCCACCTTTAAATCGCGATGTCACCGTTGGTTTTGCTCACTTAGAGCGAGTTGCTGCAGATGGCACAAAAGTGTCTGTTGGTGCATTTTTACCTGAGCATTATGTTCTTGCAGAAGCGGGTTCTTTGCGTTGCCAGATCCTAGAAAAAGAATGGCAAGCTGAACGCGAAGGCAAAAAGCTTTCCATAACGGCTGATGATCTTAAGAAAGATCGTCCGGATTTATATCAAGCGCTTTATCGTGAAGAAAATAACAAAGCCGTTCGCAAAACTGCTTTTGAATTGGCTATTCTTCGTTCAGAGAGTTTAACGAAAATTGAGCACTTTATTGAAAAGGAATACACTTTTCTTAAAGATCGCCAACTACCCATCCCAGCGATGGTTTCTAAATATCGCATTCAGCCGGATTTTTTAACGAATATTGCAGATGCTGGTTTAGTCATTAAAGGTGTGGATAATCGTAAAGTAAATATCCACAATCCAAACCCAAGCAAACGTGAAAAGATTTTACATTATGCTGCACAGGCTCTTGCCACTGTAACAACCGCTGTTGCTGCTGTTGGCATTATTGAAGTGTTGATGTTAATGGGAGTCGCTTCACCGCTTGCTATTGGTGCAGGTGTTGTTGCTGGATATCTTGGTAAAAAGAGAGGCGCAGACTTTGGCTTTTATGATTTAGCTGAAGGTTTACACCGAGATACTTTATGGGCAACTTCCCGCAAATTTATAACCGGTAAATTTAGTCTTTCCAAAACCATTATCACCAGCATGTATATCGCATGTATCGCTATGCTCACCACTTTAGCAGTAATGGGAGCATTCAGTGGCGCATTAGCGTTACCGTTTGCCTTATTAGCTAAAGCAGGTTTAGGTGCAAGCGCAATGACGGCTATCCAAACAGGATTCGCTGGCATACTCGCTGCTGTGGCTGGAATTGGTGCAGTGATGGGCATGGTTTATCCTATTCGTTATTTTGATACTTTCAGTTGCTATGACAATGAAATTGCTGTTACCAAAGCGATGGGTGATGCGTTGCCTGCTGTTAACACAGCTAAAGATTTCAATGCGAAATTAGCGGCTACTCAAGATAAACTATTGGCTAAAGTCGACAACCCTAAATATGGTTTTTCTGAAGCTGAACGTTTAGCGTGTAAAGGAGAGATCATTACGAAGTTTTCAGGTTTGCAAAAGAGTTATGGCGCACATCCTGTTCCTACTCCTGACGCGAGCAAAGAACCCAGACGCTCGCCAAGAAAACATAGTCCTGCTAAACAGTAAACTCACCTCTAAAAAAACGGCGCACATCGCGCCGTTTTTTTTATCATGGTATTTGCATCTACACTCAACCGCTTATCTACTTACTCTCACCGTTAATCAGCGTAATTTGATCCAAGAGCAATGTTAATAGACACTTCTCTAAAAGAAGGTGGGGAAGTGTTATGTGGCAGCAGCTAGGGATTTTATATCATCAAGTAAAAGGACGTTATCAGGGGTTAAACCAAACAATCGACATTCTACGAGGGTATCAAAGTAGTCAATTGGCGAAGGTCTTAGATCAAACAAGTACAGAGATCCCTTATTATCTATCCTATAAACAAGCCACGTTACATGAATATCCCATCATTGATAAAACCTTTGTGCAAGAACATTTTACGCTGCTTAATCGTGCCAAATTAACGCGCGATGAAGCGCTTCATGATCATAAAAAACCGTTGATTGAAATTCATCAGTCATTAGGAACGGCAGGTGTGCCTGGTATCTATTTGTACTCGGCGCGTGAAAAAATAGCCTCATTGGGGAACTTACTCGGCAAAATGTTGCCCCATTTTTGGCAAAGTAAACGTATTGCTGTATTTCATTTGGCAGCTACACCTTACTTCTCAGAAAAATTCATCGCCTGGAAAATGCACTGGTTGTGTCTTAACTTAAATGAAGATTTTACATCGTTAGTGCTGCAATTAAAAAAATTTAATCCAGAAGTGATTTTGGGAAGTGTGCAAACCTTATGTGCACTCGCAAAACTTCAACACCAAGGTGAACTGTCTCTTCGTTGTCATAAAATCATTGCTACCTCAGAAGTGCTGACGCCATTAGCGAGAAAATGGATCATGAGTGCTTTTGGACAACAAGTCGACGAGATCTATCAGTGTGCAGAAGGATCACTCGGGATGACCTGCGAACATGGCACAATGCATTTAAATGAAGCAGAATTTTATATTGAAAAGGAATGGATTGATCCAAAAAAGCGACGTTTTATACCCGTGGTCACGACCTTGAAACGCCGTTTACAACCGTTAATTCGTTATCGTATGGAAGATATTTTAGTACCTAAAGAGGAGCCCTGTCCTTGTGGTGATTCTAATGAAGCCATCGAAAGTATTATCGGACGTTGTGAAGATGTTTTGTATTTTAAAGAAAGAACGCATGCTGGATTAAAGCCTATTTATGCAGATACACTGACGGAACTGTTTTCTACGATCGATATCGCTATGTCACAATATCAAGTTGTACAATACTCCATGCGTCATGTCGTTGTTAAATTGTTAGTAGATGATTTTATGAAAGCGCAAAGGCTCATTTCTGATAAGTTAGCGGATCTGTGGCAAGCAGAGGGGATATCTCCCCCTTTATTAGAATTTGATACATTGGAAGCACCCTCGCTCAATCAAATGTTTAGAACCACAAAAAGACTGGCCAAATCAACAGTGACACTCTTGACCTAATATGGTCTATTGATTAGAAGGTGGTCTTCCATTTTTTAATTAAGAGGTACATATCATGGCAGCCGATCAGAAAATCAAAAAAATCCAAGCTGAAGTTGATGCGACTAAAAAGATCATGGAGCAGAACATTGATAAAATGCTTGAGCGAGGACAAAAACTTGAAGCATTAAAAGATAAATCAGAACAACTCAAAACAGAATCACAAGCTTTTAATCAAAATGCCGTAAAACTTAAACAAGCATTACAATTTAAAAATGTAGCATTAACCATAATCTTAATTGGGATGGCAATTGGAGCAGCTGTTGGCTTGTATGGTGTTTTAGCCGCTGGTTATTCTTGGTTTTGTTTACCCATAAGCATGTTACTCGGTGCTGGACTTTCTTATCTGTTAACGAAGCCATTATCTGGTATGTTTCATCTTTATCAAAAAATGCATTATGCCGATCCATTGGCCGTGAATAGATCTTTGACACACAAAGAAGCGGCTCAAAAAGGGGAAGTTGCTGTCTTAAACCAAACTAGACTCTTTCAACCCCAGTTTCAGGGGCAAAAAGAGTCTACACAAGAAAGAGGGATAGCAGAGGCAGCAACCATTAAACCGTTGCGTAACGGTGTAAAAGCTCTTTGAAATCATGTGCAATAGCATGTGGTCGATCACTGCCAGTGAAGACGGCGGCAAGCTCACCCTGTGGATTAATCAAGATGATTGTGCCGCTATGCTCGATATGGTCAGCCTCAGGGGCTTTTTCTTGTGCCATATGAACACCAATTGAAGCAGTGAGCGCAGAGATATCCGATTTTTTACCGGTGACGCCAATAAAGCTTGTTCCGCGAAATCTATCTTGTTGTAAATATTCTTTAAGGTGTTGCTGTGTATCATTTTCAGGATCAATGGTAATGAACACAAATTGCAAAACGGGATTGTTGCGCAAGCGTTGTGAAATTTGCTGCATAGCTTGTAGTGTCGTTGGGCACAAATCAGGGCAAGAGCTGTAACCAAAAAAGATAAAGCTCCAACGTGAGTCAAAAGAAGCGCGGGTAAAGGGTTTGCCATCCATATCAACTAAAGCAAAGTCTGGCAACTTATGACCACGCGCAAGCGAAGTCCCAGCGCTTAAGGGAGCTGATGCTGATGATTGTATTGAACCTGTTGCAGCATTGATGTGGTTTTCGCGCCAGATGCCAATGGCTAGGGCGATCACAATAATAAAAATAATAAATAATGTATGTTTTTTCATGTCTTAGCCTTAAGAGAAGTGCATAAAATAAGGTAGGTAATGATCAATTAACAAGCCAATAAACAGAACCATCAAATAAATAATGGAATAGGTAAAGGTTTGCATAGCAACGGCAGGTTCATCGGTACGATATAACTTTATTCCGTAATACATAAAATGTAGCCCTAAGCCTAAGGCTAAAATAAGGTAAGTGATGCCACTCATGCCTGTAATATAAGGCAAGACAGTCGAAGCAATCAGTAAAATGATATAAAGTAAAATGCAAAATTTTGTAAAACGGATCCCATGTGTGACAGGTAGCATGGGAAGGTTGGCTTTTGCATATTCTTCATGTCGATAAATGGCGAGCGCCCAAAAATGCGGCGGTGTCCATGTAAAGATAATGAGCACTAACAGTAAACCAGAAGGATCGAGTGTTCCGGTCACGGCAGTCCAACCGAGCAAAGGAGGGGCAGCACCTGCAGCGCCTCCGATAACGATATTTTGTGGCGTCGCTCTTTTCAAAAAGAGCGTATAAAGCAGCGCATAACCGACCAAGCTGATTAAGGTTAACCAAGCCGTTAAGGCGTTGACAAAAAATACGAGCACGGCCAAACCAAATGCACCCAAAAGCAGTGAAAACCACATGGCTTGTACAGGGCTCACGCGGCCACTGGCAACGGGCCTGTGTTTAGTGCGGCGCATATGAATATCAATACGGCGCTCGACTAAATGGTTAATCACCGCTGCGGAGCCTGCAGAGCAAGCAATCCCGATGGAGCCAAAGCATAACGCTTGCCAGGGAAAGATATCAGGAGGGGACGCAAGTAGCATACCAATAGCGGCAGTGAGCAACATCAATGCAACCACATTGGGTTTACAAAGCTCTAAGTAATCGCGCCAGGTAGCTGCTTTGACAAGGGCTAGCTTAGCCATGTTGACCCTTATTTGCTTGGTAGATTTTGAAGTTGAGGGTAATTAACGCTAATAGCAATAAAGCGCCCATTGCATTGTGTGATACGGCAACATGCAGTGGCAATGAGAATATAACATTAGAAATGCCGAGCCCTAATTGGATCATAAGGAAAAGGGCTAAGACAAAGGCTGTTTTGCGTAAGGCGACTTGTCGCATTGCTGCAATGACAAGCCAAGAGCCCATAAACAACGTAATGAATGCACCTAGGCGATGCATGACGTGGATAGTTGTGCGCCCTGGCGTGTCTTGAAACGCCAAAGGATTTTCCATATCGATTCCGCCAAGAAAATTAAAAGCACTGGCAAAATGGGTATTTGGCCACCATTGCCCTTGGCAGGTTGGAAAATCGGGACAAATGAGTGCGGCATAGTTTGCACTGGTCCAGCCACCGAGCAAGATTTGGCAAAATAAGACAATTAAGGTTGCTATCGCGAGTAAAGGTAAATTTCCTGGCTTAAACGAGGGGATCTTTTTTTGTGTCGTGTACAACACGCATAACCATAAAAGACCTAATGTGCAAAATCCGCCGAGTAAATGTCCCATCACGGCCAACGGCAGTAAGCGCATCGTAACCGTCCACATACCTAACATGCCTTGAAAAATCACCAAGAGCACCAATAAGCTTGGTAGCCATAATGGTAGAGCATGTTTTTTGCGAGTGATAAAAGCCAACAAAGCCATGATAACGATGACCAGACCGAGTGATTCAGCAAAGTAGCGGTGTGTCATTTCAGTCTGGGCTTTAGCTACGTCAACCGGCATTAAGGGATATTCAGCGTTAGCTTTTTGAATGGCATCGGGTGTTTGTGGTGCCCCAAGTTGTCCGTAACAGCCTGGCCAATCAGGACAGCCAAGGCCTGCATCTTTTAGCCTGGTATAGGCACCCAATAAAATAACGCAAAATGCGAGCATTGCGCTAAACATCGCCAGACGTTTTATCCAAATGGCTTGTTGATTATCCAATCTTTGAAATCCTTAACAGCCGTTTAACATCGCTCAAAATTGCTCGTGCTTCTATTTCAGCAGAATAATGCATCATGATATTCCCTTTGGGATCAATCACATAAATTTCGCCGATCATTTCGCGTTCAAAATGGTTGCTCACTCCGGCGAACAGCTGATTAAATTCAGCATTGTTCATCGTAATGCGTTTCATATCGGGATAGCTTTCACTTAAGTAGGTTTCGCAAACACTGGTTTTGCAATCGGGATGAGCAATAAATAATCGCTCTACACGCTGGGTATCTTTGCCAAGCGCCGTACGGATTTGACGTAAGTTATAAAGCGTATCATGACATTCAACATTGCAATTTTTGGGACCGACGTAAACAAGCCACCATTTTCCTAAAAGCGATTTGCCAGAAAGCGCTTCATTTTTTTCAATGTTGATCATAGGGGAAATGAGATCCCCATTATTATTCATTTTTAATTGTGCAGCATTGCCTTTTTGATAAAGCGTATAAGCAAACAGAAAAGGTCCCAACATGATTAAAAAGATGAGTATAATAATTAACTTATTATTGTTGCTAGGCATTTTTAACATTATTTTCTCGACGTAACTGGGAAAAAAAATAAAAGAGTAAAAGCGTTAGGCCTAATCCGAACCATTGTACCGCATACCCTTGATGTTTTTGGGGGGAAAGCCAAGTTTGTGCGTTTGGTTTATTTAAATTCAAGTCAACTAACATTGGATAGACTTCTTTATGCCATAACGTCCCAAGTAACTCAGTATCAAGGTGCTGCATACGCAGTGGCCATTGTATTTCTTGAGTTTCCATAGGGGTTGAAATGAACGGATTACGATACGAGAAATCTAAATAACCTTCAATGGTAACTTCACCTATTATGGGTGGAATTTTCGGCAAATGTGTTCGAGACGCGCCAATCGGAATGAATCCGCGATCGATAAGTAGCCAATGTTGTTCATCCAAGGCAATTGGTGTCAGAAGGTGATAGCCGACACGGCCATTTTCTATTTTGTTG
The DNA here is from genome assembly GCA_964594635.1 of Uncultured Candidatus Berkiella sp. Taxonomy (GTDB): domain Bacteria; phylum Pseudomonadota; class Gammaproteobacteria; order Berkiellales; family Berkiellaceae; genus Berkiella. The sequence continues at coordinate 203,769 of CAZQMV010000002.1, forward strand.
TCTAACAAAATATTGTACTGATTAAGATACTGCCCCTTTACCTTAACAGGCAAATAACGCATTTGTTTGGGCTCGGCATGAGCAGCAAGTAGCTGTGACTTATCCAAAGGGGCTTTTTCACTGGCAAGGGCTAGCTGGTTTTGCAGGGCTATTTTTTGCTGGCCTCGCGATAGTTGCCAAAACCCTAGGCTGCAAAGTAAAGTGACCCCCAAGAGCGTTACAAGTGTTAGCCATAATGGGGGTTTAAAAACCCAACGGTGTTTTGTCATGAGTGATCACTGGATTATCAAATTCGTTATTATTGCCCTAATGGTAGGAATCGTCTATTCACTTGGCTCGGGAATGTATTATTTGCTCTTTGCCAAAGAAACATCGAAAAAAATGGTTAAAGCGTTAACCTTTCGGATTGGCTTATCGATAGGCTTATTTATTTTACTTTTTATCGCCTGTGCCATGGGGTGGATTAAACCCCACAGCTTGTTGCCGGTTTCGCAACAGATCCAAAACAAATAATATTTATAATCGAGCAAATGATTTTTTGGTTAGGCGGCGAGCCCGAGCAACCCAGATGTACTACTGTACATGAGGGTTGCGAGAGTTTCGACGATTAGAACCAGTAAACAAATACAAATAAAAACAGCCACACCACGTCCACAAAGTGCCAATACCATGCCACCGCCTCAAAACCAAAGTGGTGTTCAGCGCTGAAGTGCCCCTTCATGCAACGTAGTAAAATCACAATTAACATAATGGTGCCGATGGTGACATGGGCGCCATGGAAACCCGTTAACATAAAGAAAGTAGAGCCATAAATCCCTGAGGATAGCTTTAAATTATAGTGATGGTAGGCTTCATAATATTCATAGGCCTGGCAAGATAAGAAGATGATACCGAGCGTAATGGTCATGAATAAACCAAGGATTAATTGAAAGCGGCTATTTTTATAAAGACCCCAATGTGCCCAGGTAATGGTTGCGCCACTGGAAAGCAATAATAAGGTGTTGATGGCGGGGAGTCCCCACGTTGGCATCGCTTCATGCGCGCCTGGGAAAGCTTGTGGATCGGGATTAATGAGTAAAGGCCAAGCGTCTTTAAAGTGAGGCCACAAATAGGTCCCCGTTGCCACTTTAGAACCCTCACCCGCAAGCCATGGCAGTGCTAAATTGCGTGCATAAAATAATGCGCCAAAAAAGGCTGCAAAAAACATGACTTCTGAGAAAATGAACCACGCCATTCCCCAACGGAAAGAGCGATCCATTTGTTTGCTATAAAGACCTTGATGGCTTTCTTTGATGACATCCCGAAACCAGCCAAACATCACACCGGCAATGCCTAGGGCGCCAATAAAAAAGAGGTAGTGACCTATCCAATGACCATGGATCAGATTGGCAATGCCAAGCATCAAAGCACCAAGTGACAGCGAGCCTAAAATCGGCCAATGGCTTTGCGCAGGAACATAATAATGATCATGATGAGGTGTCGCTTGTGCCACGAATATCTCCCTAAATCTTCTCAGTCACATCAAATAAAGTATAGGACAGTGTTAAGGTATGGTATTGCTGTGGAATAGCTGGGTCCACCGTAAACACTAAGCGAAATTCTTTTTCTTCCAGCGGTTGCAATGGCTGGTGAACAAAGCAAAAACATTCAATTTTATTCACATGTTTTGCGACTAAACCGGGGGTGACACTTGGGATGGCTTGTACCACCATCGGTTTATTCGTTAAATTTTTGACGCGATAAGAGGTTGTTACATATTCGCCAGGGTGAAGCGTTAATTTTCTATCCTTGCCGACGAATTCAGTTGAGATGTTTTCGTTAAGCGTGGTAAGTAATTGAACAGTCACATCGCGGCTCATATCTACTTTTGCACTGGCAACGGGAACTTGTGCTGTCCCGACTGTTTTGCCGTTTAACCCAGTCACTTTGCAAAATACATTGTAAAGTGGTACAAGCGCAAAACAAAAAGCAAACATGCCAACGATAACTGCTAGCATGATAAGCAGATGTTTTTTTAGGCGTGGTTTAACTGTTTCGTTCATTTAATCACCGGAGGTGTTGTAAAGGTGTGATAAGGGGCGGGTGAAGGGAGTGTCCACTCAAGGCCTTCAGCATTTTCCCAAACTTGGTTAGTTGCTTTCTTGCCACCACGGATGGTTTTGATCACGATATAAAGGAAAAAGATTTGGCTTAAACCGAACACAAATGCGCCGACACTGACAATGCGATTAAAGTCTGCAAATTGTAATGCATAGTCTGGAATACGTCGTGGCATACCTGCCAACCCTAAGAAATGCATAGGGAAGAAGGTAACGTTAATTGAAATAAATGAAAGCCAGAAATGGGTTTTGCCCAAGGTTTCATTGTAATAGTGGCCAGTCCATTTGGGTAGCCAATAATAGGCTGCTGCCATGATGGAAAATACTGCGCCAGGGACTAATACATAATGGAAATGTGCAACCACAAAGTAGGTGTCTTGGTATTGGAAGTCTGCAGGGGTAATAGCCAGCATCAATCCCGAGAAGCCACCGAAGGTAAACAAGAAAATAAAAGCGAGGGTAAAGAGCATCGGTGTTTCAAATGTTAATGCTCCTCTCCACATCGTAGCGACCCAGTTAAATACTTTTACACCAGTTGGAACCGCAATGAGCATGGTGGCATACATAAAGAATAATTCACCTGCCAAGGGCATGCCGGTGGTGAACATATGATGCGCCCAGACCACGAAGGACAATAAAGCAATCGAACAGGTTGCATAAACCATGGAAGCATAACCAAACAAATGCTTACGGGTAAACGTTGGCAAAATTTGGGAGATAATACCAAAAGCGGGCAAAATCATGATGTACACTTCAGGGTGGCCAAAGAACCAGAAAACATGCTGGAACATAACAGGATCACCACCACCTGCTGCATTAAAAAAGCTGGTGCCAAAGTGACGATCGGTTAATAGCATAGTGACACAACCTGCAAGCACGGGCATGACCGCTATTAATAAGAAAGCCGTGATTAACCATGTCCACACAAAGATCGGCATTTTCATCAATGTCATGCCAGGCGCACGCATATTTAAAATGGTTGCGATAACGTTAATTGCGCCTAAAATTGAAGACATCCCCATCATATGTACCGAGAAGATGAAAAAGTCTGTTGAAGGAGGGCCATAGGTTGATGATAAAGGTGCGTAGAAAGTCCAGCCAAAGTTAGGAGCGGAGCCTTCCATAAAGAGTGTGCTAATTAAAATGGAGAAAGCGATGGGTAAAATCCAAAAGCTCCAGTTATTCAAGCGCGGCAACGCCATATCAGGCGCGCCAATCATGATTGGGATCATCCAGTTCGCTAAACCGACAAACGCAGGCATGACAGCCCCGAAAACCATAATGAGACCATGCAACGTGGTAAGCTGGTTAAAGAATTCTGGATTAACCAGTTGTTCACCAGGCATGAACAATTCAGCACGAATAATCATGGCTAAAGAGCCAGCAAATAAAAACATAGCGAAGCTAAACCAGAGGTACATGCTGCCGATGTCTTTGTGATTGGTCGTATAGACCCAGCGCATTAAACCTTTTGCGGGACCATGATCGTGGTGATCATGGTGGTCATGTGCTGAATCATGCGATGTTAAAGTATTCGATACATCCATGGCTTTTCCCTATTTAAGATTTTTTCTTTAGCGATTCTCTGACCTTGGCAACATCACTCGGTTGAATGATATCTCCGGTATTGTTACCCCATGAGTTGCGCTCATAAGTAACAATCGCTGCGATATCAAAATCGCTTTTCTGATTACCGAAGGGCGGCATCGCATTTTTGCCTTGGATAATTTGGCGAATTTGTTCGGTAATATGTTGTTGTTCGGTAACGATTTTGCTGCCGACTAAAGAAGGAAAGGTTGGTGGCATGCCTTCGCCAGAAGCTTTATGGCACATCGCGCAAATACCGTTATATTCATTCTCACCGTGCGCCATCAGTTCATCGAGAGTGTACTTTTTGGTATCAACGACAGGGGCTGCGTTATCAAGGGGTTGAGTTGCATCTTTATTGGCTTCTGGTGCTTCAGAGGTTGCAGCAGGCTTAGGCGGTTCTGCTGCCTTGGCTGTAGCTGCTTTTTGTGCAGCAATCCAAGCGTGGTATTCTTCAACAGATTTTGCTTCAACTACAATCGGCATGAAGCCGTGTTTGACACCGCAAAGCTCTGCGCATTGACCGCGGTAAGTGCCGGGTTTGTCTGCATCGATGAAGGTCCACACTTCATTGGTAAAACCAGGAATAGCATCTTTTTTAACGCCAAGTGCGGGGACCCACCAGGAATGAATGACATCTTTTGCTGTCATGATAAAACGAATTTTTTGGCCAACAGGAACCACTAAGGGTTTGTCAACCTCGAGCAAATAATGTGGATTTTTAGGGGCAAGATTATTAATTTCATCTTCTGGTGTCGATGACATGCTTAAGAAATTAATGCCTTCATCGATATAGTCATATTGCCAATACCATCGATGACCTGTGATTAAAATGGTCACTTCTGCTTTACTGGTATCGTCCATCTCAATCAAGACGCGAGTCGCAGGGACCGCCATCACAATCAAAATAACAAACGGAATAATAGTCCATATAATTTCAACGGTTGTACTTTCATGAAAGGCTGCAGGCTTTTGTCCGTTGGATTTACGATGGCGAATAATCGCATAGATCATTAAGCCATACACTAAAACACCGATAGCCACGCACACCCAGAGGATCAGCATGTGCAGGTGGTAGATATCCTGGCTGGTTGTGGATGAACCCCGTGTCATATTGAGGGTATAGTCTGCCCAGGCATTGCTGCAAAAGCATGCACTTAAGGCGAGGATAAGGCGTGAAAACACAGGCCTAACTGAAGGCATGCCAGAATTCTCCATAAATTATCGAATTAGTTAGTTTTTTAAAACAAAGCTTGATGGTTAGTCTGATTCATTGTTTCTTTACGCTGGGCGTACTTTACCTTGGTTTTTAAGAGATAGGAATACTTGTGGTATCTAACACGCCCCTTTGCTCGCAAATTGAGTAATTTTTTTAACTCTTAAATCGGAGGATTAGGCAGACATTTCACTTTGAACCGTTGCTCGGTTTCTAGGCATAAAGCTGTCAATGCGTTTCCCCATACGCAGCCTGTATCCAGGGCAAAAACGCCTGGGATGCCAGTTTGCCCTTGTAATGCAGCCCAATGTCCAAATAACAATCTGTCATTTTGTGTTTTGCGATGAGGGACTTTATACCAAGGAAAGAACGTTTCGTGGTGTGCTTTTTCAGTTTTATTGCCAAGATCCAAGGTGCCAGACTTGTCACAAAAGCGCATGCGGGTAAAGGCATTCACAATAAAGCGGAAACGATCCCAGCCAGTTAGCGAGTCACGCCAGAGGGCGGGGAGATCACCAAACATGGCATGCATGGCTTCGTGGTGCTTTGGGCCTTGTAACAAGTGTTCAACTTCTTTAGCCAGCTTTGTTGCTTCTGTTAAGCTCCACAAAGGGTAGATACCAGCATGGGTGAGGGTAAAGTTGAGTTGTGGGTCGTTATGCAAGAGAGGCCGCAAACGCAGCCATTGGAGTAGTTCATCTTTATCATCAGCTTTCAGGATTTCTTCATAAGTGTCGCCTGGGTGAGGTTTGATAGCGCCAGCTGCTGCGGCCAATAAGGCAAGATCATGATTCCCCAGAACACAGATGGTGTTAGCGGGTAAGCGACTGATGAAGCGTAAGGTTGCTAATGAGTGAGGGCCACGATTTACCAGATCACCTGTAAACCATAAAGTGTCTTTGGACTTGTCGTAGTTAATCAGCTCAAGGAGCTGGCCCAGCTGCAAAAAGCAGCCTTGCACATCACCGATGGCATAGGTTGCCATTAATGGACTAACTCCGGCATAGCAAGTCGGAAAGCTGGAATAATGGCATCAAAGTAATTGCCATTAGGGTTTACCATGGTATAGGTGCCATGCATACTACCGACGGGTGTTGTGAGGATGGCACCACTTGTGTAACGAAAGCTGCGTCCGGGTTGTATTAAAGGTTGTTCTCCAACAACGCCTTCACCATGCACTTCTTGCGCAATACCATTGGCATCTGTAATCACCCAATGCCTAGTTAGTAATCTAGCAGGTATTTTGCCATGATTGCTAATCGTGATGGTATAACCAAAAGCAAAGCGGTTTTGATGAGGATCGGAGTGGTCACGCAGAAACTCAGTCGAGACAGTCACTCCAATCTTACATGGATCCGTCACAGTGTTTTCCTTTTTGTAAAAGGGTCCCCTGCCAGCATACGGTTTGCCCATGGGTTTTGCAACTAAGCTTATATGTAGTAAGCCAAGGACTTGCTTAACGGGCTATTCTTACCCAAGCTTAAGGCAGGGCAAAAAAAGAGATGGATAAAGCGGATGCCTTTTTGGGCAAAGGACGGCTTTCAAATACATTATGGAACAGCGGGTGATTGGCAAAAAAGCCAAGACACGCTCTTGCTGCTCCATGGCTTGGGCTCCAGTATCAGAGACTGGGAATATCAATTACCCGCCTTGGAACCCCATTTTAAGATACTGATGGTTGATTTGCGTGGACATGGTCAAACCGATAAGCCGAATATGCCGTATTCTATTGCGCTTTTTTGTGAAGATGTCGTTTCATTGCTCCGACACTTACAATGTGAGCCGGTGCATGTTGTGGGTCACTCAATGGGAGGAATGGTTGCCTTTCAGTTGACGCTCGATCATCCTGAATTGGTTAAAACATTAACCATTATCAATAGTGCGCCACAAGTCGCTTTCCCAAGTATTCGTTCACGATTGAATTTTAGTCTGCGCGCTTTAAGTGTCAAATGGTTTGGGATGAAAAAATTAAGTGTTAACTTAGCAAAAATTGTATTTCCCAAACCGGAGCAAGCATCGTTTAGAGAAATATTTATTGAACGTTGGTGCGAAAATGATCCACAAGCTTATTTGAATTCATTAAAAGCATTTCACGATTGGAATGTGATGATACGTCTTCCTAGTTTGCACTGCCCGGTTTTAATTATATCAGGAGACAGAGATTATACCCCAGTTGCATATAAAGAATTCTATGTAAAATTAATCAACAATGCAGAGTTAGTTGTTATAGCAGATTCAGGGCATTTGACTCTCATTGATCAAGCACAAAAATGCAATCAGGCTATCATTCATTTTCTATTGACAAATAAGGATGCAACATGAGCATGGATATGATGCTGCAGAAATTTGATAAGCAGAGCTTTGGCAAAAACTGGGGTTGGTTTTTTGCTTGGGGGTTAATATTACTGGCGCTTGGCTTTTTTGCAATAGGAGCAACAGTTCTAACGACGTTAGTGACCGTTGTTTTTTTAGGCGCGCTCTTTGTTTGTGGGGGTATTATTTTAATCGTTGATAGCTTTCATTATTGGAAAGGAAAAGGCAAAGCCTTTTTTATCAATTTATTAATGGGTATCCTCTATTTTGCATTTGGTATCATGTTAATGATGAGCCCTGTCGTAGGAGCAGCGACGTTGACGCTCATTTTAGCGGTCTTATTTACTCTCCTTGGCATTTCCAGAATCATTTATGCTATCACATTACGCCTGCCACAATGGGGATGGGTATTGATAAGTGGTATTTTGACATTATCACTTGGCATTCTAATTGCAATTGGTTGGCCACAATCAAGTTTGTTTATTATCGGGATCTTTGTGGGTATCGATTTGATTTTTGGTGGATGGGCTTACCTCATGGCGGCGATAGTAGCAAAATCCTTAAATAGAAAGAGTTAGTTTGACAATAAGACTTAACTTTGAAAGAATCCAAGCGGTTTATCTTATACATGGGGCAGTGAGTCATGAAAGAGCTAAATTCTTACGAAGTTAATCAAGTGAGTGCAGGCAGCGTACTGGGTGTGCTTTGCTATGGCACTGTTGGTTTTTGGGTGGGTGGTTTTGTAGGGTTTTGCATGGGGTTTTGGCCTGCTATTCCTGGCAGTATTTTGGGGATGACAGTTGGCGCTTATCTTGGCACAGATTATCCACCACAGGTAATTGTAATTCAGCAGGACAATACTGCTAAAAATGCATAAGTTAAAAAGGCTGAACGATGACGAAAAAAGCCACTAAAGAATCTTACATAGTACTAACCGTGTTAGATTACGTGATTGCCACTGTTATTTTAGTTACTATGGTGATTTTCAGATTACTTTCTTTGCCGTTTAGCTTATTAAAAGGACTATTTACTGCCGAGCTACCTATCGAAGATGGCATCATAGAAGTTAAATTGATTAATGTTATACGCCAATGGGTAGCCAATCATCAAAATGATATTGCAGATGCGACAGAAACATTTGGAGAGAATGAAAGTTATTTTATCAAAATTACGCCTAAACATAACAATGCTGCGGCATTAAGTCTTGAGGTAGGTTATCCCAAATACTTAAGAGTCAGTATTGAGAATTTTGGCATTGAATTTGATGATGCAGATGTCGATGATGGTGAAAAATTAATACAACACCTTTTACTCTCTTATGAAAATGGTGAATATTTTCTAAAAAAATGGGTTTATGAGGGAGAGCTCATTGATAAATGTCTTATCATCGTGATTAAAAAGAAACAATACACTTCACAAACAGACGAGCTTAAATTGACTAGAAAATGGTTTGCTACCGTCAAAATTAAAAAATTCATGCCAATAGCGGCTGTAGAAGAATAAATCAATGAATAACGGCCCTGCCTTTGATAAAGCAGTTACTCAGACAAGCCGTGGTTTAGAAATCATTAAGCTATTATGGGCTCGGTTTTTAAAGCAACACTGGCGATATAAATTAATCACGCTTGTTATATTAATGATTGCATCTGTCTGGATGGTCGTTTTTTATTCTTCCTTTTTGATTTGGCAACTATTTGTATTAGTGGTGACTAAACCGCTCTTATGGTTTATCGAATGGTATCTCAGAAAAACAAGTTAACCCAGCTCGCTAAGGACCAAAAAATATCGCATCTTCAAAGGCGAGCGGTATATACCCAATACACTTCAAGAAGCGAAGCGTCTGTTGAAGTGTGACCTCACGCGATGGGGGTTATCAGGGAGAGAATCGCGATTTTCCCCCTGATGATGATAGGTATTCTCTTTTCAAGGAAAGCAGATAGGTGGAAGCAGTGACCGGATTATGCCCTCCCCAAGCGGAGAGAGCATATGCATGTTATTTGATAGCTTGTTCAATCGCATAAAGGCGAATGTAAATTTTTTCACCATTATTTTCCATCACTTCTTTATGGCGCTTTTCCAGACGAGCTTGGATCTTTTCAACTCTCTCTTTTGATTTAGTACGAAAAGCCTGTTTATCTGCATCAGAAAGACTATCCCATTTCTTTTGTGCGTTTGTCATAATGGCTTTGCGTTGTTCTGGTGTCATATTTTTCATTTTTTGACGAGCATTGCCCTTTTCCGCTGTGCTATCAATTGCGGCAATTGTTGGATCAGGATCTGCATCCGGTTGAGTCGCAGCAAATAAAAGGGGGGAAAAACTTAAGATAAGGCTGGATACGAGTACAGTGATTGGCTTTTTCATAAGGTATACCCTCTTGAAGATGATAGGAGTCTCAAGAGAGTATAGCCTTTTTATTGTGATGTTTTACAAGTTGGCTTATTTGCGTGCTTTAGCTACTTTACCGACCGATTGTTCAGTTTCTTCTGTTTTTCTTTTAGAGGTGGCGGTCTTTTTCGCTGTTTTATCTTCAACTTTCTTATTAGCGGCTCCCTTTTTCTTAAAGCCTGCAAGAATATTCGAAGGCTTGGGCTGTGTAACAACCAATTCAGGATGGGCTTTTTCAATACGTTGCTTTTCTGATTCTAAGAATGCAGGCAATTCTTTAATTAATTTTTGACGCAAGGTGTTAAGCTTGGGTAAATGTTTTGTGGTGAGTGTGTCAAACAAAGTAATAAGCGAATCACTTTCACCTTCAGTGAGTTTTAATTCTTTGCAGACATTTTTCGCCATTTTCTTAACGTCAAGTTTCACTTGGTTAATTTTCAGTTTGGCATTTTCAGCCAAGATTTTGCTGAGTAACGTTTTATCATCAAGTGCTTTATACGTTGTTCTTTGCTCTGGTGTTTTGAGATTAGAGAAATCTTGCAGATCGCTTAACATGTTACCCAATTGTTCATAATTATCGAGATCAATTAATTTATTGCCAAATTGTTGCATGGCTTTAATAGAAGGCATTTTAGGGAGCTTTTCTTTAAATTCGGCCACGCTGGCAAAATCGCCAATATGGTTAGCGACAATGTCTACAATGGTATTCAGATTGTTATCAGCGCGAACCTCTTTTAGCAGCGCATCTGCAGCAGTGGCGAGTTCGGTTAACGTGTTCTCTAAAGTGGGCACTGATTTTAGGGTTTCAACTTGAGTCAATTTAGTTCTTGCTTGTGTTAGCACCTTGTCAGAGATATTCAAATAAGCTTCTAATTGGGGTCTGACACCATAAGATTTCCCCAAACTGGTATTGGCTGCAACGGCAACGGCTTGGTTATAAAGACCTGCTAACATTTTATTCCACCTAAGTTAATTAACTATGATGCGATGCATTTTACGTTGAATACCTAGAGATGGAAGAAAAAGCCGATAAACGGCAGCAATAAAGGGGCAAAATTAACTAATTAGTCGACCAACTGCTTATTAGTGTGATATGACATAAGCTGGAATCACACGGATAGAGGTCATGATGAAAATTCGATTTTTGCGCTTGGTTGGTATGCTGTTGGTTATAGCGGGATGCTGGATAGCGATTGTTAAGGCGCAAAGCACTCCTGCATTGCCACCAGGTGTCCTAGAAGCCTGTTCAGACAAAGAATCGGGCGATGTGTGCTCGTTTACCAATGAAAAGGGCGATTCAATTAATGGTTCATGTGGGTATCAAGGTGGGGTTAATGGCAAATTAGTCTGCGTCCCAATCCATTAAATCTTCCGCATTTCTCTGTGTAGGGGACGGCCTCTGTGCCGTCCCGCGACAGTAAAGTAATTATGATTTCTCTAGCCAATCCTGGATTTGAGCTCTTAACATGGGCAGGGTAACAGCGCCTTGTTTGAGCACTTGGTTATGGTATTCGCGAATATCAAATTGATCTCCTAGTTGCAATTTTGCTAGCTCACGAAGCGATTCAATTTCGCGTTTACCTAACATGTAGGAAGTCGCTTGTCCAGGCATCATGATGTAGCGATCTACTTCGGCTTCGATAATGTGATCTTCTAAGGCAGTATGGTTCTTTAAGTAGTCAATGGCTTGCTCTCTTGTCCAATTCATCATATGAATGCCGGGATCGACAACCAAGCGCGCAGTGCGCAATGCTTCATTAGAAAGCATGCCTAGGCGAGAAATATCATCTTTGTAAAGACCCATTTCATCGGCAAGACGTTCGGTGTATAAAGCCCAGCCTTCACCGTATCCCGCATTCCACAAATACTTGTTCAGGCTGTGGTGACTTTTATCTTCAATGGCTAAGGCGACTTGAAAATGATGCCCAGGGATCAGCTCATGGAATAAAGTGGCTTCTTGATCGATGCGGGTCTTTTTCTCGGGCTCATAGGTATTGATATAAAAGATCCCGGGCCGCTCGCCATCATCACTCGGGGGATGATATTCGCCTGCCGCACCGGTTTGTGCACGATGTAAAGGATAAGGCTTTAAGGTGGCCTTGGCTTTAGGAACGAGATCAAACCAGGTGCCCGCCTTGTCATAGGCTCTTTGTAAGGCTTGTTCGTTGTAAGCCAATATATCTGCTTCAGTTTTGAAGGTATTTTTTGGATCTTGTTTGGCTAAGCGAAAAACTTTTGCCATATTGGTTTCACCAAATTCACGTTTACCAATCTCGGCCACTTCGAAGGCAAGCTGCTCCATATGCTTGAGCCCAAACTGATAAATTTCTTCAGGAGAAATGGTTAGAGTGGTTTCTTTGAGAAGATTTGCTTGATAACAAGCTGCTTTGCCAGGTAACGCTGATATACCAATCGTTGTTCGCGCTTTTGGTAAATATTCTTTTTCAAGAAAATCTGCATATCGCTGCATAGCAGGGTTGATTTCATCTGTAATGATTTGTGCGATTTGCTTTTTAAAAAGAGGATCATTATCTCGCGTGGCAAAGTCATAAAAGGGTGACTTATCAACAGGCGTATGTAAAATAAGTGCTAATTGCTTTAGAACGCGTTCAACCGCAGGTTTAGGAGCGGTATAACCTTGTTGTAAGCCGAGTTGTAAATTATGAATTTCGTCATCTACAATTTTAGGGACGGTATGCCAACGTTTAATGGCCAGTTGTCGATTGAGTGGTGTTCCGACCGGTTGTTTTTCCGCAACGATGGAAAGCATATTATGCCAACCCCACAAGGGATTGACATTCCAGAGTTCATCTTTGCAAATACGAGTTGCTTGATGGCTTTGGATGCTTTGTTTAAGAAGTTGATAGGTGACCAAGGCACTGCCTTGTAATGCATTTTCAGGGATACGCTTTAAGTCGTTTAGGAAATCATCTTCGATCACTTCCCAGGCGCGTAAGGCATCTAATGAATGATCCATAAAAGCATCTAATGCAACATCAGTGCGACCCCAATATGTTCCAGATTCAGGAAATTGCTTAAAATACGCTTTTTCATAACGAGCGGCCAGTTCAAAGACTTCTTCTTGATAAGGTGATTTCATATTCGCAAACACAGAAAAGTTAAAAAAAAATAGTAACACAGTAAAAGAAAAAATTCTTTTGTTCATCATGGTTCTCGGAGATGGTTCTTAAACTACGCCTTCTACGCTGATTGAAATGTCCACTTCATCACCAATGCCGGGTAGCATGGTTGTTATCCCAAAATCAGAGCGTTTCAGTTTTGTGCTGGCACTAAAGCCAATTGCGTCTTGGTCAGTGATAGGATTTTTGTCTTGTTGATTTAATTTTACATCTAATGTTACTGGTTTTGTTACACCATGGAGCGTCAGTTGCCCATGCACTTTGGTAATCTGTTTATTTTGAACTTCTACTTTATCGCTGACAAAAGTAGCGGTTGGAAATTGTTCGACATTAAAAAACAATTTGCCTTTTAAATGTTTGTCTAAATCGGGGATCCCAGTCACGATATCGGATAGTTTAAGTGTTGCATTCACTTGACTTGCTTCTGGTTTTTTAGCGTCATAATTGATCGTGCCGTTTGCAAACCATTTGCCACTGGGGCTCGAAAAGCCAAAATGACTCACTTTCCATTCAACATAACTATGTAATGGATCAAGGGTGTAGGTGGTAGCATAAAGTGATTGGCTAAGCGCCAAAGCCAACAAAGAGGTATAAAAAGCAGTGCTCATTTTCATTTTTTAGGAGCATCCTTTGGTTTAAGGTTAGCGCCAACGATTTTTTCACAAGTCCCTTTTGGCAATAACAAAAAAGCATCGGCTTGATTATCAACCGTTGCTGAACCAGCGCAAGCAGCTTGGGCCGTTTGGCAATCGTTTAGACCGGCTTTGACAATGCCATAACATTTTTCGGTTTCTACAGTAGTGGCAGGAGTTTGCGCACTCGTTGAAAGACTGCACAGTATTGTCAAAGCGGTTGTCATCATGAGGCTTAGATCTTTGTTTTTCATCTTGCTTAAAATCCCTTTCATTCAATAGTCTTGAGTTTACTATTGAATCACAAATGGTGCAAAATCCTTTTATTATCTATGGGTGCTTTTTTTCTCTTTTATGTTCAAGTCGCATATCGTAGTTAGTTTTACCTTCTAGAAGTACAAATCGCTTCATTGACACGATATCATGTCTTTTCACTTCTTTGATAATCGACTCAAGGCGTCGTTGATTTAACTGCTTAACCGGCCCTTTTTGTAGCTCTTCCTCTAAAGCGTTAAAATAAAATTCAAATATGACTTGTTTTTCAACTTCATTAATAGTGCCCTTTCGCGCGGCATTTTGTAGTTTATTGGTTAAGTGATCCATGGCTAACTCGCCTTGTTGATGGATTTGTTTGTAACGATATTCTAGTAACTTTGAGCGTCTATTCTCGATAAAATTTTTTAAACCTGAAAATAACTGATAGCCAACTTGGATAGGTCTCGATAGCACTTCTGTAAAATACGGCGCTTGTGGCACAGCGGTGGCTGGCACTATGGCTTGGGGCACAGGAAGAGGTGGAATGGCGGTTTTGGGGGCTTTCATTTGTTCCCACTGACTGTTGACATAAGCTGGGATCAACGCCTCTTGATTATCTTCTCTTGCGCCAAAGATTTTAAATTCTCCAAGTGATGGCGTGTTATAATATTGATTATGTGTTGCAGCTTTAGCAAGATTTTCACTGGGTTCTTCATATTCCCAGTGAACACCAGCGTTATAAACTTTCATCTTCCAATGAAAATCCCCTTCGGAGACATTTTGTGCTCTTGGCAAAGAGTTAGGCGTATAGAGCTCAACGCCAATGTCTAGCGCTTGTCCTAATAAAGAAAGCTGATCAGCAGAAATCATGACTGATTGATTTAAATCGGCGATGTGGTTCGCATAACGTTGCATACCTTCGCTGAGCCAGTAAACTTCTGCATCTTGATTCAGAGCATCTTCCAAATCATTTTTGCGTTGAAAAATAATTTGGTCACGCACGCTTTTTTCTGTTGCTTCACGGGGTGGTTTTGCCTCAGCAAGTTGGGCTATTGCAAGGGCAATTTCCTGTTCATTGGATTTTTGGCTTTCTGCAGTGCTTACACCGCGATCATACTGAGCTTTTAGCGTTTTTAGATATTCCAGATTAGGCTGAACAAGAGGCTCTGCCATGTCATGTGCTTCGCCCGTTTTTAAATAATCCGAAATTGCTGCTGCGGCTTCTGAGTCCCACACGTCTTCTGTATTTTTTAAGAGGACTTTTCTTAAGTGCTGACGCAACACCGGCGCAAAGATCCCTTCTCTATCAATGGCATTCGGATAAGCCCGAAGCATTTCGTAAACTTCGTCCCACGTAGGTTGTGAAGACAATTGATAATACTGTTGAAAAGTATTTAAGAGTTCATTGTAAGCAGGATGGGTAGCAAAGGTTCGCTGCAACTCACCGCTTTCAAGCTTGTCATAAAGGAAATGGCTTAGGCAGTTCAACCCACAGTTGTTATGCCACCCCGTGGTTTTACACAGTAGTGCCTTTTCTAGCGCCATAATCCACCTTTAAAATAGTGTACTGACTCTATGAGAATATCACAGTCTTTTTTTTAATGAGGGGTAATTACGCGCGACTTGACAGTGCATACGCTAGCACGTTAAAAAGGGGCGCTCATAACGCAAAGGAGTATTTATGCGAGAGTTAACTCAATCAGAGATCACGACAGTAGGCGCAGGAGCAAGCTGTATTGATTCCACAACGTTCAAAAACCTTCAAGACAAAGCTATTCGTGATGCAGCGGCATTTTCAGCGATTACGGGTGCGATTACATTTGCTATTGGCTATGGATTATTTGCAAGCGCGAATATTGGCGGTGGGATTGCGCTGGTTTTGATACCTTATGCAGCAGGCTTGGGCTATTTCTCATCCAGTGCCTGGACCCTTTTTTCTTGAACTGACCTTTAACCAAATAGTTGAATAACGTGCGCAGAACTTTTTTCTATGATAAAGGTCAAATGAGTATACCTTGTAAAGCAAAACAGGTGGCTTAAATGAAACAGGTTCTGCAAATGTTATGTATTATCAGCTTGTTATTAACCAACAACGTTTTTGCTCGTGATACGATAGTACCTTATCAGCCGCGTTTTGCACCTGATCATGAGCGCTGGCAAGATATAGGGCCAGCAAAAACACCCGGTGAATGGATGCATCCTAGCCAGCGTGACAACGATAACGATGGTATCCCCAATTATAAAGATAAAGACGATGACAACGATGGTATCCCAGACAATGTTGACGAAAAGCAATATCAAAAATAAGTTTTTCAAAGAATCAAGTTTACCTAAAGTGGTTTTAGCGGTTGTAAAACATAAAGGAACCGAATACCCCTTTACCGGTGCTTATAACGATTCTGATGAAAAAGGGACCTATTTGTGTCGTTTATGTGGGCTAGCGCTTTTTCGCGGCGAGCATAAATTTCATTCTGGTTGTGGCTGGCCAAGTTTTGACGAAGAAATCACCAATGCGGTGTTACGTAAAAATGATCCCGATGGTAAACGAACAGAGATTGTCTGCGCGCGTTGTGATGCACACCTAGGACATGTTTTTATTGGCGAGCATTTAACCCAGCAAAATACGCGCCATTGTGTGAATTCTTTATCGCTCGATTTTGTTTCTGACTTACAGGTTTTAGATTCACAAGAAGCTATTTTTGCTTGTGGTTGTTTTTGGGGAGTTGAATATTATTTTAAACGCCTTCCGGGTGTCTTAAAAACAGAAGTGGGTTACACCGCAGGTATAACGGAGGAGCCTAGTTATCAAGAAATCTGTCAGGGAGACACAGGCCATGTTGAAGCCATTCGGGTTCTTTTTGATCCCAGTAAAATAAGCTATGAACAGTTGACGAAATTCTTTTTTGAGATCCATGACGCTGCCCAAGAAAACGGTCAAGGGCCTGATCTGGGAGAGCAGTATTTAAGTGTCGCTTTTTACTATGACGATGAACAAAAAGAAACCGCCGCAAAATTGATCCAAGAACTGACTAATAAGGGTTTTTCGGTTGCCACAAAACTAAAGCCGGTCAGCGTTTTTTGGCCCGCCGAAACCTACCATCAAGATTATTATGAAAAAACCGGCAAACAACCTTATTGTCATCGTCACATCCCAAAATTTTAATATTTTTTGAAGGGCGCATACAGGATGCGCCCCTACGTAAAAGAGACAATTTAACCGCGGATCTATATTGATCTTATGTAGGGGCGCATCCTGTATGCGCCCATCTCGCTTTATTTATGGGATTCTTTAATGGTCTTAGTGCTAATCGCCACTCTGTCCATCACCGCTAATAAAACACCTGACATCACAAAAACGACATGAATAATCACCATCCATTGCACTTGAGCAGGCGAAACTTTCTCGACATCCATAAACACTTTGAGTAAATGGATCCCGGATATCGCAACAATCGATGCAATGAGTTTTAGTTTGAGTGTTGAAAAATCGACCGAACCTTTCCAATCCGGTTGATCTTCATGATCATCGGTATCAATTTTCGACACAAAGTTTTCATAACCCGAAAAAATCACGATCAGCATGAGGTTACCGGCTAGTGACAGATCGATTAATGACAGCACCCCAAGCACCACATCGTTTTGAGTCAAATGAGGCAAATTCATTGCGAAGTGAAAGAGTTCTTGCATAAAGCTTAAGAATAAAATGAATAATGCGCCCACTAAGCCAACATACATTGGCGCCATTATCCAACGGCTATGGAATAGCCCTTGTTCAATATAATATTCAAGATTTTTCTTTTTCACTGGATTTCCTCCAATCTGTTATTGTTTTATTTTTATAAAATACTGCTCATCGTAACATACTCTTATTATGAGCATATAGGAAGCTAGTTAACCTTGATTAAAATAAATAGTATAGATATGGCCGCCTGGGATTGGTTCTGCTTGATAAAGATGTCCATTATAGGAAAAGGGAACGGTCAGATCACCGCTCAGTAATTGCCCATCAGCACCGAGCACTTTATCTGCATAAAATCGCGCATTAATTTGTTGACCATTTAATAGGCCTGGCACTGGGAACTCGGAATCATCTGTGACCATAATCCGGATTTTGGTGGAACTGATACCGCCAAAGCTGACCATGGCGCCGCTAACTTGAGTTGCCTCATTCTGTGTTAATTGCCTCATCCCTTATCCTCCTTAATGTGGATAAGGGATTATAACGCTGGATTATATAGAATTGAAACTGCGAAGAGTTACCGCCACATAGAAGGCGAGCAATCAATGTGATAACAACCCCTATTGCATGGACCGCCTCTTTCATAATCGGGATTATTATAAATGCCATAATGGCAGCAGCCATAATAGTAATAGCCACCTTCATCTTTTTGAACATGAGTGATCATGTTTGAACTACAAGAGCCACCACAACATCCGCCAAGCAATAGTGAAGTGAGAAGAACGAGGCTTATTTGTCCCTTTTTCATAGTCATTCCCTTTTTTATAACGCTCTCACGGGGTGTGTCGGCAGCCAGAAGCACTTCTTGAGCTGCGAGCCGGATACTTATCCAGCAGCGGTGCGGGCTTCTTGCCAGGGGGACTATTGTACGCTATTTCTTAAGAGTATCGTAAAGCACCAAAAGGATGAACCATGAGCTTTTTAAAAGAATTTAAAGCCTTTGCTATGCGTGGGAACGTCATGGATCTGGCCATAGCGGTCATTATTGGTGCAGCGTTTGGTAAAATTATTTCAGCCTTAGTTGATGGGGTGATCATGCCCTTGATTGGGCTTTTATTAGGTGGGATTGATGTTTCAGGCAAAACCTTCACAATAGCGCACACTGTGGTTAAATGGGGTGCATTTTTACAGTCTATTATTGATTTCACCATTATTGCGTTTTGTATTTTTGTTGCAATTAAACTGTTGAATCGGTTACAAAAGAAAGAAGAAACCGTCGCACCAACCCCACCAGATATAGAGCTTCTTACCGAAATTCGCGATATTTTAAAGCATAATGCTCGCGTCGATTTATAAAATAGCCATCTGCCCCTGTTTTCTTTAGCAAGAATTCGTTACAATTTTACCCAACCTATATTAGTTGGTAAAATAAATGATAAGTTCACCCGTCAAAAAACATATTGCCAATCGTGCTGGCCCGCTTCAATCTTTCGTTCAACGCAAGCGTGCTATTATTGGTTGTGGCGCTCAAAGTGTGGTGCTCACCAATGGTCACAATGAGGTTTATGTCGTCACTCGTACAACTATTGCGCAAAATATTGAGTTGCTCCGTGATTTACCTGAAGATCCAGCACTTTTTTCAGTACCTAAAGTGGTTGGGATCAATGAAGATTTGGCGAAATTGATCTCTCCGCTTTCTCCCAAAAAAACAAAAAAACAGTTAAGTAAACAGTACACTATTTATCCTCCACAATTGTGGGTAAGCAACATTATTTATGAATTGCCTCGATATGATGGTACGTTAGAAGATCTTAAAAAAATCCGATTTAATGAAGACAGTATTAAAATCTTGCAAGAAACGTTATCTAAGGCTCTGACCCTTTTGCACAAGCATGGTTTATCGCACAATGATGTGTCGTTGCGAAATATTTTTTATAAAGGACAGTTACCCCATTTACATTTTTTTCTAGGAGATTTTGGCAGCGTAACCAAAAATAGTGAAGCCAATCATGAAGCCAATTGTGCAAAGGATTTTCTGCGCTTAAAACGGGTGATTAATAAAGCCAGAGAAATTCTCTCTGGCAAAAAGAAAAATGATCGGAAAATAAAGAAAGTTTTTCGTGATATTTTGCCCAATTTTGAGCGTGCGCGAGAAGAAGATCTTGAACGCTATGTACCAGAAATTGAGGCTTCGTGCCTTACTCCGACAAAAATTATCTTTCGAAGAATATCTAAGCTTTAGCCCCTTTTAAAAAAGCTCGGCTTAAATAATCTTCTTTGTAATATTTAAGATATTCTTGATAAGTTCCGTGAAAATCCTTAATGCCTTCTTCAGTAATGGCAATGACGCGTGTCGCAACTTTGGCAACAAAATGCCTATCATGGCTTACTAATAGCAGAGTGCCAGGATAATTTTGTAATGCCTGTGAAAACGCTTCAATACTTTCAACATCTAAATGGTTGGTGGGCTCATCTAAAATCAAGACATTGGGCTTGGTTAACATAATATTACCCAGTAAAAGCCTAGCCGCTTCGCCTCCTGAAATATTGAGAATATTCTTTTCAACGTCATCTTTGGTAAAAAGCACTTGTCCTAAGATATGGCGGATTCTAGCAGGGCTTTCTGTCGGTGACTCGTGACTTAGCCAGTCTAAGACGGTCATATCTTCTTTTAAGGCTTCATGATGATCTTGTGCAAAGTAAGCCGTTTGAGCTTCATAGCCCCACTCAACTGTACCCGCATCTGGCTCTAATAAACCGAGCATGATTTTAAGCAGCGTTGATTTACCAATTCCGTTGTGACCGATAATGGCCACTTTTTCTTGACGGTTAATTTTCAGAGTCACATTATCTAAGACCGTTTTATCGCCAAATGTTTTGCCAATACCTGTCACGCTGATAACCTGCTTACCAGAAGGACGTTTGCACTGAAAATCAAAACCAGGGCTCACACGCGAGGTTTGCTTAATATCGGGTAATTCAATTTTATCGATCATTTTCATGCGCGAGTTAGCTTGTCTTGCTTTAGACGCTTTGGCTTTAAAGCGATCGACAAAGCGTTGCATGCTGGCAATTTTATCTTCAATATTTTTAGATTCTTTTAATTTCTGGTCCATAATTTCCTTTTTCTTCACTAAGAAATTATTATAGTTGCCAGGATACTCACGGATCTCGCCGTAATCGATATCAAGAATATGGGTGGAAACGCTGTTCAAGAATTTAATATCATGCGAAACAAAGACCAATAAACCTTTATATTCGTTAATTAAATACTGTTCCAGCCACAAGATGGTCATGATGTCTAAGTGGTTGGTTGGCTCATCGAGTAATAAAATATCAGGCTCTTCAAATAGCGCTTGTGCTAATAAGACACGAATTTTGAAACCGCCCGATAACAAGCGCAGGGGCTTTTCGTGATAAGCGAGTGGGATCCCCACGCCTTCAAGTAAAGAATGCGCTAAGCTTTCTGCCATGTAACCATCATAATGGGCAATGGTTTCTTCTAGGTAAGTCAGTTTGTTTGCAGCAGCATCGGTCCACTCACCGCAAAAGAGCGCTTCTTTTTCTTCCATCGCTTGCCAGAGTGCTTTTTTACCCTGGATGACCACATCTAATACTCGTTGATCTTCATAACGAAAATGATCTTGCTTAACCCAACCAATGGTAACGCCCTTGGGCATTAGAATATCGCCAAGGCTTGGGGTTTCCTGGGCCATGATAAGGCGTAATAAACTACTTTTGCCTGTCCCATTGGCGCCGACGATAGCATAGCGTTTGCCAGAACTCAGTAATAAGTTCACATCGTCAAATAGGAGCTTGCCGCCATACTGAAGGGATAATTCGTTTAATGAAATCATGTTTTGCTCTTAGCAATAGAAATAAAGGTCAATTCTTGTTGTGGCCTAACATAATACCACAAGGGCGAGGGGATACTAGGGTTCAAACCGCAAGAGAGGGACGTTTTTTGGCTTCGTTATCAGTGGTTTCATCATTGACACGATTTAAGTGCGATCCTTGAAAGCTTGGCGTGTAAGAGGGGGTGGTTTTTGGTATTTCATTTTCACAAGAGACAGCGGCGCGATGTGGGGTGGCGGACGTAGGAACCAAGCGGCCAACGGTATTACGCAAGGCGGCTCCGATGAGATTAAGGGTAATATCGCCAAGAGCAGCAATAAACCCTAAAATGAAAACTACCACATTAAGTAAAGCCGTGAAGATTTTTCTGATCATAAAGGATAAAACAGGCCGAAATACATTGACGATAGTCTTAATGAGATCCAGAGAAGCTTGCAGTAAAATGCGCAATATTTCTGTCGCGACGATGCCGGCCTGATAAAGGTATCGAGGCAAATGCCGAATGTCATCAACGATGTTAAGACAGATCCGTTTTAATAGATGCCAGGTTCCAGAAAGGGCTGGAAAAAAGTTTCGCGCCAAAAAAGAAAGACCGTTTCTCACCGCGTTGAGTGTGGCTTGTCCCAACTGACAAAGGAGCTGGTAAGTATTGAGTAAAACATTTGTTAAGATCCGAAAACTGCTAAGGATAAATTGCCAGGAATAGCCAGGAAGCGCTCGTAAAATGATAAAAAGATTTCTGGTCGCTGCATAAATGCCGCTGAAAAGCGCTTGTAAACCTTGCACTAGGTGAGTGAGAAGCCAAGCAGGTAATGGCCGCAAATATCGAATAATGAAGTGATAAGCGTTATTGACCCTTTGGGTTAACGCCACAAAATGCATGTAGATAAAATGAAATGACAGAGTAGCAAAAAGCGTGACTTGGCGCAGACAGGCAACGCGATAATAATGGATATTGGCAAAGGTTGTTGCCAAAGATTCTCGTATAGCTTGTTTATAATAACGTATGTTTTCTCGCAATGTTGCCATCACACTCCACCCCTGATATTGTCTTTCATGAATGTAAGTGAGTATATACTCACAGTCAAGACAAGAGGGTTATTGTAGCTTTTTAACTAACAAATTACAATCAGATCGTCGCCATACCTAAAGATTGCTGGTGAGTGAATAAGGGCTAATATAATAAAAAACATTATCTATCAACTGCTTAGGTTATCAGTAAAGCGCCTAGATCCCCCTGTCTGATTCTCGTATAATAGTCACCTAAATTGATCCGTTTAGAGGCTTCTTAATATGACGGCCAGCAACCCTAATCATTCTTTTGTAACGTTATTACACCAGTTTATTAAAAAGATGGGATTGCCATTACTGCTATTTGCGATCTTAGTGCTGCCTTTATTTTTTGGAAAATTTGTCAGCGAAAATGTGAAGGCCTTTTTATATTCCTTAAGCCTCTCCATGAAGGCTATATTATTAGTGATATTGCCTTTTATCATTTTCAGCTTTGTCTTTTCAGCAATCATGAATCTTAAATCGGGCGTTTTTAAATTTGTTTTAGCTTTGATTTCCATGATATTTATTTCAAATTGCGTCGCTATTTTTACAGGTTTTACAGTGGGCTCTTTTGCGTTGCCCAAGCTAGCAATTACTGCGCATGTTCCAGCAGATGGGCAAGCACTCCTTCTGCCTTTATGGAAGTTAGAACTTAAAAATTGGATCCCCAATCAATATGCACTCCTTGCAGGCTTTATATTAGGTGTCATTTTTTCCCTTCGTAAAGTCAAATTTGCAGAAAAAGCAGCGAAAACGCTCAATAAACTGGCAAACACCTTCTTAAAAAAGGTTTTTATTCCACTGTTACCGTTGTTTATTCTTGGATTTGTTTTTAAGTTAGAACAAGACGCCATGTTGGGTAAGGCGCTTCGTACTTATGGCCCCGTCTTTTTTATTGTTGTGGGTACGCAAATTTCCTATGTATTACTACTTTATTTTTTGGCAGCAAAAGGCTCATTTGAAACTTTTATCACTTACATCAAAAATGTTTTACCAGCCACCATTACCGGTTTTAGTACGTTATCCAGTGCGGCAACCATGCCAATATTAATTTTGTGTACTGAAAAAAATCTTGCCGAACCGGCGATCGCAGAAATGGTGATCCCGGCAACAATCAATACGCATACCGTGGGAAGTGCCATGGGTATTACTATTCTTTCTTTGACAACGCTATTGGCTTTTGGCTATTCGTTACCCACGTTCTATGAATTTTTTGAATTTGGTATTATTTATGCTTTAGCTAAATTTGCGGTTGCTGCTGTACCCGGTGGCGCTATTATCGTCGTCACCCCGCTACTAGAAACGTATTTCCATTTTTCAGGTGAAATGATTGGTATTATCACTGCTATTTATATGTTATTTGACCCATTTGGCACAGCAACGAATGTGACGGGAAATGGTTTTTTCCCGATTGCTTTTTCAAAACTCTATGATTTTAAGTTGACGAATAGTTAAGAAGAAATTATCTTAAAGGAAGCACCGCAAAGGCGTTAATTCGCGTATTCTTGCAATGGAAGGCCTCAGTATGAGAAGAGTTTTCTGGCTTATATTCGTTTTGAGCAGTTGTTTATGTTCTATGACAACGACTGCCAAAATAAATGATCCTCGATCATCTAATAAAGACATCATTGATTTCATTCATATCGAAAAACAAAAACGGCAGATGACCGTTTTTTATCGAGATAAAGCCCCTAAAACTTATCGAATTGCCTTGGGATTTTCACCGCTTGGGCCCAAAGAAGCCATGGGAGATGGTAAAACGCCAGAAGGTGTTTATACCATTACCTATAAAAATCCAGATAGCCAGTTTTATCGTTCTTTAAAGTTATCTTATCCAGCACAGAAGGATTGGCAGCGGGCAAATCGCAAAGGGGTTCATCCGGGTAGTGATATTATGATCCATGGTGTCAGTCCGCGATTCGCCAAAATTGGTAAATGGCATGCCATTAAAGATTGGACCTTAGGTTGTATCGCAGTAACAAATGAGGAGATTGACGAAATCTACCATATTGCGGAAGTGGGAACTAAGGTAAAGATATCTCCCTAGAGCTGAGGCTAAGATCAGCTGTTACTGGATTATACTACTTATAGGTTTTATGGCTTATAAAGGTCGAGTATGCGATATTTATTAACAGTTTTATTATTCTCGCTGCCCTTTGCACTACAAGCAGGTTGCGCTGAAATATTAGCAAAATTTCCTCAGCATCCACCTGAATCCTCCGTCTTTGCAAAACAAGTGGATGACTATATCAAGGGCTGTAAGGCGCGTCCTGGATCAGAAGATCCCAATAAGCTTAACAATTGTATTGTGGCGGGAATGCGTTCGCTAGGCGTTGCTGGCAACTATGTTGCAGCTGAGCGCATGGCAGTGCAAGAATGCGCGAAAGGCAACGAGGAAGTGAGCAAAAACTGGCTGGGAATGATTATTAACAACAATCATGCTTCCGAGTACGAGCGAGCCATTGCCAATGAAGTGGTTAATGGTCCAGGGCAGTAAGCGCATTACTTAAAGCGACGTACTCGCTGATACTTAATGTCTCTGGGCGACGAATGGGATCAATACCCACGGTATCAAAAATGTCGGCGCTCACGCACGTTTGTAAAGCATTCTTTAAGGTCTTACGACGATGCTGAAAAGCCACATTGACGATGTTGGCAAATGTGGAGTAATGCTTTGCTAATGGATGAGGGCGCTCGCTTCCATAAGGTCTAAGATGAATAAGACTCGACATCACTTTTGGCGGCGGATTAAAGGCGCTGGGTGGAATATCAAATAGCATACTGGGTTCGCAAGCATATTGGATCATAATACTTAAGCGTCCATAATCAGCACTACCTGGTTTGGCACACATTCTGACAATCACTTCTTTTTGCAACATAAACACCATGTCTTTGATATCGGTTGCAAACATTAATAAATGAAATAAAAGTGGCGTCGAAATGTTGTAAGGCAAATTGCCAAAAACGCGAAGCGGGGCATCGGTTTTTGCGAGTGTATTAAAATCAAAATCTAACGCATCATGATGATGAACAGTCAAAATCGATTCGGCGTAAGTCTTTTTTAAGAGGACTACCAGATCGTTGTCAATTTCAACCACATGAAGATGGTTGGTTCTTTCTAGCACACGCGCGGTTAATGCCCCGGTGCCTGCACCTATTTCCACTAAATTGTCTGAAGGTAACGGGTTGAGTGCGCGAACAATTTTATTAATGATATTGTTATCAATTAAAAAGTGCTGACCAAAACGCTTACGGGGCTGATGAGACTCTGTCATTATTTTTGAACAACCTGTTTGGCAGCGAGATCGACTGCATGTAATAAACTCTGATACTGTGCTAAGCCACTGCCCGCTAAGGGTAAAGCCGTGCCATGATCAACCGAGGTGCGCAAAAAGGGTAAGCCAAATGTTACATTCACGATTTTCCCAAAAAAGAGCGCTTTAATGGGAGCAAGTCCTTGATCATGATACATCGCAAGAATGGCATCGGCCTCCTGGCGATTGTTAGCAATAAAGGCCGTATCGCCACTTAACGGACCTTGAATGTTGTAGCCTTGTTTTTGCCATTCCTCAATAAGAGGCGTGATCATTTCTTGCTCTTCTTTGCCAATGGTGCCTTCTTCACCCGCATGGGGATTAAGACCAAGAACATGAATGCAAGGGTGCTCTTTGCCAAAGAATTGAGTTAGGCCTTGATGGAGTAATTGTATTGCACTATTCAGACGATTTTTCGTCAACGTTTCACTCACTTTATGGATGGGCGTGTGAGTGGTAACCGTGCCTAGAATAAATTCTGGGGTATGAAAAGTCATGAGTACATCTTTGAGGCCAGCCAAATCGCGCAAATATTCTGTATGTCCTGTGAAGGGAACACCACTTTGATGAATAATGGCTTTATGGACTGGTCCTGTGACCATGGCATCTGCTTGAGCATTCGCACACAATTCAAAGGCGCGATCGAGCGTATCTAATACATAACGGCTATTGGTGACATTGAGTGTGCCTGCGGTACAAGCGCTTTTCAAAGGAACAGGCACAATCTTGAGTGTGCCTTTGTTTGAAATGCTGGGAGTTTGCTTGAGATCACATTCAACTAAATCGATAGATAAGCCTAATTGGTTTGCTCGTGCTTGTAGTAATTCCGGTGAGGCAATGACGACGATTTCTGCCGGCAATGCCTCATTCGCTAACATCAAGCAAATATCGGGTCCAATTCCTGCTGGTTCCCCTGGCGTTAGCGCCAGTCTAGGAATTGGCATTTTCACCCTGAATTTTCACATACGCTTCATCACGAAGTTGTCGTACCCATTCTTGTTGTTTTTCTTCAAATTTACGTTGTTGGAGCATTTCTCGCGCTTTTTGTCGCATTGATACATCATCAGAGCTCTGTGCTTGTCTTTCTTGAACTTCAATCAGATGCCAGCCAAACGGTGTTTTAACGGGGTCGCTCAATTCATTAAGCGCTAATTTTTCCATGGCATCTCTAAATTCTGGAACTAAAACATCATTTGAAACCCAGCCTAAATCACCGCCATTGGTCGCAGAAGCTAAATCTTGCGAATGGGCTTTAGCGATGGTTGCAAATGAGTCTCCTTTAACAAGTTTAGCGCGAATATCATTTAATCGAGCCAGTGCATCACGATCGGAGGTTACCGTGTTGGTTTTAATGAGGATGTGTCGTACGCGTGATTTTTGGATAGAGCCAACCACTTGTTGTGCGTTTCTTTTTTCTAACAGTTTAATAATATGTAAGCCACTGTTGCTACGAATAGGATCGGGTACTTCTTGGAGTTGTAAAGTGGGCACCACTTTTTCAAACAGCGTGGGTAACTCAGGGAGTTTACGCCAGCCGAGATCACCGCCTTTTAGGGCACCTTCTCCTTGCGATTCAGCCATTGCTAATGTGGCAAAATCTTCACCTTTGCGTAATCTGGCAACGATGTTGGTTGCTTTTTGAGTCGCCGCATCAATTTCGGTTGGGTTCGGGGAGTCTGGTAAAGCGATTAAAATATGGCCGATGCGATATTCATTGATCATGGCACCTAAACCATTTGGCGATTGGAGAAACTGATTCACTTCTTGTTCAGAAATTTGCACAGTGCCAAGTACATCGCGTTGCTGCAATTGTGAGACAGTCATTTGGCGGCGCACATTGTCACGGTAGTGGTTGTAATCCATTCCTTGTCCGTTAACCGCTTCTCGTAATTGGGTGACAGATAAGCCATTTTGTTTAGCAATATTAGAGATAGCACTATCAAGTGCGTTATCGTCTACTTGTAAGCCCGTTTTTTTAGCCAACTGAAGTTGGATCTCATTCACAATCAAATGTTCCAGTACTTGCTTCTCAAGGATCGAAGCTTCTGGAGCAGTATTGCCCGAATGTTGGATCTGACGCTTCACCATGTCGAGTTCGCTTCGGAGATCGCTGCGGGTAATGACGGAATCATTGACGATAGCTGCAATGCCATCAATGGATTGTGGTTTGGCATAAGCACATGTAGAAACAATCGCGAGACAGCCAATAAAACCTTTTAATATGCGCATAATAAACCTATTGTTAAAATGATAGCTAGTTAAATTGCATTCCGCCCGCGGGCTTGCTTTTTGACTCATGCATTTTCCCCTAAAAGCCAAGGGATGTTAAGTGCTAGTACAAGGAAATATCATTGGGTGGAAAGAGTTTTTCTCTTCCAGCTTGGATCCAATTTTGCCGTTCACGCAGCGGAATATAGCCTGGAATTTTTTGTTTTAACTTGCCATCAGGGTTATTTAAGCCAATGGCGCTTAATCCCTTGAAGACAACTTGGGCAAACACACCGGTTGCATGAGCTTGTGGATAGAAAAAGTTATTGGATTGTCGATAACGCGATCCAATGAGTTGTACAGCAACACAGCAGCCACTGTATTCTACGCCGCCCAGAACTTCAATGGTTTGGCGTTGCTGCAAATTATAATGCCAACGAGAAAGAAGCTGCCAATGAATATTCACCGGCCAAAAGATAGAGATATCCGCTTGATGCAAACTACCAATTTCACCGTTATCAATGTTGATTTGACCAATATCATGTCTTAACCAATAGTAATTGACATTAATGATTTTATTGTTGAAAGTTTGGAATTGAACATTAAAAGCCGCTTGTTCAGTATCGCGAGTCACAGCATCAAGTTGCCAAAAGGCCCCCCCTGACCAATAGTCACTTGCATTCCATTCAGCTTGTGCAATGAGATCAGAGTGTTCTGAATTGGCATGTTGATCTTCGAATACGTGACAAATATCATCTTGCCCAAGTTCTGCACAAAGAGAAACACGGCGCTGTTGGAAGTAAAAAATTTGTCCCACACTCGCTCGAAATAGCTCACGCCCACCTTCCTTTGGGAAAAGCCTCGAAGTCAAACTGGCACTGATTTGATTGGCATCACTAATTCTATCGCGTCCACTAAAGCGGTTATCTCTAAAAAGTTGGCTATAACTAAAGTTATTGATACCGCTGTCAAAATTGGGATAGAAAAACTGCGCCCGAAAGGGGACATACAGGTAATAAAGTCTGGGCTCTAGGGATTGCTTGTAATTTGCACCTTGATAAGTTAAATCGCGCTCAAAAAATAACCCGCTATCAATATCATAAAGCGGTATGGTGCGACTTGGGTGATGGGGCAAGTTTTCTTGAGTGGCTTCAACACCCAGATGTAATAGGTATTGTAACCAATCCAGTTGATAGCGCGGTGTGAAGTAATAATAGGTTCCTATCAGTGGCCAGCTAATGCTTGGGCGTAAGTGAAGGCGTTGTCCTGTCGTGACTTCTGCTCTCGTCAATAAATTGGGTTTGTGCGCAAAGTTAACCGTTTCTCCTGATAATCCATAACTCAAATTTAAGAATTGATCGGGATAAGTTGCTTGAAAAACCCATTGTGGTTGACGTTTGTAAATTTCTTCATTAATGGGTTTTGAAAGGGGCTGCAATACTTCATATTCTTCAACATTGAAAGTATGGATCCAATGCTCGCTATAGTAGGAAAGATTGGCTTGTTGTGGCAGCTGTACCGTGCTGGCTGTATGGATATCATTTCCTAAATCAACAAAATAGTTATCATCACTCACATAATCAAAGATCATATTCAGTTGCCAATTGTAACCAAATTGTGAAGAGTGGCGATAATTGATGGCATAACGGTTATCACTGCCTTCTAAGCCTAATATGCGTGGATCAGCATTCGATAATCCCCCTGGAGGGCTTAAGCTGTTTTCCCGGCTAAAAGTGCCATACTTTCTGTCATTCGGTAAAAAGTGCCACTGAAACGTTCCTTCACCATAATGAAATAAATAACGTAATTTGGTTTGAGCCTCGGTGCCTCGTTCACTTAACCATCGTCCAGCAAAGGTCACATCATAATTAGGGGCGGTGTTCCAGTAGTAGGGAACAATGATTTCATTACCAGAATTGCTTGATGCCCCATAACTGGGGAATAAAAAGCCACTATGACGTTTATTATCGATAGGGTAATTAAAATAAGGAAAATAAAAAATCGGCACATCATAGAGATCAAAGCGAATATGGTTAACGACAGCGCGCCCCGTTTCTGGATAAAAAGTTAATTTCTTGGCACTTAAAACCCAAGTGTCTTGGTTAGGCCCACAGGTTGTATAAGTGGCGTTTTGTAGGTAGATAATATCTTTTTGCACGCTGATTTGGTCAGCGTGGCCACGCGCATGCCTTGCGTACCAACGATAGGAGGTCCCGTCTAAGGTGAACAATTGCTCCGAATGAAGGTACTCGGCTCTTTGTCCCCATATATTCAGACCAGGGGAAGTGTAATGAATATGACCATTCGCTATCAGCTTTTCCCATTCAGAAGTGATGGGTGAGCGATCTACCGTGATTTCATCTGCATGCATTGATCGCAGACCTTGCTTGAGGGTCACTTGTCCACGTAAAAGAGACGATCCTTCAAACGTAAACTCGGTTTCATCAGCGGTAAGTTCAACGGGTAGCATCCATGATTTATCAATTTGCGGATACTCAGTATCAAATGAACGATAATGTCCTTTGCATAGGCTAATATTACCGGGCTCTTCAACCCAGTCAGAGAGTTCTTCCTTTGCAAACGGGTTGGATGCGCATTGCGCATAGACTGCGTTCAGAAAACTCAAAGAAAATAGTAAAAAAACTAACCTAATAATAGCTCTCAAAGTTACGCTTTCAGCAATTGATTGAACTGCACAGATTGTAAGCGAGCCTAGCTATCAGGTATATACCTTTTTGTAGAGTATACTTTGAAAGAAATGGGGGCATCATGATAAAGTCAGAATTCAAGCATTGGATCGGTGAGGTCCTAGGATCGACAGATTTCCAAATGAACTCAATACAGGGTGATGCCAGTTTTCGAGCGTACTACCGGGTTTATTATGCTGATAAGACCTATATCGCAATGCTTGCGCCGCCGGATAAAGAAAAAACCGATGCTTTTGTCGCCATTGCAAAAAGTTGGAAAAGTGACGGTTTACAAGTGCCAACGGTTTGGGCTTGGCAGCCTCAACATGGATTTGCTTTGTTGTCTGACTTCGGCGATACGCTTTTATTGGCTGTGCTAGATGATAAAACGGCCCCAGGCTATTACCACAACGCTATGCAAACCTTACTGCCATTGCAAATCGCAAAACCTTTGGATTATCACTTACCCCCCTTTGGTGGCGCGCATGCCAAGGGAGAATTAGGATTATTTGATGAGTGGTTTGTAGACAAGTTGCTCAATCTTCGTTTAACAACCAAAGAACGAAATGATTTAGAAAAAGTCTATGAGCTGTTATTAAATAGTATTCAAAGTCAACCACAAGTGGTTATTCATCGCGATTATCACTCTCGAAATTTAATGGTACTTCCTGACAACAATTTGGGCGTGATAGATTTTCAAGATGCCATGATAGGTCCTATTACTTATGATCTCGCGTCATTACTCAAAGATTGTTATATCGCATGGCCAGAAAATAAAATGGTTGCCTGGGTTCAAGATTTTTACCAAATGTTAAAAGATGAAAAACGTCTTGGTAATATTTCTTTAGCTGAATTCATCCAGTGGTTTGACTATGTTGGACTACAACGGCATTTGAAAGTCTTAGGCATTTTTTCTCGGTTAAAATTGCGAGACAATAAACCGCATTATCTCAAAGATATCCCTCGCATTATGCAGTATGTCCTCCATGTGACAGAGCGATATCCGCTGTTCAATGAATTTGACAGATGGTTAAGACAAACGGTACTTCCCATTTTGCCAGAGGCTTTGGCTGAGCATGCCATGCCTTCTGATAGTAAGGTTGCTTAAGGATCCTTTGATGACACGTGCAATGATATTAGCTGCCGGGCGTGGCAACCGTTTAAGACCTTTGACGGATCATTGCCCTAAACCCTTAATAGAAGCAGGCCAAAAGCCATTGATTGTTTATCACATTGAAAATCTTGCAAAAGCGGGGTTTACCGAAATTGTGATTAACTTATGTCATCTAGGAGAGCAAATTGAAGCTTATCTAGGCAATGGTTCACACTTCGGTGTGAGTATTGCTTATTCGGTTGAATCTTCTTTATTAGAGGTTGGGGGCGGCATATGTAACGCTTTACCGTTGCTGGGTTTTGATCCTTTTGTGATCGTGAATGGTGATATTTGGACAGATTATCCTTTTGCGCGTTTGCCTCGTAAGTTACCTGGTCTTGCTCACTTAGTCATGGTTGATAATCCTTCGCATCACGAAGCGGGTGATTTTGCATTACAGGCTAACGGACAATTATCTCGTGAAAATCATCAACATACTTTAACTTACTCAGGTATTTCAGTGTTGCATCCAGATTTATTTAAAGATTGTCACAGCGGAAGTGCTTTTCGCTTAGCGCCACTTTTAGATAAGGCGATATTGAGTCAGCAGTTATACGGCGAGCATTATCAAGGAGCTTGGACAGACGTGGGTACACTCGATCGCTTGCAAAGCTTAGAAAATGCTTTAGCATTACCCCCTTTGGCACAAAAAATTTCATAATGTTTATTTGGGGCAAGCTTATTGGAGCAGCACTTGGCGGTCTCATGGGAGGCCCTTGGGGCAGCATTATTGGTTTTGCAGCTGGGCATTTCTTTGATGTTGGCATGCAACGCGAAGGTTTGATAAGCGGTGATGTCACTGTCGCCAAAAAGGTTTTCTTTAAAACAACGTTCATGATAATGGGCTACATTGCCAAAGCAGATGGCCGTGTCAGTGAGCGCGAAATTGAAATGGCACGCAATGTCATGGCGCACCTTCATCTCACCCCAGATCAAAAAATGATGGCCATCGAATATTTTAATATGGGCAAATCAAATCATTTTGACTGGGAAGCGAAGTTAGATGAATTTTTAGAACATTGTGGTAGTCATCAGCAGCTGATGCAGTTGTTTGTTGAGATTCAATTACAGGCTGCATTTGTTGATGGCATGAAAGATCCGGCAAAAAGGCAAGTATTAGAGCGCTTGTGTGACAAACTGCATGTTCCACCTGTGCTATTGTCGCAAATTGAAATGCGGTTTTATGCTGAGCAACGTTTTGAGCAACAAGCTCACAGTCATCAGCGTGAGCGCCAAACACACAACACAACCTATTATTCGGAAAATGATCCGCAGAGTGCTTATAACATTCTTGGGGTGACATCTAAAGCATCAGACCAGGAGATCAAAAAAGCTTATCGTAAACTGATGAGTCAACATCATCCTGATAAGCTTGTTTCAAAAGGGCTGCCAGAAGAAATGATCAAACTGGCAACCGAAAAAGTGCAGACAATACAAAAGGCTTATGAATATATTTGCCAGCTTCGTGGCATTAAATGATCGATAAATGAGCCACTTTGACATTTTTCATACCAAAGTGTCGCAACTTGACGTAAAGCGTCGCTAAAATGTTGCACAAGCATTTGATCATCTATTTTCTTAGCAAACCACTGTTCAACCGTGTTTTGGAACAGTGCCCGCCCAACCACTAACCCTTGGCACATTTTTTCCTTGCCCGCAATTTCTATCAATGTTGGCAGTTGTTCTTGGGAAGCAAAAATGGCATTGATAAAGAGGCCTTGGCAAAAAGGAGCACTTTCTTGAATGACGGCATAAATGTTTTCCCAACTACGTTGATCGCGAGGAAGAGACATTTGCCAATAATCAGGATAAATTCCTAATTCATAAAAGCGTTGAATGATATGGGCATGTGTCTTCGCGGTGATCAGGCTGTTCATCGGCATCAATAAATCAATTAATAGCGCATGTTGGGTGTCGCGACAGACTTTATGACATTGTGAGAGTAACGCTTCTTGTTGTCCGCGTAGACTATAACGATCATCAGGATGATAAGTCACAGAAACTTTGGCAACATGATGTTTCGGCCAGTGTGATAAGACACTCGTTAATTCAGAATCAGTATTAAATTGAAGAGGTATTTCATTAGGTTTTTCTAAGGAACGAGCTAGCCACGAGAGCTTTGTTGACCAGTTTTTTTGACTCAATGCGGTTTCATCTTCAAATACGATACCCGCTAAAGGAAAATCTTCAAACACCGACTCAATAGCAACATTGATATATTGTTTAGCGAGCGAAATGGTGTCTTCTTTTGCACCATAAGGCTCTGCCATTTTCTGCCACAGCTTATGATCGCCGACATTCAATAAAAATAGAGGTCTTTTTAAACGTTTTTGCACAGAGCTATAACAAAGGTTTGTAAAAAAGGCCGATTGAATACTGCGTGCAACCACTTGATTTTGGTGATTGAGGAAAAAGGTTAAAGCATCTAAGCTGGGTGACTCTGTATTAAGAGCCATCAGTGTTTCGCAGGCATTTGCGTATTCACAGCATTGTTCTAAGGTTTTTTCTTGTAACCAGGCTGCGATAAAACCCATTGCGCATGCATCGAGGTTGACTTTGACATGATCGGTGTTGAAGCCGCTGTGATGACAGACTGATGGCACATAACAAGCTTGCTCGTGTTTAACAACACGTATCGCATTGGTTTGTTCTGCTAACAGGGCAAGGGCAGCATCGACATTGTCTGCACTAAACAGATTGACATAATCTAGTTCTGTTCCTATCACCACATCGCACTGGGCTAATAAAGCGACATTGTCGTTATTCAGATGATTTGCTTGTAGATTGCCAAGTAACAAAATAATTTTAACGTGGTTTTCTTTAGCTTTTTTGATGGCGTTCAATGTGGGCCATTCATTCACAATCAATAAAGCACGACTTTTTTCGAGAAAGCTTTCCGAGAGAGAAAGCGCCTGGGTTGTAGGCAAGTTGCGGTAGGTGATCGTTTGAGCGGCGCGATTGTCTGTGTTTTTGATAACCAAGGGCGTTATCATTTCAGATAAAATCCTGACTTGGCTAATATCAACCGTTTCATCAACCAGACTGTCTTGAATAAATTGCCCCATCGCATCTTCTCCTAAGTTGGAGATCAGTGCCGCTTTGGCACCTAAGCGAGCAAGCCCTACGGCTATTTTTGGAGCTCCCTGGCCGATTTTTTTCTCAAAGGAGAGCATATTTTTTAACGCGCTGCTTTGTTGCTGGCCGCATAATTCAACATGTGATGGACCTAAAACAACGATATCGTATAGTTTGTTTGATTTTTTCATAGATAGAGCCCTTAGGGATCCGCATGACATTCATTTAGTTAAGGACGAAAGGACTAAGATGACAAGGGAGTTGATGCTGTTGATTTTCCCTCTTTAAATCATTTAAAGAGGGAAAATCGCTTGAAATTTTAAACAGTAGCCAACCATTCTTGTAAAGACTGACTTTGTTTTTGCATATATTGTGGCTCTTTGAAGGTTAACGTGAGCAAATTCATGCCTTGGATCCCTGACAAAAAGTACGAAGCGAGTTGGTAAGAACGTTCGCCCTGACCTAACTCGTTAAATTGCGATTCGATCCATTTCAAGATATCGGACATCAGTTTTGACGCTGCATTCGATAAGATCCCGCCTTGTTTGCCAAGTTCCTGGCAGAGGCTGCCGATGATGCAACCAAAACGCGCTAAGGTTTCAGATTGGGTCGCATTGTGCTCAAGCAATGCACATAGACGTTGCTTAACATCTGGAATTTGTTCCCATTGTTGAAACAATGAACGCCACTCGTTTGTGCGCTTTTGTAACACGGCATCCATAATGGCTTCTTTGGTTTTGAAATAGTAGTAAACGTTGCCCAACGGAACATCTGCTAACTTTGCGATGTCGGCTAGCGTTGTCGTATGAAAGGTTTGTTCGTAAATTAGCTTATCAGCTGCTTGAATTAACCGTTCCCGTTTATCATTTCTTCTTGCTCTTGGCATGGTATTCTCCCTTTACTTCTAGCTGTTCCAGCCGATATTAAATGACTTAGTTATATGAGAAACGCTGGAATATTAACATAAGTTGCCTTGCTTGTCATAGGCCTCATAATAAAAATTTTCTGTGGAATTATCAGAAAAAAACTTAAATCTCAATTTTTTTAAGATAAAGTGGAATTATGCATTTTTCTGTCTAAACTACAAATAAACTCTTTGATCTTAGGGAAGAGAACAAGGCGGTTTTAGTTATGAAGAAAACTATTTTCGTGACAGTAATGCTCTCTCTATCCAGTCTAACGGCTGCTGCAAATGTTGGGATAGCAATTAGCAGTGGGCAAGGTATTAACGACATCACTCCTTATCGTTTCGCGCTTTCTTGGGATTTTGGTCCTATCTGGCATCAAGATGATTTATGGGGATTAAATGTTGCCTGGGAAAATAGTTATGCAATTTGGAATGGTCCGCAAAGACCCGAATTAGCTCCAGGAAGAGCGACTGACTTACATGCTGCAACCGCCGGTCCAATGTTACGATGGCAAAGACGCACGCCCTTACCTGTGACACATATTGTGCCATATACTGAGTTGGGTGTTGGACTATCTTGGCTGTCAGAAACTGAAATTCAAGGCCGCGTTTTATCACTGCATTTCCAGTTTGAAGATAAATTTGGTTTAGGAATGCGTTTTGGCAAGAAGCAGCAGTATGATTTGGCCATGCGCGCTTATCACTATTCTAATGCTTCCATTAAACGTCCGAATAGTGGTGTGAATCTCGCGATGGCAAGTTTTGGCGTTTGGTTTCCGCAATAGCCTTCGTAGCTGAGTTTTTGACGTTGTTGACGGCGCCTTTCGCAATACTCATGTACTGAAAAGTACACTCCGTTTGCTCAAGGCTTGTCGCCTAGTCAAAAAATCATCTGCTGTGGCTATATAATTATTTGCGCGGGTAAAACGACTCAGGTAAAGTTTCGCTATTCCTTTTTAACACGAGTCGTTTCATGCAAAAATATGCTATCGCACCTTCCATTCTTTCAGCTGATTTTGCCCGCTTGGGTGAAGAAGTCGATGCTGTTCTAAAAGCCGATGCCGATATTATTCATTTCGATGTGATGGATAACCACTATGTGCCTAACCTGACGATTGGCCCCATGGTATGCGAAGCATTACGAAAATATGGTGTGACTGCGCCTATTGATGTTCATCTTATGGTTAACCCAGTCGATGCTTTAATTTCACAATTTGCAAAAGCGGGTGCAACGTATATTACCTTTCACCCAGAAGCTAGCCAGCATATTGATCGCAGTTTGCAATTAATTAAAGAGAGTGGCTGCAAGGCAGGTCTTGTCTTTAATCCTGCGACACCACTACATGTTTTAGATCATGTCCTTGATAAAATCGATATGATTTTATTAATGTCGGTGAATCCCGGATTTGGTGGTCAGCAATTTATTCCGAGCGTCATGAACAAAATTCGCCAAGCACGTAAAATCATTGATGACTCCGGTTTGTCTATTCGTTTAGAAGTCGATGGTGGCATTAAAGTCGATAATATCGGCGAAGTGGCCAAAGCAGGAGCAGACACTTTTGTGGCAGGCTCAGCGATTTTTCAAAGCAAGCCTTATGCCGATACGATTAAGAAAATGCGCCAAGAAATTGAAAAAGCAGTGAGCAACGCTTAAAAAATGCTTAGCATTGGGAGTGAAGGGTTATCCAATTTTTACATCTTGATGTTTTTTGGATAACCCTTCATTCCCAATGACGAATTCACTTAATCTACGGAAAGAGAATAGATGGATTTGAATCGAGCGATAATGGTAGATCAAAACTTTACCCGCCGCGTTTTAGCGCAAGATTTCCCTATTGCGAAAAGCACCACCACACCATTCGATGCAGGTCTTGATAAAAAGTCTTTTCTTGAATTATTTGATTCTCAGTTGATAAGTCGACATCTGGATTTAATCGCTAGAATATTACGTGAGCAACAACAAGGATTTTATACCATATCAAGCGCAGGTCATGAAGGAAATGCGGCCATTGCTAAAGCTTTTCGCAAAACCGATATCGGTTTTTTGCATTACCGCAGTGGCGCATTTATGATGCAGCGAGCAAAATATGATCCCGATATCAATATGCTGAATGATCAGTTGTTATCGCTCGTAGCTTCAAGTGACGATCCCATCAGTGGTGGTCGTCACAAAGTGTTTGGCAGTGTGCCGCTTTATATTCCACCGCAAACCAGCACCATTGCCTCGCATTTACCCAAAGCCGTGGGATGTGCTTTATCTTTAACGTTGGCTAAAACCCTAAAACTGGCTCCTAGCATCACGAAATTACCGCATGATAGTGTGGTATTGTGTAGTTTTGGTGACGCGTCAAACAATCATTCAACGGCACAAGGTGCTTTCAATGCTGCCAGTTGGATCAAAGAAGCACAATTGCCGCTGCCCTTAGTATGGATTTGTGAAGATAATCAGATTGGTATTTCGGTCCCCACGCCAGCGGACTGGATTGAAAGGACAATGAGCCAACGGCCACATCTGCACTATTTTTCGTGTGATGGTCGCAATTTAGCCGATGTTTATTTGGCGGCTAAAAAAGCGGAACAGATTGCGCGCAAAAAAGGGCAAGTCGCTTTTTTACATCTTAAAACGGTTCGTCTACTTGGACATGCAGGTTCTGATATTGAATTTCAGTATCATACGCAAGCTGAAATAGAACAAGCAGAGAGCGATGATCCGTTACTTCACAGCGCCAGAACGATTTTGGAAAATAAATGGTTAACTATCGATGAAATCGTCAGTGCCTATGAAAAAGTGCGAAACCGTGTCGCTCAAGCTGCATTAAGCGCGATTAAACGTCCAAAATTATCAAGTGCCAACGATGTCATGCGTTCAATCGTTCCACCATTGCGGCAGAATGTACAGAGCATAACGACACCATCAACAGAGAAAGCAGAAACGACGCTTAATATGGCACAAGTTATCAATCAGGCGCTCAAAGAGATATTAATGCAATATCCACAAGCGTTAGTTTTTGGTGAGGATGTGGCAAAAAAGGGTGGCGTGTATCGAGTCACCGCTGATTTACAAGCACGCTTTGGTAAGGTGCGTGTATTTGATACGCTGTTAGATGAGCAAACCATATTAGGTACTGCAATTGGTTTGGCGCATAATGGCTTTTTGCCCATCCCTGAAATTCAATTCTTAGCTTACACCCACAATGCCGCAGATCAGATCCGTGCTGAGGCGGCAACCTTATCCTTTTTTTCTAATGGCCAATACACCAATCCCATGGTGATCCGCATTGCAGGTTTAGGTTACCAAAAAGGATTTGGGGGGCATTTTCATAACGATAATGCCATTGCATTTTTACGCGAGATCCCAGGTCTTATCATGGCTTGTCCCTCAACGCCCACTGACGCAGGATCACTGCTCAAAGAGTGTGTGCGTTTAGCTTATGAAGAGCAACGGGTTGTGGTATTTTTAGAGCCTATTGCTTTGTATATGGTTAAAGAAGAAAAAAACAACGGCGCTGTCAGTGTTAAAGAGAACAGCAATAGCACGAGAACCATAATAAGTTATGGTAATGGAATGGCGCTTGCACGCCAAGCAGCACAGATTTTGGAAAAAGAGCACCAAGTGACGGTAAACTTATTCGATTTGCGTTGGTTGGCACCCTTGCCATTTGAGGCATTAAAGCAGGCATTGCAGAATCAGAAAGAAGTGATAATTGTTGATGAAGGTCGACAAACAGGTTCACTCAGTGAAACACTGATGGCGTGGATGATCGAAAATATTAATCCACTTCCTACAATTAAAAGAATATGTGCCAAAGATTCTTTTATTCCTATTGGCAATGCTTGGCAATACATTTTGCCAAGCGTGCAAGATATTATTAATTGTGTGCTTAGCCTAACCCCCCAGTCACGGAGTAATGAATGAAATGGAAGATTTATTTTGCCTTGATGATAGTTTGACAGCAGAAGAAAAATTAATTAGAGATTCAGTACGTCGTTTTGTGGATGAAGAAATTATCCCTATTATTGGCGACTGTTATGAAAAAGCGATTTTTCCACGAGAACTCATTAAAAAAGTAGCCGATCTCGGTTTGTTGGGAATGACCTTACCAGAGAATTATGGTGGAGCTAATGCCAGTGCCGTTGCGTATGGTTTAGTCTGTCAGGAGCTAGAGCGAGGGGACAGTGGTCTGCGAAGCTTTGTCTCAGTGCAAAGTTCTTTATGTATGTATCCTATTTTTGCTTATGGATCAGAAGAACAAAAAATGCGATTTTTGCCAAAGATGGCAAAGGGCGAGTTAATTGGTTGTTTTGGATTAACTGAACCTGATTCAGGATCTGATCCTGCCAGCATGAAAACGCGTGCAAAGAAAGTAAAAGGGGGCTGGCAATTATCCGGCGCCAAAATGTGGATCACCAATGCCACGATTGCTGACTTGGCGATTGTTTGGGCTAAAGACGACGAAGGATTGGTAAAGGGGTTTATTGTAGAAAGATCATTCGCAGGATTTAAGACCAATGAAATTCATCATAAAATGTCTTTGCGTGCTTCCATCACCGGTGAAATTGTTTTAGAAGACTGTTTTGTGCCAGATAGTCATTACTTACCTCTCACACAAAAGGGATTAGCGTGTGCGTTAGGTTGTTTAACCAAAGCGCGTTTCGGTATCGCTTGGGGTGCGATGGGAGCTGCAATGGCTTGTTATGAAGTGGCTTTAGCCTATGCGAAGGAGCGCACACAATTTGCGAAACCCATTGGTGGGTTTCAGTTAATTCAGGCTGACTTGGTTAATATGTTAGCAGAAATTGTCAAAGCACAATTTTTAAACCTGCAACTTGGGCGTTTAAATGATCAAAATCGTGGCACGTATGTCATGGTGTCATTGGCGAAAATGAATGGCTGTAAAGAGGCACTAAAAATTGCCCGTGCCGCGCGAAATATATTAGGAGCTAATGGAATTAGCCTTGAATACCATGTGATCCGTCATATGGCCAATCTCGAATCGGTTTTCACTTATGAAGGGACCGATAATATGCATCACCTGATTATTGGCAAGCATATTACCGGATTAGATGCTTTTAGCTAGTGCAATGTTGGTTTTGGCGTAGTGGTCACACTGAGATCAGCTACGGTGACAGACTTCTCTTCATGGGCACTTGAAAAGCGTAATGCTTGTGATTTAGCAAGTGTTTCTTCTTCAATGCGGGCATCGTTAGCGCTAAAACGCTTTTGAATTGCCGTCAATGTTTGCACAAACTGGTTACTATATGCATTTGAGATCTGCTTTTGTCTACTAAATGTAGGGTGGAGTAGATTTTCCTTGATCCATTTCAGTAATGTTGCTACGACACCAAGTTGTTCTGAAGGAGTGGTTGGTACCGACGGTTGCACTTCAGGTTTAACGAGCTGCGGTGACTTAATGGGAGATATCAGTTTTGGGCTTGTTGGACTCGGCAAAGGATCGGCATGCATCTCTTTGACAATCCGCTCGTTTAATGAGATTGGTGGGACAGGTGCAGGTCCAGTGGGTTTTGTGTCTGTATTGTGATGATGGTGGTGTGCCTTTTTTTCTTTCTTATCTTGCTTATCTTTTTTATGTTTCTTATTCTTATCGTCAACGCCGCCTTTCATGCCAAACTCCATTTTAACATTGCCCCAAGCCTTGCATGGGGCAGTGATATTTTATTATTGTTCTAAATTGTTATTCTCAGGATTATTTTTTAAAGGACGCTTAATAACCATCACTCTAAAATCCAAGGTTTCCCCGTTACGAACAACAGCAATTGGGTATGCTGTTTCGGGCTTTAGTTTTGAGGTGATACTCAAGACTTCGGTTGGGCCTTTCGTTTCTTTGTTATCGATACTAATGATGATATCGCCTGGTCGTAAACCGGCATTAAATGCGGGGCCTCCACGAATAACACCTGCAATCACGGCACCTTCACCTTTAGGGTAGTTTAATGATTTGCGAATATCATCACTTAATTTCCCTAAACTGATCCCAAGCCAGCCGCGTGTGACATGACCTTGATCAATTAATTCGCTCATGACTTCTTTTGCAGTGCTAATTGGAATGGCAAAACCAATGCCTTGATAACCGCCGGTGCGTGTATAAATGGCATTGTTAATTCCAATTAAATTACCATTCGCATCGATTAAAGCACCACCAGAATTGCCTGGATTAATGGCGGCATCAGTTTGAATGAAATTTTCAAACGTGCTAATACCCAAATCAGTGCGATGAGTTGCGCTGACAATACCTTGGGTAACGGTTTGACCCACACCAAAAGGGTTCCCAATCGCAAAAACCACATCACCCACTTTGAGTGCTTCTGAATTACCAATCGCAATGGTTGGGAGTCCAGATTCGTCAATTTTTAAAATTGCTAAATCGGTTTCAGGATCTGAGCCAACCACTTTGGCTTTTGCTTGGCGTCCATCAATCATTTTTACCATGATTTCATCAGCTTCATTGATGACATGGTTATTG
This sequence comes from Uncultured Candidatus Berkiella sp., assembly GCA_964594635.1. Taxonomy (GTDB): domain Bacteria; phylum Pseudomonadota; class Gammaproteobacteria; order Berkiellales; family Berkiellaceae; genus Berkiella. The sequence continues at coordinate 245,810 of CAZQMV010000002.1, forward strand.
GTAAGAATATAACCATCTTTAGTCACAATAACGCCACTGCCAATTCCAGATTGCATTTCTTGGGGTATTTGGTTATTTCGCATATCGCCAAAAAAATACCGAAAGAAAGGATCGCGCGTGACGGCGCTGTTAGCCTCTTTGGGTAAGGCTTTTTTAGAGTGGATGCTAACGACAGCACCCGAAGCGCGGTTAATGGCTTCTGAATAGGAAACCGGTGCGCCAGGGTAGGTTATTGGTGCATTGGGTTTTTTAAACTCGGGTGTAGCGGCATGACTTGTCTCCCAGAAGCCAAGCTTACCAAGCAGAATGGGGGATAATAGGGCAACTACTAAAAAAGTAACAAGCACTTTTGCTTGCTTAAAGATTAAATGTTTCATTTCATGCATGAGATCACACTGAATCCAGATAAATATAAGTAAAATCCGATTTATTATGCCTTGGTGTGTTGGTGCACGCAATCTGTCAAAATATGTGTTGAATATATAACATATTTTCAGCATAAGCAGGATTATCGCTCGTCAGTTAACTTTAACATATGTATAATGGCCGCGTTCTGCGTACGTACCGGATGGATGGATGAGAGAAATTGAAGAAACTGAAGCTCCATGGTTTCAACAACCTAACAAAAAATTTGAGTTTTAATATCTATGATATTTGTTATGCCAAAACGCCAGAGCAGCGTAAGCAATACATCGAATATATCGATGGCGTCTATCATGCTAAAAGGCTAACTGAGATATTGTCTGATGTGGCGGGCATTATTGGTGCAACGATCTTAAATATTGCGCATCAAGATTATGATCCACAGGGCGCAAGCGTAACAATGTTAGTTGCTGAAGAGCCAGTTGATAAAAAGCCAAGTGAGCAAACCGAATCCCCCGGACCTTTGCCAGAAAGCGTTGTTGCGCATTTAAATAAAAGTCACATTACGGTACACACTTATCCTGAAAGTCACCCAGATAACGGGATCAGTACTTTTCGTGCGGATATTGATGTCTCAACCTGCGGCGTTATTTCGCCACTCAAAGCATTGAATTTTCTCATCCACAGTTTTGATTCTGATATCGTCACCATTGATTACCGTGTGCGTGGTTTTACACGTGATGTGCAAGGTAAAAAACTTTATATCGATCATAGTATCCACTCGATTCAAAACTACCTATCGCAAGATACGTTAAAAGCCTATGAAATGATTGACGTGAATGTCTATCCTGAAAACATTTTCCATACCAAAATGTTGTTAAAACAGTTTGAATTAGACAATTACTTGTTTGCGATGAAAAGTGCTGATCTATCACAAGAAGAAGCACAAGCGATCCGTGGACAGTTAAAACGGGAAATGCAGGAAATTTTTTACGGCTGCAATTTAGCCAATCTCCCTGAATAAAAAATGACTGAAAGCATCATCTCGATTTTTGTATTGTATCAATCTTCGACAAGACTTAATCCAGATGCTCCCTTATCGGGCATATGAAGCGATTTTGCATCCACCTCAGCGGGGGGGGCATTTTCATCTTCATGAGATGCGACCGATTTATCGCTTAAGCTAATTTTTAAGCGCAGGTTATTGCGTGAATCCGCGTTACGTAAAGCGTCATCTAAGCTTATCTTATTTTCAAAGTACAAACGCTCAAGTGATTGATCAAACGTTTGCATCCCTAAGTTACTTGATTTTTCCATGACTTCTTTGAGAGCATCAATTTCTCCGCGATTAATCAGCGAAACCACGAGCGGTGTGCCAAGCAGGATTTCAAAAGCCGCAACACGTTTACCATCGAGCGTTGGAATTAACCGTTGTGAGATAATGGCTTTAGTGTTAAATGATAGATCCATCAGGAGTTGATTTTTTCTGACATCAGGGAAAAAGTTAATAATACGTTCAAATGCTTGGTTAGCATTATTAGCATGTAATGTTGATAAGCATAAGTGTCCTGTTTCTGCAAAAGCAATGGCATGTTCCATTGTCTCTTGTGAACGAATTTCCCCAATTAAAATCACATCTGGCGCTTGCCTTAATGTATTTTTCAATGCTTCTTGGTAGCTGTTGGTATCTAAACCCACTTCGCGTTGATTCACAATCGATTTTTTATGAGAGTGCACATATTCGATGGGGTCTTCAATCATAATGATATGGCCAGCACTATGCATATTGCGATAATCTATTAAAGAGGCAAGAGAGGTCGATTTACCACAACCTGTTGGACCAACAAATAAAACAAGACCGCTTTTTTCCATGATGATGTCCGACAATATCGTCGGTAAACCAAGGGATTCGATCGAAGGGATAACCGTATGAATACGGCGAATGACCATGGACACTTCATTACGTTGGACAAAAATATTGACACGAAATCTGCCTAACCCTTCAATGGCTAAAGCCATATTCATTTCCAGGCATTTTTCGAATTGCGTTATTTTATCCTTACCCATGATTTCGTAGGCAAGGTTTTTGACTTCACCTTCTTTTAAGCTTGTCTCATTGATAGGGTGCAATTTACCATGTGCTTTAACAGAAGGCGGTGCTCCTGTACTTAAGTACAGATCGGAACCTTCTAGTTCCTTCATTTTAATAAGATAATCATTAAGCGCCATTGTTATCCTCAGATCCCATGGTAGCGTTGCTATAATTAAGTTAACTAATTATTAAGAATATAGCCAAAAAAAGGACACGTTTGCACAAAGCACTGAAGGTAAAGTAAGTGTTTTTATCATCAATCCCCTTAAGGAGAGATCTCGATGGATTTTGGAAATGTTGCATTTTTGCTGGTCTTTTTGGCCATTGTTGTCATTATCATGGCGGTCAAACAAGTGCCGCAAGGATATGAGTGGACCGTTGAGCGCTTTGGACGTTACGTACAGACACTCCATCCTGGATTAACATTGATTGTGCCTTTTATTGATAAAGTGGGCACGAAACTCAATATGATGGAACAAGTGCTGGATATTCCTTCGCAGGAAATTATTACCAAAGATAATGCGATGGTAAAAGTCGATGGTATCTGTTTTTATCAAATTGTGGATGCCGCCAAAGCTGCCTATGAGGTCAGTGAACTAGATCGCGCCATTCGTAATTTAACCATGACCAATATTCGTACCGTGTTAGGCTCAATGCAGCTCGATGAAGCATTGTCTAATCGTGATCATATCAATACAAGACTGTTAGCGGTTGTCGATGAAGCAACCATGCCTTGGGGCGTTAAAGTCACTCGTGTTGAAATCAAAGATATTAGTCCTCCTAAAGATCTCGCCAATGCGATGGCAGCACAAATGAAAGCAGAGCGAGAAAAGCGTGCTCGAATTTTAGAAGCTGAAGGTTTTCGAGCATCGGCTATCTTAAAAGCAGAAGGTGAAAAACAGGCAGTCGTGTTAGATGCTGAGGGTCGCAAAGAAGCGGCATTTCGTGATGCCGAAGCAAGAGAACGCTTAGCACAGGCAGAAGCTAAAGCGACCGAAGTGGTGTCTCAAGCAATTGCTGCGGGTAATATTAATGCCATTAATTATTTTGTTGCTCAACGTTATGTTGATGCTTTGGGTAAAATAGCCAGCGCTGATAACCAAAAGGTTATTCTGATGCCACTGGAAGCAGGAAATGTGATTGGCTCCATTGCAGGGATTGGCGAAATTGCAAAACAAGCTTTTAGCAACCAAGCAAAGGATATTGTGTGATGAAAGATCTTTTTACCCATTTGGTGTTTTGGCATTGGTTGGCCTTTGCTTTGATCCTTGGTATTTTAGATGTGGTATTAGGGGTAAATTTTCTGTTTGTTTGGTGTGGGCTTGCCGCAGCGCTTGTGGGTGTATTGCTATTGCTGATACCAAAATTAACCTGGGAATTCCAGTTTCTCATTTTTGGCATCGGTGTTTTAGCGAGTCTTTTTGGATGGCGCCACTTGAATAAAAAAACGGACAAAAAAACCGATCAACCAGAGTTGAATCGCCGTGCCAGACAATATATCGGTCGAACATTTACTCTTGATGTCCCGATTATCAATGGTCGCGGCAAAGTCAGAGTGGATGATTCGCAATGGGTGGTTGAAGGTGTTGACATGGAAGTGGGCGCGACTGTAAAAGTAGTCGATGTAGATGGTGTGATTTTGAAGGTTGAAAAAACATAATCTATGGAAGCTTCGGCGAAGGATACGCCCTTTTTAGCATTTTTGCAGACAATCCCTAGCGAGCTGCATGAAATCTGCAGACAACATTGGCAGCAATATGCTATTGCGGCTTCAAAATTGCAATATGATATTCCCACCGAACCCCGCTTTTTACAAGCTCTGTGGCTTGTATTGGCAATGAGTGATTTTGCCGCAAATGTGTTTATTAGGCATGTTGAATTTCCCGAGAAAATGTATCACTTATTGAATGAAGGCGCATTGTCACAACAGCGAGCGCTTCAGGATTGGCAAACGCATGCAAAAAACAGCATTGTCGATCAACCTTCTCTTATTGATGCCTTAAGGCTTTACCGCCAATACCACTTAACCTGTATTTTATGGCGCGATCTGCTGGGGCTCGACGATTTTAATCAGCATCTGAGTTCGCTTAGTATTTTAGCCGATACCATCATCCAGGAGACAGTCAATATCCTCTATGGTTGGCAAGTCAGTGAATGGGGACAGCCACAAAATGATAAAGGAGAAGTACAACCCTTTTTGATTGTCGCCTTAGGAAAATTAGGGGGGAGTGAATTAAATTTTTCATCCGATATTGATTTAATGTTTACTTATCCGCAATCCGGAATGACGGCGGGGCAAAACCGCAGCATTTCTAATGAGCAATTTTTTATAAAATTAGGTCAACAGTTCATTAAAGTCTTAACAGATGTGACACCAGATGGCTTTGTTTATCGTGTCGACATGCGTTTAAGGCCCCATGGACAAAGCGGAAATTTGGTGATGAATTTTTCAGCGTTAGAAAATTATTATCAATATCAAGGGCGTGACTGGGAACGCTATGCGCTGATCAAGGCAAGAGTGATAACGCCGAAAGAGGGAGGAGAAAAACTACTTGCTTTGTTGCAGCCCTTTATTTACCGACGTTACTTAGACTATGGTGCTTTTGGTGCTTTGCGTGACATGAAAGATTTAGTTGATATGGAAGTTAAAAGGCGTAATAAAGAGAAAGATCTTAAATTAGGTAAAGGCGGGATCAGGCAAATAGAATTTTTAGCGCAGGCTATTCAGCTAATTAGAGGCGGAAGAGAGCCGCAGTTTAGAGAACAAAACTTGTTAAAAACTCTGAAGCTAATTGCCAATGCGGGTTATATTACACAAAGTGATTACCAAGAATTAAAAGAAGCCTATCTATTTTTACGTAAAGCAGAGCATCGGATCCAAATGGTGCATGATGCACAAAGTCATGCCTTGCCCAAAAATCTTGTTGATAGAACGCGTTTAACTTTTATGATGGGTTTTACAGATGATAAAGCATTTAAAAAAGCCTTAAAGCAGCACAATAATCAAGTGGTGAAACATTTTAATCTTATCGCAGCGCCAAAGACCCTGACAAATGAATCGACAGGAGTGTCACCTGCGCATTATAAATTTTTATGGTCAGAACTCCATGATAAAGAATCAGCTATCACCACGCTGCAAAAAATGGGATATGTGCAAGCGGAAGAAATTTGGGAACAATTACGATTATTTAAGCAAAGCCGTCTGATCCAATCACTCAAAAAGCAAGCAACTGCTCGCCTAAATGAAGTTGTGCCTGCTTTGTTGGTTTTATTAGAGAAAAAGCCTCGGCCACTTATTTTATTAGAAAGGATGTTACGGCTGATGCGCGCCATTGTGCGACGCTCTGCCTATTTATCCTTATTAATTGAAAGGCCTCAAATGTTAAAATATTTAGTCAATATCTGCGGTGCAAGCGAATGGATATTGATGCAGATATGTTCGTACCCTGTTTTGCTGGATGAGTTGTTAAGCCCCCCTTCTTGGGAAGAAATGACGAGTCGATTGTATTTAGAGCAAATGTTAGCAGATCGCATGAAATGGATTGATGCTAATGATCTTGAATCACAAATGGAACATTTACGTCAGTTTAAATTAGGTTGTTTTTTATCATTAGCGGCTCTTGAGCTGCTAACCGAACAATCGCTTGATATTGCAATGGCATTGAGTGATATCACGGAAGTGATATTAACAGAGGTCTATTATATCAGCTTGGAATTTATGTTAAAGCATTATGAAATTCATGAATCATTGGAAGCGATTATCCAGCAAGTGCCATTTGGCATCGTCGCATATGGAAAATTAGGGGAAAGAGAACTCAATTATGCTTCTGATCTTGATCTCGTCTTTCTCTTTGATGCAAAAGATGAAAGTAAAATGTTACAAGGCAAAGTGGCTTTAACCCCTGCTGAATTCAGTTTACGTTTAGCACAGCGGATCATTCATATGTTGAATGTTCCGACTGCAACCGGAGTATTATATGAAGTTGATGTGCGCTTGCGACCAGGCGGAAGTGCTGGTTTATTGGTGAGTTCGTTAAGTGCTTACCAAAATTATCTGGAGCAACATGCTTGGACCTGGGAATTGCAAGCCTTAGTGAAGGCTCGAGCGATCATCGGGCCCAACGCTTTGCAGAAGAGCTTTGAAGATTGTCGTGCTCATGTGCTTCAACTGAAACGCTCATCTACGCAATTGGCCAAAGATATTGAGCAAATGCGTGAAAAAATGCATGACCATCGCCCATATTCTAAGCAAATGGATTTAAAAACAATGACGGGTGGGATTGCTGATATTGAATTTATTGTGCAATATCTTGTGCTGAAATTCGCTTATTTGCATCCACCATTATTGAGTGAGCATAGTACAGTCACTTTATTACCTTTGCTCGCAGATTTTGAGTTGCTCGAAAAAAATAAGGCATCAGAATTGCTATCCATTTATAGCCAATATCAAGTTTACTTGCGTCGACACATTTTGCAATCAGAATTAAAAGAGGCATCGCCCAGCTTTGTGAAAGAACGGGAAAGAGTGCAAAAAATTTGGGAACACGTATTTCAGGAGCCTTGAATCAGTAGGCTCGTTGGCTCGCCATGATTGTGTTTTGAGATCAAAGCGTTATAATCAGGTAACCCGCAGGCAAGCAAAAAGGAATCGTTCGATGACAATGGCCCAAAAGGATGGATTTATTTGGTTTGATGGCCAATTAGTGCCATGGAAAGATGCGAACATCCATGTATTAACCCACAGTCTGCATTATGGGATGGGCATATTTGAAGGATTGCGTGCTTACCCTACTTCCGAAGGTCCCGCAATATTTCGCCTTGAAGATCATACCGATCGTTTTTTTCGCTCAGCGCATATTATGAATATGCCAATGCCGTTTGATAAAAAAACGTTAAATAATGCTCAATGTGAAGTTATCTCAAAAAATAATTTATCGAACGGTTATATTCGCCCAATTTGTTTTTATGGTAGCGAAGGGATGGGACTACGAGCCGATAATTTAAAATCACATGTAGCGATTGCTGCTTGGGAGTGGGGAGCCTATTTAGGCAAGGAAGGCTTAGAGAAAGGGATCAAGGTTCGCACTTCCTCTTATACAAGGCATCACGTCAACATTATGATGTGCAAAGCGAAAGCAACTGGAAACTATGTAAATTCCATGTTGGCCTTGTCTGAAGCACTGCAAAGCGGTTGCGATGAAGCCTTATTATTAGATCCAGAAGGTTATGTTGCAGAAGGTAGCGGTGAAAACTTCTTTCTTATCCGCAATGGCATCCTTTATACCCCACAATTAACGTCTTGCTTAGAAGGTGTTACGCGCGCAACCATTATAACCTTCGCAGAAGAAATGGGGATGCAAGTGCAAGAGCGTTCTATTACGCGTGATGAAGTCTATGTTGCAGATGAGTGCTTTTTTACGGGAACAGCAGCAGAAGTCACGCCTATCCGCGAGGTAGATGGACGTCAAATTGGTAATGGTGCTCGTGGGCCCTTAACCGAAAAGTTACAAGCGCTTTATTTTGACCAGGTATATGGAAGAAAAGTTAGTCATCCAGAATGGCTTACTTATGTTAATAAACGTTAGGACCTGTCCCTAAAGTTTAGGCCCTAGTACAATAAGGCCTCTTTGCATTTCATATAAAGGGTTGCTATGGACTCGCATGAAAAAAAATTAGCTGCCAGCGCAGCCAAGTTATATAAAGTTAGTAAGAAAGATTTGCCTTTGTCGTGCCCTATGCCAGAAATGGTATTGTGGAATGCACATCCAAGAGTGTACCTACCAATTGAGAAAACTGGCAAAGCTAGTTGCCCATATTGTGGAGCTGCTTTTGTGCTCACGGATGAAACCCAAGCCACTTAGCGAAGAAATATGCTCGCAAGTACTTATTTTGCTCCAAATATGTGACAAAATCTGTTAGGTTTCGTTTCCTTGGACCGTGATTGATGAGGTCACATTTGGTTGATAGAACATTAATAATCGGCCCATCTTGGGTGGGTGATATGGTAATGGCGCAGGCCTTGTTTAAGGCAATCAAGCTTCGTTATCCACAAACTCGCATCGACGTGCTAGCTCCACAATGGAGTAGCTCTTTAACGGCTCGTATGCCTGAAGTATCTGCCAGTATTTCAATGTCGCTGAAGCATGGTGAATTTGGTTTTTCAGAAAGAAGAAAGCTAGCTAAGAAATTAAAGACAGAAAACTATCAGCATTGCTACGTCCTGCCCAATTCCTGGAAATCTGCTTTGATCCCATTTTGGGCCAAGATCCCAAACCGAGTGGGTTGGCGAGGTGAATGGCGTTACGGTTTATTAAATGATGTACGTGTTTTAGATAAGAAGCGCTACCCCCTAATGGTTGAACGCTATCTGGCGCTTGGCAATCAAAAAGGCGTCGCATTACCCTCTCTTCGTCCCAGTCTTATTGCACAGCAAGACAATACAGAAGTTGCACTTGCAAAATATGGGCTGTCACAGAATAGGCCGATACTGGTGCTGTGCCCAGGAGCGGAGTTCGGTCCTTCTAAGCGCTGGCCAGAAGAACATTATGCTGCTTTTGCCAATCGCTATATCGCAAAAGGTTGGCAAGTTTGGATTTTTGGCTCAGCCAAAGACACGGATGTTGCCAAGAAAATACAAACGCAAACACAAAATCAAGCGATTGACTTAACGGGACGCACTTCATTGGGTGATGCAATTGATTTAATGTCGCTTGCGAAATTAGTGTTAACCAATGATTCTGGCTTAATGCATATTGCTGCAGCACTGAATATTCCCTTGGTCGCCGTGTATGGTTCAACCTCGCCAGGATTCACACCGCCCCTTAGTGACAAGGTTAAAATAGTGCAAGAGAAAATCGCTTGCAGTCCTTGCTTTAAAAGAACCTGTCCTTTGAAGCATCATCAATGCATGCAGCGCTTATCCGTTGACACCGCGTTACAAGCCGCGCAAGCGTTGGTTAGCCTATGAAAAAAGTGTTGATCGTCAAAATGTCTTCTATGGGTGATGTGATCCATACATTACCTGCAATAACGGATGCTAAAGCTGCTTACCCTGATATTCAATTTGATTGGGTAGTAGAGCCTGGTTTCGCTGAGATCCCAAGCTGGCATCCTGCTGTCAATAAAGTGATTAGTGCCCCTTTGCGTCAATTTCGTAAAATGCCTTGGCAGTCATTTAAACAAGGCCAATGGGGCCGCTTGATCAAGCAAATCAGAGAAAATCGTTATGATTTAATCATCGATGCACAAGGATTATTTAAAAGTGCCATCGTGGCTTATTTCGCGAAAGGCAAACATGCAGGATTGCATTATCAAAGCGCACGTGAAAAATGGGCCAGCCTTTTGTATCAAAAAAGAGTCATTGTGCCTTGGCAACAGCATGCGGTTGAGCGAGTAAGACAGTTATTTGCTAAAGCGCTTGATTATTCGTTGCCCAAAACAGCACCGCAATATGGTATTGATGTCAATCGTTTGCCGGCGCTAACCCATGGGGCACAGACAATTCTTTTCTTGCATGGAACCACATGGCCTACCAAGCACTGGCCACAAACTTTTTGGGAACAGCTTGCCTACATTGTGGGTGAACAGGGTTACCAAGTATTGTTGCCTTGGGGAAATGAATCAGAAAAGACGCGTTCACTCGCGATTAAACAATATTGTGAGAGCCATGGTGCGAAGATTGTGCCCATGGTATTACCAAAACACACGTTAGCTGAATTAACCACTTTATTAAGTCAAGCAAAAGGCGTTGTGGCAGTTGATACTGGGTTAGGCCATATGGCAGCAGCGATGGCTGCACCGACGGTCTCACTTTATGGACCTACCGCCGCACAACTAACAGGAGCTTATGGTCCTTGGCAACAGCATATGAGTAGCACTTTAGCGTGTTCCCCTTGTTTTGGGCGCGAGTGTAAGCAAGGGCAAGCGTTTGCGATTATGCCCCCTTGTTTTGAGAGTATAGCGCCAAGAACGGTATGGCAAAATTTACAAAAATTGATGAAAGAACACCAAATATCCCATGCGAATCAATAAATCATTTATAGAACTTTCAGATCCGAAGTGGGATAAGCTTGGACAAGCAAGCGCAATCGCCTTGGCTTTTGTAATACCTATTTCCACAGCGATCACCACTATTTTAGTCGTGTTGACTTTTTTAGCTTGGCTTCTTGGCCCCAATCATGCGAATAAGAAAAGTATTTTATCCCATCATCCCTTAGTGATGTGGATTTATGCTCTCATTTTGTTATCCATTATAGGTATGTTTTACTCAGCGGGCGATGAAGAGTCGATACGCCGCAGCTTAATTGATTACTTACGTCTGGGTGTCATTCCCATATTGATGTATTTCTATCAAGACAAAAAAATTGGCCGTTTAGCATTATGGGCATTTGCTTTCGCCATGATATTTACGATGATACTGGCATTTGGCAAAGTGTACGCAGGCCTACCTATTGGCACAAAATATCCTATGGGGGCGGTATTTAAGAGTCATATTAAAACAAGCTTCTTTATGGCGATTGCGGCCTTTTATTTGGCCTCACAATGTAAATATTTACCTCGTTATCGCCCTGCATTAATCATTGTTGTTGCCTTGATGGTTTATTATTTACTTTTTATGAGTGTCGGCAGAATTGGCTATATTACATTGGTGCTGTGTTTACTGACTTTGGCATGGCAATGGTATCGTTTAAAAGGCATATTCATTGCAACGTGTCTTGCCTTTGTCATGCTGAGTGGGGCCTACTTTACCTCTCCCGTCTTATCAGATCGCGTGAATTTATTGGTTCAAGATATCGACTTTTACAAACAAGGCGGACGCTTGCTTGAGTCTTCATTAGGCTCCAGGCTAGAGTTTGCGAAAACGAGCTCGGCACTTTTTATACAAAAACCGCTTGTTGGTTGGGGTACCGGAAGTTACGGTGCTGCTTACTCAGAGTATCATCAAGGTGAAAACACCTTATTGACGGATAACCCGCATAACGAATATTTGCGTATTGCAGTTGAACTGGGAATTGTAGGTCTTGGCCTATTGCTAGGACTATTCTTTCGTCAATGGCAACTGACAAGACAGATGCCATTAGACTTGCGAGGCTTTTGCCAAGGTGTGCTTTTAACATTTATGCTGGGTTGCATGCTCAATTCTTGGTTAAAGGACTTTGCAGAAGGCTATTTCTTTTGCTTAATGACGGCCATTTGTTTTGCGATGGTCCCTTTACCCAGTCGCAAGCTAACGGCAAAAGCTGTACTTTTACATTAACGAGTAATAACCATGGCAGAGCTTGGTGTCAGTGTCATCGTAACCACTTATAATTGGCCAAGTGCTTTAGACAGAGTCCTTGCCGGACTGAATGCGCAAGTCTATAAGCACTTTGAAGTCATTATTGCGGATGATGGCTCAAAAGAAGACACAGGACTTGTGATACAGGCTTGGCAATCTATTGCTCCTTTTACGATTAAACATTGCTGGCATCCTGATCAAGGTTTTCAAGCTGCGATGATCCGCAATCGGGCAGCTGCACTCGCCAGCTATGAATATTTGGTGTTCATCGATGGCGATTGTGTTCCTTTACCTCATTTTGTGAGTAACCACGCTAAATTGGCAGAAGAAGGTTATTTTGTCGCGGGGAATCGTTTGTTGTTGAATCAAACGTTTACTGAGCAGGTATTAACAAAAAAAATGCCGATTGAGCGCTATAGCGCCAGTCACTGGGCACGCAAAACGCTCAAACGTGATTGTAATCGATTTTTGCCCTTGCTGACATTGCCGCTTGGCCATTTAAGAAAGCTCTCACCTAACCAATGGAAAGGTGTTAAAACCTGCAATTTAGGGTTATGGCGAGAGGATTATGTGCGTGTGAATGGATTAGATGAGAACTATATTGGTTGGGGCTTTGAAGATTCTGATTTAATTGTCAGATTGTTGCGAGCAAAGATTAAACGTAAGTCTGGCAAATTTGCCACAGGTGTCGTGCATCTTTGGCATAAAGAACAAAACAGAGCAATGTTAAACGATAATGCCTATCGATTAGCACAAACCCTGCAAAGTAATGACATTAAAGCGAAGAAAGGTTTTGATCAGTATATAAATGACAATGATTACCTGCAAGTGGAATAGGCTCACTGTTTGCCAAGAGCGATTTAATACCCCAAAAATGCAAAAAGTGTTGCAAGATATTGATTCTGTAATGCAAGCTCCCGTAAAGGTTTTAAAAGATGATCCCACTTCTACCGTGGTGGTGGTTAAAATTAACGACGAACCGTTGGTGGTTAAGCGCGCCAATACGAAAGGGTGTCTTCATTTTTTGCGACGTCTTGTTTGTTCGTCTCGAGCTAAAAAGAATTGGCATTTTGCCAAATTATTGCGCTCTTTAAATATTCAAACTTTTGAGCCCGTTGCTTATTTAGAAGAGCGGTTCGGTCCTTTCAAAAAACGTTCATACTTCGTTTGTTCATTGATTAATGGTATGGATGCTTTGAGGTTTTTTTCAGAAAACGCTCATCAAAGAGACTGGGAAAAGGTAGCCAAGCGTATTGTGACCATGATTGTGCAATTAGCGGCAAAGGGCCTTTCGCATCGTGATTTAAACTTAAGTAATATCCTGTTAGTACAAGAGCAGCCTTACCTCATTGATTTAGACAGTATGCGCCAGCAACGAATTGCGCTATTCGCTAATCGAGCTTTGCATCATGAAGTGAGAAGGTTTATGGAAAATTGGCAAGATTATCCAACCATTTCACCTATTGTTGCTGAAATTTTCACCGAATGTTTCAAAGAGCAGGGGCTTGTGTGTTAGGATGCGACTTGCAGGATAGCCGTGAATAAAAATTTAGAAAGTAGAATAAAATAAAAGTGGGAATGCTATGTTAAAATGTCCTGATTTTTCCAGCGCTCATATTGTTGTGATGGGCGATGCCATGCTTGATCGTTATTGGCATGGTGATACTTCACGTATTTCACCAGAGGCACCTGTCCCTGTCGTGCGTATTGATCGCAATGAAGAGAGGGTCGGTGGGGCTGCGAATGTTGCTGTCAATGTGCAAGCGCTTGGCGCAATCACGACATTGATTAGTGTTATTGGTGAAGACGATCCCGGTCGTCAACTATCGCGCATGCTACAAAACAAAAAAGTACAATGTGATTTTATCCATTCGCCAACGATGAACACCACCTTGAAATTGCGCGTGTTGGGGCGTCATCAACAGCTTATTCGATTAGATTTTGAAGATAAGCAGCGCTGGCCTGCCGAGAAAATGATTGAACGCTTGACATCCTGTGTAGGGAAAGCGGGAGTACTCATTTTATCTGATTATGCTAAAGGGGTTTTAGCTTATCCTGCGCCCATCATTGAATATGCTCGTGCGCATAACATGATGGTATTGGTGGATCCGAAAAGCGCTGACTTAAGCATTTATCGCGGAGCAAACTTATTAACACCAAATATGAGCGAATTTGAATTAGCGGTGGGTGCTTGTGAGAATGAAGCCGATATTGAGAAAAAAGGCTTACAACTGATAAAAGATTTATCGCTAGACGCGTTACTCGTTACACGAGGAGCCGCTGGCATGACGTTGCTCGAAAAAAATGGTCACATCAAACATATTCCAACCAAGGCACGTGAAGTATTTGATATCACAGGCGCAGGTGATACGGTGATCGCGGTTTTAGCTGGCGCATTAGCAGCGAAGTGTTCACTATCGGATGCTGCTGAATTAGCCAATATTGCTGCGGGTATTTCTGTTGGACGTTTAGGGACCGCGACCATTACTCGAGAAGAAATAGAAGCCGAAATCCATGCAGAACAAAGTTTTACGTGGACACAAAATGTGATGTCGCAAGAAACATTGGTTGCAGAAGTGGTTAGGTTAAAAGCCAAAGGCAAAAGAATTGTGATGACCAATGGTTGTTTTGATATTTTGCATGCAGGCCATATTACCTATTTACAGCAAGCTCGTGCTTTAGGTGATTGTCTTATTATTGCTGTGAATGACGATGCGTCCATTTCACGCTTAAAAGGACCAACACGACCTATTAATCGATTATCAGAGCGTATGCAAGTTCTAGGTGCTTTGGGTTGTGTCGATTATGTGGTGCCCTTTAGTGAAGACACGCCAAAAACGCTTATCGAAGCCGTCTCACCGAATACGTTAGTGAAAGGTGGCGACTATCAAGTGCATCAAATCGCGGGAAGTGAACATGTTCTTGCCAACGGTGGTCAGGTTAAAATCCTGCCCTTTGTAGAAGGCTGTTCGACAACCGGTATGTTAGAAAGAATGAATGCCCCAGCAGTTGAATTAGAGGTGATTGAATGATTATTGTTACCGGAGGTGCCGGTTTTATCGGTTCCAATATTGTCAAAGGGTTAAACCAACGTGGCATCAAAGATATTATTGTTGTCGATGAATTAACCGATGGAACCAAATTTGCTCATTTAACCGATTGTGAGATTGCAGATTATCTGGATAAAGATGTGTTCTTGCGTTTAATCGAGAAACGCGACAGCTTTGGGCAAGATATCCAAGCGATTTTTCATGAAGGTGCGTGCTCGAGCACTACTGAATGGAACGGCCGGTTCATGATGGAAAACAATTATGAATATTCCAAATCACTGTTACATTACTGCTTAGATCGTGGCGTTAACTTAATGTATGCTTCTAGTGCTGCCACTTATGGCGATGGTTTAGTCTTCAAGGAAGAACGTGAGTATGAAAAGCCATTAAATGTGTATGGTTATTCAAAGTTTTTGTTCGATCAATATGTTAGAAGATTATTGCCACAAGCAAAAAGTCAAATCGCGGGATTTCGTTATTTTAACGTCTATGGTCCACACGAAGATCACAAAGGCAGCATGTCCAGTGTTGCCTATCACTTGAACCAGCAATTGCCTAAAAACGGCATGGTGAAATTGTTTGAAGGCTGTGATGGCTATGGTAATGGTGAACAGCGTCGCGATTTCGTCTATGTGGGGGATGTGGTCGATGTAAACTTGTGGTTTATGGACAATCCCCAAAAGAGCGGGATTTTTAATGTAGGCACCGGTAAAAGCCAAAGCTTTAATGATGTGGCAAAGGCGGTGATCGCTTGGCATAACAAAGGCCATATCGAATACATTCCTTTCCCTGAACATTTAAAGGGTCGTTATCAAAGCTTTACTGAAGCCGATATTACCAGGCTTCGTGAAGTGGGATACACCCAACCGTTTAAGACAGTGGAAGAGGGTGTGAAAATGTATTTGGATGCAATAAGCCAAAAGTAAGTTTTTTATAATCGCGGTAGCGATTTAACTTAATAGCCCCGGGTAAGGCCGGTTACGGCCGAAACCCGGGGTAAGCTTCCCTCCAATTTCCCGCCGGGGAACCGGCGGTACAAGATGTTGCGCTTCTGTTACAGCTGCCGCTGTAAAGAAAATCTTGATAATCATTTCAGTCTAATATATAGCTGCTTTTTTTCTTGTTGAAAGAAGCATAATGGAATACAAAGGCTTTATCATTAAACATTATTACGATGTGAGATCAGGTGTCTACATTGGCGAAGTCACTAATGCACCTCAAGCCATTGTATTTAGTGCAGCAACATTTGATTCTTTGAAAAGTGTGATGAAAGAAGCAATAGACAGCTATTTCTCATCAGTGCTGCTAAAAGAAATTGAAGATGTTATTTAGGGCTACTTTTAAAGGGCTCTATCGTTAGATATTTTTTCCCAGGAGTGGCTTCAACTTCTACAGTTTGTTTCATGGGATTGATGTAATAAGTTAAAAATTGACTCATTCTCAGATTGCTTAAGATACTTGGATTAAATACGACCACATTGACACCATCTGTTTTTCTAGCAGACGGTGCGAGCAAACCTGGATGTCCTTGGCTGGATAGCTTTCTTCCGATCTGTTGAGTGTAAGCATAATCTTCATGAATTAAATCAGGATATGTAGTTTGTTGCCCTCTAAAATCGAGCAAAACGCCTTCGCAATGGATATTATAAACTGCACGTTCTCGGATAATAACTTCATTTATCCCTTGCACATTTAATTCATTTTTTAAATTATGAAAAGCGGTTTCATAAATCGTAGTATCTAAATCCATTGAGCCATACCAACAACCAAAAGAACTATCACTATATCGAGTACACTGGTAATTTTCTGACTCAAAGGGATACATCACACTCATTGTATAATGAAATCCTCGCTGAATGAGATTGGGAGGGCAGTCTTGTTTTACGCGAGCTTCAGCTGCGATTGCAATAGGTTTATACTCTTCTTCATTTTCATAAAGATCGTCAAATAGATCTTCGCTTTTTTTTAAAGAGGGAATGTTTCTTTTAATATCTTCATCAAGAGGGGCATTCTTTTCAAATAAATCCACTATTGTCCTCGTATAAAATCTAAATATCGAGCAACTCTCGCAGCACCAAGTACTCCTTGAGTTTGTATTACCTCTAATGGAGTGAAGTTGTCAAATGCTTTATTGTGACGACTAATCCATGAGTAGCGAATTTCAGGATTTTTAGGATAAAGTATGCGCAAAGCTTTATGGATAGCCAATAAGTATCCCACCCTATCGAGCATATCTCTAGATTTTGGCAAAGCGCTTTCACCTTTACGGTATTTATTTAAAGCACTGCGACTTTCTTCGCTTAATCCAAGCAAGTTAAGCTGGGAGCGTTGATCTAATTCCCAATGTTCGAATAATTTCATTAACATTACGGCTAATTTTTTTCTAGCTTCTGTGGCCTCTAAATCAATTGGACTTTCAATATGTGGATTTAGTATTGAAGATTTGAATTTACCCATTTCATTGCTCCCAAGTATCATAAGATAAAGATAGCACAGGAATGGATATATAAAAACAAAATATGTATATAAAACTACATTTTGTTGGGGTAGTTACTTAAAATGTAGAGCAGATACACTTATTTCATCTTCTTCTTTCGATAAGCCATAAAATCAACCACGTTATTCATAGTAGCGCTTTGTTGATTATACCAATTTCTTGCCTCTGCATTTTCAATGGCACTTTTTTGTAGCTCCATCATTCTACGAGGCACGAGTTCCTTCGTTTGTTTATTAGGCAAAATGGGTAAATGTTGCGGCCATTGATATTTAACCGCATGGCGATGACGTTGCTCAATCATGCGAGCAACTTCCAAAAATCCATGTTGATAAGCCATGGTTGCGGGAGTGTGAAACTGCCCGTTTTCTAGGTGAATGTTAGCTCCCCAGGCAAGTAATAATTGTGTTAATTTAAGGTTGCCAGTAAGGGCTGCGTAATGTAAAGGAGTCATATGGGTGTAGGAAGGATCAGTCGCTAGCGCATTAATATTTGCCCCTTTCTCTAACAGCGCGTTCACCACATCGGGTAAATTCTTTTGTACCGCTAGGTGCAAAGCCGTTTGACCTTGTTGATCATAAAGGCACACTTGATAGGGCTTAGCATGTTGAATTAATGCTAAAGCGAGTTCTTTGTGCCCCTGACGAAGTGCATTGATAATGATGCTCATGACATCACCTTGCCTTTTCTTATTATTATTCAGTCCAGTTTAAAAGAGGCGGCAATACAATGAAATTGTACCTTTGGTACCTGTGAATGCGAACAGATCTAAATAAGGGCGAGTGTGAAACCTAAGGCAATATTGGGTGTTGCTGTATATTGAATATGATTTGTAATCAATTGGTAATCTTCATAATCAATACGGAAAATACCTAATGAAGCTTGTGGGCGTAAAACGAGATGCTGATGAAGTTGTAGCTCGGTGTTTACAACAAGATTGAGTCGATTAATGCAGAGATTAGAAAAGGGTAAACTGGTTGTTGCTTGAAGTTCACCCAAAATGGATTCTGTAATATCAAAGCGAAG
Source organism: Uncultured Candidatus Berkiella sp. (assembly GCA_964594635.1). Classification (GTDB taxonomy): domain Bacteria; phylum Pseudomonadota; class Gammaproteobacteria; order Berkiellales; family Berkiellaceae; genus Berkiella. Next base: position 264,112 of record CAZQMV010000002.1, read on the forward strand.
ACCGAGCCCCAAGTTGGTTGCTGCCATGGAAAATGAGCGTGCGCTAGCAAAAGGATATGAGGCAAACCCATAGTGATAGTGGATCCAATGACCTTCAACAATAGGGGAAAGTTGTAAGCCTCTTACTACTTTAAAATAATTACCCATCTGTAGCTGATACCAATCGAAATCAAAGGTTAAGCTAAAATCTTGTCCAGCAGGGAGTTGTTGATTATGGGTTAGCAGTGAGCGTTTGAGCGTATCATGGCCTTCGGGCTGCAAATGATGATAAACAAAATTAAGAAAGAAGTGGTAAATGCCAAGGCCTGCGCCAATATCATAATATAATTCATCATCAATACCTGCTTCGCTTAATTGAGGGCGGGCTAGATCCGTAGTATTGGGAGAACCCCCGCGAGGTGTTTGCGCCATACCTTTGATATGCGCATAATCGACATTGCCAGCAATATTGATTTCCCATGCAGGGAAAGCATTGACTTGTTGCAAATATAAAGTGAAAAAGAAAAGGGTATAAGAGAGTCTATTTTTTTTGTTAATAATCATTATTTCCTTCGGAGCCGGTTGAGCCAGTATTTGAGAGATAATTGACGAATCAGTCTATTATCAATCGGGCGCATTTGGGTCCAAAGTGGGTCTGCATCGATACGATAAATCATTTTGCGCTTTTGATCCCATCCGTGGTTCAAGCTGCTACCGATCCTAAATCCATAATCGTAGGTTCTACTTACCATTCTATGTGCAAAACGAGACATTTTTCCATAGGGATAGATAAAATAATCAACGTTAGTGCCTAACTTCTTTTCTAAGATCTCTTTAGAAGCAGATATTTCTTGAATAAAATTCGCCTTGTTATCCGCCAGATTTTCATGCCGATAACCATGCGATGCAATAAGCACATGCGGGCTAGTTGCCATTTCTTTCAGTTCTTCCCAGGTACAAAAAGGCACTTTTGTTTGATGTAGGTTGTTCTGCATGCCTTGTGGATAGGGAACCGCTAAACGATCATCTGGCTTTAGAGCGGTATTGTCTACAATGTAATGCGGGCTTACCGCTAGAATCGCTTTAACTTGATGTTGAGAAAGCAAGGGATAAACATAGTGATAAAAATCAAAGTAAGCGTCATCAAAGGTCAAACAAATTGCTACCCCTTTTGACGGTAATTTATCGCCAGGGACAACGATAGGGTAATTTTGCTTAAGATAACTTAAATATCGAGAAAACTGTTGGTGATCATAGTTTTGGCTGTCGTCATGTACGCGATGAAACATGAGTGTGATAATTTTACACTCACTCATCTCAAAGCACCTGTTTCACCTTTTGTTTGGCACAAATACATCAATTTTAAATATCGATAGTAAGTACCCTGGGCATTACTCACTGCCAGTAAAAAGCCTTCCTTACCATCAAGTAATCCTAATTTAAGAAAATAACCGCGAAAGAATGACCAAATGCTGTGAGACAACGCCGTTGCGAGTGTTGCTTTGCGGCCTTTAGCAAAGAGTGCTTTAGCACTTTGGGTTGAGTAATCATTTAGTTTAAACAGCATGGCGCCAAGGTGATGAAAAGGATGGTGAATGATGGGGTTTTTTAATCGCCCAATTTTCCCGTTAACCTCTAAATGGCAATGAACAATATCTTCCGTAAATTTGGCAGCGCTTCTTTTAAATAAACGTACATGAGATTCATTACGCCAATCGCCAAAGCGGATAGGTTTCCCGCAATAGGTCGATTGATAAGGGATATCAAACGCACAACATTCTGTAGTTTGAATGGCTTGCATGATTTCCTGGGCAAGTGCTTCACTCACGCGTTCATCAGCATCCAGGCACAAAACCCATTCACCTTCTGCAACCGCCAAGGCTCGGTTTTTTTGCGGGCCATCACCAGGCCAATCTGGGGTGATGGTCACTTTTGCCTTAAATGTTTCACAGATAGCAGGTGTGCCATCCGTGCTGCCAGAATCAAAGACGATTTTTTCATCAGCAAAAGCAACCGAAGCTAAGCATGCTGCGATGTTATGGGCTTCGTTTTTGGTGACAACAACAATAGTTAATTTTGTCATCTAAATCATGTTGCTCTTGTGGTTAAAAAAAAATGGTAGCTGATTTAGGCAACAATGAGAACAGTTGCGACAGATTTTTACGAAGAAAGTCGATATACTCTATCCAATTTGTTTTTAGCAAGTGGCAACACAATTGGTGCATGTGCATCGGGTTTATAGGACGTTTTCGAATGGTTTGGCGTTTACTTCAATGGGTTTATACGGTTATTTTCACCTGTTTATTACCGGTCGTTTTCTTTCGTTTGTGGGTTAGAAGCCTAAGACTTCCAGCGTACCGCCGACGATGGGCAGAAAGATTGGGTTTCGTGCCATTACCTCCTCTAGAAGATGTCATGTGGTTGCATGCTGTGTCTGTCGGGGAAGCTATTGCTGCCATTCCGTTAGTGCACCGTTTTCGCCAACAATTCCCACAATCGCCCATTTTAATTACCACTACCACGCCCACGGGATCTGAGCGCGTTCAAGCGGCTTTTAAGGATATGCTAGGTAAACATATTTACCATTGCTATTTACCCTATGATTTACCGTTTACATTGAACACGTTCTTTAAACGGATTAAACCGAAATTACTGATTTTAATGGAAACAGAGATTTGGCCTAATTTGTTACAAGCCTGCAAAGCACGTCAATTACCTGTTTTGATTGCGAATGGTCGATTATCCCCCGTATCAATGCGTCGTTATCAATGGCTTGGTCGTATGATGAAGTGGATAGTCTCTCCAATTAGTGCGGTTGCCGCGCAAAGTGCGATGGATGTTGCTCGCTTTACAAAGTTGGGTGTGACTGCAAACAAAATTACCGATACAGGTAATATTAAATTTGATTTACAGTTGCCAACTTATTTACAAGAAGCGGGATTAGAACTCCGAGAGGAATTGGGCAGTAAGCGGTTAATTTGGATTGCAGCCAGTACGCATGAAACAGAAGAAGCCATTGCTTTAAATGTGTATCAAGCACTTAAAGAACGTTTTCCTGAATTACTCTTGTTTTTAGTGCCAAGACACCCGGATAGATTCAACAAAGTGGCCAATTTGTGTCTTGATCGTGGTTTTGTCGTAGCAAGAAGAAGTCAAAAGCAGCATACCACGCAACAAACCGATATTTATCTCGGTGATACCATGGGAGAGTTGCCTTTATTTTATGCAGCGAGTGATGTTGCATTTGTGGGGGGGAGTTTTGTGACAGTAGGTGGGCATAACTTATTAGAGCCTGCAGCCCTTGGTTTGCCTGTTATTTCTGGTCCACAATTGTTCAATTTTGTTGCCATTAGTCAAATGCTGGTTGGGGCAAAAGGCGCAAGCATCGTGAATAATGAGGCGGAATTAGCCACTTGTTTAAGCGAGCTTTTAGGATCCCGTGATAAACGCAATATCCAAGGGAAGCTTGCGCAGAAGGTGGTAGAAGAAAATAAAGGGGCTTTGGATAAATTGCTCTTAGTTGTTGAGCAATTATGGTTCCAAACACCCTCTACAGTTTAGGCGCAATTAATAACCCGGTTTAGTCGATTGCTTATAAGTTGCTAAAGCGAAGGGTTGGCGATCATTTTCAGGCAGATTTTGTGGTATAGCTTGTGCTTGTCGATATTGTGTCACCAAAATAGGTTGAACATTCTCCCAATAATAAGTTGCTCCACCGTGCTCTTCTTCATAAACCTCTTGATAAGTCTCATCTTCATATGGCTCCTCTTCATATGGCTCCTCTTCATATGGCTCCTCTTCATATGACTCCTCCTCACATGTCTGGATACCTGGTGGGAAATAGACGGTTTGCGGCGGGTAAAAAATATCCATTTGCTGTGTTGGGTATTGATAATTACCCATTTGCGGCGTTGGATAAGGATAGGCACCCATTGGCTGCGAATAATAGCCTCCTCCCATTTGCGGCGTTGGATAAGGATAGGCACTCATTGGCTGTGTTGGGTATTGATAATTACCCATTTGCGGCGTTGGAGAAAAAGCAGGGGCTTGTGCATGGTGAGCCAAACTTTTAGAAGGTGCACAACCCGCTTGTTGAGGTGGTGTCACTGCTGCAGCGGCGGGCGTGCTTTGTAAGCGTTGAATGCGTTGGATCATGTCTTGGCATTTACTAACAAGTTCACTTCCTGGGATAGGTCCTGCTATTTCTGTCAAAACGGCTTGCAGTGCTTGTTGTAAACAAATGTCTTCTTGCTCGCATGCCGCTATTGTTTTAGATATTGCGTCGCGTGTTTTCTGTAATTGGTCGCGGTTACTGTTCAATGTGGCTATTTTTTTCTTGTATGGTTCAGCAGCAAGACTGGCCGTGAAGCTATTGCCGAGTGGCTCACATTCCTTTTTGCATTTACGTTCCTCTGATTCAAGCTGCGTCTTGTTGTCACTCAGATTCTTTTCATAGGAGCGAAGTTGGTCATTCAGTGACTGTTTCTTTGCTTGTAATGCTTCCAAGGAGGCATTTAGCTCGGAATACCTAATGGAAAGTAAAGGCATCGTGGCGCTACTAGCGATAGTTGTCTCCAATTCGCCAAGTAATGCTGTCAATTCAGATTGACATGCTTCCAAAGATACGGTTGATTCCTTAGACAAAGAATCTTTAGCCTTTTTAAGAAGATCCATATTTTCACATGTTTTTATATCAAAAGTGGGAATAACCACATTTGCTAATAATTGATTTCTAGCATCTAAAGTCAATTGTTCTGCTGCTGTTTTGGGGGAGTCTTGTGGTAATGAACCTGAAAATACAACCATTTTCCATTCTTGATCTTGAAATGCGAAATCTCGTAATTTCGTTCGTTGAGTCTTAGTTTTGGTGCCAGGGTATAAGTGATATTTATCACCGTCCACTTGCATACATACGCGTAAATCGCCATGTTCATAAGTAAAATCAGATTCTAACCCTAGGGCGGCATTGATAGGGTTTTTGGCATTAAAATGTTCCCGCTCAATGAGTCCTGGGTAAGTTTTTCCAAGATCGCTCATTGCACGTCTTACCGCAGCAGCAGCCTTAGCTTCAAAACCTGAGCCATGTGCTTGCTCTTGAAATCCAGTTAAGAAAGGTTCAATGCGTTTGCTTAATTCCTGTGGAAAAACGCTTGGATAAATATTTCTGATCTGATACAGCTGGTTAGCAAGCGATTGATGTTGAGCATCATTTTTATCAAGAGGCATATTGATGACAATTGAAAGTAGTTCCTTTACTTGTTCATCGTTTAAATATGTTTTGAATTTATCATTTTCATGTGATAGTAAAATCATGGAGTGGATTACTCGAATGCTCCCCTCTGGTGTGCAATGCTTCAAAGAATTAAAGATTTTTCTTTTGCACTCGTCAACCAAGCCAGTCAGCTTTAATTTGCTAACATCAAAATAAGAGAGAGCAGACAAGGTAAACGTGATAGTGTTTATTTGTGTATGCTGTGATTTTTCTAGGTAACTCGTGATTCTGTTAATGAGTTCCTGAATATGTTTCTTTAATGATTTTTTATAAAATACATGAGAAGGTGTTAAATCAGATGATGAGTTTAATGATATAGGTAACTTTGCTAAGTTTTGTAACAATGCAGCTTCAACACATTGACCTTTTTTATTATCACTGTCAAAACGGTGAAAAAATCCGTCATTGCTACTGAGATAAATATCTAAGAACTTCAATAATTTGTTTTGAAATGCTTTAAAAATATCATTACCTTGGCAGTGAATAAGAGCATTAGAGCCTTCTGGAAAATCACGCACAAAGGCATCGATGATTAATGCAAGATCAATAATGCTTTTATTTTTTTCATTCAGTGTATCTAAATGTCCAGCGTAAAGCTTCATATGCGCATCTGTTGTGATTGGTCCTGTTGTAGCCATAATAAATACCTTTTTCCCCGTTAAGCTGGCATTATATGTTATTTAAAGAACTTGTTGCATTAAAATGCCGACGGCCTATAGGTATTTAGCGATAAACTGGGGGTTGGAAATAAAAAATGCGCCGAGGTTTGACAGTAGGGGGAGACAGTTGTATATCATTTGCAAAAATAGCGGGACTCAATTTGCTGTTATTATGAATAAAGCGACTTTCTTTGATGATAACGGTGGTATTGCGTTTGGCATTTTTTGTAAACTCATTAGGACCACCATTTCTTGCATTAATGGCGGCGCCATTTAAGGCATAATTATTGTTAAATTCGCATTGATTGATAGTCAATGTTGAGCCATCTTGCACATAAATAGCGCCACCCGCAATCGCACGATTGTCAGTAAAAATGACCTGATTCAAGGTAATGACGGAGCGAGCAAAAACATATAGTCCTGCGCCATCATCATGATAATAAATCGGAACTTGTGGTTTATTTAAGGGGAAATGTGTGGGTAAATAAGGAGCATGTTGTGCTTGACCATTGCGTATTATCAATCCATCAAGCGTGAGCTTAACCCCTTTTTGAGTTAAATCATTACCTGCACTAAGTACATGCCAAACGGATAATTTGCCTAAATTGCCATCTAATATTGTCGCATAGTCTTTTGATGGACGCGGTCTAGCTTGCCGCGTTTTTTCATGACCTTTAAAACCACCATAGATACTGACCCCATCGATTAACTGAAAAGTTTTAAGGTGTTCATTATATTTCCTGGGATTATCAGCATAGCTGATCGGTTGTTTTTTGAAGGTGATCCCAGGATTGCTTTGTTGTGAAAAGGCTCCTCCGACAATGGTTTTTTTCTGTTGATTTTGTGGAGAATACGTTTTTGTGGGACGGTACACGCCTTTGGCAACCCATATTTGATCAATCGTTGGATCATTTATAGCTGCATCTAAAGCAGCTTGTAGATCCAGAAAAGGCGTATCCCAACAACTGCCGTCATGTTGAGTTGCCGTTGTATTTATATCAACGCAAATGGTTTTTGCCAACGACATCGTTGATATACACAAAAAGCCAGGTATCATCAACCACAAAGAAATTTTCATTAGATTAAGCCCTTAACAGTCTGTTTGGGACCGATGTCGTCAAATCAAAGTTCCTTAACTAGAAGAAAATTGATAGAATAAACGCTCAAAAAAGCGTGTAGTTCATAAGAAATGAGGTATTTATGTTGCCAGGCCCCGATAACACTATTTTGGAACAGATCCTAAACAATGTGCCGGTCGCAGAGATCCAACAAAGCCTTCAACTAGATATCTCTTTATTACACTTTGCTATGCTGAACGATTTAGATGATGTGCGCGATGCACTGGTTGCCTGTGGTATTGATTTGAATGAAACCAATGTATTAGGCGAAACAATTGTTCATCATGCTGCACAGATGGGTGCAATGAAGTCTATGTTAAAAGTGATCGAATGGGCAAACAGAGGTTTGGTTAATTTTTCTGCAAAAACGCATATTCATTCTAATTTCTTTCATTTTATTCCCCTCATTGAAGACAAGGCCTGGATTGATACCCTTCTTACAATGGCTACTCCTGAATTGCTTTTGGATAAAAATCAATTAGGTCTTTCTCCTCTTAGTATCATAATACAAGCGGACAATGCCATTTTTTTACAAGCTGTATTACAGCGCTTTCCCCAACTCATTGCAGTAGAGCAGGGCTGGGGTTGTTTAAAAATGCACTACGATACACTACTTCATGATATTGCACGCTCTGGAGCCGAAAAATGTTTTAACGTAGTACGTTCATGTTTTTCAGAGAATGAATGGATAGAATTGAATCATTACCGCAATGCAGAGGACTCGCTACCGATTGAAACCGCAGCGCTAAGTAATCAAAACAAAATGTTTCAAATGTTTAAAGGCTACCGCTCCCCACAAGGGATCCCCACCTTAGCATGGCTTTCTGCAATACAAGCAGCAAAGAATAATATTTGTTCCGTAAACAGACTAACGGATGAAATTGTTGATGCTGCTAAAGCTGCTGTTCGGCAACAAGAGCTTGACGAGCAGCCATTGTCTGATGCTGATATGCCAGATGAAGGGTGTGGAGAATGGGCTAGTGCATTACCTAGAACTTACCTTCGATAATGTATTAAACCTTCCCATTCCCTCTGATGATCGTGTTAACCGCGCAGATATCTTCAGCCGTTAAAATGCCTGCTGCTTGTTTTAACTTTAACCCTTGGAACAAATATGCATAACGAGCTTTCGCATGCACGCGCTCAGCATTGAGCAAATTCGATTCAGAATCTAGAACATCGACCATGGTACGCGTGCCGACTTCATAAGCAGCAAGTGTTGCTTGCAAAGCACTTTTGCTAGACACAACCGCTTGAGCCAATGCTTCGACTTCACTGATCGTTGTTAATACACCACGATAAGCTTGCCTGGTTGCACTATAGACGGAGCGTTTTTGGATCTCGAGCCTATCTTTGGCTTCACAATAACGGGCGCTCGCTTCCTGGGTTCTGGCATACACACCGCCTCCTGCAAAAATCGGCACAGAAACGTTTAATGCAAGCACTCTATTATAGACCAATTGATCAAAGGGAAATGGAGGCGCGCCTTTAGCGCGTTGCAATTGGCCTTGAAGATCAAACTTAGGAAAATGGCCAGCAACTTGTGTACCAATAGCAGCTTTTGCTTGCTCGGCATTTTCAGTAGCAGCGATCACATTCGGATTACTTTTTTGCGCAGTATCTACCCAGGTTTCTTGATCAGCGGGGGTCGGCGCTAATAGGGGCAGTGGTTTATTGGGGGCAAACAAGGTAACTTCTTGAATGGGAATGCCCGTAATTTCACGTAACCGCTCATATTCATTTGCAACGGCATTTTTTGCTGCAATTTCTTCTGCGACAGCTTTATCGTGACGAGCTCTCGCTTCTTCCACATCGGTAATGGCAATGAGGCCAACTTCAAAACGTTGCTTGGTTTGTTCTAATTGTCTAGCAAATGCCTTGCGCTGTGCTTGCGTAAAATGAAGATCATCAATTGCACCTAAAACAGCAAAATATTGATTGGCCACTCTAATCATTAAATCTTGTGTGGCGCTATAGTAAGTGGCGTAAGCGCCTTTAACCAGATGGCGAGCGGCATTAAGTTGTGCCCAATGCTCTGGATGATAAAGGGGTTGAGTTAAATTGAGACTATAATTCTGGGTATTATAATCCCCTTGAAAGTTTGCAGTGCTATTAATACCGGTGGTGTTATAGCTGCCTGATAAATTGGGAACCATTTGTGAAATCGCCAGCGGCAATGATTGTTTATTCGCTTGGTAAAGATCGTAAGCCGCCTTTAAGGTCGGATCACTTTCCTCGGCAATTTGATAAACTTGCCAAAGGTCTTCTGCCTTTGCTGTTTGCGTTAAGCCTAGACTGGCAAGAATGAAAATAAGATGACGAAAACGCATACGGTACCTTGTTTAAAATTGAAATTTTTCGGGTTGTGGTGCATTAATGAGATTTGGAACGACTGTTTCAAATAAATTGGTTAAACGGTATGCGTTTTGATCTCTTGCCATTTTAATGGCTTGCATAGTGGGCGCTTGACCACAGATTGCAAAGAGTCTGCCATTCGTTTTAAGTTGTTGACAGAGTGCTTCGGGTACTCCCAAAGGATAACAACCCGTAACCACGATCACATCAAAAGGTGCACTTTGAGGAACGCCTAACACACCATCTTGGTGCAATAAATGAACATTTTGACAATCTAAGCGTAAAAGTTGCGAGCGCGCTATCGCGAGTAAACTCTCATGAATTTCAACGCTGGTGACACTAGCGCTCAGTCTGCTTAAACAAGCGGTCACATACCCAGAGCCTGTGCCGATTTCCAAAACTTTTTCGGTTCCCGTAAAAGCCATTGCTTGTAAAGCGCGACCCACTACTTTAGGGGGGAGCAGTGTTTGACCTTCACCAAGAGGAATATCGGTATCGGTATAAGCGAGTGCTTGAAACGCTGCAGGAACAAACCATTCTCGTGGGATGTTAGCCATAACCTTTAAGACTTCATCATCTAAGACGTCCCAAGGTCTGATTTGTTGGGTGACCATATTATTGCGAGCAAGCTCAAAATTCATTGTTGTATCCAAGAAAGCTTTATAAATTAATTTAGAATATGTTTGAAGCAATTTAGCATGCATCCTACCATACTTGTTTGGTAGAAAATAACGCGCAAAAGAGGATCTCTATGACAAATTGGCAGTGGTCGCCCGCTTGGCAACAAAATGACATTGAAATTAAGCAAAAAAACTTAGTTTATAATGGTTTTTTTCAAATGAGTCAGTTCAATTTGCGGCACCGGCTTTTTTCTGGGGAATGGAGCCCGTGGTTGGTTCGTGAACAAATTAACCGCCAAGATGCTGCCGCTATCTTACTGATTGATTTAAAGGCAGATGCCGTCATTTTGGTTGAACAATTAAGAATAGGGTTAATCAAGACACACAGCACTAGCCCTTGGTTGCTGGAGATTGTGGCAGGATTATTAGAAGAGGGCGAGGACCCACAAGGGACAATACGTCGTGAAGCATTAGAAGAAGCGCATTGTACGATTGGGCCGTTGACTCTGATTGGTGAGTTTTATAATTCTCCAGGCGGGTTTGCAGAAAAAACAACGTTGTTTTGTGCCGAGGTCTTGCAAAGAGGAGTTAAGGAAAATGGCGGCGTAGCAGACGAGCATGAGGATATTCGCATTCATGTTTTGCCCATCACAGACGTTTTGGCTGCTTGGGAAAAAGGAGCATTCCTATCCAGCGCTTCTACGGTGATCGCTTTACAGTGGTTAAAAGACAAGGTGAGCAATCGCAAACTACATACTATGCTAAGAGCTACCGTATAAATGAATAGAAACAAAGACGATGAATTTTAATGCCTATATGGCTTGCTGCAGCGCCAATTATCAACGGATGCGACAGTTGATGCCAGTAAATTATAACATTGGTGAGACTTTGCAATGGGACCTAGGGGCAGTCGGTCTTTTTGAGGTTATCTTAGAACATCGACAAACTTATACGGATGTGTATCGGGTTGCTTATCAGGCTTTGCAGAATACAAGATGGTTAGCAAACTTTGTTGTGCAGCTTAAGTTATATCACGATGCCTCTTTGGCTGAAGTGACAGCGTATTTGGATCCCAAAGGGAAGATGCAAGCTTTTTCAGAACCCGCGCCAAATAAGCTTCCCTATTGGGAAAAGTGGCAAATGAATCACCTCATTTGCGATGCTTTACAGTGTTGTTTAAGTCATAAAAACGTTTAATCCCTCCCGTCAATTCAGCTCCTCTTTTTAAAAAGTCATTGCGAGTCGTCGACAAAAATGGTATTCACCAAAATCACGTAAACCGTGAGTTATAAATATTTATCAGTTAGATAACAAAAAGAAGACATGGCAAAACAAGCATATAACGCAGAAGCGATTGAAGTATTAAGTGGATTGGATCCAGTGCGTAAGCGCCCTGGCATGTATACCGATACGTCCAGACCTAATCATTTAGCCCAAGAAGTGATCGATAACAGCGTGGATGAAGCGCTGGCAGGTCATGCCAATGAAATAACAGTGATCCATTACAAAGATGGCTCATTGAGCGTCCAGGATAATGGGCGTGGTATGCCTGTTGATAAACATCCTGAAGAAAAACTAAGTGGTGTTGAACTCATTTTAACGCGCTTGCATGCGGGTGCCAAATTCTCCGATAAAAGCTATACCTTTTCAGGTGGCTTGCACGGCGTCGGTGTTTCAGTGGTGAATGCCTTATCGAAAAAACTCGAAGTCACGGTTTTTCGAGATGGTCAACAATATGAAATGTCTTTTAAAGACGGCAATGTGAACACCCCTCTTAAAAAGATGGGGGTAGTTCCTAAGAAGCAGACAGGCACCATTATTCATTTTTGGCCTGATGCGAAATATTTTGATAATGGAAAATTCTCCATTGTGAAATTGTGTCATGTCTTAAAAGCGAAGGCAGTGTTATGTCCAGGTCTTATTGTGCATTTTCAAGAAGAAGGTGGCGAATCACAAACTTGGCATTATGCTGAGGGTCTGGGCGCTTATTTATGCGAAAGCACACAAGATCGAAACTGTTTGCCGCAAGAACCTTTTGTTGGTGATTTTATATCGGATGCAGAAGCTGCGAACTGGGCAGTGCTGTGGTTGCCAGATGGCGGTGAAGGCATACAAGAAAGTTATGTCAATCTTATTCCAACCGCATTAGGTGGCACCCATGTCAATGGTTTGCGCACAGGTCTTAGCGATGCGATGCGCGAATTTTGTGAAAGACGAAATTTATTACCTCGTGGTATTAAATTAGCACCGGAAGATGTTTGGGAGCGTGTTCAATATGTTCTCTCCTATAAAATGCGAGAACCACAATTTTCTGGACAAACCAAAGAACGATTAGCCTCTAGGCAATCAGCGGCATTTGTTTCTGGTGTTGTCAAAGATGCCTTTAGTTTATGGTTACATCATCATGTTGAGCAAGGCGAAGAATTGGCGCAACTAGTCATTTCAGCTGCTCAAACACGATTGCGTCAAGGCAAAGCGGTTGCACGGAAAAAACTGACCCAAGGCCCTGCATTGCCCGGTAAATTAGCCGATTGTTCAAGCCAAGATCCTTCCCACAGTGAATTGTTTCTGGTTGAAGGGGATTCTGCTGGTGGTTCCGCAAAACAAGCGCGTGATAGAGTTTATCAAGCAGTGATGCCGCTTCGCGGTAAAATTTTAAATACATGGGAAGTGGATGGTAGTGAAATTTTATCATCACAGGAAGTCCATGATATCGCCGTGGCAATTGGATTAGATCCTGGCAGTGAAGACTTAAGCAAATTGCGCTATGGTAAAATATGTATTCTGGCCGATGCCGATTCAGATGGCCAGCATATCGCCACCTTGCTTTGTGCTTTGTTTTTAAAACATTTCCCAACGCTTGTTACCAAAGGACATGTTTTTGTGGCAATGCCACCGCTTTATCGTATCGATATTGCTAAAGACGTTTATTACGCTTTAGATGATGATGAAAAAGAAGGCATTTTGGATAGAATCAAAGCCGAAAAGAAAAAAGGTAAAGTGAGCATTCAGCGCTTTAAAGGCTTGGGTGAGATGAATCCAATTCAATTACGAGAAACCACCATGGCCAAAGACACACGCCGTTTATTACAGCTGCATGTGCCCAATCCTGAATTAGCGAACACCATGCTTGACATGTTGTTAGCCAAAAAACGGTCATCTGATCGCCGACAATGGTTAGAAACCAAGGGCGATTTAGCAGAAATTACTTAATATTTAATGTTTTAAGAGAAATTGCATGAGCGAAAGCAATGTCGTTATGTTCGATGGAGTTGAACGTCAACCCATCGAAGTGTTTACAGAAAAGGCTTATCTTGACTACTCCATGTACGTCATTATGGATAGAGCGTTACCCCATCTAGCCGACGGGTTAAAACCCGTACAGCGTCGTATTATTTATGCGATGTCCGAATTGGGACTCTCTGCTTTAGCGAAATATAAAAAATCTGCTCGTACGGTGGGTGACGTGCTCGGTAAATTTCACCCACATGGTGATAGTGCTTGTTACGAAGCAATGGTATTGCTCGCGCAGCCGTTTTCTTACCGCTATCCGTTGATTGATGGTCAAGGAAACTGGGGTTCACCCGATGATCCGAAATCATTCGCGGCCATGCGTTATACCGAAGCGCGTCTTGCTAAATTTGCTGAGGTATTTTTGGCAGAATTGGGTCAAGGCACAGTTGAATGGGCTCCCAACTTTGATGGCACCTTAGAAGAACCTAAAATGTTGCCAGCTAGGCTGCCAACCATTTTGCTCAATGGCACTACCGGTATTGCCGTGGGTATGGCAACGGATATACCGCCTCACAATTTAAAAGAAGTGGTAGAAGCTTGCGTTCATCTGATTAAAAATCCGAAAGCGACCTTAAAAGATTTAATGAAAATGATTCCCGGGCCTGATTTCCCAACCGATGCGGAAATTATTACGCCATCGGATGAAATTTATAAAATCTATGCCACTGGTCAAGGCACCATCAAAATGCGTGCTAAAGTGATTCATGAAGACGGTTGTATCGTCATTACCGCTTTGCCACATCAAGTTTCGGGCTCCAAAGTTTTGGAACAAATTGCTGCACAAATGCAAGCCAAAAAATTGCCAATGGTAGAAGATTTGCGTGACGAATCTGATCATGAAAATCCAACACGTTTGTTGATTGAGCCACGCTCGGCCAAAATTGATAAAGATGCTTTAATGTCGCATTTATTTGCCACGACTGATTTAGAGCGTACCTATCGCGTCAACATGAACGTGATTGGTTTAAATAATCGCCCACAAGTAAAAACCTTAATTGAATTACTGAATGAATGGTTAGTGTTTCGTACAGAAACTGTTCGCAAGCGCTTACAATTTGCTTTAGAAAAAGTCACTGCAAGATTACATATTTTAGACGGTTTGTTAATTGCTTTTTTAAATATTGATGAAGTGATTGCAATCATTCGTCATGAAGATAACCCTAAAGCAGTTTTAATGAAACGCTATGCGTTATCCGATATACAAGCCGATGCTATTTTAGATTTAAAATTACGACATTTAGCAAAATTAGAAGAGCAAAAGATCCGTGGTGAGCAAAAAGAATTGGCCGCAGAACGTGAAAGACTCCAGCAAATTTTGGATTCAGAAACCCGTCTTAAAACACTGGTTCGTAAAGAATTAGAGCAAGATGGTGAAACCTTTGGTGATAAAAGACGTTCACCGATCGTTGTTCGTGAACAAGCACAAGCGTTAAAAGAAACCGATCGTGCGCCAACTGAGCCTGTGACTATTGTGTTATCTACCATGGGCTGGGTAAGAGCGGCTAAAGGTCATGAAGTGAAAGGCGCTGATTTAAGTTATAAAGCAGGCGATGGCTACTTTATGCAAGTGCTGGGTAAGAGTAATGAGCCTGTATACTTCCTAGATTCTACTGGTCGCAGCTACACGTTACTTGCTCATACCCTTCCTTCTGCGCGAGGACAGGGAGAACCGCTAACTGCCAAACTCAAACCGCCAACAGGAGCTACCTTTATTGGCTTGTTAAGCGCACCCACAGAACAAAAGGTGCTGTTGCTCGCGAATAACGGTTATGGTTTTACAACGAAGGTTGAAGAACTTGCGACAAAGAACCGCAGTGGTAAAGCGTTGCTCAAAGTTGGACAAGACGCAAAAGCGATGATGCCATTGGAATTAAAAGCAACCGATACGCGTTTGGCGATGTTAAGCGACGATGGTCGACTCATTGTTGTTGATTTAAGCGAAGTACCCGACATGACCAAAGGCAAGGGCATGAAGGTCATGCAAACATCAGGCTCTGAAACCATTATTGCTATGTGTGCCTTCTCGCATAAAGATTCTTTAAGCTTAACAGCTGGGCGAAAACAACTCGTGTTAAAACCCAAAGAGCTGGATGAGTATTTATCTGAACGCGGTAAACGGGGTCAAAAACTACCGAAAGGATTTGTGCAAGCGACAATCGTTGAAGCCGTCCGCAAAGAGAAATAGCCACTCTTCACCTTCGAATTGACTGCTGTGAATGCCACAGCAGTCAGCGCATCTTTTTGGTGTTATCGTTATCGGGTTGGCGAGCATCGGTAATACCATTTCGTTCTAAGAACTCTTCCACTTCATTTTCAGAATCGGGATCCATGCCAAGTGCTTGCCATTGTAAGCGTACACTTGCAGGCACTTCGGCACCAAATTCGATATCTTGAGCTTTATCGCTGCCTGATAATTCGATCAATTGGGTAAGCGTTCCCTCATAGGGAGCGTTTTTTCCTTGGCGCTCAAGATTAATCCGTGCTTGTAAATCGGGGCTATTTGCGATTGCAAATGCAGCAGCTTGGAGCATCAGCTCTACCCCTTGTTGCAGAGAATTTTGTTCATTGTCGGTGAAATCGTCTTTGTGAGCCGCTAGAAAATGCGCAGAATCAACAATTTTTTTGATAGCATTAAAGTCTCTTTCTACCAGCAATTTATTTCTTTCTAGAGGAGAAATAGCAAGATTATAGGCCGGGACATAATTTTGAGATGCGTCATTATCATCATCATCGTTAACCATAACTCACCTCATAAGAAATAGGAGCCTATAAATCAGTGTAACGCAAAAAAATCCCTATTGAATATCTAATTGGAATAAAAATTGCAAAAAAATCCCTTGTAATTACACCCGGTTATAATCGCTGAGTAGCGTGTGATTCCTGAAATGTGTGGTTCTTCGGGAAAATAGGTTGCTCGTATAAAAATTCTACCCCAAATTGTTGATAGCAGGGGGATAAGCTGTAGTTTTTTTGCAATAAAGCAGGGTAAGCCTGATGTTGAAAAGAAACGTTGATCTCTTGTCCGGCTTTAAAAGGCAAAGAAGGTGTAATAAGCGTTTTGGGCTTATTATGTAATGGTTGCTCTGCGAGTAACAGTGTTGCTGTTTGGTGTTCTGATTTTCCATCTTCTTGAATACTATACGTTGCAAGCACCTCATGGCTTAACACTTGTACGCCTAACAAGATTGAGCGATCTTTTTCGTGACGCAACCAACGGATCGTGCCAATGGACCATGCTTTAGTGCCATTCGGAAGCTCTCTTTGTAAAGCGATGATCTCACCACATTGTAATTGGGTGGGGATCTCTTCTATCCATTGCAAGCAATATCCACCTTCACTTTGATCAACAAGTTGGCAATTATAGCTTCGATAGGATTGCGATTTTTGACCTGGTTGATCCAGGGTGAGATCAATGATATGAAAATCATTTGTCGTATCCGTTTGTGCTTCATGATTAAGCTGATCACTAATGAACCAATGGCAAGTTGAAATACCAAGACAAACTGCAATGCCGCCTTCCGATTTATCTCTTTTTTGAGATCTTTCTTTGATATATTGCCACGACCCCAATAATGACTCAATAAAATGTTGAGGCAACATTTGCTCTGCTTCAAGGAAGTAATTAGAGGTTTTTTTATTAGTGGCATTATGTTTGTCTTGTAAAAGCTTTTCGAGTCGTAACGTAATTTTATCTAAAATCAGCATAAAACTATTTGCTGAAGGTTTCGGATTCAAAACCGTATAATGTGGCGCTTGATCGGAATTCATGTCGATAATATATAACCCTTCTACATTATCATTAAGGGATTTTAGCAGAAGTAATGGCGCCCAAACTTCTAACGCGTAGGTTAAATAGGTGATTTCAACTTTGGTGAGTCGATAGGGATTAGCGATCACAAAGAGCAAGCAGTTATTATAAAGTTCTTCTAGGGTATTAAACCTGGAATGCCATTCTATGCTATTTCCTAAAGATTTGTGAGCGACACCTTTATGTTTAGCGAGCAGATATAAAGTATGAAATTCATGCCAAACTCCCTGAGGAGGATCTCGATGTTGCTTGTAAGCATCAAATAGAATTTTTTCACAGCACACCATGGCATTATGTAAAGCGGCGACAAAGATTTTTTTCTTAGTTAACAGCGAATTCAGCGCTCCATCCATAACAAGCTTGTAACCATTTAACATTTCAAAGTGTAAAGCGATGACTAAATCAGCAATTAATTGCTGTTTGTCAGAAAGTGCTTCTCTTTCTGCATAGATTTTCCCTAAGATTTCGCAAAGGTAGCTTAATGTTGGGCGAAGATGAGAAAGAATGGTGAAGCGTTCATTGACGCTAAGAGGCGCTTGATGACAATCTTGTAAAAATTCATAGAGCGCTTTAGCACTGGCGGCGACATTGGATAAAGGTAGTTGGCTTCGCCAAGCATCGACCTCTTCTAGGCTAAAATCACGGCTCATCGACAAGATCCCGGTTTGTACTGGCAGAATGAGGCCATGTTTGTTTTTTATGAAATCCATGATTTTTCCATAGTTACGCAAAGGTTTTAGCAGCCTTATTAAGTAAGTATAGAAACCAACTCAGAAATTGTTAACTTTCGTATTGTGAAGCTGTGAGCGCTTCCAGTGGTACTTTGCTTTTGGCGTGCGCAAGCTCTTTAACAAATTTAGGAACCAGATAGCCAGGTAGGCTAATGCGTAGCGCGTGTTGGAGATTTTGAGCAACCTCTAAGGGGATGGCAAAATGTTCGCTCCCTTTCACCTTATCTAATAGATGTAAGTAATAGGGTAAGATGCCAGCTTTGAATAAAGACAGTGATAAATTTTTCAGGCAATCAATATTATCGTTAACGCCTTTTAGTAAAACGGATTGGTTTAATAATTGAATACCTTGTTTTTTTAACGCAGTTACGCCATCAGCAATTGCAGGTGTGATTTCCGCGAAATGATTAATATGATAAACCATCGTGGTAAAAAAACGACTCTCTAATGATTGTAATAGTTCGCGTGTGATCCGATCTGGGATCACAACTGGCAAGCGAGTATGAAAACGCACGAGTTCGATATGGCGAATACCGGATAATTCTTTTAAAAATAATTGCAGCGTTTCATCCGTGGCCATCAACGGATCACCGCCACTTAAAATCACTTCAATGATATCAGGATGATTTTCAAGATAAGCGAAGAGTTCGTCCCACTGGCGTCCTGGATTATTTTTCTTGTAGGGAAAGTGGCGTCTGAAACAATAACGGCAATGGATCGCGCAACTTGACGTCAGAGTGACTAAAGCGCGTGAAGGGTATTTATGAAGCAGTCCTGGCACAGGGTTATAAAGGGATTCTTGAAGTGGATCGGTTGAAAATGCGTTAGAAGAATGGCTTTCTTCAGAAACACAAAGTATCTGCCGCAATAACGGATCGTTGGGGTTTCCTTTTTGCATCCGGTCCACAAAGCTCTGGGAGACGCGAAGAGGAAATTGCTTATCCCATTCCCAGGAAATATCTTTTTCATCAAGCTCAAGCTGCAGGAGAAGCGCTTGTGGGTCAGTAATGAGCTGACGCAAGGCTTGTTGCCAGAGAGGCTGTTGTTGCAGGACGAGGGGTTGAGTTATCATGAGCGTCTTCAAAAAGGCCAAAGTATATACCGCAGGGCTATGAAGATGCGAGCTTACCAATACTTTTGCGAACAGAATTAGGTGAATAATGGCAACTTTAAGTACGAATGAATTCCGCAGCGGCGTTAAAATCATGCAGGACAATGATCCGTGCATCATCATCGATAATGAATTTGTAAAGCCAGGTAAAGGTCAGGCTTTTAGTCGAGTTAAGTTTCGTAACTTAAGAACGGGCCGTGTCCTTGAAAAGACCTTTAAATCGGGTGAAACCGTCGAAGCGGCTGATGTGGTCGATGTTGAAATGCAGTATTTATATCATGATGGTGAGCATTATCACTTTATGTCTCCTGAATCTTATGAGCAGCATGAAATGAATGCCAATGTGGTTGATGACGCTGCAAAATGGTTAAAAGAACAAGATGTTTGCATTGTCACTTTATGGAACGGCTCGCCGTTATCGGTGGCACCCCCTAATTTTGTGATTTTGAAAATTGCAGATACGGATCCTGGTTTACGAGGAGATACCTCGGGTGGCGGTACTAAACCGGCTACTTTAGAAACGGGTGCTGTGGTACGGGTTCCGCTCTTTTTAGAAATTGGCGATAGCATTAAAGTGGATACCCGCAACGCGGAATATGTTTCACGAGCAAAATAATGCAGGATTGGCAACCCAGCGCATCTCTTGCCAGATTAAAAGAGCGCGCTGATTTTTTACGAGATATCCGCCTTTTTTTTGCTGAACGTCAGGTAATGGAAGTAGACACCCCTTTGCTTTGCCAAGGGGTGGCTACCGATCCCTGTTTACAAGCCTTTGCTGTGAACGTTAAACCCAAATCACAACCTCCTCTTTTTCGTTACCTACAAACCTCACCTGAATATGCTATGAAAAGGCTTGTTGCTGCGGGTAGTGGGCCAATTTATTACTTAGGAAAGGCTTTTCGCTTCGATGAATTAGGTAAAAAACATAATCCTGAATTTACCATGTTAGAGTGGTATCGCCCGGGTTGGGATCATCATGCTTTAATTGCTGAGGTTGATAACCTCATGCAACGTATGATTGGTACACAATCTGCTGTAGTGGTGACGTATGCAGAATTGTTTTTACAGTATTTTGCAATCAACCCGCATCTGGCTGAAAAATCCGAGCTACAAGCCATTGCACACAAAAACCAATGGGCAAGCGAAAATGACTTTTTAGACTTCGATAAAGAGGATTGGTTAGACTTGCTGATGAGTCATGGTATTGAACCTCATCTTGGGCAAGAAGTCCCTCTTGTTGTCACCGATTATCCGGCTTCACAGGCGAGTCTTGCACAAACGCGGATGATTGAAGGCATAAAGCCATATTCTGTTGCAGAGCGCTTTGAGTTCTATTTTAAAGGCATTGAATTAGCTAATGGTTACCATGAGCTTGCCTGCGCTAAAGAACAAGCAGCGCGCTTTGAAGAAGATCTCGAAAAAAGAAAATTGGCCGGATCCGCTGAACTACCGATCGATCATTATTTGTTAGATGCTTTACAAGCAGGATTTCCACCCTGTGCAGGAGTGGCTTTGGGGGTGGATCGTTTGTTGATGTTGAAGACGGGTGAGAAGGATATTGCTAAAGTTATACCGTTTGGTTGGGACAGAGCTTAAGGTAAATCCCCCCGCGAGCAGCTTGTCCGGCGTAGCTCGTAGAGCGAAGACGGATGAGAGTGGGGGATTTAAAGTCTAATGAACCCCCGGTGCCATCCGATGTCGAAGTTTAAGCTCTTCTTCTTCGCGCAGCGGATTGGGTTGGCAACGCAAGCTGGGTAAGGGTTTTGGTAAACCTGCGCTTGGCAAGAAAGTGCGACTGATTGGTGCAAGCGTGGCTTGTAAATTGAGTGCTGGCAGAGTTGATAAACTGTTTTCTTTGCCGTTCAAAATAGCCATCAATAGTTGAATGGTATATGGCTGTTCTTTGCTAGGTTTCTCAGCTTGTTGTTTATGTGTCTGCGGTGATTTTGTTTCCGCATTCATCTTTTCAACAATAGGGATTAATTTTGCAAAGAGACGTTCAGCGAAGTTACGTTGGCTAGCATTAATGTCATCAAAGAATTCATCATTAATGATCACATTAACGGCAGCAAAAGCGGATTCGATAAAATAGTTTTGTTTGTTGTCGCTGACTTTATCAAGAGACACAACTTTTAATCCGATGGGTTTTAGTAAAGTGTTTAAACTGCGCTTGAGCTGTGGCAGTACTAATTCACGAATGATAGCTTCCATTTTTTTGGGATCAGCTAATACCGCAGTGTTGCGTGGCTTACCATCGACTCTGGGGAAAAGCTCATCGAGCTTTTTAGCAAGCATGTGCGGACCGCGATTTAAAGCCCATAAGAGCATCAATGCAGGACTACAGCCCCAGTTATTGTGCTCAGTAATATTGATTTTTGGGATAAGTTCGCGAGCGCGGTTGGCATAGCCGTGAGCGATTGCGTGGCAGAATTGCTTTTGCTGTGGCGTCATTGCTTTCCCCTTGGTTTTCAATAAAGGAAATCATGGCAGAAAATGACCGATCCGCTGGCCAACGACAATTCGAGAATCCTGGGAATATTCCTTTTCCCAACGCAAGTTCTCAGTAAACAGCATAATTACTGTAGAGCCGAGAGAAAAATAACCCATTTCTTCACCTTTGTCTAACACTATGTGTTGCTCAGGGGTTTGCGGGTACTGAATATGCAGCGTTTGTTTGTTTCTTTGCGAGCTAATATGACCGGCCCAACGGGTAGCAATGTTGCCAACAATCATGGCTCCCACGAGCACCATCGCAAAGGTTCCTTGCTCATTTTGGAATAGCGACACAACACGTTCATTGCGGGCAAAAAGTCCATCAACATGCTCTGCGGTTAGAGGATTTACTGAGAACAAATCACCTGGAATGTAACTCATGCGATCTAAAGTGCCGCGAGACGGCATGTGTACTCGATGGTAATCTTTGGGCGCTAGGTAAATCGTGGTGAAGTGACCATTTTGAAACGGTTTAGGATCGATCTCATTCCCAAGTAATGCACTCACACTATAAGAATGATTTTTGGCTTGTATTAAACTGCCATTATTGATTCTACCGATCTGACTAATCACACCGTCACAGGGCGAACAAATACCCTGGGGGGTTTGATCGAAGGGGCGCAGCTCGGGTTTTAAATGACGAATAAAAAAATCATGAAAGCAGGCATAAGCGGTTGGATCTTGTTCAATCGCTTCACTCATATTGATGCCATAAAGCCGAATAAAACGTTTGATGGCCCAATTTTTGAACCAGGGGGTGTGGCAATGAGAAAGTTGTCCATAGCACCAAGAAATAAAATGCTGTGGTAAATAATTTTGTCGCCAAACTTCAAACGGAACTTGCACGGTTGATCCTCGCCTTCAAGGTTTATTGCAAATAAGCTATCGAACTATATAATAGCCAATCATTATTTGCACCTTATACCAGATTTCTTGGAAACGTGGTTAGCTTCTAGCGGTTGTTAAGTCGATCGGCCAATAATGCGTGATAATTCTCTAATCTAAAGAAAGGGATTTGGTTTTGACGAACAGCTTCTAGCAAGGCGCATCCTGGCTCTTTGTGATGCTCGCAATTACGAAATTGGCATAATCCTAAAAAAGGTGAAAACTCAGGATATCCAGCCAAAATATTGGCTTCAGTAAAATGTTGAATTTTAAATTGATGAATGCCGGGGGAATCAATTAAATTGCCACCGCTGGGTAAATGGTAAAGCCGTGAGGCCGTTGTTGTTTGACGACCTAAACGCTCACCATGAGAAAGTGTTTGAATGTGTACTTTCGCATCTGGTATCAACGTTCTGAGTAAAGAAGATTTACCAACCCCGGATTGCCCCACCAAAATACTGGTGTGATCTTTTAAGGAATCGGCTAATTCATCTAAGCCAAGTTTAGTTTTAGAGCTTACCTTAATAGCGGTATAGCCTAATTGGCGATAGGCTGATAAACGATCCTCTAATTCAAAATGCTCAGGCTTTTTAGCTAAATCCCATTTGTTGACGACGATGGTCAGTGGCAAATTTAATAAGTGCGCCATGATCAAATAGCGATCAATCGTGGTGGGTTGAGGAATGGGTGCTAGCGCTAAGACCACCACCATACGGTCCACATTGGCTACGACGGGCTTTGTTCCATGCTTGTGAGGTTTAGTCATCACAGAGCGACGTGGCATGCAGGCAACAACTATACCGGTATTCTCATCGATGGGTTGCCATATCACTTCGTCGCCTGTTACCAGAGTGCCTAAATTTTGGCGTACCACACATTGAAAAAGTTGTCCTTCTTGGTTTTCAACAATCAAAGTGGTACCGTAATGCGCTACCAGAAGGCCCGGTTCTTCTGGGCTAAGGCCGCTTACTTTCTCCGGCTCTTGTGTTTGACTTTGTTGAGCACGAGCGAGGCGCTCAGCTTGGATTTTTTTTTGCCGCTCGATTTGTCGGTGAGTGAGTCTACCTTTTGTCATATTTCCTATTCTAATTTATTCTATGTGTTGCACCGCTTCATAGTCAGTTTAAAGGATACAGGGCCCGAAATGAACGATAAGTTACCAAATTTAATTTGGATAGATCTTGAGATGACTGGCTTAGATCCTCTAAACGATCAGATCATCGAAATTGCAACGCTGGTGACCGATAGCCAATTAAATATCTTGGCTGAAGGTCCAAACCTCGCTATTCACCAAAGTGACGATATCTTGTCCAAAATGGATGCTTGGAATACCAAGCAACATACCCAATCAGGGCTCACAGAGCGTGTGAAGCAAAGTACTATCACTTTAGCACAGGCAGAGGAGCAAACGCTGGCTTTTCTTGCCCAATATGTCGCTCCCCGTGCCTCTCCCATGTGCGGTAACACGGTTTGCCAAGATCGTCGTTTTTTAAATCGCCTTATGCCGCAGTTAGAGGCGTATTTTCATTATCGACATTTGGATGTGAGCACCGTCAAAGAATTAGCGAAGATGTGGGCTCCTACGATTTTTAAAGGGCTCAATAAAGAATCGAAACACCTTGCGCTTGATGATATCAAAGAATCTATTATGGAATTGTGTTATTACCGTGATCACTTTTTCAAACTCGAGGAAAAAGGGAGAGAAGGTTGATGAGCCATTTACCGCTTGCTCTTTATCGTGGGCAAGACGTTAAAAAACTGGATGAGCTTGCAATACAGTCAGGCATTTCTGGCTATGAATTAATGTGTCGTGCTGGAATGCGTGCTTTTGCTTGTCTAAAAGAACATTGGCCAGCAGTAAAAGAAATCACGGTCTTTTGTGGTAAAGGCAATAATGGGGGTGATGGTTTTGTTTTAGCACGGCTTGCAAAAGAACAAGGCATTAACGTGCAGGTTTATGATTTTCGTCAAGCCAATGAACAGAGTCCACAAGAAGCGGAAAGTGCAAGAAAAGCCTGGCAAAATCAAGGGGGTGACACCAAAGCGTATCATGGAGAAACCTTACAAGGTGATGTCATTGTTGATGCCTTACTTGGAACAGGTGCCAAAGCGCCCCTAACAGCTGACATGATAGTTGCAATCAAAGCCATCAATGAGAGCGCGATCCCCGTTTTAGCTATCGATTTACCTTCAGGACTTGCTGCTGATACGGGCAGTCAATTAGGTCATGCAGTAAAAGCTGATATTACCGTCACGTTTATTGGTTTAAAAGTGGGTTTGTTTCTAAAAGAAGCAGTTGATTATGTGGGATCGATCGTTTTTGATTCTCTCGATATCAATGGATCTTTGTACGAAAAAGTGGTGCCTTGTGCTTGGCGCTTAGAGTATGAACAAGCCATGAGTGCTTTAAAAAAACGTAAACGTTCATCGCATAAAGGAGACTTTGGTCATGTTCTGGTTATCGGTGGTGGACAGCTTGGCTACAGTGGTGCCCCGGCATTAACAGCTGAGGCGGCAATGCGCGCAGGAGCTGGGCTTGTTTCAGCCGTTGTTTCCAAAGACTGCTTGCCCTTATTAGCCAGATCTCCAAGAGAGCTAATGTGTTATACCCACGATGATCCTAAAGACGGTGCCGAGCTTTTTTCGCGCGCCACTGTGGTAGTGGTGGGACCTGGACTTTCACAAAATAGTTGGGGGGAGCGTTTTTTTAAAGCCGCCTTAGCCTTGCAAAAGCCAGGAGTCCTTGATGCCGATGCACTCAATTGGCTCGCAAAATCACCACAAAAATCGGATCATTGGATATTGACGCCGCATCCAGGTGAAGCAGCGAGACTATTAAATCAACCGGTAGCAGCCGTACAAGCCGATCGAGTAGCTTCAGCAGTTGCCTTACAACAACGGTATGGTGGCGTTATTGTGCTAAAAGGTGCTGGCACTGTCATTGTGGATCTTGAGGGCAAAATCTTCATTAATGAAGGGGGCGTTCCCGCGCTTTCGACAGCAGGATCGGGTGATATATTAGCGGGATTAATCGGTGGTTTATTGGCACAGGGATTAACGCTTAGTCAAGCTGCAAAGCTTGGGGTCAGTGTCCATACACAGGCTGCGTTAATTGAACAATCATTTGGTGAGCGTGGCATGATTGCCAGCGATCTCTTATTACATTGTCGTTCTTTATTAAATGTCTTTGAAGCACAATGAAGTACAACACCATGCAATTTACAGTCGATAATGAAGCAGCTATGGAACAGCTAGGCGGTACTTTAGCAAAAAGTATTGGTGACGGCGGTATCATTATTTATTTGAACGGAGAACTAGGTGCAGGTAAAACCACCTTCGTTCGAGGTTTTTTACGAGCATTGGGTATTACGCATACCGTAAAAAGCCCTACCTATACACTCGTTGAGACATATGATTTGCACACAAGTGTTTACCATTTTGATTTATATCGACTCAAATCGAGTCTTGAATTAGAAGCGATTGGTATCAGAGATTATTTTCATCAGAATGCAATCTGTTTAGTGGAGTGGCCACAAAAGGGAGAGCCATTACTACCTTCACCTGATCTCATGATCGATATGACAATAAAGCAAGATGCACGTTTTGTGGAAATAAAAGCCAATAACAACAGGGGTAATGATGCATTACAAACACTGGGTCGCAATGCTATTACTGACAAGCAGTAGTTCATTAGCATTCGCAGCACAAAAGGTCGATAGTTTAAGAGTGTGGGCTTCACCAAGTAGCACACGGGTTGTATTAGATTTATCCGGCGAAGTAAAATATAAGTTATTTACACTCGATAATCCCCATCGTGTTGTCTTAGATATTGAAGATACGGAATTAAAATCAAAGTTAGATGAAACCACATTAGCAGAATCGGGTATAACGCGGGTTCGATATGCTCATGAAAAAGGCAGAGTGCGAATTGTTTTTGACGTAGATACCAAAGTGAAACAAAGTAGCTTTATTTTGGCGCCAAACCAATCTTATGGTCATCGATTAGTCATTGATCTCAATCGAAGCATTCCTGTTAAAACGGTTGCTGCGAAAGCCGATGCGAAAAAATACACTTCAAGAGAATTTATCGTTGCAATCGATCCAGGGCATGGCGGTGATGATACCGGTGCGATTGGTTTGAAAAAGAAATTACGTGAGAAGGATGTGGTTTTTTCCGTTGCCAAAAAATTAGAGTCCATGGTCAATGCACAAAAAGGCATGCGTGCCTATTTAGTTCGTTCTGGTGATTACTATGTTGGGTTGCGCAAAAGAATGACTTTGGCAAGAGAACAAGGTGCCGATCTGTTTATCTCCGTGCATGCGGATAGTTTTAATGATTCACGAGCCAGTGGTGCCTCTGTTTATGTGTTATCTGAAAAGGGCGCGAGTAATGAAGCTTCTAGGTGGTTAGCAGAACGGGAAAACCGCGCAGATCTCGTTGGCGGAGTGAGTTTAGAAGATAAGGGCGATGTACTGGCATCGGTGTTGTTGGATCTATCACAAACAGCGAGCCGTAGTGCAAGTCATGAATTAGCGACTCATTTGATCAGTAATTTAGGTAAAGTGACAGATCTGCATCATAAATCGGTACAACGCGCTGGTTTTATGGTATTGAAATCTCCTGATATACCCTCTGTATTAGTAGAGCTAGGGTTTGTCTCCAATCATCAAGGTGAAGAAAAATTAGCCCTTGCCACTCACCAACAAGCGTTAGCCAATGCCTTATTATCAGGCATCAAATCTTACGCTGCTAAGCGAACAATACCAGGTAAACATCCTGATGACTCTAATATGGCTCACAAAAAGCCCAAGGAGCTTTTGGCGTTAAAGCAATGAATAAGCGCATTACACAGCTCTCATCAATTTTATCTAATCAAATTGCCGCTGGAGAAGTCGTTGAACGTCCTGCTTCAGTTGTCAAAGAATTAGTGGAAAATAGCTTAGATGCGATGAGTACCCAAGTTGAAATTGATATTGAGGGCGGCGGTATTCATTTAATTCGCGTCAGAGATAATGGCCATGGGATTTTGAAAGACGATTTGCCGTTGGCTTTTGCTCGTCATGCGACGAGCAAGATCTCGACCATTGTTGATTTGGGTAGCATTGCGACCTTAGGATTTCGCGGGGAAGCGTTGGCGAGTGTGGCTTCCGTTTCACGTTGTCGCTTAATGTCAAAATCCCTCAATCAACAAGAGGCTTGGCAAATTCAATTATCGGAAGAGATGACGCCAGTGATTCAACCCGTTGCACATTCTCAAGGTACTACGGTTGAAATTGCAGATTTATTTTATAATACGCCCGTAAGACGAAAATTTATTCGTAGTGAAAAATCAGAGTTCCAAGCGATTGATGATACCGTTAAGCGGTTAGCCTTAAGCTATCCGTTAGTTGGTTTTCGTTTAACTCATCAAGGCCGTCAAATCCGGCACTACCCGGCTGTTTCAGCAAGAATGAATGAATTAGCGCGAGTCGAAAAAATATGTGGCGCCGCCTTTATCAAACAAGCTGTATCGCTTGAGCTTACGGGTTTCGGATTATCGCTTCGCGGTTGGCTCGGGAGTCCTTCATTGTTACGCCGCCAAGCGGACTGTCAATATTTTTTTGTGAATCAACGCATGATTAAAGACAGGATTTTAAATCATGTTATCAAGACTGCCTACCAGGAACAATTAGGCAACAATGAAGGTACTTATCCAAGCTATGTGCTCTATCTTCAGATTGATCCCAGTGAAGTTGATGTCAATGTACATCCTACCAAGCAAGAAGTGCGATTTAGCCAGCCAAGGCATATTCACGATTTTATTTCCAAAGCGGTGAGTGAGGCTTTGGATCAAACCTGTGCGCCACCAACGACTGCTTATGCAAAAGTGGAATATGAAGGTGCTAAACGAAAAATCAACACCGTTTCTCTATCACCTATCTCAATCAGTATGCCTGTTATGGTTAAAGCAGATCGCTACGCTTTAATTGAAGATGAACAGGGAGTCACTGTCTGCGATTTGCAAAAGGGTAAAGTGTCACTGTTGAAAACGTATTTTATGGCGCTGTGGGGACGTATACCGAACAAGAGCCTATTATTCCCACAAGTCATTCATGTGCCGCAAAATGCATTGAATGATGAAATAGTTACATGCCTTAGCGACATTGGGTATTGGATTAAAGTCAAAGACCATCACTTAATGGTTTTGGCAGTGCCATTGATTACCTCGCCTATGGCATTGGATGATTTCTTATTAAAGCTGATTGAAGAACTGGTTGTGAGTCAAGATAAACCCGCCGTGTGTGAATGGCTTGCTTGCCACTTATCAAAACCCTGCTTATCGGTCTTAGATCAGGAAACTTTTAGTTGGGTTTTAAAAACTTGGATGGAAAATGGGAATAAAACCGCCTGGCGCCAATATTCTCATAGTGAATTTGAGCAACTGATTGCTTTGCCGTCCGGCGTTTAATTTCTACTGAATATCTCTATTTAGGGTATCTGCTCTGTATTCATTAAGACCAAATGTGATATTAGTCGGACATTTTAACTTGTTCTGGGGTATCATTTTCCTGACAAATTTTGTAAAATAGCTAAGTAAATTAATAGAAAAAAGCGGTGATATCTTGAGTGAGTTTTTAATCCAAATAGCAGATGGAGTCGGAATTTCCGGCGTCATTATTCTTTTAGTTGCTTATTATTTATTACAAGCAAAACGGATCAGTTCAGACAGTATCCTATATTCTTTGATGAATTTAGTCGGCGCAATGTTAATTCTTTATTCACTTGTTTTGGATTGGAATACGCCAGCGGTTATCATGGAATCCGTATGGATCGTCATTAGCATATTTGCTTTATTCAAAGCCTATTTTAAAAAATACGCGCTTAAAAAGAATGCAACCTAACCATATTCCTCCGATTATTTGTCTATTGGGACCAACAGCAAGCGGCAAAACTAACTTGTCGCTTGCTTTGGCAGATCGCTTTCCCATCGAAATTATCAATGTTGACTCAGCACAAATTTATCAAGGTCTAGATATTGGCTCTGGAAAACCGAGTCTTGCAACGAGGAGCAAAATTACCCATCACTTGATGGATATTTTAGATCCTGCGATACCTTATAGTGCTGCACAATTTTGTCATGATGCTATCAATGCGATTATGGATATTCACAAACGAGATCGCATTCCCTTATTGGTTGGTGGCACGATGCTTTATTTTAAAGCACTCCAACAGGGATTATCCTCTTTACCGGCCAGCTCTGTGACTGTTCGTCAACAGCTTGAGAAGACGCTACAAGAACAAGGTCTTCAAGCATTATATCAACGTTTACAAACAGTTGATCCAGAACGAGCATTACAAATAAAACCAACTGATCCGCAACGTATTTTACGGGCTTTAGAAGTAGCTCAAATATCGGGTAAGACCATGACTGAATGGTTATCTATCCCGAAAGTGCCTTCGCATACTTATCAATTTTTGAATATTGGTTTAGTCGCACAGGGATCGCGAGAGGTATTACATCAACGTATTGCCAAGCGCTTTAATCAAATGTTAACGGAAGGATTCATAAACGAGGTAGACGCGCTTTATCAACGTGGCGATTTGCATGCCGCAATGCCTGCGATTCGTGCGGTAGGTTATCGTCAAGCGTGGCAGTATTTGTCTAAAGAAATAAGCTATGAAGAGATGTGTGAAAAATCAATTATAGCAACCCGCCAATTGGCAAAGCGTCAATTAACCTGGTTGCGTTCTTGGCCGGATTTACTGCGTTTTGAATTAGATGATCCAAAATTGCTGGCTAAAGTGGAGCGATTCTTTAACCAGCAATCATAAACGCTTTTCCTTATAGACTATATTTTAGGTCGCTTGCCAATCGATTCTTGTTCTACTACCGCTGCTCTCGTTTTAGGCAATTTACCAACCGATTCTTGTTCTACTTCCGCTGCTCTCGTTTTAGGCAATTTACCAACCGATTCTTGCTCATCCATTTTGGCAACGGCTTCATCAGTGGTTAGGTAGTGAATACCCTGAGAGGTGACGGTCATACTATGTGGTGGTACCAACCGCCCACGTAAACCATGCACATCTTTTCCTTCTTCTGAAAAAATCAATTCAGCAGAATAGCGCTTTTCTAAGAGTTGATGCGCATGTTCTGCTTTTTTTGGATTTTGTTCATGCAGTAATTCAACAATGGTAAAGCGTGTTCCTGCATCTTTGACAGGAGCGTCATCCTTTGTTGCTTCAACGACTGGCGTGGAGATTGCTTGTACTTCTGCAGAAGCTGCTATTGTGGTTGGTGCTGTTTGTGTTTCTGCAATGGGCTTATGCTTATGACTGTGGTGCTTATGATGGTGGTGGTGATGTCCTTCTTTTTTGGCTTCACCACTTGTAACGGTGGATTGAGAATGGTGTCTTCGTTTTTTATCTTTTGAATGATGATGTTTTTTTGTTTCTCCCTCTTCTTTCTTAAGCTTTTTAGTACCTGTGATTTTTTCAATAACACCTTTAATTGACATAATCATACTCCTATCAGTACTTTGGTTATAGGTCACTTGCTTTAAAAAAATAGAGAATGCAAATTCTCTATTTTTTTATTTTGCTTTGGTTATGAAAAAAATCTTCATAACCAAAGCATCTTCAAACTAGAACTTTTTGCCGCCTTTATCTTTGCCAGCATCGCCAGTTCTTGAAGGATTGGTTTGGCCTGGTTGACCACCTCTTTGTGGTTGGCCTGGTTGTTGTTGTCTTTGTGGTTGTTGTGGTTGCGTATCACGACCGGGTTGTTGTTGGCCTGGTTTTTTTGGATCATTAGGATTCATGGTGTAGCTCCTTCGGGTTTAGATTAATGCTTTAGTCTAAACACAAAAAATGTTGCCTACTGCTTTTATATGCAACCTGAAGTAACTTCAGTGTCCATTTGCTACACATTTTTGCATTCAGACACAATCATAGACGATTACGAAAAAGGTGGGGGCTGAAATAATTATCAGTTTTTAGTTATTTTTTAATCAAGATGTCGCAATGGCGGGGTGCAAGGACAGTGGTTTATCAATCATAGATTTCATATTGATGCCAAAATAATGGCATAGCCCAAAGACGGCGAGGTAAAAAGGGATTGTATCTAATAAAGCGCAAATAGCTTTGAAAGTATAACAACATAGAATCAAGGTAATGATTTGTGAAAAGACGCTCTCTTCAGGGCTAAGGGGTAACCCATTTGAAAAATAATAGGTAGCCAGGATCACGATTGTTGTATCAACGAGCTGACTCACCAAGGTTGACGCATTATTTCTGAGCCATAAATGTTTACCGCGAGTGACTTTTTTCCAAAAATGAAAAAGGTGAACATCTAGCAATTGTGCCGCTAAATAAGCAAGCATCGAGCCGATGACACATCCGGTTGTAAAATTGCGAATGCGAAAAAACGCATAATCAGGATGTGAGACTTCAGGAAGCAAAGTCACCGGATCCAAAGGGACATGCGGGGGTAAAAAACCGGCTACCCAAATGATGAATAAGATCCATAAATTAACAAGCAACCCAGCCCAAACCACGCCGTTAGCGCGCTTTTTTCCATAAAATTCAGAAATGATGTCGGTGCATAAGAAAGTAAGAGGATAGGGTAAAACACCAATCGGAATAATCATCGGGATATTGAACTGTGCAAAAGTAAAGCTAAGATCAATAAAACGGCTAATGCCCAAGATATTGATAATGCCGAGCGTTCCAAGAAAAAGGCCTGCCAATAACAGAAATACTCGCTCTCGCCGGTCCGCGTAGCGATCCGCTGTTAATGATGAGTTAACTTTCATACTTTTGGGGCTGCGATTCATATAAGGGCCGTCATAATAGCGGGTTCTTTGCTTGGCATACAATCCCTCTCAACGTATGCTTAAGAAGACAGAGAATATCCAAGGAGAGAAGGGTGTTGCAAAATTTGCTGAAAGACCGTCGTGTGAAGGTTGCCGCTTGGGTGCTTGGGGCGATTTTCATTGGGTACTGGGCAAATGCTGCTTGGCTGAATAGATTACATTTTTTGGAACGTAAAATTCATGCTTCTTTTGGACTATATAAGGATGTTCTCGTTCAAAGAGCGGCGATATTGCAGCAAACCAATGAAATGTTCAAAAATTATGCTCCCCAAGAGCAAGTTTTATCACAAGAGCTTACTCAAAATTACGAATTAGCAATGCGCTACCAGCCTTCAGAGCAAATGTTATTAGAGCCCAAACTTGTGGCAGAATATCAGCAATTACAAACAGCGATCATCAATAGCATGGAAAAAGCGGAGAAAATTGCGCAAAACTACCCCACTTTGTCACAAAATCGACAGTATTTTATGATCATCAATCAGTGGTCTTATCTAAACGGTTTACTCTTGGCTCAAGAGGGCGATTTGAATCGTTATATTACGCTCTATAACAGCTTTCTAAATGATTTTCCTCTGAATTTGTACAATAAGATCTCCTACCGATTTCCTCAAAAAATTCCCAGCCAAATGCCCATCGCAAAAGGATGAAGGCCGATATTTGGCCGACCAATGCAGTTGTTTGTTGGTTAGCTAAAATGTAGACTAGGTTCCTGATAGTCATTGCCGAAATGTCGATAAAGGGGCAACAAATGCGCATGAGTGGTACGCTAAGAAAAATAGCTTTTACTTGGGTATTTTGTTTTTGCTCTATCGTCACTTTTACACTTAAAGCTGAAATGGCAGTCAATCGAGTGATTGATTCTGCACATGTCCTAGAAGAAAAGACTTATCAACAACTGGCGAACTTATTGTCGCAAGTTGCTGCACAAGGCCGCGCGGATATGATGGTATTTCTTATTCATGAATATACGCAAAATCCCGCCGAACTCGCACAAAGAACGATTGCAGAGTGGGAAGCTAAAACACCACCCGCCGAACTCCCGCAAAAGCGTGCTTATTTGATTATTAATCTCAGTTCCCATCAAGGTATGATTGTTTTAGGCAAACATGCACAAATGAATGATTCTTTGCTGTATGGACTACAAGAAATTCAGTTAAAAATTCTAACGCCTAAATTGATCGAGAACGATGTTAAACAGGTTGTTTTACAGGCGTCCCAAGGAATGATTGGTGCATTAGAAGATTGGCCGAGCCGTCCTATTACTCACACGATGTTCAATGGTTCGTTCATGATGACTTTAAAATGGCTAGCAGAAATCAGTCTTATTGCCGCTTTACTGTTTGGATTGCGTACCTTGTTTGCTCAGCCTAAATGGCAAGATTTGCCCATTAACGACGAAACCTTCCTTTTGCTAAACCAGGAACAAAGCCTTGGGCTTGCTTACTGGCGCACCCACCGACACATTGAATCTGTTTGATACTCCGACTAACACAATAAGCTATTTTAGGCAAAATGAGGGCATTTAGCTTGCCTTAAAGCCATGATAGACTGTTTAGGTTAAGGGAAGACACGGTTGTAAAATAGCACAACTATAAATAAGGAGCGGTCCAATGCCAAAAGGGCAATCATTACAAGACCCTTTTCTCAATGCTTTGCGTAAAGAGAAAATTCCGGTTTCGATCTATTTGGTTAATGGAATCAAATTACAAGGGCAAGTTGAGTCTTTTGACCAATTTGTTGTTTTATTAAAAAATAGCGTTAGTCAGATGGTATATAAACATGCCATTTCGACGGTTGTCCCAGCTAGAAATATCACGACTAAGCTGCCAATTGTGGGACAAACTAATGAAGAGTTTACGGCAGGTAACCTGTAACCTAGCCATTAATGTGGGGAGCACACATCGTTGTTCGAACGGCCAAGAAGTGGTGAACGGGCTGTTCTTGTCCATGTAACCTTTAAGCACCAAACTGAGCAAGCGGATCTTCTAGAATTGGGAGAGCTGGCCTTTGCAGCTGGGGTAACAACCGTTGCAAAGGTTACCGCAGCACGTGATAAACCTGATCCTAAACATTACATTGGGCAGGGCAAACTCACTGAAATCCTTGATGCGGTAAATTGTCATGAGGCTGAAGTGGTTATTTTTAACCATGAATTAAGCCCCTCGCAAGAAAGGAATGTAGAGCGTTTTGTGAAATGTCGCGTACTCTCTAGAACGGGGCTCATTCTTGATATTTTTGCGCAACGAGCGCGAACCTTTGAGGGTAAATTACAAGTCGAACTGGCACAATTAGAGCACCTTTCAACCCGATTGGTGAGAGGTTGGACCCACCTTGAGCGACAAAAAGGGGGGATTGGGTTAAGAGGCCCAGGTGAAACGCAATTAGAAACCGATCGCCGCTTAATTCGAAATCGAATTATTGCTATCGAAAAGAAATTAGATAAAGTCAGACAACAAAGAGAACAAAGCCGTCACGCCAGAAAAAAAGCTGAAATACCAACCATTGCGATTGTTGGCTATACCAATGCAGGCAAATCAACCTTATTTAATGCTTTGACGGGTGCGCATGTTTTTATTGCCAACCAACTGTTTGCCACCTTAGATCCGACATTACGTGCCATAGAACTAACCGGTATTGGTAAAGTCGTATTAGCTGATACAGTAGGATTTATTCGTCAATTACCTCATACTTTAGTAGATGCTTTTAGAGCAACTTTAGAAGAGACCAGTCAGGCATTACTTATTTTGCATGTTGTTGATGCACATGATGTGAAATACCAAGAGCATATTCACGAAGTGAATCAGGTGCTAGAGGATATTGGAGCAAATGAAGTTCCCCAACTTTATGTGTTTAATAAAGCAGATTTATTAGGTGATCAAGAGCATCGCCCTGGCGAAGTTGAACGTGATAAAGATGGAAAAGTAACTAAAGTATGGGTCTCTGCGTTGGCAAAAGAAGGATTAGATTTGCTGCGCGAGGCTTTGCAAGGTAGGCTAAGCATCGAAACAATTGAAGGCAGTGTGCATTTGCAACCGGAGTTCGGCCAACTTCGCTCACAGCTCTATGCTTTACAGTCCGTGCTTGAGGAAACTGTCGTAGCTGAAGGCGGATGGGATTTAAGAATTAAGACAACTAAATATCATTGGGAAAAGCTTTGCCAACAATATGCTGGTTTGGCATCAGTGTTACTGGGTGAAAGCAACAAAAGAGGTTAACCATGTCTTGGAATGAGCCCGGCGATCGGGATGAAAAGGGTAAGAAAAAGGATCCTTGGGGAAACAATGAAGCAGGTCCCCCCAATATTGATGAAGCTTTGAAGCAGCTTCAGCGCAAGTTAAGGAACCTTTTTGGTGGCCAGGAGCAACCAAAAGGACCTAATGGTCCGATGGGTATGAATTCGGCTGCCAGCTCAGGTTCTGGCAAAACCATCAGTTTTGGATTGATAGCTATCGCTTTACTCGTTATTTACGTAATAAGTGGTATCTATATTGTAGGGCCCGCTGAAGAAGCCGTTGTGCTGCGTTTAGGACGTTATGTCACAACTGAAAAGCCAGGTCCTCATTGGATCGCGCCATTTATTGAAACGCGAGAAATCGTCAATGTTCAAGAAGTCAAAACGCTAGAACGTGGCGGCCCTATGTTGACCAAAGATGAAAATATTGTGAACGCGAATATTGCCGTTCAATATCGAATCAATAATCCCAAAGAATTCTTGTTTAATATCGTGAATCCAGAAGCGAGTTTAAAACAAGTGGCTGACAGTGCATTGCGTGCGGTTGTTGCACAATCCAGCTTAAACGAAGTATTAACCAGTGGTCGTGGTGAAATTGGGGCGGAAATTTCCAGACAAGTGCAACAGATGCTCAATAATTACAAATCAGGCATTGAAATATCCGATTTAGCGATGCAGCAGACCAAAGCACCGGATGCAGTTAAACCGGCTTTCGACGATGCTATTAAAGCACAACAGGATGAAGAACGATTGGTCAATGAAGCACAAGCTTATTCACATAAAATTATTCCTATTGCAGAAGGTCGAGCTATTCGTACGTTAGAAGAAGCAAAAGCTTATAAACAGCAAGTGATCCTGGGTGCAGAAGGTAAAACAGAGAAATTTGCTAAATTATTGCCAGAATATCAGCGTGCCCAAAGGGTGACGCGTGACAGAATGTATATCGATGCGCTACAGGAAGTGTATTCAAACACCTCCAAAATATTGGTAGATGTCAGTGGTGGCAATAATCTGATTTATCTCCCTTTAGATAAAATTATGCAGCAATCTAAGCCTGGGCCCATTGAAACGTCGGCTTCCAAAGATGAAGAAGAAAACGCAGCTGCCAATATTGAGCGCAATAATCAAAATATGGCGGCCTCACGACGTCAAGATGATAGAACCGGCTATGATGATATAGAACGGCCAAGAGGGGGAGCATAACCATGTCCCGTACAGCAAGAACATTTATGTTGGTTGTTTTAGTCTTTGGCTTATTTACTGCAGCACTTAGTTTGTTTGTAGTCGATGAGACAGAATGTGCTTTGATTGAACGTTTGGGTAACTGGGTTAGTGATTCCAAAACAGGTAAGCCCAAAGTCCTGAGTGCAGGGCTGCATTATAAATTGCCTTTTTTAGATACCGTTCATTTCCTTGATAAACGTATCCAAACCATTGATATTTCTTCCTCTCGGATCCCAACTAAGGAAAAGAAGGAATTAATCGTTGATTTATTTACAAAGTGGCGCATTACTGACTTTGCTACTTTTTCGATTAAAACGGGTGGCAACACGGTTAAAGCTGAAAAGCTTCTGCGTGAAAAAATAGTGAATGGATTGCGAGGCGAAATCGGTCGACGCAAATTAAGTGATGTGGTTTCTCAAGATCGCCAAAGCGTTATGGATAAAATTCGGATTGACGCTAACAATGCTGCCCAAACACTGGGTGTTGAAGTGTTAGATGCCAGAATTGTGCGTATCGATTTACCGCCTGAGGTGAGCGAAGCCGTATTTAACTTGATGCGTACTGAGCGTCAACGAGTGGCTGCTGAGCATCGTGCTCAAGGTCGCTCACGTGCGGAAGCAATCCGTGCAGATGCCGATGCCAAAGTGATCGTTTTAGTCGCTCAAGCCGAACGAAATGCGAACCTATTACGTGGTGAAGGCGATGGGAAAGCGGCTGAGATTTATGCTAACGTTTATGGCAAAGATCCCGAATTTTACAGTTTTTACCGCAGTCTTGAGGCATATCGAGAGACATTTAAGAATAATAATGATATGCTAGTAATCAAACCAGATGATGCTTTCTTCAAGTATTTTCGTAAAAGCCAGGAAGGCAACGGACAGTCAGGACGTTAAGAAAGCACCACATTAAAAAATGTCATCGGGCGCAATGTCGCCCGATTTTTTTTGGATAATTCGTATGTGGAACGATCTCTTTGCTGCCATTGCGTTGCTAATGGTTTTTGAAGGTATTATGCCCTTTGTTAACCCTGCGAAATGGCGACAGGCTATACGCTTAATTGCAGAACAGTCTGACTCGGCCCTAAGGATCATGGGCTTAACCAGTATGCTGGCAGGAGCCGCACTACTTTACGTAATTCGATAATATTGAATCCATTAGGAAGACGTTAAAATGGCAAGAACGATGGTGATCCTTGGTAGCCAATGGGGTGACGAGGGTAAAGGAAAAATTGTTGATCTGCTTACCGAAAAAGCCGATCTCGTAGTTCGATTCCAAGGTGGGCATAACGCTGGCCATACTCTGGTATTAGATGGTAATCGGATGGTTCTGCATTTAATTCCCTCTGGCATTTTGCATAAAGGCGTGACTTGCATCCTGGGGCAAGGCGTTGTGATATCACCACAAGCGTTAATGGATGAAATTACATTACTAACGCAAAAAGGGATCCCGGTTGTTGAGAGATTACGCATTAGTGGTGCTGCGGCATTAGTGTTGCCAAGCCATGTTGCCTTAGATAAGGCGCGTGAAATAGCACAAGGCGCAAAAGCGGTGGGAACGACAGGTCGTGGCATTGGTCCTGCTTATGAAGATAAAGTGGCGCGCCGTGCTGTACGCTTTATGGACTTATTTGACGCCAAAGGATTTGCTGAAAAACTAGAGCCGGTTTTGGATTATCATAACTTTATTTTAACCCAATATTACAAACAGGCAGCCATCTCTAAAGAGATCATCTTAGAAGAAGCAGCCAGAGCTCGTGAACAATTACAGGGATTAATCGTTGATGTGCCTGCGTTATTAGCGGCTCGTTATGCGGATAATGCAAAAATTGTTTTTGAAGGCGCACAAGGGACGTTATTAGATATTGATCATGGTACTTACCCTTATGTGACATCCTCCAATACAACTGCGGGTGGTGTTGCCACTGGTAGTGGGTTTGGCCCACGCTATTTGCAAGACATTGTAGGGGTAACAAAAGCCTATTGTACCAGAGTGGGTGGTGGACCTTTCCCGACAGAATTAAAAGACGAGATTGGTAAGCATATTGCAACCGTTGGTCAAGAATTTGGTGCAACCACCGGTCGTCCTCGTCGCTGTGGTTGGTTTGATGCTTTAGCGATGCGACGATCAGCGCAATTAAATAGCTTATCTTTCCTGGCAATCACCAAGCTCGATGTCTTGGATGAGCTAACAGAAATCAAAATTTGTATTGGGTATCGATGCAAAGGCGAAGTTCTTGACGTTCCTCCGATTGACGCGGTGATTTTAGGTGAATGTGAGCCTATTTATGAAGTCTGGCCAGGTTGGTTACAAAGCACTCGTAGCATTAGACAGTGGGATCAGCTCCCGGAAGCGGCTAAAAAGTACCTTAACCGACTAGCTGAGGTCGTGGGCGTACCAATAGCTATGGTGTCAACAGGCGCGGACAGGCATGATACAATCATGCTAAGCACACTCCTGTGAGATACTTCTCGGGGTGGTCAGGGCGCTAGGTAATCTTCGGCGCCTAGCTTAAAATAACCCATATGGGGTAGATATATCGTTAAAGCAGAAGGGAAGAAGGGTTGGTGCCGAGAAGAGGACTTGAACCTCCAAGGAGTTGCCTCCACAAGTACCTGAAACTTGCGTGTCTACCAATTTCACCACCTCGGCAGGATGTCGCAATCTATCTTGCGATGGAACAGAAGTCAATATAAATCATTATGTCTAACAAAGAATCAAAGCACACCGAACAAGACCCTTTCCAAGCAAGAGAAGCCGAGAAATACGAAACCCCTATTCCAAGTCGTGAGTTTATTTTAATCGAATTGGCGAAATTTCAAGGGCCTATCAAACGAAGAGCATTATTAGAGCATTTCAAACTCGACGATCCCGATTTACGCGAGGCCTTGCGGCGTCGTTTAAAGGCGATGGTGCGAGATGGGCAACTTTTTAAAACCCATGAAGGCTATTTTCCGATCACCCAAATGGAAGTTTGTACCGGCGTATTGGTCATAGACAAAGAATGGGAAGGCTATTTACGCACTGAAAAAGATCAACATATTATCTTAAGTGGCCCCACGTTACGTGGTTATTATGATGGGGATACTGTTCAAGTACAAATCATTCAAATCGATCGTAACGGCGATGCTAAAGGGCGGATCATTTCAGTACTTGAAGCTGTGACACCAATGGTGATTGGCCGTTTGATCAAAACAGATGTTGCATTCGAAGTCTTGCCATTTGATCGCAAATTTACTCAGAATATTACGGTGCCTAAAGCGAACAAACACCATGCTAAAGATGGTGATATTGTGCATGTAAAAATATTACGAGATGAAAAATATCAGTTTCATGTACAGCCTGTTGCAGAAGTGGTTGAAGTATTAGGCGATCTTTCAACGCCTGGGATTGAAGTCAATATTGCCCTTCGTAAATTTGGTGTTCCACATGAATGGCCAAAGGGTGTCTTAGAAGAATGCAAAAAATGGGAAAAAA
Source organism: Uncultured Candidatus Berkiella sp. (assembly GCA_964594635.1). GTDB lineage: Bacteria > Pseudomonadota > Gammaproteobacteria > Berkiellales > Berkiellaceae > Berkiella. The sequence goes on from CAZQMV010000002.1 coordinate 304,219, forward strand.
GTGAAAAAGTTTCCTATCAAGACCAAAGAGAAGATTTGACCGAGTTGCCTTTAGTCACCATTGACGGTGAAGATGCCAAAGATTTTGATGACGCGGTCTTCTGTGAAGCAAGAGAGGGTGGCGGTTGGCGTTTATGGGTAGCCATTGCTGATGTCAGTCATTATGTGAAGATCGGTACAGCTTTAGATAAAGAAGCGGTTAACCGTGGTAATTCTACTTATTTTCCAGGTAGTGTTGTCCCGATGTTGCCTGAAGTATTGTCGAATGGATTATGCTCTTTAAAGCCACAGGTCCCACGCTTATGTGTGGTGTGCCAAATGAGCATTAGCGAAAAAGGGATCATTACGCGCGCTAAGTTTTCGCGGGCTGTGATGAACTCTAAAGCACGGCTGACTTACACCGAAGTTGCAGAAATCTTAAAAGGGAATACAGCATTGCGTGAGAAATACGCTGCGCTTGTACAACCGTTAGAATCACTGCATAGTCTTTATGAAGCGCTACATGCAGAGCGCAAACAGCGTGGCGCCATTGATTTTGATACCACTGAAACAAGAATATTATTCGACAGTGTAGGCAAAATTAATAGTATTGTTCCACAGGTACGTAATGTTGCTCACAAGATGATTGAAGAGAGCATGTTAGCGGCCAATGTGAGCGCAGCTAAGTTTATTGAACGTCACAAGCGACCTAACCTGTACCGTATTCATGATAGACCGCCTCTCGACAAATTGGTCAATTTAAGACGTTTTTTAGCGGAGCTCGGTTTAGACTTACCCGGTGGTACACAGCCTTCACCCAGAGCTTTCTCGCAGCTGATTAGCAGCATCCAACATCGAGAAGATCGCCATATCATTGAAACAGTGATGTTGCGTTCACTCAGCCAAGCACAATATAGCCCAGAAAACATTGGACATTTTGGCTTAGCCTATTCGAGCTATTGTCATTTTACGTCACCCATTAGACGTTACCCTGATTTGGTGATCCATCGCATTATTACCGATATTCTTGACAATAAGCCGGCAAAAGCGGTTCTGAGTTTTGAAGAAATTGAAAAAATTGGGCGGCATTGTTCTGAATCTGAGCGCCGCTCAGACGACGCAACGAGAGACGCTTCTTTGGCGTTAAAATGTCACTATATTCAAGATAAAGTGGGTCAATCGTTCCGCGCGGTTATTTCAGGTGTTGCAAGCTTTGGTATATTTGCAGAATTAAAAGATATTTTTGTTGAAGGTTTAATTCACGTTACGGGTTTAGGAAACGAATATTTTAATTACGATCCTGCCCACCACCGTATGATAGGCGAAAGAACAAGAACGGTTTACCGATTAGGTGATGTTGTTGAAGTCAAAGTCGTCCGTGTCGACGTTGAAGCCAAGAAAATTGATTTTGAACTGGTTGAATTCCCGCAAGATAAGAAAAAAAGGGGCCAGCATGCGCCCGAAGGGCATAAAAAAACAAGCAAAAAGCCTTCGCAAAGCAAAAAACGTCGTCGTAAAAAGTCATAGGTGTTTGTGTGGCCAATTCTAAAATCATTTGTGGGTTTCACGCAGTTAGCGCTGCGCTTAATCGTCAAGCAGAAAATGTCCTGAATCTTTATTGTCAAGATAAAGAAAATGATCCTCGTTTCAAAGCACTGGTAGCGCAAGCGAAAGATAGCGGCATACAAGTGCAAATGATAGCAAAGCAAAGGCTAGATAAGCTCACACAAAGCGCGAGCCATCAAGGGGTCGCAGCAGAAGTTCGCAACAAAAAAGAATTCGATGAAAAAGCGATTTATCAATGGCTTGAAGATCATGAAGGAGCGCCAAAACCTTTAATCTTATTATTGGAAGGTATTCAAGATCCCCACAATTTAGGCGCTTGTTTACGCAGTGCTGAAGCGCTTGGTGTAGACTGGGTCGTATTACCAAAGAACAATAGTGCGCCCTTAAATGCGACAGTGAGTAAAGTGTCTTGTGGGGCAGATCAACATTTGCGCATTGTCATGGTCAGTAACTTTGCACGGTTTATTAAAGGGATCCAAGAGCGGGGTGTGTGGGTCATTGGTACGGCACTCTCTGCCAAGAAATCGCTTGCTAACCTAGATCTAAAGCGCTCCACGGCACTTATCATGGGCACCGAAGAAACAGGCCTTAAGCAATTAACTGAGCAAAGCTGCGACGAACTCGCCATCATCCCCTTAAGTGGGGAAACCGCGAGTTTAAATGTATCCGTTGCAACGGGTATATGCTTATATGAATGTCAAAGACAGCGTCAGCAATAATCTAAAGCACTTAGACCGCGCCGAAGCATTTATGCGAAGGCGGGTTAGTTTAATTGGCAGTAGAATTTCAGAGATTCGTTCAGTGAATCCTGAAAGGCTTCTGTTTGGAAGGGTTCATCACTCTCTAAACTCAGTAGCTGTTTAGCATCTAAGTGATTGCTTTTAGACGTGACGTAGTGCTTATTCAATTCTTGTGTTTTCAATATCGATGCCTGGATGACATGTGTTAATTCAGGCTTTTTAGTTTTGCTCGCTTCTACAACAGATAATTGTACTGGCAGCAAAGCAATTTCATCTGGAAATTTCCAAGCTTTCAAAATAAATTCACTGATCTTAGGATGGTGCTCATTGATCAGATTTAAGAGATTATCTTGATCTTCTAATAGCTCTTCGTGATCTTGTGCATAGCTTAAGATAGGCAAAGCACCGATCTGATACATTAATCCCGCTAATGATGCCGATTCCACAGGCACTGACGAAAAACGTTTCGCAATCACATGCGCATGAGCTGCCACATAAGAGCTAGATGTCCACACTGAACGCATCATGCTGTCGACGGTATCGTTCGTTGCTTGAAAAATTTGTTCCATTGCAAGGCCGGTGGCAACATTACAGACAAATTTAACACCCAGGCGGCTGATCACATTGGGAAGTGAATTAATTTGTGACTGGCCTCGCATGAGCGGACTATTCGCTATTTGGATGAATTTTGCGGTGAGCGCTGGATCATGACTAATGACTTGAGAGAGCTGAAGTGCTGAAATATTCGGATTCTCAGCACACTCACGTAACCTAACGGCCACCTCTGGTTGAGTGGGCAATTTTAATTTATTCGCTTCGATTTCAGCGATTAAACGATTACCAAAGTCTGTATTTGTATACATAAACTCACTGAGCTCTCAATAGTATTAAAACAAATATAGTGCACAATCGGTAAATGCTGTGAAAGACTAAACGAATTGGCCTGCTGCAAAGCCTGAAGACCAAGCCCATTGAAAATTATAACCACCCAGCCAACCTGTGACATCCATCACTTCTCCAATAAAATACAGACCTGGTACTTTGTTCACTTCCATGGTTTTGGAAGATAAATGATCTGTGTCGACTCCACCTAAAGTGACTTCAGCAGTGCGGTAGCCTTCTGTGCCATTGGGTTTAAGAACCCAAGAATGAAATACCTTTGCAACCTCAGAAAATTGACGATGAGAAAAAGTATGTAAAGGTAGATCGCCTAATTCGGGCTCTATAAAAGTGGTTACGATTCTTTTGCTAAAGAATTCACTTAAGGTCTCTCTTAAACTGCGTTTAGGATGTTTGAGTTGCGCAGCCTTTAACAAATCAAAAAGTGATTGATTGGGCAGTAAATCAATCGCTAGACTTTCTCCGGGTTGCCAATAATTGGAAATTTGTAATATAGCAGGACCGCTTAAACCGCGATGCGTAAACAGTATATTTTCACGGAAGGTGGTTTTGCCACTTAAAACGCTACTATCATTGGAAATACCCGCTAAGGGTGCAAAACGATTTTTATCGTGCTCATGCAACGTCAGAGGGACAAGGCTTGCTTTAGTGGGCCAAACCGGTATGTTAAATTGTTTTGCAATTTCATAACCGAAAGCGGATGCGCCCATAGTGGGAATTGAAAGCCCGCCGCAAGCAATGACCAGCGCTTCAGACTGGTATGTCGTTAATGACGTTGTTACAATAAATTGGTAGTCTGCTTTCTTTTCAATTGAAATAATTTTTTCATCAAGAGAAATACGTGCGCCGTGATCATCGCATTCTTTAAGCAACATATTAACGATATCTTTTGCTTTATCGTCACAAAAGAGTTGTCCTAAGGTTTTTTCGTGATAAGCAATATGGTGCTTTTTCACCAAGGCAATAAAATCCCACTGTGTATAGCGACTGAGTGCCGATTTACAGAAGTGGGGGTTATGCGAAATATATTTCGATGGCGAAACCTGTAAATTGGTGAAATTGCAGCGCCCACCACCGGACATCAATATTTTTTTTCCTGGCTTATTCGCATGGTCAACCACCTGCACGTGACGGTGCCGTTTGGCTGCTTCAATCGCGCACATTAATCCGGCGGCGCCTGCGCCAATTATCAGGACATCGACTTGCTTTATCATTCAAAAGACTTATTTAGGTTGCTGTAAAATAATCAATACATTTTCTGATTTTAGGTAGTAAAAAACGATTTTGCTGATAATAAAGGTAAACGGGTACTGTTTGTTGTTGATATTCAGACAAAATTTCAACGAGGGAACCCATTGCCAAAGCATCTTCTACAACATAATCGTGCAATCTTGCGATGCCTAATCCTGAAATGGCGGCATCACACATCGCTCGACTGTCATTAAACCACAAAATAGGTTGTACCAGAATCGCCAGGTTATTATCGAGTAGAATGGTATTGTCAGGTTGGCGCATAGAATGGGTAATATAATGGAATTTGATTAATTCCTGTGGTGTTTTAGGGGTGCCATGGGTCGCTAAAAACTCGGGCGCGGCACACAAAACATAGCGTGTTTTAGCCACTTGACGTCGTACTAAAAATGGCGGTCCTTCCATAGAAATGCCAAAGGCAATATCAATATCCTCTTTAGAGAAATCAGGAAAACGCTCCGCTAATTCCAGTTTGATGGTGAGCAGTGGGTTACTTTGCATAAAGGGTTTCAACTTGGGGATAAGCTGTTTTTCCGCAAAATAGCGATTACTCAGAATATGGAGTTGGCCGCTCGCTTCTTGCTGGCTTGATTTTAAGGCGTTTTCAGCTTGATGCAGATTTGAAAGGGTTTGCTTGCACTCTTCAAAGTAGGCAAGGCCCTGTTCGGTGAGGCTCACTTTTCGAGTTGTGCGCTTGAGTAACATCACCCCTAAATAGCTCTCAAGCGCAGCAATTTGCCGGCTAATTGCCGCAGTTGAAACCTGTTGTTTTTTCGCGGCAGCGGCAAAACCATTTTCTTCTATGACAGCGATTAATGCGCTGATACACGCAAGCTTATTCATTAGATGGCCTAGATTGTTGCATATTTGTAAATAAATATTAACAAACATGGCTATTGTTTACAAATATGTAGTTATTTATACTACTCTCATTGTTGGTAATAGGAGCATGAGCCATGTCACCTGAACGTTTTCCTTGGTTAACTTTTACTTGTTTAATTTCATTTGCTTCGGTGAATGCCGTGCTTTTTACACCTGCGTTACCAGAGATTGCCGAGCATTTGGCCATTAGCCAAGCCAAAGCGGAAGGAACCATGATGTGGTTTTTAATCGGTTATGCCTTGGGACAATTGTTTTATGGTCCAATCACAGAGCGCTTGGGGTATAAAAAGGCTTTGTATATCGGGATCATGGTACAGCTTCTGGCGAGTTTGGGTTGTGCATTATCGGTAAGTTATGAATGGTTAGCTTGCTGCCGCTTTTTTGTTGCACTTGGCGCAGGGGTTGGTCTTAAAATGACCTTCACACTTGTTAATGAATGGTATGCACCAAAGGTGGCTAGTCAAAAAATGGCTTACCTTATGCTAGCCTTTGCTATTGCACCAGGGCTGGGAGTGGGTTTAGGAGGCATATTAAATGCCTATTTTGGTTGGGCGAGCTGCTTTTATGCTGGAGCAATCTATGGTGTGTTATTGTGCTTTTTGGTAGCAGGTTTACCTATCAAATTAAAGAAGGTCAATTTACAAGCCTTACATTTTCGTCATTTAATGAAATCTTATCATCAGCAATTTACGAATAGCCATTTAGTTGTTGGCGCATTAATCATGGGAGGGGCAACCTGTTTTGTTTATGTGTTTGCCTCACTTGCTCCATTTATTGCGATAGAACATTGGCATATGAGTTCGTCAGCCTATGGAGCTGCTAATATCATTCCTTCATTAGGTTTAATGAGTGGTTCAATCTGTGCAGGTATCGCAGTGAAGAAATATTCTTTGCCGAACCTAATTAAAACCGGTGTTGGTATAGCGTTTATTGGCGTACTGGGAATGCTGGTTGGTACAACATTAAAGTTTTCTGTCATCATGGCGCTTTTTGTGCCAATGATGGTTATTTATTTTGGGTTATCCTTCGTTTTAGCCAATGCTTCAACTTTGGCGATGAGTTACGCAAGTGATAAATCCCATGCTTCTGCCGTCATGGGCTTTATTAATATGGGCGTAGCCACACTAGTCGTGCTGGCTCTAGGGATCTGTTCAATCCATGCTATGCTTTTACCTATAGTTTTCGTGATGATCTCTGTAGCAATGGGGATAACCATCTTGGCAAGATTATGAAAGAAATGGCTAAGACTTATAATGACTTTCCTTACGACAGCTTAGCCATTAAGCAATCGCATCCTTTACATCTTTATCAAATCGCTCGTCTTTGTGGCTTAAGTGCAAAGAACCCTGCCAATGCTAGAATATTGGAGTTGGGCTGTGCAAGTGGTGGCAATCTTATTCCCATGGCCTATCATCTTCCTAGCGCAGCATTTCTGGGAATTGATTTGGCGGAAAAACAGATTGAGCAAGGTGCTGCAGTGATTAAAGATTTGCAGTTAACGAATATTCAATTACAGGCGCAATCCATCCTAGATTTTCAAAGCAATGACACCTTTGATTATATTATTTGCCACGGCTTGTTCTCTTGGGTACCAATCGAAGTGCAAAACCATGTTTTTGCTCTTTGTCAGCAGTATTTAGCCAAAAATGGCGTGGCATATATCAGTTATAATACGTTACCTGGTTGGCAAATGGGTAATGTTGTCAGAGATCAGCTACAAGCAAAAACGCAAGATATAGAAGATCCTGTTTTGAAAGTACATTATGCTAGGCGCCTGTTGCGAGAATTAAGTTTTGATATGCAAAGTGATCCTAATGCTTATTCACAATTATTACAAAATGAAATTGCTCTGATTAATGAGCACAGTGATAATCAGCTTTTGCATGAACATTTATCACCCTATAATTATCCGTTGTATATCACTGATTTTGTGCAGCAAGCAGCGCGTTACCAATTACAGTATTTATCAGATGCCTTTTTATCTAATGATGAAGTTCTTTTTTCGATCGATCATGAACTGATTGAAACGTTACAAAGACAGGATATTTTAAAAAACCGGCGTTTTCGTTGCACGTTATTGTGTCATCAAGCCGTTGATAATCTTAACAAACCTTTTTCGCAAGATAATTTTCAAATGAGTTTTCCAATGCTTGAAATAGGACAATTGCAAGACAAACCCATCCTTTGTCCCTTGGCTCGCTATCAAGCGAGTTTTCAAGACATTGTGACCAATCATCGGCATGAAAATATCACCCTAACCCCAGTGGCACAAACGTTAAGCCCTTTCTTAGATGGCAAGCATGATAATAGTGCACTAACTGAGATCTTGGTCACCGAGATAGAAGAAGGGGATCTGATTCTCGTCGACAAGCAAGGCCAAGAAATTTCAGAAAAAATGGCACGATTAGAGCACGCAGCACAAATCGTTGAAGATACTATAAGGTTGCTAGCAAAGAGTGCCTTGCTGGATGGTCAATGAAATAATTGATAAGATAAGATTTTAACCATTTAGGAAGTGTTATGTCTTCGGGCGATGATAAAGAGATCTTAAAACAGCTAAGCGCTATTGAAAATGAGCATGCGCTCCTTTTTACTGAAGGTGGCCTTCTTATAAAAGAGTTCTCGTTTGAAGCTTTCCTCGCTTGGCGTCAAGTGACGCAAGAAATTGATTTTCATATTGAACAAGCGCATTTAGATGGTCAAACCTTAATGTTAAGCGGCGTTACTTCGATGTCAGAAGGTCAATTAGCGCTATTGGGCTATCGGATCTTGCCAATCAGAGCTTTTCTCAATCAAGCGGCAACGACACTTCAGAATAAAATTATGCGCGCTTATCATTGGTTAAATTGGGATAATCACTCGCGTTTTTGTGGTAAATGCGGTTCAGCTTTACAAAGTGTTTTTAATAAACTTGAAAAGCAGTGCACGTCTTGCAATATGACTGTTTTTCCAAAAGCTTCTCCTGCGGTCATGGTACTGCTTCATCGTAAAAACGAAGTATTATTGGCGCGTTCTCCTCATTTTCAACCGGGTGTCTATAGTGCTATTGCCGGATTTGTTGAAATCGGTGAATCAGCAGAAGAGGCAGCAAGAAGAGAAACATTCGAAGAACTTGGCTTAAAAATTGCTGATTTGCGTTATTTTGCCAGTCAAACTTGGCCATTCCCCGATAGCTTCATGATGGCATTTACCTCAACTGATCCAGAAGGTGAACTGCTCATCGATAAAATCGAGATTGAAGATGCGAAGTGGTTTAATGTGCGCAGTTTACCCACCTTGCCTTCCTCAGTCAGCATTTCACGCAGACTAATCGAAAATACAATTAAAGAGATATTAAAACATTAACAACGTGCCATTTCGTTCCACCGAAAAGGCTTCACCGGAAGTTCAAAAGTTTTACTTGCCATAAACTGTCCCTTGGTTTTTGCCGACACCACTTGATAAGGTAGAGTGAGAAATTCACCCGGATTAAATTGCAATATCAATTCATCGCATTGTGGCAGAACGTTTACAATGTCTTGTAAAGTAATCGCTTTACTACTGATGATGTCTTGTAGATAGCGAAAGTTATGGCCTTTAAAAACCAAAATAGTCTCTAATTTTTTGGAATAGAAAAGCTTCATATCTAAACTATTGAGAAGAAACAGCGTTTCATGTTGTAACCAGATGGTATTAAAGAGATCAAGGCGTTTAGCATATAAGCGTTTCAATAACCCCAAATCCTCATGGTTTTGTAAATATAAAGGGCGCAAGTCGCTCTGTTTGCCATCACTATTTACCATCACAGCAAAATCATATTGCGGTGCTATCTTAAACCCGAAGGGTTGGTAAAAATGGGGATCATCGGTAAATAAGATACTTGAATCAAAGTGAAGTTGAATGTAGTCAAGGGCATCGTGCATCAGTTGCTTAAAATAACCTTGGCGACGATATTCTTTTTTAACACAGATAGCATGTAAAGCAGCAACACGCTTGGTTTGATTGGCGAATGCAAGGGTTAAAGGAACAATCCCTAAATGTGCAATGAGATTGCCCTTTTTTTCAACCACAAAAGGAATTGAAGCATCCTGCCAGTTTGCGCCCAGCTCTCTTCCTTCGTTGATCATATTTTTAGCGCCTGGGAATACCTGGTTAATGAGTAAAACCCTGCGCTCGAAATCTCTGTCCTTAGCGTTAGGAGTTTGCATATAAAGGGATCAATTGTCCTATTGCTTTGTAACCATATTTAGCGCCGAAGTAGATAAGCATGATCCCTGCAATCATGGTAATGATTTGGATCAGTTTTTGATTAAAGAAGCGCTTACCAAGCTCAAGCGTTGTACTTAAACAAGCACCCCAGACGAGCACGCCACCAATGATGGCAAAATTCTCAACTAAGCCAATCCAGCTTTTACTTTCACTGTGATTGAGTGTAGCTGCAAAAATCCCTAACCAAAAGATAACGGCAATGGGATTGGCAAGGGCGAGGACAAAGCCGGTCAGTAGGCCATTTCCTAAAGAATAGTTGGGGATATCTAATTTTAAGCTCAACAAATGCGAACGTTTATCTAAAAAGGATTTAAGTCCGAGATAGATAAGAACGAAGGAGCCGGCTAGGCTACAAACGGCCAACGTAGGGCTAGAATGGGCGATTAACCCTAAGCCAAAATACGCAGCAACAAGACAAAGGGTATTACCAATTGCACCACCCAAGCGGACAATAAAGGCCCCAAGGAAGCCATTACGCAACCCTCTTTTGATCATTTCTAGTGAAACAGGCCCGATAGGAGCAGCCAAAGTGATACCTAAGACGACTTTTTCAAAAAACATCGTGTTTGCTCAACTACATCAATGTGCAACCAGATAAGTCATTATGAAAGAACTCATTCTATAAAGCTATGCATTAGACGATTAAAAGCGGCGGCAATCGGATGACATGTAAAATAGTGCTGAATAACTTACTTTCGAATTGATCCTTGTTTTCATTAGGGCGCTCTTATAAACTGCACAGTTCTTCGCGCATGACCTGTGCGGAGCAATAAAGTTTGATAATTAACTCCTTGCACTTAACGAGCTCGAAGCATGTAAAATGCGAAGAGCGTAGAGTAAGTGCTTTAATCCGTGAGGAGCATTTATATGCGACATTACGAAATCGTCTTTCTCGTACATCCTGATCAAAGCGAACAGGTTGGTGCTATGGTTGAGCGTTACCGCGCCATGGTTGAAAAAAATGAAGGTAAAATCCACCGTTTAGAAGATTGGGGCAGAAGACAATTAGCCTATCCCATCAAAAAAATGCATAAAGCGCACTATGTGTTGATGAATGTCGAATGCGATCAAGAAGCGCTAGATGCTCTCAAGCATGCTTTTCGTTACAACGACTCCATTTTGCGTCACCTCGTATTAGAGCGTGAAACTGCTCTGGTAGACGTTTCTGCAATGTTACGTACCGATGAAGAAAAAGATCGGATGGAACGTGGCGGTGAGCGAGTCATTGCTGAAGAAGAAGAACTTGAGATCTAAGGAGAAAAACCATGGCGACTTGGCGTTTACGTGGCAGTAAAAAGAAATATTGCCCATTTACATCAAAGAAAATTCCGACTGAATTTATTGATTTCAAAAATTTTCGTTTTTTACGAAAATACATCACCGAAACCGGCAAAATTGTTCCTAGCCGGATCACTGGGGTGAAAAACATATATCAACATATGTTGGCGCGTGAAATTAAATATGCACGCTTTTTGGCATTAATTCCTTATTGCGACAGACACTAGTCGTTTGTTGGCAACAAAGAGAGGTTTAAAATGGAAGTGATATTACTCGAAAATATCCGAAATCTAGGCAAATTTGGCAGCAAAGTAGACGTTGCTAAAGGGTTTGGTCGTAACTTCTTGATCCCACAAGGTAAAGCAGTTCCAGCAACCAAATTGAACATTGCCAAGTTTGAAGCACAGCGTTCGGATTTTGAAAAAGCGGCTAAAGGCCGACTCCAAGCAGCACAAGAAAGAGCAGCGGAAGTGAATAACATTCACATTACGATTGCAGCTCGTGCAGCCGAAGGCAAGCTCTACGGGTCCATTGGTACCGTTGACTTAGTTAATGCGTTTAAAGAAAAAGGCGTTAACGTCACTCGGCAAGAAATTCGTTTGCCAAGTGGTCCGTTGCGAGAAATTGGTGAATACACCATCGACTTGCAACTACATGCTGAAGTCATTGCCTCTGCTAGAGTTTCGATCGTTCAAGAAGAAGCAAATCAATAATACCTACTTCGAGGGATACCTTCCGGTATCCCTCTTTGTTCTGTCTACAACGAGGGATCGCCCGCCGTGTTAAAAGAACATGACATCACCGCCAAACTCAAAGTACCTCCCCATTCCATCGATGCAGAACAAGCCGTTTTAGGCGGGTTAATGCTTGAAAACAAGGCATGGGATCAAATTGCAGATAAACTGGTCGAGCGCCATTTTTATCGCCGTGATCATCAACTTATTTTTCGTGCCATGGTTAAACTCATGTCGGAAAATAAGCCGCTTGACGTTATTACCGTGGCTGAAGTTTTGCAACAAATGGAAGTGCATGATGAAGTCGGTGGTTTAGCTTATTTGGGTGAACTGGCCAAAAATACGCCGAGTGCTGCCAACATTGGGGCTTATGCCGAAATTGTTTTTGAGCGAGCTGTTTTAAGAGAATTGATTTCTGTTGGTACTTTAATTACCGAATCTGCATTTGATCCTCAAGGTCGAGCCAGTCTTGAAATTTTAGATGAAGCAGAAAAGAAGGTTTTTGACATTGCAGAGCAGGGGTCTCGCGGCAGTGGGCCTGAAGGGATCCGGGGTATTGTTTCAAGAGCCATTGATAACATTGAAAAGCGTTTCCAAGATGGTAATCCTGTCACGGGTGTTGCAACCGGTTTTTCTGATTTTGATAGATTAACAAGTGGTATGCAGCCGGGTGATTTAGTCATCGTCGCCGGCCGTCCATCCATGGGCAAAACCTTGCTGGGGATGAATATCGCAGAGCACGCGGCTATTCGCAGCAATAAATCGGTTTTAGTCTTTAGTATGGAAATGCCAGGAGAGAGCCTGGCAATGCGTATGTTATCGTCCCTTGGACGCATCGATCAGAATAAATTACGCACAGGGCGTCTCGTCGAAGAAGACTGGACGCGTTTAACGTCAGCGGTGGCATTGCTGAGTAACGCCAAACTCTATATTGATGAAACTCCTGCTTTGACGCCAATGGAATTGCGTGCCAGAGCCAGACGGGTAGCCAGAGAGCGCGATCAGTTAGGTTTAATTGTCGTGGATTACTTGCAGTTAATGCGCGGTGGCTCAAATACTGAAAACCGAACTGCAGAAATCTCTGAAATTTCTCGTTCGTTAAAAACCTTAGCAAAAGAATTACGAGTTCCCATTATTGCTTTATCTCAGCTTAATCGAAGCTTAGAGCAGCGACCCAATAAACGTCCCGTCATGTCTGATTTAAGGGAATCGGGCGCGATCGAACAAGATGCGGATTTAATTGTCTTTATTTATCGTGATGAAGTTTACAATGACGATAGCCCTGATAAAGGCACTGCAGAAATTATTATTGGTAAACAACGTAATGGACCCATTGGCACCGTGCGTTTAACCTTTATGGGGCAATATGCGCGTTTTGAAAATTTCATGACCGACAATATGATGGCAGCGGTAACGTATGAGTAGACAAGTGATTGCTAAAGTGTCGGAACAAGCATTGCATCATAATGTTGAAGTCGTGCGAAATACCGCAAAAGGCGCCAACATTTTAGCCATGGTTAAGGCCAATGCCTATGGTCATGGTTTAGTACAAGTGGCCAAAGCGCTTTCGAATGTTGATGCATTAGGTGTTGCCAGCATTGAAGAAGCGCTACATATTCGTAAAGCAGGTGTTAAAACGGATATTGTTTTAATGGAAGGGATCTTCAATGCTGATGAGTTAGACTTAGTGCAAACGCATCGTTTGATCTTAGTGGTTCATCATTTTGAACAAATTCAAGCACTAAAACAGTATCAGAAGCCATTATTACAAAAATTTAAAGTCTGGTTAAAAGTCAATACGGGAATGAACCGTTTAGGGTTTTCACCCGTTGAATTTCAAGATGCGAATGAACTTTTAATGCAAATACCCCATGTTGAATTTGTGGGATTCATGACGCATTTTGCCAAAGCAGATGAAAAGGATAATGAATCCACCCGTTTACAATATCAACAGTTTTACCAATTATTGGGTGACAGAAAAGGTCAGCGTTGTTTGGCGAATTCTGCAGGGATTTTAGCGTGGCCAGAAGCCCATAGCGATTGGGTGCGCCCAGGCTTAATGCTTTATGGAGCGTCGCCTTTTGCCAATAGCACTGGGCGTGATGTTAACCTGAAGCCTGCTATGTCACTTTATTCAACCGTGATAGCCGTAAGAGAAGTGCGGGCAGGCGAACAAGTAGGCTATGGTGGTATGTGGGAAAACTTTGGCAATAGCAGCAAAATTGCGATTGTTGCGATGGGCTACGGCGATGGTTATCCATGGCATGCCAAGAATGGCACTCCCGTTTTAATCAACCAACAACGGGTTGGTACGGTAGGGCGGATCTCGATGGATATGTTGGCGGTAGACGCCTCTTCTTTAAATGATGTCAAAGTAGGTGATCCCGTGGTGTTATGGGGCGAGGGGTTGCCAATAGAAGAAGTCGCGCGCCATGCAGGAACGATCCCTTATGAATTGTTTTGTCGATTTACCGAAAGAGTAACGGTTGAGCTTGTCCCATAAAAAAGGAGCTGATGGCTCCTTTTTTATTTAAGGTTTAGTCTAAGCGTGGAGCCGCTCGTTCGGTTGCAACTTCACTTGCTGCTTCACTTGGTAGAGGTAAGGTGAGGGCTTGTGAACGAATAGCAGGTACCTTGTTCCATAACCAAGTAGCGGTTGAGCTAATACCACCAATAACGTTGCTTGTAACTTCATCAATTGGCATGGTTGCTAAAGAGCCACGATATTTTTCATGGGTTTCATCATCAGCAAAACCACCCATCATATCAATTAAATCACCACCGGCTTCTAGTAGATGACTGTCATTGATTGCCCTGATGAGAGAAGGGCCTTTGCTGTACAACAAAATCGCTAAAGGAAGCGCTAAATAACCCAATCTGCCATATTCTTCAAAAACATATGATGCAGCTTGGCCACCCAGTGAGCGAATACCATATTCCCCTAAGAGAAGATCCATGCCACACAAAGCATCGACCGCTGATTTGTAAACACCTAATTTGTTATCTAATAAATAATGTAAAGTTTCTCTGGTAACATCTAATGCGATCCCTTTACCTGCAGCGCTGGGGCTGATGGTTGAAACAATGATGGCAACGGCCATTCTCAATGCCAATGATACATTAGGATCCGCAGCTTTCGTTGCTAAAGCGATAACTTCATTAGCGGTGCAATTGTTTTGTTGTATGATTGAGCCCACTATAAATAAAGATTGATTAGTGTTTAAAGCAATTTTACGTTTTGCGGCTTCCGTTCGCACAAAAAAGGCCAGCGATTCTGTAGTATCTTTGACAACAATCGCGCTTTGTTCATTTCTGACATAGTATGGCTCTAACGCAGCAGGCTCCGATCGAATGAGGTCGATAAAAGCTTGCATCTTTTGCCTGGATTGTTCTGGACCTTGTTGCATGAGTATCCCCATAAAAGTGCTCAATATTTGAATATCGAATAACTTAATATGGGGGAGCAGGGATGTCACGTATTACACGATAAGCTCTCATGTTAAGAAGATGAAAGCATAAATAGTGCAGTTAAACTCAATCTATTTAGCTTCGCTCAGCGTTTCGTTATAACGCTTAACGCCAGCTAAAATTTCTTTTTTAGCCTCGTCAGCGCCCAACCAGCCGTTCAGGCTAACCCACTTTCCTTCTTCTAAATCTTTGTAATGTGCAAAGAAATGCGTGATCCGGTTAATGAGTAAAGGAGGGACATCGTCAGGTTCATGAACGTTGTCATAAAGGGTGGTTAATTTGCTGATAGGAACTGCCAGCACTTTCAGATCGTCGCCAGCTTCATCACGCATCGATAACACACCCACAGGTCGACAACGAATAACGCAGCCGTGATTGACAGGAATCGGGGTAATCACCAAGACGTCAACCGGATCGCCGTCATCAGATAATGTCTGTGGAATATAGCCATAATCGCAAGGGTAATACATGCTGGTTGATAAAAAGCGATCCACAAATAAAGAGCCGGTTTCTTTATCGACTTCATATTTAATTGGTTCACTGTGAGCAGTGATCTCAATAATGACATTAATATCTTCAGGGACTTTTCTGCCTGAGCTGACGCGCGCTAAACCCATACTGTTACTACCTGTGTGGAATATTGGATAATGCTGAGACTGTTTAGGGTTAATTATAGCGCTTTTTTAGGTTAAGCACATTCCTTAAATATTACCTAATCCCTTAAAAATCAGTACACTGTAGCATCTTTATGATAAATATACAGTTATTTAATGTACTCAAATTGGAGAGTCAGATGGAATTTTTTCAATTAGTACCGCCCTTACTGGGCTGTATGGGTTTAATGGCAGCATGGTACTTGTATCGCCTGATTTTGGCGCATGAGACAGGCGGCGGTAAATTAGCTGAAATTGGCCGTGCCATCCACTTAGGCGCCATGGTGTTTATTCGCCGTGAGTATCTCGCACTGGGATCATTTGCTTTGGTGGTAGCCTGTTTATTGGCCTTTTTCTTAGGATGGCGTACTTCCCTTGCCTTTTGTGTCGGTGCTTTATGCTCCGCGACTGCGGGCTTTATTGGAATGTATACCGCAACACATGCGAACGTGCGCACGACGCAAGCTGCGCATTCACATGGTGCTGCAAAGGCATTAACGGTTGCCTTTTTTGGAGGCTCTGTGATGGGCTTAACCGTTGCCTCTTTAGGGTTGCTTGGTTTAGGTGCAATGTATTTTTGCTTTGCCAATGATCCCACCACTTTGCAAGCCATTAATGGCTTTGGCATGGGGGCTTCCACCGTCGCGCTCTTTTCTCGCGTGGCAGGCGGTATATTTACTAAAAGCGCCGATATTGGTTCTGATTTAGTCGGAAAAATTGAAGCAGGGATCCCAGAAGATGATCCACGAAATCCGGGTGTGATTGCTGATAATGTGGGTGACAATGTCGGTGATGTGGCGGGTATGGGATCAGACATTTTTGAATCCTATTGTGGCGCGATGATAGCAACCATTGCCATTGCATCAACGTTAAGTGCAACACAAATTGCCTTAATGGGCGCGCAACATGTCTTAATGTTTTTACCCCTTTGCTTAGCATCGGCTGGCTTAATGTGTTCGGTGATGGGTATTGCCATTACGCGAATATTGTCAAAACAAAAACCTGATGTGGCCTTGCGCATGGGAACCATTGGCGCGACGCTGTTATTTATGGTTGCAGCCTTGGTGGTGATCAAGCAGTGCGAGGTTTCCATTGCCGTTTGGGCGTCTGTGGTATGTGGCGCGATTGGCGGGATCATCATTGGTTTAGTGACCGAATATTATACCGGTGGCAAGCCAGTGCTTCGTATCGCCAATGCGGGTAAAACAGGTCCAGCGACGGTGATGATTGCAGGCCTTGCCGTTGGTTTAGAATCGGTTGTGGTACCGGTACTCACTATTTGTGCCATCATCTATTTTTCAACGCATTGGGTTGGCCTCTATGGTGTTGGTATTGCTGCAGTTGGCATGTTGTCAACGGTTGGGATCACCATGGCAATTGATGCCTATGGACCGGTTGCAGATAATGCCGGTGGTATCGCGCAGATGGGCGGACTTGGCGAGAAAACCCGTCAAATTACCGATTCATTAGATGAATTAGGCAATACAACGGCAGCGATTGGTAAGGGATTTGCGATTGGAGCTGCAGCGCTTGCTGCCTTAGCCATTATTACGGCTTTTGTAGAAACCGTTGCAATCAATCATCCGGCCTTTATTTTAGATCTGGGTAATCCACAAGTCCTGATTGGTATTTTTATTGGTGGCATTATTCCGTTCGCTTTAGCGGCGATTACCATGACCGCTGTGGGTCAAGCAGCTTTTGAAATTGTGGAAGAGATCCGTCGGCAGTTTAAAGAGATTGTGGGGCTCCTTGAAGGTGACGCACACCCTGATACTGCGCGTTGTGTGGATATTGCAACCCAAGCCGCATTAAAGAAAATGATTTTACCCGGGGTAATTGCGATTAGTGCGCCGGTGATTGTTGGTTTTGGGATATCTCCAGAAGCCTTGGGGGGTATGTTAGCGGGGGCCTTGCTGAGTTGTGTATTGTTGGCTCTGTTAATGGCCAATGCAGGTGGCGCTTGGGATAATGCGAAAAAATTCGTCGAAAAAGGCAATTTGGGTGGTAAAGGATCTTCGGTTCATGCCGCAACCGTTGTCGGTGATACCGTAGGCGATCCTTTTAAAGATACGTCAGGTCCATCGATGAATATCTTAATCAACGTGATGGCGATTGTGAGTCTAGTCATCGCACCTCTTCTTTAGAATGCTATAGGGGACGGCATCGGAAGCCGTCCCCTGTGGTGACTATAATTGGTAACAATGTGGACAAGAATGCCCCGCCACAAATTCTGGTAATAACTGTTCGAGCTGTGTAACAGGTTGATGACAGATATCACAGGGGATTGTTTGTGATTGTTGTAAATTCGTATCCACAGCCACCCGGTTGTCAAACACAAAGCATTCACCGTCATAATGCGCATGGCCATTTTTTTCTAAGTATTTCAAAATGCCGCCATCGAGCTGATAAACTTCTTTAAACCCTTGCTTGAGTAAAAAAGGAGCGGCTTTTTCACAGCGAATGCCGCCAGTGCAAAACGAGACAATGGGTTTGTCTTTATACGCTTCTGGTAATTTTTCGATGGCTTTTGGGAATTGACGAAAGTGCTGAATATCTAAATGGATGGCATTTTTAAAAGTCCCAACGCGTACCTCATAATCATTGCGAGTATCTAACACCACAACTTCCTTTCCCGCATCTAGCCAGGCTTTAAAAGTTTCTGCGCTGATAGCGGGGGCAGGCTTATCGATAGGATCCACACCATCGACCCCAAAAGTAATAATTTCCGGTTTGATTTTGACCAGCATTTTATGAAAAGGCACATCGTTTGAGGGGCTTTCTTTAAATTCGATATCACCCACAATCGTTTTGACGCACTCATTAAAAGGGCTAACCATTTGGGGAAGCGCACAGACAAATGCATTGATCCCTTCATCACTTAACAAAATAGTGCCTTTTAAGCCCAAGTGTTGGCAGGTTGTGAGAAGTTCATGTTGAAGCTGCTCTAAGTTTGAAAGCTTTGTAAATTTGTAGCCTGAAAGATTGACGTATTGCATAGGATCCAATGACTAATAGCTGGCTAAATTGAGCGAACAATGTATCACAGCGCCTTTAAGATTTTAATGGTTTTCTGACGCTCTAATCGTTAGAATCAGCACAGGGATAGTCCTTAAATGATGATAAAAGCAGGGAAAAGCAAATGATTAAACCTTCTACATTTCACTTAGTGCAAGCTGTCGTTTTGATGACAATCGGGTTAAGTGGCACCTCTTGTTTAGCCGCTGAAAAAACAGTGGATATTCATCTTGTCAGTGCTTCAGCTGATAACAATGGCATCGGTGAAAAGATCGGTACCATGACTTTTAAAGATACTAAAAAAGGGTTAGCCGTTGAGGCTGATATTAAAGGATTAACTGTTGGTGAACATGGTTTTCATATTCATGAAAATCCCAGCTGCGATTCCGCTGAAAAAGACGGAAAATTGAGTGCGGCAGAAGCAGCAGGTAGCCACTTTGATCCAGAACATACCAGCAAACATTTAGGCCCCAAAGGTAAAGGCCATTTAGGGGATTTGCCTAAACTTATCGTGAATAAAAGCGGTAAAGTCGAAGTGAAAGGAACTGCTGCGCGTTTAAAAGTAGCGGATATTGAAGGGCATTCTATTGTGATCCATGAACATGGTGATAACTATTCTGATCACCCAACCCTAGGAGGCGGTGGCGCTCGCATTGCTTGCGGTGTGATTGCTAAGTAATACACGACGGCTTCTTGGTCCGTGCAGTTTGCCGCAACTGCACGGGTTCTAACCGCTTATCACCCATTTCTTACGTTCGTCCTCTATTCATTTACGTGAATCCTAAGTGAAAGTAAACTAGCTACCATAATGTGGACTTAGTCAGCTCCACGATGGATTTACTAGGGGGTCACTACATGAGTCATCAATACCTTAATCAAAAAAACGTCAATATCGATGTTTACCCGCAATTAGATATTGAACATCAATTAGCACAGGGCATGCAGGTAACGTTGGGTGATCTGCATGGTAATTTCCAGAAATTACTTTATGCGGTTGTGCGCCATGGGGCATTAGAGATAACGCCCGATGATTTTTCTCACTTAAAAGCTATCTATAATAGAAAGCCTTTACAAGCAGCTGACATTAAACAATTTAAAGAATTGCTTGCTCGCATTGAAGTTAATCCAAAATCGAAAGATTCTCTTTTACGGTTAATTGGCGATGTGTTAGCGGATCGCGGGGCTAATGACTATTTAACCTTAAAATTATTGCAAAAGTTCAAACAGGGTGGTTTGCCTTTTGAAAATCTCTTATCCAATCACGATGCTGAATTTATTGAACTTTATGAAAGTGGTCAACCATTTAATCAGAGTAAATTAGATGAGCAAGCCAATTCTGCCAATCAGCTTCAAGATTTAATTGATCGGAATTTGGTATCACGAGATGAAATTAATGCCTTGGTTGAAGAGTGCTATAAACCCTCACTCAAAGCTTTGAGTTATTCTTTTAATGAAGAGGGTAAACTCACCATTTACAGTCATGCCGCGATTGATCCACAGAAAATTCGCTATATGGCCGATAAGCTCGACTTGCCTTGGTTGGGTGATGATGACCCATCAATCGCACGCACCATTGATGCTATCAATAGTGCATTTGCTGAGCATGTCCAAAATAATACCGTAACCAGACTCATTGGTTTAGATGAAGTACCATTGAGAGCAATTAATGGCCAAGAGCCAATTGATGCTCAACAATTCCCGTTTGCCCATTTGATTTGGAATCGCAGTACAAGGGATTTGCAACGATCCGCTCATATTGATTTTGTGCATGGGCATGATAAGAGTGATCTCACGCAGGGGAATATTTTTAATGTAGATAACGATCTTGGTAAAGCGCCAGGTCAATATCACACTGGTACTTATAATGTGCTTTATTCCAAAGTGAAAAGTCATGCTCCCGCGTTAGTGAGGCAGCAAATCATTATTGAAGATTATCTGCCAATCGCTGCAATTGACAATACAAAATTACAATTTGCTGCAGCTGTAGCGAGGGATGCTGATGAGATGGCAGAAGACTGGACGTTGATTGAAAAATCTTCAGCTCCCGTTATCATTGCATCAAATACAGCAGGAATATGGCGGCCGCTGAAATCCATGGTTGGAGCCGTCAGCAATTGGTGGTGGGGTTCTAGTGCTAGCGTGACAGAGGAAGAAGAGCCGGTTCGATTATTATCTGGTATGGTCCATTCAAAACGTGGCCAAACGCTCGAAGGATCATTACCTGAAGACATAACGACTGATGACTCTCAACAACAAAAGAAAAGAATTATCGTTCAGTAATTGCTCCCAAAAAGCCGCTATCTTCCCAGATAGCGGCTTTTTTTTGTTTTTTTCTCTTTCGCGTAGCTACAACCATTAAATCAATGAAGATAGTTTACTACCTTTTTCTCTTGTGTTAGCATGCCTCTTCCTTTTATCTGCCAATGGCAGCAGTTTGTCGTGAAAATGTGGAGAAGTTATGTCCAACCAGGGTCCCATGATTGATGAAGATATCGAAGGCTTGGTTTGGCTGTTTCAGGCCTGCAAGTTAGGGGATAGCGCTGTTGCTTCCAAAGTACTCGATATTAAACCTAGCATACGACAAGCAACTTATCGTCAGACGGGACTCACTCCGTTACTGTGTGCTTTAACTTATTACAAAGAAGGTTGCCCGGAAGGTTTGTTTCGTGAGCTCATACAAGCGCCTACTCCATTGAATGCGCAACAAACAGAAGGCTGGGGTGCCATTCACTTTTTAGCCAAACAAAATCGAACCGATTTATTAGATATCCTTTTAGCACAACGTGACGTTAATATTGATTTACTAACCTCCAAAGGTGAAAGTGCGTTGATGATTGCTGCATGGGATGGACATGACGACGTCGTGCGGATGTTAATAGCGCACGGCGCCGATTGCATGCTTGCAAACAAAGTGGGTCAATTACCCATTCATAAGGCGTGTATTGAAGCGCATTTTCCCTGTGTCTCTCAATTATTAGAAAAAGCCCCTCATTCAAAAATGGCCCAAGATCCACAGGGGCGAACACCGCTGCATTATTTGGCACAAACAAAAAGTACCAATCAAGCTGCCATTGCTGCGATCACGGCTATATTTTCTAGCACCGAATTAGCGCAAGAATGTCGTGATGATGTGACGCCATTAGAAATGGCTCGCTACTTCAAGACAGAGGCTGCAACTCACATGGCGCCTAGGCAATTATTGAGCCTTTATCAACTATGTCAAAGAGCGCTTTGCCAAAACCTTGATAAAGCCACTTTCGAAGAGGTGTTGCCTTTGCTTCCATCTCATTTACAAGATACTTTGGCAAAGAAAAAATCTCGCACCTTGATTTGAATTATTTTTTAGCACTAGCACCTGTGGGTTTCGGGGCTTTTATAAAATCGGCCAAGGTAAATGACGATGCTTCACGGATCGGTCTTCGATTCCTCGCTCTTGTTTCTTTAAAGCTTGGTGTAAATGGCGTAACCTGTTTAGCGTTAACAACAAGTGGAAGCGGCCCCTGCTCGGCTGGAACAAATGGTAGACTGAGTTTCAACGGTGTTTTTGGAATGGCAGGACGGGTCATGTGGGCTTTTGTGGTAAGAAACTCGCTGTAAAAATGGACCAGCATCGTGTGAGTTGACCGCTTAAAACAAGTTAACTCTGCTTCGCACATAACACATTCACGTCTGCAAAACGATTCTAATAAAGCATCGATCATGTCATTGACCATCGTACCAGGCAAAGATTGGCAATTTGCAATCAGCTCTGGTACCAATAAAATGGCCAGAACATGATAAGGATTAACGGGCACACGGGTGTGAAGATAGATATTATCCAGCTGCATTAACTTGCTATGCATATAATATCGTATGGCAGGATCAGGAATAGCGGTGAGTTTTTCTATTTTGGGGACACGATTTAAAAGCGGATCTATCAATTGATGTCTATCAAAAAAATCCCACGCCAATGCGCCTTTTCCATGACAAAATAACTTTGTTATATTACTAAGGTAAACACCAAATGCCAGTTGATGCACGGTAGGCATCAACTTTTGCATGCTTTCGATAGTCGATATGGGAATAGTCTTGCCGACATGGATACCAATTCTGGGTAGTCTCAATAAACGTTTAGGATCTTGCAAACTTATTTCTGGATCACCCACGGTTTCTAGAAATGATTTATCTAAATCCGCTATGATATTTAAAGGATCATAAATATTGCCTGATTTATCAGCAAATAAAGCATTAATAGTGATGTCACAGCTATTAGCTTCTTCTAAAAGGGTATTCGATGAACAAACCAGCTCTATACCATTATCCTGGAAAACCACTTTATCTTGAATTAAATAGTTGCGAGTAAATTGAGTGCCCAATACTTGAGATATTTGATCACTCGGGCAATGGGTGACGAGATCAATATCGTTTGGTATGCAGCCGAGTAAGCTATCGCGGACATAGCCGCCCTTAACGTAAGCTTTAAAACCGGCAGCTTCTAGTTTGTCTAAAATAGCGATAACCGCCGGTGTGAGTGTTATTTTCTTATCTTTAACGGGTTGTAAATCATTGAGCGCTAAGTTTCCTAATGTTTGAATGAGGCTTTCAATTTGAGCGGGTGATTCTGTGTCATTGCTTGATTCGGGTTCACTGCTAGGCTCATCGTTTATTGTTTCTGACACTTTAGATTGGTTTGCTTTTTTTCGTTCAGCGGCTCTTTTACGGGCGGCCGATCGTTTGCCTGGTTTTTGGGGTACAACCATAGCGACAGCTTCAAGTTGTGCTCGGGGTACAGCTAAGTAAAATGGCGCAGTCTGCAGAGTGGGTTCTTTTGGTGTAATGCCATTAATTGTTAGGATCTGCTTGCCAAGTAAACTGCTGACTTTCTCTAAGATTTCCAAATTCATTTTCATTAAGGGCGAAGGATTTTTGAAAAGAACATGCCAAGCCTGTAAGAGTTTGCGCATGAGCGGGAGAATCACTTTTGCCTCATCTTTTGTTTGCAGCTGATCAACTTGTAGCAGTGTCAATATGCTTTTGAGTTTTATATTAAGCATTATCCAAAAAAGAGTACTTTTTTCAGCACCGGCTATTTCATCCGTAGCGCTCTTAATTTGCTGTGAGAGTTCTGTGACACGTTGGGCATCCATTGGCTTTTCCACTTTAATATTATCGCAAAATATCGCCAAATCATTTGTAAGTTGCTTTTCAAAAATGAGCAAAGTTTGATACATGCTGACAGTCGAGCCATGTTCGGTCATATGATCAACGGTTCTGGGTATGCCATGTTCGACTTTTGCGATTTTATCTGTCAATTCTGCTTTTATAGCACGTTTTTGTTTTAGCGGTATTGCCAGAGCCATAATGTGTTTTTTTGCATTTTCAGCATGTTCATTAGCCATTTCAATGCGTTTTCTTGCTTCAGTATAATTGCCATGAACAATCAGCGGTTGAATATGATGTAACATGTTCAATGCAAGTGTTTGATAAAAAACCCAAGTCTCTTTTGGTAATGATGGTTTATAGTGGGGAAGCCAAAATTGATACATTAAGTCATAAAAATGCAGCCATTCAACGATCGCGTTACATTCTCCCAAGGGCACTTGATTTTTGCCATAAAGTGATGACAGGGTTGCGCTCAATTGGGCTAAATCACCCATGAATAGATGAAGCAACTTTTTGACTAAAGCTTCACTCTCTACGTTTTGGAACACATGGGTTAAAAAGAAATGACTAATATGGACTCGCTGGCGAAGACAATTGATTGCATGCAATACAGTAGGAAAATCACGAGTCGTATCGGCAGAATAGTGCACGTCAAAATAAGGGAAAAAAGGATCAAGCGCTTTTTTGAACCCGTCTTTTTCAGCCAGCAGGGATTGGTATTGAGTGACTAACGATTGTTGAGCTGCATTAAGTTCAGTAACAGCGTTGTTATAACTTGTTTGGACGAGTTTCTCAAAAAGAGCGGAACCGGATATCATACTACCTTTACTACCTATTTATATATCAAGCTCCTTTTGTCATTTCCATTAATGAATCAACGTCTATAATTTGCGGATGAGCAGTATACCATCTCTCACCGAAAGCATCACACATTCCACGGATGCGTCATTTTTAGCTTTTTGATTGAGAGTATCAATCGCTAGGCTATTGTGATCAAGCGGGGTTTTTACCACATCCCCTCCCCAGAGGGCATTATCGACGACCATTAAACCGCCTGATTTGAGTTTCGGCAATAAAATATCATAATAAGTCGGATAATTTGCCTTATCTGCATCAATAAAAACGAAATCAAGTGTCTCTTCAACGTCCAATAAGGTATGAGTAGCATCCCCCAGTAATAATGTGATTTTGTGGCCATGTGGACTTAAATCAAAATATTTCTTCGCGATTTTGCTGTGATGTTCTCTTGCTTCACAGGTGATTAAACGACCGTCAACAGGTAAAGCACTTGCCATGTGTAATGCAGAATAACCTGTAAAAGTGCCTACTTCTAAGCACAGCTTAGCGCCTGACAGCTTGATGAGCATTTGTAGCAATTGTCCTTCAACTGGGCCACTTAACATGCGGCCAAAAGACGTTTGGTTCATTGTCTCTTGCCTTAAATTAGCCAAGAGTGTGCCCTCATTCGTGGTGGTTTGAATGATATATTCCGAAAGAGCGGGGCTCATGAGTTCATCGAGGGTCATTAGGGATCCTATTTGCTCTACCATTATTACTTAGCAGTGGTATTATACCGACCTTAAGTATTTGTACTCAATCTTACCCTTTGAGGGACTCCCCTACATGATTAGGGCTTTAATTAAGAAAGTCGGCTATCTTTTTAAGCGTGACCCTTCAGCGGTTGTCGAAATAGGGCAACCCCTCATTATACCTCGCAGTGAACATGGCCTCTCTCGTAAAGATATTAGCGAAAACGCCTTAAAAGTGCTTTATCGGTTAAACCGTCATGGCTTTGATGCTTATTTGGTCGGTGGCAGTGTACGCGATCTCTTATTGGGCTTACACCCAAAAGATTTTGATGTGGTGACCAATGCAAAGCCTGAAGAAGTGCGTCGCGTCTTTCGCAATTGTCGTCTTATTGGCCGTCGTTTTCGTTTAGCGCATGTTTATTTTGGCCACGATATTATTGAAGTGGCAACCTTTAGAGGCAAAACAGACGAACCCAGCGATGATATTTCACATTCAGAACAAGGCATGATTTTGCGTGACAATGTGTATGGCAGCTTAAGCGAAGATGTCTGGCGCCGTGATTTCACCATTAATGCCTTGTATTACAATATTGCCGATTTCTCTATTGTCGATTATGTGGGAGGCTTTGCAGACGTTAAAGCCAAACGTATACGCATGATTGGTGATGTCAACCAACGCTATCGTGAAGATCCCGTGCGAATATTACGTGCTATCCGCTTTGCGGCTAAAGCCAACTTTGAACTGGATAAAGCGTTAACAGGGCCTATCCTCGAACTAAAAGAATTATTACACCATATTTCTTCGGCAAGATTGTTTGAAGAAGTCATGAAAATGTTCCATTCAGGTGTTGCAACACGGATTTATCAAGAATTAAAAAACCACGGTCTTTTAGCAGAATTATTTCCCATTACCTTTGAGAGTGTGCATAAAAACCAGCACCCCACCAATGCTTTATTGCAAAAGGTATTTGAAAACACTGATCAACGCATTAAAGCAGATAAATCTGTTACGCCGTCTTTTATTGTCAGTGCATTGTTATGGTATCCCATCGTAGAGCGTACGCAAGAATGGGTGGATAAAGGCACGCCGTACTTACCGGCTAGAATGCAAGCGGTTGAAGAGTTGCTGAACAAACAAGCAAAGCGCATTAGCATTCCCAAGCGCATTACGTTAGGTGCTCGCGAAATTTGGCAGTTTCAGTTGCGTCTTGAAAAACGTCATGGAAAACGTGCGCATCAGTTGTTTACCGAGCAACGTTTTAGAGCGGCATACGACTTTTTAGAAATGCGTGCGTTTGTCGGTGAAAGCGCTGGCGTACAAGCGCTCTACGATTGGTGGAAAGCGTATGTTGAAGGTGATGCAGACATTCGCAAAGAATTGATGAAAAGCCTCGCTGCCCCTACAGGCCGAAGAAAGTCCAAACGACGTAAAAGAAAACCTGCAGCACCAGCATGATGCAAACCGCTTATATTGGGCTCGGAAGTAACTTAAACGAGCCCCAGCAACAAGTATTACAGGCGATAGCCAAGCTTAAAACCTTGGCAAAAAGTCATTTTATTTGTGCCTCTTCGCTTTATCTAACTCCCCCTTGGGGCATTGAAGATCAGCCGCCATTCATTAATGCGGTGATTAAAATGCACACCCAGTTAGAGCCTGCCGTGTTACTCAATGAACTCTTAGCGCTTGAAGCCGCACAAGGCAGAGTGCGAGATATTCGTTATGGTCCGCGCATTATTGATTGCGATATTTTATTGTATGGCGACAAGCAAATCGCGACCGAACGGCTATCAGTACCGCATCCTTACTTAGAGCAGCGCTCGTTTGTTGTTCTCCCATTATATGAAATTGCACCGATGCTTATTTTGCCTTCTGGACTTCCTTTAGCGGAAGTCATCAAGCAATTTCAAAACGAAAAACAAGAAAAATTAACTTTGTTATCTGAGGAATTCTGTAATGAATGAAGTCTGGCAGCGTTTACAAATCAAAGCAAAACAAATGCAAAAGCAAAGAATGACGGATTTATTTGAAAAAAATCCGCAGCACGCTAGCCAATATGCTCTCAGTGTTGGCGATATTTATCTGGATTATTCAAAAAACTTCATTGACCAAGAGCTGATGAATGATTTACTTGCTTTAGCAGAATCAGTTGACTTAAAAAGTGCAATCAACCGTTTACTCACTGGTATGAATGTGAATACCACAGAACAAAGACCTGCCTTGCATACCGCACTGCGCAGACCGTTAAACAAACCCTTGAAAGTAAATGATCAGGATGTAATGCAAAATATTGGTGCACAGCTTGAAAAAATGAGTACCATGGTCGATAAGTTGCACACCAAAAAATGGCTGGGTGCCAAAGGCCTTCCCATCACAGATGTTGTCAATATTGGTATTGGAGGTTCTGATCTTGGCCCATTGATGGCAGTTGAAGCATTAAAACATTATCAACAAACCGACTTAAACCTGCATTTTATCTCCAATATTGATCCGGTCGTGATTTCAGATTTATTGAAAAAGCTAAATCCTGCGACCACGCTCTTTATTATTTCCTCAAAATCTTTTTCAACGCCAGAAACGCTGACCAATGCTAAGGTAGCCAAAGCGTGGTTAACCAAAAATTTAGATCAAGATATTTCAGCGCATTTGCTCGCCGTTACAGCGTCACCCACCAAAGCAAGTGAATTTGGAGTAACGAAAGAGAATATTTTAACGTTTGAACCTTGGGTAGGTGGTCGCTATTCTATTTGGTCAACCATTGGTTTACCGCTGGCCTTAAGTATTGGTATGACGCACTTTAAAGAATTCTTAAATGGTGCGAATGTGATGGATGAGCATTTTGCAAGTGCTCCTCTTGATAACAATATGCCGGTGATTTTGGCGTTAATGGGCATTTGGTATAGTAATTTTTGGAACGCTTCAACCATTGCCGTTCTGCCTTATGTTAACACCTTGCAATACTTACCTGATTATCTGCAGCAACTGGATATGGAAAGCAATGGTAAGCAAGTGAATAATCATAAAGAGAATGTCAGCTATACCACAGGTCCTATTGTGTGGGGACAAGTCGGCACGAATGGCCAGCATGCTTTTTATCAATTGTTACATCAAGGCACGCATTTTATTCCGGTCGATTTTATCTTAGCCGCAAACAGCAATAGTGATTTGGCCGATCAACACCAGCAACTGATAGCAAACTGCTTAGCGCAGGCACAGGCTTTAATGCAAGGTACCGAAGGAAAGTCCGCACATGAACATATGCCAGGAAATAAACCGAGTAATATGTTGCTGCTGAAAAAAATGACGCCCTTCACGCTTGGTCAAGTGTTGGCACTTTATGAACATAAGGTATTTGTGCAAGGAACTATTTGGGAAATTAACTGCTTTGATCAGCCGGGCGTTGAATTAGGTAAGAAGCTTGCTGATCGTTTGTATCAGAGCATCAGAACGCATGAAACCGATGAGCAAAGTGATCTTTCAACACGCGCATTAATTCAAAAATGTGATGAGATGAAGGCATCGAACTAAAGAAAAGTATGCAACTGTGAAGAGTAAGAAAGGTGCCGAAGCACCTTTCCCTCGATAACAGATTAAGCGTAAGGCTTAACCACGTTATCAGAAAGCAATTTACCTAAGAAGTAACCAGCAGCAGCACCAACGATGCCACCAATACCCCCTAAGCCATATTTGCCAACTTCTACACCTGATAGAGTGAATGCACTTAGGTTACTTGAAACAGTGTAACCTTGGAATGCGCCCAAAGCACCGGTGAGCCACTTGATACCGTCTTGAACTATTGAATCTACGGATGAAGCATCAGCAGCACCAGCAGAGATAACATTGACTTCTTGTGAAGATAATTCACGCATGATTTAGACCTCGCAATGCGTTTTAATATATGAAAATATGCGTACACGATCATTGTGCACGTAAAGCAATTTACCGAGGTTTTTGAATTGCGTCAAAAAAATACGAGTTATGCACAGAGTTAGTAACACACTCTTAAAAAGGATGAGCGATGATATTTCCACTTGCTGGCAAGCAAAAGAGCTATGAAACCCTTTATCTTCAATCAATTACAGAGCCAGAGACTTTTTGGGCCGAGCAAGCAGAATGTTTTATAACTTGGTATCAAAAATGGCAGCATGTTGATGAGAGTGATTTTTCACAAGGCACCATTGCATGGTTCAGAGGGGCAAAATTAAACGCAAGTGAGAACTGCATTGATCGTCACCTTGCAAGACAAGCAGCTAAAATTGCAATTTTTTGGGAGGGAGATAACTTGCATCGTCGTCAGGCGATTAGCTATCAACGATTGCATGAGCGTGTTTGTCGTTTTGCGACAGTACTCAAAAATGAAGGTATCCAAAAAGGCGATAGAGTTTGTTTGTATTTGCCGATGATTCCGGATGCCGTGATAGCGATGTTAGCTTGCGCAAGAATAGGAGCGGTGCATTGTGTGGTGTTTGCCGGTTTTTCTGCAAATGCTTTAGCAGACAGGATCCGTGATGCCGGTTGCAAAATGGTGATTACCGCTGATGAAGGCATTCGATCCGGTAAAGTGTTTGCATTGAAAACAAGTGTCGATGAGGCATTAACACAAGCACCCGTTAAAAAAGTGATCGTGATTAAAAATAGTGGTGGTCAAGTTCCCATGCGCGCAAAGCGAGATAGCTGGTACCACGAGATATCTTTTAATATGGCCAACACTTTTAAACCAGAGGTGATGGATGCAGAAGATCCTTTATTTATTTTATACACCTCTGGCTCTACGGGGACTCCTAAAGGCATTTTGCATACGACGGGTGGTTATTTACTTTATAGTGCTATGACTTTTCATTATGTTTTTAATCATCAACCCACCGATATTTTTTGGTGTACTGCAGATGTAGGTTGGATCACAGGTCACAGCTATGGTGTCTATGGCCCTTTAGCGAATGGTGCCAGCATTGTATTGTATGAAGGCGTTCCAACAGCACCTGATCCGTCATTGGTTTGGAAAATCGTTGATCATTATCAAGTGAGTATTTTTTATACGGCTCCTACGGCTATTCGTAGTTTGATGGCATATGGAGATGAACCTTTGCAAGCATCTAGTCGTGACAGTTTGCGATTACTGGGATCGGTCGGTGAGCCGATTAATCCAGAGGCTTGGCGTTGGTACTTTGATAACATTGGCAAAGGTCGCTGCGAGATCATTGACACATGGTGGCAAACGGAAACGGGTGGGATCATGATTGCGCCCTTTCCAGGTGAAAATCGTCAAAAACCAGGATCAGCGGCAATGCCTTTTTTGGGTATTGTGCCCGCGATTTTAAACGAAGCAAAAGACCCTGTTAAAAAAACAGAGACAGGTTTTTTATTGATCCAAAAAAGTTGGCCAGGTCAAGCGCGTGGTATTTATGGTAATCCACAACGTTTTTTTAATGGATATTTTAGCGCTTTTCCAGGATATTATTTTACAGGCGACGGTGCTTATCAAGATACTGACGGTGACTATTGGTTAACCGGACGCGTCGATGATGTGATTAATGTCTCTGGGCATCGTTTAGGCACGGCTGAAATAGAAAGCGCCTTAGTCTTACATCCGCTTGTAGCAGAAGCGGCAGTGATTGGTGCGCCCCATGTGATAAAAGGAGAAGGGATCTATGCTTTTGTGACGCTCATCGAAGGTGAGCAAATGACACCGTTGTTAGAAACTGCGCTAAAAACACAAATTGCCAAAGAGATAGGTAAGTTTGCCATACCGGAAGAAATCCGCTTTGCGCCTAAACTACCTAAAACGCGTTCTGGGAAAATTATGCGGCGCATATTGCGATGTTTGGTAACAGGTGAGCTTGATAAAATGGGTGATGTTTCTACCTTGGCTGATCCAGAAGTGTTATCGTTACTGCTTAAATGATTTTTTTTTGATAGGCTTAGCTTACTATTGATTAACAAGGAACGTTCATGAAAGAAGTTTATATTGTTGGCGCAGCGAGAAGTCCGATTGGTAGTTTTGGTGGTTCTCTTTCTAAAATTCCTGCGAGCGCCATCGGTGCGCAAGTCATTACAGGGTTGTTAAAACAACTTTCTCTCTCACCTGATAACATAGATGAGGTGATTTTAGGGCAAGTGCTAACTGCGGGGATGGGGCAAAATCCAGCAAGACAAGCTAGTATCGCAGCTAAAATCCCGGTGACTGTTCCTGCAATGACCATTAATAAAGTTTGTGGCTCTGGATTAAAGGCAGTGCAGTTAGCATACCAAGCAATTCTTTGTGAGGATGCCGACATTGTGGTGGCAGGCGGACAAGAAAATATGTCGTTAGCACCGCATTATTTGCCACAGTCTCGCCACGGTCAGCGAATGGGTGATTGGGCGCTCAAAGACAGCATGGTGATTGACGGTTTATGGGATGCCTTTAATAACTACCATATGGGTCAAACGGCAGAAAACATTGTTTCAAAATTTGAGATCTCGCGTGAAGACCAAGATGCTTTTGCATTGGCTTCGCAGCAAAAAGCAGAAAAGGCTTTAAAAGAAAATCGCTTTGCGAGTGAAATCATTCCTATTGATGTTAAAACCGGCAAAGAAGATACGCCGTTATTTGAAAAAGATGAATATCCAAGAAGCACTTCAATCGAAAAATTGTCGCAGTTACGTCCTGCATTTGATAAAGCAGGTTCCGTCACTGCTGGTAATGCGTCGGGCCTCAATGATGGGGCTGCCGTTATTATTTTGGCGAGCGCAGATGCTTGCAAACGTTATCAACTAAAACCCTTAGCAAAAATTGTGGCCGCTGCCGCTACCGGCGTCGATCCTGCGATCATGGGGACGGGCCCTATCTCTGCGAGCACCAAATGCCTTGAAAAGGCGAAGTGGTCTATAAATGATCTAGACTTAATTGAGGCCAACGAAGCTTTTGCAGCACAAGCATTGTGTGTGAATCGCGAACTCAAATGGGATACCAGCAAAGTCAATGTGAATGGGGGCGCGATTGCGCTAGGTCATCCTATTGGCGCTTCAGGTGCTCGTATTCTAGTGAGTTTGTTGCATGAGATGAAACGCCGTGATGTGCACAAAGGCTTAGCGACATTGTGCATTGGTGGTGGCCAAGGAATAGCAATTGCGATAGAGCGACTCTAAGGGAGGCGATGATGACAACACAACAGCTGACAGCACTTGTTACAGGTGGAACGGGTGGTATTGGCACGGCTATTTGCCAACATCTCACCAAAGTGGGCATGCGAGTCGTTGCAGGATATAGCCACGGCGGTGATAGTTCCTATGCCTTAACGTGGCAAAAAGAGCAAGCCAGTCTTGGATTTGAGATTGGAATTGTGTATGGGGATGTTTCTAATTTTGAATCATGCACCGCAATGGTTGAAGAGGTTACCTCTAAGTGCGGCGCAGTGGATGTCTTGGTAAACAATGCTGGCATTACAAAAGATATTACTTTCAAAAAAATGACGGTTGCAGATTGGCAAGCTGTGATGCGGATCGATCTGGATAGCGTATTTAACACCACACGCCAAGTAATTAATGGTATGATAGATCGAAATTTTGGCCGTATCATAAACATTTCATCTATCAATGGGCAAAAAGGACAATTCGGACAAACTAACTATTCGGCAGCAAAGGCTGGTATGCATGGTTTTACCAAAGCATTAGCACAAGAAGTGGCTGCAAAAGGAGTGACTGTTAATACGATCTCCCCAGGTTATGTTCTCACCGAAATGGTTAAAAAAGTGCCTGATGATGTTATGCAAAAGATTATTGCCCAGGTCCCAGTAGGCAGACTTGCCGAGCCCGATGAAATTGCCCGTGTTGTCATCTTTCTCGCGGCACAAGAAGCAGGTTATATTACTGGAGCCAACATAGCTGTAAATGGTGGGCAGCATATGTACTAGTTCTTAAACAAGGTGACGAATCAATGAGCGAACCTCGCGTTATAAAAAAATACCCGAACCGTCGTTTGTACGATACAACCATTAGCAGCTACATTACGTTGGAAGACGTTAAGCGCTTGGTAATAGAACAAGTTGCAATCAGGGTCATTGATGCAAGAACCCAAGACGACATTACGCATAACACCTTGCTACAAATTATCATTGAGCAAGAAGAAAATGGGCCGCCGTTATTTACAACTCCCATTTTACAACAAATGATTCGTTTTTATGGTGGTTCGATGCATCCCTTTTTTAGCCAAATGTTTGAGCAGGGAATGAAGTTGTTTACAGAGCAGCAAACACAACTCGGCCAAGAACAAGATCCGCTTAATCTCATGTCGCAAATGACATCGCAAAATATATCGCAATGGCAGCAGCTACAAAGTCAGTGGATGCATTCTTTTATGGTCAAAAAGAATCAAGAAAAGGACCAAGAGCAAGCAACCAATGAGATGGGAGCTGAAAGTCCACAGCCTGCCAATTAGAAATCTAACTTGACTCCTCCTTTTGTGAGATCTATGCTTGTAGCAGCTGCTGCAATGCAAGGTGGATAATCAAAAGGAGCGAGCAAATGGATAAAATGATGGCATTCAATAAACTGGCTACACAGCTAGGAAGTGAAATAGTACGCCAGCAGTTCAAGGCATTAAACGATCTCACTCAATCTTGTGCAGCAGAGCTTCATCAGTTGAGCATGGCTAAAAGTATTGATGATGTCATGGCAACGCATTCTCGCTTTCTGGGAAAATCATCACCCAGGATCATTGGGCACACTCAAGATACTTTAGATAGCATCATGGATGCGGCATCGCAATATCGAAAATTGCTTGAAAAAGCTTTTCAGCCTGAGCAGCAAGAAAAGAATTAGAGCCGGCGAAAGAGTGTATCTAGAACGTGAAAGAAACCTTCGCGCGACAGATGGGGATCGATGTTTCCAGAGAGTAGTAAAGCCAGCTGTAACCACCCTAGAATGCTTGCCAACAAGATAACAGGGATAGCCATACCCAACCCTATGAGAAGGTAACAGCAAAGCGTGCTAATGGAGCCGAGAAAGACGACCAAGGCGACTTCTGGTTGAGCAACTGCGGCTATTAGGACTGCGTAACCTAACCCCAAGACAGTTAAGAAAATAAGTGCAAATGCACTGTAAAATTTAGCGTTACCCATTTTATTTTCTTCAATCTTTATAATCGGGTCAGTGTAACGTGCCAAGTGAGGGAATGTCAAGTTGATCAACTAACACCTTCCTAGTCATGCCAAGTTGTAAAATCGTTTACAGCTTCACGATCAGTGCGATATTGATTAATAGGTTGCGACCAATCCGCGTACCCCAATGCCATTCCACAAACGATATGATAATCATTGCTGATATTAAGATGTGCGCGAATGATGTCCGGGTACTCTGCTAAAGCAGCTTGAGGACAGGTTTCTAAACCAAAATGACGAGCTGCCAACATCACATTCTGTAAAAACATCCCCATATCCATCCAGGAACCCTTACAGAGTTTGGCGTCGAGATAAAAAATGAGCGCAGCTGGCGCCTCAAAAAAGCCATAATTGCGATACCACTGCTGTTGACGTTTTTCCACGTCATCTTTGCTAATGTGCAAAGCACCATAAAGCGCTAAGCCACAGGCTTTGCGACGTCCTTTAAAAGGTTCATACCATTCGGTTGGATAATAGGGGTAATCTGGATTTTCAGGTGTTCCCACTTTTTTGGCTTGCAAAATATCAGCGGTTATTTTTTGGCGGTGTTTTGCTCCAACAACCGCCACTTGCCAAGGTTGCGTATTGACGCCCGATGGCGCAAACCGAGCCGCTTCTAAAATAGCCTCGATAAGCTCAGGGGGAATCGGCTTATTCAGAAAAGCTCGTACTGATTGACGTCCTCGAATGGCTTGAAGTGCGTCGAGTACCGAGCTTTCTAAAGAGTTAGCGTCCTTGTTTTTCACGCACTTCCGCGAGTGTTTTGCAGTCAATACAAAGGGTTGCTGTTGGTCTGGCTTCTAACCGACGAATGCCGATTTCAATTCCACACTCTTCACAGTAACCATAATCGCCGCTATCAATCGCTTTGATAGACTCATCAATTTTATTGATCAGCTTATGTTCACGATCGCGGGCTCTTAAGCGCAATGCAAAGGTTTCTTCTAAGGTGGCTTGATCGCTGACATCCGCTGGGACTTCAGCAAGTTCTTTTAAATCATGAATGGTTTCATCGCCACCTTGCAAAAGAGCAGTCTTCCAAATGTTCAGTAGTTTTCGGAAATGTTCTTTTTGCGCTTTGCTCATATACTCTTCGCCCTTTTTAGGCTCATAGGGTTTGACCCCATAAGAGAGCAAAGTTTGAGTGGTGGTTGGGCCTTGGCTTCCTTGCGGTGTTTTCATAGTCGTTTTTTTCTTCGTTGTGCTGCTATTAGTGTCTTCTGACATGGGGTCCTCCTCCTGATACAAATTTCGTTCAGGCAAGGTTCAATCTATATCAATTCCTATTTGAACAGCAATCATAAAAAAAAGTTCCTAGAACGTTTCTAACGGTTTCTAATGAGTCAGATTTCTAGCGATTGTGTTTCCATACACTGAGCGAGCGAATATACACGCAAAAAAGGGCGTTGGCTACAGCTCTTCAACTTTTCAGCAAGTTTGCCGACTACTAGATTAAGGCAAAAAATATCGAAGGCTCAGAGCTATGGAATTTCCTAGCACTTTGACACAAGCTATCTTACTGAAGCGTTACAAACGGTTCTTGGCTGAGATTGTGGTCAATAATCAAGAACACCGTATCATTTACTGCCCTAACATGGGTGCAATGACAGGTTGTGATATTTTAGGAAGTCGGATCTGGTTTTCTGAATGCAATAATCCCCGTCGTAAATTTCCAGAAACTTGGGAATTGGTAGAAGTCGATGGTGGCCATCTGGTTTGTGTGAATACCCATAATACCAATCAACTCGTCAAAGAAGGGATCCAAAATGGCGTGATTAAAGAGCTTGCTGTTTTTTCACACATTGAAGATGATCCGGGTTTGATTGATGAATCCAGTTTTGATCTGTTACTTAAACATCAAGAACACGAAGATGATGAGCAGCAAATGGCTTTGGTGATGACACAAAGCGTTACCTTAGGTGATGAAGTTCATCGCGGATTTTTCCCAGATGCGATGACCCAAAAAGGAGTTTCGCAACTGCGAGCGCTTATCTATGCAAAACAGCGCGGTTATCGAGCCGTTTTGGTCTTTGGTGTATTGCATACTGGGATCAAGCGATTGTTTCCTGCTGATCACATTGATGCAGATTATGGCAGCTTAATACGCCAAGCCGTCATTGCCGGTGTAGAAGTGATAGGTTATCGCGTCGATATCAGTTTTAACGCGATTTCTCTGACCGAGCCGATTGAAGTGTGCATTCCTGCTCGCTTGATTTGTTCTTCTCGATCAGAGAAAAGCCAGTAAAGTCTTAGATCATTGCGCCAACGAAATAAGACAACCCACCGACGATTGCGCCAAGACTACCAACTAAAGCAAGATTATCAATTTTGTATAATTGGTGCATAACATCTTTGTTATAAAGAATCACCGCCCACCCAACAAAAGTAGCGGCTGCCCCGGTTAAGATAGCTTCGGCTAAAGCGCCACCTTGTATTGCATTTAATTCTGTTTGGGTTAATTCACGCACTGCTTACTTCCTTACTATCAATGAGGTTATCGATAATTTGCGCATCAATAAATGTTGTTACGGCTTCTTCCATTTCATTAAGGGGTTCTGCTTCATCCATTTGTTTGGCAAGAACGCTGAGATCCGCATCAGAGATATCGCCATGAGTCGCTCTATCAATGATCCGTTGTTCTAAAACATCGATTTGGCAGATAAAAAGAAAAATTTTAAAAACCACTTGGTGTTTAACAGCGACGGCATGAAAGAGAGCACGTTGCCACTCTTTCAAACATGTTGCATCGATAATCACCGAGTGCTTACTTTCAATGACCTGGGATGCGATTTTTTGTAATTGCTGATAAAGCGTTTGAGTTGCTTGTTCAGTATACAGTTTTTCTTTTTCAAGCGGTGTGCTCTTGGCTTTGGTATCAACACCATATAATTGTTTTCTGATCCAATCAGAGCGTAAGCGAATAGTCGCCGCATTTTCCGCTAATAACTCTTCGCTATACAGAGTTTTACCACTCCCTGAAGGACCCATCATGATCATGATCTCTGGTTTAAAATCGTTGGTATAGCTTTGTGCAAGTTTGATAAAAGACATAAATTGGGTTTGCAAATGCGCCGCTTCTTTCGTCGTTTTATCAAGTTGGGTAAGCAGCAGGGCCGTCACTTTAGCGCGCACCACGGCTCGATAGCACTGATAAAAACGCAATAATGTTAACCCTTCATAATCTTGAGTTAACTCAATATAGCGATTCACAAAAACGTTACTTAACGTAAATTTCCCCGCTTTTTCCAAATCCATCGCAAAAAAAGCAACATCGTTCATTACATCGGTGAAACGAAAGCTTTCATTAAATTCAATACAATCAAATATAACGGGTTCGTTTTTTAACATCACAATATTGCCAAGATGCAAATCACCATGACAAGCGCGCACAAATCCGCTGGCTTTGCGTTGCTTTAGCAAGGCACGCAATTCTGTAAAAGAAGTAGTTGCCCATTTTTCAATGTGCTCCAGCGTTTCAAGACAAGGTTTCGCAATTTCAAGGGTTTTTAGTGCTTGAAAATTAGCGATGACGGGCGAAAAAACCTCATCCGGATCACCATAGGGAAGATCCTGTGGACACATTTGCGCTTGTTGGTGAAACGAAGCTAATGTGCTGGCAATACTTTCGACATGCCTTTTGGTTAGCTTGTTTTGTTCTGCATAAACGCGCAGTAGATCCTCTTGCTGAAATTCATGCATTTTAACAGCATATTCCAGCACTGGCCCTTCAGGGGAAAAAGAAGGTTTGTCGGGGTTGCCATAAATGGCAACCGCTTCAACATAAATCTGAGCAGCAAGTGCTTGGTTAAATTGCACTTCCCATTCGCAATATTGTTTTCGTTTCTCTAAAGTCGTGAAATCTTGAAAGCCAAGCGCCAGAGGCTTTTTAATTTTGTAAGCAAAAGGCCCGGTTAAAAGGATCCAAGATAAATGCGTTTCAATCACCTCAATATCGGTCGCAATATGCGGATAAATGGAGGTATTTTTTAATGCTTCAATTAATTGTGTTGACATAATCATCCTAATTTGGCAAACACTTTATCCATCGCTTGTAAGGTTTCATCAATCGACTTTTTATCATGTGTAATGGAGGTGAAACCACTTTCAAAGGCAGAAGGCGCAAAATAAATGCCCTCAAGAAGCATGGCATGATAAAAACGCTTAAATTTTTCCACATCACATTGCATCACATCTTTAAAACGATTCACGGGTTTTTCGCTAAAAAATAGACTGAACATACCGGTGATCCAATTCACTTGTAACGGGATGCGATGCTTCTGCGCCAGTTGTTCAATTCCGTTGACCAACGATTCTGTGATCGCTTGTAATTCCTGATAAAAGCCAGGTCTTTGGATCTTGGTTAAGGTTGCAATACCCGCTGCCATCGCAATGGGGTTGCCCGATAAGGTTCCTGCTTGGTAAACAGGACCAACCGGTGCTAAATGCGACATAATACGTTCGGGGCCGCCAATGGCGCCCACGGGCATTCCTCCGCCGATAATTTTGCCAAAAGTCGTGAGATCCGGTTTGATTTGATAGACATCTTGTGCACCAGCGAGCGCGACTCTAAACCCGGTCATGACTTCATCAAATATTAAGAGAGCGCCATATTGATCGCAGGTTTTACGCAAGGTCAGTAAGAAATCACGATGGGGCACAACGCAACCCATATTGCCCGCGATCGGCTCGACGATAATCGCCGCAATGTGTGGGCCATATTGTTTGAAAGCTTCGATCACTGATTCGCTATTATTGAATTCAAGATTCAGCGTATATTTGGCGACATCCGGAGGCACACCGGGTGAGCTTGGATGCCCAAGGGTTAAAGCGCCTGAGCCTGCTTTAATTAATAAACTATCGCTATGCCCATGGTAACACCCTTCAAATTTGACAATCATATGCTTGCCAGTAAAACCACGCGCTAAACGCAAAGCGGTCATGGTGGCTTCCGTACCCGATGAGACCATGCGAACTTGTTCAATACTGGGGATCAAGTCACAAACCATTTTGGCCAAAGTGACTTCCGCTCGCGTGGGCGCACCAAAAGACAGCGCTTTTTCTGCAGCACGTTGTACGGCTT
This sequence comes from Uncultured Candidatus Berkiella sp., assembly GCA_964594635.1. Taxonomy (GTDB): domain Bacteria; phylum Pseudomonadota; class Gammaproteobacteria; order Berkiellales; family Berkiellaceae; genus Berkiella. The sequence goes on from CAZQMV010000002.1 coordinate 343,818, forward strand.
GGATAACCTCTTTATCCTGATGCCCTAAAATCATAGGGCCCCATGAGCCGACATAATCGATATAGCGCTTATTGTCTTCGTCAAATAAATAGGGACCCTCTGCACGATCAAAAAACAAAGGTGTTCCACCCACGCCATTAAATGCCCGAACAGGCGAGTTCACGCCACCTGGAATGACTTTTTTAGCTTCTGCAAATAAGGTTTCGGAGTGTGACATGTTTTGACCTGCTCATTGCTTTAAAACAGGCAATAGTATATCGCAAAGTAGAGAGTGTGTGATCTGTTCACAAATAGTTATTTAACTAATTCTTTTGTTCTTTTTTAGCATCATATTCAAAAGAGGCTTCGCGTGACCAATAAAGTCGATTGGGTAAATATTGCCCCATACCTAAGCGGTAGGCTTGTTTCAAGCATTCGGCCGTATATTCCTGGGCTTGGTGGACAGCCGAGGAGGGAGCTATTCCTTGGGCTAATAAGCCAATCACACCCGCAGAGAGGGTGCAGCCAGATCCTTGATAATGATTAGGTAATCTATCCCAATGAAATACTTCAAGTCGTCGATAATTGCCATAAAAGGAATTGGAGATTTTGTTAGGAACTAAATTTTGTCCCGTAATAAGAACATAATCAGCGCCATGTGCCATGATTTCTTGTGCACAAGCATCTAAAGTGTCTGCTTCAGATGCCAGTAATCTGGCCTCTGTTGCATTCGGCGTGCAAACAGTGACATAGGGTAATATTAAAGCAACCATGGCTTCTAAAATAGCCGGATCGAATGATTTTGCTTTAGCGCCTACATGCAGAGTGGGATCTAAAACCACGGGAATATCGGGGTAATCATTTAATATTTGGTGAACAGCGCGAACATTCTCAATCGAGCCCAAAATGCCAATTTTAAAACCACAAACGCGAATATCCTCTAAAACAGCACGAGCTTGATCACGTACTAAGCGACTCGGCGTGGGGAAAAATTGATAAATATCGGTGGTATCTTGTGCAGTCAAAGCCGTAATGACCGGTGCACAATGACAGCCCATAGAGCCTAAGGCCTCAATATCAGCTTGGATACCAGAGCCGCCGCAGGGATCGTTAGCAGAGAAGGACATTACAACAGGAATAGTCGGATCAGCGTTGTACATGGTTTTACTATCTTCTGTCAGGTTGATTTTGAGTATAACACCAATTTCAAACTCCGTTTCAATAGTGGTTTTGATATTCCCTGTCACGGCCATTCGTGAGAGAATTCCGGCTCTTTCACTACTCGTGCGCAAGAGATCAAGAATGAAAAGATTTATGTGTTTGTTATGTGGCTTTATATATGATGAAGCAATGGGGAAACCTGACGAAGGCATCCCTGCAGGAACCACTTGGGAAAACGTGCCCCTTAACTGGCGCTGCCCTGATTGCGGCGCCATGAAAGATGATTTTGAGATGATTGAAATCTAAGCGGGTTTAACAACCACGAAGATGACAATCCCTGCGAAGAGTAATATCGAAAGTTCATTGAAAATGCGGTAAAACAAAGCTGAACGAGTGTTCAGCCCAAGTTTGAACTTCTTAATCAGAAGGCCGCAATACAAATGATAAATCACAACGAGCGACACAAGCGTTAATTTTAGCGCTAGCCACAATGGGGGGGAGGCAAATGAGTATCCCATCATATGGACTAGGCCAACTCCCAGAATTAACGTAATAATGGCGTTGGGGGTCATGATGCCCCAATATAAGCGACGTTCCATGGTACAGAAGCGCTCAAAGCTGGCATTATCTGTTTTATCTATGTCAGCATGATAAACAAAAAGTCTTGGTAGATAAAATAGTCCAGCGAACCAGGCCGTCATCGCTATAATATGAAAAGCTTTTACCCATAACATAACAAATGTATCCTGAATGTGTTTGGCAGAGGCCGGAGTATACCCTAATACGATTTTCAAGGAAAAAGGCATGCAGGACGTAAAGCCGCGAGGTGGTCGTTTATCCATCGTCACTTGTTTAGTCATGCTGGTTATTGTTGGCGTGGTAACTTATAAGATTGGTTTGAGAACAAAACAATCGCATGCCAAGACGGTCGCAACCCATTCGGCGCTTCAAGAACAAATTGCGCAGCTAAACGAAGAAAATACACGGATCCAAAAAGAGCTGATTATCGCAAAACGGAATTTTGAAATTGAATCAGAAGCGAAGAAAAATCTAGGCAGTTATCTTAGAACATTACAAGCAAATAACGCTGAGCTTGCGCACAACATGAACCTGTATCAAACCGTCTCTGGCGTGATGTCGGTCAAACAAGGGGTGCAAATCAAAAATTTCCAAATCTTCCCCAATGGCCAAGAGCACAATTTTCGTTACCTCGTCGTGCTCAGCAAGCAGTTCGCTTCTGCAGAATATATCGATGGTATTGTTTCAATGATCATCGTGGGGAAAGTGGGGGATAAGACCACCCTATTGCCCGTTAAATATGTCAACTCAGGCAGTGATGATGGTTTATCATTTAAGTTTCGTTACTTGCAGGAACTGAGTGGAGAATTAAGCTTACCTCCGCAGTTCGTTGCGCATGGTGTTTTAGTCACCGTAAAACCTGCCCGCGGTTGGGCGCCAGTAGAGCAGCAGTTTCCCTGGTCGGTTGATAATGGTGTTGCTGTCAGTTAAGGGAACTTTACGGTAACATAGGCAATCTATATTGATAAGTATTAATAGAAAAGGGTTTTTTTATGGACGCAGCCATCTCATTTACCGATGCAGCCGCTAAGCGTGTACACGAGCTTCTGGTAGAAGAGGGTAATTACAACCTTAAATTACGGGTTTATATTACTGGCGGTGGTTGTTCGGGTTTTCAATATGGTTTTGCTTTCGATGAAAACACCAAAGAAGATGACATTATTGTCAGCAAAGAAGTGGAAGCTATCACAGTCGAAGTGGTCGTAGATGCCCTCAGTATGATGTATCTAGAGGGCGCGCAAATCGACTATCAAGAAAGCTTACAAGGCGCTCATTTCCTCGTCAAAAATCCCAACGCGCAAACGACGTGCAGTTGTGGCTCCTCATTTGCCCTATAAGTATTTCTCGTGGATCTTCCCCTGTTCGATTTCTGTTAATCGCCATTTTCCTATCGACTATCGGCTGTCACTAGGCTAAATAAGCACTGGTTCGTTACGATGTGTTATTACATTGTAAGTTGAAGGCGAAATGATATGATTGGAAGTGAAATTGACGGTTTAGATGATGTTAAAGGCTGGGCGAAAAAATTTGAACAAGGTCTTCATAATGCAACAGGTGCACATATTCACCAAGATACCGCTGCTGATGCAGCTTTAGCCCTTCAGAACAATACGCGTAAAGGTTTACATTTTGATGGCTTTAGAGCAAGAATTATTGGAGATCGGTCTGTCGAGATGAGAACCGAAGAGCAAGATGACGCTTTATTGGCGCTGGCATTACAGCAGCAACTAGAAGACGAGGTCACTTTGCTGAGAGAACAAGAAGAAGCTGCATCTCTTCGCTTAGTACAAGAATTATATGCCGAAGAACGAAAAAATTACCGTTTCTAAACATTTAACTTTTTAAGTCTGCCTGGGGGTATTGGATATTCCTCATTCCCTAGGCGATTCTGCAATTCATACACTTCATCTTCAGAATCGGGATCCATTCCCATTTCTTGCCAATACTGACGTGTTTTAGGATCAACAAACTGGCCATACAAAACATCGCTGTGTTGATTAATGCCGTTTAGTTGTAATACTTGTCGCAAGTGAGACTCAATCTCAGGACACAATCCTTGGTGCTCGTTGGCAAGCGATTGCTGCAAGCTAAAATACGGGGTAAAAGCTGGCATGGTTTCCTCGATGAGTATGCTCATGGGTAGTCCTAAAGCGACAAATGAAAGTTAGTCATCATTTTAACTACATTTTTATCAAAGTAAAGCGATTTTATAGAAATCTTATGGGTGTGTATACACTTAAATCTTATCTGGAAAGAAACAAACTTTATCCTATAATTTGAAAGCAGCACTTGCTTGTTCGATTTAATTATATTAAGTTCGAATGCTATAAATGATTTTTTTAAAATAAAGAGCGATTAAATTAATATGTTTTCTCTTAACGTGAATAACCTTTCAAATCGTTGGTGGCGATGGCTGAGCACATCCGCTTTCACGATTTATTGCGTTTATTCAACGATTAAGAGGGTTAAAACATGTCTTTCTCATTCAAAATATTATCGGTTTGCCTGCTTGTAAGTTTTATCATCGGCCTTGGCTGTTATCTTTCCTATCAACCCACAACGTCATCACTTCCTGTTATTGCAATTGCTAATTATGGCCCTCATGCTTCTTTAGATCAGAGCATTCAAGGGATCAAAGACGGACTGACATCTCACGGCTTTAACGATAAAGTAAACGTTCGACTTGAAGTGTTAGATGTAAATTTTGATCTCACCTTAATACATCAAATGCTTAGTAAATTACGCGCAAGTCGCCCCAAGGTCATTGTTGTTGTATCCACCCCGGTGGCACAAAGTGCCAAAAACGACATCAAAGATATTCCCCTCATTTTTACTGATATTACCGAGCCTGTTAGAGCAGGGTTATTACAGAACGAGTTACAACCTAATGGCAATATTACGGGTGCATCGGATAGACAAGATTTACGTGTTTTCTTACGTTTTGCTAAAAGAATATTGCCAGAGGCAAAACGTGTCGGTTTACTTTATGCGACCTCAGAGGCCAATGATACTGCGCTAGTGAATATGATGAAAATTGCCGCTAAAGAATTACAGTTGGAAGTGGTTTGTATTCCTATCGATCATGCCAGAGACGTTCCCTTTCGCATGCAAGCGTTAAAAGATAAAGTCGACTTCATGTATGTGGGGGTGAGTGGTACGATTCAACCTTCTTTGCCAGCCATTGTTATCGAAGCTAATCGTATGAATATTCCCGTGTTTAATGCGAATGAAGATGCGGTCAAAAAACACCAAGTGCTTGCAAGCTATGGGGTTTCTTATTACCAAGTGGGAGTCAATACCGCGGATTTGGTAGCAAAAATGCTAAATGATCAGCCTTTTCACACCTTACTTCCTATCTATCCCAAACCAAGTGATCATCAAGGGTTTATCAGCAAAAAAAGAGCCCTGCGCTATGGGATTGATTTGGCTCATCTTGAAAATGTGACGGTGGTGGAATGATGATGCTACAAGTTGAAAATATCGTTAAATCTTATGGCAGAGGGCAAGCGCCTATTTTTAATGGTTTCTGTTTATCTTTAGCCCCAGGTGATTTTTGCGTGATTATCGGCAGCAACGGCTCTGGGAAATCCACCTTATTGAAGACACTGTCAGGTGAAAGTACGATTGACAGAGGGGAAATTTATATTGATGGCAATAATGTAAAGTCATTGTCTTTTAGTGAACGAGTAAAAGCGATCAGCAGTGTTTCGCAAAATACAGAGCTGGGTACCATTGGTGAAATAACCTTGATGGAAAATCTGATTTTAAGCCAATTGCGAGGAAAAAAGGCCAAATTCAAGCTGTTAAAACGACAAGACACGGCATTGAGAGAAAAAGTCCTTGATCTGAATCCTTCACTTGAACCTTTTCTAGACAAACCGCTCAAGTCTCTCTCTGGAGGGCAAAGGCAAATGATTGCAACTATTATGGCAACTTTAAATAATCCATTATTGCTGCTATTAGATGAGCATTGTTCAGCACTGGATCCCAAAACACAAAAAACAGTAATGGCTTTTACTGCGTCAGTCATCAAAAAAAATGCAACAACCGCTTTAATGGTGACGCATGATTTAATGGACGCTCTCCACTATGGTAACCGTTTGATTATGTTACAGGGTGGAAAAATTGTCTTGGATGTTAGGGAGCAAGCAAAAAAATCTCTGTCCTTTTCTGATTTGCTTGGATTGTTTCAATCTTGTGAAGGGGACAAATAATGATTGAAACATATTTTTCTTTAATACCAAGTGGATTGTTGTATGGATTGATTTTGGCACTCGTGGCTTTGGGCGTCATGATCCCCTTTCGGTTACTGGATTTTCCTGATCTCACAGCCGAAGGTGCCTATCCCTTTGGCGGCGCGTTATGCGCTTTTTTACTCATTCATCACGTCCATCCCTTGCTTGCCATGGTTATTGCTGCAACGGCAGGCGGATTTTTAGGCATAGGCACCGCTTTTCTACATTTACGCTATCAATTAAATACCTTACTTTCAGGGATCATATTAAGCACGATGATTTACAGTGTTAATTTGCGCTTACTGGGGAAGCCCAATGAGCCCTTATTTGACATTGCTAATTTAATTTCTGGTGATCTATTGATGCTTTTCTTGTTTGTGCTGATCTTATTGAGTGCCACTTTTTTGTTATTGAACACCGAAAAGGGGCTACGTTTTCGTGCGGTGGGATTCAATCCCCATTGCGCCGCCAAGTTAGGTGTGCATTTATCTCGCAATATTCTATTTGGGCTTTTTATAGGGAATGCTTTGAGTGCCTTAGCCGGTAGTATGATTGTGCAAATTCAGAATTATGCTGATATTGGCATGGGTTTTGGCATTGTGATCCATGCATTAGCAGCTTTAATGATAGGCGAGACACTGATAGGTAATCAAACATTATTAAGACAAGTTTTAGCTCCTTTTGTGGGAGCGATTGTTTATCAACAGATCCAAGGATTGGCCCTGAGTCTTGGTTTAGCGCCTACCGATTTAAAGTTTATCACAGGCGCCATTGTCTTATTGGCAATTGGCTATAAACGCAGAAGCGGCGTGAGGCTATTACAATGAAAAAGGCGATGTTTGCCATTTCAGATGGGCAGCTCTATTTATGTGGCCATTCTCTTGGACCTGCTTCACAGCAAGCCATTGCTTCTTTGCAAAAAGGAATAGTGGGATGGGAACAGGACAAAGTTAGTGGTTGGACCACCCAAGAATGGATCAATTTACCAGAGATTTTAGGAAAAACATTAGCGCCACTACTGGGAGCACATGAAGATGAAGTGATTATAGCCGATAGTACATCGGTTAATTTATTAAAGTGTTTGTTGGTTGCCCTTAGCATTAACCGCAATCGAAAGATCATTTTAACGGAAAATGATAATTTTCCTGCAGACAGATATATCGCCCAATCGTTAAGCACAATGGATGAAGCAATCAGCTTAAAATCCGTCGCAATGCATGAATTGATTGATGCATTAGATGGATCCATTGCGGTATTAATGTTAACACACGTCAATTATCGCAATGCAAACCAACACGATATGGCGATGCTGACACAAAAAGCTCATGCAATGGGGATCCTTGTTGTGTGGGATCTATCGCATAGTGTTGGTGCGATGCCACTTTATTGCTCACAATCAGGGGTAGATTTTGCAGTGGGTTGTACTTACAAATACTTAAATGGTGGGCCAGGATCACCAGGGTTTATTTATGTTGCCCGCAAACATCATCATCAGAACCCAATCATTAAAGGGTGGATGGGGCATATCTCCCCGTTTGCTTTTTCGCAAAGGTATTGCAAGGCACTTGGTATTAAAGCGTATTTAACGGGCACGCCTTCCATTTTGAGTTTAAAGGCATTAGAAGGCGCTTTAGAAGTTTTTCGTGACGTTGATTTAGGGAAATTGCGGCAAAAAAGCATGGAATTATCACAATTGCTGATTGAAAGGATCGCATCGTTGACACTGCCGTTAACCTTAGTTTCTCCGCGTGATCCAAAGGCGCGTGGTTCGCATGTTGCTTATATGCATCCTCATGCCGAAAAAATAACAAAAGCGTTGCTTGCAAATGGGGTGATTGTCGATTATCGAGCGCCTGGGTTGATTCGATTTGGGATTGCCCCGTTGTATCTCGATAATCAGGATATTGAAATGGTCGTGCAGCTTCTTATGAAGTCGTTGAGCTGACAGCTATGGTTGACGCATTAAATTCAAGCCATCGATTTTGTCTTAGCTGATAAATCATCCAAAGCGACAGCACCAGTGGGATCAACATGCCTATCCCTATCGCCGTAAAATTACCTTGATAACCATAACTGACCAATTCTAGCATGATGGCTGTCACAATTAACCTTGAACTTTGGTGTAAAGCGGCTATCCGTCCTTTGCCACCTGGAACAATCTCAAGTGAGTAAGGATATAAAATATTGATTGGAAATACGGCACCCACAGCAAATATGAGCATCACTGCCGTAATCATCACGGGTTCTTGGATCTGATAAAGCAGCAAATAACAAATGAGCAAAGCGGTTACGATGCAGGTGGCAAAGCCGAAATAGAAGCAACGTCTTGTGCCAAATGTTTGTAAAATATAGGGGCTCACGATACTAAGGCTTGCAAAAACGAGTGCCGTAGCGCCTTGGTAATAGCCAAAATGGTTTAATGGAACGTCTAGATCTTTCATGTAGAGTAGGGGAGACATGCCAATAAATAACCAATAAGGGACGCACAAAAGGCAGATGGCAATCACATAAGCTCGTAATGAAGGTGAAACAAGAAATGGCCAATAGGCTTTGGGTGAGAGCGAAACACAGGGATCACCTTTTCGTGACGGAATAGCAAACCAGCTGATCAACAGGCTGATAAGTCCCAAGATCAGCAAACCGACAAAATTACCCCGCCAGCCAGTGTAAAGGGCAATATAACTA
>CAZQMV010000002.1:352466-359170 GCA_964594635.1 Uncultured Candidatus Berkiella sp.
ACTACCCAGTACGGGTGCACAAGCCATGGCCATGGTGACGATGCCATTAAGTGTACCCATTAACCCTGGTTGCTTCTCAAGAGGATATTCATCGGCAATGATAACAAAGGAGAGTGTGCAGGGGGCTGCAATGCCCACACCTTGCAAGAAACGCCCCAGTAACAGCCAAATATAATGGTTTGCATTCACGCAAAACACACTGCCAACCACAAAGACCATGAGGCTTGCTAGGATAACAAAGCGTCGATCGTAGCGATCGCCTAGGGCCCCTGCAAACAAACAGCAAACGCAATAAGCAATAAAATTCACGCTCAACATTAACTGCACCATCACGTTCGATAGGCCAAATACCGTCTGTAATTCGGGAAAGCTGGGTGTAAAAAGATCAATTTCTACCCCGACGAGGATTTGGATGAGGATGATGGCAAAGATTTTGAACATAGTTTTGCTAGGATAAGAGCTAAACACCTTATGGTCAAATGATTTCAGATATAGTCAAACGGGTATTCGATAGTTTCTGCTGTACCCACACTTATCATCTGCTTGACAAGGATTTAGTAAGCTGCGATAAAAGGAACAGAGTGTGTGACCAATACCCTGTGAAATAGGAGTTTGATCCGCTATCCTGAATTAACCGCTTTTGAAGAACGAAGAAAATGATAAATCACGTAACCACTTCTAAACGCTCCTTCCGAAAGGCCCGCCTGGGTCATTAATCTCCTTTATCTACAATGAATACCCCTTTTTTGAAAAATTAGCTTTCTTCGGGAGTTTATTATGGCTTTTTCAAGACCACGTTTGGGACTATTGCAAACCATTTCACTCGTTACGGGGAATTTGGTGGGATCGGGCGTTTTTTTATTACCAGCAAGCTTAGCAGCGGTTGGCACGTTGAGTTTAGTGGGATGGCTTTTAACCGGCTGTGGTGCGTTATTACTGGCTGGCGTGTTTGCTGCTTTGAGCCAAACAACACAAAAGAACGGTGGTCCACATAACTATGTTGATCAAGCATTTGGTAAAGAAGGCGCATATTGGATCGCATGGGGCTACTGGGTGCTGTCATGGATCAGTAACACGGCGTTGATAGTTGCAGCGGTGAGTTATTTATCGCCGCTGTTTGGTGGATTGTCACAGCCCATGGTTTTACTTGCGCAAATATCTATTTTGGGGTTAGTGACTTTCATTAATATTATGGGGATCCAATTTGCGGGTCGTTTTGAGTTACTCATGACTACGCTGAAATTGATCCCGCTGGTGGTCATTCCTTTAATTGGTTTGTTTTCTTTAGATTTACAGCAATTATTGCCAATTGTTCCGGAAGGCGTGAATGCACTGGATGGGGTAAAAACAGCGATGTTTTTAACGCTATGGGCTTTTGTTGGCTTAGAAACGGCGACTGTCACAACAGGCGAAGTGAAAAACCCCAAACGAACCATTCCTTTAGCAACGCTCATTGGTACCCTAATTGCTTTATGCGTTTATGTATTAGGCTCAGTGGTGATGTTGGGCATTTTAGGCGATGGTTTAAGCACCTCAAAAGCTCCCTATGCTGATTTAGCGGGTCATTTATTTGGGGGTAACTGGTTAAGTATGATTGCTGTCGCTGCTTTTATCTGTTGCTTAGGATCGTTTAATGGCTGGACAATGGTGGTGAGCCGCATATCACAAGGCGCAGCCCGTGAGGGATTGTTTCCACATTTCTTTGGTAAAACAGACAAGCAGGGCACCCCTGTATTAGGGCTAATTATTTCTGCATGCTGTACGTTGCCTTTATTGTTTTTATCTTTACAAGAAAATTTACTCGGCCAATTTAATGCCATCATCGATATTTCGATAACCCTGATTTTGATTATTTATCTTGTGTGCATTTTGGCTTATTTTAAGCTAAAGATCGGCTATTCGACGCGTATGGCTTTGGTGATAGGTGTGGGCGCTTTAGCGTTTGTGATTTTTTCACTGTGGGCGGCAGGCTTTAAAATGGTGATGTTATCATTATCGTTGTTATTGCTTGGCTTTCCCATGCGGTTTTATATGAGAAAACAAAAAGCGCATGCTTCACTTAAGGCGCATACACCCCACCTAGTATCGTAGGTCTTAAGCTACCTGTGATCGCTGTCAAATCAACGGCTTGGTTATCAAGGCGCATTTTTGCTAACCAAGCAAAGCAAGCGGCTTCCACCCAATCTGGGTGTAAGCCGTACATTTCGGTCGTGGTTAAAGGATAAGACTTACCCAATTGTTGTGTTAAAGCCTGCATCAACGCCTTGTTATGACTTCCACCACCACAGACGACGATTTCTGCACCTTGATGGTGCTGTTTAATGGTATTAGCAATCGTGACAGCGGTGAGTTCCAGTAAAGTCGCTTGAACATCAGCAGGTGGTAGCGTCATACCTTGAAGGTGTTTCTTTAGCCATGACAAGTTGAAATAATCCTTGCCGGTACTTTTGGGGCCTTGTTGTGCAAAGAATGGATCATTTAAAAGGGTTGCAAGTAAAGCGTCTGAGACGTTGCCCTGACGGGCAAAAGCGCCATCTTTATCAAACGGCAGATCCTGGCACACTTTGATCCAGGCATCCATCAAACCATTTCCAGGCCCTGTGTCATACCCAATACAAGCGTGTTGCTTTAAAACCGTGATATTGGCAATGCCACCAATATTCAGAACAATGCGCGGTGCATCTTGACCGACGAGCCATTGGTGAAAAGGGGGAACAAAAGGAGCCCCTTGCCCACCCAGTGCCATATCTGCACGTCTGAAATCAGCAACGGTCGTGATACCGGTACTTTTTGCAATGATATTCGGATCACCAATTTGCACGGTAAAAGGGTAGGGATCTCTGGGATGATGCCAAAGAGTTTGACCGTGGCTACCAATGGCTGTAATTTGCTGCGGTGATAGCTTGGCTTTGGTTAAGAGATCATTAATACTACTTGCAAATAATTGCCCAAACAGCAGATCTAACTCCGCAACTTGGGTAAAGGCTGTTTTACCATCACCTAAGCTAATGTTGAGTGCTGTTTTTTTGAGATCTTCTGCGATCGGCGCTAAATAAGAAGAAATGATATTAACGCGGTGGGAGTCTTCAAATGAGGCGACCACACAATCAACACCATCCAAACTGGTACCCGACATCAGTCCAATATAGAGATTTTGTGGCTTCATATTATTTAGTATTCATTCGACGCAATCATGGTTTTTTCATGGTGAGCCATGACACTCATTAATTCTTTGGTATGAGCCAAAAATTGAATTTTTGCTTTACCGGTTAAGCCATCGGCTTGGGGTAGGGCAACTTTGAGAGGATCATGGTGTACGCCATTGATACGGAATTCAAAATGTAAGTGCGGGCCTGAAGCAAGACCTGTGCTGCCCACAAAACCAATGACTTGGCCTTGTTTAACCGTCATGCCACTTTTGAGATTTTTACTAAAGCGGGAAAGATGGCCATATAACGTAGTGTATTTTGAACCATGTTGTAACACGATGGTATTACCATAACCGCCTTTACGTCCTACAAATACAATTTTACCTTGGCCTGCGGCTTTAACAGGCGTTCCTGCTGGAGCTGCATAATCAACACCGCGATGTGCCCGAATTTTATGCAAAACAGGATGACGGCGATGTAAATTAAAATGTGAACTGATCCGAGTGTATTGTACCGGAGTACGGATAAAAGCTTTCTTCAAGCTTTGACCTAGCGGGCTAAAGTAGCTAGAGAAGCCATCACTGTCGGTATAACGAATGGCACGATATTCTTTGCCATTATTGGTAAATTCTGCGGCAACAATCGGGCCATTTCCGACTTTAACGCCATTAACAAAGTACTCTTCGTATAAGACTTTAAAGTTATCATTAGGTTGAATATCTTGAGCAAAATCGATGTCATAAGCGAAAATATTGGCCAATTCCATAATGAGTGCGTCATCGAGTTTTGCGTGCTTAGCAGCTAAAAATAAGGAATCATTAATTTGACCACCACCAAAGGCAACGCGTTTCTCAATAGGCTTTTCTTCAACTTTTGCAACCAAATCACCGTTGGCTTGTCGTTGAACCATTAATGTTGTGAGGGGATCAATATCGAACTGCAGGGCAATGAATTTGCTATTGTCATCTGCATTGATTCGAAGTGTTTGACCTGGAAATATTTTCTTTAAGTGCTGCTGTGCTTGGCGAACCGACATGACTTCATCTAAAGTTTTTGACGTTAAACCCGCCTGTTGAAAATAATAGGCAAGGTTATCGCCAGCTTTAATCGTAAATGTCTGCCAGGGATCCTCTGCTTGCGCTGATGTTGTCGCGGGGACAGAGAGAGGCGTTTCTTTAGCAATCGGTTTGGTTGCGACGGTTTCATTTTTTGGCAGCGCAACATTCATGGTGACTTGTTGTGAAGCCAACCACTCTTCTTCTGTTTGTTCTGGGCTATAAGGTGTAAACCAACTCACGCAGCGCCAAGCGATTACAAACCCAAGGGTGCCAAGCGCCAGGGGCAATCTCCATTTGCTAGCAGCAGTGGCAACCATCGATGATTGCTTATACTTAACTGTGCTGTACTTATAATCGGTTTTCACTTTAATGGTACTTCGCATCCGTGATGACATTACCTTTCAAATCTAGTCGCCCATTTGTATAAAATCAATGTTGACTCCCGGCTGTTGATTTTTATTCATCCAACTGTTAAGTTGCCAAATTTGGTTAACAAAATTAATCAAAAAAAGTCAAGGGCAAATATATTAACCCATCTTCCACCTTGTACAATATCATGATTGATAGATCATTTAAGCTGTAGAAATAAATTTTGTTGAGAGTTAGAAAATGCCCACAAATATGGATGCTACGTTAGCAGAGATCGAGCGCGGCACAGAAGAAATTTTGATTAAAGATGAGTTAGTGGAGAAATTAAAAAAAGGCACGCCACTGCGTATTAAGGCTGGTTTTGATCCCACTGCGCCGGATATACATCTTGGTCACACTGTGTTGATTAACAAAATGAAGCAGTTCCAGGATCTGGGACATCACATTTTATTTTTGATTGGTGACTTCACCGGCATGATAGGTGATCCCACAGGAAAGAATGTCACACGCCAACCTTTAACGGTTGAACAAGTGATCGAAAATGCAAAAACGTATCAATCACAAATTTATAAAATTTTAGATCCACAAAAAACAGAAATTGTTTTCAACTCGAAGTGGTTGGGTGATTTATCCGCACGCGATCTTATTGGATTAGCTGCTAAACAAACTGTTGCGAGAATGTTAGAACGAGATGACTTCTCGAATCGTTATCGCAATGGTCAGCCGATTGCGATTCATGAATTTCTATATCCCTTATTACAGGGCTATGATTCCGTTATTTTGAAGTCAGACGTTGAACTTGGTGGGACGGATCAAAAGTTTAATCTATTAATGGGTAGAGAATTGCAAAAAGCCTACCACCAATCCCCGCAGGTGGTGATCACCATGCCACTATTAGAAGGGCGGGATGGCGTTAAGAAGATGTCAAAGTCATTGGACAACTATATAGGCATCGCTGAAGACCCTAATAATATGTTCGGCAAGATTATGTCTATCTCAGATATCTTAATGTGGCGTTATTATGAGTTACTTAGCTTTAAATCAATGCAGGAAATCACCGCTTTACGTAAGTCAGTAGAAGATGGGATGAACCCTAGAGATGCAAAAGTCATGCTAGCTAAGGAAATAATAACGCGTTTCCATAGTGCGAGTGCTGCGCTAAGCGCTGAAGAACAATTCGTTTCGCAGTTTCGCCAAGGTGTGATTCCGGAGGATATTGATGAAATCACCGTGCATGCACCGAAGGGAGAAGTGGCTTTGGTTCATGTTTTGAAAGAGACAGGTTTAACTAAGAGCACCTCTGAAGCAATGAGAATGATCCAGCAAGGTGGTGTGAAACTGGATGGCGAGCGCGTGAATTCAGCTGATTTACAGCTAAAAAGTGGAACTGTCGTCATAGCGCAAGTGGGTAAGCGCCGCTTCGCCAAAATCATAGTGTCAGAAAACGAACCAACCTAATTGAAATTATTTTGAAAAAGTTGTTTGACACTGCACGAATTAAGTGTAGAATTCGCTCCACTTCACGAGACAAACGTTGTTAGCGAAGTAGAGAAAAGACGAAAGAAAATAAGATGTTGACAACGAGTTTAGAATGGTTAGAATAGGCAACCTTCGAAACGAAAAGCGAAGCGAAGTAAGACGAAAATAGCTTGATACGGAAACGAAACAAGCACTGTTCTTTAACAAAATAGACCATGTTATTTGTGTGGGCGCTTAGTCAAGAGCGAGAGTCAAAAAGAATACGTCGCCATGTAAATGGTGGCAAAAAGACTCGGCCTAAACAGCCAAAAAGATTAAATTGAAGAGTTTGATCATGGCTCAGATTGAACGCTAGCGGCATGCTTAACACATGCAAGTCGAACGGTAACAGGCCTAGCTTGCTAGGTGCTGACGAGTGGCGGACGGGTGAGTAACGCGTAGGAATCTACCTCGTAGTGGGGGATAACCTGGTGAAAACCAGGCTAATACCGCATGAGCCCTAAGGGGGAAAGCAGGGGACCGTAAGGCCTTGTGCTATGAGATGAGCCTGCGTCAGATTAGCTTGTTGGTGGGGTAAAGGCCTACCAAGGCGATGATCTGTAGCTGGTCTGAGAGGACGACCAGCCACACTGGGACTGAGACACGGCCC
>CAZQMV010000003.1:0-292390 GCA_964594635.1 Uncultured Candidatus Berkiella sp.
GGTCGACTTTGGCGATAAAAACCGTGAACGGCGACCGAAAGGCATCAACGCTGCACAAAAATGTTATTTAAAAACGGAATGATAAGTAATCACGTTGCGCCTAATGGCACAACGTGAAAAAGCAAAGAATTAGACATGTAATTCTTTCACACGTTCCGTCAGTTTCTCTACCACTGTTGTCTTTGCAGTAAAATCTAACATCGCTTGTTGTTGTGTAGCTTGATGATCAAGGCTGGCCTTCTCAAATGCCATGTGGGCTTTTAAAAAGATATCACCTTGTGCTTTTATCTCTTTTATTTCCGCGAAATCATCATACACATCATTCGCTAACACAATTGCTTGCTGTCCATTGGGCGACCTTTCATATTTTTCTAACTCCTGGTAAATCCGATTAAATTTATAAGGATCAAGCATGGCTTTTAACTTGTTAAACTCAGCATAAAGCGTTACGTAGCATAGCAATTGCTGCTTAAGCGATTCTTCCGCAAAACTGGTTGTAATAGAGTTTCGGCAAATCATTAACATTTGTTCAGTACTAAAACCCCAATGAGCTTGAACTTTGTCATATTCTTGTCCTAAGCTGCTACCAAAAAAAGTAGGATCATCAGAATTTATCGAAAATAAAATGCCATTATCAAAAAATTGCTTTAATGGATGTTCTTTGAGTGAAGGAAATAAACCCAAGGCAAGATTACTGGTAGGACATAATTCTAGCGCTATCCCCTTTTCCCTTAGAAACCGCATCACTTTAGGATCTTGTATTGCCGTCACGCCATGCCCTACACGATCAAGTCTCAACTGTTCTACTGCTTCCACAATTTTTTCAGGACCAGCATGTTCACCTACATGAGCTGTCAATTTTAAGCCATGCATCTTGGCTTTTGCATAACACTCTTTAAATAATTCTGGCGGAAAATTTTCTTCATCGCCCGCAAGATTAATGCCCACAACATAAGGATGGGGATAAGCAATGAGATCATCTAAGGTTTTCATCGCGGCATCTTTACCATTATGACGTAATAACACCATAATGATCCGCGCTTCAATGCCAAATTCTTTATTTGCTTGATCAATACCTGCAACAACGGCATCCACAAATTGTGAGTAAGAAATTTCAGTCGCGCCAACCTGCGCCATCTCTTTACTTGCAGCAGCTTTACCCATTAATTGTGCATGGACATCATCAAAGGTTTGTCGAAATCTTTTTACATGATCAGGTGAGCACGTTAATTCAATATAAATTGCGCCTTCTTGGTGGCAACGTTTTAAATAACGATAGATCACTTCTTGAATATCAGCTGTTGTTAAAATATAAGATGTCGCTTTATCGTAGACTGCTAAAAAATCAAAAAAATCTTTTTCTTTAAATGTTAATGTTTGATTAAGACCAAATATTTCAAATGGTATCGGCATGCTATTTCTAGTGGCTAGCATTTCAATTGTATCAGGCGTTAATGTGCCCCCTTCAGCATGCACATGATGCTCAACTTTAGGCAAGTGCTTAAACTGAATAGGAATGCTGGTTTCTTTTACTTTTTGAGCTGAATTAAATGCAGTTAACATATTTTACTACCCTGTTTTGTCTAAGAATTTCAGCCAACTAAATGGCAAATGTACTCGAAAACCGAGCATAAGTTAACATTACGAAGCATCTTTTAAAAGCCAGGTTATCTCGGTGGATGTCTTTGTGAAATTTCAAGAAAATGTATGATACAATTCTCCCGTTTTTATCAAAGGAGGTTAATGATGAAAGACATATCTATTTCTTATCCAGAACTCGGAGCAGTTCTTGCAGCAGGTGCTGGCATTTCTTATCTTGCAAGTTTTCTATTCCATAAAGAATCATTAGTCGACACTGCTGTCGATGTCATGACAACTGCGGGAACGTATCTTGTCGGCAAAGCAGCTTATCAATTAGCCAAAGGTGCCCGGGAAACATTCATAAGCCCATCAAATACCGATGATACCACTGCCAAAGTCAAAAAAAGAGCTTAGTTCCCGCTCTAATAAGGTTGCTGCCTTCGAATAACGTTTGCAGCAATCTCTTAAAATGTACTCTCAAATTAGGAGTCCCGTCATTGCGAGCTCTTAGCGAAGCAATCCAGTTCTAAGAAATTAAATGACGGACTCCTAATTTAAAAGTAGGGCGAGTATATGTGTAATTCCTCACTACATTTTCTGTCTTTTATTAGGGAATTTTTTGCTTAATGACTTGTCTAATAAGTAAACTTTAATCAATAAGACGGTCCTCATTATGCAATCAATAGATGAAGAAATTGCAGATCTTGTCAAAAAACTCAAGAAATTACTTGCGAAACAACGGTTAACTGCAGATGAAGTAGCAACCTGTCAAAAGATGCACCTTGATATTCAAAAACTGGATAAAATTAAACAATTTTTGGATGCCAATGGCTTTACTCATGTGAATCAGGTCATCCATAGAAGAACGCCATTATTGGATGCAATTTCTCAAAACAATGAAGAAATATTCGATTTACTTTTACGGCATCCCAAAATTAACGTCAATCAGGTGAATGAGCTTGGTCAAACCGCAGTTTGGACAAGCGCCGCTCAAGGTAAACTTCCCTTTTTAAACCGATTAGCTCGCACTAAGGCTGATTTTAAAAAACCCGATACCGGTGGTGTCACACCTTTCTTTGCTGCACTTAAAAACAAATTTTATGAAGCAGGTGCTTTTATTTTGCACAGATTAACTGGTTTTTCTATCTATGAAGACAACGATTATGGACAGCATCCTATTCATGCATTATGTCACAGTCATAGTTCCCAAAATAAACTTGATGAACTCTTTAGCCTTTTTAAAGAAAACCATGTCGATCTCAATTCACGCAACGAAAATATGGAAACGCCACTGATGGTGGCTGCAAATTCTAATAATATTAATGCAATTAAAGCACTCATCGACAATGGTGCTGATGTCTGTTTAGTTGATAGAGACGGCGAGACCTTTTTGAATCATCTTAAAAAGAGAAATCGTGCTGAAGTACTTGAGTATATGCGACAAAAGCACATGAATGCCAATTGGTTTGAAGATGTTAAAACTGTCAAAGAATATGGCCATGTGTTAGGCATTGGCACTTTTTTACAATTAGGAAAAAAATTGGGTCTGGGTGGCGTGGTTAATGTCCCCCTTGGACAAGCAAACAAAACTGCGCCTGTTTATACAGAATCTTGGCACCGTAAAGACAGCTATCGAGTCTTGCAAGATGAAGTTGAAAAACATATTGTAACTCAACACTTAGAGCATAGTGACTTCAATGCTATCCAGGAAGCTTTGGATTTAGCAAATCGAATGATTAATGATGATAACTATGCACGCGCCGTTGATGATGCTTATGCTGCTTATCGTGCAAATAAGCTCACCATTCTTCCTGTTACCATTCCAGGCCATGGTGTAGGTCTTGCGATATATAAGGATAAATTGATTTATACCGATCGTTTTTTACCCTCTGGTAAAAAAATTAACGAATGCACAAAAATTTTACCACTTAATAATCGTAGTGAAGCGGCTATTCGTGATCTGATTACCACATTTAGTCAGGATAGCGATGCAGATACTCTTATGACTAAACTCCGACAATATACTGACTTTGACCATCCCCTCTTAGAAACAGGTGATACACTGCAAATGCATGGCACTTGTAGTTATTCTAACCCTCGCAGTAATATTGAAGGCATAATCTGCGCCATGTCAGCAGATCGCTTAAACCGCTCGTTAAGCGAATGCAAAAGTGCAGCAAGACAAGATTATCGTGACTTTCTGTATAAAGGAAGATTCCGAAAAGTACAGCAACTGATGACACAATTGAACGAAGCAGAAAATTCGGGTCAAAGTGCGCGTGCCAATATGTTTTATGATATTGCAGAAAGTTATATCCGCGGACATCGAAGTCGCATTAAAAATCAAGGGACGGATAGAAAAAATGCCCTTGAGATTTATCAACGATTACCGCCACGTTTAAAACATAAATTTAATAGCCGCAATCGGGAAATTGCTGGGAAATTGCATCGTTCGCTTTTATATACCAAGGTGAAAAAACTGCTTCCCAAAAGCAAACGACCTGTTACTCATACGTTACTTCAGGAAATATTGCATCAAATTAAAATTCAAGAAAAGATGGGGAAATCGCCTGATTTATCAGAAGCTATTCTCAATACCTATCAACTCGCCATTTCATCTGGACACAAAAATGCTCTAAAGGAAACGCATCATTTAGTCAAATTATTTGCATTAGATGACTCATTGCCTGAAATTGATTTTGAGCGCATATTCAATAAAACCCAAAAACCTCTATTAACAGACTATCAATCTCAACCTTCTAAGCAAGAGTTAACAGTCACTTCCAAGGTTAAAACGCTTATTACACAATTTGAAGCGAAAGCAGAACCAAAGGTAGATCATTTAAATGTGAGAAACAAACAAAAGCCCGTTAAGTAAATGAAAAATCTCCAAAATACGCATACAGCTCACCAAACCAGGGATGCATAAATTGCATTTTCATTCTGAATTCATTATCTGAAATCGCTATTTCTTCTGCGTCGCATCTTCCGATGATCCATTCTACTGGTAAGGGAATCAACCATTTAATGAATTTAAATACAAAACCCTGATGGATAAGCTTTACTCGTGTTCCATCATACTCATAGGCCATCTTCCACCCAATGTTGTACCGCGTTAATTCAACAACAAGGTTATTAGCCAAAGGCAACATTTTACTATTGAAAATAAATGGTTGCTGTTCAGGATAATAAAAAGTTCGCTTAAGGTGAAAGGCATTTGAATCAACATGTGAAACATAATTCACGGTAATGGGAATATCATTCGCAGCATAGGGTGGCAACGTTCCCATTGCACCCATGAGAGGTCCAAACCATTTCATCAAGCCTTTGCTTTTAACGGTAATCGTACCGCTGACTGTTACGCTATCTTCCATGTAAGCTCGATTCGCATAATGTCGTTTGAAAACTGTTGGCAATTGCTGCCATGCTGATCCAAAAATCGTTGAAAAAATAACGGGGTGTTCAGTCATTGGAATTCTTATTAAGTTTGAAAACTAATATTAAACCATGCGTTATGTGATTGATAAACCATCATAAACTGTTATGCTGAACAATTCTTATCTAGCCCTTGGTACAATATGAATAGCACACTCTCTCTTATTCAGCACTACTATGACTATTTTAATCAGCGCAATGTTACTGCCTTTTTAAACCTTCTGGATAATGATGTTGTGCATGATATTAATCAAAGCGATACCGAAATCGGTCTTTCTGCCTTCGCTGCTTTTATGGCACGCATGGATGATGCTTACGAAGAACAAATTAAAGATTTGGTCGTCATGACAACACCTGATGGATCCCGCGCAGCGGCTGAATTTATTGTCATCGGCGTTTATAAAAAAACAGATAAGCATTTACCTGCTGCACACCAACAAACTTACGAGCTTCGCTGCGGTGCATTTTTTGAAATTAATAATCATAAAATCACACGCGTGACAAACTACTACAATATGCAACATTGGCTAAAACAAGTTGAGGAATAACCATTGGGTGAGCTAACAATACAACGATTTAAAGGTGAGCAAGCAGTATCCTTTATTGATAAATTAGCAAAATTGCGGATAACCGTTTTTAAAGAATACCCTTATTTATATCAAGGGAACATGGATGATGAAAGGGATTACCTGAAGACGTACATCCATAAGGAATCTATCCTTGTTATTGTTAAAAATGGTTCTGATGTCGTCGGGGTATCAACAGCTATCCCTTTAGCGTTTGAAACCGAGCAATGCCAAAAACCGTTTATTGATCAAAACTTACCCATTAATAAAATCTTTTATTTTGGTGAATCTGTCTTATTACCACAATATCGTGGTAGAGGCATCTATCGACAATTCTTCCATGAAAGAGAAAATGCAGCTGTGGGATATGGAAGTCAAATGGCGGCTTTTTGTGCGGTGGTTCGTGATGAAAATGATCCCAGACGCCCCAAAGATTATGTCCCCTTAGATACTATCTGGCAGCACTTTGGATACCAACCGCACCCAGAGCTTCAGGCTTTTTACGAATGGCAAGAAATTGATTCCAACAAACAAACTAGCAAACCCATGATATTTTGGACAAAAAGCTTATGATTACGGTTGCAGCCGCTCAATATGTTATCGAATTTTCCTTAGACTGGAAGAAATTCATTAATAAGCAAACTCACCTCGCCATGCAAGCAAAATTGAATGGCGCACAATTACTTTTATTGCCTGAATATGCTGGTATTGAAACCGCTAATGAGACTGCGGCAAACGACTTAACACTCTTTACACAAATTCAACTGATGTTGCCTCGTTATCTTGAATTTTTCCAACAACTTGCTATTGATTCACAACTTTATATTCAACCCGGCACTATTCTCGTTCAAGCTTCTGAGCGCCATTTTTATAATCGTGCTTATTTCTTTAGTCCTAATGGCACGTATGGTTATCAAGATAAGCTACAACTTGTTGCCAGTGAAGCATCGGATCAATTATTAATAACAGGTTCTTTGCAAACACTTTTTAAAACGCCTTTAGGTACTATCGGGATTGCCGTATGTTATGACAGTGAATTTCCTGAAATTATTCGTAATCTAACAATGCAAGGTGCAGAATTGATCTTAGTACCAAGCTATACCCCCTCTTTGAAAAGTTTTCATCGGGTATTTTATAGTTGTCGTGCAAGAGCCATTGAAAATCAATGTTTTGTCTTAATGTCCAGCGCAATCGGAAAAGTATTCTTTGGTGGTGATCTTGAAGAACTACAAGGTCAAGCGACTCTCTTTACACCCATTGACGAAGGATTTTCCGATAACGGCATTATTAGCCAAGGTGCAATGAATAATGAAGAGATCATCGTGGGTCATTGTGATTATGATAAACTTGAACAAGTTCGCGCTAAAGGTCAGGTGCGTAATTTTAATGATGCACAGCAAGTGATTGAAACGCGTTACCCAATAGCCCGGACACAATTCTAATGTTAGGGGATAAACTCATTACAAGGAGTTTCTTTAAGCGATGAATGTGATTTTATTTCACCTCACCCGTTTAGTGAAGGCGACAGCTTACTCATGTGAAGGGCTGTTGACAGCTTTCAAATCTGAGCCTGCCTTTGCTTTAGAGGTGGTACTCTGTCTTTTCCTTATCCCCACAGCGCTTGTATTAGATCTGCGTTTGTTTATCAAGACACTCTTGATCAGCAGCTTGCTGCTCGTATTAATCGTTGAGCTGATCAATTCTGCAATAGAAGCGGTGGTCGATCGTATTTCACTCGATAAACATCCTCTGTCTAAAAAAGCAAAAGATATTGGCTCAGCAGCTGTGTTTCTTAGCATTATCAATGCCATAGCGCTCTGGACCGCTGCTCTTATTTAGCTTCCCACACTACATCCTTTTTCCAAAATTGGCCTAAGATTTGCTATGATTTTCATATTTGACACCCATGATTAATTTTCATATCTTGAAAATATAGCCACAGAAAGTGCTACAAAATACTCACAGCAGTCGATTTTTAGGTTAGGCGCCGAGTTCTCGAACAATAGGAGTGTACGATTGTTGTGAGATGGATGAAGGCAACAACACATAAAATTCGAATGCGAAGAGTAGATGCTCCAGTCTTATTAGCCAGGAGAAAAAATCATGTCTTATAACTTATCCCATCTACAACACACCATTCATTATATCGTCGATCAACTAGAATATGCCGATCAATCTTTAAGATCGCGAAAACTTTCTAGCTCTGACAAAAGATGGATTGAAGAAGAACTATTTGTTGCTATCTTTCCTTTATCAGAACGAAATCCTAAAAATATTGCGATTAACTCAACCAATACTTATTTAAAAGATTTTTTTGTTTTACTTCATAACAGTAAAATTCAATTTCCACTGGCCACCACCTATCTTCTTAAAAGAAGTGGCTTAAGTTATGAGTTACATGATGGGAATAGAAAAGAAATTTATAACCGACAAAAATCAAAAGACAAAATCACGGCAAGAAGATCTGCTGAATTAGCATCATTAACCGACAAATTAAACGAATTAGCACTTGATGATTATTCTGATCAGGAAAGTGATAGTGAAATTACCTATACACCACACTATGCGACGCTGAGCGATTATTTACCCAGTGCTTCAAAACCCGTTTCACCCATTTATACTCGTCATATGAGCGCTAAACTCTAATTGGTCACAACCGCACGATGAAAAGTGCGGTTGTTGTTTCTGTCTTTTATCTTTTTTTACGATTTGCAGGTGTATCTGATTTTGCAAAATGCGCTGGCTTTGGGTTGCAAGGATTTTGTTGATTTCTCGCTAAAGCTTGCTGCCGCTGATGCAGCTCATAGGAGGAGGTCAGTTTTTTAGCTCCTGCTGGCTCTAACTCAAAAACAATCATTGCAGCTTGTACTATTAGGCCCAATTGCATTGTTGCATCAATTCTTCGTGGTCCATTTGCCGACATTGGTTACCTCTAATTAAACTTGTTAACTAAAACGCAGCCATGATACGCAATCAATTAGAAGAGTTCAACCCGTCTTCGCTAGCATTGCTAGCTACGTCGGGCAGGCTTAAGAAGCAGAATGCAGTAACGGCTCCGCTTTTTCAGGTAATGCCACATCAGGACATAAATGAATAGCTTGCTTTGCAGCAAATTCTTCGTAAGCAAGATCTAACAGTTTAGAAATTAATGCTGTGTAACCTAAACCAGAAGCTTCCCACATTTTTGGATACATGCTAATTGCAGTAAAGCCCGGAATAGAATTCAATTCATTCACATACACTTTGTTTTCTGGTGTCACAAAAAAATCGACTCGTGCAAATCCTTTGCATTCAACCACTTCAAAAGTACGAACGGCTAATTGACGCACTTCTTCTGTCACCATAGATGAAAGCTTAGCCGGTATCACAAGCTCTGCGCCATTGGGATCTAAATATTTGGCTTCATAGGAATAAAATTCATGATGTGGTATGACTTCGCCTACACAAGAAGCAACTGGATGCTGATTACCTAATACAGAACATTCCACTTCTTGACCTAGAAGATATTTTTCAATAAGCACTTTAAAGCTATAGAGAAATGCTTGTGAAACAGCCATTTCATATTGTTCTTTGGTACTGACTTTACTGATACCAACAGAAGAGCCCATCACTGAAGGTTTAATAAAGAGGATTTTTGAATCTAATTGTTTGGTCGCTTCTTCAAAACTTGGGATCGCATTTTTATCTTTAATGGTAATAAAGGGCGCGACTGCAATACCATGCGTAGCCAATACTTGCTTGAGTATATCTTTATCCATACCCATTGCAGATGACAACACGCCTGATCCGACATAAGGAATGCTCATCATTTCTAACAAGCCTTGCAAAGTACCATCTTCACCCATTGGGCCATGCACCAGCGGAAAAGCAGCATCGATGGGGATCTGTTTACCCGATAACGTTAACAAAATGGTTTGTTCGGGCAAGCGCATCAACGTGCATAATTCACCCGTTAATAATATCTCGTCAAATTCTGCACTGTCGTTAAAAAACGCAGGCTCATTTAAAACATGCCAGCAGCCTTGGCGACTGATCACAATGGGGATCGGCGAAAAGGCTAACCTGTCCATTGCACTCACAATATTTCGAGCAGACATTAAAGACACTTCATACTCTGCAGACTTACCACCACAAATGACGAGTATATTTTTCATGCCGCTCCCACCAGTCCATATTATTTAGTTGAATTGCAAATTTTGCAAGAAGATTATGTTACTTTAAATTGTACAAGCTAAAAGAGATCAGCACCAAACTCATGAGTTTGATTTTGCTTTCTGAATCACTTTTTCTAGCGCATTGAGCCCTCGCTCAAGTGCTTTCATCTCAGGACCAAAACTGATTCGACTATATTGACCATATTGTGCGTACGAACGACGCTTTTCAGGGTTTACATCAAAAAAGACACCTGGCACCGTAATGACTTTTTCATGCAAACCTGCTTCAAAAAACGCCATGCCATCGCGAATTGATTTCGGTAATTCTGACAAATTAGCCCAAATATAAAAAGAACCTTCCGGTTTCACTTCGACTTGTATGCCCATTTCTGTTAAGCGATGTAATGCATAATCACGTTTTTCTTGAAAGCAGGTTTGTAATGCTTTGGCTTCTTGTTTGACATAACTTGGTTCTAATAAACGCACGACTTCTGTTTGAAAGGGGTTTGAAGCACCACCATCTAAAAATGAACCTGCGCTGGCAATATTCTCAATCACATCTTTTGGCCCCAGTGTCCAACTGATCCGCCAGCCTGGATAACGCCAATTTTTGGTTAATCCATCAACAATAATAATCGGATCGCTGTTAACGTCATCAACAAATTGCGCTGCTGAATTGGTTGGTGGAAAATCAGCCCCCGTGGGTGCGTCATAAATATAATGAGAGTAAAATTCATCTAAAATAAGCGAACAATGTAACGTTTTAGCCAATTGCACCCACTCATTGAGCAATTCTCCTCTCATGACTTGCCCGGTTGGATTACAAGGATTACTCATCAGCAAAGCTTGTAACCCTCGACCCATAATTTCTTTTTTGATCAGATCAACCGGCACTTTATAACCAAACTCAGGCGATAGTAAAATGGGGATTGGAATAAAAGCCTTAAAAACACTGAGCAATTCTTCATAAGCCGTATAGTCTGGCAAAAAATGCCCCATGTTGATGTTGCCTAATGCTGCAACAATCCGTGTCAATGCAACACGCCCACCACCACTAATACTCACATTTTCCCAAGTATATTGAGATTTTTTGTCTTTACGATAAAGTGCATTATAAAGTTCAGCTACTTTTTGACACAACGCTTTTTGACCTGTCACGGGCGCATATTCATGCTGACTCATGTCAATTGTTAATTGCTCAATGCGTTTACAAGCACCTGGAATATGATTAGTTTGTGGTGCACCTTGGCCTAGATTTACCCAACCATTATCTTGCAAGTGATAACCCATCGCTTGCGCGCGATGCATAACATAGATAACCCCTGTTCGAGGTACTTTTCTAAATCCAGGGGCATGTTGCTGTGTCATGAGTTGATCCTTGGTGGTCTTAAAAACTGCCTACCTATCAAATTATATAGCATCCCCTGTCAAAACTCGTTAAAATTTAGCTTTGATTTTATTGATCTGAGGTTTTTCAAGATAGTGAGCAAGCAGTTATATATAGAAACCTGGGGTTGCCAGATGAATGAGTACGACTCCAAGCGAATGGCAGAACTACTTGAATCAACCCATGGCCTAAAGTTAGTAAACTCTCCCGATAATGCAGATGTCTTACTCATGAATACTTGCTCAATTCGTGAAAAGGCCCAAGAAAAAGTTTTCTCAGAGTTAGGTCGTTGGCGCGCCATCAAAGAAATCCGTCCTGACATCGTTATTGGTGTGGGTGGCTGCGTTGCTTCTCAAGAAGGTGAGTTAATTCGGAGCCGTGCACCATATGTCGATGTGGTGTTTGGCCCACAAACGTTGCATCGTTTACCTATGCTGATTAATGCGGTTAAACGTGATGGCAAACCGGCAATTGATGTCAGCTTTCCTGAAATTGAAAAATTCGACAAATTACCTGATCCTAAAGTAGAAGGCCCCTGTGCATCGGTTTCTATTCAAGAAGGTTGCAGCAAATATTGCACTTATTGCATTGTGCCTTATACCCGCGGTGAAGAAGTGAATCGTCCGTTTGATGATGTGATTGCGGAGATTGCTCATCTTGCATCGAATGGCGCTAAAGAAATCACACTCTTGGGTCAAAATGTGAATGCTTATCAAGGCCCCATGCATGATGGACACACTGCCGACTTAGGATTACTCATACGCTTTGTTGCTAAAATCGACGGCATTGAACGGATCCGTTTTACCACTTCACATCCTAAAGAATTTTCGCCCAGTCTTATTGAAGCTTATCGCGATGTCAAAAAGCTCGCCAGTCAATGTCATTTACCCGTACAAAGTGGCAGCGATCGTATTCTAAATTTAATGGGAAGAGCACACACTGTTTTAGAATATAAATCTAAAATTAGACAATTAAGACTCGTGCGTCCTGATATTTGCATTTCTTCCGATTTTATTGTGGGTTACCCAGGAGAATCCGACCAAGATTTTGCTCAAACATTGGAACTGGTAAAATCAATAGGATTTGATCAATCTTACAGCTTTATGTTTAGCCAACGCCCTGGAACGCCTGCAGCCAATTTACCCGATCAAATACCCCTTGATATCAAAAAACAACGTTTACAAATTCTCCAAGATCTTCTGTTATCCCAATCGGTACAAATCAGCCAAAACATGGTTGGTAGCGTTCAATCTGTGCTCGTGACAGGTTCATCAAAGAAAATGAGCGATGAAATGACTGGCCGCACTGAAAACAACCGTATCGTGAATTTTAAGGGCGATAACAGTTTAATAGGCAAAATCGTGCCAATACACATCACAGAATCTAGCCGTATTTCATTAAAGGGAGAAATAAAATAGCCAGGGAGAGTTACCAAATGGAAGTGTATATACTCGAACCAGTTTGGCTTTAGGCGAGGCACCAAGCCATCGAACGAAGGAATGTATACCATATACACGACTGATGTGAGATGGCGCAGGTAACAAAGCATAAAGCCAAAATGGAAAGAGTATGAATATATGTGCTTAAATAGGAATAGGGCAAACAATAATGGTAATGGATGTTAACAACAAGTTGAGCGAGAAAATCAGTTCGTGTGAAATTTCACTAAGCCCTGTTGATAATCGCAGGCTTATGAATTTATGCGGTCGTTTTGATGAACATTTACGACAAATTGAACGAAGACTTAACGTTGAAATCAATAACCGTGGCAGCGTGTTTCAAATCTTAGGCGAAAGAGATGCCGTTCATACCGCCCATAACCTCATCAATAAGCTTTATACACAAACTGAAAATGGCGAAGAATTAACCCCAGCCAAAGTGCATTTGTTATTGCAAGAAAGTTACCAAAAACTTGAAAAGAGCAAACAAAAATCTTCACCCGCTGAAGAAGCACCACTTCAACAACATAGTGCCTCTTCTTCTGAAGTCGCTATTAAAACGCCCAAAGGGACCATTAAACCGCATAGTAAGAATCAACGCCTTTATCTCAAAAATGTACTCTCTCACGATGTTAATTTTGGTATAGGCCCTGCAGGTACTGGTAAAACTTATCTGGCTGTCGCTTGTGCTGTTGCTGCCTTAGAATCTGAAAAAGTAAAGCGCATTATTTTAGTTCGCCCCGCCGTTGAAGCAGGTGAGCGCCTCGGATTTTTACCGGGTGATTTAAGCCAGAAAATCGATCCTTATTTAAGACCTTTATATGACGCATTATATGAAATGCTTGGGCCCGATCGCGTTATTAAATTAATTGAACGCAATATCATTGAACTTGCGCCTTTAGCCTACATGCGCGGACGCACGCTCAATGATGCTTTCATTATTTTAGATGAAGCGCAAAACACCACAACCGAACAAATGAAAATGTTCTTAACCCGACTTGGTTTTGGTTCAACGGCGGTTATCACAGGTGACATCACACAGGTCGATTTACCCGGCGGTGTTAAATCAGGACTGAAACAAGCTATTCATGTTTTGCAAAACATTCCTGGCATGAGTTTTACTTTTTTTGAATCAGGTGACGTTGTGCGTCATCCATTAGTGCAAAAAATTGTTGAAGCTTACGAAATATTTAACAGCACGATACCCCCACGGGGTGACAAGTGACCATTGAAGTCGACATTCAATACGCAACGGACTTTATGAACTGCCCAGATGCAAGCACGATCCAGCAATGGATCGCTGCTACCCTGGCCAAGTTTAAACAACATTACGCTTTGTCATTAAAAATTATTGATGAAGATGAAATGACAATGTTAAATTTTCATTATCGACAAAAGAAAAAACCAACGAATGTATTATCATTTCCTTGCCAACTACCAATCGAGGTCCGCGGTGATATGCTTGGAGATATTGCTATCTGTGCCCCAGTCGTTAATCAAGAAGCGATAGAGCAAGCCAAACCTTTGCAGGCACATTTTGCTCACATGGTCGTGCATGGTGTTTTGCATCTATTAGGTTTTGATCATGAAAATGATGAAGATGCAAACAACATGGAGCTACTGGAAATTTCGATTTTAGAGTCATTAGGTTTTAAAGACCCCTACGGAGTTCACATCACTCATGAGTGACGAAGAGAATAAAAGCGAACCAACACCTTCTTTACTAGAACGTGTCAGCGGAGCTTTTGCGGCCAAACCAAAAAATCGTACGCAACTGCTGACGCTTTTAAGACAAGCTCAACAAAATGAATTGCTTGATCTTGATTCTTTGCGCATGATTGAAGGCGTTATGCAAGTCGCTGAAATGAGCGTTAGCGAAATTATGATCCCTCGTGCAGAAATGGTGGTTGTTCCCAAAGAGGCTACGCTAAATGAAATTTTACCCATTGCTTTAAAATCTGGCCATTCACGCTTTCCTGTGATTGGTGAAAATAAAGACGAAGTGATCGGCATTTTATTAGCTAAAGATTTACTCAATTTTTATCTCGAAGGAAACACCGAACGTTTTTCGATTAAAGAGATCTTGCGACCTGTGGTTTTCATTCCTGAAAATAAAAGACTCAATATTTTGCTCAATGAGTTCCGCAAAAATCGTAACCATATCGCAGTGATCGTTGATGAATATGGTGGCGTGAGTGGTTTGGTTTCTATTGAAGACGTATTAGAACAGATTGTAGGCGAAATTGAAGATGAACATGATATTGATCGCGATGTTTACATTCGTAAACACAAAGATGGGTATTATTCAATTAAAGCCACTACTCCAATTGAAGATTTTAATGAATTTTTTAGCACTAACTTAAAAGACGATGAATACGATACGATTGGCGGCCTGGTGCTACAAGGACTAGGTCACCTGCCCAAACGTGGCGAATCCATTATGATAGAAAATATTCCATTCAAAGTTTTAAGAGCGAACAGCCGCCGCATTCAATTGCTGCAAACCACATTAACACCTCCTGAGAAATCATAAATAAGAAAAAGAGCACGCTATGATCGAATCCCTCAAAAAATGTAAACCTTATATCCCCTTTATATTGGCATTCTTGGGTGGTGCTGTCATGCCGTATGGGTTTGCTCCCTACGAAATTGCCTCAGCCAGCATTGCATCCATTATTCTCTTATTGTGGTGTCTTGGTAAAAAATCAAAGAAGAGTGCCTTTTTAGTAGGGCTATGTTACGGCTTGGGCATGTTTGGCACCGGTGTGAATTGGGTCTATGTCAGCATTCATAATTTTGGTGGTGCCGCTCCCCCACTCGCCATGTTCATTACGGGCTTATTTATTTTGGCACTCAGCCTTTTTCCCGCCGTTAAGGCATATTTACTGATTTATTGTTTTCCTAAAAACAATAGTCTGCGCACCATAGTCGCTTTCCCAGCATTATGGGTCGCATTTGAAATATTGCGTGGTTGGCTGTTGACAGGTTTCCCTTGGCTCTATATGGGCTATTCACAAATGGGGAACCAATTGGTTACGTTTGCCCCCCTTGGCAGCGTCTGGTTAGTGTCTTGGGCTGGCGTATTTACGGCAAGTATCCTTTATTGTTATGTCAATTATTTCTATCTCCATCAACACAATAGAAGGTACTTGAGCGTACTCTTTGGATTATTATTAGTTGTCTGGGGCAGTGCTTTCAGTTTACGACAAATGGTCTGGACTCATCCAACACTGAAAAAGCTCAATGTCACTTTAGTTCAAGGAAACATTGCACAGCTGTTGCGCTGGGATCCAGAATATATCGCACATATCATCGAGATCTACCAAACCCTCACGACAACAGCTTTAGCTAAGGAAGCTGAGAATGATGTCATCATATGGCCAGAGGGTGCAATCCCTGTGCCATTGCCGTTATCACAATCACTTTTTAACGATATGGCCAACATTTTACAATCGCGCAATATGGCATTGATTTCGGGTGTCCCCACGCAACTCAGCGATAAAACCAGTTATTACAATACGCTTGTTGTGGCAGGCGCTGGAAGTGGCGTTTATTACAAACGACATTTAGTGCCTTTTGGAGAATATGTTCCTTTTGAAAAGCAGTTACGCGGTATGATCGCCTTTTTTAATTTGCCTATGTCAAATTTTATTGAAGGGCCCAAAAATCAAGGGCCATTGATCGTTAAAGATTTTCGATTCGCTCCAGCGATTTGCTATGAAATTGCTTACCCAATTTTTGTTCAAGAAATGAGTAAAAATGCCAATGCCATTTTAACCGTTAGCAATGACACCTGGTTTGGTAAATCGATTGGCCCATTTCAACATCTGCAAATGGCGCAATTTAGAGCCATTGAAACAGGGAAATATGTTGTGCGTGCCACCAATACCGGTTTAACGGCGATTATCGATAACCGCGGTAAAATCATTAATATCGCGCCCCAATTTGAGCCCGCTTACATTACTTCAGAAGTTGTGGCCTATGAAGGTAACACGCCTTGGGTGCGTTTTGGTATTTGGCCACTGTTGATTGCTTTAACGGTGGTATTGAGTGGTGCCTTACTCTGGGAAACCAGCCATAAAGATTAATCAAAATGTTTGGTGCCTGGCTAACTACTAGGCATCATTCCACAAGCAACGATTTCCCATTCAGATGCCAAATGATATCATTCTTCCAACACAGCTTGGTCCATATGCCATTTAACCTAATTAATAAGATATTATGATCGAAGAACAATATCACCCCGCACAAATAGAATCCCAAACCCAAGCATTTTGGGAACAATCTCATAGCTTTGTGGTTAAGGAAGATCCCAAAAAGCCTAAGTTTTACTGCTTAAGTATGTTTCCCTATCCCAGCGGCCATTTGCATGTCGGGCACGTGAGAAACTATACCATCGGTGATGTGATTGCCCGCTTTCAAAGAATGCAAGGGATGAACGTGCTACACCCCATTGGTTGGGATGCTTTCGGTCTACCGGCTGAAAATGCCGCCTTAAAACATCAAGTACCTCCTTCAGTTTGGACTTACGACAATATTGCGCATATGCGCGGACAATTAAAAAGCCTCGGCTTTTGTTTTGATTGGAGCCGTGAAATTGCCACCTGTGATCCTGAATATTATCGTTGGGAACAATGGCTCTTTCTAAAAATGTATGAAAAAGGCTTAGTCTATAAAAAAGAATCTGTTGTTAATTGGGATCCGGTCGATCAAACCGTTTTAGCAAACGAACAAGTCATTGATGGCAAAGGCTGGCGCTCTGGTGCAAAAGTAGAACGACGTTCTATCCCACAATGGTTTTTGAAAATTACCGATTATGCTGATGAACTTTTACAGTCATTAGATAATATGCCAGGCTGGCCAGAGCAAGTGCGCACCATGCAACGCAATTGGATCGGTCGCTCTGAAGGGGTTTCATTCGATTTTGCCATTGATCACAAAGAATACCAACAACCCTTAACCGTTTACACCACGCGTATTGATACGTTGATGGGTGTTACCTACCTTGCCATTGCTCCACAACATCCGTTGGTCAATATTGCCCTTAAACAAAATCCTGAATTAACCTCTTTTGTTGAAGCTTGCCGCAATATTAAAGTGGCAGAAGCGGATTTAGCGACCGCAGAAAAAGAAGGGCGCGCTACCGGCTTATTCGCTATTCATCCGATGACACAAGAGAAGCTCCCGATTTGGGTTGCCAATTACGTGTTAATGGAATATGGCACCGGAGCCGTGATGGCCGTTCCTGCGCACGATCAACGCGATTATGAATTTGCGAAAAAATATCAACTCCCGATTAAAGCGGTGATCCAACCTTCAAAAGACGCATTGCCTGATATCAGTGAAAGTGCTTATTGTGATCCTGGGTTCCTGTTTAATTCTGGAACGTTTGATGGTATTAGCTCTAAGGACGCACTGGTTAAAATTGCTGAATTTTTAGAAAGTAAAAAAATAGGTAAACGCCAAGTCAATTATCGCTTGCGTGATTGGGGGGTTTCGCGCCAACGTTATTGGGGCGCGCCTATTCCCATGATTAACTGTTCTAATTGCGGCACAGTGCCAGTCCCTGAAAAAGATCTGCCGGTTAAATTACCTACCGGCGTAACGCCAAGTGGCGCAAGCTCTATCTTGACGCAAATGCCCGAATTTTATGAAGTGAAGTGCCCAAGCTGTGGCATCGCTGCCCGACGCGAAACTGATACCTTTGATACCTTTGTGGAATCTTCTTGGTACTACCTGCGTTATGCATGCCCTGATCAGCATCAAAAAATGCTGGATGAGCGTAGCCAATACTGGACACCGGTTGATCAATATATCGGCGGTATTGAACACGCCATTTTGCATTTACTCTATTCACGGTTTTTCCACAAAGTGATCCGCGATTTTGGGTTAGTGTCCTCAGATGAACCCTTTACCAATCTGTTAACCCAAGGCATGGTGTTAAAAGATGGCAGCAAAATGTCCAAGTCAAAAGGGAATACAGTTGATCCCCAGACCTTAATTGGATCCTATGGCGCAGATACGGTGCGATTATTCATTATGTTCGCAGCACCTCCAGAGCAATCATTAGAATGGTCGGATACGGGGGTTGAAGGTGCATTTCGTTACTTAAAACGTTTATGGCGTCTAGTTGCTGCTCATATCAATGAACAGGGTATCGTTAAGCTACCAAAGCATGGGAGTGCTTTTTCAGAAAAGCAAAAAGATCTACGTCGGCTTACCCATGGTGCGATTAATAAAGTGACGGACGATTTAAAACGCCGCTACACTTTTAACACCGCGATTGCTGCCCTCATGGAACTCACCAACGCAATTACCCAATATACCGTTGAAGATGAAACAGACAAGGCTGTCAGACAAGAAGCGCTGGAAGCCTTAGTACTGATGCTTGCACCAATTGTACCGCATATTAGCCATGTGCTTTGGCAGGCCTTTGGTCATCAAGAAGCTGTTATTGATGCAAAGTGGCCTGACTTTGATGAAAGTGCCCTAAAACGCGACAGTGTGACAATTGTGGTTCAAGTCAACGGTAAAATGCGGGCCAACTTGTTGCTCCCAGCTGACATCACGAAAGACGATGCAGAAGCGGCCGCGCTTAACCATGAAACGGTTAAACGACATATCGAAGGCAAAACCGTTCGTAAAGTCATTTCAGTTGGTCAAAAACTGATTAATATTGTGGTGAGCTAATTAATGGCAAAATCTCTATCGATATTTACCCTGATTGTGTTGCTCGTTAGCGGCTGTGGCTTTCATTTGCGAAAAAATTCCTTTGAACTGGGGAATAAATTTCCAATCATTGTGTTACAACGTTCCGGTTCACACACTTTCTATCAAGCATTGCATCGAGCCCTGACACTCTCTTCGACTGAAGTGTTAGCAGAGTGCACAGATGCTCCTGAAGATGCTGATTTGCCACGATTAACCATCATCGCTATGCAAACAACTCAGCAACCTCTCGTGTATGGTCCCGATAGTGAACTACGCCGAGAGCGTTTAAAAATGGCAGTCAGTTTTTCTTTTGCCAATCCAACACCAACGCAAATTAACTTGTATTCTGTGCGTGACAGGCAGCTCAATAGTAACCAATATTTGGGCGACAATGCCGAAAAAAGTATGATCGAGCAAGAAATGCAGGCCGATATTATCGCGCAATTGCTTCAATATCTTGAAAGCGCACGGTTTTAACAATGCGCATATCACCTGAACAATTGGCAGAACATCTTAAAAGACGCTTATTACCTATCTATTTGCTGTCTGGTACGGAAACTTTTCTGCTAGAAGAAAGCGCCAACCTTATCCGCCAGGCACTTATTGCGCCTGATGTTGAACATAAGCGCTTTCAAGAGTCCAGCCAAGTGTGGGAGCAACTGCAAAGCGAGATCCAGCATGTTTCTTTGTTTTCAAGTCGCCAATTAATTGAGCTGCGACTTTCCAAATTAGCTGCCAATGATACCAAACAGCTCCAACAGCTCTTAGAAAATGCTCATCAAGATATTTCCTTCTTGCTCATCGCCCCGCAATTATCTAAACAACAACAGCAAGGCGCTTGGTTTAAGCTGGTTGAGGAGCGAGGTGCTGTTATCACGCATTGGCCCCTAGCGGGCCCTGCTTTTACAAAATGGGTTGCACAGAGGGCTAAACAACGAAGTGTGAACTTATCCGATGATGAATGCCGTTTACTGGCGTATCAAACCGAAGGAAATTGCTTAGCCGCTCACCAAGAAATTGAGCAGTTATATTGGTTTAGACAAGATGACAAGACTCGCGCTAATGCGCAATTTGAGCAACAAAGCCAATTTACCGTTTTTGATCTGTGTGAAGCTGCGTTGCAGCACCAACCTGCTCGCGTTATAAAAATAGTAAGCTGTCTGAAAGAAAATGAAGGCTCACCTTCACAGCTCATTGTCTGGGCGCTAGGACAAATGTTACGTGCATTGCTGCGAGCAAGCCTCGTTTCGCAAGACGCAGCACAGCGTCAAATCCTCACCTCTGCTGGGATCCGAAGCACTACCCAAATGCTATACTTAAAGTTGTTAAAGACCCCAGAGCCGTTACGATGGATGAAGCTACTCAGTAGCTTATCTTCTGCCGATAGACAATTTAAGTCTGGGGAAAATGCTAGCTTCTGGCAAAGCATTATAAAAATAACTGTAAATTTATCGAAATCCTATACACACAACCCAGCTTTTTGTATATAGTAAAAGTGAGGGACAAGGAATTAAAAGGAGGATATGCAATCGATTTCAATGGCTAGTGAAAAACTATATTGAAATAGGTAAAAGGTACGATATGCAGAAAAACGATTTATTGAAAGTAGTTCTCAATGATCTTAGCGACTTAAAAGCAGTAAATGTAATTCCTCTTGATGTACATCTAACAACCCCACTCACCGATTATATGGTCATTGCCACTGGCAATTCGAGTCGCCATGTCAAAGCCATTGCAGAAAACCTGGTTCATAAAATGAAAGACCGTCATCAATGCCTTTTTAGCGTTGAAGGTGATCATGAAAATGAATGGGTCTTAGTCGATTTGGGAGATGTGGTTGTGCATATTATGCAGCAACGCACTCGCGACTTTTACCACTTAGAAAAGTTATGGACTTCACATCGTGCTATAGCGGCCTCTGCTTAAGTGCAGTGCCAAATTCTTGCTATAGGACAAAAATTGCCAGAATGGGCAGCCACGGCGTGCGAAGAATACTTCGTACGCCTACAACGCTTCATGAAGTGCAGTTTGTTAGATATCCCAAGCGCTACTCGCCAAAAAAATGTTGATGCCAATCTCTATAAAAATGAGGAAGGCACTAAGTTATTGCAAAAAATTGGCCCCACCGATAAGGTCATTGCCTTAGATGTCAAAGGGAAAGCCTTTTCAACTCCCGAACTCGCACAAAACATTGCAAATTGGCAACAAGAGGGTGAAAAGCTGGTTTT
The DNA here is from genome assembly GCA_964594635.1 of Uncultured Candidatus Berkiella sp. Taxonomy (GTDB): domain Bacteria; phylum Pseudomonadota; class Gammaproteobacteria; order Berkiellales; family Berkiellaceae; genus Berkiella. Next base: position 21,502 of record CAZQMV010000003.1, read on the forward strand.
TCTCATTGGTGGACCTGATGGGTTATCGCAAACCTGTCTTGCACGCGCGAATATCAAATGGTCTTTATCTGCCCTCACTTTTCCCCACACCTTAGCCCGTGTTATATTACTGGAACAATTGTATCGAGCCACTTCATTGCTGGCTAACCATCCTTACCACCGAGAATAATCATGCCTATTAAGAAGCGCTGCCCTTGGGTAAACCCTCAAAATGCTGAGTATGTCGCATATCATGACAAAGAATGGGGTAAACCCGTCCATGATGATAGACACTTGTTTGAAATGCTGATTTTGGAAGGTGCACAAGCAGGCCTGAGTTGGGAAATTGTTTTAAAGAAGCGCGAGAACTATCGACGCTTATTTGCCAACTTCGACCCCATTAAAGTGTCACGGATCACGGCAGCGAAAGTGGAGAAATTATTACTCGATCCCGGCATTATCCGTAATCGCCTGAAAGTAGAATCGACGATTAGCAACGCCAAGGCCTTTATCAAGGTTCAAAAAGAATTCGGCAGCTTTGATCATTATTTATGGCAGTTTGTGGATCATAAACCTATTGAGAATACTTTTTCTTCTCTTAAAGACTATCCCAGCAAAACAGCACTCAGCGATAAGATCTCTAAAGATCTGAAAAAACGTGGTTTTCGATTTGTCGGCAGCACGATTATTTACGCTTACCTGCAAGCAATTGGTGTGGTCAACGACCATACCATCGACTGTTACAAACGTATCGCACAAAAACAACCTTGGTATGTTTATATGATTCAAACTGCCAGTGGCACGCTCTACACCGGCGTTGCGATAGATATCAAAAAACGTTTACAAGAGCATTCTGAAGGTGCAAAAGGCGCAAAATATTTGCGCGGCAAGGGCCCCTTAGAAATTGTTTATCAAGAACGCTTAAGTTCTAAATCTGCAGCCTTGAAACGCGAATATGAAATTAAACAATTCACCAAGAAACAAAAAGAGGCGTTAATCCATTTATGAAAGTGCTAGTTGACGCAGATGCTTGCCCGAAACAAATTAAAGAAATTTTATTCCGCGCAGCGAAACGCACCTCTATTATGGTGATTTTATTTGCCAATAAGCCTCTCCAGATCCCCCCCTCCCCTTTCATTAAATTTGTGTTGGTGGGTAGTGGCTTTGATGTGGCGGATCAAGTGATCGTGGAGCAAACAGAGCCAGGCGATCTCGTCATTACTGCCGATATTCCACTCGCAAGCGACGTCATTGCCAAAGAAGCATTTGCTTTAAATCCCCGTGGTGAATTTTATACCCCCGAAAATATTCAACAAACCCTCTCATTACGCAATTTTATGGCAACCATGCGTGATTCAGGACAAGTCACTGGTGGCCCACGGCCACTGAATAATCAAGATAACCAAGCGTTTGCCAATGCACTTGATCGTTTTTTAAGCAAAGGAACGTCAACATGAAGAAAGTATTAGCATTGATTTTAACTACCACCGCCTTCAATGCGTCTGCCAAAATGATAACCACGCAAGAATTTGCAAAAAACTTTCAGGATTATGATGCTTGTTTTATGATCTATGATGTGAAAGCACAAAAAGTGGTGAGTGAATATAATCCAAATAACCGCTGCAGCCAGCGTATTGCGGCTAATTCGACATTTAAAGTGCCGCTGTCGTTAATGGCTTTTGATGACGAATTGATTAAACAAGATATGACATTTAAATGGAATGGAGAACAATGCTTCTTAAAAGATCACGAACGTGATCATACTCCTGCAACATGGATGCAATATTCGGTTATTTGGGTATCGCAGTTGTTAGCACCACAATTAGGTGACGATAAAATGAAACAATACCTCGCGGCGTTTCATTATGGTAACCAAGATATATCGGGCGATCCCGGCAAAAATAATGGCTTAACCCACTCTTGGCTTGCCAGTAGTTTGCAAATATCGGGCAAAGAGCAACTCGCATTTCTGAATGCCATGCTGAATCATACCTTGCCAATCAGTCAAGATGCCATTAGCTATACCAAGCAAAATATGCATCTTGGCAAACTGGATAATGGTGCTGACATTTATGGTAAAACGGGATCGGGTCGAAATGGCCGTAATGAACGTTTAGAAAACCCCAGCAAAAAGCGTGATGGCTGGTTTGTGGGTTTTGTTGAAAAGAATAATCAACAATATATTTTCGTCAGCAACTTAACCGATAAAGTTGACCAAACACCAACTGAAAAAGGCAACTTAGAGCCTTATGGTAGCCAGGTGTTGAAACCGATCACGATGCAGTTGTTGAATGAGTATTTTACAGGATAAGGCTGCCGGGTGAGCGAAGCGAACCAATTCCCTTCTACCGCATTTCTTGCGGGCCTCGAAGGGGTTCTCGTCCCACCTTGGGAAGAAGGCGGCGCGCAGCGCGGGATGAACCCCTCACCCGCCTCGTCTGCGCTCTTCGTGCTTCGACGAGGCACCCTCTCCCGCAAGCGGTAGAGGGGTTATGTTCGCGCAAGCGCTCTCGATAAGGCGTATGACTACTTATTTCTTCGGCGTTTCAGGCTTTGATTCAACCTTCGGTTCTGCTTTTGCTTCAGCTTTTGCCTCTGCCTTCTTTTCTTCTGCTTTCATTGCATTCGGCGCTAAATACTTTGCCAACACTCTGATATATTGATTCTCATGTTTTTTAAATAAATTGGCACCAATTTGTTGGCTTTTAATCGTTAGTTCCGCATTGGATTTAATTAATTTAACGCCCAATGGGGTTTTATAAAATTTAACCAATTCATTCATTTCATCTAAGCTAAAATATTGCGCATACAGCTTTGATAATTCAGTGGTTGTTTCTCTTGAAGCAAACAGTTCATAAAAAAACTGCTCTAAGTCGGCAATTAAAGCAGGTGAAATGATTTTTGCTAATTTGGGATCTTTTTCCATATCGGATTTAAGCTTTGCCACCGCAACGTCACTCGCATTCTTTGCGAAGTTGGTGGCTTGAGCCCATTGCGCAACCATTTGCGTATAAACCGGACCTGGATCTTCACCAATGAAAAAAGGTTGGGCATCTGCAGCAGGTTGCGTTGCTGCTTTTTTTTCTTCTGCAGCGTGACCCGCAACGACCCATCCCAAAAGAGAAACCGCAATGATGAAATTCTTCATGAAAACCCCAGGACTATATTAGTTAACTAAACTATATTGAAAATAATTGAGCGTACCTTCACTGTTGATACCACAAATATAGCAGGATTAAAAATGCCAAATGCACTCTTTGATATTTTGGCTTAAGCATAGCTATTTAGTTGACAAAACAACGGCTGTTTCTTATGATGACCTTGCTCTTTATTTAGCTGGCACTAACGCATGTTCAATGAATACCCAAAACGCACAACCGCCATTTTGCTGGCAGTTGCAGGTTTTTATCTTACCTCTTCGAGTCTAGCGGCTATTGCTCTGTTCATTATTGGCAGCTTTTGCTACCTTTCCCTCGTCCTTCACACGATGCGCCAACTGCCATCCTTGCCGACGAAACCAAAAGCACCTCCAGAAGTGAAAAGAATATTACGTTTTATGCCAGGCCAAGATCCCCAGTTGGTTATTAAACAAAATGCACAAAAAGCTGAAACTTCTCAGCAAACTTCTGCGAATATCACAAACACACCAAATTCCTCCCGTCGTGTTAAGATATAATTAACGCTCCGAACACTTTGGTATGTTAAAAAGCTAAATAATGTACAAACATCAACGGATACAGCCACGTTTTCAAGAGAAGCGCTTTTATACCCAACGCGCTATTGTTGGCGTCGGGATCATTGCGTTGATGATTTTAGCATTATTATCCCGCATTGCTTACTTACAAATCACCGATCATCAAAAATATGCCATGCTTTCTGAACGCAATCAGTTACGATTAGTTCCGATTGCGCCAACGCGTGGTTTAATTTTTGATCGCAATGGTAAGCTGTTGGCAAGAAACATTCCTGCTTTTCACCTTGCTGTCATTCCGGAACAAGTTCCCGAATTAAATAAAACCCTGGAAGAATTAAGCCAGCTTATTCCTATTGCAGATGAACAAAAAGACGCGCTTTTAGAAAGGATCCAAGAAAGCCCTTCTCACCAACGTCAATACATCAAGCTCAAACTCACCGAAGAAGAAGTCAGTACCTTTGCCGTGAATCAATATCGGTTCCCAGGGCTGTTTCTGCAGGTCGATTTGATCCGAGATTATCCTTACGGTGCATTGCTTGCTCATATTCTGGGTTATGTGAGTGAAGCCAACAAAGAAGAACTGAGTAAAATCGATAAGAAGCGTTATGGTGGCACCTATCAATTAGGCAAAATTGGTTTAGAAAAATTTTATGAAAACCAATTACAAGGCTCTCCTGGTATTCAACAAATGGAAACGGATGTCTTGGGCCGTGAAGTACGTGCGCTATCTACCTTTCCAGCAACGGCGGGAACGGATCTGCATTTGTCTATCGATATTGATTTACAAATCGCCATTGCTAAAGCCATGGGAGAAAATAAAGGAGCGGTTGTAGCCCTTGATCCCAAGACCGGCGAAATATTAGCAATGGTTAGCGCCCCCAGTTTCGATCCTAACCACTTTGTACGCGGTATTGATTCTGCTTCTTACGCAACGTTACGAAACGCGCCAAGCCGTCCCTTATTTAACCGCGCCATTCAAGGACAATATTCACCTGCTTCTACCATAAAACCGATTGTGGGACTTGCAGGAGTGGCAACAGGTAAAGTGGATATTAACCATAAATTATTTGATCCAGGGTATTTCCAACTCGGAGGCCAGGGACGCTTTTATCGCGATTGGCTTAAGCATGGCCATGGTTGGACCGATCTTGAAAAGTCGATCCGTGAATCATGCGATATTTACTATTACACCTTAGCGGAAAAGCTCGGCATTGCAGTGCTCTCAACGTGGTTCTCAAAAGTGGGATTAGGTAAAGCCACCGGCATTGATATACCAGGCGAACAAAAAGGGATTGTTCCTAACAGTGCTTGGAAGAAAAAAGCGCTGGGCACGGTTTGGTATCCAGGTGAAACAATCATCACCGGTATTGGTCAAGGCTACATTTTAGCAACGCCTTTACAATTATCGATTGTCGCCTCTTATATTGCCAATCGTGGCGAAGCTTACCGCCCCCACTTTAATAAAGAATCTGCCCTAAGCAAACTTCCTCCTTTAAAGCTGGACAACCCGAATCATTGGTCAACGATTATTGAGCCCATGCGTCAAGTGATTGCACATCCCAAGGGCACGGCTTATCGCTATTTTTCAGGCATCACAATCCCCACTGCAGGCAAAACAGGCACAGCCCAAGTTTTTGGGATCAAGCAAAATGAAAAATATGAACATGATAAAGTTGAACATCACTTACGTGATCATTCGCTATTCATTGGTTTTGCGCCCGTTGATGAACCCAAAATTGCCGTTGCGGTTATTTTAGAAAATCAAAAAGCGAGCGCGATTGTCGCTCGTCAAGTGATTGAAGCTTATTTAATGGAACCTCAGCATGTTGAGTCTCAAGAAACAACCCTCTCTACGTCTTAACCAGCCTGCTTGGCAAAGTGTGCCTGGCATCCGAACACTTTTTTCCCTGCATTGGGATCATAGTTTAGTTTTGCTCATTGGTTTGTTGTTGGCCATGAGTTTTGGATTGCTTTATAGTGCCAGCGGTCAAAAAACGAGCATTTTGATCCGTCATGGGATCCACTTAGGATTTAGCTTTGTGTTGTTTGTCGCCATTGCGCAATTCTCACCCAAAACATTTAAGCAGTGGGCTCCCATTTTGTATGGCACGGGGATCTTAATGTTACTTGTCGTGCTTATTTTGGGTACCAGTAGTAAAGGTGCACAACGGTGGGTCAATTTAGGTGGCTTTCGTTTTCAGCCTTCCGAATTTATGAAGTTGATTACCCCCTTAATGCTGGCCTTTTACTTAGACAAAAAGCCCTTACCTTTAAACCGCAACCACTTACTGATGAGTCTTGCGATTATCATGGTGCCGGGTCTACTCATTATTAAACAGCCCGATCTCGGTACAGGGTTATTAGTGATTGCAACCGGCTTTGGTGTGCTTTTCTTTGCGGGGATCCGTTGGAGCTTTATTCTAAAGTTAGGTGCTTTGGCTTTAGCCACCTTACCGCTGTTATGGTGGAAACTGCATGACTACCAACGTGAACGAGTCTTAACCTTTTTAAATCCAGAGCGCGATCCCTTAGGCAGTGGCTATCATATTATTCAATCTAAAATTGCGATTGGTTCAGGTGGCTTATATGGCAAAGGGTGGTGTCATGGTACACAATCACAGCTTAACTTCTTGCCTGAGCGCACAACCGATTTTATTTTTAGTGTTTTGGGTGAAGAGTTTGGCTTTATTGGTGCTTCGATCCTGTGCATTTTGTATTTTGGGGTTATCCTGCGTGGGATCCTTATCATGATACAAAACCCCGACACCTTTAATCGTTTAATGGTTGGCGGCATTATTTTTGGTTTCTTTATTTGCTTTTTTATTAATATTGGGATGGTGAGTGGATTGCTGCCCGTTGTAGGTTGCCCCCTACCACTCATCAGTTATGGTGGTACTTCCCTGGTGACGTGGATGACTGCTTTCGGTATGCTAGTGGCAATTCAATCACAACAAAAAAATCTGCCAAGGTAGGCAACTATGCAAAAAAATATTTTTTCTGTTTTTATTTTCATGACAACACTTTGTTTTTCCTCTCTTTCGCAGGCTGAGCAGTCGACTGAATTTATGCAAAGAGCCGACGTTGAAGCCTTTGTGAAAATGATGGTGAGCAAACATCAATACAATGAGCGTCAGCTAAATCAATTATTACAACAATCAACGACGCAACAAAACATTTTAACCTCGATTGCTAAACCAGCAGAAAAGCTACCTTGGCATCGCTATGAAACGATTTTCATGAGTCCCAAACGGATCCAAGAAGGCGTTGAGTTCTGGAAAAAACATGCTGCCACGTTAAAACGAGCAGAAAAAGAATATGGGGTTCCTGCTGAATTCATCGTTGCGATTTTGGGTGTCGAAACGTTTTATGGTAAACAAACAGGTCAATACAAGGTATTAGACAGCCTTATTACCCTATCATTTGAATATCCACCCCGTTCCACATTCTTCAAAAGTGAGTTAGAGCAATTCTTATTATTGGCTCGTGAAGAAAAGTGGGATCCCTCCAGCATTAAAGGATCTTACGCAGGCGCAATGGGTAATCCCCAATTTATTTCAAGCAGTTACCGCAACTATGCCGTTGATTTCAGCGGCACAGGAAAACGTGATCTTATTAACAGCACTGAAGACTCCATTGGCAGTGTCGCGAATTATTTCAAACTGAATGGCTGGCAAAAGGGCGGCCCTGTGGTGTTGAAAGCGAAGGTTAATGGCGAAAAATGTAAATCGATTATTGCCAGCAAAGCGAATCCTAAACCTGATCATTCGCTACAAGAACTCACTTCTTTTGGGATACGTGCCCCTGGGAAGTCAAACGCAACTTACAAAGATCAATCTTTTGCGTTAGTGTCTTTAGAGGGCAAGGAAGGCCCAGAATATTGGTTAGGTGGCCAAAATTTCTACGTCATCACTCGTTACAACCGTAGCGATCATTACGCGATGGCTGTGTATAACTTAAGTCAAAAAATTAAAGCAGGTTATCAAAAACCAAAAACAGCCTAGGTAAAAACCTAAGAGCAAATTGGAAAGAGAAACCCTCGAACCAATTTGTTTTTAGGCTAGGCATCAAGCCCTCGAACAATAGGAGTGCACGCTTTGGTGCATGACTGTTGTGAGACGGCGAAGATAACAACGCCTAAGAGCAAATTGGAAAGAGGGGAAGGGAATCTTGAGAAATATTGTAAAAGGCTTACTGATACCCGCGATTGTGTTTTTACATGCTTGTAGCACGGTAGAAGGTCCCAAAACATTTCCTGGAGGGAAGAAGCCCGTCGATGCTGAGGCTGGTGCTTCTAACGATGGCCCGCCAGACGACGATCTTGATGTGACCCATATTCCCAACGCAACACCCCAACTAGAACCTGTCAGTCGCTACGGCAACCCTACCCACTATGAAGTCTTTGGTCAAAAATATAAAACGATGCAACATAGCCTCGGCTATGAAGCAGAGGGCACCGCCTCTTGGTACGGTCGTAAATTTCATGGAAAACGTACTTCCTGTGGTGAGCCCTATGATATGTATGCCATGACGGCGGCTCATAAATCACTGCCTTTGCCCACTTACGCCAAAGTGACCAATGTGAAAAATGGCAAAGAAGTGATTGTGAAAATTAATGATCGCGGTCCCTTTGTTAAAGATCGCTTAATCGATTTATCTTACGCTGCTGCCAAAAAATTGGGGATCCACGCCGCGGGAATAGGTAAAGTAAAAATTGAAGCCATTGATCCTATTGCATGGCACAAAGAGCAAAAAACTTCGCTTGCTATGGTCACCAAAGCGCCTAACAATTCCCCCAAACCAGCTGCTACCGCTTTATCCAAAAAAACTGCTGCTAAGCCCACTCAGATTGCGCAAAAGGCAAAAACAAAACCTATTCAAGTGGCACAAAACACCAAAGCCAAGGCACCAGTACCTAAAGCAGCTGCAAAAGCGACTACTGCTACAGATAAACAGCTCTATATTCAGTTAGGTTCCTTTAGCAAAAAACTCAACGCACAGCAGCTTGCTGATCGCGCCGGGATCCTGACCCAAGCACTCAACAATGTTGACGTCCACGTTTTACCTAATAAGGTATCTAACAAAGAAGTCTACAAAGTACGAGTTGGGCCGATGAAAGATAAGCAGCAAGCCCAAAAATTGCAGAAGGAGCTGTTAGCATTGGAAAATACCTCCGCTGCGAAGCTGATTTACGAATAAATTTATCGTTCTTGCTCTCATCGCATTCATTATGTCGTGTTAAAATAACGCGTGGTCACATTTCATTTTATTTTGAGGTAACTAACATGCGCCGACTTGCTTTCTTATGGATGAGTTTTCTTTGCCTCGTACTGCTGTCCCGATTGGGTCTGGCAGAAACGGCCGCTATTACTCATACACCAACGCCTCCCGAAGTAGATGCTGAAGCTTATATTTTAGTTGACTATCACAGTGGTAGGACACTGGCTGAGAAAGAAAGCAAAAAGCGTATCGATCCTGCTAGCTTGACCAAAATGATGTCCGTGTTCGTTGTCGATCATGAAATCGCCGGCGGTCGTCTCAAGTTAACTGATGAAGTGCCAATCAGCGAATCGGCTTGGAAAACGGAAGGTTCGCGGATGTTTGTCCAAGCAGGCAAGAAAATTCCTGTGAAAGACTTAATCAACGGTATCATTATTCAATCCGGTAACGATGCCACTGTCGCATTAGCGGAATTCGTTGCTGGCAGCGAAAAAGCGTTTGCCGATTTAATGAATCAATACGCTCAAAAAATTGGCATGAAAGACACTCATTTTGCCAATGCCACCGGGATCCCAAACTCTGAGCATTACACCACTGCTTACGATTTGAGCTTGCTTGCACACACTTTAATCAAAGACTACCCAGAAACCTATAAAGTGTATTCTGAAAAATGGTTTACCTTTAACGGTATCAAGCAACCAAACCGTAACCGTCTTTTATGGCGCGAACCCTACATCGATGGTATTAAGACCGGCCATTCCAGCACCGCAGGTTACTGCTTAGCGGCCTCTGGTCAAAAAGACAATATGCGCTTAATTTCAATATTGGTAGGCGCTAAAACAGAAGCTGAACGCACAGAACAAACCTTAGCACTGTTACGTTATGGTTTTCGTTTCTATGAAACACGCCACTTATTTCAAGCCAACACTCCCTTAAATCAGCCCCGCATTTGGATGGGCGATCGTAAAAAATTGTCTTTAGGGATCGCAGAAGATCTCTACATTACGATCCCACAAGGTCTATACAAAGATCTTGATGCCAAAATGAATATTGATAAGCGTATTACCGCGCCTATCACCAAAGGCAAAAATTATGGGAAGTTGGTCGTTAAAGTGAATGATGAACTCGTTGCTGAAGTTCCTCTCATTGCGCTTGAAGATGTCAAACCCGGCACTATGTGGAGTCGTGTGTCTGATTACTTCAGCCTTGGCATTCATAAAGCGTTAAACTCTGAAGAAACGACACAGAGCACCACCTAATGAGTGAAAAGGAGCCCAGCAAGCTCACTTTTCCTTGTGAGTTTACCTTTAAGGTCATTGGCCCTGCCGCCAATGACCTCTTTGAAAGCGAAGTGTTGCAGATTTTTCGGCATCACTTCCCTTCTCTTGGTGAAGCCGCTATCTCTTCAAAGTTAAGCAAAAACGATAAATATCGTGCACTGAGTATTACTGTCACAGCAACAAGCCAGTCACAACTAGACAATATTTACCAAGTTCTCAGCCATCACCCGCTCGTTTTATTTGCATTATAATGTCAGTCTCAGTTGTTCACTTTACCTCTTTACAAGCTTATCAACCGATATTTGATCGCATGCGGGAATTCACCCTACAACGAGATGAAAGCACAACCGATGCTTTGTGGTTTATGCAACATGAACCCGTTTTTACACAAGGCCAAGCAGGAAAACCTGAACATGTCTTAGCCCCTGGTAATATACCGATTATACAAAGTGATCGCGGTGGGCAAGTCACTTATCATGGCCCTGGGCAATTAATGATTTATACGCTCTGTGATTTAAAGCGTTTAAACATGGGGATCAAACAATTTGTTGATACCTTACAACAATCTATCATCGATTTATTGTCCCTTTATGGCATTCAAGGACACACCCAATGCAAAGCACCGGGTGTTTATGTAGAGGGTGCCAAAATCTGTTCATTAGGGCTTCGTATACGCCGTGGCTATACCTATCATGGCCTGTGCTTAAACGTTGACGGTGATCTCGAACCTTTTACTCGGATCAATCCCTGCGGCTTTCATCAATTAGCCATGACACAGATCAAAGATTTTCATCCTTTGGTGACACTCGAAACGGTCATCCAGGATATTCTTTCGCTATTACAACCTCGGTTGTGGAGAAATCATCATGAATGACAACATTCGTCCGGATCCCAAACAAAAACAGCGTGGCGAAGAAAAATTTGCCAGGATCCCCATTAAAATTGTTCCCACAACGCCAGAAACGCGTAAACGGTTGCCAGATTGGATCCGTATTAAAGCCCCTGCTACCCCAGCGGTTGCCAATTTAAAACAGCTCCTGCGTGAACATAAGCTGGTTACAGTCTGTGAAGAAGCAGCTTGCCCTAACTTGAGCGAATGCTTTAGCCATGGCACCGCAACTTTTATGATCATGGGCGACAAATGTACTCGTCGCTGTACCTTTTGTGATGTGGCTCACGGACGCCCTGATGCGCTCGATCAAGACGAACCTCTCAACCTCGCCAAAGCACTTGGCAAAATGGGGTTAAAATATGTGGTCATTACCTCAGTAGATAGAGATGACTTACGTGATGGCGGAGCAAGCCATTTTGCGGCGTGCATTCAAGCAGCTCGTGAACATTGCCCTAGCACCAAGATTGAGATCCTCGTCCCTGATTTTCGAGGCCGTATGCAAGTCGCGCTGGATAACCTTGCTGTCGCACCACCGGATGTATTTAACCACAATCTCGAAACTGTTCCGCACTTATATAAACAAGCAAGACCCGGCTCTGACTACCTAGAATCACTAAAGCTTATTCAAGCCTTCAAGGCACGCTTCCCCCATATCCCAACAAAATCAGGCATCATGTTGGGCTTAGGCGAAACCAATGAGCAGGTTTTAGAAACCCTTGCTGATCTGCGCCGCTATGATTGTGACATGCTGACTTTGGGTCAATATTTACAGCCTAGCCGCTTCCATTTACCCGTTTCCCGTTACGTGACACCTCAAGAATTTACCATGCTCGCCGATGAAGCTCGTAAGCTTGGCTTTATTAATGTTGCTAGTGGCCCGTTAGTTCGTTCATCCTATCATGCGGATATGCAGGCGGCAGGCAAAGAGGTTACCTAATTGAAAATCAAGAGAATAGGTCTGTTAGTCCTACTGTTCTGGACTCCCCTATTGCTCGCTGATTTAAACTTAAATAAGCTCCCTATGAAATGCCCTGTAGAGCATCAAACCCAACAGCAGCTGCGTAAAGAATCAGAACAGATTTTAAAGCGCAGCCAAGCCTCCATAAAACTTTACAAGCTCAAAAAAAATGAAGACTTTAAAGATGTCACCGAGCAAGTCTTAGCGCATAAATTTACCGATAATGTTGCCAAAGAAGCCATTAAACAAAAAAAACGTCGCTATTACATTTTCACCTACCCCAGTGACGGTTTAAAAATCAAAGCCTTTGTGAGTATTCCCGTTGGAGTCACGAACCCTCCCTTGATATTTTTGGTCCGTGGCGGTAACCGTGAATTTGGCGTGCCACATCCAGGACAACTCAGCGCCTATCCAGGTTATGCTTTAGTTGCCACAACGAACCGTGGCGGTGTCAGTGAAGGCAAAGATCAATTTGGCGGCGATGATGTAAACGATCTTAAAAATCTCGTTGACTATATTCCCAACTTAGAAAAACAAGTGGGGGTTACTTTTAACCCAAACAAAATGTATATGGTTGGTGCGAGTCGCGGCGGGATGCAACTGTTTTTAGCGTTAGGTCGTTTTCCTGAAATACAACAAAAAATTAAAAAGGTGGCCTCGATTAGTGGTTTATTAAATATGAAATATGCTATCGACGATCGCAAAGATTTCAGCGATATGCTCACCAACACCTTTGGCTTACCCAAAAGTGGTAAAAGCCGCGAAGCGTGGATAGCTAAACGCCAACCGCTGAATTATGTGACCAAAATCTCCAAAACCTTACCCATTATGATTGCCCAAGGAAGCGCAGATACCCGAGTGTGTGTCAAAGAAGGTTATGACATGCTAGAGGCGCTACATAAAAATGGTAATAGTATTACTTATGTAGAAATAGAAGGTGGCGATCATGTGTTAAATAACACGGTCGATTTTTTAACCTTGATGGTTAATTGGTTTGAGCAAGAGTAAATCCCCCGCTCGTCTTGCTACGAATCAAAGATATTCCCAAAGTGAGCGAAGCGAACGATAACCCCTCTTTGTAAAGAGGGGCAGCGCGAAGCGCAGGGAGATTTAATTGAGAAATTCACGGTATATCCGGACACGACAAATACGCTTTAAATTCTTTAGTATCTACTTTTTTCTGCATTTCATTATACCAATAATCTAATTTTTTATTATCTCGTGCTTGCTCATAGATATTGACTAACATGGCTTGCGCAAATAAATTACCCGTTTTCGCAATCTCTTCCATTTTGTTTTTCACACATTGATCACGTTCATCTTCAAATTTATCAGTCGTTTTGCGATCTAATATTTTCATTGATTCTTCTTTTGCCACCATTTGCTGTAAACATTCAGCAATAACTTTTCGTGCTACTTTTTTTTCTGGAATATCACAGCGTGTTGCTTGTCCAAGTAGCTCTGGTTTTTTAGCTTGTAAATAATCTGAATAAACTTGATACATGGGATTAGGACTTTTTTCTTGCAACGTTTTTAAATCAGCGATCATTTGGACTAAACACGTTTCATTAAATTCACAATGAATCAGCATTGAAATTAATTGATGACGACCTTCAATACGCTGAGCAGTACTTAGTTTATTTAATTCGGTGGTTTGATCAAGCTTTTCCAAAATCGCTAAACCAAAAACATTCTTCACACAAAACATGAGGATCATGACGAATAACATTGCCTTATGATGACGCATTTTCTATCCTTTTATTAGTTCTTATAACACTAACTAACAAATATCTTTGATATTCTAGACAAACCATTTTAAGAATAGTCGATTTTCACAAAGATGAGTTGTCTATTTTGTCGCGACTATGATAAAAAGCGCTCGAGATCACCGAATTGATCTTAATTGGAAATTGACATGAATAAAGGATGGTTATCATTATGATGAAAGGTATAACAAAATCTGGCGCTGCTATAGCATTGTTGGCAACCACTGCAAAAGCAGCTGAAGAAGTTGCTCAACAAGCACCTGAAGCCGCAAAACAAATTCTTACCAATGACAATGCAGTCGGTTTATTAGCATCTGCTTTAGATATGGTTTCTCACTGCCCCTCTTTCGTTACACAAACCTTAGATACCGTCGCAGGTGAAAATCCTTACGTGCGTGGTGCAGCTGTTCTTACAACCGCAGCAATTGGTTTAGGTACCGCTTATTTAGCTTTTAGCAGCTGTGGTAAAAAGAAAAAACCAGCTTCACCTATTTCAAGAGCTTTGAATGAGAGCAGTGAGAGCGTATCCAACCCAGATCTCATTAACCCAGCCATTAGCCCCGACGAATCACCTGCTGCTGCCGCTGCTGTTGGAGAACAACCAACAAGTGCAGGAAGTGCTAGCGATCCATTGAATGCTGAAGGCGAAGTGAGTGAGACAAAAGCTCGTTCACGTAGCCCATCACCTACACGTCGTAACGATTAATGAAAAAAGCCGGCTTTCGCCGGCTTTTTTTACTCCTCTTGTAAAATTTTAATTTTCCGGTTACTTTTACCTTCTTCCGCTTTTGGCAGGTGGATAGCCAACACACCATTTTTGGTTTTAGCCGATATTTTATCGCTGTCGACCGATTCTGGCAGTGTAAACTGACGATAAAATTTGCCAGTCGTTCTTTCTAAGCGATAGTAATTTTTGCCTTTTTGTTCATGTTCTGCTTTCCTTTCTCCTTTCACTGTTAAGGTATTGCCATCCATTTCAATTTCGATCTCATTCGGATCAACCCCTGGAATATCTGCAAAAACCACAAACTCTTTCTCTTCTTCTTTAATATCGACTTTAGGCACCCATGTTTCTTGGCGTAATGCCGCATTTTCTTGCCCACATAACGTAACAAAGGGCATTAACTCATGTTGTAATTGGTTTAGTAATCTTAAACTCATTTCTAACCTCCGACAGAATTAAATTTATGTCTCTCAAGGTTTAATATGGGGAGTACATTTTTGTTTTCAAGGAAAAATGGTGTCTTTTTTGTAAGTGTGTATCTACAAGGAGGCCAATATATGGGCAATTTTGTGAATTTCAAGTCTGTTCTTTTTTGCAATCCCAGAAATAATAGAACTCAAACAAATTTGCTTTTAGGCGAGGCGACAAGTCCTCGATCAATAGGAGTGTGTACTTCTAGCACAGGACTGTTGCGAGATGGGCGCAGTCAACAAAGCATAAAGGCAAATTGGGAAGCGTTTTTCCTATTTCTTTTTAGAAGTTCCTATGATAAGTTGCACGCTTCTAACAACAAAAGAGAGGAAATTTTTAATGGCTGCAAAGAAAAAAACGATGTCTAAAGCAAAATCAACAGCAAAACCTGCTGCTAAGAAAGCTAAGGCAACAACTAAAGCTGCTCCACGCGCTGCTACCATCGCAACCAAAGCGATTCCACAAAAACAAAGCAAATCACAAATCTATGCTGAAATCGCTGAAATGACCAACGTCAGCAAGAATGATGTTAAAGGTGTGATTGCTGCTATCAGATGCATGATCGAACGTCACGTAAAACCTAAAGGTTCTGGCGAAATCGTCATTCCTGATCTTGGTATTAAAGTTCGTCGCGTTAGCAAAAAAGCGACCAAAGCCAGAATGGGTCGTAACCCCTTCACCGGCGAAGAAATTCAAATTCCAGCAAAAGCTGCTCGTAAATCTGTTAAAGTTAGCGCTATGAAAACTTTGAAAGCGTTAATCGAAGAATAATTTGTCGATTTAGACATTTGTTCAAAAAAAGGCCAACAATGTTGGCCTTTTTTGTTTCTAAATCCCCCGCGAGCTACGCTCGCCTCCCCCTTTACAAAAGTGGGCGCTGATTCGCTAACGCTCTTCAAAGTTTCACCCAAGTGAGCGAAGCGAACGATACCCCTCTTTCGTAAAGAGGGGCAGTGCGTAGCACAGGGAGATTTAATACAATGTCAACCCCATCTTTGGCTAAGCGTATGCGCAACCCCAATCTGATCCAATATCCGTGCCACCGTAAAATCCACTAAATCCTCAACACTTTGCGGTCTAAAATAAAACCCAGGACTGGCCGGCATGATACAAACGCCAAGTCGCGCTAAATTCAACATATGCTCTAAGTGAATAGCCGATAAGGGCATTTCGCGAATCACTAAAACCAATTTACCCTGCTCTTTGATTACCACATCTGCTGCGCGTTCGAGCAAATTATCACTCGCCCCCACTGCAATGGCTGATAAGCAACCCGTGCTACAAGGGCAAACAATCATGGTTTTTGGAGCACCTGTGCCACTGGCTAGCGGGCTAGACCATTGATCTTTGCCATACGCTTTGATTTGGCCAGGGGCAGCAGAAAAACGTTCTTGAAAATACTCTGCAATCTTTTGGGGATTACCGGGTACTTTCAAATCTGTTTCATCATGGATGACTAAATGGCCTGCCGGTGAAATAACCAAGGAAATGCGAGCATTGGCCAAAACGAGTTGTTCCAACAAACGCAAACCGTATTGGGCACCACTGGCACCAGCAAAAGCAAGGGTTATTTCACGCGTTTCGTTCATGTGACGGTCTCACAAGTTAAGGCATTTAACAAACGTTGATGCAAGTTATCAAAACCGCCATTGCTCATTACTAAAACATGATCATCGGGTTGAGAGATGGCAACAATATTATCAATAATCGGTTGTGTCTCTTGGAAAATGCGCACTTTTTGCCCAAGAGACGCAAATGTTTCACGCGCATCCCAGCTGACTTTGGGTGATTGATAAATGAAAATCTCATCGGCGGCTTGCAAACTTGGCGCTAATTCTAAACGATGCGTCCCCATGCACATGGTGTTGGAACGAATATCTAACACGGCTATTAGGCGTTTTCCACCAATCTTAGCCCGTAAACCTTGGATTGTGGTGGTGATAGCGGTTGGGTGATGTGCAAAATCATCATAAACAGTTACATCGTTGATCTTGCCTCGCACTTCCATACGTCTTTTAACGGATTGGAATTCGCCCAATGCTTCAATTGCGATCTTTACCGGCACACCTGCATGTACCGCTGCCATCACGGCGGCTAGCGCATTGTGAACGTTATGTTGACCAATTAATGACCAATTGACTGTTCCCATCAATTTGCCACCCTGTCTCACATCAAATACGCTCCCATCTTGAACTTGTAAATGGGCCTGCCATTGCCCTTCTTGTAAACCAAAAGACTGCACTTCACTCCAAGCACCCATTTTTAAAACGTCTTGTAAGGCTTTATCTGCTTCTGGCACAATCAAAGCGCCTTGACCCGGAACTGTGCGCACTAAATGGTGAAATTGCTTTTGAATTTCTGATAAATCTTTAAAAATATCGGCATGATCAAATTCCAGATTATTCATCACGCAAGTGCGAGGATGATAATGAACAAATTTGGAACGTTTATCAAAAAAGGCACAATCATACTCATCTGCTTCAACCACGAAGAAGGGCGATTTACCCCACTTGGCAGAAACACCAAAGTTCGCTGGTATTCCCCCAATTAAAAAACCAGGCTCTAAATCAGCATAAGTCAAAATCCAAGCAATCATACTGCTAGTGGTGGTTTTACCATGGGTACCCGCCACAGCAATCACCCAGCGCTCGTTTAATAAATTTTCTGCTAACCATTGTGGTCCAGATTGATAAGGGATCCCTTGGTTTAGCACCGCTTCTACCGCGACATTTCCTCGACTCAATGCGTTACCAATCACAACCATATCAGGGGTATCGGCTAAATGCTCAGGCTTATACCCTTCTTGTAAAACAATGCCTAAATCTTGTAATTGCGTGCTCATGGGCGGATAGACATTTTCGTCACTCCCACTGACTCGATAACCTTTTGCGGCCGCTAAACAAGCAATGCCGCCCATGAATGTGCCACAAATACCGAGAATATGAATATGCATTAAAAATATCCTTGTTTAGGGTTGTGGTTGCACGTGCATGCCTATAATGAACCACAAGGGCATAGATGCTGCAAAAAGAATGGTAAATAGGAATATAACAGCTTGCATTGTTTTGACTTCAAAAGTGAACTGAACAACACGAATTTGCACAGTCAAACGCCAAATAATTAAAGCGATTTGCACAAGAGCGAACTTTTCTTGACCAAAAGATAAGAGTTGGGCACATGCCGCAATAAACAAATCGGTGCCAAAAAAAGCGATCAAAAATTTATTGAACCTGGGAAGGATTTTTCGTTGTGAAAACAAGGCATAGGAAACGCCCAATAATGTCATCACCGAGACAATTGCGCCAAGATAACATACACCTAATGACAGATCAGCAGCTATTTTGCCTCTTAATTCCGTGAGCGCATAAACATTTAACAAGCAGTCAATAATGACCAATAATGCCACGACAAACCAAGAAAAAGGTAAACTAGTCGGTGTTGCGCGAAAAAAACAAATTTTGGCTAACACATACACGGTTTGGTAAAGCAGAGAAATCGCATTCATATATTTATAAAACCAACTTATTTAATTTGATGACATCCATACCCATCAAGGGAAAAGCGCTTCTCATTACCTCGCCAAGTGTAACTCTTTGAGATAAACTCCGGCCTAAATTCTAACCGTTTTGAGTATACATGATAAGGTAAAAAAACATGGTCGCTCCAAAAAATGCTTTCTACGCCCAATCCGGTGGTGTCACTTCCGTTATTAATGCTTCTGCTTGTGGTGTCATCGAAACAGCACGCCTACATAGTGATAAAATTGGCAAAGTATATGCGGGCAAAAACGGCATTCTAGGGGCCTTGAATGAAGAACTCATTGATACCAGTACCTTCTCAGCTGCGCAAATCGCCGCCCTTAAGCATACCCCTTCAGGCGCTTTTGGCTCTTGCCGGTATAAATTAAAAGGCCTCAAGGAAAACCAAGCCGAATATGAACGGCTCATTGCGGTCTTTGAAGCTCACAACATTGGTTACTTTTTTTATAATGGCGGCGGCGACTCGCAAGATACCGCAAATAAAGTATCTCAATTAAGCCTTGAAATGGGCCATCCCATTACCTGTATTGGTATCCCCAAAACCGTCGATAACGATCTCCCCTTCACTGATAGCTGCCCTGGATTTGGTTCGGTGGCTAAATATGTTGGTGTGTCCATTTTTGAAGCAAGCTTGGATGTGGCTTCAATGGCAGCTAGCTCTACTAAAGTGTTCATTATGGAAGTGATGGGTCGTCATACTGGATGGATAGCGGCAGCCGGTGCATTAGCCCAACCTGTTGCAAATGGTGCTCCTCATCTGATTTTGTTTCCTGAAATCGCTTTTAACCAAGTCGAATTTCTACAAAAAGTACAAGACACCGTTAAACAAAAAGGCTATTGCGTGATTGTGGTCTCAGAAGGCGTTGCTCACCCCGATGGTCGCTTTTTAGCAGAATCCGGTTTGCGCGATGCGTTTGGTCATGCACAACTCGGTGGTGTTGCGCCTTACCTAGCCAATCTTATTAAATCAGAATTAAACCTCAAAAATCACTGGGCAGTTGCGGATTATTTACAACGCGCGGCACGTCATATTGCTTCGCAAAATGATGTTGATCAAGCCTATGCACTTGGCAAAAGCGCTGTTGAATTAGCCATTGCAGGTAAAAATGCCGTCATGCCGATTGTTGTGCGTGATAGCGCTAACCCATACCGTTGGCACCTTGAAGATGTTGCGCTCTCCAAAGTGGCGAATGTTGAGAAGAAATTACCCAGAGAATTTATCAGTCAAGATGGTTATGGTATTACCGATGCTTGTCGTGAATATTTATTACCATTGATTGCTGGTGAAGCTTATCCACCTTATGAAAATGGCTTGCCACAGTACATTCAATTACCGTTGCAAACCATTGCGAAGAAACTTAAAGAGGCTGTGTCTTAACAAATGCGATTAGGTTGCAAAAACCTAAGAATAAGATCACGATCCACGTCAAAAGGGTGCCATAAGTGCGCCCTTTTGAACGTCCTGCAGATTGGTTAAGCCCATAAGCATGGAAAACCCGCGCAAATACCAATACCATTCCAGTACCATGCAAAATCGCTAATTGTACATGTGATGCCTCAGCGCAAGCCATTAAAAGCAACGCTAAAGGAATCGTTTCGATTGCATTACCATGGATCCGTATAGCTTTGGTGAGTGAAGGCTCTCCTCCATCTAAAAAACCCACACGATATTTAGCACGCAAACGAACAACACGTGCCGCCAAAAAGATGATGAAAAAAGACAACACCGCTGCGTATAACCCCGTTACTGTTAGCATTATGCATTTCCTTATGCTTATTAGTGTTTAGCTAAATTCAAATGTTAATACAGCTTCGTCATTAAATTGAGCACGATAAACGCCGGGTTCAGCAGTTACCATTTCACCTAAGGCACCCGTAATGAGAATATTGCCTTTTTCAATAGACCAACCATTGGCTATCACTTGATTCACTAACCATCGTAACGCTTCCCACTGATCACCAAAAGCATCGTCACCTTGACCTTGGTTAACGATCTTACCATTATGCGAAAGGCTAACGGTGATAGAGTTAATATCCTGGCCTAACCAGTTCATATCTTTACCATAGATGAAAGCTGCTGCTGCTGCATTGGCAGCCACTAAATCGGTCGCATGGATCGGCATTTTTTCAAACCCCAGATCAGGCAGCTCTATAACCGGAACAATTTGTCCAATATAAGATTGCAACTCAGGAATAGAAGCCACTGTTTTGCGAATCGATCTATTCGTAATAAAACCTAATTCGGTTTCAACGATCAATTGTCGATAATTGCGCAAGGAGATGATCGGTTGATTAGACACATTACCGCTTTTAAGCAACACGCCGATAATCGCGCGATTTACACCCATGCGTGTTTGTGCTTCTAAGCACGTCAATCCTGCTTTGAATCCCGCAATTTTATCATTGACTAATCGCTCTCTAACATAGGCAGCTTGCACTGCGTAAGCGCTGGACATATCAAGTTGAGTGTGAGTAGAGAAGGTTGGAATAGGTTGGCTGTTTTCATGCGCTTCAAGAAGTTGTCTTGCTAAAACCTGGGATTGACCCCATACGGAAAAACAGTAGCTAAGCCCTAGGCAGACCAAAAAGGGCTTAAAAACGAAATTTATGCTCACTTCCCCTCCAGTTCTCATCTTTTATCCAGCGTTTTGGCAAAGATAAATTGTTTTTAACCGACATAAACCACAATCCATTGAACGTTCTAAGCGCTATTAAGTCAATAAACCAAGAACTCGCCAAGCGCTTTGGAGAAATAATATGATAGGTCGACATTTAACCAAACTTCCCGTTAAATCCTATAAAGTTGCGCCAGGCGATGTTATTGGTGGTTTAGTCTACGTTATGGACAAGCCACTGGGTATTGAAGAAGGCATGGTCGGCATAAGCATCGATAGTCCTGGTTATAGGGATTTTATCAAAGAACAGCTAGCGTTACTAGAAACGGTAAGACAAAACCCTGCGCAAAAAAACCTTACCTCACCAGAATTACAAGCACGATATAACAAAATTCACCGACATCGTCGTAATGGTTTTCAAGAAGCGCCACTTGAAAAACAAGTTGATATGTTAATGAAAGATAAAAAGCACGTAAAAAAAAGACATGGTGCATCATGGCAAGAATTTAAAAACGTCTTTTTCTCTTTCGGTAAATATCATGAAATGAAAGGCTGGCAATCATATTATGTCAATCGTGGCATGGGTGGCATGCTGTTTGATGCTTATCAAAAAAAATGCGGCATTCAAAAAAAGGAACACTTTGCTTCGCATATTAATAAATTAAACCAAAATAATAATCCTGCCTATATGATTAAACAAGATGGCAAAATGGTGATGGGTGGAACAGGCCCTGGTTGGCAGAAAATATTAAAAACAACTACCGGCAAAAAGTTGCAAAAACTGGTTAACCCTTTTGTGATTATTTTAACGGGAGGGCTTTCTGCCTTAGTCTTTGGCGTAGCACTTGGTTTATGGCGTAGACATTATCTCAAAAACAACACGCCCATTTCAGTCAATTCAGATGCGATAGTCGAAACGTTATCAACAAAACTAGCGCAAATTCGCGGCTTTAAATCGCAACAAATTGATACGCTTGAAGGGACCTATGCAAATGGTGCTCCTAAAGTTGTGACCGCAGTGACTTGGATGCCAGGTTGTCGAGATTTAAGTGACAAATTGGCTGGTGGGAAAGACACTTATAATAGTGTTATTGTTGCTTGGGATAAAAATGAAATCCCCTATAAGCAAGCCACTATTGATGGCATCGATTATGTCATTCGCTCATCTGGCAAAGATAAAAAAGGAAAAATCACCGGTTACGAAAAGGTTGCTCCAGATGGGAAAGTCACTAAAGCGACCCTTGAACAATATCAAACAGGGAAAGCTGTTTCTAATGATTCAATCGGCGGATTAGGTGAATCTTTATTAAGTTTCATTTCGATGGCTGATAGAGATGGGATAGGAAAAATTGGCCAAAACAAAGCTATTTTGCCGCTAAATCCACCACAAGGGAATATCACACATCAATTTTTTGGCATTGATTTTGGCAAGTCGTTTAAAGGACCAAATCCCATTGTGAATAGCTTACGTGATGACTTTAGTTTTAATAATCCTGCTGGCATTCGGGAAAGATTTGTGAACTATTCCACTTTATATGACAATCCCTTACGTGAAAAAATGAAGGGCGTTTATTTGCTTGCTGCTTTAAGAGATGAGCTGACAGTTGAAGAAAAAGAAAAAATCGCAGCAGAATATCAAGCAAGCAATGATCAAGCATTTGCTGATAAACTGCGTGGTTACCCCTTATCTGTCGGTGGCCCCAATAGTGATAAGGCATTGATTGAAGCTGAAATACGAAAATATATTGCTCTGGCAAATGATCCAAAAAATAAAGATAAGAAAGATGAATATTTACAATATGTTGAACGACTTGGTAATATTGCAACAATTTCTAATGATACTGATGTCGCCATCTTAAAAACATTTGCAAAGCGCATGCATTTAACCCCCAGCCAAATTGATCTACTCGATAATATTGAAAAACTCACCGCTCAAAATGCACATACCTTATCAATGGATGGTAAAGTACAACTGAATCATATTCGTGTTGAACGTGATGATCGCGTTGAGTGGCAGTTGCAAAAAAATCCGAACGGTTCTTTTAATTTGGTTTGTGAAGACAAACAACATTTGGCTGCTATTCTCGAACGGCTTTCAAAACTCCAAGATCCTATCATTACCCCCTTATTACAAAAAGCGGAAAATATGGGTGGCAAACTGGTTATCAAAGATCTCTCTCAAGACAATCTTAATTCCTTATGCCAAGGTTTAACGGAAGAGAAAGTTGCCAATTCACGTCAGCTTGAATATCGCTCCATTGAAAAACGCAATGCTTTTCATCAACGCTTAAAACCCGTTGAAGCTCCGATTGAGATCCCAAGACCTAAAGCATCCGCTCCAATTGATATTCCCAAACCTCGATTTGAAGATAAATCCCATGCACGTATAGAGCCCATGCATCCTATTAGCCATCAATTTATGTTGCATATGCCGGTTAGTAGCAATCATTTGGAACCGATTATAGAGTATAAAGGAACACTCCAAAACGTGACCGAGATAGCGAAGATGATGGACGGCAAAGTGACTCCCACTAAAATTGGTTCATTTAATCCCGTTGATGGCTTAATGATTACTTTGCAACACCCTCGCACGCAAAGCCATGTTGAAATCTTTGCGCAGCCAACCAAAGATAATGTCATTCGTTTTAGCATTAATAAAGACTGCGACGAAAGAGAATTGTTTTTCGTCGCAAAATCGATTTGTCGTATGGCTTTACAGACGGCTGAACCCAATTCAACATTTGAGTTACCAGTGTCACTTGCGAACAAAGAAATGATTACTGAAGCTTATGAAGAAGCACTATCAGAAGAGCTTGCTAAAGATCATCCGCGTTTTAATCAAAATACAGCCCCACGCCTTGTCGATAATGGACTTAAAGGGCCTGATCATGACAACAGAAGCCCACTCAATTTATAAAAAATATCGAAACAAATTAAAGTTCCTTTTTGAGTTGCCGAGAAAGTAGATACCGAAGACTTTTGGATATAACTATATAGATGGACAGGAAAGGGATGGGGACGAATATGAAACGTTTAACATGGATTTTATTAGCAACACTACCAACCGTTGTTATGGCAGAAGCACCCAGCAGTACTTCAGATCTGCCATCAGCAACCCAAACTCCCGCGAGCACACAATTGCCTGAACCTAATGCAACATCCGTCAATGCTGCAGGTTTGCCTTTAAGTGGTGCACAAACAACAACGATTTCCAATGATCCTGCTGCAACTATTGCACCAGTCAATACCTCAGGTACAGCGGCTAGTGGTACAACCGCTATTTCTGCTGATCCTAATGAAGTTGCAACAGCACCTGTAAAGGTAGGCCCACGTCCAGGTGGCCCTAACAAAGGAATGCTACCTGAAGAATTTAAAGTGTATTACAGCGACTCAGCGGGCATTTCAAAAACATCATTCAAAGGTAGCAGCGAAAAAGTGATCCCAACGGTGAATGAGTTTACCGAAGTACCAGGCTGCTATATTTCTTGTTACACCACAGACGCTAAAAAAGGTCTTTATAACATTGGTGACAATAACTATCTAATTGGCCAAATTCGCGTTTCAGGGCATTACTATGGTGGCAACTGCTTACCAAAGGGTTTTGAAAACAAAGATGTTCGTACAGCTAAAGAGTTTAAAGAAATGTGCGAAAAGAACTTCCCTGAAAAATGCGAAAAAGAAAGCTGTGGCGTTGGTGCTAATCACACCGCGCAATGGTTTAATTAATATTGAAGTTTTCTCAAATCAAAAAAAAGGGTGCTTTAAGCACCCTTTTTTATTAGTCTTCGCAGCTGAATTAAACACTTTCTGCTGGTGCAGCTGGCGTATTTTCAAGCTCTTTCATGCTCAAACGAATTCTGCCTTGACGATCGATTTCAAGTACTTTCACTTGGACAATTTGTCCAACCGTTAATACTTTACTAACATCTTCAATACGCTGATTGGAGATCTGTGAAATATGTACCAAGCCATCTTTGCCTGGCAATACCGTCACAAACGCACCAAAATCAACGATTCTAGCAACTCGACCTTCGTATACTTGATTCACTTCCACATCAGCGGTCAGTGTTTCAATACGTTGTTTGGTCATTTCGCCGGACTCTCTATCGTTAGCAACGATATTGATGGTGCCATCATCATTCACTTCAATGCTGGTGCCCATTTCTTCAGTTAAGGCACGAATGGTTGCGCCGCCTTTACCAATGACATCACGGATCTTCTCAGGGTTCACTTTCAAGCTGTAAACGCGTGGAGCATAATCGGACATTTCTGTACGTGGGCCACTCATTTCTTTGTTCATGATACCCAGAATATGTAAACGACCTGCGCGTGCTTGTGCCAATGCAACTTCCATAATCTCACGGGTGATCCCGTTGATTTTGATGTCCATTTGCAAAGCCGTTACGCCGTTTTCACTACCTGCTACTTTAAAGTCCATATCGCCTAAGTGATCTTCATCACCCAGAATATCAGACAAAATCGCAAAGGAATCTTCTTCCTTGATTAAGCCCATGGCAATACCCGCCACAGGTGCTTTCAAAGGAACGCCCGCATCCATTAGTGCTAAGCTTGTGCCGCAGACGCTGGCCATTGAGCTTGAACCATTAGATTCGGTAATTTCAGAAACCACTCGTAATACATAAGGGAATTTAGTCGTTTCAGGTAACACAGGCTGAATCGCACGACGTGCTAATCGACCATGACCAATTTCACGACGTTTCGGGCTGCCCATCATGCCCACTTCACCCACACAGTAGGGAGGGAAGTTGTAATGCAGCATGAATGGCTCTTTCTTCTCGCCAATTGCACTGTCGATGACTTGTGCATCACGACCTGTACCCAACGTTGCAACAACCACAGCTTGAGTTTCACCACGGGTGAAGAACGCAGAACCATGGGTACGCGGTAACACACCGGTTTGCACAGAAATGGGGCGAATGGTTTCGGTATCACGACCATCAATACGCGCTTCGCCACGAAGAATGCGACTGCGAACAATACGCTCTTCAATTTGACCAAACACATTCATGACCTGACTTTGCGTTACGCCAGTTTCTTCAGAAACAAGTGCAGCAATCGCTTCTTTCTTCAATTTTTTGAGAGTATCTTGGCGCGCGGCTTTATCTGCAACCAAATACGCATTCTCAATCGCATCACCATATTGTGACTTCGCTTTCTCAAGTAGCTCGGTCAATGGTGCAGCAGGTGCCCAATCCCATTTTGCTTTGCCAGCGTCAGCAGCTAATGCTTCAATCGCTTTGATCACGATTTGCATTTTTGCATGACCAAACATCACTGCTTCTAACATCACAGATTCAGGTAATTGGTTTGCTTCAGATTCAACCATTAAAACAGACGTTGAGGTACCTGCAACAACGAGATCTAAATCGGAATAGCGTAATTCGCTATTGCTAGGATTCAGAATAAATTCGCCATTAACATAACCAACGCGTGCACCACCAATCGGTCCTTCAAATGGGATCCCTGAAACAGCTAGTGCAGCAGAAGCACCAATCATTGCAGGAATATCAGGATTGATTTCTGGATTGATAGACATCACTGTTGCAACGATTTGCACTTCGTTCATGAACCCTTCTGGGAACAATGGACGTAATGGTCTATCGATGAGACGTGAAACCAACGTTTCATTTTCAGTGGGTCGGCCTTCGCGTTTGAAAAATCCGCCGGGAATTCTGCCGGCTGCATACATACGCTCTTGATAATTAACGGTTAAAGGAAAAAAATCTCGAACATTTTCTTGGTCTTTAACGCCAACGACAGTGACAAGCACTACCGTTCCATCCATATTGACCATCACAGCGCCTGTTGCTTGACGAGCAACAACGCCCGTCTCAAGAGTTACTGTGTGGTTTCCGTATTGAAAAGTTTTTAAACATGCAGCCACAGGTTAATTCCTTGGTTCATTAATATTTGGTAACAAATTAACGACGTAGCTCTAATCGCTCGATCAGGCTGTTATAAGTCGCCAGACTTGTACTCTTTAAATAATCTAATAATTTACGACGACGTGCGACGAGTGTCATTAGACCGCGTCTTGAATGCACATCTTTTTTATGGGTTTTTAAATGCTCTGTTAAATAGGTAATTCTGGAACTCAACAAAGCCACCTGTACTTCTGGGGAACCGGTGTCGCCTGCAGTTCGTTGAAATTTATCAACAATCTGGGCCTTAGCTTCTACAGTTAAAGTCATTATCAACTCCGCTTAGTGTTTACTTATATTTAAGTTAGTTGTAAAAATTCTTGGTCTAGACGGACCTAAGAAGTCAAGCATTTTAACACAGGCCAGTAGCTTAAACACTTTTTTCTCGAACCAGTTTGCTTCCAGGCTAGGCGGCAAGTTTTTGAGCAAAAGAGTGTATGACAATACATGATTGCAGCGAAAAAGCGCTGCCAACAACGCCTGGGAGTAAACTGGAAAGAGAAAATTAGGTGCAAACAGCTTGAGAAGCCTTAGGTGGATTGGCAGCAGCCTCTGCCGCAGTAGAGAGTAAGCGCATTACGGTTAGTTGGTTATCGGCAATTTCACCAATCCCCATAAATTGACCTGCGCTATCAAGAAGCATGACAGGGCTAAGCAGATTTTCAACATCAACGGTGACCACTTGGCCACGACAAAATTTAGTGGCATCCACTGGCGGGAGGGTGATTGCGGGTAAGATTTTGCTGAGAATATCCGGGATCGCAATTAAGTGTTTTTCACCAATATTACCTTTATCAACTAACTCATCTAACGATACCATCGGGAATAATTGAAAAGGTGCTACCCATAAACGATGCAGCTTTGTTACAAAAGCACCACAGCCTAAATAGTTTCCTAAATCTTCGACTAAGGTTCGAATATAGGTGCCTTTGCTGCAAGTGACAGTCATCACTAAGCGCTCTTTGTCGTGTTCATCCAGCGTGAATTCATGAATAGTGATGGTTCTTTCTTTACGTTCGATCTCAATACCGCGGCGGGCAAGTTTATAAAGCGGCTTGCCATTATGTTTCACAGCAGAATACATGGGAGGAACTTGTGTTTGTGTTCCCACAAATCGTGAAATAGCTTGAATAATTTCATCCGTATCAAAATCTGGCACCGGCTTTTTACTGATAATCTCCCCTTCTGCATCACCGGTTGTGGTGGTGATACCTAAGATAGCCTCAACGCGGTAGCGTTTATCTTCTTCAATAAAAAAGCGGGAAAATTTGGTTGCTTCACCAAAACAAATGGGCAACATGCCCGTGGCAAGGGGATCTAAACAACCCGTATGACCGGCCTTGTCGGCTTTTAATAAGCGTTTGGTTTTTTGCAGGGCGGTATTAGATGTAATACCCGGAGGTTTATCAAGAAGCAGAATGCCGTCAATTATCATTTTCTTTTTTGTCCGAGGAAACCGCGTTATCAATTAGCCTTGAGATACGATTCGCTTTGATCGTCGTATCATCATAAACAAATAAAAGCTGCGGTATTACTCGTAGCGACATGCGTTTGGCAAGCTGCGCTCTTAAGAATCCAGCGGCTTTATTTAAGCCCTCTAGGGTTTCTTCCGCTTTCTCTTCCATCATGACGCTAACAAACACTTTCGCATGGGCCAGATCTTTGGAAACTCTGACCTCTGCAATAGTGATCATGCTGACGCGCGGATCTTTTAGTTCCTGCCGGATGATGACGGACAACTCGCGTTGCATAACATCGCCAATGCGGTCAGTTCTATTAAAATCTCGTGCCATACTCTTCTCACTTTGCCCTTAGGCGTTGCTTGCCCGGCATAGCTTTAGCGACGCCGGGTTGCCTAATACTGCTATCTGTCTTCTGCAACGGGTGCGAACACTTCCACTTTTTCATATACTTCGATCATGTCGCCAACTTTAACATCGTTATAGTTTTTAACACCGATACCACATTCGGTACCGTTTCGAACGGATTGAGCTTCTTCTTTGAAGCGGCGTAAGGATTCTAAAGCACCTTCATAAATCACAACGTCGTTACGAAGTACGCGGATTGGTAAGTTACGTTTAATTGTCCCTTCAACCACCATACAACCGGCGATAGAACCAAACTTGGTCGAACGGAATACGTCACGTACTTCTGCCAAACCAACGATAACTTCTTTGAACTTCGGTCCAACCATGCCGGAAATAGCGGCACGAATGGTGTCGATAACATCGTAAATAACGCTGAAGTAGTGAATTTCGATGC
The DNA here is from genome assembly GCA_964594635.1 of Uncultured Candidatus Berkiella sp. Lineage (GTDB taxonomy): Bacteria > Pseudomonadota > Gammaproteobacteria > Berkiellales > Berkiellaceae > Berkiella. The sequence continues at coordinate 50,841 of CAZQMV010000003.1, forward strand.
CTTCTTGTTCTGCCAATTTACGCGCTGTGCTGCTTGCTCGAACGTTAAAGCCAACAATCACACCTTTTGATGCCATTGCTAAGTTAACGTCAGATTCATTCAAACCACCCACGCCTTTAGAAACAATCTTAACGATAACATCGTCATTAGAAAGTTTTTCAAGCACTTCGGTTAACGCTTCAATGGAACCTTGAACGTCGGCTTTAACGACAATATTTAATTGACGCGTGCCGGTTTCTTGCATGCGATCCATAAAGCCTTCTAGTTTAGAAGCTTGCTGTCTCGCCATTTTTACTTCGCGGAACTTACCTTGTCTGAATAAAGCAATTTCACGTGCTTTTCGTTCATCCGCAACCACAGTCATTTCATCACCTGCTGATGGTGTGCCGGATAAACCAAACACCTCAACCGGGATAGAAGGACCTGCCGTTTGTACTGGGTGACCATTTTCATCCAACATGATTCGAACACGACCATATTGTGAACCGGTGATAATGATATCGCCTTTATTCAATGTGCCATTTTGCACCAAAATGGTTGCAACCGGACCACGGCCTTTATCAAGACGCGATTCAATTACCAAACCCGTTGCTGGGCAATCCACATGGGCTTTGAGTTCTAAAACTTCAGCTTGTAACAAAATGCCTTCTAATAATGCATCAATACCCGTACCGACTTTTGCAGAAACGGATACGAACATGGTGTCGCCACCCCATTCTTCAGAAATGATATTATGCTGAGACAATTCGTTTTTAATACGATCAAGATCGATGCCTTCTTTATCGACTTTGTTAATCGCCACGACCATCGGAACGCCTGCTGCTTTTGCATGCTGAATCGCTTCAATGGTTTGAGGCTTAACACCATCGTCGGCTGCAACCACTAATACGACAACGTCGGTACATTTCGCACCGCGAGCACGCATCGCGCTAAATGCCGCATGGCCTGGGGTATCTAAAAAGGTGATCATGCCGCGTTTGGTTTCTACGTGGTAAGCACCAATGTGCTGCGTAATACCGCCCGCTTCACCGGCCGCCACTTTGGTGGTACGAATATAATCGAGTAACGATGTTTTACCATGATCAACGTGACCCATAATGGTAACAATCGGTGCACGGGTTTTTTCGTCACCTTCGTAATTAATTTGAATACTGTCTTCAAGTGAATCTTGCTTACGCAATACTGCTTTATGCCCTAATGCTTCACAAACAAGTGTTGCAATATCTTGATCGACAACTTGGTTGATGGTGGCCATAACGCCCATTTTCATCAACGTTTTAATCACTTCAGCGCCCTTCACCGACATCCGCTGTGCTAATTCATTTAAAGTGATTGTTTCAGGAATAATCACTTCACGAATCATGGGAGCAGTAGGCTTTTCAAAGGCATGTTTTTTGGTCGATGCTTCATCAAATTTCTTGAATTTGCTTCTGCGTTTTCTTTGATGTCTGCTTTCTTCGCTTTCAACATCTTGGATATCACGGATTTTCTTGTTGCCTTTAGGAGCGGGCTTGAGACTCTTTTTAGCTCCAGCACCACCATCGCGTTCTTTTTCTTTACCACCATGGCCGCGTTTATCATCAAATGCGCCCGCAGGTCGATGCGCTTCTTTGACAGCTTCTTTCGGTTTAACGGTTTTTTCTTCGGCAACCACAACGGGTATGGGTGCTACTTCTTCTGTAAATTCATCAACGACAACAGGAGCTTCAACTTTTTCTGGTACTTCAACAACAGGTTCAGCTTTGGCTTGGATCTGCTCTTGGTTTTCTGCAACTGGTATTGGCGCGCTATCTGAAATTGCATCTTCAAGCGGCATATCAGCTGGAACTTCTTGAGCTAATGCAGCTGGCTCTAAGCCTTCAGGTGTGGCTGGGCGTTTGATAAATTTACGCGTTTTTTTAGTAACAACTTTAACGGTTTTCTTGCTGGAGGTACCTGGAACCTTTACGTTTAATTCGCTGACTCTTTCACGCGTTACCGTAAACTGGGTTACCCCGGCTTTGGTTATGCTGTCTTTTTCGCCATGATCACTTTTAAGTTTCTCTAAAAGCTTTTGCTTTTCCGCATCGGTCACAACGTGTTTTAGACCTTCTGCGCAAGCGATACCAGCACTTTCCAACTGTTGCAGCAACAACTTGGGTGAAATTTTTAGTATCTCAGCATATTCTGCAACGGTTACCTCAGACATGGGTCCTCCCGCAAGTGCCGTATTATTGCTCAATAAACCAATGTGCACGTGCAGCCATAATTAATTTTGCTGCGCGCACTTCATCAATCCCTTCAATTTCCAAGAGATCATCAACTGCTTGTTCAGCTAAATCATCTCTGGTTACAATTCCGTGATTTGCTAGGGTATAGGCTAATTGCTTGTCCATACCTTCCACTTCAAGCAAATCTGACGCCGGCGCGTTCTCACCTAACCGCTCTTCCTCAGCTATCGCTTTGGTTAAGAGTGTATCCTTAGCACGTCCACGTAATGAGGTTAATAAGCCCTCATCCATTCCTTCTACTTCCATTAATTCTTGCGTAGGAACGTAAGCAATTTCTTCAATGCTGGTGAATCCAGCTTCAATTAAATTTCCAGCAATTTCTGGTGATACCAATAAATGCTGCATAAATAATTGTGATAATTTTTCAAATTCTTCTTCATCGCGAGTTTGTGCTTGATTTTGTGAGATCACATTGAGTTCCCAACCGGTTAATTGACTTGCCAATCGTATGTTTTGACCACTGCGGCCTATTGCTGCTGAGAGTTGTTCATCGGCAACAATCACATCCATCGAATGTGCATCATCGTCGATGATGATGGAAGCCACTTCAGCAGGGGCTATTGCGTTAATAACATATTGCGCTGGATTTTCATCCCACAAAACGATATCAACCCGTTCACCGCCTAATTCACTAGAGACCGCTTGTACACGAGCACCACGCATACCGACACAAGCGCCAATCGGATCGATACGATTGTCTTTCGCAAGGACCGCAATCTTTGCTCTAGCACCTGGGTCGCGTGCTGCACCTTTTAGCTCAATCAAACCATCGCCAATTTCAGGCACTTCAATTTTGAAGAGTTCGATGAGCATTTCAGGGCAAGTACGGCTAATAATTAATTGCGGACCTCTTTGATCGTCACGCACATCTTGCAGATAAGCGCGCACTCTATCACCAACACGGACAATTTCACGTGGCAACATATCTTGGCGGCGCAACAACGCTTCTGCATTATTACCCAGTTCGATAATAATATTTTCTCGGGTCACTTTTTTGACGGTACCAGCAACTAATTCACCAATACGCGCACGATATTCATCAGCAATTTGATCACGTTTTGCTGCACGCAGTCTTTGCATGATCACTTGTTTAGCAGTTTGCGCTGCAATTCGGCCAAACTCTACTGAAGGTACTGCTTCAAGAACTTGTTCGCCAATCTTTGCATCCGCTTTTTTCTCTTTTGCTTCTGCCAATGTTAATTCTGCATGTGGGTTAGTAACACCCACCACTTCACCTTCTTCATTGGTGGCATTTTCGTCAACCACTGTCCAAGCACGAAAAGTTTCATAGTCACCATTCATACGATTAATGACGACTTTAAATTCCCAATCAGCACCATAACGTTTTTTGCTCGCTGATTCTAAGGCAGCTTCAAGCGCTTCAAAAACGATTTCTTTAGGGACATTCTTCTCATTGGAGACGGCATCTACTACTAAACGAATTTCTGGATTCATCGTTTTGCCTCATTTTCTATACGGCTAGCGCCAATACTAATGTCCGGTATGACTTTTGCTTTATCAATATCGTTATAGCTTAACGAAACAGATTGTTCATCAACTTCCATCTCAATACCGTCATCATCGGCTTTGATTAAAACACCTTTGAAATTCTGTCGGTTTCCCAATGCATGACTTGTTTTAACCATTATTTTCTGCCCCACTTGTACTTTAAAGTGTGCTGGCGTAAATAAGGGTCGTTGCAACCCAGGAGACGATACTTCTAGCGTGTACTGCCCACTAATCGGCTCTTCTACATCGAAGATGACACTAATTTGTCGACTAAGATCTGCAATATCATCAATAGTGATACCGCCTGGTTTATCAATATAAATTCGTACCGTGGTGTGCTTACCACCACCGACGCATTCAACACCCACCAGTTCAAACGGCGTGCCCGAAAGGATGGGGCTTATAAGATCATGCCACTTTGGTTGCTGATGCATGCTTTATATTAAAAATCCTATGCTGGTATCCAAACAAAAAAGTGGGCATTGCCCACTTCTTCAACTTAATCTTGAGTCATGCAATCTACGGTTAATAAAAAACCCCATGGTGGGGTTTACTACGTAGAAAGCTGGTAGCGGGGGCAGGATTTGAACCTACGACCTTCGGGTTATGAGCCCGACGAGCTGCCAGACTGCTCCACCCCGCGACAAGTTGGCACATCATATGTTAAACAACCCTACTAAGCAAGTACCATCACCCGTCAAAGCAGGCTAACAATTTGATTTGAATTGAAAAGTCTTTGGTGATTTCAGATTTTCTAAGCAAATTAACCGTCGCAGCGCACTAAACAGTTTTCTAACTACCTATATGAAAATTTGTCTATTGAATCGGCTGTGGGAGGTCAGTATACTCCTAATTGTTGCATATACACTATATTTACATAAGTAAAATGAAGCTAAGGAGAATGTTATGAAACCATTAAACGTAACTGAAACGAATCTCGTGTCCGGTGGCGATTTTGACTTAACTTTAACATTGCACGTTCCTTCCTCTGTGACACCACAATTATTTGGCTTAATTCAAATGATTGTGAGCGGTCAAATTGGTGATGCCAATGGTTTTGCTAATGCTCTTACAAACGCAGGCCCCATTTTGAATGAGGTTCGCGTAGACACTATTTCTTTTTCTGACTTCAACTAGATCTGACTTAAGTCAGATTTGAAGACTCTAGCCCCGGATTGATTTAGACCCCGGGGCTAATTTAATTCCTTCCTACTAATACCCGCACAATCCAAATAAGTTAAGTCGAATGCTTATTAATGAGCAATTTGAATTGATCTTAGCAGTATTGATGATGCTTAGAAGCTATAAAAATCCTGACGTTTTGAGGAGAAAAAGCTTATCTTTCCAACAAACAACGTTAGGCTGAAAATTGAGTCATTAATGCTTTAAGCCTCAATAAGAAGTGAATCGTTATAAATTGGTTTGGGGCCAGTTTTCCGTTTTGGTTGTTTTGGTTGTTTTTTAACAACCTAATGGCATATTTCCTGTTGTATCCACATACAGCACAAAATTCATATAGTATTTTCTATTTTTCTGGCCTACTAGCATTCATATAGCGGAGATAGCCCATATTTAAAGCCTTCATCCCCTGGTTACCTTAAATATGATGCAACAACACCTTTTAGAGCTTAGATAAGCGGTCGTAAAGTTACCTTTAATTTGATGCAACTCATATTCGTTTTGATTTCTTGAACAAAATGCCCCTTTCACTTGTCTCAATTTCAAAACAAGCACATTTAGGGTTTGGAGCTTATGCCATGCGGTATAACGTTTTTGACCTTTACGAAGGAAGCGTTAGAGGCGATAAATTAAAGGAAGTTGCACTGAAACTAGATTATGCCAAGCCCGCCAAAGGCCAAGGCGTTAATGGTAATAATGAAGAAATAGATGAGGCTAAGCTCCTTAGCGGTTTAAATCCTTCCATCCTATCCCTCTTAAAATTCGAAGTAAAATTCAAAAACATGGATAACGCACCTATCTCAGAGCTTATTCAAGATGTGGATTTCAAAAATGCGATTTTTAATGTGGCCGTGAATGCAGCTCGCCTTGAAAAACTGTTTACGGAATTAAAGCAGCTACATTATAAAGAACAAGAAATCGAAAAAGCAGTCGTTGAATTAAAACATTTGATTGACAAAGAAAAGCAAACTGAAAAAGAGCAAAAGCAACAAGACTTTGCTCTACGCCAACTCATTGAGGCACAAAACCAAGCATTACAACGAATGATCAATGATTATATAAGGCAACGCGCTGAAAAGATCAGAGCATTGGAAGATACGATTAAGGAGTTGAATGTAAGGCAGAAGGAGTTGATTGCCTATGATAAGGAGATTTTGAAAGAGTATAGTAATCTATATGCAGCCACTTTAGATTCAGCTGTAAACACAAAAGGCGAACCAATACTTCGCAATATGAGTCCAGAGGATAGAAAAATTTATGCTCTGAATGTGAACGATAATTTTTACAATATCGATAAAAAATATGATGAGAAAATTCAACAAAATAATCAGCGCATCGCAGAGATTGATAAAGAATTAGTTGCTCTACAAAATGGTGCAACAAAATCTGGTTTTGATAAAAATTCTGGATTAGTTAACCCCGCTTTTCAACGGCATACGGGCAAATCATCACCACAAATATTAGCTTTGCAAAGAGAACGAGATACATTATCGCAAGAGAATCAGCAATACAACGTTCAAAGAAAGGATGAGAAAAGAAAAGCTGTTATTAAACATGCTAAGGCCGGGGGAGTAGACGTTACAAAAGATGATTCTGAGATTTTAGTGGAGCATGCTTCGAATGACAAGAAGAATAAAGAAATGTATGCCTTAAGAAATACAGTACGAGATGAGTTGACAGTGGTTAATGAGAAATCCAAAGTTGCACATCAAGAACTTGATGTTGTTCAAAAAGGATTTGAGAGTACGAATGAGGTAATTCAAAGTGTGCAAAGTGAAACCACACATGAAGTAGATTATCGCTTAAAAAATACAGAATTAATCGAAGAAGAAAATAAGGAAATTGCTACTATAGCAAGTGAATTAGTTGATGAGATAGAGATAGATGAAGATTTAGAGATGGAATTTGACCTTGAAGGAATTGACTTGGGATTAGAAGAATCAATAGAACTCAGTTCAGAGTTTTTAAGTTCAGAAAATGATGAGCCGTCCGCATCCGTGCGAACGAAACTCAATTAACTCATCTATAAATTAATATTTTAGTGTAGGAGTACTGGCAGCAACAGCGGCTTTAGCTACTGGCTTTCTGGTAATCGTATCCAAGGTTTTTGCATACTGAGCGGATGCTTGCGTTAAAATAGCTTTATCTTGACGTTGCAATTCTGCTTCACGTAATTGCAAAGCTTTTAACTTGGCTTCAGCTTCTTGCATTTGTATTTGCAACGCTTTAGCGCGTTCTTGAGCAGCAGCACCTGTCGCTTCCAATTCCTGCTGGCGTGCTACAGATTCTTCATTAGCTTTTTCAAGCGCTTTTACTTTTTGCTTTTTCTGTAAGAGCGCAACATATTGCAGAAATTTAGCATTTTCTTCAGGGCTTAATTCTTTTTGCGCTTGAGTCTTTTCAACGCCTGCTGGTAATTTTAAAATTGCTTGGAATTTTTTCATTTCGTCTGCAGTAATTTTTGTTGGACCGTTGCTTGCCATGTTGAATACCCTCTTAAGATTGATTATAAACCGCGTAAAAAGACTGAATTATACAGAGCAATGGGGCTTGTGTTCAACCTAAAATGACTATTTTTAAGCTGAGTAGCTCGATTAATGGGGGTAAATGGCACTAGATGGACGAGAAAAATGGGAGGAAGGTTGTATATGCCCTTAATATTGACGCTGCAATTGGAATATCATTTCACCTTAGCCACTAATCAAACATACCAGTGAAACTCAAATTTATATAAATTTTTCACTATCAAGAATATGGTTGATATGCATATAGAAATTGAGGATTAAATAAGATCGAGTCATTATAATCTTACATTCGCGACAAAATTTTCTGTGGGCACCTCGCGCGCTAGATCGTCAGCTTGATTAGATAGAGTCATTCTCTGCCTGCCTAGAGCAGTTCCATGATTAAAATTATGAAGAAGGGGTCTAGAGAATTCCATATTTTCAAACGGAGAACGAGGAAAATTCCTCATCCAATTGAATTCACGTTCACGCTCTATTCTCAATCTTTCTTGATACGGATCGACAATTTGATAACCACAAAAATGTATCAAAGAAATAATACCTTGATAAGCATAATAACAAAAAGGTATACAGATGGCGGCTAAACCAAAGGGTACAAAAGTTGAACCAAGAACAGCAATTGTTAAATCAGTCACTCTTGGCATAAGGAAGCAAGTAGCTATAACAATTAAAGGGAATCGTAGGGCAAAAAGTATATCTAAAAATAGTTTTAAAATTTCATTAAATGCCTCAATAGCATAGTTTCCGATAGCACGTTCTACTCCATCCGCCACACCTCCGATTGAATTCGATACACGTCTTAACATACTCTCCCTTATTTAACTACAGAGCTTCGCTCACTAATGGGGCCCTAGTATCTGATATCATCGCTATGATGACAATAAAGCTCGTCGAACTGAACCTATTGTAGAGATTCAACTGAATTTACCTCTACACAATTGCCATTCCAGCATTGAAATAAATGCACACCTGGCGGCCTTGTCCGGCGTAGTAAATGCGTAGCATTTATCGAAGCCGGAAGTCAGGTGACAAATTCTAGCCTCCCATTTAGGCTAACCGGCTAGCCGAAGGCGCAGACGAGAAGTCGGTATGGGGGGAATGAAAACAACAACATACCAGCGCCGCGGAAGCGGTGCGACAGGCTAAAGCGTGTCATTCGCTGATTTAGGATCAATCACATAACCAACGCCATTTTTGGCCACTCCAACACTTTCAAACACTGATTCAGTCACAAGACAACAACCACCCCCTTCAACTGCCAGCTCAAGAGATAATCCTTTGTTATAGGCAGGAAAAACGTAAGCGTCCGACCAACAACCATCGGGTGTGCACAAATTATCGCTTACCCTTTAATAAGCGCGTCCCTTTTTCATATATTTTATTATTACTATTTTTAGCGTGATACAATTTTATGAAACTTCAAATTCATTCAACGCATGACACAAATTCTTCATATTTCCCAGAAGGTCCTGTTGGTATATTTTCATGGTAACTAATACTGATATTAAATGGATACCCTAAATTAGTTTGATGCAATTTCTTAAGTTGTTCTTCTTGTTCTGTGCTTAATAGGCTTGTGACAACAACTTTATATTCAATATCATGCACAGTATGCTGCACAAATTGGAATTTTTTTACTACGTCAGTTATTTTTTTCCTATCTTCTCTTTCTCCTAAATAAGGAAAGCGTGATTCTCCATTCGGAAATCGAAGTCGATTTCTTTTTCTGCCCAAAATCTTATTGATAACAGGTAAGGTGCGCCCACAGCCACAAATGTCACCCCAGGCAGCATAATCACCAATCTCATAACGAATCAGTGGTGTGGCATAATTTAAAAGGCTCGTCACTAATACTCTTCCTGGTTGATGCAATTCACAAGGTTGCCCCTTCTCATCAATTATTTCTAAAAAAACATTTTCTAAATTCACATGATAATTGCCAAACTCAAGGCATTGATGTGCAATGTGACCAATTTCAACACTGCTATAGACATCTGTTATTTTTATCCATGGCCATGCTTGTTGAATCACTTTTTTATAATTTTCATGGAAAGTTTCACCAGTAGTGCGTACTTCTTCTAAAAAAGGAAGGTGAATTTTATGCTCTAAGCAAAATTCTGCAAGCGCTGCAAGCTGTGATGGATAAGTATTTAAATATTGTGGTTTATAAATTAATAATGCTTCAATTTGACTTGGTGTATCACTGGCAACATTAATAAATATGCTAGAGCCTGTTTTCTTATATTGATTAATCGGGGATCCCCAAGTAGTTTGATAATGGCCAATTGGAGCATGCGCAATGCCTCGGCGCTCCCATCGTATAGCCATTAATGTTTTGGTCAAATCTCTTTTATGCCAAATATGTTCACGTAACATCAATGCATCGTAAAAAAGTCGAGTAAAATCTGTTGCTAGTATTTTAATAGCTTTTCCTGTAGAACCCGAAGTTTCCAAGGGATAGGAAGCTCCATGAGATGTTGGAATTTCTCCGGAAATAAAATCATCTCCTGCTGATTGTATCAATTCTCTAGTTACAATAGGTAATGTATCAGCAATGATGTCTATATTTTTATAAAAACGTTGATAAAATGGCACAGTTGAATGGGCATGGATGACTAGTTTTGTAAAATGATTCTTAGTTTGTGTAAGGCTATCTTGAAAATTACATTTTTCAGATTGTTCAAGGTAAGTTTGCAATAATTGCATTTGATCGATCATATCGTTTAACTAATTTTAATTGGTAATTTTGCTAAGTATCGAAAAGAGCTATTAGGTAGCCAAGAAATTTCATCTTCTTGCAATGAGAATTTATGCAAATGTGGAATAAGTTTAATTAAAGAAATTTGTAGTTCAAAACGAGCTAATAAAGCGCCTAAACAATGATGGATCCCGCAACCAAAAGTAAGATGGCGATTATTTTTGCGAGTAACGTCAAAGATATGAGGGTTAGTAAATTTTATTGGGTCATTATTTGCATGATAGATTAATCCCACAACTAATTGTCCCGCTGGGATACAAGTATTATTAATATTAATTTCTTCTGTCGTCCAACGACACAACTTACTTAATGGCGAACTGTATCTTAAAATTTCTTCTACTGCCGAAGGGATAAGTTCTGGTTTTTCTTGCAACAATTTTAGTTGTATAGGATTTTGTAGTAATGTCATTACGCTAAGCCCAAGGGATAAATGTACAGTTTCTTGTCCTGATAGCAGTAAGAAAATGCACATCGCAACAATATCATCTAAGCTCAGTTGATACATCTTTTGAATACTCAATAAATCGCTTATCCAACCTGTACTTGGCTCAGTACATTGCTGTAGAATTTCTTTGAAATAATACTGCATTGCCAAAACTGAATTCGTTGCTTTTTCTAAATCTTCAGGCGAACCATGATCGATTGCTGTAGCAACTGCTCGTGACCAAGTTCTTATTGTTTCAGAAGATAACGAGGTACCTAGTAATGTATTTAATACATTACTAGGTAAAATTGAAGCAAATTCCGGCATAAAATCAATATCTTTTTTTTGCAATAAGGAGTTAAGTAAATTTTGTGCGACAGCTTCAATTATTGATTTAGCATTTTTAAAAAATTGTGGTGTCAAAAGAAAGCTGAAATATTCTCGTAGCCGAGTATGCTCAGGAGGGTCATTATAAAGCACCCACTTTCCTAACATGTTTTCTAAAATTGATTGTGATTTTTCTTGATGAATACAGCCAGCCCCGATTGGAGGTCGACGTGAAAAACGATTGTCAGTCAGTAATAGCTTCACATCTTCGTAGCGACTTAAATGCCAAGTACCTATTGCATCTTGAAAAATAGGCATTGCTAGCTATTACCTCTTAAAAAATTATTTCTTGTTAAAATGGTAAATTAATTGTGCCATGATTTTTTGATCTCTAGCCTTGGCGCGACTATCATTGGCTAAATTAGTTTCGGTTGTTACACAACCTTCCATGGCATCACATGTTGTGTCTGCTACAGGGCTATGAGAGTTCGAATGATGTGTATGATAAAAGGTAAAAAGATAATTTAATCCAAAGCTTGTATTGGGAGCAAAAAGATATTCAGTTCCAAAACCCAATCTAAGGCCAAAAATATTTTTATCTTCAGTAATATTTATTGATGAGGCTGTTGAAACAGAGCTTTCCCCATTATGAAAATTTTGACTTTCACTTGCTGATGCATAACTGGAATTGGAAGTAATTTGTAGAGAATTATAATTTACCCCTGCTCTAAAATAAGCTATTGCTAATGGATTCACTAGAAAACCTAATTTTAAATCTAAGAAGGGTTCTAAGCTATTACGTTTAACAATGGTGTTGTTGTATAGCGATTTATTTGTAGTTACAAAACCATCAAAATCTCCTCCTTCTGTTGATAATACTGTAGTTATTGCTGTAGAAGTACTACTTAATTTTGTTTGATTAGAACCGTAAAAGCTTAGGCCTAATTCCATTCCATAAAAAATATTATTTTCATCAAGAGTATTCGCACCTACAAAAAGAGTTCCAACGGGAGCGAATTTATAAATTTGATTACTGGCAAAATTATTCAGACTGCTATCAGCGGTAATTGCTCGCGTAGAAATATTTGTCATGAAGGTGCTTGCACCAGCTCCTGCTCCTATTGTCCACCCCTCAAAGTCAGAAGAGTCATAATTTTCAAGGTCATTTGCTAGACTATTAGTTATGGGCGCTGTGATAGCAAGATACAGTAGACTTAACTTGACTTTATTATTTAGCTCCATTTGTACAATTCCTTGATAGTAGGTGAAATGAATGAGAAAGCAATCTGCTAAATAAATTAAACCACAAATACCTATTGATTATATGCAGAAAATGAATGGTGTTCAAACAACATTCATTTTGACAATAAGATTGATACTATGTCAAAATGAATGCAATTAATTTTGCTGACACCGCGTTATGGAATCATTGTCGTCTGAAATAATCTCAAGTGCTCAACTAGATCATGATAGCATTAAATCTATGCATCAATTGTTTGTCAAATATTATGAAGGCAGCGACTTAGAAAGTTTCCTTCATGATTTGATGAAAAAAAATTATATTTTGAAAATCTATAATCAAAGTAATGTTATTGTTGGTTTTTCTACTTTATTAAATTACCAAACTAACTATCAGGGACAAAAGCTTCAAATTATCTTTTCTGGCGACACTATAATGGCTGATGCTTATTGGGGTAACTCGACACTTGCTTTTTCTTGGTTAAAATTTGCAGGTTTTTTGAAAAGATCAAACCCAGAGCTACCTCTTTATTGGTTTATTATCATTAAAGGACATAGAACTTACCGTTACTTACCAATATTTAGTAAAAATTTTTATCCTAACCACAAAACAGCAACTCCTTTGTGGGAACAAGGATTAATAGATCAGTTAGCACAAGAAGCCTTTGGAGACTGTTACAATACAAAAAATGGTATTATTCATTTCCCCACTTCGCGTGGTCATCTAAAAGCAACCTGGGCACAAATTCCAGAGCCACTATTAAAAAGACCTGAAATTCAGTTTTTTAAAAAGAAAAATCCGCATTATAGTAAAGGTGATGAGCTTGTTTGTTTATGTGAACTTGATGAAGGAAATTTAAAACCTTTAGCGAGACGTTTATTCAATACTTGATTTTGGTATTGGCTCAGAAGAACCTAGCTTGAGCGATAAAATAATTTAGCTAAAACTGACCTGATCCTTATTCAGTGGACACCAAACTACGCAGCCGTTGTTATGCGTTCACCCATGATCCAGACTTTGATCTTTCGTGAGTACAAGTCGATGACTGTCGCTAAATAAAGCCAATCTTGCTCAGTCCAGATATAGGTGATATCGCGCCGACCCAGGCAACATTCGGTTTTATCGCAAAGAATTTTCGTTTTAGTCGATTTTGCTCGACTGGCAACTTGTGGTTTGAGTTGGTTGTCGTAGCGAAGACAGCCGGAACGGGGGGATAGTATCAATAAAAAGCAAAGCCGCGGTAGCGGTGCGATATCGCTATCGCTATCGCGATAATTGTAATCCAATTCACCGAAGTGCATTTCGCGCCTGGCGGCAGACAGGTTATAAAATAGCCCTCAATTTAGGCTAACCGACAAGCCGAAGGCGCAGACGAGAAGTCGGTATGGGGGGAATAAATCACATTACAATTTAGCACCGCGGAAGTGATGCGACTCTGAGTGTTTCATTTTTCAGGAAGGTATCCTGTAACAACAATTTTCTTGATATTCACTAACGGGAATAAATCATCTAAATTGTCTAACGTTCTAATAGATGTTTTCCCACTGGGCTCAATACCTGGGGTTCTAGCGAATATATCTTGTCCCATTATATTTAAATCTCTCTCTTCAACACCATCGATTACTATTTTTCCCACATAATCAGACGTGATTATTGAGTGTTGCTCAGGTTCGACGAACCCAACAATACAAGTTTGGTTTCCTAATATTTTAAAAAATTCCGTAACTAATAAAATAAATTTATTTTTCATTTATCATCACTTTCATAGTTTATGAATATAATATGCAAGAATAGCTGTCCATTTGCATTGGAAACACAAAACTAACCTCCTTTGATTTTGTATCTACCCACAACCTAATATCTTCGGGATCAAACACTATCTGGTTCAAGAGCTAGAGGATTCAAAAAAATCACTTCTTGCTTAGATCCTTCTTTATCGCCAAATTCACCGGGCTCAACAAAGGCTATTTTTCTTTTTATCATATACGCCTTAGCAAGCTTCATAATTTCATCATTTGACATTGGTTAATCCCACTTTATTAGTTTCAAGACGTTCTACATAATCAATTAAAAATTGTTTTTCAACTTCATTTAAGCCATAGCCTATTGTACTGCAATCTTTCTAAAACCATGCATTCTCTACACACCAGCACCACGGCCTTGCACAGCGAAACTATAGCGAAGTCGGGAGAGGCGCAATGTATCTATAGCGCATCATTTGTTGATTCAGAATTATTAGTAAAGTATTTATCTAATTCTCTTAAATATTCTCGAACTGTATCAGGCGTTATTTCACCATCAATTTCTGGAGTAGATAATTTTTGGACTACATACCACATATCTTCGTAATAATCTTCATCCTCATTGTCATCATTACCAACATATTCTCCTCGAAAGCACAAAAATTCAGCCCAAATATTTAAGGCATCATCACTCATTTCATTCTTCAAATAAGACAATAAAATTTTCTTTACTTGATTGGGAAAAACAATGATGCAAATTGTTGAATCTTCTCTTACATTATCAAACTTCGCAACATTCTCAAGATGTCCGTCCGATATGCGCTTAAGTTCATTTACTACTATAGATTTATCTTCAGAAAAGTATGGGTTTTTACAGCTGTTGCGTTTTTGGCGAACAACCCTCAAATTATTATCAAATTCTGTTTTCACAATAGAATCCTTTTCTTCTCTTATAAAAATATCACTTTTTTCTACTCGCGGCAGCGAGGAAATTAGCTAGCCCCTCGTGAAGGTTGTCGTAGCGCAAGCGAAGATGACCGGAACGAGGGGTATTAATTAAGCACACATGACAGCACCGCGGCAGCGGTACGACATATATCAAACCTCTACCGCCATCGCCTTTTTCAAATTTTCACGATGTCGATTCATTTGTTCTGGATATTTATCTTGGCATCGATTAATAAAGTCTAAACAAAATGCAATTACAGTATCTTTGAATAATTTAAGGTCAACATATTCAATCCCTTTTTCATATTCAAAATAGACTTCGCCTTCAGTACTACGATGTGGAAATTGGTTATGCCAAGATATTTCAATTTGATCATTAATTCTTCGAATAAATAAAGCTGGCAAAAATGAACCTCCTCGATTTGTATACATCCCATGATTGTAGTTCCATAGATCAACTTTATCATGAAGTTCCATGTCGACTTTATCCCAATCAACATCGAGGTATTTAGTAACATCATTATCATGGCCATCAACTAGCTTTATTTCTTCCATCATATCGATTGGATTAGTTGCTTTGATTCCATGTGGAAAAGGATCATCTGCAATTTGTAAATGCAGCTTTTCACAAAAGAACTCCACTAAAACATCCAAATCGAAACTATAAGTCGCCTCGGGACCGTAGCCCTTATATAAAAACAGATTTTTTCCCTTAACCCAAAAATAAATACTACCACCTATGTCATATCTTCCAGGATGAGCAATTACTTCCGGATCATCTTTGAATTGATCAAGATAATATGAACAATCAATCCCAAATTCATTTTTATCACCAAACTGTTTCATTCTATTGCCTATTTAATTCTTCTGTGAGGTATAACTTGCAATATACAAGATCACTATATTTAATCACTTCTTCAACATCACTCAACTTGATTGGGAAAAATAATGATGCAAATTGTTGAATCTTCTCTTACATTATCAAACTTCGCAACATTCTCAAGATGTCCGTCCGATATGCGCTTAAGTTCATTTACTACTATAGATTTATCTTCAGAAAAGTATGGGTTTTTACAGCTGTTGCGTTTTTGGCGAACAACCCTCAAATTATTATCAAATTCTGTTTTCACAATAGAATCCTTTTCTTCTCTTATAAAAATATCACTTTTTTCTACTCGCGGCAGCGAGGAAATTAGCTAGCCCCTCGTGAAGGTTGTCGTAGCGCAAGCGAAGACGACCGGAACGGGGGGTATAATAACCAACAAATAATACGAGCCGCAGACATGCCCGGCGTAGCTTATGCGAAGACGGGAGCGGTGCGACAGTTTTAACTCGATTATAAAAGTAGTATCATGATTCCATTTATTCATGAGTGCTAGATTTGATATATCAGCGTTACTTCTTTGGTTTCTGTATTAACGCAAACTCTAATGTCTTCAGGAACTACAACTGCCACTTTTGGATCAAGCACAAGTGGATCCAAAAAAATCACTTCTTGCTTAACTCCTTCAGTTCTACCTAATTCGCCTGGTTCAACAAAAGGTATCTCCTCTCTAATAAAATATTCCTTAGCTAAACTTATAATTTCGTCATTTGTCATTGGCTAATCTCGGTTTTACTGGTTTAAATTTATCAACATAGTTAATTGGAAATTGCCTGTCAATTACATTTTCTATTACAACTCTTCAGTCTCACTGCTCCCGCAGTGAACAGATTCGATATTTATTTTTACCCCCATACCGGCGCTTCCGTCTTCGCTAAGAAGCTTTGCCGGACAAGCTCGCGCCAGAATGGGGGGCTAGTTTCTGCTCTCGCTTCCGCGAGGGATAAATCATCAACTACAGCCAGTCTGCATTAATGATAACACCGCAATAAGTTTTCAAATTTATTTAATATATTTTTCCTTGTCTTAAAGATTTTGAATCAATTGTTTCTACATCTTTCATAAGATCTTTCAACATATGTTTATCAATTTGAATAAAATAACATCCTAAAGACAATAATTTCATACTTGAATATTTTTCTAAATTATTAAGCTTTTCAAATATTTGATCGGAAACATCTCCAGTCGTGCTTGAAATACTAACATCAATATAATCTCCAAAATTTATTTCAAATATCAATCCATTTTCAAGATCCCATATTTCACACTGAGTAGTATATGGTCCTGCATTTATTAGTTGTTTTAATATTGCCATTATTTCGCAACCTTTTTCTTTAACTGCACCGTATTCTTAGAAACAAAATGATTGTCGTCTTGATCAAATACATTTCGTCTTCCAGAACTATTCAAAATAAGACTTCGCTCCTGATTTAAATAATTCAGCATTCCTTTGTCACCAGGAACACCAGAGGCATTTAACACCAACTCAGTTGTACCAGGATGTACATGAGCAGACCACTTCCAGTTTTCAGCTTTAATTTTTTCAAGTAATGATGGATCTGGAACTACTTTTGAATTATTACCTCTAATTATGAGCCTACGACTACCTAAAGTAAACATAGCAAACTCATGACCAGTTTTCGCAGTAAGTGCAGCAAGATCATTTACTGTAACATCTGACTTTTTAATTATCACGGATGATTTATAATTGGGGAGCTTCCTCAACAATTCACTTTGCCTTTTACTCAATGCTCCATATCCATGATAAATTTCTGCAGGTGTACTCCTGCTAATCACAATCTCTCTAAAGGATTGTATCTTGGTTATAGACTTCTGCTCATACATCGTCAACAATGAAACAGGTTTAGAAGCTTGAAAAGAACCACTTACTCCGTTTACTGTTTTTGGTATAGTAAGTTCCTCAGCAGCTGCACCAACTTTAGGTTTACTTGCAGATCGAAGAACTTTAGATTCTGACAATTCGATACTCTTGATCTGCTGTACTTTCTGCACACTTACAACCCCAGCCTTACTAATCAATTTCATTCCCATTGCTGGAAGCTTATAAGCAACAAAAATCTTCGCAGCTGCCTTAGCCTTATCTCTATCACTCATATTCATAAAATCTGCAGCAATTTGTTTGATATATTGACTGGTAGCAGTTTGTTCCTTGAGAGCCAGTCGCGCAGCCTCTGTCCCAATAAACACACCTAGGATTTTTACCGCTTTTACTGTTTGTAACTCTTCACCTCGAAGAGCTAAATCGACTTCAGTAAAAACAAGATTCTCCATCAGTTTTATCGTATCCTTGGCTTCATCCCACGATTCAACTAGGACTTCTCTCATAAAATCTGCAACAGGAAAGATTTTAGTACCTATATCATTGGGAAGACACTTTAAGAGAAAAGGTAATTCTTTACTTTCTATGTTGTGCTTTTGCCACAAACGCAATTCAGACGTATTTATACCTTGGACTGAAAGATTAGCCATTTTAAACCAATTTACTTTATCGCTAGGAATTACTACTTTTGGGATAAACTGTGAAAATTTTGCTTCAGCATCTACAACGTCTATTTTCCTCTTCGCCACAGGTATTTTCGAGCTACTTTCCTTTTCAACTGTCTTCGACAACTTCCCTACCGATTCATTTTGAACTGTCAGTCTCGGCAACTTTCCTACCGGTTCCTGTGGAATTATCAGTCTTGGTAACTTCCCAACCGACTCTACTTTTGCGCCCAACGTTTCATTATATTGTGCGGCTAAAATATCCCGCATGTATGGGCTATCCATATCGATTTTAGTATCGAGTGTTTTGCCAGGTATTGCTTGATGATTAGCTGCACCTGCGGTCTTTCCAACAACAACTGAAGGCTGGCTGCTGCGCATTATAGTGAATAACGGTAAAGGTTTAGGTGGCTGAAATTGCATAACACGGTATTGATTACCATAGGTAAAACCAGCTGATACGCCACCTGAGTCAATACTCCCGCTGAAACCACCTGTGATTTTTAATATTTCTTTCCCATAATGTACTGCTATCTCTTTACTATTATCCCACCATCGTTTGAGACCATGAGGATTGCTTGGCACATGAGGCACAACAACTGGTGAGCTGTATACACCAGCTTCAGCAATTGAAATAGCACTTGTTTGATCTTGAAGTACATTTACAATCGCTTGTTTAGCACTGGAAACATCTTGAGCTTCAAATCCAGATTCTAGTGTTTGACTTAATGAAGAACCTTTCGACTCGAAAACAAAGTCTTGTCCCTCATTATAACGAAAACCATTCTGGATCTGATTACTAATGCTTGTAGCACGCTGTTGCGAAGTAAGCGATACGCTGTTGTTAAGTAACTGGTCGGCGATTTGAGAATCCATATTTTGCTTTAAAACTGCAATATGGATAGGATCTAAAGTTTGCTTGACTAAATCTGCAGTTAAAGCATCAATTTCCTGCAAACGAACATCGATACTCGGTGCGGCTATAAATAAATATTTATAATTAACAAGTGTTCTTGCCAAACTCGCCGCTTTGTGAGGTTGCGATGAAGGACCACCACTATCAATCATGGCATTAACTGTCATTTGTGATTGACCTAGCAATGTCAGCGTAGTCCTAATATCATCACCATTGTGAACCATATCCCAATTATTAGGTTGGTTAAAAATCTGTTCAATCACAAGGCCATCCGCAGAGGCACCTACTAACGCTTCATAAGCCACCTTATTTTGCTGAACAATACTTTGTTGCACACCATAGTTATCTGAAGCAACTTTAAACTCACACACTGCTGCTTCAATCTGCTTTTGTAATTGCATGCGCTGCTGTACAAGACTTGTGCGATAATCACCACTCAGCATTTTATAATGATGCGTTAAGACTTTATTTAATCGATCTGCCTTATGACTATGAGAATTAAAAGCATGTACAAGAGAATTTTTAATTTGAGCGTTAGCATCTTCTAAATTTATCATCCCGGTTGCGACTAATTTGTCTAAAATTAACCTTACTACTTGATCACAGTCGGTAGGATACTGATCTAACGCATTTTCAACTGTATCGCGTGAATTAAAAAATGGCGGATTATCTATAGCTTTAATTTGCAAATCAAAAACATCAAAATTTCTTTTAAGAATATCAATTTTTTGCTCTGCATTTTTGTAATCATTCCATTTTCCACTAAGATCATTTTTTGAAGATAAAAACTTATCCAGCTGTTCAAAGACATTACTTTGCTCTTGTTTGAAAGTATTTAGATGTTCTTCAAGTTTTCTTCCCATTTCCTCTTTGTGTTTGGGTAGTTGTTCTCTTTCAACGGGGTTAGCAAGTTTTAGCCAATCTGCTTCCGTAGCTTCTAAAGTTGCCTGGAAATCAACAAGTGCTTTCTCAGCTTCTTGTAACTGGTTGTTAACTTCAGTCATCGTAGATTCATCTACTTTGTGATTTTTAAGAAACTGGATCTGAAGTTTCAAGCCTTCTATCTTAATTTTTTCATTGAAACAATTCTGCTGTGCTTCTTTGGATTTAAACTCAAGCCCACCTTTTGGTGTTTTTTCCCAAATTGTATTATAAGCTTTTTTACTCTCAGTTATTTGTTCTGCTAAAGCATCACATTGTTGA
Organism: Uncultured Candidatus Berkiella sp.; assembly: GCA_964594635.1. Taxonomy (GTDB): domain Bacteria; phylum Pseudomonadota; class Gammaproteobacteria; order Berkiellales; family Berkiellaceae; genus Berkiella. Next base: position 71,270 of record CAZQMV010000003.1, read on the forward strand.
TTAATTTTTAACAGACGATTTTTTTCCTTTAGAATGTCTGTATCAAGCAATAGCTTTTCCTCAATCGCATTGACATCTAAAATATCACGCTCTTCTTCTAAAGCTCTCACTTTATTTCCTTGCGCACTTTGAGCGTCTTTTGTCTCCATCAGCTTTTGAGATAATAAGACTGTTTGATTTAGTAACAAATATTTTAACGTCACATCACGATGTTCTGAATCTGGCAATAAGTTTTCTACAATTTTATGTTCAATGTTAGTTAATACTTGTTCACGCAATTGTTGTATTTCTCGGGAATAGAATTGCATTAATGAATACATAGCCTGTGTGGAGAGACTCGTCATTGATAAAGCTGATACAATGCTCTTCTCTAATTCATGTAAACCGATATCAGCAACCGCATTTTGAATAGTAGTTAACTTGGTGCCCATATAAGATAAAACGACATGCTCGAACCAACCAACACTTTCACGTAAACTTTGATGCATTACAGTAAATTGATGCATTGTAGAAACAACACATTCACCAACGTTTTTTCCGAATAGGCTGCTCCACAAATTATAAGCTCTTGATAATTCTTCATTCATAGCAGCTTCAGAATGTGGTCTCTCATAGCTTTGGTAGGCTTCAACCTCAAACATTCCTACTTCACGACCAAAAAAATACGCTGCGCCCTGAATTTCAAGATTATCGGTAAATCGACTCGCAATATTCGCCATACCCATACTCGTAACATAGCCTGCCATACGCCGTGATGGGTTGGCAGCAATATCCACCAAATTTAGCACTGTAAAAACACCATTCGTCACTTCTGACGTTATGGCCGCTGCCTCATCCAAACCAACTTCAACAATTCGAGGTGCATGGTTATGAATAATTGGTTTAACTTTATAATATAAAGCTGATGCATTTCGGATAGCAGTAGGCATTCTATATAACAGTAGTTGATGAACTGCTGCTACTGTCATGCCAACAGGACCTTTATAAGCGGTAAGGATCGTGCTGCCAACTATGCGGCCTAAATTTAATAATTGATTTGTTCTTGTCGATTCAAGTTGACCGCGAAATTCTGTTTGATTGCCATAAAAATTAAACAACCACCCTTTTATGCTCTGCCGTCGTTCAGCAGTGGCCAAAGCTGCGGTTGCTCCCTTTTCTTTTAAATATTGAACAACCCTTTGATTTTGCCCCGCTAAAGTCAGAGCATTAATGCCTTTTTCAGGTAAATCATTAATATCAAATGTACGACCTTTTAACCGATTCCAATATGATTGGCGGGGTGCAATTACTTCAATATAATGTTTAACGATCTCTAAAGAGCCCGCAACACAAGCACTATGAAACGGTAAATAATTTGCATCATTAGTATCAAATGGATCAACACCAACGTTTAATGCTTGTTTAAATCGATTAAAATCTTTAGTACTGGCAAAGAAATGCAATAACGTTGAATTATCGCCAGTACGCAAGTCTGGTAATTTTTCGATATTCTTTTTAGCAATGTAATTATCGAAAATGACATTAACGATGTCAGCAGCATTTGAAGTGGCCGCAAGCCAAAGGGGTGTTATCTCTTGTGTGGTTTGCACCGGCTCTTGAAATTGTACCAATGCATGAGGGTAAGCAGGAACATCAATAACTGCACCTCTTCGCAACAAGGCATCAAAGGCTTGTTTTTTACCAAATTTAGCCGCGATATGTATCGGTTCCAAGCCAGATTTAGAGACATAATTAACTTTAAGACCTGCTGAACCAACAAGGAGTTTAATGACGTCAGGATCATCATGCATAACCGCCAAATGAAGAGCAGTAAAACCCTCATTATTGGTTTCGAGCATGTTTGCGCCGAGTTCTTTTAGATAAATCATCATTAAATGTTCGGTACCTTCTTTTTCTACGAACCAAACATTCAACGTTGTAGCTAGAAGAAGTGGCGTTAAACCATCTCTATTTTTGTGGTTAACATTTGGTTTTGCATTCAGCACCTCCAACAAACAAGACTTTCCTGTTTGTTTATATGCAGTAAACGCATGATGTAATAAGGTATCACCTTGGTCATCTGCACTTGTCAGTATTCCTGGGCTTTCGCTGATGTGCTTTTTAAGGTCAGTTTCACGACCTTGATAAATCAGCTCTACCCCTTTTTGGAGAGTACGATGGGCCGCTTGTTCTTCCAATGTTTGCGCAATGAACCACCATCTCGCCAAACTTTTAGCAGTTTGATTTTGTTTATTTTTTGCTAAAACGTCAAAAGTAACTTGGTGTGCCTCAGATTCTCGATTTTGTAAATAACCTGCTTTACACAGCCGCTTAATCATATCACTGCCGGAATACGCGGCAGCAATGTGTACTGATGTGTCACCTTGCAGATTGGGTTTTGCTACCAATGCACCATTTTCAGTTAAAGCTATGATGACATCACGATTATTAGATTTTGTTGCAGTATGTAATGGCGTATTTCCATCACGGTTGGGTAGGTTGATTAGACGTGCAACACTGGACTTTAACTTTAAAACCTCGGTTAAGTTTTCTTTGGAAGCAATGACATGAAGAATGTGATTACCTTGCTCATCTTTTATCGTATCAAATTCGTCTTTTAATACTGTTTTAGCCAGTTTAATCAGCACATTTATATTATTTTCTTTTAACGCTTTTAGAAATTCATTTTTTACCAACACAGATTGGTACTTATAAAATTCTTTGAGAATTTTCATATGATTAAATTGACATGCCAGGTGACACGCTTTCTGAAGCAACGTATCATCTTTACCTTGGATAGCCTGTTTTAAAATCATTATGACAATTTGTAAATGGTTGCCTACAACAGCCACCTCTAAAGCATTCATTGTGGGTGAATAAATACTTTTACCTATTGTTTCAACCTTTTTATCATTATCCGCTTGTCGCCAAGCTGCACCTTTTTTAAGTAATTTGGTTACTCTTTTAAGATCATCTTTAAAAACTGCATTATGTAATGCGCTAACAAGTGATTGAGCAATAGCTTTAGATGGTAGATCCTTCATAGAATCAAACTCCTGTAATATTGCGTTTATGCTAGGCATAAACAAATCCGTTTAACAAAAAAACGTCTAATGATTTTTAAGCTGATTTATGAAGTCATGTGCTAAATGATGGGTGTTTACAATATAATTCAGTAAACAAAATTCCATTAGCATTGTAGGTGGGCTGCATCGACTTCTCCTTAAATTCCCTGACGCATGTAGGGCGCATTATAGAGAAGAATTGCAGGATGGCAATAGCCATTCGATCAAATATCCTAACATTATCAGTGATTTTACACGCATCGGTAGTAAGTGGACATCACCGTCACCGCGACAATATCCACTTCATTCACCTAAACCCGCTTCTTTCTAGCGGTTTTCCTTGAAGCGTCATTAGCAGCTGACACAGAAGTTTTTCGTTTACTTGCTACTTTACTTTGCTTTTTAACATGCTCATACATCGATATCACAGGTTTTGCATTTTCTTTCACTTCTTGCGTTAATCTTGCTTCACAAGCCTTTTTCTTGACCAACCTTATCATGGTGTTTTCAGTGGGATCACTATTTCGAACCAATCCTTTTTCTGAGGTTTTGCTTAATTCAAAACCATGCTTGGCTAATAAATCGATCCATTCTTTTAGCGGCTTGAAGTTTCTCACCTCATTCATTTCTTCCTCAAGCGAAGTACCCATTACCGCGTTATAAACACTGTGCGCCATCGTTGCCATATCGAATGTAGTTTGATCTTTGATGTCATGATCAACTAGTAAGATGCTACCACCTGGCCTTAACACGCGATTTAATGATTTTAGAAATCCATCCATCTTATGTTCTGGAATATGATGTAAGCCAATAAAACAGGTGATCAAATCCACTGAGCTATCTTTACATTTATCTTTTGGCAATGGTGCAAAGTCATTAAAGGGAACAAAAGTGTCGTAGGGTCTTGGAAAACCAAATTGAATGAGATCCGCAGCCGACTATACATCATTCACAATCGTCATTTTACCTGTCATATTTAATCGACCTGGGTACCCAATTTCAATCATTCCATCTACTTTATCAGTAGGTTTTAGATCCATCAGCTTAACCGCTTGTACTGATAAATCGGTTTTAATATGTGATGTGGAATCGATGTGATTAATCCCTCACATTCAATAGCCGTCTATCGGCTTTCTTAGATTTGGAATAGTTTCTGTAGGGAAATGATATTACTTACCTGCTTTACTCCTTGTTTGAGCAGTCACAGTAGCAGTAGGCGGAATGGGATCAACTGTCGGAGTATCAGCAACTCTCGCTGCTACTGCCACTTTTTGTCTATCGATCTGATGGCGGTTCAATACACCATTATTGGATTGTCCAACGTGATCATAATGCACTTCACTGTCAGCCAGTTTCTCTCGGGTTTCATCGAGCTTAGAAACCAAATTATTGGTTACCTCAGCTTTTTTAGTATTTTCCTTTTCTACTTTATTTTGCATGTGCTCATCAATTTTTGAGAGCAATTTATCAACTTCCTCACTTTTGTCTTTTTTGTTGCTTTTTTCAGCTTTACTCCTTTGGTATTTATCCCATATTGAGGAAATACCCCAAGCAACCCCCACTCCAGCACCAACTAACCCTAAAATACCCGCAACAGGCCATAAAGCTGGTACACACACGCAGATCGCTAATCCTAAGCCCGCAGCTGCAAAACCAATCCCTTTACCCTTTTTATTACGATCAATTTTGGTAAGCTTGATCTGATTCTTTTTATCGATCAATTCTAAGCTTTTATTATAAAGTGCTTTGGCATCACCAACCATGGCTTGTTTAGGATCTTTAGTGAATAAACTTGCGAATTTTTGTTTACTGTCTAGCAATTTTTCTTGAGTTTGAATTTTGCTATCTACTTTTGCTTTTTGCTCTGTTAGCTTCTCAATGAGCGTTTCTCTAACATGCGCCATTCTTTCGCTGGGATCTTGGCCCTTTGCACTAACTTTATCAGCCGCTTCTTTATTTGCATTGGCTTTTTCAGATCTGAGATCAGGATCTTTCTTTTTAGCAATCGCCTGTGTTAATTCTCCTTCTCTTAACTTTAAATATTCAGCTTCTAGATTTTTATCAACCGTACCATTTTTGTAAGGCTCAGTACTATATTTCGTATCAAGATTAGCTTGTTGCGCTCTCACTTCCTCTAACTGAATTTCTAATTTTTGAATTTTTTCATGATGCTTTTGCAAAATAGAATATTTTTCTAATTTGGCATCAACCAGTTTTATTTGTTGTGCAAGCTTTTCTTGCCCCGAAGGCGAAGCGGATTTTATTTTATTTAACAATTCATTTTTTGCAGCCTGATATAACACTTGCTTATCATGAACCCGTTGCAAGTTTTGCTCAGTGCTTTCTTCTTTGTGTTTGCCTTGGTAATTTTTCGCCAACACTTTATTCTTTATACTTTTTTGCGCCAGCTCTTCAGCAATTTCATTAGCTTCTTCTGCTAAATAGTTTGCAACCAGCTCATCTTGCTCTGGCAGCTCTTCTTTATTTTGTAACGATCGAAGATTCTCAAGCTCATCTGCTAATTCTTTGCTTTCATTTTTTAATTCGGAAATATTAGCTGTGGCATTTTGTAGATCGTGATATAGCGCAGTATTGGCTTCAAATGAAACATTGGCTTTAGCAAGCTCTGTTTCAAGTTCTGCAGCTTCTTTAGTAAGCTTTTTGTGATACTCATTTTCCTTAATGAAATCAGCGGTATTTTTAACTAATCCCGCACCACTAACAATCGCAGCGGCTATAGGTGCTGCAACCACTGAAGCCCCCAAGACCACAGCGGCTGCGATACTGGATGCGGCAATGTTTCCTGCATAAACTATAGATAAACCGATTTTTCCTAATAAACTGTGCTTTTTCTTTTCCTCTTCATCACGCCACAGTTTGCGTAAATCGTTGGCGTTTTCAACTATGCCAAGGAATTTGAAAGCTGATGCTCCGAATGAGACAACATCTTTACTAAAACTTCCAAGTAGACTGGGATCTTTAATTGCAGATCCGGCACCCTCTTTAACGGCTTGCCAAGACTCTTGTATGGTTTTAACCTTATCTGGATCTGCCATTGTTCCTCCATTAGGAGTAATTACACCAAAATATATAGAATACGCTTATCTAATATCATATGCCTAAAAGGGTAAAGATTATGAGGATTTATTAAGGTTGATTGGTGGTGGGTCAACAAGGATTTCCACATGCAACATGGTCGCATGTGGTTTTATTATCTATTCGTTTAGCATTTCTTTGTATACATGACTGAACTTCCACCTGCAATAGGAGAGACAGTAAATGAATTTCCATTGTGGCAAAAAGTACCAGATGTACCTTCAAAAATAATATTATTAGACCTATCAGTGATATGATCAGAATACATTGTCATATTATATTGAATGCCATTAACTTCACTATAGATTGAATTTTTGCTGGTATCAGTTGTAAAAAAAACAACATTACCATTATGATCGGCCTCGAATCCTGAACGCGCACCTGAAACTTCTGCTATCTCTTCTCTATTTAAAATATGCATTTGATTTTACCTCATGCTACAAAAATACAATTTCTTTAAGCTTTCATTCGACTTTGAAGAATCTTCTCCGGAATCTCTACATCTACTTTTTTCAATCTTTCAATTTGCTTATCAATTAATAACAACTTTCCTCCTGAAATTTTCACATATCCCGCTTCAGTTGTGCCAAAAGTAGGTTGAGATGCCTCATTGATTTCATTTGCTAATGAAGTTAATAACTCAGCATTTTTTTCTGTGTTGATTTGTTCAGCAAGTTTTAACACTTCTGCTCTTTTTTGATCTAACGCCTTCTTGTAATCTGACTTAAGCTCCTTCTCTTCATTTACTTTAGAGAAATGCATTTTCCCAACACAAGCTACATACAATAATCCTGATACAATACCCGCGCCGATTGCCAAGATAAGTGAACTTGCTATTAGTGCGGTAAAGAATGCGACTGCTATGCTAATTGCCATTAAAAGCATCACTGAAATCTTAAATTCTGATTTCTTTAATGATAATTTTTCCATGGCATAAGTTGTCAGAAGGGGATTTGGCTTTTTACTATATATTTGACGACGTCGCTCAATTACTTCTGAATCAGCAAGCGCTCTACCAATACCTGCTGCACGTAATAGGGGCTCAACTTTAGTACTTTTATGAATAACCGCTTGATCTAAAAGCGTGCTCTTTGCACCATGTTTTAGTATTGGACTAACACCATCATCTAAAAGAATTTGTAAAGCTTCACTATCGTCTTTAATAACACTATTGTGTAAATCGATTACATTGGCATTCTCTGCCTGCCTGTGCATTTGTAAAGCTTCAATGATCTTTTTATTCTTGCTAAGGTGTGCATAAAAAAGTGCCGTATACCCTTTATTATCGACAAGTTGAAGGTTTACGTCACTTGCAATACATGTGTTCAATAATTTCATATCTGATTCTATTACTGCGAGATGAAGTAACGTTTGTCCTTGCTCATTTAATTTTATTTCTTTGTTAGCCCCTCTTTTAGCAAGCATTTTTGCAACCTCAACATTATGGAGTGTTAGGGCCAAGCACCAAGGAATTAAGTCATTCTGAATGCAATTAATATCATCATGATAATTATCTATTAAAAATTCTAATAAATTCTTACAATCTTTTCTCACCGCCAAATGCCAAATACTGTTATGTTTTTGAAGTTCTTTAACCTTGCTATGACCGTATTCCTTGAGCAGCGCTATGCATTCATCTTCTAAGCCTTTCTCAATTAGAGCATAAATTTTATTCAGTTTACCTTTTGGCATCTTTACTACTTCCTAATTTAAATTAATAACTGCAATAGCGACATATCAGGGAAGTCCCCGATCATTTAAAGATTTGTTGTGGAATTCTTTGACTCAGTGAACTGAGTCTATGATGTGCTCTATATCCCTGACAGCCTTGGCTAAGCATAATAACTCCTTAATGCTTCTATGTTGCATTGACGCATTATAAAAGCAGAGCTGCGAAATGCAAGATTATTTCAGGGTTTTTGGGGTTTTAATTAGGTGTAATTCATTTATTTTGAATAATAGAAAAAGAGATGGGCGCCATAGGCGCCCATCTTCATTAGAGGTTAGCAAAAACGTTTTGACACACCATAAATAAAGGTGCAGGGAAAAGACCGAATCCTAAAATGGCGAGGCCATTCACGGATAACGTAATTCGCATATCTACGCTGGCTGCTGGCGCATAAGTATTAATGGGTTGTTCAAAATACATGACGCGCACAATTTTTAAGTAATAGAAAGCGCCAATGATCGAGAACACCACGGCAAGCGCTGCAAGCCATGCCATACCCGCATCGACCAAGGCATTTAACACCATAAATTTGGCATAAAAACCAACGGTGGGTGGCACGCCTGCTAATGAGAATGCAACCAATAACATCATAAAGGCTAACCAAGGGTTTTTGCTGGCAAGTCCTTTCAGATCATCCAACTGTTCTGCTTCAAAACCTTGGCTTAGCATAATCAACACACCAAACCCAGCTGCAGCCACTAATGCATAAACCACGATGTAATACATCGCTGGGCCATAGCCCACAATCGGTGCGACTAAAATACCCAAAAATAAGAAACCCACATGCGCGATGGTCGAATAAGCAAACAGCCTTTTAATATTGGTTTGAGCAATCGCAACAATATTGCCGATGGCGAGTGATAAGATAGCAAGCACCATCAATACTTGAGTCCACTCTGCTGAGAAGCTAGGTATCATGTCATGCAGTATTCGATAAGCCATCGCAAAAGCCGCAACTTTCGGTGCAGAGCCCACTAATAGCGTTACACTGGTGGGTGCTCCCTGATAAATATCAGGTACCCACATATGAAATGGTACTGCGCCTAATTTGAAAGCCACCCCAACGAGAATAAAGATGGAAGCAAACAAAGCAACTTGTAGATTGCCACCTTGCGCATTGTGCGCCCAAGTTGCAATATCACTGAGTTGAATGCTGCCTGTAAGACCAAATAACAACGACATACCATAAAGCATCACACCAGAGGCCAAAGCGCCCAAGATAAAATATTTCATCCCCGCTTCAACCGCGTTACGAGAATCTTTTTGTAGAGCCACCAACGCATAGAGGGGCAAAGATAATAATTCTAATCCCAGATAAATCATTAATAAGCTTTTAGCCGACACTAAAAACATCATGCCTAAAGTACAAAACAGCGATAAAGAATGGAATTCACCAAACGCGATATCACGATCACGCGTGTAAGCACGGGAATAGGTTAAAACCAAAAACATTAAGGTTAAAATCACTAACTTTGAGATCTGCGCGAACGGATCGTTAACGAACTGCTCATGAAAAGCAGTCGTCGTCATACCATAAGCCGTAAATTTCCAGCAGCAAACTGCCGTAACAACCAGTGTCAATTGGCTATATAAATAGGTAATAACTCGGTTTTTCTTGGATAAGAATAAATCCAGAATTAATCCTATGCATGCCATGCTGGCTAGCACAATCTCTGGCATGATGACCCATAAATCTTCCACTTTTAACCTCTTCGTTCAAAGCGTTTTATAAATAATTTAAATCTGCAACAAGCGCATATTTAGGCTGACCCACTTGCGCTAACAATGTTTTGGTCGCTGTCTCGGTCACCTGAATTAAAGGCTGTGGCCAGAGTCCAAAGAATAAAACTAAAAAGGCGAGTGCGGTTAAAACCCCGAATTCACGAGCATTTAGATCTTTTAAGGTGGCAACATGATCGTTGGCAATTTCACCAAACACCACGCGCTTCACCATCCATAACGTATAGGCAGCGCCTAAAATCAAAGTTAATGCTGCTAAGAAGGCGTAAAGCGGATTGGCTTGGAATGCAGATAGAATCACTAAAAATTCGCCTACAAATCCTGACGTACCTGGCAAGCCTGCATTCGCTAAGGCAAATAACACAAAGAAGCTGGCAAATACTGGCATGGTGTTAACAACCCCACCGTAATCGGCAATGTTGCGCGAATGAACGCGGTCATATAGCACACCAACGCATAAGAACAAGGCGCCGGAAATAAAGCCATGTGAAATCATTTGCACATAAGCACCATTGATACCCATCGCTGCTGCGGGTAACGCATCTTGGTTAACGAGTGCAAAGGAAATGAAAATACCTAAGGTAACAAAACCCATATGCGCAATAGACGAATAAGCAATCAGCTTCTTCATATCTTTTTGCACAATCGCCACTAAACCGATATAAACCACGGCGACCAAAGAAGCGCCAATGATCAACCACTGCCACTCACGACTTGCATCTGGAACGATGGGTAACATAAAGCGTAAGAAACCATAAGCACCCATTTTTAACATGATAGCTGCTAACACCACTGAACCACCGGTGGGTGCTTCAACGTGTGCATCCGGTAACCAAGTATGCACTGGCACCATGGGAATTTTAACGGCGAAAGCGAGTAAGAACGCAACCAATATCCACTTTTGTGTGAGAAGTGGTAGCGTCAATTGTGCAAATTGTCCTATCCCAAAGCTTGCGTCTCCAACCACTTTGGTTTGAAGGTGCAGGTAGATCAGAGCAATCAATAAAAAGACTGAACCTAAAAAGGTATATAAGAAGAACTTAATCGTTGCATAAATGCGGTTTGGTCCACCCCAGATCCCGATGATTAAGAACATGGGAACCAGCATGGCTTCCCAGAATACATAGAACAAAATGGCATCAAGAGCTGCAAACACGCCACACATCAAGCCTTGCATGATTAAAAAGGAAACCATGTATAACGCGACTTTTTGTTCAATCACACGCCATGCAGACACAATCACTAAAGGAGTGAACAAGCAGGTCAATACAATTAAAGGCATCGCAAAACCATCAACCCCTAAGTCATAGTTGATGTGCAAAAAGGGAAACCAGGGCTTATTTTCAACAAATTGAAATCCAATAACGCTCGGATCAAATCCTTGCCATAAAGGTACACAAAGCGCCAAACAAAGGAGTGAGGTAAGCAAAGCCAACCAACGTGCACGCCCCGGGTGCTTTTGACCCCCTAAGGCAAAAATAAGCAAAGCACCCACAATGGGGAGCCAAATTAAAGTACTGAGTAATGGTAAAGCGAATTGCACAGAAGCCCCTTATACTCTAACCATAAGCCATAAAGAAAGCGCTATCAGTCCCGTTATCATCGCAAAAGCGTAATGATAAACGTAACCGGATTGCAAATGACGCAGAACCTTGGCAGTCATGCCAACTGTTTTAGCTGAGCCATTGACGATCAATCCATCAATAAGCTTTTCATCTCCCACGTGCCAGAAGAACTTACCAAGCCCACGGGTACCACCTGCCAGAACCGTTTGATTAAAGGCATCAAAGCCATATTTATTAATCAATAAAGTATAAAGCGGTGAGAACAATTTGCGCGTGTTATCTGCCAATGAAGGTTTTAACACGTAGAACACATAGGCCACTACTATCCCTGCTATCGCTAAAAAGAACGGCATTGAAGTAAAGCCATGTAAAGCCATCGCCACCGCACCATGATATTCCTCGGAAAGAGTTTTCATCACGTTGTGCTCGGGCAAGACAAAAATTGAATTGCTAAAGAAATCACCAAAGACATCGCCCGCAAATAGCGCACCAATGACCACGGAAGGAATGGCTAATAACACCAGCGGTAACCAAACCACCATCGGTGATTCATGTAAATGAGAACGGGTATGCTCATCCATGCGTTCTTTGGTGTGGAACACTAAAAAGAACATTCTGAATGAATATAAAGCGGTCACAAACACACTGCCTAATACTAGCCAGTAGACAACTTGCGCACCTGGCAAGTTACTTAAGTGTACTGCTTCAATAATCGTATCTTTGGAGTAAAAGCCCGAGAAGAAAGGAAAGCCCACCAAGGCCAATGATCCCAGCAACATGGTGATATATGTAATGGGCATGTATTTGCGTAAGCCACCCATTTGACGAATATCTTGCTCATGGTGCATAGCGATGATAACCGATCCCGCACCTAAGAAGAGTAATGCTTTAAAAAACGCATGGGTCATTAAGTGGAAAATACCCGCAGCATAAGCCGATACACCAAGCGCCGTCACCATGTAACCTAATTGTGAAAGCGTTGAGTAAGCAACGACCCGTTTAATGTCGTTTTGTACGATACCCACTAGCCCCATCAAGAAGCAGGTTGTTGCGCCAATGATCATCACAAAGGCAAGTGCCGTATCAGAATATTCAAATAAAGGTGACATACGAGCCACCATAAACACACCTGCTGTCACCATGGTTGCAGCATGGATCAAAGCTGAAATCGGTGTTGGACCTTCCATCGAATCGGGTAACCAAACATGCAGTGGCACTTGTGCCGATTTACCCATAGCGCCGATAAACAGCAATATGCCAATCACCGTAAATATCGACCAATCATAACCTGCAATGATCTCTATCGTTGGGTTGTGCGAAGCAATGGCAGGTGCATGCGTAAAGACGGGCAAGTAATCTAAGGTGCCGAAAGTCATTAGCACAGCAGCAATCCCTAATAAGAATCCAAAGTCACCTACCCGGTTAACCAAGAACGCTTTTAGGTTCGCAAAAATCGCCGATTCCCGTTTAAACCAAAACCCGATCAACAGATACGACACCACACCCACTGCTTCCCAACCAAAGAATAGCTGCAAGAAGTTGTTGGACATGACCAACATCAGCATCGCAAAGGTAAATAAGGAAATATAACTGAAGAAGCGCTGGTAACCTGGATCGTCATGCATATAACCAATGGTATAAATATGGACCATCCAAGAAACAAAGGTCACCACACACATCATTAAAACAGTTAAGGGATCAAGCAAAAATCCCACTTGGAAACGAATAGGCTCCATCGCTGCCCAAGTGTAAAGCGACATATCCAATTGCATCGGGATGCTTTTGTCTAAAAACATTTGCTTGGCAATGAGCATAGAGGTAAAAAAGCTGATCGCTACCGCCATGATAGTAATGCTATGCGCCCCCGCACGACCAACGATTTTCTTACCCAATCCCGCTATGATGGCAGCAAGTAGGGGTGAAAAAACCACAATTAAACATTCTGTTAAAATATGGTGTTGCACAACTTACCCCTTCAGTAGATCCAGCTCTTCAACATTAATAGTCCGACGGCTGCGAAACAGCACGACGAGGATGGCTAAGCCGATAGCGGCTTCAGCCGCAGCGACTGTGAGAATAAAGAAAACAAAGACTTCGCCAACTTGGTTACGCAGAAAACTTGAGAAAGCCACAAAGTTGGTATTTACCGCTAACAAAATCAATTCCACACACATCAATAGCAAAATCACATTTTTACGATTGATGTAAATGCCAGCAACACCAATGCTGAATAAGATGGCAGCGACTGTGAGGTATTCATATAAACCAATCATTTCGGCGCTCCTTCGGATGCCATCTTAACGATGGTTAAGCGTTGTTGCTTCGTCACTTGTGTTTGTAAAGATACTTGTTGTGTTTTGGAATCGCGTGGACCACGGAAGGTCAAACCAATCGCAGCAATCATCGCCACTAATAAAATGACCCCAGCAATCTCAAAGGGCAATAAATAATCAGAATATAAAACCATCGCGAGTGCTTTCACATGGCTGTAATCTTTGGGTAATGCTTCTGGAATAGGGACTTGATCTATCCCAAAATGCTGTTTGCCCACAATCATCAGCATCAAGCCAACCATGATAGCGGCAATCACTAAGCCGATTGGCCAATGTTTAACAAAAGGTTTCTTAAGATCGTCAACCTCAATGTCTAGCATCATCACCACAAACAGGAACAGCACCATCACCGCCCCTACGTACACAAGTACCAACACGATGCTTAGAAATTCCGACCCTAGCAACATCCAAAGACCAGCAGTACAGAAAAAGCTGAATACTAAAAACAAAACCGCTTTAACTGGGTTTTGTGATGCAATCACCATGATCGCACTTAAAATGGCCAGTGCGGAAAACGTATAAAATACCAATTGTACAAATGTAATGGTCATCGTTATCCTCTACCGATACGGCGCGTCTTCACCGCGATAAGTCGCGATGCGCTCTTCATACTTGTCACCAATGGCAAGCAATTTTTGTTTATCTAAAATATTTTCGCCGCGCTCTAAGAAGGCATAATGCGCCAGATCCGTTTCCACAATAGAGTCGACTGGGCAAGATTCTTCACAGAACCCGCAATAGATGCATTTAAAAAGATCGATTTCATAGCGGGTCGTACGCCTTGTGCCATCTTCACGTTCTGTCGAATCAATGGTAATCGCTAGCGCCGGACAAACTGCTTCACATAACTTACAAGCAATACAGCGCTCTTCACCATTGGGGTAGCGGCGCAACGCATGGATACCACGAAACCGAACCGAACGAGGGGTTTCTTCCTCAGGGTACTGGACAGTGATTTTTCGTGCGAATAAATACTTGCCTGTGAGTCTTAACCCTTGGAAAAGCTCCCAAAGCATAAAACTTTTTAACGTGTGTACTATTTTTCGAAACATACTGTGCTCTCTATGTAAACCAAGGACCAATGTGGCCCTTGATGGCCAATGCTTCTACCACAATCCAGAAAAAGGTCACGGGAATGAATATCTTCCAGCCCAATCGCATGATTTGATCATAACGATAGCGAGGGAAAGTCGCCCGAAACCATAAATATAAGAAGAGGAAGAAAGAAACTTTAAGACCAAGCCAAACAATGCCTGGTACCCACATTAATTTATCTTGAATGAAAGGTATGCCTTCAAACGGTGACAACCACCCACCCATAAACACTAATGCAGCAACGGTTGAGAGCAAAATCATATTGGCATACTCTGCCAAAAAGAATATGGCAAAGGTCATACCTGCATATTCCACATGGAAGCCTGCAACAATTTCAGACTCGCCCTCGGCTACGTCAAAAGGAGCTCGATTGGTTTCAGCAACACACGAAATCCAATACACCACAAATAACGGCAACAGCGGTAACCAGTACCAATACAGTAAGCCACCTTGTTGTGCATTCACAATGTCAGTTAGGTTCATGCTGCCAGCAGCCATTAACACGCCGACTAAGCAAAAGCCCATCGCGATTTCATAAGAAACCACTTGCGCAGCTGAACGCAATGCACCAATAAAAGCGTATTTAGAGTTCGATGCCCATCCGGCAATAATCACGCCGTAAACGCCAAGCGATGTCATCGCTAATAGGAATAATAATCCCGCGTTCACATTGGCCAACGACCAACCTTCAGCAAACGGAATAATCGACCAAGCCGCTAAAGAAGGAGCAAAAGCCAAAATGGGCGCCACAATATATAAAAACTTATTCGATTTGGTTGGTAGAATAATTTCTTTTAATAGCAATTTGCCTACATCGGCAAAGGGCTGGAATAAGCCAAAAGGTCCAACACGGTTAGGACCAATCCGTACTTGAATATAACCAATGACTTTGCGTTCAAAAAAGGTTAGATAGGCAACCGCTAAAATCAGCGGAATCACAATCAGTAAACTTTTTAACACCGTCACAATTAAGGTTGTAGCCCATGCCATGAAAGTGACCATATCCATGCTAGTTGCCCTCACATGCTAGGATTTCAATAGAACTCATCGAAGCACCTAAAGATTGTGTTTCAGGGATGCCACTTGCTATCCACACGCCACCCGTTGGGATCGATTCATCAATCAGAATACCCATGGGCAAGGAACGCTGATTCTTTTCAACCACATACACTTGCTGATCTTGTTTTAAACCGAGCTGCTTCGCATCGGCTGGATGAACACGTACTTTACGCGACATCTTAGCATCTTGCGTTTCTTGTAAGGCAGCTGCTCGACGCGTAATGCCGTCAACGGCATACAGGGAAGTGAAACCTAATCGCACCAAACCATTTTGTTCTTTCAATGCATTACCAGGGTAAGGCATTGCTAATAAATTTTCTTGTTCCAATTTGGATTGATTGGCCAAGCTTTGTAGCTCTTTGCCAATTTCTTCAATGCTTTCATAATTAAAATCGGGTAAATGGAGTAAATTACCCATCACACGCAGTACCTTCCATGCCGGTCGGCTCTGCTCAAATGGCGAAGCCACCGGTTCAAATTGTTGCCATTCGCCAAATCCATTCACGTAAGTCCCCGCCATTTCGGAAATGGGTGTGACTGGCAATATCACATCAGCATATTCTCTATAATGAGGGCTATCAAAAGCACTTAGCACTATGACCGAACTCGCTTGTTTTAACGCATGTAGTGCCTGCGAAGGATTGGCACAGTCTAATTCTGGTTCACAATTGAGTAAGAAATAGGTTTGACGAGGCTCTTGCAACATTTGCGTTGCATTTAATCCTAGCTTGGACGTTTTAACGCCAAACGGTAAACGATGTGGTACAGCACCTGCTAACCAACCACCCGCACTATTGGCACCATTGGTCATCTCGCCCCAGGTTGCGCCGGTTATTTTGGCAATCAATCGTGATAACCAATAAATGGTTGCGGCCATCGGATGGTTAATGGCAAATTGCCCTAATAACACGCTTATCTTTTGCGTTGCTAAAATCGCTTTAGCAGCACTTAAAGAAGCTATTGATGGTGATACATTGGTAATCGCAAACAGCACTTCGCTTGGGACAAGCGATTGTTTATCGTTGGGTAAATGATCGTAAAGTGCTTTAATCACTTCTAACAGCGGTGTGACTAAATCCCCTTTTGAACCAACCCATGATTTCTGAATAGGGAAATGATGAGCGGCTTCCCAGGCACCAATGGTGTAAACATGACCACCATGCAAGGTTGCTTTGCGCGCGCGATGTCCCACAATGGGCTGTTCTTTATGGATATCACAGCCGACAAAAATAATGGATTCTTGAAATTCTAAATCGGCCAGTGAAATCCCAAGTTGTGGGAAACTGCCGCTTGACTCTTGATGACGATGATCCATTTGGCGTAAGCGGTGATCAATATGCTGGCAACCTAATCCACGAAATAGCTTTTGTAACAAATAAAATTCTTCAACGGTGCTATTGGGTGACGCTAAAACACCTACATTATCTGGTGATGTTTTTTGGATTTTTTCTGCGACAACACTCAACGCAGTTAACCAGTCTGTTTGTTCCCATTGACCATTTTTCTTGATTAAGGGCTGCTGCAGTCTATCGGCATGATTCAGTCCTTCATAACTGAAGCGATCGCGATCCGAGAGCCACACTTCATTCAAAGCTTCTTTTTCTCTGGGTAACGCGCGGATCACTTTATCACGCAAGGTGTGGAAAAACAGATTCGATCCCACACAATCATGCATCGAGACACTGGGTTTAGCTTGTAGTTCCCACGCTCTTGCTTCAAAGCGAAAGGGTTTAGAGGTCAAGGCACCTACAGGGCATAAATCAATCACGTTGCCTGACATTTCGGAATTCACACTCTTTTCAACATAAGTGCCAATTTCCATAAATTCGCCGCGACCGGTGGCACCTAATTCACGCACGCCTGCCACTTCAGCACCAAATCGAACGCAGCGAGTGCATTGAATGCAGCGGGTCATTTCAGTGCTAATTAAAGGACCAATATCTTTATCTTTGACAACCCGTTTGCCTTCTTCGTAACGCGAAGTATCTTTACCATACTCTAAAGCAACGTCTTGCAATTCACATTGGCCACCTTGATCACAAATCGGACAATCAAGCGGATGGTTAATTAATAAAAATTCCATCACCGATTTTTGCGCATCAACAGCACGAGGTGACTTAGTAGACACTTTCATGCCATCGGTAACAGGGGTTGCACAAGCTGGCAGTGGTTTAGGCGCATTGGCCACATCGACCAAACACATACGGCAATTTGCCGCAATCGATAATTTTTTATGATAGCAAAAACGCGGGATCGCAATACCGAGTTCATCAGCCGCCTCAATGATCATTTGACCTGGGCGAACTTCAATTTTTTTGCCATCAATTTCGATAAGTGCCATCGATCTCTCCTATGATACCATCGACTTTTTATGTTCGATCATATATTCAAATTCATTTCGATAATGCTTTATAAAGCTACGTACCGGCATTGCTGCGGCGTCACCCAACGCACAAATTGTTCGACCCATGATATTTTCGGCAACACTATCGAGTACTGCTAAATCACGGTGATTACCCTCACCATGCATAATGCGGTGTAAAATGCGTGCTAACCAACCTGTGCCTTCTCGACACGGTGTGCATTGCCCACAAGATTCTTCAAAATAAAAGTCTGAAATGCGCGCTAGCATTTTCACCATGCAAGTGGTCTCATCCATCACGATAACTGCGCCGCTACCTAACATGGAGCCCGCTTTAGAAATGGCGTCGTAATCCATATTCAGCGTCATCATCACATCACCTGGTAATACAGGAACGGATGAACCACCAGGAATAACCGCTTTTAATTTACGGTTATCTTTCATACCGCCAGCCATCGCTAATAATTCACTAAAGGGGGTGCCGAGCGGAATTTCATAATTACCTGGCTTATTCACATGACCTGAAACACAAAATATTTTGCAACCGCCATTATTGGGCAGTCCCATATCTAAAAACCATTGACCGCCATGTTGCAAAATAACCGGAACGGAAGCAAAGCTTTCGGTATTGTTAATCGTGGTGGGTTTACCAAACACCCCATAGTTCGCGGGGAATGGGGGCTTGAAACGGGGTAGACCTTTTTTGCCTTCAAGTGATTCCATTAAAGCGGTTTCTTCGCCACAAATGTAGGCACCTGCGCCATACACATTGTGTAATTCAAAATCAAAGTCGGAACCTAAAATGTTCTTCCCTAAAAAGCCCTGTTCATGCGCTTCTTTTAAAGCTTGTTCCATACGATCAAATGGCTCATGGAATTCACCTCGAATGTAGTTATAACCTACGGTGGCTCCCATCACGTAACCAGCAATCGCCATCCCTTCAATGAGTTGGTGCGGATTAAAGCGTAAAATGTCACGATCTTTAAAAGTGCCTGGTTCGCCCTCATCGGAATTACAAACCACATATTTTTGACCTGGCTTACTGCGAGGGACGAAGCTCCACTTTAAACCCGTGGGAAAGCCCGCACCGCCACGACCACGCAATACGGATGTTTTGAGTTCGGCAATAATATTTTCTGGTGGCGTTTGTTCTTTGATAATTTTTTGCCACACTGAATAGCCACCCACACTTAAATAAGCTTCGAGTGACCAAGGCGTTTGGTGAGATAACGTGCGAAAACAAACTTGATTCGTGCTGACCGTCATTGGCTACTCCAACGATGCTAAGATTTTGTCAATTTTTTCAGGAGTCAGATTTTCGTAATACTTACGACCAATCTGCATCATAGGAGCCACACCACAAGCCGCCAAACATTCCACAGATTTAATAGTGTATTTGCCGTCTTTGGTCGTTTCACCTAGCTTAACGCCCAGCTTCTTCTTTAAATAATCAACAACTTCATCCGAGCCCCGGAGCATGCAAGAAATATTCGT
This sequence comes from Uncultured Candidatus Berkiella sp., assembly GCA_964594635.1. Taxonomy (GTDB): domain Bacteria; phylum Pseudomonadota; class Gammaproteobacteria; order Berkiellales; family Berkiellaceae; genus Berkiella. Next base: position 90,787 of record CAZQMV010000003.1, read on the forward strand.
GCACACACAGATTTTATGTTTACCAACGGGTTTTAGCTCGAACATGCTATAAAAGGTTGCCACTTCATACACCGCAATTTTAGGCATACCTAAATAGGCAGCGACAGCATCCATTAATGGAGTGGTGAGATAACCCCCATTGTCGTCTTGAACCATGGTCAGAGCAGCAATCACACCGGCTTGGCGTTGTTCAGCAGGATATTTTTTTAACCATTCATCAATTCTGCCACGCGTTTCTTGTGACAACACAGCAGGTGAAACAATATTTTTAACTGATTCATTCATTAGCGATCGATCTCCCCAAATACAATATCTTGGGTTCCGATGATAGCGACCACATCGGCGATCATATGCCCTTTCGCCATCTCTTCTATAGAAGCCAAGTGCGGGAATCCAGCAGCGCGGACTTTTACGCGATAAGGTTTATTAGCACCGTCTGACACTAAATAGACCCCAAATTCTCCTTTAGGATGTTCAATTGCGGCATACGCTTCGCCTTCGGGAACACAGTACCCTTCAGTGAAGAGTTTGAAATGATGGATCAACGATTCCATCCCCTCTTTCATCTCTTCGCGGCTTGGCGGAATAATTTTATTATCATTGATGATGACCGGACCTGGGTTTTTTCTTAACCATTCAACGCATTGACGAATAATGCGGTTGGATTGACGCATTTCTTCAATGCGCACACAGTAACGATCGTAGCAATCACCTTCTTTTCCGATAGGGATATCAAAATCCATCTTCGAATATGCAGCATAAGGTTGTTTTTTTCTCACATCCCAAGCAATGCCCGATCCTCTTAACATTGGGCCACTAAACCCAAGCTGCATGGCACGCTCTGGCGATACCACACCAATCCCAACGGTTCGCTGTTTCCAAATTCGGTTGTCGGTTAATAACGTTTCATAGTCATCAACACATTTAGGGAAGCGTTCAGTAAATGCCCAAATAAAATCGAGCAACGATCCCTCGCGGGTTTCGTTTAATTGCTTAACCGCTTTTTCAGAATGCCACATCGACGCTTTATATTTTGGCATTTGGTTGGGCAGATCACGGTACACACCACCTGGGCGATAATAAGTGGCATGCATTCTGGCACCGCTGACTGCTTCATAGCAATCCATGAGATCTTCTCTTTCACGAAACGCATATAAGAAAACGGTCATTGCACCAATATCTAACGCATGCGCGCCTAACCACATCAAGTGATTTAATACACGGGTGATTTCATCAAACATCGTGCGGATATACAGTGCACGTTCGGGCACTGTCACACCCAATAATTTCTCGATGGCTAACACATAACCGTGTTCGTTGCACATCATCGAAACATAATCTAAGCGATCCATATAACCGATGCTTTGATTGTAAGGTTTGTTTTCTGCTAATTTTTCGGTGGCACGGTGCAATAAGCCCACATGCGGATCCGCTCTTTGGATCGTTTCACCATCTAATTCTAATATCAGACGTAATACACCATGGGCCGCAGGATGTTGCGGTCCAAAATTCATGGTGTAATTTTTAATTTCACTCATACCGGAGCCCCTTTTACGTCTTCGGGAGCAAAACCATCCTCGAAGCTTTTACGGATCACTTTGGGCACCAGTGTTCTTGGCACAATATCGACAGGTTCATAAATAACGCGCTGTTCTTTGGCGTCGTAACGAACTTCCACATTGCCAGACAACGGAAAATCTTTTCTGAATGGATGCCCAATAAAACCATAATCGGTTAACAAACGGCGCAAATCAGGATGGTTGTTAAACAAGATCCCATATAAATCAAAAGCTTCGCGTTCATACCAATTCGCTGCGCTCCAAACAGTCACCACAGAATCAATTAAGGGTTTTTGGTCAGGAACAAAGGCTTTAACACGCAAACGGTGATTCTTGCTGATTGATAATAAGTGGTAAACAACTGCAAAACGGGGCTTTTCCCATTCTGTGCTTGGAAATACTTCAGCGATAGGTCTAACAGCTCGCTCAAATCCTTTAGCCGTTGCGGTGGTTGTTTCCCATTCACTGATACCATAGTGCAAATAGTCAACGCCACATAAATCCATCAACTGTTCGAAAAGTAACTCAGGATGGGTGCGAAGCAATTCACAGGCTTTGACAATGTCACTTGCCTTCACTTCAATCGTGATTTCATCATTGGCAATTGTGAGATTTTCTAGGTGTGAGCCTAACACTTGTGGCAAAAGTTCTGCTAATTGGGTAAGGCTGCTCATGCTTTTTCCCTTTCAATCGTATTGTTACGACGGATTTTATTTTGAAGCTGTAAAATCCCGTAAAGCAGAGCCTCAGCAGTAGGTGGACAACCAGGCACATAAACATCAACGGGTACAATACGATCACAACCACGAACGACAGAAAACGAGTAATGGTAATAACCGCCCCCATTGGCACAGGATCCCATCGAGATCACCCAACGTGGTTCAGGCATTTGATCGTAAACTTTACGCAATGCTGGGGCCATCTTGTTACAGAGCGTTCCTGCCACAATCATCACGTCGCTTTGCCGTGGTGAAGGTCGAAAAACGATACCAAAGCGATCTAAGTCATAACGCGAAGCACCTGCATGCATCATCTCGACTGCACAGCACGCCAGACCAAAAGTCATTGGCCACATTGAGCCGGTTCGTGCCCAATTCATTAGCTTATCTAGAGAAGTTGTCACAAACCCCTGTTTGAGTGCGCCTACTACTCCCATTCGAGTGCCCCTTTCTTCCATTCATAGATAAAGCCAATTAATAACAGACCTAAGAAGATCCCCATGGCAATAATGGGTGTCCAAGACAGATCTTTGAAAATGACGGCCCAAGGAAATAAGAAGGCAACTTCGAGATCAAAAATGATAAAGAGAATCGCAATCAGGTAAAAACGCACGTCAAACTTAAGGCGAGCATTTTCAAACGGCACAAACCCGCATTCATACTGTGAAAGCTTTTCAGGATTGGGTTTCGAAGGGGAAATAAGTGCCCCAAGGCCGATGAGTAATGTACCCAGACCTAGAGCCAACCCCATAAAAATGAGAACTGGAAGGTAATTTTCTAACACTTTTTAGAATCCTTACCCAGGAAATAAGTTGAGCCTAAAAACAGATGCTACAGGCCTTGTTGAAGATCTACAACAGAGTTTACTTACGGATAAATGGTGCCGAAGGCCGGACTCGAACCGGCATAGCTTGCGCCGCTGCCCCCTCAAGACAGTGTGTCTACCAATTTCACCACTTCGGCATTGTCATTCTTGAACTTATTCTGGAATGCTCCCTTCTTTAGGGGCAGCGTCAGTCGTTGCAGGCGCTGTTTGTTCCATCGGCGCAACAACCTCCTTTGCAGGTCGGTATTGTCGATTGATCCAGAATGCTAAAAATAAGTTTAATATGAAAAAGATCGTCGCTAGGGTACCGGTTGCTCGGCTCATAAAACCACCTGAGCCCTGACTTCCAAACACGGTCTGTGAGGCGCCACTACCAAAAGCTGCTCCGGCTTGTGCCCCTTTCCCTTGTTGCATCAGGATCAACCCGATCAACAACAGCGCAACTACAATGTGGAATACTAACATTAACTCGTACATAATTATTTATTCGACTCACAAATTGCCAAAAATTCTTCTGCTTGCAACGATGCTCCACCCACCAATGCCCCATCAATATTGGGCATTTTAAATAGGGACGCTGCATTAGATGCTTTGACGCTGCCGCCATACAAAATGGGCAGTCGTTCTGCAACCGACGAATCATACCCGCCGACAGTCTCCCGAAGCAAGTGATGAACTGCTTCTGCTTGCTCTGGAGTGGCAGTTAACCCTGTGCCAATGGCCCAAATGGGTTCATAAGCCAATAAAGCACCATCAAATGCCATTGCACCATGACGCGTTAATATATCTTGTAACTGACTAACAACAACGGCATTGGTTTGTTCCGCAAGCCTTTGTGCATGGGTTTCACCGACGCATAAAACAGGAATAAGACCCGCTGTTTTAGCCGCAAAGAACTTATCAGCAATATCGGTATCTGTTTCTTTATTGAAGTCGCGACGCTCGGAATGTCCGACAATCGCATATTGGCAGCCTTGCTCTAGCAGCATGGCAGCAGCAATTTGTCCGGTATAGGCACCACTGGGATAAGCACTCACATCTTGGGCACCCAACTTAATTTTAGGATTAGCTGTAATCGCTTGTGAGGCTTGCGCTAAATAAACCGCAGGTGGGCAAATGACCATTTCAGTCGTTGGCAGATCTTGCCTCGTCGTCAAAGAATGAAAAAAAGCCGCAACATGTTGCTGGGAACCATTCATCTTCCAATTGCCGATAACATAGCGTTTGCGATTTGCTTGCATGTTGACTTATCAATAGCTGGTTAATCCTAAAGCGGGTTGAATATTACTGAGTTAACAAAGCGTTCGCAAGTAATGTCGCTATAAACTTAGATAAATAGCTTTATTAGATGGCTTATTTATTTTTTTGCTTTGATTTGGACTTGGAGTTGACTATCAGGGGGTTTAACACTTGCAATGCGCTCTTCAATTTTTGCAATACACTTTGAAATAGGATGGTCCTTACTTCTTTTTGGATGTTGGCTTTTGTAATCATCCAAAACAGCTTGCGTATGCCTAATCACTTCATCTCCATTATGTTGAGGATTATCAACAATACTGGTGAGTTGTTTAAGAAGCTGTGCAATGGGTAATCCTTTCGTTGTGCTCAAATGCGCTCTAATGCCATTTAATTCACCCCGTGCATTAAAAACAATTTGTCTTGCATCTTCGATCGCGATCTTCGACGATGAGAATCGCTTTGGAGCTTTATTACCAAACCGATGCAACATTGTCGGAGCAGGCTTAGTTGCTAATGATGGATCAACAACTTGTAACGGCGGAGGTACCGATGGCGGTTTGGGTCGTGAAGGTAGAGTGTTGCGACTAGGTTGAGGTGCCGTTGCTTGTGTCGGCGGTGTTGGCAGCGGTCTAGCAGGTAACTTCTTATTGACGACCATTTCTTTATAAAGATTTTCATCATACGTCACTTTTCGATCCAATTTAACCAAATCGTTACCCATCGTATTGGTTTTTTTAAAAATCTCATCTGTCGAATTCACGCGTATTTTTATTAACGAGTCATTTAATTTCCGAACCTCAGCATACAATGCTGCAATTGTTGCCGGAGAACTGGAATTCGTCGCAAGTAGCTTGGCAATTTTATCATTACTTTCTTGAAAAGCAGCACTTGCAGCAGAGTGCTTCTCTTTATTCTTTACAGGTGTATCACCAAGCATTTGATTTATATCAGAGGCATATTTATTGATTGTCTCTTGCGCTTTCTTGAGATCAAACAAAGATTGTTCTGAATATATTTGGCTTCTGGCGGTTTCTAGTTTGTACTTAGCATCATTTGCCTTTGGATCAATACTTTGCAATTTAGCAAGGTGCAATTGCATGTTTTGCTTGTATTGAACTGCTAATTGATCTTTCGGCTCGCCCAATTTTTCAATATAATTGCTGAGCCTTTTTTTAAGAAGTTCAACTTTAAAGTTCATGTCCTTACTTTCAATTTGCACCATTTGAGCTTGTAACTTTTCTATGCTGCCAACCAGTGCGGTATTAGAGGGATTTTGTGCCTTAATGGCATTCATATGCTCTTGAATGCTACTTTCTGCAGCTCCTTTGACTAAAGGGATCTGATGATGATTAAGTAACGCCTGATAATCATTAATCACTTGCAATTTACCCTGTGCTGATTCCATGTTAATTCGTTGGTTAGGATCTTGATGAATTAAATCATGTACCACCTTACTCATTTCTTTTTCAATAATGGTTTGAGTCGCAAGAAGTGCAGAGCTGTTTCCTAAAACATCCGAAAAACAAGCTAACATATTTTGATAAAGCATTTTATCAAGTGGAAAATCTTGATAATGTTGCTTCCAATTATCATCTGGAATATAGGTTAAATTATTTTTGGTAAATAATTCTGCCAATGTCATCCCCAACGCAAATGCCATGGTTGTTTCAGATTGAACATTCGGTTCAATCAAAAAAGCGCCTCGTAATAATTCTGGTGCTTCATAACCCTCGGTTCCAATTGAGAATTTTTGAACAAACTCTCCTTGTGCGTTTAATTCACCTGCTCCGCCAAAATCAATTAACATCACCTTACCCGTCTTAGGATCAGCCATAACGTTATTTGATTTAAAATCTCGATGAACAAGATTACTTTTTATCATGTGATCTGCGCCAGCTGCTACTTTGACCCCAATATCCAATTTTTGAGCGGTCGTCAGTATATTTTTTCCCGTTTCATCCACAATGGCTTCATTAAGATCTTTTCCTGGACCAATAGCCATCGCAGTCATTACTACTGTGCACTCTTGATCACCTACCACGGCTTGCAAAGTAGCAGCTCCTTTAAAGAGATTGGGTTGAGACTTTAATGCTTTGTGTTCCATTTCGGAGGAATCAAGTTTAATTTGAAGCTCATCTTTCGCACTATTGGGTGTCGTTTCAAATTTGGTTGCTCCCCACGAACCATCCATCGCTTGTGCTGCAACAACGACACCAAATTTACCAACGCCCAAAGGATAGATCCCTTCAGGAGAAGATTGCTTTTCACCTTTAATTTTTTCTTTTAGTTGATCTGTATTGAGTGAGAATAAATCTTCAGGTTTTACATACAATACCAGTAATTGATTATCTTTCGTTTTGACCACTGGAAATGGAAGGCTTTTACTGTGATAGTAATTTTCATTGGGATGTTTTTTAAAATATTCTTTAACCTTGTTCTGTTGTTTTTGAGTTAATAATTGGCCATTTTTATTTAAATGCTGACTAGAAACATTATGAGGAGGCTCTGTTTGCCCTAGAATAGGTTCAGAAACGGTGTTGACCGATATTTCATCGGCAGTTTTTTTAGCGGGTTTTATGCGGTCATAGAATCTTCTAAGAGCTCTACCAATGGTATCGCCATTCAATTTTGGCATTATACCCCCCTCCACCATAAAGTTTGCTAGCTACCATTGTATCGTAAACCTTTAGCGTTTAAAAGAGCAAATGGGGTTTTTCAGGGCTTTAACCCAAAGCGTGATAGCACACATAGCAGTTTTTTCAAACAGTGTATTCGTCTACAATACGTGCAACATTTGCTAGAGTATTATTAACCCTATTTAAGAAGCCCTTTCATGCAAAAGTTACCGACTGATCTCCATACGCATAGCTCAATGCTATTAGCAGACAAAGTACGAGCCATTTGTGAACCTCTGTTCCAATATTTTGATCTTAACCTGTTCTACTTTATCAAATCTTATTACCAGGGTGCGCAAAAGGGTAAGCGTCTGCTTTTATCCTCTAATGCGAATTGGGTAAACGATTACTTTGCTTCTAAACATTATGAATATGAACTAGTAAGCTACCCGAAGGTGCTGCAAAATAAATCGTTTGTTGCCAGTATTTGGGAAGGCTGCGCCTCTCACCATGATTCTTGCAAAATGGGCATTCTTGCGCAAAATAAATACCAAGTTTCTCATTTATTCTATTTAACCTGGATTTATGATGATTATATTGAAGTCTATTGCTTTGGCATTAAAGAAGGGCAAGATCATGTTGCTCAGCAATTACTCTTTAACATGGATATTTTGCAACACTTTTGCCACTACTTTTATGATAGAGCACAAGATCTGATCCAAAAAGCAGAACAAGACGCTTTTTACGTACCCATTTCCGACTCCAGCAATTATTCCAATCCTCATTATTTAGAAATTGCCTCGCAGAAAAAGCAAGAACTATTGAAAAAAATCGCAGTTGATAAAATTTATCTTAAAGGTAAATACGAGCACGTCTTTTTATCTGTTGATGAAGCAAAAACCATCGCGTTAGTTTGTCAAGCTTTACAATATGCTGATATCGCTAAACACTTGTCGGTTACCGTACATACCATTAAATATCGCATGGTCAACATTCGCAAAAAATGTCATGCGACAAATAAGCAAGCGCTCATTCAGCTGTTTATTGAGGAAGATTTTACCACCCTAATTAAACAAGCATTGTTAGAGAAATAAGAAGAATTTATTAGGGTTTCTTCTTAGAGGGGTTCTCTGCCTTTTCTCTAACCGTTTTTACTTCAAATCCCTTTATTGACTGGGGAGCATTACCCATTTTCTTAGCTACCATCTTCTTAGCCCAAGTAATAGGTTCAGCAAGCACCATAGGCACTTTGGCCATGGTATGTTGCAATTGTTTGTTAAAACCTTTCGAAGATCCTAAGCCTTCAACTAATAAGACCCTATCTGCGAAATTACTATTAGAATGATAATCAAAATGAATATCTCTTTCTTTTTTATCGTGATATTGCATAAACGGGTGATCGCAGTGTCCAAGGATCGGATGCATTGATTTAACGCCACCATAACCTGCGTTCTTTCTGAGTAATGAAACCTGTGCTCTTTCTGGGGTTACTTCAACACCTAGGCTTCGATAACCTGCCTGAGAAACCCAGTCACCCGATGACTTATAATGTTGAATTTCTTGAGGTATGGTTGTCATGTTGATAAACGCATCACCTATTTGTGCTTCATGTTTACTGAGCCTTGCTGAATTCGCCGCCGTTGTTTTAATCCCACTTAAATTCATCAATGCTGTATAATCTTTACCTGCCATATCCTGATTATTGCGTTTGATTCGAGAACGGATATTCGACTGCTGATCCGGCGTAGGTTCGCCACCATTCGTTGTTTGAAAATAGATTGCTTGATGTACTTCTGAGGTCAATCTCTCTGCAAAGGCACCTCCTAAGCTATGACCTTGCGTCGAAAGCGAAACGGAACGACCTGGATTCTGCTGCTGTACTTTTGCCACAATGGCATTCACTTCATCAAGCAGTTTAATACGATTATCTCGCATTGTTTTACTACCAGCACCTGTTGATTCAAGATCGATAACAGCAGATGCAACACTATGTGTGCCGCGAAACATGATTTTAACGTCCAATGTACGATTTGGCTCTGTATTGTCTCCAGGAGCGGTATAGGGAATTAATGCCGTACAAACCAGCCCCTTATCTTTAATAATATTTTGCACCTGGTATAAACGCTCCTTACCATCGTCATCTAATACAGGTATGATAGCGTTATTATTTAAATTGCGATAAGCCAAATCACTGGCCAAATAGAGTCCTGACGCAAGGCTTTTACGTGTTGGTTTATCTGGAATAGCTTCTTTCATTTCTGCTCCAGAAATACCTTTCTTAACATTTCCTCCACTATCTCGAGGTTCCTTATACCCTGCTTTATACGTGTTCGCATATTCAAAAGTCGCAACCGTTTTAATATCTTCTTCAAATGCTTTATGAATTCTCACCCCTGCAAAAGCATCTTTTAAATCGTTTGCCTTAACAGCTCGATCCGAAATCGCTTTACCAACGCGTAAAAAGAAACCGACAACCGGATTTTTCTTTTTCAGTACAACCTTATCCATACTAGCAGCAAGTGATTTTCGCTGCGCTTTAGCCATTTCAGTAATCTCTTTGCTATTCTCTTCTAGAAATGCGTTTAGACGAGGGCTTGTCAATGGGTTATTCAAATGTTCTGCTTTGATATTGGTTGTCACGCCAACCAATAAAGCTCGCACATCACTCATCGTCATCTGCGGATTTTGTCCCTTAAGGTGATCCAGTTGATATTTTTGGATAATCTCATCGATTAAAGCGTCGCCGACTTGGAGTTTTATAAATTGCATAAACCGCAAAGGGTCTGCTAACTTTTGTTTACCAGAAATCTTACTATCGAAAGCACCTCTTAGCTCTCGCTGTGAAACTGGATCATGTTGTGGTGCTGGTCGTGTGGGTAACCCTTCTGTTTGAAGTGCTTGGACGGCTTTCTGCGCGATGCCGGCATAATCCTTTGAGAGGAATTTCGCTTCTGCTAACATCTTGCTATCACGACCAGGCCTTTGCGATTCATTTAACCAAGTCGTCATTGCTTTAGCTTTTTCTAAGGATTGCACTAAAAGAGGTTGTTCGTCACCAACAGTATCCTTAACTATGGCTTCAAGCATTAAAGGGTATCTCATAATCTGCTGTAGTGGTGCTATCATAATATCATCAACATAAACACTCTTAAGTTTTTTATCCATAGCTTGTTTAACATCAATAGGTATTCTTGGATAAATCTTTTCATACAACTCTATGTATTCTAAATAAGCATTTCTAAATTGTTGCTGATGCATTACTTGACCAACTTCATTAAAATTTCCTTGTGAAATAGTATTAGTCATTGAAGACTGGATCGCACGAAGCTCAATTAATTTTGCTATTAGTTTTTTAGCTTCTTCTTTACTTGCCTGACCCTTTTTAAGCACTCTATTTTCATAGCTCGATTCCATTACAGCTATAATCTGATATTGCATCTTATTTAATAAATGTCGATAGTTTCGCTCTATTATCATCAGTTCATCTTTAGCTGCTTGATTACCACTTAACATGGGTATCTCCCCTTCATTACTTTTTAAACTGAGCTTATTTATAATATAAATACATTAAAAATATTTTAGATACTAAATTTAATAATAAATGTAAAATGTGCAAGTACAATTAAAAAAAGGGAATTAATTTCCATCTATATAGTCTAATTGGTAATAATTACTGTGTATTGTCACAAATAAGTCGACCTAAAAGTGCGTCATGCGGGGTGATTTATGTCAAAACTCAATGATCCAGAAGCATTAGAAGATTACATTAATGATCTTGTAATCAACCGAAAAGAACATCAAAATGATGAGCCTTTGGAGCTGGTAGGTGCACTGATCTATGCTATTCAAACGCGTGAATTTTTCAATATCGATTTTGAATATTATTTACGAAACGTTTCCTATGAAGAAAAGAAAAAAATTAAAGATACTATCAAATATCGCAGTGATAACACTACCAAGCCTCTCACACCCCAGCAAGAACGTCTGTTTACCAAATTAGTTGACAGTTTACCCAAAGACAGCGTCGCTAAAAAAAATGAAGCGCGAAGATCTGAGGAAAATGTTAAAAAGAATCAAAGTGATAATGAATTCCTCAAGAATGCTGTCGAAGATCTTGCCACACTAAAGAGAAAACTTGGAGAAGAGCTAAGAAAAAAAGTGGTTAATGTTGAGAACCGAAGCCAGCTACAACTGAAAATTGCCGAGCTCCAAGAAAGAGTGCTGCAATTAATGCAAAGCCCTAATCCTACTATGCAGAAAAGAGCAATCAAGATCTCACAAAATATCCTTGATACAGATGAACAAACGCAAACAAAATTACAATTTATTGACGAAAACCTTGAAGCCTTGCGCAATAATCAAGTCTTAACTGCGCCTGAATTAAAAAGCATTCAAGAAAAGCTTAGCACCAATCGATATGCCTATAGTCATATTCCGGAAGTCAGAGAAAAAACACAACAAGCGCTAACTATCATCAACGAGATCCGTTCGCAGCAATTCACACAAGATAAGATGAAAGATCTCACGGTATTAGAAACATTGAAGACTCATAAGCAATGGGGCGATGGCACAAAATTCCAAGATCAAAAATTCGGTGAATTTACTGCAGAGCATATTAAAGATTTTTATGTTATGCATCCCAACGAGCAAGGTGATGAAAAAAATGATATTAAAATGCATATCAGTATTGATCCTACACAAGCAAGTGAAGCCATGCAAATTATTCATGAAATGGTTAAATCAGGACAATATACAGATCTCATTCACGAATACAAAATCGGAGACATTGACTACATTAATGAAAGGATCCAAGAAAATTCAAAGAACATGAATGATAAACTTAGCAAGGTTTTGGAAGGCTCAAATATCAATGTCCAAGACCTGATTACAGAATTAAAGAACGAATACCCGAATATCGATGCAATTATTGAGAGAGTCAAATCCGGGCTCCCAGAAGATCAGCAAGCTAAAGTTGAAGACACACTAAAGCAAGTTGCTAGTAACGAACTCGGCGCCATCATAAGCGCCGAGCGCATTTTATATGATGCCTTGTTTACTGTTTATTTTAAAAAGGATTTCCCCAAGGAACAATTGCAAGCTTTTTGCCAAGACTTAAATCAAAAGCTTCAAGAGAATGGTATTCGCAATGGTAATATTGCCAAAACAGATGTTGGTGTTAATCCCTATTGTGGCGTGACGATTGACCATGTTATTGATCCGATTAATGGTCAAAAGAAATATCTAGAAGGCAGTAAACCAGAAGATGTTATGAAACGCCAAAGAGCCTTACGAGATAATCCCTTAACACGTGAATTAATGCCTAAAGTTCCGCCTCAAAAGGCTTTAGAAGAAATGGCAGAACACCAAGATCAAAAAGATTACAATGGGCTTGGCGCCTTCATCGCTAAAGGCATGACACTAGAACAAATCCCATTAGAGCAGCAAATTGCTTTTGCAGGCAAATTGGTGGCTGAACGATTTAAACAAACCAATAATGTTAATTTAGTTTATCGCAATCCTGATATGTTTGCGAAATGGATTGTTAAAGAGGTTTTAAACAAACTACAATTCCCAGTTGATCCCAATAATAAAAAAGCATTTTTCGAATTAGTCGAAAGAGCAACAATGACACCTCCTGATGAACAAGCCAAAACACAACTAAAGAGTTATTTTTCAGATCCTAATCCAAAACCTGAAATTGTTCAAATGCTCCAACCCTTTTACAAAGACTATCTTGATAATGTAAAAAAAGAGTTTCATGAAAATAATAAAGACAAAAACATGGATCAATTACAATATCGAGATCTTCTAGGACAACGAATGGAAGAAGCAAAAAAACAATTTCTCGGACACGTCTCGTTTCCCTTTGTGGAATCGCTGGTTTTTGAATTACAAGAAAAGGATGGGTTCTCACCTGAGCGAAAAGGCAAATTAGCTGCTGGTTTTCGAAAATTACGTGAGCAAGGCATTATGGATGATCTTGTTAAAGGACTTGATAAAAGCTATGAAGGAAATCCTCAATATCAACCTCCTCAACTCCTCGATGATACTGTTGATAAAGCTTTTGCCATTTATGAAAAGGGAAATAGAGATTATATCGGCGTTAAACAACAGCACGAACTTACCATGACGCCAGTTAAAGAAAGATCAACTGAACTCTATAAAATAGTTAATAAGATTGCCTCAAGCTATCCTAAAGACAGTGAGTTCAAAACCATGTTTGAGCGCATCGCTGGTTCTATCGAAAATTTCAAAACTGAATTAGATCATAAATTATTACGCGGTGAAATCATTACAGACAATGACGTTAAAGCAGTCAATGAGATGTTTGATATATTGATGAATAACGTTAAAAAATCACTTAATAATACCAATGTAAGAGGTGATATTCCCTTACATGATGCCATCAGAAATGGCAATAAAGAACTGGTCGATGTATTACTAAAAGCCGGAAGCGATCCTAGATTAAAGACTACTCAGTATAAACGTGGATTTTTTGGGGCGATTAAAGATGCCTTTAGCGGCAAACCCGGTGATTTTTTCAAAAATTTAATGAAGCCTACCCCTCGCACAGCTACGCAACTTGCTCGGTTTTTAGGTCAAGATGAATTGGTTGAAACTTTACGAACAAAAGAACATGAATTAAATAACCCAACTATTCCTCACACAATAACACAAAAACTGGAAACGTTAGAAGGCTTAGTTGTTCAGCACGAAGATGATGTCAGTGTTCGAATGGAAAAGACACCATCGGTGGTTAATGTTTTTCAATTGCAATCCGATAAACCTGAGAAAACAAATAGTGACTTTGCTGTTGGTTGGTTAAAACGTATTGATGAACAAATTAAAGCGATCGATAAAGGATACAATACTGAACAAAATACGGTCATTATTCAAGCGTTAAAAGATGTCAAAAATTTTCTAGAAGGTAGAATTAAACTGGAGTTTAATAAGGACTCTCCTGAATTGAAAGTATTAGAAAATGTGATTGCTCGTGCAACAAATGCTTCACGTTATGGGTTTCCTCCTGAGGTCATTCAAATGTTTAATCAAATGAAAGAGGGAACAATCCTCCTTGCTGTGACCCCTGTATCAGACAAAGTCAATGCACCTAAAACAGAATTTGTTGAAAAATGGGATGAACATTTGACCAAAATGATGGAAAAAGGCGATGTGCCCAAATTCATGGTAGAAGAAATTAAAGGTTGTTTAAGTCTTAATCCTGGGATCACGCCAGATAATTTAGGAAAATTAGAAACCGTCTTTAAGCGCATCGAAAATGCTGCCAAAGAAAATATGAAACCTGAGTTAAAGCAGGTGCTCGATGGCATGCGAAAAGGCGTTATGCCAGAGGATGCGCCTAAGGTACAAATGCGCAGAAACTAAAGAGCAACCCTACCTAAGTGAGTTTCGCTACCTCTGAAACCACTTCTGCAATTTCTTTTGCCACTTGCTCAATGCGACTACTGTCTTCGCCTTCAACCATCACTCTCACTAAGGGTTCGGTACCTGAAGGTCGCAATAAAATTCGCCCATGATTAGCCAATGCTGTTTGTGCTTTCGCACAGACATCTTGTACGCGTTGATCATTCACCACTTGTTGCCCACCTTTCACAGGGACATTGAGTAGTATTTGTGCGCATTTAACCATACCTTTTTTCAATTCATGCAAAGATTGATGACTTTGGCAGATATGTCCTAATACTTGTAGAGCAGAAACAATGCCATCGCCGGTGGAGGTTTTGTTTAAGCAAATGATATGGCCTGAACTCTCGCCCCCTAAGCACCAACCATGCTGCATGAGCGCATCCATCACATATCTATCGCCTACTTTGGTACGAACAAATGGGATTTTGAGATCGTTAAGCGCATGCTCTAAACCGAGGTTACTCATTTGTGTGCCAACGACACCACCGTTCAATTCGCCGCGTGCTGCATAAGCCCGGGCAATAATAAACAACAATTCATCGCCATCTACTATTTCACCTTTGTGATCGACAAAAACAACGCGATCACCATCACCATCAAAGGCAATGCCCAACTCTGCTTTATGTTCTAAAACCGCTTTTTGCAAACCTGCTGGTACGGTTGAGCCACAATTTTCATTAATATTAAAACCATCAGGTTCATTATTAATAGTAATCACTTCTGCGCCCAATTCGGTAAAAATATAGGGAGCAATATGATAGGTTGCGCCATTGGCGCAATCGAGCACTAATTTAATGCCCCGTAAATCGTATTTTTGTAAAAAAGTACTCTTACAAAATTCGATATAACGAGCTGCAGCATCACTGCGAATTTTAGCACGACCAATTTGACGCGGATCAACTGTTGTCATCTCTTGTGCTAAAAAGCTTTCGATTTTACTCTCGATCGCATCGGGTAATTTTTTACCGTCGCTGCTAAAAAACTTAATGCCATTATCATAATAAGGGTTATGAGAAGCGCTAACGACAACACCCACTTGCGCCCCCAATGAACGGGTAAGATACGCTATACCAGGTGTTGGCATGGGGCCCAGTAAATAAACATCAAGACCTGACGCGATTAAACCTGCTTCTAAAGCAGCGGCTAACATATAGCCTGAAATGCGCGTATCTTTACCAATTAAAACGGTACCTTTACCATCTTGCGCTAACACTTGTCCCACAGCCCAACCTAATTTTAAAGCAAACTCTGCTGTGATGGGGGGAACGCCAGTACGGCCACGAATGCCATCTGTACCAAAATATTTACGCTGATCGGACACTCAAATTCTCCTTGCAGTAAGGTTGGACTACTTTCATGACAGCAAGCGCGTCGAAGGTCGCTGCAACATCATGCGTTCGCACGATAGCAGCGCCTTGTAAGATTGCGATAAGCGCAGCGCTTAAACTTGCAGGCAAGCGTTGTTCTGGGGGCTTATTTACAATGGCCCCAAACATGCTTTTGCGAGAAAGTCCAACCAACAATGGGCAACCTAATTTTTTAAAAAAGGCTAAGTTACCCAATAACGTTAAATTATGTTCTAAAGTTTTACCAAAACCAAAACCTGGATCGAGCAAGATCTGTTGGCGCGATAGTCCGGCTTGTTCGCAGGCAGCGATCCGCATCTCAAAAAAATCGAAGATCTCATCTAAGATATTTTCATAATGCGGCTTTTGTTGCATGGTTAACGGCTCACCTTGCATGTGCATTAAGCACACTTTGACAGGGTGTTCACTCACCACGGCTAAAGCATTTTCTTCGGTAAGCGCCTTAACATCGTTAATCATGGAAGCCCCTAATCGAATGGCCTCTTTCATCACGATGGCATGACGGGTATCAACTGAAATGGGCGTAGCGGTTTCTTTTACCAATTGTTCTACCAAGGGCAACACGCGATCGCATTCTTCTTGAATGCTGACAGCAGCCGCGCCTGGGCGAGTCGATTCGCCACCAATATCGATAATATCGGCGCCTTCTTGAATAAGCTGCAAAGCATGCTGGAAAGCGGTGTCATGTAAATGATAAAGACCCCCATCATAAAATGAATCGGGGGTCACATTCAGGATGCCCATGATTTGCGGATTAAAGAACAATCTAACAACTCCTTAACAGTAAACGGGAAAGTCTAATGCGACTTAGCCGTATCACCTTCATCTAGATTGCGCTTTTCCGTGGTAGAAGACTCTTTAGGTGATACTGTCGTATCGCTTTCAACGGGTGTGCCAGTTGGTGGTTCAGAAGATCCACTAACATTCGTCCAATCTTTAGGCTCACGAGGCACACGCCCTGCCATCAAATCTTCTAATTGATTGGTATCAATTGTTTCATATTTAAGCAGTGCTTCAGCCATTTTATGCAAAATGCCTTCTTTCTCAACCAATATCTGTTTGGCTTTCTCGTAGTTGCGATCGATGATGGTACGAATTTCTTCGTCGATCACACTGGCAGTGGTACTTGCCACTTCTTTACGCGCACCCACACTATGGCCTAAGAAAATTTCACCTTCATCTTCGCTATAAGTTAAGGGTCCTAAGCGTTCTGATAAGCCCCACTTGGTAACCATGTTACGCGCAATTTCAGTTGCCCGTTTAATATCGTTTGAAGCGCCGGTGGTCACACTATCTGCACCAAAAATAAGCTCTTCAGCAATACGTCCACCGAACAAACTGGTAATTTGACCTTCCAATCGTTTCTTGGAGTAGCTATAGCGATCTTCTTCTGGCAAGAACATCGTCACACCTAAAGCAGCAGCCCGTGGAATAATGGTTACTTTATAAACAGGATCATGCTCTGGCACGGTTAAGCCAACAATCGCATGTCCAGCTTCATGATAAGCTGTTAATTTACGTTCTTGTGCATTCATCACCATGCTATGGCGTTCAACGCCCATAATGATTTTGTCTTTAGCACGTTCCATTTCTTCCATATCAACAAAACGTTTATTAAAGCGAGCGGCAGACAGTGCTGCTTCATTCACTAAATTCGCTAAATCGGCACCAGAGAAACCGGGGGTGCCTCTTGCAATCACGCGTGGCTCAACGTTATCAGCCATAGGTACTTTGCGTAAATGCACTTTGAGGATCTGTTCACGAGCACGTACATCCGGTAAGCCCACCACAACTTGGCGATCAAAACGACCTGGACGCAATAATGCTTTATCCAGTACGTCAGGACGGTTAGTCGCAGCAATGACGATCACGCCTTCATTACCTTCAAAGCCATCCATTTCAACTAATAATTGGTTCAGTGTTTGTTCGCGTTCATCATGACCACCGCCTAAACCAGCCCCTCGATGACGGCCTACTGCGTCAATTTCGTCGATGAAGATAATGCAAGGTGCATGTTTTTTCGCTTGTTCAAACATATCGCGAACACGAGACGCGCCCACGCCGACAAACATTTCTACGAAGTCGGAGCCGGAGATTGTAAAGAACGGTGCTTTCGCTTCACCCGCAATCGCTTTCGCTAATAAGGTTTTACCCGTACCTGGTTGTCCGACCATTAATACGCCGCGTGGAATACGACCACCTAAGCGTTGAAATTTTTCGGGATCTTTTAAGAACTCAACTAATTCTTTAACTTCTTCTTTCGCTTCATCAACACCCGCCACATCAGCGAATGTGACTTTCACTTGATCTTCGCCTAGGAGTCTTGCACGGCTCTTACCAAACGTCATTGCCCCACGACCACCGCCGCCTTGCATTTGACGCATGAAATACATCCAGACCCCGATAAATAAAATAATCGGGAACCAGCTAATGAAGATGCTCATTAATAAACTTTGTTGTTCTGGTGCTTTACCATTAACAACTACTTTGTGTTTGATCAGCTCTGGCAAAATGTAATCGTCGTTAAGCGGCATATAAGTAACGAAGTTATCATCGTTACGCGTAACGCCACGAAGGGTACGACCATCAACCGTCACCGATTTCACTTCACTTTGTTTGACTTGTTCAACAAATTGAGAGTATGGGATTTTGGTTACCTGTGCGTGTCGTGGGCCAAAGTTGCTAAATACTGACATCAAGATGACGGCAATGATTAGCCATAATACTAAGTTTTTTACCATGTCATTCAAGCAGCAACCCCTTTCGTTATCGGTGAAATGCGTGACCTAGCACGAATTTGCCAACGCCTTATTTTGATTTTAATGCACAGAACAGTCTGAATCCAATTAAGTTAAATATACAACAAAATTTTATGATACGGAAACTGTTACATACTATATATTATAGTAGCCTCGTGCCAAGACATATAGCTCTCGTGAAGCGGATCGGGAAGCATCTGGTTTACGAATGTTAACTTGCTTAAAATGTTTGCGGATATTTTTGATAAACAGATCGAAGCCATCTCCTTGGAACATTTTAAAGAGAAAGCCCCCTTGGGGTTTCAAATGACTTTTCGCAAAATCAAAGGCCAGCTCAACAAGCTCCATACCCCGTGGCTGGTCGACATCAATGATCCCACTGATATTGGGTGACATGTCTGAAACGACCCAATCCAATGGCTGTCCTTCTACGAGAACCTCTAAAGCGTCCAGTGTCGCCTGTTCAGTAAAGTCACCTTGTAAGAAGGTCACGCCGTGAATAGGCTCCATCTCCAGGATATCCAGCGCAATCACTTTTCCTTTACTGCCAACAATTTTAGTCAGGATCTGCGACCATCCACCGGGGGCGGCGCCCAAATCAACAATCGTCATACCCGGTTTAAACAATTTATCTTGTTCTTGGAGTTCTAAAATTTTGAAGGTCGCCCGTGAGCGGTAGCCTAGTTGCTGAGCCTTTTTGACATAAGGATCATTCACATGCCTTTCTATCCAGGATTTGCCGTGTTTAGTACGTGACGCCATTTTACAAAGACCATCTACTCGGTTAGAATGCGTAAGTTGTTCTGCATTCTAAAGTAAAACCATACAAATGTTAACGCGTCCCTTTCTAAAAACACTCGCCACCAAGGCACATTCATTGCGCCCTACCGTTATTATTGGCGGCAAAGGCCTAACCGAGAACGTACACAACGAGATTGAGGCAGCCTTGCTTGCCCATGAACTGGTTAAAATCCGCGTGAATGCCGAGACCCGTGAAGACCGTAAAGCCATGATTGATGACATTATCAGTCAACATGAGAGCGCTCTGGTTCAACAAATTGGTCATATTTTGGTCATTTACCGCAAAAATTCAGACTAAAGCTATCTAACTTTGTTACCTGCATATAACAGACTATAATTTAGTCATGTTAACTTACCAATATTTTGGGATCAGGCGACAATGTCGGCTCACAGCACACGCGCCATTGCACTTACTCTCGGGATTGCCCTCATCGGAGCCATTGGCTTTACTATTTACGCCAAAAGGACACCCCAAAATAACCCAGATGCGAACATTCCCACCGTCACGGTTGCGCAACCCATTAAAAAGGAAGTCACCGAATGGGATGAATATACCGGACGCTTTGAAGCCAATGAAAAAATCGACGTGCGCCCACGCGTGGGTGGCTACTTAGAATCAGTGCACTTTACTGACGGGGAAATTGTTAAAAAAGATCAATTATTGTTTGTTATCGATCCAAGACCCTATCAAGCCGCGCTCAATGAAGCACAAGCCGCCATTGTTGCCGCACAAACCAAAGCCGATTATGCCGCAAATGAATTTAAACGCAGTGCCAATTTGGTGAAATCAGGCAGCGTCTCGCAAGGTAACTTCGATGAAAAAAGACAGCAACAAGAACAGACCATCGCTGACGTGCAAGCAGCTAAAGCTGCAGCAGAGCGCGCCCGGCTGGATTTAGAATTTACGCAAGTCAAAGCACCTATCACCGGAAAAATCAGTAACAAAAAAGTCAGTGAAGGCAATTTAATCACCGGTGGCAATGAAGGCGCGACGCTGCTTGCTACGATTGTGAGCCTTGATCCTATCTATTTTTATTTCGATGTTGATGAACAAAACTATCTCAAATATGTGAAACTCGCCAAGGGCTATTTAAAACCAGGAGAATTAACCGATCGTAAACCCATCTTTGTTGCACTCATGGATGATACAGCGTTTAACCGTAAAGGTTATATGGATTTTGTGGATAACCGAATCGATGAAAGCACCGGTACGCTGCGTGCAAGAGGTCTGCTTGAGAATCCCGATTTTGTGTTACTACCTGGTTTATTTGGCCGGATCCGCATTCTTGGTCAAGAACCTTATCAAGGGATCTTGCTCTTTGATGAAGCCATCATGACGGATCAATCACGTAAATATGTCTTTGTTGTAGATGAGACAGGCACTGTCGGCACACGTACTATTACACTGGGTCCCATTGTCGATGGTTTACGCGTGATACGCGAAGGATTAAAAGGTGATGAATGGGTAATAGTTAAAGGCTTACAACGCGCCCGCGATGGTGCCAAAGTGAATGTACAAAAATGAAATTTGCACACTTCTTCGTTGATCGACCGATTTTTGCTACCGTCGTATCGATAATCATCGTGATAGTCGGTGCATTATCTTTTTATGCTTTACCTGTTGCACAATATCCTGAAATTGTACCTCCCACGATTGTCGTGCGAGCATCTTACCCTGGTGCGAATGCTGAAACCATTGCTGCGACGGTTGCGACCCCATTAGAACAAGAAATTAATGGTGTAGAAGATATGCTATATATGTCATCACAATCAACCAGTGATGGCAACATGGCGCTCACATTAACCTTTAAATTAGGCACCGATTTAAATGATGCTCAAGTTTTAGTTCAAAATCGGGTATCTATCGCCAATGCAAAATTACCCGAAGAAGTCAGAAGGCTCGGTGTGACAACGCGTAAAAGCTCACCTGATCTCATGATGGTCGTACATTTACTCTCCCCCGATAATACTTATGATCAGCTCTATATTAGTAACTATGCCATTTTACGCATCAAAGATGTGCTCGCGCGCTTAGATGGCGTGGGAGATATCACTATATTTGGTGCCAGAGAATACAGCTTGCGGGTATGGCTTGATCCCGATAGATTAGCTTCTTATGCCCTCACCGCAAATGAAGTCGTCGATTCCTTACGCGAACAAAACGTACAAGTCTCAGGAGGATCCTTAGGTAACCCACCTACTGATGGATCGAATGCATTTCAATATGTGGTCAGCACGCAGGGCCGTTTTGACAATATCAATCAATTTAAAAATATTATTATCAAATCTAATGAAGAAGGTCGCATTGCCAGGTTACAAGATGTGGCAAGGATCGAACTGGGTGCTAAAGAATATGCCACCAATAGCTATATGGATAAAAAACAGGCAGTGGCAATTGCTATCTTTCAACGCCCTGGAACAAATGCGTTGGATGCCGCCAAAGATATTCAAAAAGCCATGGAACGCTTAAAAGAAGATTTTCCCAAGGGGTTAAGTTACACCATCGTTTACAACCCAACCGAATTTATTGCCGAATCCGTGACTGCCGTTATTCATACCCTATTCGAAGCCACAGCGTTAGTGGTGCTAGTGGTTTTGATCTTTTTACAATCATGGCGCACTGCGATTATTCCTATTTTGGCAATTCCTGTTTCGTTAATTGGGACTTTTGCGGTAATGGGCGCTTTTGGTTTTTCAATTAACACCCTAACCTTATTTGGTTTAGTCTTAGCCATTGGTATTGTGGTTGATGATGCGATTGTGGTGGTGGAAAATATTGAACGACATATTGCCAATGGGGTAAGTCCCAAAGATGCTGCGCATAAAACCATGGATGAGGTCGGTACCGCTTTAATTGCCATTGCTCTTGTATTAAGTGCCGTGTTTATCCCAACGGCATTTATTCCAGGGATCTCCGGTCAGTTTTATAAACAGTTTGCATTAACCATCGCCACATCAACAGTGATATCCGCTTTTAACTCCTTAACATTGAGTCCTGCCTTGGGCGCCTTGTTACTGAAACCCCATAATGGTGAACACTCAAATAAATCATTCATATATCAACTTGCGAATACCTTTTCTGATAAATTTAATCGCATATTTGATTCCATAAGCGAACGCTACGCCAAAATTGTTGGCGGTGTTATAAGACGTTGCTCTATTGTGCTCATTATTTATGCAGGCTTAATTGGACTCACACTCTTTATGTCCAAACACGTTCCGACTGGTTTTATTCCTGCACTGGATCAGGGTTATGCTATTACTGTCGTCCAACTCCCGGACGGTGCTTCCCTTGGAAGAACCGATAAAGTCGTACAACAGGCTAGTCAAATTATTATGGATACACCTGGGATTATTCATGCCATTGCTTTTGCTGGCTTCTCCGGTGCCACGTTTACAAATGCGCCAAATGCGGCTGCCATTTTTACGCGTTTTGATTCCTATCGTGAACGCGCCAAACACAATTTAAAAGCACCTGAATTAATCGCTTCTTTGCAAAAAAGATTAAGTGTGATTAATGACGCCTTTATTATTGTTGTTTCCCCTCCTTCTGTTCGAGGGTTAGGCAGCTCCGGTGGCTTTAAAATGCAAGTGCAAGATACCGCCGGCAATGGCTTTCGTAGTCTATTAGAATCGACTAATTATGTAATAGATGAAGCCCGAAAAGATAAGCAACTTGCGGGTGTTTATACGACTTTTACTGCCAATACCCCGCAAATTTATTTAGATATCGATCGCATCAAAGCACGTATGCTAAATGTGCCAATTAGTAATATTTTTCAAACGCTGCAAATCTATTTAGGCTCAGCTTATGTCAACGACTTTAATATCTTTGGCCGCGCTTACCAAGTAACAGCGCAAGCCGATATGCCTTTTCGCTTATTACCCGAGCATATTACGCGTTTAAAAACCCGAAGCACATCGGGTGCCTTAGTGCCTTTAGGTAATTTGGTTCAAGTGAGGGATATCACCAGCGCTGATTTAATCCAACGTTTTAATATGTATACCTCAGTGCCAATCAATGGTTCTGCAGCACCTGGCTATAGTTCCGGTCAAGCACTCAATATGATGGAAAAATTAGCCAAAGATTATTTACCACAAGGAACCAGCTTTTCCTGGACTGAGCTTGCTTATCAGCAAAAACTCTCAAGTGGTTCAGCTGCGATCTTTTTCATTTTATCGGTGGTCTTTGTCTTCTTGCTCCTGAGTGCTCAATATGAAAGCTGGAGCTTACCTTTATCCATTATTTTAATTGTACCCATGTGCGTGCTCTGTGCTTTAGTGGGTATTAACTTACGGGGTATGGATAACAACATTCTGACGCAAATTGGTTTAGTGGTGCTCGTAGGTTTGGCTGCCAAAAATGCTATTTTGATTGTCGAATTTGCAAGGCAACAAGAGCAGAATGAAGGCAAAACCATTATGGATGCCGTGATTGAAGCCTGCCGCTTACGCTTACGTCCTATTTTGATGACATCATTTGCCTTTATTTTCGGGGTATTACCTTTAGCACTGGCCGTTGGCGCTGGCGCGGAGATGCGCCAGTCATTAGGAACGGCAGTGTTTAGTGGAATGCTCGGCGTGACTTTCTTTGGTTTATTTTTAACGCCGGTTTTCTACGTGGTCGTGCGCAAGATTGTTTGCAAGTGCACAAAATCTTAAGCGAGATAATTAACCTTTTCAACTTCGTATTCTACTTCGCCACTAGGGGTCTGTACCACAACGCTATCCCCTTCATTCTTGCCGATCATGGCACGAGCAATCGGCGAATTCACTGAAATCATGCTTAGTTTAATATCGGCTTCATCATCACCTACAATTTTGTAAGAGACCTTCTCATCGGTGCTAACATTAATTAAAGTGACGGTAGTACCAAAAACCACACGAGCATTTTTAGGTAATTTAGTGACATCGATAATCTGCGCATTGGCTAATTTGCTTTCAACTTCCGAAATGCGACCTTCTAAGAATGATTGCTGCTCTTTAGCTGCATGATATTCCGCATTTTCTTTGAGATCACCATGGCCTCTTGCTTCACTGATAGCTTCGATAATTCTTGGGCGCTCAACCGTTTTTAAACGGGTTAATTCTTCACGTAATTTTTGTGCACCGACCACGGTCATAGGAATTTTGATCATCTTTCTTTCACTCTTAAATGTAAATCCTGAATTGGCGCGATGCTATGATTTTTTTGAAAAGCTAACGCCAAAACCTGGGCTTTTGCACCAGACAAGGTGGTTGAGTAACATACTTTGTGTTGAACGGCTGTGCGGCGGATAGCATTAGAGTCCGCAATAGCCTGTCGACCATCCGTGGTATTGATTATAAAATCAATTTTATCATTTTTGATACTATCCACAATATGAGGCCGACCTTCATTCACCTTACTAATCGTTTCACAAGGTAATCCAGCTGCCTTTAATGCATTGGCTGTACCTTGGGTTGCTAAAATTTTAAAACCAAGCTGTATGAGTTTTTTAGCAATCTCAACAGCACCTTCTTTATCGGCATCTCTGACACTGATTAAAGCCGAGCCCGAACGCTGGATCTGCGGAGATTGTGTGGCTAAATCACTTTTAGCATAAGCTTGTGCAAAAGTATCACCGACACCCATCACCTCACCCGTTGAGCGCATTTCAGGTCCGAGGATAGGATCAACACCTGGAAACTTCTCAAATGGGAAGACACTCTTTTTCACTGCAAAAAAGTCTGCTTGATATTCTTTTAATTCTTTTTGAGTGGTCAACGAAATGCCAACCATGCAACGTGCTGCAATTTTAGCAAGCGATCGACCAATCACTTTTGAAACAAAAGGCACTGTCCGTGCAGCGCGTGGATTGACTTCTAATACATAGATTTTATTGTCTTTAATCGCAAATTGCGCGTTAATCAGGCCAATCACACCCAACTCTCGTGCCATTTTGCACATTTGTTCACGCAGTTGGTTTTGAATGTCTTCACTTAAGCTAAATGGAGGTATCGAGCAAGCAGAATCACCGGAATGCACGCCGGCTTGTTCGATATGCTCCATAATACCGCCGATTAAGACATTTTCCCCATCGCCAATCGCATCCACATCGACTTCAATCGCATCGTCTAAGAAACGATCAAGCAAAATGGGCGATCCTTTGGTGAAGTAGGCTGTGCGCTGCATATAATCGCCAAGCTCATCGTCGTTATACACAATTTCCATTGCGCGACCACCAAGCACATAGGAAGGACGCACAATCAGGGGATAACCAATGTCGCTCGCAATTTTAAGGCATTCTTCAAACGTTGAAGCCATACCATTAGGCGGTTGTAAAATGCCTAAGCGATGGATCATTTGCTGGAAGCGGCCTCGATCTTCAGCTCTATCAATGGCATCTGGTGATGTACCAATAATGGGAACACCACACGCTTCTAATTCATTGGCTAATTTCAGAGGTGTTTGTCCACCAAACTGTACAATCACACCAACAGGTTTTTCTAAATGAACAATTTCTAAT
Organism: Uncultured Candidatus Berkiella sp.; assembly: GCA_964594635.1. Classification (GTDB taxonomy): domain Bacteria; phylum Pseudomonadota; class Gammaproteobacteria; order Berkiellales; family Berkiellaceae; genus Berkiella. The sequence continues at coordinate 116,588 of CAZQMV010000003.1, forward strand.
ACATCTTCTAACGTTAAGGATTCAAAATATAAACGATCAGAAGTGTCATAATCTGTAGAAACGGTTTCAGGGTTACAATTGACCATGATGGTCTCATAACCCTCTTCACGCATCGCCATAGAGGCATGAACGCAACAATAATCAAACTCAATACCTTGACCAATCCGATTTGGTCCACCACCCAATACCATAATTTTGCGGTTTTGTGTGGGAAGCGCTTCACACTCTTCTTCGTAAGTGGAATAAAGATAAGCGGTTGTCACCGCAAACTCTGCTGCGCAGCTATCAACCCGTTTATACACAGGACGAACGCCTAATTCCCAACGACGTTTGCGTAAGGTTTGCTCGCTTACCCCTAAAAGACTGGCTAAGCGGTGATCGGAAAATCCTTGGCGCTTCAACTTTCGCAGGGTATTTTTATCAACCGCACCAAAGTTAGTATGACGTAAGGTATTTTCTGCCTGAATAAGCTCTTCAATTTGTACTAAAAACCACGGATCCATGCGAGTGAATTCTTGGACTTCAGCCAAGCTAAAACCAATTCGAAAGGCATCCCCAATAGCCCATAACCGCTGCCACGTTGGGCGCTGCAAGAATTGACGAATTTCGGTTTTAGCATCAGGTTTATTTAAATCAAAAAGTGGTTCAAAGCCATAAAAACCGACTTCTAAACCACGGATCGCTTTTTGCAGTGATTCTTGGAAAGTGCGGCCAATCGCCATCACTTCACCCACCGACTTCATTTGTGTGGTTAATAAGTTATCGGCTTGTGGGAATTTTTCAAAGTTAAAGCGCGGGATCTTGGTCACAACATAATCAATGGCCGGTTCAAAAGAAGCAGGGGTTAATTTACCGGTCATTTCATTGGCGAGTTCATCTAACGTATAACCCACCGCCAATTTCGCAGCAATCTTCGCAATGGGGAAACCGGTTGCTTTTGAAGCAAGTGCAGAAGATCGTGAAACCCGTGGATTCATTTCAATAACACAAAGATCACCATTCTCTGGATTGACCGCAAATTGCACATTGGAACCACCTGTTTCAACGCCAATTTTTCGCAATACCGCAATCGAAGCATCGCGCATTTGTTGATATTCTTTATCGGTGAGCGTTTGAGCAGGAGCAACGGTTATCGAATCGCCCGTATGCACACCCATGGGATCAATATTTTCAATCGAGCAAACAATGATGCAGTTATCTTTTTTATCTCGCACCACTTCCATTTCGTATTCTTTCCAACCAATAATCGATTGCTCAATCAGCAACTCATTGGTGGGTGATAAACTCAAACCCCGTTTACAGATCTCTTCGAACTCTTCCATATGGTAAGCAATACCACCACCACTACCACCCAGCGTAAAAGAAGGACGAATAATGGTCGGAAACCCCACTAAGGCTTGGGCTGCTTTTGCACTTTCTAAGCAATGGGCGATCGATGATTTTGGCATTTTTAGACCAATTTCATTCATTGCTTTACGAAAGCGTTCTCGATCTTCGGCTTTATCAATAGCTTCACGGCTTGCGCCAATGAGTTCGACATTCCATTTTTTCAATACATCGTATCGCACCAAATCAAGCGCACAATTGAGCGCTGTTTGCCCCCCCATAGTGGGAAGCAACGCATCAGGACGCTCTTTTTCAATGATTTTAGCAACGATTTCCCAACGAATAGGCTCGATGTAAATGGCATCAGCCATTTGGGGATCGGTCATAATTGTAGCAGGATTAGAATTGACGAGGATGACTCGATAGCCATCTTCACGTAGCGCTTTGCAAGCTTGTGCTCCAGAATAATCAAACTCACAACCTTGACCAATAATAATTGGACCAGCGCCTATCACGAGAATACTTTTAATGTCTGTTCTTTTTGGCATAGCTACACAATTTCTGATACGGGGTTTAACTTAAGGTTTCGCTTTTCATGATGGTTTTTCATCATCATGATAAATTCTGCAAACAACCCTCTTACGTCATTAGGCCCAGGACCTGCTTCTGGATGTCCTTGAAAACCAAAGGCTGGCTTAGTGCGATGCTTGATGCCTTGAATAGTGCCATCAAATAACGAACGATGCGTTACTTCGATAGTGTCAGGCAGCGCATTTTCATCAACCGCAAAGCCATGATTTTGACTGGTAATCATCACTTGGTTAGCCACTATTGCGCGCACAGGGTGATTACCACCGTGATGACCAAATTTCATCTTGTGCGTTTTCGCACCCAGCGCTAAAGCCAGGAGCTGATGGCCTAAACAAATACCAAATAACGGCATATTGTTTTCTAGCAAGATTTTAATTGCATCAATCGCATATTCACACGCTTGTGGATCCCCTGGACCATTAGATAAGAAAACGCCATGGGGATTCAGTGCTAAAACATCCTGTGCTTTAGTCTTGGCGGGCACCACGGTTACCTGACAGCCTAAATCCGCTAAACAGCGTAATATGGTTTTCTTGATGCCATAATCATAAGCAACAATGCGATAGTCTGGTTCTTTACTCTGCGGTGTAGAAGGCCATAACCCACCTTCTTGCCATTCATAGGCTGCGGTTGTCGAAACATCTTTCGCTAAATCACAACCAGCCAAGCCAGTCAATTCGCGTGCTTTTAACACAGCGTTCGCTTTATCTTCTTCGGTTATTTCTTTCGCTGTATAGATGCAGCCTTTTAATGCGCCTTTTGTTCTTAATAAACGAGTCAACCGACGGGTATCAATTTCAGTAATGCCCACAATTTTTTGCTCTTTCATAAAAGCATCAAGCGTTGTTTGACTCCGCCAATTGCTAGCAAGGGGTGATAGTTGTCGAATGATAAGGCCTTTGGCGTGAATAGTATTCGATTCGCAATCATCGGTATTCATACCAACATTGCCAATGTGAGGATAAGTTAAAGTAATTAATTGGCCGGCATAGGAAGGATCTGTCAGAATTTCTTGATAACCAGTCATTGCAGTATTAAAAACAACTTCACCTACTGCAACACTTATCGATTGGTTTATGTAACCAAAAGCGATCCCTTCAAATAGCGAACCATCTTCAAGTGCAAGTATCGCTGATTGTGGCACGTCACCTCCCTAATGGGTTTTTCTTTTTCGTCGGCACAAAATAGCGGAAGTATATTGAATAATGACAAGAAAATCAAGAGGCTAATGTAAGATGTTGATTTATAATGGTAACTTATAAATCATGTGACTATGAATCAAATTCCACTCGAAATCCGACACGGACTTTAGGTTCGACAGGTTGGGGCACGCCAGCAAGCGCATAAGCTTGTTCCAATATTGTTTTCCTTTTTTGAGTGCCTTGTGGCGTATCCATGGGATATTCCACTTCATCTAATTCAGGGGACATATTCGCTTTCAATGCTGCTGCCATTAAACGCACAGCTAATGCATCATCTCTATCGGCAACAACTTTTAAATATTTATTGCCAGAAGATTCATATAATGCTCTGGCTTGAGCAACTAATACTTCTGAAACCGCTTCTTGATTCTCATCATCTAATGCCGCTTTATCGACGAGTACTTCAGCCGAATATTGAGTGGCACTGATTTTAACTTCGCGGAAAAGAATATCTGGCAAATCCGGTTTATTATGTCGCTTAATATGGTATTGATAATAACTATGATTACGAGATTCAGGTCGATGGTGCTCGGCTTCTATTTCCTTGATCCCAAGTTTCGATTGGCGCAAATTTTCAACAAATCGTTTATTCACTTGCGTCATGGGTTCGTGAACAAAAGAGGACGCGCTTGCTAGAGGAACCGGTACTTTGGACATTTCCTCTTTATTATTCACCACCATTCTAGCTGGTGGCAATTCTAATACATCTGGTTTGTCTGTCAGTGTCTCCTCAATATGTTTACGCACTGCATGAGATAATCCTTCTGATTTTTTTAATTGATGCAGAATATGCAAAACAGCCCATCTGTCTTCTAATAGCGCGTTATTCTCTTTATCAACATCAAGCTCTAGGTTTAACAATTTTAATTCATGACAGAAGTAAAAGGCCAACCTTTCTATCGCAATGGGATCAGCTTGTTTTATCCCATTTTTACGCACCATGCGATAATAGCGCTGACACAAGGGACTTTTGATTGCGTGGCGACGGTTATACAGATAAGCGCTCATCATGAGACTTGTTTTGTGCGAGATCCCATATTGGCTTTTCACCTTAGAAGTGATTCTTTTTGATAATTCGTAATGCCTTTCTTCTTTAAAAAATATTTTAGAGACTCTATTTCCAACCCAGCTCCCAATCACACCACCAATAATCCCTAAACCAATGCCACCTCCTACAGCTGCTACACCACCTGCAATCAATGCGCCGACTGTACCACCAATTGCCGTGCCAATCCCTGGAAAAACGATTGTACCTAATACCGCACCAATCGCTACACCAACACCAATGCCTCCCACAATTGCTAAGGTTGTTTTAACGCGTCGTTTTGAAAGCAGATCTTTACCACCATAATAAAGATCATACAGGATCTTAGTCGCGCCAGTTTTTAGATGACCATTGATTGCAGAATCATGTATCTGGGAGATCGCCGAGACTTTATCGAGCCTCGCAAGCTTTACCCCCGCTTCAACCATTTCGATAACATCTTTTGGCTCTTTCTCTGTGCTAGGTGTTGTCCCTTTGGGATCAATTTGCATCCATTGCAATAGATCGGCAACAATCATTTTATCGCTGTCATTATCTGATTCTTCAGAGATCTGATCATAACGACGGGGGGCTTTACCAAGCTGTTTGTTATCGAATAAGGGTTTTGCCATATAAAAAGTCCTCATCATTTATCTCTATGACATTCGCCAACAAGAAATAATTCAAAGGCTGGGGAAATTAATTGTGTTCATTTTCGTGCAGTAGCACTGTTTGCTATTCTCTTTTGGGTCTAGCATCGGGTGCACCTCTTGGCACATCCCAAGCTTTTCCACGACGTTTCTCTTGACTGGCATTTTCAAGTTCGCCATCGGGTTCTGGTTTATCAGTAACCATCAATTTATCGCCTATGTATAATTTGATCCCTTTTTCTTGAAAGGCTGCTGCATATTCAGCACACTTTTCTTTTTCAACTTCTTTAGCCAACTCCAACCACTTGCCCATCCCATGCCCATAGAGCCTTAATTCCGTACCTGCAGGATGGAAGCGTAGATGGGATTGCAAAGTGATATCTAGCAGTTTAGAAAGCACTTTTTTAGCTTCTTCGGGATCCGTTATGTTAGACATATCTGCACCAAAAGAACTTGAATTGCCACCATCTGGCTCTTTTCTCGTCGTGACATTGGCTTTCACAACGGTGCCATCTTTTAAAGTCATCAGATCAAATTCGATGGTTTCCTTTTGACCCATCATGTTCGTTTTTATTTCTTTTTGAGGCATTTTGGCAACATTATCGATATTAAATTTATCTTTATTTTGCGTTAAAAAATCTTTAATTTGCCAAGACTCAGGGCCATTCTTAATGCTGAGCTCTTCATAAATTTGCATGATTTTATCTTCATCAGCTTTGTTTGAATTACCCATATTAACCTCGCCAATATTACAGGGTATTATTCATATTTATGCCAACTTCAAAGGGAATGCAATCATCATAAAACGTGCATTCCCACGCGATTTGTTAGTCTGAAGGCATATCCAGAGAGTCCATATTGGCTCCTGGTACATTCGGCCCACCAGGATTTCCTGGAAGCGGTGCTTTAGGTATTGGTGGAGCAGGCACGGGTTCAGGCGATGGCATAGGAGCAGGCTCAGGCATGGGTTTAGGTGGCGGCTCGTTCGGTGGGAGTGATGGTTCCACAGGTTCAGGACGTGGTGGCGCTATTTCCTGTTTTGAAAGAGCAAGGATCTCTTGCATGGGTGGCAAGAAAATAAGTTCTCCGTTGACGTAGCTTGATCTCGCTACACGAGATGGAGGATCGGCGAGTGCTGTTTGCATTGTGAACAATGCTAACAGCACAGCCACTATCATCCAGCGGAAAATTCGTGAAAGGTGATCCATAATCTATCCTGCTTATTTGTATCTACACGATTAAAACGAACAGAGAAACTTTAATATGTATCGGTATCAGATAGTTAAACTTAAAAAGTGACCTATTTGAACTTTTTATTGACTTAACTTGTCGGAATTATATGAGAGTCATGTTAGGTGGATGCCATGGCATTGCACGGTGCAGATCATCAGAAACCGGTTGTTATCGTCGGCATGGGTCCGGGTGGTTTAAGTGCTGCAATAACAGCAGCTCGAGCCGGCCATAATGTCATCATTGTAGAAAATCGCGATCACTTTTCACGTGTACAACGAATTAGTGCCGATGCAGCAACCTTAGAATTTTTGAATTCGTTACGTGATCCTGATCCTAGCAAGGAAAGTGAAGAGGATAGAAAATTTTTTGAACATCAAATATTTAAAACCGGCAGCGAAGGAACTGTTCAAGTAAAGGACTTACAAGCTTTTTTAGCAAGAAAACTGCAAGAAAAATTCAAAGACAATGTCGAAATACGAAGAGGTGTCGGCCACAAAGTTGTTGGAATGGATCCCGATAAACAAACTGTGACTCTTGAAAGCCCTGGCGGGAAGCAGGATACAGTAGAATTTAGTCACATGATTGCAGCAGATGGTGCACGCCGTGGCGTTACAGATATTCTCAATAAAAGCACTGATAAAGCAGCCTATCAAGTTCACTATCAAGCTAAAGATTTACAGCCCAGACAAGCAGAAGTCGGCACTGTTTCTCTTACAGCGGTACCCGGTGCTAAATTACCTGAGGCTCCAAATGAGGAATTCAAGTTTAATCCAAGCCATATGAAGCGGCTATTAGAGTTAGGTTGGGACAAACCTTATTTTCCTAGAGTTTATATATTCAGAAATGAAGAAAATACCAAGTTTTTCGTTTCGGGTGAAGTTCCATCAATCATTAGCAATGTGCGACACGAAGATGACAGAGCAGCTCAAACCCAAATGATGGAAGCTTGGGGTAAGTTTATGGTTAGCGTTCGTCTTGGTTATCCGGAAAGCGATGTTGCTTTAATTAAATCTGCCAATCCAGCAAACGACAAACGCAAAGATGAAAAAAATGCTCTAAAAAGCACTGTATTTTCATTAGAAATGCGAGCTGCTGATACATCTGCTGTTAAACTAGGCCAACAAGGAGCCTTTGTACTAGTAGGAGATGCTTATAAAAATGCCAATTTCTTTTTTAAACATGGTATGAATGATGCGATAAAAGATGGTATTCTCGCTGCAAAATGCATCGATGGGCCTGACGGCAAATATGATTTTGATGCATATGCTAAACAACATGCTACTCAAGAGAAAATGTTAGCGACTAGAATGGGTTTTGCAGATTCTCAAAATGAAATGCCAGAAATCACAACTAATCTAGAACAACAAGTGTCGGCGCTGATAAAAATCGCTAAAACATTCAATAACCAAGATATAAAAGACGCAATAGCCCATATTAAAAATATGCCCGGTCCAACGACCGAGCATTTTGACGCCTACTTATATCAAATACAAGTTGAGGCTCTATCAAAAAAAGTAGAACAAGTGGTTAATGATAAAATTTCTGCATTACGAGAAAAAAGTAAAGGATCAATGATTCATTCAAAGGATGAAGTGTCGCTTGTTAAAATGCAAACAGAACTTAGTAGTGTTAATAAGAATCTTCAGAAAGCTTTCTTTAAATATTATGATACTAATATCGAAAAACGAAAAGAATTTTATCAAAGTATACAATCCGACAAAACCAAGAAATCAAAAATCAGCTAAAGATTTCTTTCTTTTAAACAAAGCCCAGCACATCACTCATGCTATAAAGGCCTGATTGTTTATCTTGCAACCAGGTTGCCGCACGAATAGCACCTGTTGCAAAAGCTTGGCGGCTAGACGCTTTATGGGTAATTTCTATACGCTCGCCACTGCTTGCAAACAAAACGGTATGATCACCTACTGTATCGCCCCCACGAATCGTTGAAAAACCAATCGTTTGGCGCTCACGCTCTCCTGTGATGCCATGTCTATCAAATACAGCAACTTGATTGAGATCGCGACCAAGTGTTTCTGCAATCACTTCACCCATTTGAAGCGCTGTGCCTGAAGGCGCATCGATTTTATGACGATGGTGAGCTTCGATAATTTCAATATCAACAGTATTACCTAGTATTGCTGCCGCCTGCTTAATGAGTTCATAACAAATGTTCACACCAATACTGGTATTGGGTGCAAACACAATGGCGATCTCTTTACTTGCTTCTTGAATCAGTCTTTTTTGCTCCTCACTAAAACCAGTGGTACCTATCACCATTTTTTTATGATGCTTTTTGCATAAGCTTAAATGCTGGAGTGTGGATGCGGGAATAGTAAAGTCAATCAATACATCAAATTGATCGATGATTTTATGAATATCATCGGAAGGTTTAAGATTAAGTGTTTCAATCCCAGCAATCAACCCAACATCGGTGTTAATCAGCGGGTTATTATGGGTTACCGTAGCCGCAGCTAATTGCACTTGTGCTTCAAGTGTAGCAGCATGGACAAGGGCTTTACCCATTCTGCCGCTGCAACCTGCGATAGCGATCCTTAACATACCCCATCCTTATGATAACTATGTGTTTGTATAGAAGTATAGGATACAAGAGATTATTCTTTTTGACAAAATGACAGGAAAGGCCATGAGACCTGAAGATGTATTACCTGATCAAGATAGCTTTATTACCTAAGGTGGACAACAACTGCGAAAAGGCAGCGTTGCCGCTTTTATGGCTAATATCAGCATTTTACAAAATGAAGCAGCTCAGGCTGAACATACGACTGCCCCCACCCTAACCCTCCCCCACAAGTGGGAGAGGGGACAGGATCGGAGTTAAAATTTCATTTTATCAAAAAAATCTTTTACTTTTCCAAACCACTTATCCACACGCGGGCTATTTTTGTCCGCTTCATAATGGGTTTCGAATTCACGTAATAGTTCTTTTTGTTTCTTATTTAAATCCACAGGGGTTTCCACAATCACACGGCAGAGTAAATCACCTTGGTGTCTACCACGAATAGGCTTCACGCCTTTGCCTGCAATTTTAAAGATTTTACCGGTTTGCGTTTCAGAAGGAATATGTAGCTTAACGCGACCATCCAATGTGGGCACTTCTAAGTCGCCCCCAAGAGCTGCAGTAATAAAACTAATGGGCACTTCGCAATATAAATGCTCGCCTTCGCGTTGAAAAATGGGATGTTCCTTGACATGGACTTCAACATACAAGTCACCAGCAATGCCCCCTTGCGGAGCGGCTTCGCCTTCGCCATTTAAGCGAACTCTATCTCCTTGATCGACACCGGCGGGTATTTTAACTTGCAGTTTCTTCTCATCTTGAACACGACCTTGGCCACGGCATGGCCGGCATGGATCAGAAATAATTTGCCCTGAACCACGACACGTTGGGCAGGTTTGTTGTAAAGAGAAAAAGCCTTGCTGCATGCGCACTTGGCCTTGACCATGACAGCTATGGCAAGTGATTGGTTTGCTACCCTTAGCAGCGCCGCTACCATGACAGCTTTGACAAGCAACCCAGGTTGGCACTTGAATGGTTACATTCGCGCCTCTCACTGCATCTTCTAGAGTCATTTCTAAGTTGTAACGTAGATCTGCGCCTCTTGGCTGGCCGCGGGAACGCCCTTGCGCACCACCAAAGATATCTGCAAAAATATCGTTAAAAATATCGCCAAATCCACCCTGACCGCCACCCATACCATGTGAGCCGTCAACGCCCGCATGACCAAATTGATCATAAGCTTGGCGTTTGTGGGGATCCATTAAAATCTCATAAGCTTCAGTTGCTTTTTTAAACTTTTCCTCATCGCCTTTATCACCTTGGGTACGATCAGGATGGTATTTCATAGCCATACGCCGATAAGCTTTTTTGATTTCCGCTTGATCCGCGTTTCGTGAAACACCGAGTGTTTCGTAATAATCTTGTTTAGACATTCCGCAACCTATTTAAATAACAGCGCCCCACGCGAACGAAGTGCGCGTAGGGCCTCATTAAAAACACTCTAAACGAATGCTTACTTTTTATTATCTTTCACTTCTTCAAATTCAGCGTCAACTACATCGTCTTGGCCTTTAGCACTTTGGCTATGAGCACCACCTTGATGATCGTCGCCGCCTTGATGTGCACCACCGCCCATACCGTCGGCACCGTCTGCTCCGCCTTGGCCACTACCGTAGAGTCGTTGTGCCATTTTAGAAGAAGCTTCTGTGAGCTTTTCAGTTTTGGTTTCAATCGCTTTTTTATCTTTAAGATCTTTGTTTTTCAATGCGTCTTTCAAATCGCTAATCGCAGCTTCAATATCAGCGCGTTCTTTAGGTTCAACTTTATCACCTAATTCTTTCAGCGATTTTTCGGTTGCATGGACTAAACTATCTGCACTGTTACGCGCGCTCACTAATTCAGCAAATTCTTTATCTTCTGCTTGATGCTCATGCGCTTCATTAACCATTTTGTTAATTTCATCATCGCTTAAGCCGCTAGAAGGTTTAACAACCATCGATTGTTCTTTGCCGGTTGCTTTATCTTTAGCAGACACATGCAAAATACCGTTCGCATCAATATCAAATGTCACTTCGATTTGTGGCATACCACGTGGTGATGGTGGAATGTTGGTTAAATCAAATTGACCTAAGAATTTATTGGCAGAAGCTTGTTCACGTTCACCTTGAAAAATACGAACTGTCACAGCGGTTTGATTGTCATCAGCGGTTGAGAACACTTGGCTTTTCTTGGTTGGAACCGTGGTATTTTTTTCAATCAACTTGGTCATCACGCCGCCCATGGTTTCAATCCCTAAGGAAAGCGGGGTTACGTCAAGCAAGAGAATATCTTTTACGTCGCCAGATAATACCGCACCTTGAATAGCAGCACCGACCGCAACCGCTTCATCAGGGTTCACGTCTTTGCGTGGCGCTTGACCAAAGAAGGTTTCCACTTGGGCTTGCACTTTTGGCATACGTGTTTGACCACCGACCAAGATAACCGCATTGATATCTTTGATGGATTTGCCAGCATCTTTTAATGCCATTTTGCAAGGTTCAAGGGTACGCTGAATTAAATCTTCAACTAATGATTCAAATTTTGCACGGGTCAAGCGAATGTTCATGTGCTTAGGACCCGATGCATCTGCTGTGATGTAAGGCAGATTGATATCGGTTTGTTCACGAGTTGAAAGCTCAATTTTTGCTTTTTCAGCCGCTTCTTTTAAGCGCTGTAATGCTAAAGGATCTTTGCGTAAATCAACGCCTGAATCTTTCTTAAATTCATCGACTAAATAGTTAATAATGCGATCGTCAAAGTCTTCACCACCTAAGTGAGTGTCACCGTTGGTTGCTAATACTTCGAATTGTTGTTCGCCATCAATTTCAGCAATTTCAATAATAGAAACGTCGAAGGTACCGCCACCTAAGTCATAAACGGCAATGATGGTATCGCCGGATTTTTTATCCATACCAAATGCTAAGGCTGCGGCGGTTGGCTCGTTGATAATGCGTTTAACATCCAAGCCTGCAATTTTACCTGCGTCTTTGGTTGCTTGACGTTGTGAATCGTTAAAGTAAGCAGGAACAGTGATCACCGCTTCAGTGACTTCATGACCCAAATAATCTTCTGCGGTCTTTTTCATTTTCGCTAAAACAAGTGCAGAAATTTGTGGTGGTGCAATTTTCTCATTATTGCGGCCTTCCACCCATGCATCGCCATTATCAGCTTTAGCAATGCCATAAGAAATATGGGTATCGCGCAGATTAGGATCATCAAATTTACGACCAATTAAGCGTTTAACTGCATTGTAGGTGTATTTAGGGTTGGTAACGCCTTGGCGTTTAGCAGTTTGGCCTACGAGACGTTCACCATCTTCAGTGAAAGCCACAATAGAGGGAGTGGTTCTATCGCCTTCGCTATTTTCAATAACACGGGGTTTTCCATTTTCCATAATAGCAACGCAGGAGTTTGTGGTTCCCAAGTCGATGCCAATTACTACGTTCTTTGCCATTATTCATTCTCCAAGCTTCTAAAAACAAAAAGGTTTGTTATCAATATGTGGGCAAATTTTGCCAATTCAAGCGCAAATGCCTGATTTTTTTTCCATTTATGCAGGGGCTTTTGAAACCACTACGCGTGCTGGTCGTAATAAACGATTTTGGAGCATATACCCCTTTTGCACGACCGCCACGATGCGATTGGGCTCCAATTCAGTGGTTTCTTGAATAGAAATCGCTTCATGGAACGCCGGGTTAAAGGTTTCACCCGTAGCCGGATCTATCGGCTTGATGCCTTGTTTGTCTAGGGCATTCATAAAAACGGAATGTGTAAGTTTAATACCTTCAACCAAATGATCAACGGTTATGTTATCGGTTTGGCTATAAGCCAATCCTTGATCGAGACTATCAAGCACTTGCAACATTTCACTCGCAAAACGCTCTATCCCATATTTTCGGGCATTATCAACGTCTTGTTCAGACCGTTTAATCAAGTTTTGCAACTCAGCTTCTTTTCGAACCAAGCGTTCCCAATTGCTGTCTGCTTTTTCTTGAGCTTCTTTTAAACCCTGCTTCAAATTCTCGATTTCATCGAGTAAATCCTTAGCATCAGGCGCTTTGGAAGGTTCTTGTGGGATGGGAAAATCTTCTTCAAAACGAGAGGAAGGAGTATCTTCACCGGATTTATTGTTATCTGCCGACATGGCTAACCTCATTCTTATCTTTAAACAGGATATATGGTGATTAATGATCGGGTTTCAAGAGTGCTTCTAAAATTTTTGCAGTGATCTCAACCATAGGGATGACTTTGTCATAGCGCATACGCGTTGGCCCAATGACCCCAAGCACCCCAACCGTTTCACCATCAATTTTATAGCACGAGGTAATCACGCTACATTCACGAAACGCATCATAACCGGATTCTTCACCAATAAACATCTGGATCCCATCGCTTTGTAAGCAGTGATCCAAGAGTTGCAAAATGTGTTGTTTTTGGCGAAAAGCATCAAAAACACGCTCGATTTGCGTGATGCCGCCAAAGGGGGTTACTAAATTTTGGTGTCCAGCTAAGTAATATTCTTCTTGAGGTTTTTGCGGTTTAAAAGCCTGACTGGCAACATCGACAACCGCCTTCATCAGGCTATCCATTTGCGTGCGATCTTGGCTAAGTGACTGCAACAATTCTTGGCGAGCGGTAAGCAGATCTTTACCTGCAAAATGCTGATTTAAAAAATTACTGGCCTGCGTTAATTCGGAGGCTGTGTATTTTTGCGAAGTGACAATAATGCGATTTTGTACTTCACGGTCATTAAAGACCAACACCACTAATACGCGGTAATCCCCTAAGGGTAAAAATTCGACATGCCGTAAAATGTGCTGCTCACGATGGGGCATTGTCACAATACCCACCATATGGGTTAATTCTGAGAGCACAGTAGACGCATTCGCAATCAGATGGTTGATCGGTTGAGAAGGATCAAGCTGATCCTCAACCATTTTGGCTTCCACCGCATTTAAAGGATGAACCGACAACAGACTATCGACAAAAAAGCGGATCCCTGCAGTGGTTGGGATCCTACCCGCAGAAGTATGAGGTGAAGCTAAAAAACCCTTTTCTTCGAGATCACATAAGACTTTGCGCACCGTTGCTGGGCTTAAACCAGGGAATGCCTCACAAACCAGCGTTTTAGATCCCACGGGCTGGCCATCTCGGATATATAATTCTACAAGATGCTTTAGCAGCAGTTGGGCACGTTCAGATATACTATTTGCAGTCATTGTGTTTAATGTGGCTATTCACTGTAATTTGTTTGAAGGTTACCTAAATTTGGTTAGCCCTTCATTTTAAATGGTTAGTCGCTAAAGATATAGAGAGGAACGATATGGGTTTGGCATTTTCAACGATTGGTTTGATGGGAAAGCATGCCAATCCAGAGGTCCAAAGCACGCTAGCTTCATTGGTCACCTTCTTACAGGCCCAAAACCTTGAAGTGTTGATGGAAGAGCGCTGCGCCAAAATGATGCCGCAAAGCCTCAACCTTAAAGCAGTGTCGCGTGACCAACTTGGATCACAATGCGATTTGGTGATCGTGGTGGGTGGTGATGGCAGCTTATTAGATGCGGCTCGGGTCGTTGTTGACCATGATGTGCCAGTTGTGGGTGTGAACCGTGGCCGTTTAGGCTTTCTGACCGATATCTCCCCGCAAGCCCTCACGCAATCTCTTGAACCCATTTTGCGTGGCCAATTTCAAGAAGAGTTTCGCTTTTTCTTAGAAATGCAGTTAATTCGCCAAGGCGAGATCTTGCATAAAGGCATTGCACTCAATGATATAGTGCTCTATTCAGGGGATATCGCCCGAATGATAGATTTCCAAGTCATCATTGATGATCAATTTGTTTATCGTCAACGATCCGATGGACTCATTACGGCGACACCTACTGGCTCTACTGCTTATGCACTATCAGGCGGTGGCCCCATTCTGCATCCTTCGCTAGAAGCGGTGGTCTTAGTGCCTATGCATCCGCATACGTTAAGTTCACGCCCTATTGTGATCGATAGCCACGCTAAAATTGAATTACATTTAATGCCAGATAATTTACTGAATCCGCGCTTAAGTTGTGATGGCCAAGTGCATTTTGATGCCAAACCCGATGATCGGATTGTGATCAAGCGTAAAACAAAAGAACTACGCCTCTTGCACCCAACGGACTATGATTATTATTATACCTTGCGTAATAAATTAGGCTGGAGCGCTTAGATGCTACAACATCTTTTTATCAAAGACATCAGCGTCGTGGCATTGGCTGATATCCATTTTGCAACAGGTATGACGGTGATCACTGGTGAAACCGGTGCGGGTAAAAGTATTTTACTCGATGCCTTAGGGCTTGCTGTGGGTGAGCGCTTTGATAGTCAGATGATCCGCCCAGGCGCTTTAAGCGCTGAAATTGCTGCCACCTTTGACGTTAGCTCACTTTCAGGCGCTATACTCTGGCTAACCGATTTAGATCTCACAAGCGATGACAATACGCACTGTATTATCCGCCGCATTTTATATCCTAATGGCCGCTCTAAAGCTTTTATTAATGGCCGCCCAGTGACAACCGCCCAATTGCGCTTATTGGGTGAATATTTACTGCAAATTCATGGTCAGCATCAACATCAGTTATTATTAAAACCGGTTGAGCAATTACGCCTCCTGGATGCATTTGGTCAACACGAAGCGAAAGTCAGCCAAGTTAAAACCGCATACAAAGACTATGAAAAACTGATAGAACAACGTCAACAATTATTAACAACCAATCAAAGCTCACAATCCAAAATCGATTTATTGCAATACCAAATTGCCGAGCTGCAAGCTTTGCAATTAGGTGAAAATGAACTCGTGCAATTAGACAAAGAGCACGACAATCTCGCTCATGCCAGAACCTTTATTGAAACCGGTGAACAAGCATTATCCATTCTTGAAAATGCCGATGAAGGCAACATTATCCAGTGGCTAGGCCAACTTGAATTGGTTCTGCGTCCTTTGGCAGATAAAAATAAAGAAATGCAAAATGCTTTTGAATGTGTAGAAAATGCCACTATTCAGTTACAAGAAGCCAGTAATGAAATCAATGGATTTTTAAGCCAATTAGAAATCGATCCGCAAAGACTGCATGCCGTTGAACAACGCTTAGAGCGCATACATGAAGTTGCCCGTAAACATAAAGTCGATGCACCGCAGTTGTATGCCCATTTTTGCTATTTACAACAGCAAGCTGAACTCTTTGCTAATCAAGAACAATTTTTAGTCGAAATTGATCAGCATATTGCTTTAGCGAAAAAACAGTATCAAGAGGTTGCCAAAGCCTTAACTAAAGCACGTCTTAAAGCAGCAAAACAATTGGCAGTTGATGTCACCACCTGCGTGCAACAACTCGCCATGCCGGGCGCAATATTTACCATTGATTTACAACCTTTTGATGGTGAAGAGCTTCATGCTCAAGGAAATGAAAGCGTGATATTTGGCATTAGTGCTAATCCCGGGCATCCGCCGCAGCCCTTAAGCAAAGTTGCATCGGGTGGTGAATTATCGCGGATAAGCCTTGCGCTTCAATTAATCACTGCGAAATATGTATCGACCCCTTGTTTGGTATTCGATGAAGTGGATGTCGGCATTAGTGGCAAAATTGGTGCGCTGGTTGGCAAAGCGTTGCAACGGCTAAGTGCTGATGCCCAAGTATTGTGCGTCACCCATTTACCGCAAGTCGCGGCCTGTGGTGAAAATCATTTACAAGTGGTTAAACTGCGCTCGGAAAATAACACGATCACTGAAATTCATATGTTAAACCAAGCAGGACGCGTCGAAGCCATTGCGCAAATGTTGGGCGGCGTGGATGTGACGACACAAGCGCGCGCGAATGCGAAACAATTATTAAAGCAAAAAGAAGTTTCAGAAATCTAAAGCCCATCTATTTAAATGGGCTTTAAACTCCTTTTGTCTGCTTGAATGTAAATTTTATTATCACAGAAAGTGTCGCTTGGATTGTGATCAGTATAAATAATGGTCTTTTTCGCAAAATATTTTTTAAGTGCTTTTTCAATCCTGCCTTTATTATTTGTTTTTGCGTCATGATCAACACGGGAAGTGGGTTCGTCTAATACCACCGCATCTGGATCTTTCATAATCGCATTCGCAATTTCTACACGTTGTTTCTCGCCATCACTTAAGTGCTGCCCATGCCAGTCTTTAACCGTTTCTAAATCGTTAATCGTGCTAGGCTTAAACCCTAATTCTTTCAAAACCAATTTTACTTTTTGAATTTCTTCTGGAGTGGCCTTCTTTGTTCTAGGATACATAATGGCATCTAATAAGCTGCCTTCTTCTGGAAAATAGGGCTGCGAAGGTACAAAATGAACATTGGTTGGCATTCCCTCAATTTCACCGCTTGCATTTGGTGTCAATCCAGCTAGAGCACGTAAAATAGAGGTTTTTCCAACTCCAGAAGCACCTTGTAGTAAGGTAATACGCCCTTTAGGAATAGTCATCGAATAGTTAGTTAAAATGGCTGTTCCATCTGGTCTTTTCAAAGTGAGATTTTTAATGTTAATGGCATTTCCGTTACCACCCGTCATTCGCAAATTCGCTTTACCTTCTTGATGCTGTTTCTCCCAATCAGCCATCGAAACTTTAAACTCATCAATGCGTTTTAGAGTAACAGCACATTCTGTTACTTTATCAAAATTATCATTTTTCCAGGTAAAGAAATTGACAACATTTTGGAAATGATAAGGTATTTCTAAAATACTGGCAAAACTTAACTTTTGAGAAATAATATTGGGCGCACACAACAGCAATGCAAAAAAGGAGGTGAATTCTGCATGCAAATTTGTTGCAAAGGTTAACAATGAGCGAACTTTCGATGCCCCACTTTGAATAATTCTTGTCTGCTTAATGGTCTGAAGTAAAGATTTATGCTCGTAATCTGCGCCTTTTTTAAATGCGATTGCTTCAGCATTGGATTTAACATGATGGACTTTGACTTGGATCTTAGCCTCCATTTCTCTTTGCTTGCTTTGCAGATCTTCTAATGAATCACCCATTTTATTGGTAATAAAATTATAAGCGAGCGCATAAATAATGGTGCAAGCAACAAGATACCCAGGTATGGCAAAAGATAATGACAAGAAAGTGATTTGCAATGGCACCGACAACAAAAACAATCCTCGAAGCCCAACAACAAAATTGCTGACTGTTGTCAAGAAGTTATCAAATAGCTCTGTTGTTGAACGTGCTAATTCTTCACTATCATGACTAAGAAGTTGCGCAGGATTTGTTGGATTTTGCGTGAGTCGAGTCGTTCCATAGTAGGCATCATTTTTCATCCAGGTTTTCTCAAGCTTTTTATTGACTGAAAAAGCCAAAGAAGTCCCCAGTAAACTTGCTAGCCATGAATCAATACCCGTAAGCAATCCGTAGCTAGTAATGGCGGCGATGCACTGTCCTGCTGCAAAAAAGAAAGCAGCATAGGTAACCCCGGGGACAGCGATCAATCCCATTAACGCCGCCATTGTAGAATTGACTGCAATCAAAGCAAAAGCAAGAAGCACATTACCTAATATAATTCCGGCTAGATATAAGGTGCGAGTTCTCTTCTTTCCACTTAGACCAAAATGTGGGCGATATAGGTTATATAATTTTTTTGTGATAGATAATAAAGTAATAGGCTCATCTTGTGTCTTGCTATTCTCGTCATAACTCATGCAATTACTTCTTTGATACTTTAAAAATAGGATTTGAATATTAATGAAATAATCTAATGAATGGTTAAATTACCCGATGAAAGGCAGCATCAAAGTGATATACGTCACAAGTTTATCGACTAACATTTTGCTAAATTGCTTTATTGTGTTTTTAAAGAGAACCGCTTTAACAGGCTTTTAGTTTTTAACTAAGTTTGTACATCCTGGCGTTATATTGCCCCCTGATTACAAGTTTGGCCCAACGAAGAAGTAAACCGAATCGTCCAGAACCTACACAACAGATAGAGGCGATGGATATTGACGAGAGGCCCGCAATACTTCAGATCTCAAAAATATAATGCGGAGTCTATAGACTAAACTTTACGCTCTACTTGGCAAACGACTTAACTTTGTAACCAAGTCGAGTAGTTTCTCTTGTGGCAATCCTTCGAGAGTCGGTAATTTTTGTTCGATTTGTTCAAATTTCGACAGTCTTGTCCAGCAGGCTGGATTTTGTTCAACAAAAATTTGAACTTGCGGGCACTTTGTTAACAAGCAATCTAAACGCTCTTGTACTGTCTTAGGCGTAGCAGCAAGTCTTGGCACAGCGACTAGATGGGTGTCCTCTACAGCATCCTTTGTTAATTCAGGTGTTGGAGAAGTATCTCGTCGTAGCCCTTCGGGCGAAGACGGATGGGTGTCCTTTTGTAGCTGTGGTTTCTTTTTCAGTTTATTCCAACCGAAGACCGACAATTTTTTGGTGCACCAGGCCGCACCTTTTAATAAAATGGGTGTCCCCAAGTAACCGATAGCTTCTTTGGCAATCACAAATGCGACCTGTGCATGGGGCGAGATAGGTGATCCCATCGTTTTACTGATCATTTTCTCAAAAAGATCTCGAACAGTCGGTGCAAAAAATAAGCTGGCACCTAATAAGCTCAAATTACTCATACCATTTGTGAAGCGCTCGATGAGCGTTGGACCATTTTTCATAAAGAACGTGAAACCTAACAAGATTTAGTTAGATGACATATTAATTTATAATGAATGCCAAATCTATCTCTTTTAGGGCGTTTTATCGGCGATAAGCGGTATAACCCAAAAAAGGAGGGCAGCTCAAATATCATTCATTGCAGTTTTGACAGGTGCCATAAAGATATAAGCAATGTTCCGTAATCGTGAAGTTAAATTGCTTGGCAATCGCAATTTGCCGCTCTTCGATGATTTTATCGACAAACTCTTCAACCTTTCCGCATTTGATGCAAACAAGGTGATCGTGATGATGTCCTGCATCCAATTCAAAAACTGCATGGCCGCCCGTATCAAAATGATGGCGTATCACTAAACCTGCTGCTTCAAATTGCGTTAGAACACGATAAACCGTGGCTAAACCGACGTCATCCCCAGAATCCAGTAACTTCTTATAGACTTCTTCAGCACTAATGTGCCGCTCTTTGGCATTCTCTAGAATGCTTAAAATTTTCAGGCGCGGCAGAGTCACTTTAAGGCCTGCCTTCTTTAATCCTTTATTATCGAGTTTATCTTCTGACATTAAATAGGTCCTTAGCTTCAAGTTTGTTAAGGCTACCATTTCCAAATGCTGCATGCATCCTCACTAACTTGATAGAGAGTCTCGGAAATGTTAGCCTTGCACCAATTACAAAGTCCCTAATTTAAAATTAAGCTTACTAAGATAATACAATGACAGTGCAACCCTCTACTCTTTTAAAATGTGTCTGTTGCTTGCTTTTAAGCTTGAGCTTAAGTGCCTGCTTTGTGCGGCCTTATCGCTTCGATTTGCTCCAAGGGAATCCCCTTACGCCAGAATCTATTTCTTTAATTCATGAAGGGATGAGTGAAGACGAAGTACGCTACGTGCTTGGCACTCCAATGCTACATGATATCTTCCACACTAATCGCTGGGATTACGTTTATATTGAGCGTCCAAGTCGTGGTGAAGAAACACGTCGTCACTTAGCCATTTATTTTGAAAATGGTCGAGTTGAAAAAATCACACAAGATCCTTTGCCCGAAGTGGCTTAAATTTCTTACGCTTAACCGGTACTGCCCGATCTTTTCTGGCCGACATGGGATCTTTTTGTAATGGTCGATAGATCTCAACGCGATCGCCTTCAAGCACAACGTCGGTTAACGCTTTTAATTTTCCAAACACACCCACTTTATCCAGCGTGATTTCAGGATAGGTTTTTAATAAACCTGATAGTTCAATCGCCTGCAAAAGCGTTGTGCCTGAAGGAACCGTTAAAGCAACAATCTGTTGGGATTCTTTAGTGGCGAAAACCACTTCGATCGCAAAATTATTTAACATAAACTTGATGGGCTCGTTTAGTGAATGATTCAACCATGGTGCTGGCCATTTGATGAAAGAGTGGGCCCAAGGCAAAGCTCAGTAATTTATTACTGAATTCGAACGATAAGTTAAGAGTAACCCGGCTGCCTTGATCAGCAATCGACTGAAACTGCCATAATCCTTCTAGTTGGCGAAAAGGACCATGCAATAAGCGCATTTCAACTCGCTCATTAGGTAGTAAACGATTCACCGTAGTAAAGGATTTGGCCAAGGCCCCTTTGGCAAAATGCACAGTCGCTTGGATTTCTTCAAGGCTTCGGCTGATAACTTCGGTATTGGGGCACCAGGGCAGGAATTGGGGATATTGCTCAATATCGTTCACCAAATCGTACATTTGGGCACAAGTGAAGGGTACGAAAGCGCTACGAGTGATGTTCGCCATAGTCTTTTGCCCTCCCCCTACATATATTCTGCCTATTATAATAGGTAATCATTTATTTTTCGAAGCACCCACGTATAATAAACTGACTATGAGTAAGAAAAAACCGTCAAACGACAATTCGCGCATTGCTGAAAACCGTAAAGCACGCCATGAATATGCCATTGAGGAGACTCTAGAGGCAGGCGTGGTGCTACAAGGGTGGGAAGTCAAAAGCCTGCGTGCCGGTAAAGGTAGCATCGTTGATAGCTATGTCATTATCAAAAATGGCGAAGCCTTTTTGTTAAATTGCGTCATTAGCCCATTGCTGAGTGCATCTACGCATATCACCCCTGAAAATAGCCGCACACGTAAGCTGTTATTAAATAAAAAAGAGTTAAAACGCTTAATTGGCGCGGTAGAACGCAAAGGGTACACCATTGTTGCGCTAACCATGTATTGGAAAAATAGTTTCGTGAAAGTGCAAATTGCCGTCGCCAAAGGTAAAAAGCTGCACGATAAGCGTCAAACTGAGAAAGAGAAAGATTGGCAGCGTGAGAAAGCGCGGATTTTAAGCGGACAATAGTCTGTTCTATCAGCCAGTTACACATCTTTACATTGATTTTTAAACTCAATCGGCATAGTATCAATATTGGGGGCGACCTGGCTTCGATGCAGATCGCGAAACCCAAGGGGCATGCCGAGCATACAGTTTAACCTCGTTAAAATTAACTGTGTTTGTTTAAATGCAAACGATAAACACTACGGAGCTTCCGACCTAAAAAAAGTCGCGTAAGTTCTCCTTCTACCAGCTGTGCTTATGCGGTTGGCTAGGGGGTCGATTACATAAGACCGCCTGACTGATTGCTCTTGGCTGTTGGGCTAAATAAAAGAGAGATCGCTGGGTGCTTCTGTGCTAGATCAGGGGGTACTTGGTTAAACAAAACTGGTCAAGATAAGCATGTAGATCCTTAGGTGTAACATGTGCAGACGCGGGTTCAATTCCCGCCGCCTCCACAGAATTCAAATCCAACCAAATCCGATACCGTCCATGAGCCCTTGTAAATCAAGGGTTTTTTGTTTATAACCTCTCCATTCCGGGCTACTCGAGGCCAAGCCAATCCTGCTCTTTTTGGGGGCCGATTGGGGGCCTTTCAGTGTTGCTTTGTTGTAGAGGCCCCTAGATGGCATTAACAGACTTAAAAATAAGAAAACTTAAACCTCAAGACAAAGAATACAAAGCTTTCGATGAAAAAGGCCTGTATTTGGTTGTCACCCCCAAAGGAAAGCTGCTCTGGAAGCACAAAATCTACTTTGAGGGTAAAGAACTGAAGCTTTCGCACGGCCCCTACCCTGAGGTCACACTAAAGGCAGCAAGAGAAAAACGAGACCAAGCGAGAAGCGATGCTGCTAACGGTATTGATCCAAGCCATAAGAAGAAGGCAACAAAATTAGCACGTCAGTTAGGCCATGAAAATAATTTTGAAGGCATTGCTATTGAATGGCATATCAAATTCTCTGACAAGTGGACAGAGGAACATGGGAAGCGTCTTCTTGAAAGACTCAAGAAAGATATCTTTCCATGGCTGGGTAAACGTCCTATCGCTGAAATTACTGCTCAAGAACTTTTGTCCGTTATTCGTCGAATTGAGAAAAGAGGCGCCATTGAATCAGCACATCGCGCTTTGCAAAACTGTGGTCAAGTATTTAGATATGCTATAGCCACCGGACGCTGCGAACGTAATATCGTTCCTGATCTTAGCGGTGCCCTACAACCAGTCAAACCGCAACACCATGCAAGCATTACAGAGCCCAAAGCTATTGGCGCTCTCTTACGCGCTATTAACGGCTATGAAGGCCATTTTGTTACTCAATGCGCCTTGAAATTTGCCCCGCTTGTTTTTGTGAGACCTGGGGAGCTTCGACATGCCGAATGGTCTGAAATTGATTTTGAGTCAAGAGAATGGCGAATCCCTGCTGAAAAAATGAAGATGCGTGAGAAGCATATTGTGCCACTCTCACAGCAATCAATCGATGTTTTACAAGAACTAAAGCCATTAACAGGCGACGGTAAGTATGTTTTCCCCAGCGTTCGTACCCTTAACCGCCCTATGTCAAATAACACCGTTTTGGGAGCACTACGTCGGCTTGGCTATACATCAGATGAAATGACAGGGCATGGCTTTAGAAGCATGGCTTGCACCCTTCTTAACGAGCAAGGCTGGAATCGTGATGCAATAGAACGTCAATTGGCGCATGCGGAAAGAAATTCAATTAGGGCCGCTTATAACTACGCTGAGCATCTGCCTGAGCGACGAAAAATGATGCAAGCATGGGCAGACTATCTCGATTCACTAGTAATTGAATAGGATAAAAAATGAATACAAATAAAACTTCAAGCATGCAACTTACGCCAGAAATACTGCAGGAAATTGATAAGATAAAAATAAAATTTAGATTTAGAGAAGATATTGATCTTGTTGAACATTTAAAGTTTATAAAAAGCTCGCTTGAACTGATCGAGGATCATGAAAGCCAAAAAAATATTATTGTAAAAAGGAAAATTCTCAAAAAGAGAATTAAGCTTCTTACCCAATTAATAGACTCATTTGATCATGATTTTGATTTTGTTGAACATGAATCTTTTTTGGTTAACTTAGAAAATCAAAACGATTATTTTGAAAAAGAGTTGAATTCTTTAGCGACTAAAAAAGGAGCCCCTACTCAATCATCGAGCTACAGATGTGCTGCCTTCCTATTAAAAATATTCTCAAACGGTACAGTTAAAAAAGACGAACCACCCCTCGCTATCAAATGCTGGAATCCCACAAAGAAAGCTAATCAAAAGGATTTCTATGGCTTCATCAATGATATTCTTCCTTTAATGCTTAAAATGGGCATTGAAATAAAAGCAAGTAATGAAACCATCGTGGAGTATGCTTCTAAAATTGTATCTCCTACATATTGCAAAGAATTTACTCCTCGTCGTTTCGAAAATGATATAGCTCAGAACACCTACCAATCAATTGACGATCTCCTCGTAAACAACTCTGATAATGATTATTCTTAATTTATCTTGTTTGTTATCTAAACAGCTAGAAATAAATCAAAAAATGAAAAGTGATTTTATTCCTTAGATTTTACAATTGGATCTGTATAAATTCCTTTGCATTCGATCAGAGGCTGTTAAAGGAGGCATTATGGATCAATCAAAAATATCTGGTTTATTACGCATTTCTCAAGTTCTTGAGCTTATTCCAATTGGTAAATCTACATGGTGGTCTGGAGTTAAGAATGGTCGCTTTCCAAAAGGAATCAAATTAGGGCCAAATACCACTGTTTGGCGGATTCAGGATATCGAAAATTTGATCAGGACTTTAGATACTGATGATAACTAGAGGGAACTAACATGAAGGTAAAAGCCCCTACCAGCCCCATTGAGCGAACAAAAGAAGCTGGTAAGCAACCACAGGAAAAGAAGGTTACTATTATAAGTCAAAAAGCATCACAAGTTGAAATAAGGCCTATTGATTGGCTTTGGTATCAACGAATTCCCAAAGGTAAACTCTCTCTTTTAACGGGCAACCCCGGTGTTGGAAAATCACAAGTTACTGCCAATATTACTGCAACGATTACGACAGGCACCGCTTATACTGATGGAAGTTCCTGCAATACAGGAAAAGTAATTTTTATAAGTGCTGAAGATGATACTGCAGATACGATAGTTCCTCGATTAATAGCAGCTGGTGCAAACCTAGATCTTGTGGAGATCGTTGACTATGTTTTAAATGAAAGTACTGAAACAGGATTTTCTTTGAAAACCCATCTATCAGCACTCGAAAATTTAATAGTTAAATTAGAGAATGTTGCTGCAATTATTATTGATCCTATCACAGCTTACCTTGGTACAACTGATGCTAATAGTAATTCAGAGGTCAGATCCATTCTCACACCTCTTGCCAGAATTGCAGAAAAGTATAACTTAGCAATAATCTGTATTTCTCATAACAATAAAAATGCGTCCCAACAAGCTATTCATAGAGCAATTGGCAGCATAGGGTTTATTGCTGCTTGTCGTTCAGCATATGTTGTTATTAAAGATAATGATGATGATGATAAGCGCTTATTTCTTCCCCTTAAAAATAATAATGGAAATGATAAAACTGGTTTGGCATTTCATATTGAGTCTACAGTTGTAAACGGAAATATTGAAACTTCTAAAGTTGTTTGGCTAAACGAATTGGTTTTGAAAACTGCTGACGAGATCATGTCTTCTTCTATGACTTATGAAGATAAATCTGCGTTAGAAGCAGCTAAAGAATTTCTGCATATTTTACTTCATAGCTCTGCTTTACCTGCTACTGAGATATTCAAATTAGCTAAAGCAGAAGGGATATCAGAAAGCACCCTTCGCAGAGCAAAACAGAAGATGGGTATAACAACTAGTCGCGAAAGATTTGGAAAAGGAGGTAAATATATATGGAGCCTTCCAAATTTTTCCGAGACGAACATAGATAGCCAAAATATGACATAGATGCTCAATATAAAGTATGAACACCTATGGTTGAACTTGATCATGTATGGGTTTTTGTAAGAATTCTACGCGCGAGGCGTAGCCGAGGAGTGTAGAATCAACAAGCTCATGAAGAAAATAGGTTGTACTCAAAACTTTCTAGCGCGTTAGTCTACTTAATTAATCAATAATTATAGCTCTACAGACATCAAATTTGCTTAATGATTTCGATAAAATCTTGGAGGACAAATGGGCGGGATAGGCAGTGGTCGTCATTATCGCTGGGATACTAAAGATACCATCGAAGATTACCGCACTATCGACATACGGCGTTGGCATCGGGAAAAATTGCTTATCCCCGGTCAGTCCTTTCTAGTAAAATGGACTCATAATGGTAAATCTATACATGTTAATATTGAATCACAGCAAATTTCGCTTTCATATCGTCACCACGACTCCAATGATAATTGTATTGAACTTAATTATTCTATCTACCTTTCATGGAGCTTTTGCTATTACGGTAATAAACGCCCCTGGTTTCTTTGCCCCATTAAAGGCTGTGGAAGGCAAGTGGCAATACTCTATGGAGGCAAGATTTTTGGATGCAGACGATGCTATCAATTAGTTTATCCATGCCAGCGCGAAAGTTTCCCTTATAGAGTATCTCGCCGAGCAGAAAAAATACGAGACAAACTTGCCTGGGAAGCTGGTTGTCTTAATGGGCATGGTTTAAAGCCCAAAGGAATGCATAAAAAGACTTTTAAACGACTATCAATTCAACATGATATATATGTTGTTCAAGCAACAGCGTGGTTTGGAGGCCGATTAAGCTTAATAGATGAATCTATTGAAGATTGGATTTAAAAATTTTTATGGTATGAAGCTGATAGAACATATCACCTATTTTTTTGCATAGATTGAAATCGACTCTCAAATATCTGCTTGCTTAATTCGTTTTCAGCTGAATCAACTTTGTTTTGCAAATGCACTAGCGAGTTGCGCACATCATAAATATCTAGCTTTAAATCATCAAGCTTATTTAGCAATTGAATTGTGGAAGATTCATACCTACTTTCAATTGAAATCATAAATAAACACGTAATCCAAAAGTAAATTGTTCCCATTGAAGTAATATTCAATCCTTCACAAACCAGCATTACTATTAATACGAAAGTTAAAAATTTGTTTCCCGCAATATAGTTTTTTATTTTACTCCATTGAGATGGCATTGTTTTTACTGCTTTATTACAACTCATTTTTTCTCCCAAGAGTCTATCTTTAGCTTTTCAGCAAATCGAATTAAATACATCTGGGTCACGTTTTATCATTTTTGAAACAAGCGGTGACAATTCGGGAATATTTAATTTTTTCTCAAGTTCAGTAACATTTTCCATTATTTTAGTTGGAGACCATGACTTTGCTGAAATATTAATCTTAAGATCTACCAGCTTAAATAAAGCACCACGCTTTTGTTTTTTGTCGCACAAAATTTTAATAAAACCGATAATTTCAGATGTTAGAAAATATAAATATCCTAAGGAGAAAAGTAATGCAGCCATAGTCCACTCTTTTTCGAAAACTTTACTTATTAAATAAAGTGGTAGCCCGTACAGCACTCCACTCAATGAAAGTGTAAAAATCTTATCTACTATAAAATTATAACCGTGTTTCAAAAATGTGTTTGGAGGAATATTTAGTATTCTGCTAGGGTTACTTCCATAGAAGACAAAATCACGATAATTATTTATGTGAACTCTAAGGTATGGATTAATTATATACCATTCAAAGGTTGGCGATGAAAACCATTTATTTCCTAAATAGCTAGAAATGATGTTTTCTAAACGAGGAAGATCAAGAAAAAAAACATCGTTACACCATGGATAAAGTAAATTATTGTTCCAATTAAAACATCTATACAAATGTGATGTTTTATCGTCTGCTCCCCAATGCAAGGTTATTTGCAAATCTAAGATTAGATCTATGGCATCATTAATATGCTCTTCTGTTAGAGAATATCCATCTAGGGTATTTTCACAATACTCAAAAATTTCATTAATAACACACCTAGCAAAATACTTAACTTGCCCAGAAAATTCATAATTAATTTTTTTAAACGCAATTTCTTTTACTTCATTCATAACAGCATTTTTTTATTAAAACCTGAATTGCCTTATCCATAAGATATACATTAATATATTTAGTTAAATTAATAATTATGCGGCAATAAAATATACCATCTTACATCCTAAAATGCCACTTACTAGGTGGGGCAAGCAAAGCAACCTTAGATACTTTTAACATTGCAAAGGTACTTACTCATTTGAGAGAATTACATTTAAGTAGAGAAAGACTTCTACAAATATCTTAACAATGCCATTCTGTTTCACTTTATTTATACGTAAATTTGATAATTAACTGTATTTTATCACGAGGAGGATTGGAATTAATTTTTCTTACTTCATTTAGCCTTGTTATGTCCGTAATAAACGCTTCTCCAAGAAATTTCCAGTGATTGGTTTTCACTTTCTCAAAAACAGGAATTCTTAAATGGCAATCGATTAAATATTCAGCACCCTTCCTTCTTCTAGGACCAACTTCAATCCATGCTTTATCAGGAAACTCGGGATTAATTTTAGGGTTGAATTTACAATAAGGTACTTTTCCTTTAACGAAAGGCATTGACGCCCTGATATTCCCCCCAAATTCTTTTATTAGTTGTTTGGAAGTATATATTTCATTTATTTTAAACACTTAATCTTTCCTTTTTTGAAGGTATTTATCAAAAAAAACTTTATCTTTCGTGTATATATGAATGCTCCCAAATAACATGTTTAATTCACCAGGGACAATATCCCAATATGTTTCACTAAGCTCAGCAACAAATTTACTCATTAAATAACAATGCCAAGGGAGATCGTAGATCAGTCCCCAATGTAAATCAGATGACCTCTGGAACACGAGAAATGATAGTTTGTTATTTCTTATAAAAACTTGTGCGGCAACAGTGCAAGGTATGTCTTTTGTTTTAGTATTGTAGTGATTCGGAAGGCTATAATGAAGAATAACTTGTCTGCTATATTGGTCACTTTTTAGAAGCTTTATTGCATGATTGAATGATGTTTCTTCTTCATTGCTGTATGGTTTTTTTTCATGCAAAATCATATAACCGTAATTGGACTGAATTTTTCCTTCTGAATCAGCGATTTCTTGCCAAAATTTTGATGGAGCATGTTCTGCAACTAAACATCCTGACTTGTACCAAGATAATTCTTTTTCACAATAGTCATTATATTTTTGCTGTCTTTCGTAAGCCGCAGTTTGCGTAAAATCTAATTTATGCTTATTAATATCTGTAAGACTAATAATGCAATTATTGCATTCTTTTGTTTCTATCCCGCGAACAGTTATTGTTTCACCTTTTGTAAGAACGTGCTCTACGATAGTTCTGTAAATAGCATTAAAGTCTTCATTTCTAGCTTGAAACATCTTTCACCTCTACAGATATATCGGAGAAAGTACAGTTTTTGTTAAGTATTAATTCTTTACTGAATTTCATTCCAGCTACATAAAAAAACAAATAATTCAAGTGGTAATAGATCTGGATTAACCATAAAATATGGCAACAACTAATGAACTAGAACAGTAAAAGCATTTAATCTTTATAAGGATTATATTCTGGCTTTTCTTTAAGCAAGTTTTTTAAAAAATCTAAAGTAACATTTGAATATCTTTGCGTATGATGACTTTGTGATGTGCGAACAGTAGTATGATACTTAAGATCGCCTTTTAAGTTGAGCTTACTAATCGCCTTGGATATGAAATTTACATTTTTATTTAATATTTTAGCCAAATCCCCAGTAAGGAAAGGGTATTCGTCATCAATCCCAGAAGTTTTAATATAGACAGGTAAGGATTCCTTTTGATTTTTAGGTCCTGTTCTTAAATTAATATCTACGGTTACATTTTTTGGGGCTTGAAATGGAACAATTCTAATCATGTCTGCTTTATCAGTATAATCTGTCAAATCCAAATGGGGTTGAATTTTCTTTTTATCTTTGTATTTCTTTTCAAACTCATTCTGAGGTAAATATTGATTGGTCTTATTATATTCTATACCCCGTTCAAGCAGCCAAACAAGCCTTCTGTTTTCTTTTGATCCTCTACGTAAATTGCTAATTAACCGTAAGACTTTATCCGAGTAGGTTGTCAACTCAGCAAATGACAAACTCAAAAAATTAGTGTTCAATTTTTCGGCCAATTTAGAAAATTCTTTTGAGACAAGATCTTTAAAATATTTACAACTGAAGAAAAATAAATGATGTTGTATTTCTTGTTCAATTGGAGGCAAAATATTGTGCACAGCTTCATTTCTTAAAGAAATAACCTGCTGTAACAAAGCTGATTGATTGTCATCAATAACTTTAATGTTTTTCAATTTACTAATAACTTCTTCAGCGCTTATGGTTTTAGAATTATCACCTTTTTGAGCAATTACTTTCCTATTCTTTAAAAGGATTGCTTTACCCAAAAGCTCCCACGCGTTAACTGTGAAAATTAGAGTTTTTTCAATTTTAAACCCCTTATGAACAGAATTAAAGCCATCTATTGCGCATAAAATAGAATCGATTGATTTCTCTGAATATATTGTATATAAACGCTTTGCCATATAAGTTCACACATTCATAGTTGACTTAAATACTTATATCGGTCGAGCTCTAAACTGATTAAATAATATGGTTATTTAGTTGAATATAAACCTCTAATCACAGTAATATCTTTTGACACTGCCCCCTCATCATTCAATTTTCGCAAAAGCCAAATGGAACTGTACCTGCTGGGAAATCAAATTAGCTTCTGCATCAACAACTGATCGAGTGAGCTCATGATCTTTCTTGTCTAGCTCTAATACATCATAAATAAACAATTCGGTATTCCCTGCACCTACCAATACCTTCGGTCCAGAATAACGGTAGGCGGCAAAGTAGCTAAGTATCTCTGTTTCACGATTAACTGCATCACGACCTACTGTAAATCGCCATATCTTGACAACCCTTATACGAGCCCGGTCTATAGTGGGAAATCGACGTTCTATAGAAAGGTTAGTTATGCCAATTTTATATAGCGTGTCGCCATTGTTTGTTGTCACAGCAATGTAATACAGCAAGCCAGGCTTTGTTTGATCAAACCCTGATAACGCACAGCCTGGACAACCAGACTTATTGCCCTTCACATGGTTAACCGGAGACTGCCAAAACGAACCATGCTTTGTACAACCTATTTCAATTTTTTCGTGAGACAACTTGTATATGACTCTTGAATAGTCATAACGATCGCCATGCACCTCCTTTGCTTCTTGCACGAAGTCTTGAGTTGTTCTAGTTCTTTTCGCTGCCGTGCTTTCGTCGCCGCATTTTGGACAGCCTATATCCCGTATATGATTGGCTGGATTTTGCTTAAAAGCACCATGCTCAGGGCAGATGATGGCTACCTTGGTCAGCGCATTGACGTACGCCACCTGAGAATAGTCATATCGATCACCATGAGCTAGCTTAGCATCTTCAAGAAAACGTTCACGAGAATGGCTCAATTTTTTAGCCACATCAACCCGACCGCATCGATCGCAACCAAACCCCTTTAAGTGTGAAAATAGTCGCTGAAAAAATGAGCCGTGATATGGGCATAAAATTTCAATCTTACTTTCAACGTTTTTAAATTTTACGCGTGAATAGTCATAACGACCATTGTAAATCTTGTGGGCACGTTCGATAAATCTATCCAAGGTCAACGGTTTATTTCCCCCGCACTCCCGGCAACCTCGGCCGATGCAATGATTCGCAGGTGTCTGCTCAAACACTCCGTGCTTAGGACAAATGATTGTGACCTTGCTTATAGCGGCTACATACAATACTTTTGAGTAGTCGTACCGGTTACCGTGTACTGTGCGAGCACGTTGGATGAAATCTGCTGAAGTAACGCGTTTAGACATTATGGCTGTCCCCAAAGAATCTTTAAAGATTAGCACTTGCGCTATCAGCACTTGAGCCAGAATCCAGGGCAAAAACAAACATACCATGAGTCCTGGCTATCCGAAGTACTGTGACTAACGACAAGGCAAGATAATAAGCCAGAGATTGATTGCCTGGCTCGTTTGAGTGGACATACTGCTATCTAAAACTTGCTAAAGAAAATGAACCTTCAGTTTCTTCGCCAATGTCTGAATACTCTATGGTAATTTTTTTATCTCGATCAATTCTAATTCCAAAAGTTCCAAATAAATCACGATCATTGAAACGCTCATCTTTGCTTATAGGGTCACTTTCGTCTAATTCAAATTCAAACTCAATTTTTAGGTCATAATTCCCCTCAACGCAAAGGACGCCATCATTTATTTCATATGTAAGATCACTTATAGAAATCTTTTTAGCAATAAAATGGGGGGCCCTAAAATTTATTTCATATTTCCCTTCGTCAGTAAGAAAATCGCCAAACAGGAACAGTTCGATATCATCCTTCATCAAATTCAACTTTTCACACAAAGATTGAATATCATCAGAATGCTGAAAAAGCATAAGAATATCTAATTGCTCATGAAATGGAATTTTAAAGTCTTTAATAAATGTAATCGCCAGCTCAGTCTTTTTAATAATATCTTTTTCTAAGGATACGTATTTAAAACGTGCTTCTTTACGCTTACGACCAGCTTCTAGAACATTTAGATAATGTTTGTAGTTAGAATATCCAAGCTCTACTGCAGCTTCATCAAGAGCTTGATTTTGGGTCAAAGATTTTTCTTTTTTAAGTTGCCTGGCTTTTTGCTTAAGAAATGATGGTGAAAAGATAGATTTCATATAAACCTTACATTTAGCTCATCAACGCTCTGTCGCCTGCTCCAAAACATCTATGAGCGATGTTTGGTTAATATGATTTAGAGAACAACGTGTTCAATGACAGTGCTCGAGAGCAAGCTTCAATACACAGGCGTAAGGCTTCTGTCCAACCGGAGCGAGATTTTATCCGTTATATGAAATTTGTCAAGGCTGTTCAATTCTACGCTATCTTTTATTATCTGAATCTTGTTCTTTGTCGGAGTAAGTCGCTCAAAAAAATAATGATTTTCAAAATTAAATTTTCCCATACCAGTATGACGAGTATTTTGCTAGTACACGATGTATTAAGAAGAAACGGAAACAAAACCCGATTTGAATCGTATTAGTAAAAATCTAATTCCGTGCAGGAAACTCAACCCCTTATGCATTTCGACTATTCTTGATCCCAGTTCACTCCTGTAAGATATCGTTTACTAAACTCATAATGTGCACCAGTAAAGAATTTAAATGAATAACTTAATAGAGATATGTAATGGTCCTTAATCGCTCTGCTGAGTACCTTCTTAGTATACTTTCTGAATTGCTTCGTCTGCCAAACGAAACTGAATGGGTAGAGTTCAAACATAACAATGCTGAAGCTGAGAAAATCGGAGAATATATTTCTGCTTTATCCAATTCTGCAACTTTATACGGTAAAACGTGTGCCTATGTCGTATGGGGTATAGATGACAAATCGCATGAAATAGTGGGCACAATTTTTAAACCTAGCACATGCAAAGTAGGTAATGAAGAGCTGGAAAATTGGCTGCTACGTCTTTTATCACCTAAAATTAATTTTCGTTTCTATGAACTTCTAGCTCAAAATCAAGCGATTGTACTTTTAGAAATTGAAGCAGCTCTTCACCATCCCGTACAATTTAAAGGTAACGAATTTATTAGGGTGGGGTCTAATAATAAGAAACTCAAGGATCACCCTGAAAAAGCACGTGCTCTATGGCGTGCATTCGATAAGCGACCTTTTGAACGTGAAATTGCAATAGAGAATATCGATGGTGAAAAGGTA
The DNA here is from genome assembly GCA_964594635.1 of Uncultured Candidatus Berkiella sp. GTDB lineage: Bacteria > Pseudomonadota > Gammaproteobacteria > Berkiellales > Berkiellaceae > Berkiella. The sequence goes on from CAZQMV010000003.1 coordinate 149,972, forward strand.
CTCCAATTACTCGATTACCCATCATATTTTGATTTAACAAAAAATCCATTGCCTGAAGGACGAAAAGGTATTCTTGCAGCTCTTGAATCAGATGATTTAATTTCAAAAAATCAAACTGGCAAATGGAATATTACTAATCTTGGGGCAATATTATTCGCAAAAAACTTTAATGACTTCCTCAACTTAAAACGTAAAGCATTACGCGTAATTTTGTATGATGGTGATAGTCGAATCAAAGCAATTCGTGAGCAAGAAATTGCCAAAGGTTTTGCATTTAGTTTTGATGGGCTTATTGAACTAATTATAACTTTATTACCAAGCAACGAGGTAATTGAAGAAGCTCTGCGTAAGCAAGTTCCAATGTTCCCTACTCTTGCAATTCGAGAGCTTATTGCTAATGCGATAATTCACCAAGACTTTCATGCAACTGGGACAGCACCAATGATTGAAATTTTCTCTAATCGCATGGAAATTACAAATCCAGGGTTGCCTTTAGTTAAAACAGACCGTTTTTTAGACAGCCCGCCCAAATCACGTAACGAAGCCTTAGCTTCTTTCATGCGTCGAATCGGTGCATGCGAAGAACGCGGCAGTGGGGTTGATAAAATTGTTTCCCAAACTGAGTTCTATCAATTACCTGCTCCACTTTTTGAAACTACTGATGAACATACTAGAGCAGTGCTATTTGCACACCGCACATTGAATGAAATGGAAAAAACAGATCGTATCCGAGCATGTTATCTACATGCCTGCCTAAAATATGTGCAACGTGATTATATGACCAATTCATCCTTGCGAAAGCGATTTGGAATTGAAGAACAAAATAGCGCCATAGCCTCTAGAATTATCAAAGAGACTATCGAAGCTAATATGGTTTGCCCTTTTGATAAAGAGGCTGGAAGAAGGCTTATGAAATATGTTCCAGCTTGGGCTAAGGGAGAATAAGCAAATTTGTTTGATGGGTAATTGATGGGATCCCATTCAAACACGAGCCCCTTCTAAATATTTCATTAAAAATCAATTGGTTACATTACAACTTCTATTTGATGGGTATTTGATAAATTGAGAGAAAAGAGTAATTACATAGTTTTAACAGAATCAATACATAGGGGCCTTTATGGGGGCCTAACTTAATAAGACGCTCTAATATTTTATTGTTTTTCATATACTTACTCCATATATTAAATTCCCGCCGCCCCATAGTTTCAAAAAAAGGCCACTCAAATGAGTGGCCTTTTTTTTTGAAACTAAAGTAGGCTTTGGGAATTTAAGGAGCGAGACGCGGGGGGAGCCGCTTAAAAAAGCATGCTTTTTTAAAGGCGAACGCCTGGCCACGGATGGCCAGGCTGGGGTGAATTAAGATTACCTTTGTTGCGCCAGGGATGGCAGAGATAATTTTGCTTACGAAGCTGTTCAGAAAAAGCATCGCTTTTTCCCGGCGAACGCACGGCCAAGGATGGCCGAGCTGGGGCCAGAAATGAGCGCGGAGTTGCGCCATGGATGGCGAAGAAAAACCTGCTTACGAAGCTACACAAAAAATGCATGCATTCGGCTGTGAAGCTGCTTCTCACGGTGATATGCGCTGAGTATCCGTTACTCTATTTCAATTTTATAGCTGGAAGGCCTGTAACAATCCCAAATGCCGACAATAACCATAATATTACTGCTACTACAACCACGATGTTAATGATGGTTTTGATAGGGCGCGCCATGGGAATGAAGGCATTAATCAATCCTAATAAAACACCTACTACGATCAACACTAGGACAATGGTGACTAAAGACATTCTAATCTCCTTAAAATAATGGAATTCTTCTTTTATAACTATAGTCCTGCGTATACACAAAGGCATGCTCTAAGGAAATAGTGTTAATTTATTCATTTAGGACGGATTTTATATCCAGGATATCAACAGTTGTGGTGACCTGGCATGCCTTGCCCCTATGCTACTACCTGAAAAAATTGACTTGCATGGAGGACAAGGATGCTGCTAAAAAGCGAAAGGGGTCGGCCCCTGTGTATAGATCGCATATTTTTTGACATTAATAACCTTCAGAAATATATTTCTCAATCTTTAATAAGCTACAAGTTAGCTGATTGCTCTCGATTTCATTAGTTTTAACAATTTACTGGTGTGGATTTATTTTTCACGTCAAAATAAAAAATAATGGTGTAATATAAATTTCTCCAATAAACTTATTCTTTGCTCTTGCATAGCTTTTCATTCTACTGCTAATTGCGCTCCTTATTTAAGCGGTCAAATTGGAGCAACAGTAGTCCCTATCACCATCTCAACACCCTACAACTCTTTTGAAAGTGATAAAACAGCACTGCTGACTCGCCTTGCGGTTGGGTATTTGTAGGAAAATAATGCAAGCTTGCAATATGGAATAGAAGCAGGTTATGAAAACTTACACCGAGTTAAAGAAAGTTTTCAACAACTCACGTTAGAAGCTCGCCAATACCAAATTGATACCGTTGGCGTTATCGATTATTTGTTCTGTAAGAGATGGGATATGTTTGCAAAAGCGGGCGCGGCTTACACCAAGAGAACCGTGACCGGAAATTACCGACAAGCCACCTACACAGGAGCTTATGATAAATTTTCACCAAAAGTTGTGCTCGGCGTCGGATTTAATTTAACCAATCATGTAAATCTCAACCTCTCTTTGGAAAATAATTTTAAAGATGTAACCCCTCATAGAGATGTACTTGCAGGAATCAAATATACTTTATAGAGTCAAGAACGCCAAGGAAGGCAAAGATGATTTCACACTTGCGAAGGAACCTCTTTTTCCCGGCTAGGCTGAACCATAACAAAAAGGTGTCTGACCCTGTGTACAGACCGGATACATGGTATACAACTGCTCACGAACATAGTATTCAAAAGAGGCGCTTTCTCGTTCTTTACGGGTATGGCACCATAACTTCCCAACTAGGAAATTTTCACTTCCCAAAGCAATGAAAACATAGATCTCTTTACTACTCATCTTTATTCCTTTGCTTTATTATTCCGGACTTACGTACACGCTTTGGAAGATTATCTTCGTCTAGTACACGTCCAGCCAAATCATAATTAGCATCTAACAGATCTTTTATTCGTTCTGTCATTCCTAAAACAAAAAGGACCTGCGCATAGCTAGCCATTAAACTGTAGGTTCGCCTTTTTCAATTTTTGTTAATGTTCCACGGCTGATCCCTGCGCGTTCTGCCATAAGAGCCATTGTGATACGCCGTCTCTTAGGGCATCAGATAGATCATGGCCTAACTTCCGAAGTGCCCTTTGAACCTGTATGGGAAGATTCTTCTCATTTATTTCTATAATGTTCATTATAATGAACATTATAGAAAGTGTAACCACACCTGATTTGATAAGATTTTATGAAATGAAATTAGTAAATTATGGGGCTAATCGGGAGCTTAATTTATTCTGCACAATGGATGGCAGAGATATTTTTTCACTTCAAAGGCCCCATTTGAGATGTTCTTAGGCCTATATGTTCTTAATAATAAACAACTGTCACATCCCATCTAACCCATGTATTAGGCTCTATATCAGAATATTCATTGTAATTGAAACCAAGATATCCACCTGCTGCAGTACCTAGTGCTCCAAATGCTACCGCCCCTGCAGGACCGGCAACTACACCACCACTAGCAAAACCAAATAATCCGCCTACAAACCCCATGCTTACTGCACTAAAAACAGATTGATAGAAAATGGCATTCGCGGTTACAAATTCATCGTAAATATACCCACCAGAAACTGCTTTTAAATCGGATATTTGTGAAATTAATTTCATGCTTAGCTACCTAAATATTTTCTAAGAAAGTGCGCCCAATCTAACTAGAATAATCGATTATGTCAATTACATTGATATTTAATGAACAACACTTAGTACTTAACCATTCTAGAAATAAATGTTTTGAGCGAAACCTGATTATCTAACACCTCTTGAAGCTCAGGTTTAGGTGGCGTTTTTTCCATATCATTAATATATTTTTCAAAACGAAGCGTTAATAGACGATCAGATCCAGAATCATCTTGATGAAAAGCGGTGTTTAAAATCTCAAAATCACCTTGAGACAAAGCAACTAATAGTTTTAAATAGTAATCTTTTTCTTCTGGCAGCAAATCATTTTCGGGAAGTTTGTTCTTTTTCAATTGATCCGTTAAAAAACCAAGCATAATATTAATCTCTCTGTAACCAAAATAAAAATTTTACAGAGTTTACATTTATTAATCAAAGCTATAAATACATTTAAAATGTGGGGGTACCTTGGGATTGATATAAGAGATACCCCGCGTTTTTCAGCTTTTGCCGCCGATCACACCGGCAGCGCAGCAGGACTTCCTAAGGCTGGATCCGTATTTTTAGACGCTAACGCTTTTTGCAAATCTAACCCCAATGCTTTAGCCACACCAGCGCCATACTTTGGATCGGCAGCGTTGCAGTTACGAATATGCCGGAATTTGATAAACTCTGGCGCATCGCCCATAGCACGAGCCGTGTTCTCAAAAAGCACTTGTTGCTGCTCTGGCGACATCAGTCTAAAAAGATTGCCAGGCTGCTCAAAGTAATTGGCATCATCCTCATGGAAGTTCCAAAAATCACCGTTACCTTGGATCTTCACTGGGGGTTCTTTGTACCCCGCTTGTTGTTGCCATTGGCCAAAACTGTTCGGCTCATAATGAGGAAGCCCACCGTAGTTTCCATCTACTCGTCCTTGACCATCTCGATGATTGCTGTGAACCGGACAGCGAGCGGTATTCACCGGGATCTGATGATGATTGACGCCAAGCCGGTAACGCTGCGCATCGCTATAGGCGAATAAGCGCGCCTGAAGCATTTTATCCGGGCTCACGCTAATGCCTGGCACGAGATTGCTAGGGGTAAAGGCACTTTGTTCCACATCTGCATGAAAATTCTCAGGATTGCGATTAAGCTCCATCATTCCCACTTCAATGAGAGGATAATCTTTTTTAGGCCAAACTTTTGTGAGATCAAATGGATGCAGCCGGTACTTATCGGCATCTAATTCCGGCATTACTTGAATAAACATCTTCCACTTTGGAAAATCTTTACGTTCGATAGAATCGAAGAGATCTCGCTGATGGCTTTCACGATCTGAGCCGACAAGGGCTGCCGATTCTGCATCAGTGAGATTCTCGATGCCTTGCTGCGTGCGAAAATGCATCTTTACCCAGAAACGCTCATTTTTCGCATTAATGAAGCTGTATGCATGAGAGCTAAAACCATGCATGTGGCGATAGCTTTTTGGGATCCCGCGATCACTCATCACGATGGTGACTTGATGGAGCGCCTCGGGTAAAAGCGTCCAAAAATCCCAATTATTGGTGGCAGAACGGAGGTTCGTTTTAGGATCACGCTTTACCGCTTTATTAAGATCCGGAAACTTTCTGGGATCACGCAAGAAGAACACCGGTGTATTGTTGCCAACCATATCCCAGTTGCCTTCTTCGGTATAGAATTTCAGCGCAAAACCGCGAATATCTCGTTCTGCATCTGCGGCACCGCGCTCGCCGGCCACTGTGGTGAAGCGAGCAAACATTTCGGTTTTCTTGCCCACCTTTTCAAAAATCTTGGCCTTGGTGTATTTTGTAATATCGTTTGTCACCGTGAAGGTACCAAACGCGCCAGAACCTTTGGCATGCATTCGTCGCTCAGGAATATTTTCTCGATTGAGATTCGCCAGCTTCTCAAGCAGCCACACATCTTGCATCAACAGTGGGCCACGCGGTCCTGCTGTCATACTATTCTGGTTGTCTACGACAGGCACACCAAAATTGGTTGTGAGGTGGCTAACGGGGCACTTCTTTGAATCTTTAGGGTCTTTCATAAATCCTCGAATATCCTTATTCAATATTTCAATAAAGTAGCGGAAACACAAAGCTTTGTCCACGAAGCAAAATGCGTTAGATTGTGATTACAGCAAGATCATTGTAAACAAATCTAAAAGATGGGGGTTGTATGTCTGTTGAATCAACAGCGCGAAAGGAGAACTTAAGCTTTGAAATTTCAGTGAGCGGCCATAAGCTGATCGCTGATGTTTCTGAAAAGCAAGGCGGAGCAAACAGCGCCCCCGATCCTCATGACTACCTCCAAGCTGCGCTGGCTGCATGTACTGCGATAACCATGCAAATGTATGCCAATCGAAAAGGTATTCCGCTGACTTCAAGTGATGTCAAAGCGAAAATCATTCAAGAGGGTCTTGAAAATCGCATTCACCGAGAAATCAAACTCATAGGCGATTTAACAGAAGAGCAAAAAAACGCTCTCTTTACTATCGCACAGAAATGTCCGATCCATCAATTTTTAGAAAGGGGGACTCGTATCGAGTCCTATCTTGTATAACATGGAAAGTAGCAAGGAAATCATTATTCACGCCAGAGAACGCGATGTAGGAGGACTTTTAGTCCACCGTTCTTTGCCTTACATGAAAAAGAGAAATGTCGGACCTTTTGTATTTTTGGATCACATGGGGCCGTTACTTCTCGATAAAACTCATGCTCTTGATGTTAAGCCTCATCCACATATAGGTCTTGCGACAGTGACTTATTTATTTGAAGGCAGGATCTTTCATCGTGATAGCATCGGTTCGAAGCAAGAAATTACACCCGGCGCTTTGAATTTAATGATTGCAGGAAAGGGGATCGTTCATTCTGAACGGACGCCTGTCGAAGACCGTGATCAAATACCTGCCCGAGCTACTCATGGAATTCAGATTTGGGTCGCGCTTCCAAAGGATCTAGAGGAAAGTGAGCCTAGTTTTACGCATTGGCCTAAAGAGAGCTTCCCTACTCTCTCCCCAACAAATAACCTTTCTGCAAATATCTTACTCGGCGAACACAATGGCAAAAAATCTCCTGTGCCAACTTTATGGAAAACCTTGTTCATGGATTGTCAAAATACAACAGATTTTGATTGCGAGCTTTCTTTCACCGAACAAGAAATTGCAATCAGTGTTGTTGCTGGTGAACTGAACGTGAACTCACATCGAATACAAGAAAATGATTTAATTATTGTTGATGATCCCCGTACTGTAAAAATAAAAACATCAACTGCGTCTCGCTTCGTTATCATCGGAGGGGATCCCTATCCTGAGCCACGTCATATTTGGTGGAATTTTGTTTCTTCAAGCAAAGAACGCATAAGAAAAGCTGCAAACGATTGGAAAAATCAAACGATGGGACAGGTTGAGGGCGAGCATGAGTTCATTCCACTACCAAGCGATCTCCTCCCTTAAAAGGTCTGGCTACCTTTAAAATACGAAAAGAACCTGTTATTTTCCAAGCCAAACTAATAAGGAAAATAAAGATCACTATTGAACTAATTCTGTTTTCTTTTCTGCTTTCTTTTGTACAACCTTCTCTTCTACTGTCGGAATAATTTTTTCATAAGACACATTCACTCGCGTACTACCTACTTTTACAAAATTATCACTTAGCCATTTGGCATCTGTTGGGCTCATCCGAATACAGCCGTGGCTAGCATTATAATTGGGCACACTGTTCGAACCATGCATCGCATAGCCTTGATGGAAAAACATGCAATATGGCATGGGTGCACCACCTTTGCCCACAGGAAAGATTTTAGATTTGCACTTTGCGCCACGCTTGTCATAAACAGTGAAAGTGCCTGTAGCCGTTTTGCAAGCCTTGCCAATATCGGGGCAGTAGCTTTTGCCACCTGAAATTTTTCCTGAGTTCACCAATGTGCCCTCAGAATCGTAAGCACCCCACGTGCCATGGGTTAAATTGATTTTAACGATATTTTTCTCTGCAATTTTTTCAGGAGGAGCGACAAACACATGCTTTGGCTCAGTGTTTTTGTAGACAGGCTTTTTTCGTACATGTTTGCGCCAATAATAACCGTCATCGTCTTGCCAATTCTCATCGTTATAGTGCACTTGGTAGCAAACATTCGTATATGGATCGCAATGCCACGCAGCATAGGCAGTAAAGCTGAATAACGATAATATCGATCCGAAAAGAATGACTATATATTTATTCAAAATATACTCCATACAGTCAGTAAAAACCTGTAGTGAGACTATGAAGTATAAAACAAAGTTCCTGAATCTTTTCAGAAAAAAATGTCGTGTAGTTACAAAGCACTTCGTATATTTCACTAACAATAGTGTGTATAATCTGCTCTTTAAATTATGGATACAAAGAGTTTCATGCAATTATTTATCTTAACCCCCTTCAACCCTAAATGGCCCACTGCGCAATTTAAAAAGATTGACGCTATTATTGTGCGTGCAGCATCTGAATCTAAAGCGCGTGAGTTGGCAAAAAAAGTGACCTTTAATTCTGACAAATCTAAAATTGGTATACAGATGCATAACCCTTGGCAAAATCGCTCATTTTCAAAATGCGATGTTTACCAAGGTAGCGAATTTACGAGAACCGGGAAAGAAGAAGTGTTAACTCCTTCCGCTTTAAGAGATTATTTCTTAGCGTTGAAAAAGTAGTCATTATTCTCTAAATGGCGCAATAAACCCCGTCAAAGTGATGACTTTACCCGATAGTTTGTTGCGCCTTTTCACCATGCTCATTGCATAATATTTTAAAAAAAATGCAAAAAAACATACCAAAATTGATTTTAATAGGGCAACTCCGTGATATTTGGCATGTCCGCTGCTTATCTGCTAATCAATACCACCTAGCATATTCGACCGATAGGCGATTTTTTGTGGCATTTAAATACAACTTTTGTGTGATATAGTTATGCTAATTAACTAAATGGTGTTATAAATGAGCGAATTTACTTTACCCAGCAGCAATATTTGCCTTACCGCCACAAAAAGCGTTCAAAAAGTTGCCAAACCTTTTTTTGAGGCCACAGGTTTTAATTTTTTCAGCTATGCTCGTGATTTTAATGGCAATAGAAGTTTTTCGATTCAAACTAACAATGATCTTTTTTTAGCTTCGTTTGAAAATAAAAGTGCCTATTGCTCAGCACATGTAGCAGATGGCGTTTATGTCTGGAACGATATTCAAAATGATGGACTCATTGATGATATTAGAGCAATCGGTCATGATAATGGCATCTTCATTTTCAAGCGTCACTCAGCTTTTTCTGAAATCTTTGCTTTAAGTACCCCTAAACATGCATTTAACCATTTGCAGTTTTATGCCAATAACAAAGAATTAATTAATAAATTTTTCTTTTATTTTAAAGAACAAGCCGCAAAAACAATTAAACAAGCCATGGAAGAACCTCTTGTATTACCAGATTACATGACCAGCAGACCCATTAAAAATGCAAATCAATATAATCAAAATTTAAGTACTTTGAATGATGCCTTAACCATTAAGCGTTTTTATTTTAATGATGATTTTGATGGAATCAAATTATCTAAACGAGAAATTGAATGTTTGGGACATTATTTGAAAGGTAAGACAGCATCAGATATAGCGACTATTCTTAATTTAAAGAAAGTGACAATTGATACCTTCATGAGAAACATTAAGAAGAAATTCAATTGCCAAACCAGAAGCCAATTATATGAAATATTCTGGAAGCTGGAGATTTTCAAAACCAACGGCGTTTTTAACTAGTTTATTCGATGAAACATGACTAGCGCAGTAGTGTTTCTTTAATTGGCGATCGTTAACCAGATCACCAGTCATCATCCTATCAAAGCCCCCCTTGTAGTTGTTACGTAATTAGCTTATTATGTGGCTCAAAATCTCCCTTCTTTATTTGGTAACCATGGCCGATTTATATAGTTTAAATAACCGTATTTATTTTGAAAGTGCTTGTGATTATCCCAACGATTATCGTGGAGTTAAATGGATAAGCAAAGAATCACAATTTATCCGTTTTAAAATACTCTGCGGAATGGCTAACGATCTTTTTACAAGTGATATCCTTGATGTGGGATGTGGCTTAGGACACCTCGTTGATTATCTAAAAAGCCAACAATTTACAGGCACTTATAAAGGCATTGATATTGTTTCTCAGATGATTATTAACGCTAAAAAAAGACACCCAACGTATCATTTTGAATGCAACGATATTGAATCCATTACAATAAATCAGCATGATTATGTACTAGCGAGCGGGATCTTCGCATTAACTAATGCTGAGCAAACAAAAGCGCTGATCCCTACTTTATTTGATTGTGCTAAAAAGGGCCTTGCTTTCAATTGTTTGAGCTCTTTTGCAGAAGAAAAAGAAGAAGGGATGTACTACCAAATCCCAGGTGACATTTACCATTTTTGTAAAACATTAACGCCTAATGTCACTTTATTAAAAGATTATTTACAGCATGATTTTACGATTTATATGTTTAAATAAGCGGCTTAACATCTTGCAAAGCTGACAAATAAAAATAATTAATTGCTAATCTCAAATTATATGGAGATGATATTATGTCTTTAGGTAGTATAAGAGCCACAAGTAGTGACCAATCCTCAACCGATAGAAAAGATAAACTTTCAGAAAAATGTAAACTCTCTCTTCTTCTAACCCCTACTTCAGAACTAAGAATGCTCCAACGGCAAACAAAATCAAATCCTGGGCCCATTCAGGAGGTTACCCTGGTGCCTGCTCCAACCTTATTAGTAAATCCAGCTCGATTTAGAACGATGGAAACGTTAGATACCTTCAAGCAAGCAGTATTTTTATTTGGCGATATGAAAGGCTCTACACGCTTAGGACAACAAATGTCCTCTACAATGTTCGCTAAATTATTAGAGCCTATCTTTACTACATTTCAAGATATTGTTATTCAATATGGCGAAGCCTTTGGAATATATGTTGTAAAACTTAAAGGCGACGGTATTATGATTGCTGGGGCAAGTCATGAACAAGAGAAAACACACAAGCAAGTTCAAATGATGCTCTATATTGGACATTTAATGGCCCATTTTATGTCCACAAGTAATCAACATAAGGATGATTCTGAATTTAAAATCGATTTTAGATTTGGTATTCATATGGGAGAAGCCACTAAAATCCGTACTCATATTAAACAAGAGGCGGGTATAATAGAACAAATAGATTGGACAGGCGACGCAGCTAATAAAGCATCACGAATGGAATCTTCAAGCCACCCCAATCAAGTACAAATTACCGAAGAAATTTATAAAATTGCGGAGCAGGATTTTATTTTTACGACATCCAGAGAGAGAGCCATCGAATCTTATGGCACTCTTTTTACACGATTTTTAATGCAACCCTCGCCCGCTTTTCTGGATTCTATTGGTCATCTTCGACTGGAACGAAGAGGAAGTGATTTTTTTAGCACAGAACTTCCACGCAAAGTGCTTTGATCACCTCGAAGCTTATCTGCCAATCATTAATTTACGAGACAACCTCCCCCATTGGGGAGGTTGGGATATTTAGGACTATCCTTTATAGTATGAAATATCTAAATCTACTTTATACGTTATTGCTCATGGTGATATCCCTTGTCGCCCCTCCTTCTATTGCTGCTCTTGAAGTAAAGCTGATTGAAACAAGTCCCGTCTCGCCGATGATACTAGCTAAAGATCAAGCATTGTATGTCCATATACAGTATCAATCGAACGAACCTCTGCGTTTTCAAGCACGAGGGCTTTATGGTAATGCTGAGCTCCAAAATCATGTTAGATATAATCCATCACAAGTTTATGCGGCAGGATCTGGGGAAGCAATTGCATGGATAGCTTATGATGGTCAAGCAGATATTAATAAGATCCGCGTTAATATTTATAATGAAAAATGGCAATTAATTTCAACGCAAGATCTTGCACTCACTGCGCAATGGTCAGAACAAGCAATAAAAACACATTCCCCTATGGCCAGCTGGGTCACCACGCTTAACAATGCTCAGCAATCTAGTGCTTCAGCAGCGCTAACTTCTGCTGACTCTAGTAATGATTTTCTTGTTTTATTACTTTTTTTATCAGTACCAGGATATTTTCTTTTACAAATTTATACTCTCATTGCCTATAAAGACAAGTGGAAAAAGGCAGCCTCTATTCCTTTGTGGTTGACGATCCCCATAGCAGGATTTTGTATTTTTTCTCTGTTTATGGATTCAAATCTATGGCCACTCTTGTTTATTTTTCTTGCACCTTTCGGATTTTTCTATTTATGCGTGTTGATTATGATGAAGATTTATAAAAGCTAGCTGCTTTGCAAATCAAGGACACCCATTTCTCTGAAGGACACCCATTAGCATTGGAGTGGTACTTGAGTCTACTATTAGGGCTCATATACACACTATCTAAAGGACAGCCATTTAAAAAATGGATGTCCTTTTACACTTTATTATTCATCCGAATATCTATCGTTCCAGCTATCTTTGCGACTTTCCCATCGATAACCAAACCTATCGTTATCTTGCATTCCAACATCTTCACGATCGTAACCATGGCGCTCTCTATAACCATGAGTTTCATAGGATTCAAAACGCATCATTGTTAGGCCATCATTCATGCTTCCAAATCTGGGATCAACATCATAATTCATCTTAAAGGCATGGATAGGATACGCAGAACAAGCTAATGGTGTAATAGCTAGCATCACAGCTAAAATAAGATAGTTTTTCATTATTCCCCCTAAACTTCCCTTTGGTGTAATTAACGTTTTTATTTTTTTGAATTGTTAATTGCTTACAAGAAGGACAGCTGCAATTTCGTTAAGTTCGGGTTATTTAGGGTGTATGTCAGAAAAATTAGGTGCAGTTACTAATAGCGACTAGCAACGATGGTATTGGTGGAGAAGTTCCAGTGAGCATCATTGGCTTTATATTTGTTTGCGCACAACCGCTTGATTGATAAGATTTTCACTTAATCCAGGTGGCAGGTATTTTACATCTGCATATTTATAAAATATCGTTTGTAATGTGCCATTAATAATCGTAGCAAAACCAATGATTAATGCGATAAGGGATCCTATTGTTGCATAAATTGGCATTTTGTAAGGAGCCATTTCTGGCGCTGAAGCGTAATAACCTATTAAGAGCAAAATCATGATAACAGGCGAGGTAATCACCATGACAAATAAGCTTGCGCCAATAATTTTAACCACCCCCCGACCCCAGACATTCTGTATTAATCGTACTGATTCTTGATACAACCCTTTGGGACTATTATTTCCCTGAAAACAGATTATCGGTAAAACAAAATAGGTTGCTGCTGCCCATCCTACATCGAGGATAAAAGAAAGAATCGAGGGTATATGAAATTTATCTTCTAATGCTTCAATCATTCGTATAAAAAGACCCACCGACCCTGCAACCAGAGTCCAAAATAATATCGTAGACGTTCGATTAAAAGCCACTTTGAAACCAGCAATAATGGATATTTCGCGACCTTCTAATTTATGATTTACGCTTGCGATTAATGAAACATTAAAGAAAATAGCAATATAAATATATCCAAAATAGGCCATCAAGCATGATACCACTATCATTGCCCAACCGCTGTGATCCCCCACAGCATAAAATATTGCACATAACGCGCAGAACATTGCTGTTACTGATAGTAAAGGTAAAATCAGTAATTTAGGATTGGCAAAAGCAAATCTTGAAGCAAATAAACCTAAATTCCAGCCCGTTTTAATATTATCTAAAAACATAAAACTCGCTAAAAAAACTAATAATCTATAAGATTAGCTTAATATAGGCCTTTCTCATTTCACTTTGCGTGAAACTCTTTCATCATTGTTATCTTTTATAAATCTATCGAGCAAGTTAAACAACAGTGGATTCAGTAAGATTGAAATGATAGCACCTGCTAGAATAATATCCTGTGCTTGGGCAGTCAGTATCTTTAACTTCATACCAAGCTCAGCAAGAATGAATGAAAATTCACCAATTTGAGCCAGACTAACAGAAATAGTTAAAGCTGTATATTGCGGATAACGAAAAGCAATAACGATGAAATATGCTGCTAAAGACTTCCCTAAAACAATGATTAAAACAGTCGCAAAAACGAGAAGTGGCTGTGTCATTAGTATATTTGGAGCAAGCAACATGCCCATTGCAACAAAGAATAATACTGCAAAAGCATCACGCAAAGGCAAAGACTCTTCAGCCGCCCTTTGGCTAAATTTTGATTCACTTAAAATCATACCAGCAAAAAATGCACCTAGCGCCAACGAGACTCCAAATAATTTTGCTGCTCCAAAAGCCACACCCAGAGCAATTGCTAGTACAGCTAATCGAAAAAGTTCAGCTGAACGCGTTCCTTCAGCTGTGTGCAATATCCAAGGAATGACACGTTTACCAATGACTAACATCAAAACAACAAAGGCGATCAGTTTGAATATCGTAATACCCAGAGGAAGCAATAACTGCTTATCAAAAAGCGAACCCGTTGCAGCAGTATCATTGTGCATAAAACTAGCTATGGCAGGCAAAATGACCAAAGCAAGCACAACAAACAGATCTTCAACAATTAACCAACCTACTGCAATTTGACCACGTTCAGTTTCTAAATAATTTCTTTCTTCTAAGGCTCGCAGCAGCACAACTGTACTCGCTACCGATAAAGCTAGTCCATAAATAAGACCAGCACCTAACGACCATCCTGCATAATTTGCTAATGCCCAGCCCATTAATGTAGCGATTACAATTTGGCAAATTGCCCCTGGCAAAGCAATTTTTTTAACTTTAAGTAAATCTTCCCATGCAAAATGTAAACCAACACCAAACATTAATAGAATAACACCTAGCTCTGCTAATTCATGAGCAAGTTTCATATCGGCGTTATAACCAGGTGTGGTCGGACCTATCAGCACGCCAGCCAATAGGTAACCCACGATCGGCGAGAGTTTAAAGTAGTGGGCTATCATTCCCAAAATGAATGCGAGCCCAAAGCCGGCTACAATCATTGTGACGAGTGGCATAGAATGCATCATATCGATTTACTCAATTTAGAAGGTTTTATTATAAAACATGCCAAACTAAATTATAGCTCTTACTTTTTAGTTCAACAACAAACAATACTAAGATACTGTTCAAACTAGACATTTCTGTATAGAATGACCTTTATCACTTACTTATTTCCCCATCCTAAAAACAGAGGACGACATGCGATATTTACATGCGATGGTACGCGTGTTTGACGTTGAAAAATCACTTGATTTTTACGTTAAACAATTAGGTTTAAGAGAAATTCGTCGAAGCGAATATGAGCAAGGCCGTTATACTTTGATATTTTTGGCAACAGGCCCTAATGATCCTATGATTGAGTTAACTTATAATTGGGACCAAAAAACCCCTTATAGCTCTGGCAGAAATTTTGGCCACTTAGCTTTTGAAGTCGACAATATTTACGAATTCTGTGCCAAACTACAAAGCAATGGCGTTACTATTTTGCGCCCACCTCGTGATGGCCGCATGGCCTTTATTCGATCACCTGATGATATTTCAATTGAAATTCTACAACGCGGCAAAGCGCTTGATCGTCAAGAGCCTTGGTATTCGATGCAAAACAATGGTGAGTGGTAATTATCTATTCCTGTAAGCCGTGACAGATTCCAGCCAGGGGTTGTCTCGTCGTCTAATCGATTCAAGTAATGGATTACCTGTAGTATTACATGATCTAACAACCATATTTTTTGCATCTGATTTTGTTACTTTTAAATGATTTTTAAGATCAGCTAATGTTGTGTGGCTTTTCCTGATTTATCAATGGATTTCAGTAACAAAAGCACTTCATCGACCCTTTTTAGCTGCAATTGAATTTAGAAAAGAAGATAACAAAGAAATTGTAATCAGTTATATTGCTTTAAATTAGAATAATTCCTGACGATTTATTGAAGTGTATTCTTTAATTGTGCTATCGTTTAAAAACTTCACAAAAAACATTACATTTTTTTGTGCATTCATTTTTTAAAAATAAAAATGTCTTTTATTTTTCTTAAAAGACATTTTCTACATTTTTACTCAATATCTTTACTCAATTTTCACTTTAAAAAATCACACTAATATATTTCTAAACACTCCTGCAAATAAATAGACAATTCAACTTTCATCAATTATCTTGAGTATTCTTTGCTTTTTAACAATGAGTCAAAGAAAATGTAAACAAGAAAACAGGGAGACATTTATATATGGTAGACATTGTAACCGCGATCATTGATGGTGATTTAGCAACAGTTAAAACACTACTCGCGCAAGGAATAGATCCCAATACGATTAGTAAAGATTATTTAAGATTAGTTCACTACGCTGCAATAACAAATCAACCCTTAGTTTTTGCTGAATTAGTGAAGTATCATGCAGATGTTAATGCTCATGACGCCCACAATAATCAGACCTTATATTTTGCAGCCCGTGCTGGCGCATCACAAGATTTTATCAAGCAGATTATTCAAGCTGGTGGCACTCTCAACAATCAAAATAAACTTGGCCAAACAGCCACCCATGTTGCGGCACGATTAGGCAATGTCGATGCATTAAAAGGTTTATTAAAATTTGGTGCTAACCCAAATATTAAAGATATCGTTGGTAAAACTCCTTTAATGGATGCAGTTAAAACCATTCATCCTGAAGCTATTCTGATATTAAAAGAGTATGGAGCAAGTAGCACCATCCAAGATAATTATAATGCGACTCCTTTAAGTGAAGCGCTAAAATCAACAAGTGAGCTTGTTAAAGACACTTTTGAACTTCCCATTCTAGAGAAACTCAAAATACCTGACTACAATCCTATGCTCATAGCTGTTATAGGCGGCAACGTTGCCGATGTTGAAGCAGTAATAGCTGCAGGTTCTTCGCCAAATGCCACTAACTCCTATGGGATATCAGCACTTCATTATGCAGCTTTGCATGGCGATAGCGATATTATTTCTGCTTTAATTGATGCTGGTGCATATCATAATCTGACCAATTATGATGGGATACAAGCTATTCATTTTGCAGCAATGACGCATCAGATTGAAGCTTTAGATACCTTAATTAAATTAGGTGCCAGCGTAAATGCAATTGATAATAAAGGAAATACGCCTCTGCACTATGCTGCCGAGTTCACAGATGAACCTGCTTTTATCCAAAAATTATTGGATGCTGGTGCCTCAATCAATGCAGCCAATAACACAGGTGAAACACCGCTTCATTTAGCTGCAGCAGATGGTAATTTAGGAACGGTGAAATTTCTGGTTGAACATCATGCGAATGTTGCAGCGCTTGATACTCAAGATGAAACACCTCTACAAGAAGCTGTTAAAACACAACACGCCGATGTTTCTGCCTATTTATCAGAACAAAAGAGTGTTGCTGTTCTTGATCATAAATCTGCAGAAGATACCATCGATATTCAAGATGTGCTGGCCAGTGCAAATGAGGTGGAAGGATTAGAAGAGCATTCCATTGAGTCTCATTCAGCTAGAACAGAAGTGGCTCTCTCGCATTCTGTGTATGTTAATTCTACAGAAATACCGATTGTTCATGTAGACGCTATTTTATAATCTTAAATAATGCTTGGGGTTGTAATGCAACCCCAGTCATTTTTACTCATATTGTGGATAACGTCCCCAATTCCCTTGGTAATGCTGACGTTGATGTTGATACCAGGGATGATATTCTTCATCATCATAGCGATTAAATCGTTGCGATAATGACGTTGAATATTTTTCAACAGGAAGTTCTTTCATATTTTCAGCCAATTTGGTAAAGTCTGGTAAAACATTACCTCCTGCTTGCTGTTGAAAGTGTTTATTTTCAACATATTGAAAAACAACGCATCCTCGGTTGTTTGAACTTTTCTTAATGCGACAAATATTGTTTTTAACTTTTGAATTCGCCGTATCAAATTGCATAAAACGAATAATTAAATCTGATCTATCTGGTGTCAAGCTTTCGACATCAACAATATCAACACCCTTTTTACCTTTTAAATCAGACGCAATTTTGTTAGGGTCATTTTTATCAGTCACATGAGTAATAATGACTTTAGAAAAACCATTTCTACGTGCCGTTGTATATTCAGCTGCGATTGACTTCCCATGGGATCTTTCGCTAACTTTAAAATATCTTATCCCATCAAAATTGATTTCATTTGGACCAACAGCAAAGCACATTGTTGTAAACTGAGCTAATAAAAACACAAGTAACATACGTTTCATGGCTAATACTTCACAAGAATGGAGATAGTAAAAATATCGACCATTCATCCTTAATTCTTTAAGGATGATATACACGCTTACTGGAGCGCTTACTGGAGGACACCCATTTTTTCTATGGCAGATGGCTAAGGACATCCATCTTCATTTATAAAATATCTTTTGCAGTGTTAAGTGCGATTTCTACCACACCGTGAGGCAAAAACATTCCAGCAAAATGATTAAATAATGTTGCTCTGTCATTCTCACCACTTTTAGTCAAAAGCAGTGCTTCGGCATACTCGGCAATATCTTCAACAATTCGCTCGTTCCGATAATAAGCCAGAGCCTTCATATTTATTTCTACTACTCCATAACCTTGGTAAAATAGTATTTCCTCTTCCGGCTTATTCCAAACATTTGCAACACCTGCACCAACGAACATCAAATCACGCTCCTTCGGTGCCATAATAGGCTCATCCCAATCCACTATATACAAATTTTCATCCTTGCCGATCAGGACATTGCCACCATGAAGGTCTGAATGACACAACACAAATGGCATTTTTTGATTCTGAAGTTTCTGACTTAACACTTCAGCTTTATCAACTAATTGATAAATTTCGGATCTTTTCTCGATCATTATCTCTAGTAACTTTAGAGAAAATTCATCGCCACTCGGTTTATCATCTATATGTTGATAAATTTGCCGAACCTGTTCTCTCCATTTGGGTGCATAGATTTCCTGCCTGATATGATCCTGTATGCCTGCAGGCACCTTTATTTCATGAATTTTTTTTAGCGTTTTACCTAAGGTGATCCACTGAGCATCAGTTAAATCACGACTAAAACCATCTTGCCCATCGATAAAAGGGTATACGTTGACTATACACTGTCCAATGCGTTGAATTACTTGCCCCTCAAGGGTTTTAATGGGTGGAATGATCTCTTGGATCCCTGCGTTACCTAACAGCTCTACTATGACAGCACTGATATCTTGCTGTTTGTTGCGTTTTATTTTTATAAAATAAGATAAAGCGGTATTTGCAGTGGCTTTATAGACGAGAGCATCGATATCTGCACCTAGTGATAGTAATGTAAGCGAACTAATTTCAATACCAAAATGAGTCCTTAAGGTAAAATGGATGTCCTTTTCTGAAAGAAATTTTTTTTCTGTCATTTTACATTTTTCTCCAAAATCGTAAGGACATCCATTTCAATTAAAAATATTTACGCATCGCATCAATATGTGCCAGCACTGATTCGGGTAATGCTTGCAAGTGATAGCCGCCTTCTAAGGTTGAAATGATTCGTCCATTGGCATATTTGGTAGCAATCTTACAAATTTCTTGTGTTACATACTCATAGTCTTGCGCTGTTAACGATAAATTAGCGAGAGGATCTAATTGATGAGCATCAAAACCTGCTGAAATAAAAATACATTCTGGTTTACATTTTTCTAACATAGGAATTAATTCGTCATCAACTTTTTGCCGAAATGGGTGTCCTTTTGTGCCTGCTGGTAACGGGCATAAATGTATGTTTTCTGGTTTGTTTACTAAAGTAGCACCAGGGTAAAAGGGATGTTGAAAACTAGACCAAAAACAAACCTTAGGTTCATTTTCAAACATCGATTCAGTACCATTTCCGTGATGCACATCAAAATCAACAATTGCAATTCGCTTACAGCGGTATTGCTCCAAAGCATGAGCCACACCAACGGCAATGTTGTTAAAAAAACAGAATCCCATGGCAGCAGCAGGCTCTGCATGATGACCAGGCGGCCTTACTAAGCAAAAAGCTTTAGTGACTTTCCCAGTAAAAACTTCATCAACGGCTGCTATTTGTGCTCCTGCTGCACGCAATGCGGCCACTAAAGTAAAAGGATTCATGAGTGCATCAGGATCAAGCTGTACATACCCTTCCTTAGGTGCAACGCTGAAAATACTATCGATATACGCTGCCTCATGTACCCTTTGTAGATGTTCTTTTGATACAAGCGGTGCTTCTTGCCAAAGCAATTCTGTATTCCAAGGTGCTTGCTTAAGGACTCTTGTAACAACTTCTAATCGTTCAGGACATTCTGGATGTCCTAAACCCATTTCATGTTTCAAGCAATCAGGGTGTGTTAGTATTTTAATACTCATAGAGGACATCCATTTCTGCTACTCAGCAATACTACTAGCAACTTCAACCGCTGTGTTGGTTGTCATTGTTTGTTGTATAAAGCTCCTAGCCCATTTTAAAAAATCCATAACAACTCCTTGTTTCTAATCTGCCAGCGCATCTTAACCCTTTTTAATTGAGGACATCCATTTTTAATAACCAAAAGGACATCCATTTAAATTTTATTTGATATGAGTACGTATATGTTTTATATTATTCATATTGCAGTACAGGATACCGAAGTATGACGTTACCACGTTCACAACTTATCAATCTCAGCAAAACATCTTATTATCACTGTATGACTAGATGCGTGCGCCAATCTTATTTGTGTGGATATGATAGTGAAACAAATCGGGACTATTCACATCGTAAGAAATGGATAGTTTCAAAAATAAAACATATAGCGAATGTTTTTGCTATAAAAATATGTGCTTATGCGATCATGAGTAATCATTATCACCTTGTCTTATTTGTCAATGATGCTGAAGCACCGTCTTGGTCCGATGACGAAGTCTTTAAACGTTGGCAAGCGCTTTTTCCAAATGATGCTAAAGCACTTTCACTTTATTCTAAAAAAGAAGCTGAACTAAAAATTCAATTGTGGCGACATCGTTTAATGGACATTAGCTGGTTTATGCGCTGTCTTAATGAACCGATTGCCCGTTATTCAAACAAAGAAGATGAAAAAAAAGGGCGGTTTTGGGAGGGTCGTTTTAAATCGCAAGCGCTACTGGATGAGGGAGCAATACTCACTGCAATGGCTTATGTTGATCTCAACCCTATTCGCGCCAACATTGCTAATACCCCAGAAGAATCTAACTTTACCTCTATTCAAGAAAGAATTCATACTTTTATCAAGCATTCACCAAGTAAAAATCATTCAAAAGCTCAACCTAAGAATCTTATGCCCTTCTTAAGTAAAAAATCACCTAAAGGTGCAAATATTAATTACAACATAATCGATTATTTTAAATTAGTTGATTCTACTGGAAGAATACTGCGCGATGACAAGAAAGGAGTTATTTCCGACAAGCTTGAACCCATCCTATCCAGATTAGGCTTGGATCCAAAATGCTGGGTTGAAAATGTTAAGTACTTACAGCAACGATTTTCTTATGCAATTGGTCAACATGAGAATTTAGCTAATTTTACCGATTACTATATCAAATCTAAAAGTATACGTGCTGCAAAGCAAATGTATATTAATAGTTAAATTTTTAACTGCCATTAAAAACCTCAATTTTCATGTACTTCGCCTTTTTCCTTTAACAACTGGCAACTTCATGACTTGCAACTTTACCAACATTTTCTAATTTTTTAGAAGTTTCGTTTTTGGGTGTCCTTTTAAGCATTAAACTCATCATTCGTTTCTATTTTAGTTAGATAAAATTAAGAATAAATGGCTGTCCTGTGGCGTAAATGGGTGTCCTCTACTGAAAATGGATGTCCTGCGAATACTGGAAATAATTTCAATGAGAAGACTGTACTTATTAGCGAGATCCTCTGCTTTTTTGCAAAATATTCCTTCAATAGGGAGCTAATGGGTATATCTTTGTTATTAAGTATCAAGGTTGCAATCCAATCATATGGGAGTTTGCATCATGTTAAAATATTTCATTGCGTGGTTATTTGGCGTGCCTGTTATCTTGCTAGTTGTCATTTACTTACTTAATAACTAAACAATGGAGGGTTCTCTTATGAACATGCAAGCTGATAACGGTTGCATCAGTAAAAGCCTTTCTTGGGGAGCGGTTCTTACCGGCGCCCTGGTCGCACTGGGTTTAACTTTCTTGTTTAACCTGCTAACAATTGCGCTTGGTCTTTCACTTTACACCCAAAATGCCGATGGCGCCAAAATGCTAACTTTCGCCGGTTATGCTTGGGTGTTGATTGGCGGCTACATCATTTTATTTCTCTCAGGATGGGTAGCGGGTCGTTTAGTTCACCATCATTGCATCTTGCATTGGTGCAACGGGATACTCCATGGTTTTGTCACCTGGACGGTTTATCTCATCCTTAGCATGTTGGTTCTATCTTATATGGCCACTCCTGCTTCTGTTTCGTTACTACGCACCACTTTCATGACTATTACTGACAAAACAACAACACCTACTCCTAATACGCAAAATGATTCCTCAAGCACTCCGCAAACCGTACATAAAGCAGGGCATGCTGCCTTTGGATCATTTTTCATATTCTTCGTTGGTGCTTTAGGGTGTGCCGCTGGTGCAGCTTATGGTGTTCGAGAACGCCGACTCTCTCTTGAAGGAAATCGCGGTAATGTCATTTAAATAGGAGTAGAAATTATGTTAGGTTGGGTCGTCACATTTCTTATCATTGCCTTAATAGCCGGTGTTCTTGGCTTCACTGGTGTATTTGTCGCAGCAGTAGAAATTGCTAAAATTCTATTCTTTATTTTTCTTGTTCTATTTGTTATATCACTTGTTTACTATCTCATCAGTGGTCGCAAACCACCTGTACCCTAAGGCTCTATCGCATCTTCATAAGTTGTCGCTCAACGCTACAGCTTATGACTATAATGAATTAATATGCTTAATTTCAAATACGATACTTGAAATAAACACAGTTAAGTGAGTAAAGAAAAATGCCCATGTTCAAACGAATTTTAGTCCCCATCGATGACAGTAAAGCAGCCAATTTAGCTTTAACCAAAGCAATTGATTTATGCCAAATTCACAAAGCTCGATTGCGCATCGTGCATGCTATTGACTATATCGCTTTAAGCGCTGGTGTAGAAGGCATGGATACCGAAACCATTCATGATGAATTAAAAATGGTTTCTGAAAAAATGCTAGATAAAGCCTTAAAGAAAGCAATTAAACGAAAAGTAAAAGCAGATATTCTTCTAATTGAGTCGTTCAAACTTACCTCTAGAGTCGATAGCCTTGTTTTAAAAGCAGTAAAAAACTGGAAGGCAGATCTTGTGGTCGTCGGAATGAATGAAAAAGATGTGATTAAAAAATTATTTTTTGGTAGCCATTCTGAACAAATTATTCATAAAATTTTAGTTCCCATTTTATTAGTTAAAAGTAAAAACTAATATCAGGTACTGTTCAAATGCATGATACCATCCTTTTTATTTTCGTAGGTTTCTTTGCGCAGCTTATTGATGGCTTCACTGAGCTTATCACATTCTCAATCTTTTGACAGATACGATAAAAAAATGCAATTTGTGCACCCATTATAAGACACACAAATTGCATTATTATGGAGACTAATCGTCAAAACCATTTCGTTTTAAGAATTTATCGATTTCCTGTTCGATACGATCTTTTTGATAACCATATCTTTCTTGCAACAAGCCACTAAGTTCTTGTCTTGATCCTTTTAAGCGTTCAACGTCATTATCCGTTAAATCGCCCCATTGTTGTCTTACTTTACCTTTAAGCTGAGTCCAATTACCTTGAATGATATCTTTATTCATAACAACCTCCGAACATATATTAAGTGATGAGAAAACGTTGAACGAATGTCAGGTAGTTTAGGATCTGATTGACCAGGAGTGGGTTCAATTTCCGGTTTACCATCTGGCAGAAATGGGGGCTCTAATGGTTTTGATGGTGGTGTAGTAGGTTCTATCGGTGGATCAATGGGTTTTTCAGGATCTTTAGGCAAAGGAGGTGTTTCAGGCACATGTGGAAAAGGCTTTTCCGGATCTGTAGGAATAGGCTTTTCTGGTTCATGAGGCGGGTTGATAACCACTTGTATACAATGAAACATTTCAAAACACCTCGTTGATTGCATGCTCGTTTTTCAAACGAATACGAGGAATATAGTGAATAATTAAGGAGAGTGAATCGTTTTAATGTTATTAACAGTTCATTTACAGTAAATAAAATCAAAATAACTGGTTGTATTCATAATGCATCCCTGCAAAAAAAGAGCTTACTTTCTTGCATGCGCACGCTTTTGTCTTGATTGTACAGGCTCAGGTGCATTATTGCTATTTGTCGCACTAGCAAATACCACGCGCAAAAGTGGGCGCTCAGTCATCAATTCACAACCCTTATCATCTTCCAGGGTACTCAGCAATAAATCACCCAGTTGTTTTACCAATGCTTGATCTCCTCTTTCGAGTAAAGCAACAATGGCATCTTGACCATTCTCTTTCGCCATAGTAATCGAGTACTTTAATAGCTCTTCACTGCATTGCATATTTTGTAAAATCCATTGAACAACATGCTCGTGACCATTCTTTGCTGCATAGACTAAGGAAAATGCTCGCCAGGTATTACGTTTTACCGCCCTAAATAAGAATTGCACTAAAGGCAAGCACCCTTGAATTGCAGCTTTAATCAACCATTCACCTTTGATAGGATCTTGTCCACCTTTAATATTTAACACAAATGGATGAGACGACCATTGTGGAATCAAAGATTTCACTAATTTATCATTACCAAGTTCAATGGCATGTTCAACATTACACTGCAGAATAAGCCGTGAAATAGATCCAATACTAAACTGTGTTAAAATCCTCTCCAGCGACACCTGCTCATATCGATACAGTTTTCCAACAAAGGCAAATTCGGCGTGCTCTTTCATCGTTTTTTTCTCAGCTCAAGTAATGCCCCCACCGCTGATGCTCTAATAGTGTCTGAACACTTATCAGCAGCAAGCGTGTCTTCTTGGACAAAAAGCCCTGGCTGATAGTGGAAAAGCTCTATTAATTGCATAATTTTATCGTAATAATCTTTAATACTCGCTTGCAGTTCATCCTTTACTCTTTTTCTTTGAATTTTCCCCTCTTGCATTGCATAAGAAATAACAGCTTTAAAATAAGGTTTTTCTCGCTCAGCAACATCAATAGGGGTTAATAATCGTGGTAGATGATCTGTGCCAGTAATCGCTCCTAGCTCTTGACGACAATATTCATAAAGATGTTCAAAAAAAGTAATAAATTCACCATTTTTAGCCTTTAATTGCAAAAAAGGCATTGAGGCATGATAAATCGTGTTTCGTATTCCATTCAAAAAATTAAAGGAGGGCATTATTTTCGTACCCAGATCATCTTTCGATCGGTTAAGTGCCTCAAATACACGCCCAGTTGCACCTAAAACCCGAAGAAAAGGGTTGGGCCTTTAATCATCAGGTTTTCCTTTAAAGCAAACCTTGCAGAACATGCCAAGATATACCGCTCGCCTTTGAAGATGCGAGATTTTTTAGTCCTTAGCGAGCGGTATAATCTAGTTTAAATGCTACGCGTGAATACAATTCACGCTTGCAATCAGGGGGGAAAATCGCGATTCTCCCCCTAATAACCCCCATCGCGTGAGGTCACACTTCAACAGATGCTTCGCTTCTTGAAGTGTATTGGGTATATATGCCCATGATGCTAAACAACTGCAATTGGGTGTTTTACAATCTATTGAGTCTATAGCAGAAAATCTAAGCCAAGAACTCCTTAACTGTGAAATCACACACTTTTCATTGGCCTTTTTGCAACTGGGCTAATTTGTCAATAATCTCTAACGACTCATGCATATAGATATCGTCTATTTTTAGACAAGGTACCTGTGAACTGCCCGTTAAGGCGATCATTTCTTTATTCACAGCTTCGTCTTGCCAAGTATCTTTGATTTCTATAGGCATCGGATGTTGTTCTAAAAAGTCAGTTACTCGTTTACAAAAGTGGCAACCTTGACCAATGTATAGCGTTAATTTTGGCATAGTAGTCATTGTAAATTCCCATATTTTTTTCAGGTATGAATTTACTAAAGCCACTCTACATTGTCAAAGATTTCACTGGGCTTTTAGAAAACGACTTGCCCCATATGCTTCGTGATTTGATTCATGCAACCTTCCTGAAGGTTGCAAATAAGGAAACTTATCCCCTTCATATAGACTATCAGTGCCTGTCTAAATGCAAGTAGATTATCACATGCATTTGCTTCTTCTTGTTGCTTTTCAACTGTTTTAAGGATTTCACGTCCCAATAATAAATATCTGGGTAGGCGTTGAACAGGTGCAATTAACACTGCACTCAAAGTTCCTAATTGTGGATAATGTTCTTTCATTTTAGTCTGGATTTCTCCAAATTTGAGCTCAACCTTGCGTGGCACCACCATATTCAAGCTCAATATAAAGTATTGCTGATAATAGACATTCAAATCAAACAGACACTGCAGCCAGTGTTGCGGCGAAGGATCATATAACGTCTTCACAAAATCTTTTTGTTGTTCCCGCAGTTCTTTTAAAGCATTATAAATCAAGCGAAGTTGATCTTGTGTCATTTCATTATTTTTCAAACGAAATGATCTACTATCATAAACTCTCAATAATAATTGTATATCTTCATCATTTAAATAAAATAAAAAATGATTAATGTAATTGATTTCACTCGTTAACAATTCTTTGTAAGGATAGATGGCCTTACCTTCTAAACCTACTTTACTTGCTGCCTGGTTAAAGGCATTTTCATTTAAAGTCAGCATAGCCACCTCATTATTTATGTGTTTTTGTGATTTCTTCTTGAAAATGAGCAACTCTTCCTGCATAACGTTCTCTTAAACGTTTTAAAAGCTCTCTTTCATGTTCTAACTCTGTTAGATCGCTTTCCTGCCATTTTTCAACCATATCATTATAAACATTGTCAAAACTTGCCTTAAAATAGCCTTTAACAATCATCACAGCACAGAGTTGATTCAATTTTAATGTTGTCTGTAAAATATGAATGGGATCATCTTCTATCAAGTGCGAAAAAAATGGCCCTGCAATAATACCTAAGTACTCAGCATTCATTTTGTTTTTTGCTTGAAAGCGAAAAACGCTAGTTAAAAAATGAAGATATTGATAGATAATTTCTGCAGTACTAAAGTTATTTCTGTCATTGGAATGAGCTAGCTTCTTGATAAACTCATGCATCCCAATCAACCCTTTTGTTATATCTTCTGCCAAAACCTGCTTTTTCAAGATTTTCACCCAAGGATCTTGAACTGACAATAAATCACTGTTCATTAAGGTCTGTTTTAAAGCACCAATATAATCATGGGTGCAATAGTGAGGTTGCACGAATGGTTTGTGATTTAAGATATTATCAATTATTTGCTTAACATGTTGATGTAAACCTGCAACCCTACAGATGCCTTGTGTTTGCAAGGCTGCAGGATCAAGGCTTACTTGCTTGATAATGAGACGAGAAATGAAGAGAACTTCCTGGGGGGTATAGCGTTTGTGATTGTGCATAAGATCCCCTAATGAATGGATGATTACTAACAACCTAGTTCATGATAGGTCAATTTTCATCTGGGAATTTATGCACTTCTCGTTTAATCAGGTTTCTTTAACGTTAAGCAATATGTTTTTCAATCCATGCAACATACTGGTCGACCCATCCTTGTAGAAATTTTTTGCTGTCTTCCCCTACATTGCCGGCTTCATCAAACAACCCTTCCTTATTTTGCAAATAGACTTCTGGTTGCCCGAGTGTGAGTACATCTAAGTACGCTAAAATATTACGAAGATGTTGCTGCGCTAGAGCTGTGCCAATGGCTCCCACCGATATCCCTAAAACCCCAGCAGGTTTACCCACCCACGCACTTTGCCCGTAAGGGCGCGATGCATGATCAATCGCATTTTTTAATACACCAGGAATGGAGCGATTATATTCAGGCGTTATAAACAATAAGCCTTGTGCTGCTTTAATTTCTGACTTTATACGTTTAACTGATTCTGCGGGTGTTGCATCTTGATCTTGGTTATAAAGTGGTAAATCACTGATATCGATGTGCTTAAATGAAAAATGGGATGGGGCCAATTTCTCAATTGCCTTGGCTAGCTTTTTATTAAAAGAATCTTTGCGAAGGCTTCCAACTATCACTGCGATTTGAATTTGGCTCATCAATGCTTTCCTTAAATGCGTTTATCAAATAATAAAGTGTACATTATCATTTATTGAGCAAGGCAGCCAAGTGCATTTTAATAGTATAATAGCTAACAAAGCTATATGAGTCTTGTTACAATTTATTTTTGGGCTTATCGTTTTTTAGCAACGTAGTTGGCTGTTGTTGATTTGCAGAAATTGCAAGATCAATCGCGGGTGTGTAGCTTAAAAAGGACTCTTGCGCATCTTCTATTTTCATCGCTTCCAACTCGTCAATGACAGCGCTCAGCTCTTGCTCTAATAGACTACCTGCCAATGTAATATATTGCTTACTGAGTGGAGTGTTCCTTAACATGTAATGTTTAGCAAGCTCATGATAATCCTTGAGTCTTAATAGTGGATGTTGATAAGCATCATCCGATTCTAACCATTGATGACATAATTCAGGTTGTTTTAATACTTCTAATACAAAAATTCGATCATCTTCAAAATCAAAAAAAAGTTGATCTAATATATTACTTAATTTTGGAGAACTTAATATCATGTTTCTGGCTACAGCATCATTTATCAGCAGCCATTTCAGGATAGCAATGACACGCTCAGTATGTTCTTCTTCATTTAATATCATGTCATCCAAGGTTTCGAGAAGTTTATTTGTGAGATCTGGTAATTTATTAATCAATAATGAAAAATGCGTGTAATGAAGATGTATCAAGAATTCAGGTTTAGTAACCATATAAGCAGCAAGCGGTTTGCTCAAAGGCACAAAATCGATAAAATATCGATAACTGAGAGTGCGGCACCATTCATCATTGTGCACAATAAGAAGCAGAATGCGATTCATATTCAGGGTAAGCGTTTTATCTCGTAACTTTAATCCCGCTTCAAGGCGTCTTACAATATTGTTTAATGGATTGTACCAAAGCACATGATTTAAATGCGGATTCTTTAAAAACGCGAGCCAGCAATTTGAGTGAACTGTTTTAAAAACAAGATCATAAATCGCCTGTGCATCGTCTGGATTGTCAGCAGCTTTAATGAGTTCTTCAGCTTCTTCAAAATTTTTTCCAACATAGCTTGCTTGTATTTTTGCAAACAATGGCGAACTTGTTACTTCTGGACCTAGTAGTGACATCTTAATTCTCTCTTAACATTTTAAACTTCTACGTGTTGCTTGAGGAAAAATTTCGCATAGCCTATTTGTTACATCATTCAATGCTGCATCACAAATAGGTAACTCGCCTTCTGCTAATAGCGATTGCTTAAAATTCTCCGGTTCAAAAGCATCGTGCTGAACACTATAGGCAATTGCTGACTTTATGAGGTTAATCAATGCCTCTAGCTGTGCAGACTCTAAATTACTTTCTGTCAGGTAAGGAATAAAATGATTAAACATTTCAGCTTTTTGTTGTAAAGAGGGTAAGCGTTTTTGTAGTTGCACAACTATTGTAGGGTGACGTGTGTGCTTTATTGTTTGTTCTATTTGCTTAAGCTGTTCTTCAAATGGATTAGCAATCCTCATCTTTATAACAATAGAATGCGTTTCTAATATCCTCTCAAATGCTTTTAAAACAACTTGTCCTTCGCTCTCCTCTAATTCCATCAATTCTAAGAGTGCTTGTAAGTGTTGCTTACTGTTTTCTGGTTGTTCTAAGAATTGTTTAACTTTATAAGTCGCACATTCTGCATAACCTTGCAGCTGATGAAAGCTATTAGTATAACGTGGTACATTTTGTTGCACAAAAGTGAGCAAATCGGTAAATAGCGCCGCAGCAACTGGCTCAGTTTCATCAAATGTATTTAACGCTTTAAGATCTTCAAGTGAGGTAGCTCGATCTGTTTTGCGCCTCACATATTCTTCTAATGAAATAGCAATATCCCCTCGGGTAATATCAAGCATGTGCTGCGTAAAATAAATAAGATCATTATTATCAAGCGGAAAAGTGGTTGTTTGTTTAAACGCTTCAAATAATGCCAATTCATTGCCTATGTGTTCTAAAAAGGATTGTCGAATACGTAATAACTCGGCGCTATACCTACTAGGTTTTAAAATAATATCTTTCGCTGTAAGATGATTTAAATCTACTAATGCACGCAACAATAATTGCAGAGATCCTATTGGAAGTTCAGCAGTTTTAGCTTTAAAAACGTCAAACACTTTTGATCTGAAAAATGCGGCCAATTGATTTTTGATCTCGACTGGTTGCTCGGCAATTGCATGATAATTACCCATTTGCGCAATGCGCGTTAAATAACCAGGAAAACAGGATGGATCATCCCTACCATGCGCATTACGAATTTCAGCTAACAAGCCAATAAAATTACCTATTCTGTCACGACGTTTTTGTTCATCACCGTCTGTTTCATCGATAACGGCTAAATAATAGTACGCTACTTTTTCTCGAACAAGATCCGATGCTTCAAAACTCGTAATAACCCCAGCTTCCACTGCTGCAGTTGTCGCAAAAACATTTTCATTTTCCTCTGGTCTTGTTAATAAATTTAGCCAACGGCTTTTCACTGGTGCAAATGGATTGTAGCTACGCCAAGCTGCATGCGCTGTAGTTGGAAGAGTAAAGTGCTTTAATGATTCTTGCATAACTTTAGGATCTGCATTCACCAATGCCTCTTTATTCGCTTTAATATAATCGAGCAGCAGTTGATTGAGTGGATTTTGTGCATCTTGCTTGATGGCTTTTAAGATCATTTTACGAATTGCTTTCTCAATTTCAATAACACCACCCATCGTTACAAATTTTTCTGCAAAATGGGGTTTTACTTTTTGAGTAAAATGTTGATTTGCTAATGAAACTGCTTTATCGTCCATCGCACTTTCATTTTTATTCCTTTGTCTCTTAGCATATGCAAGAGCATCTTTTTCAGCTTGTAAGATGCCCAATGCAAAAATCGTTACTGGATCACACAAGCTATAAGAATCAAGGTAGCAAATTGGATCTGTTGAATAATAAAAATCGTTGTATTTTTCAACTGAATCAAAATGGCTAAAGTCTTTTATAAGGACTGATAAGGGAATATCAAAGAGATAAGTAGCTTTTGGCAATAATTTGCCAATAACTGCCAAGTTATCTTTTTTGATTGCCCAATGGATGCATGAATGCCCTTTATGAGGGCGCGTTACATCAATATAGGGGATAGACAATAATTTATCTATTGAAATTAAGTCTTTTTTGTTTATTGCGTTACAGAGAAATTCTGAGACACAATTCTTAACAGTGCTGTCAGGCAGTGTAAAAGATTTTGCTAACAATACAAATGCATCCACCTTCTTGCTTTTTAAGGTGTCTTTTAGGGCTTGTTTTTTAACGTTATCATTGAAGTTTTCTGAGGTTAATAATTGTTGTAATGCATTCAATTTATTAAAACGCATCGCCATTTGTAGTACCGATATGCCACTACGATCGGTTGCATTAATGTCAGCGCCTGCAGCAAGTAGCAGTGAAATAGCGACTGGATCATCTTTTAAAACAGCGCGCATAAGCGCACTCTTACCTCTGATATTACCTTCAACGTTACCAGCACGTGTTTTAACGGCTTGTAGCATAACGACCGAGCGCTGCATTAAGGCAAGATCGATGGCCTTAATATCATCTTGGGGTAGTAGGAAGCTTTCCGTAGCGAGGTGTTCGTCCTGATGCTCATTTCTATGTAAATGAAAAGCGTGCAACATCGGGGTCTCTCTTAGATTATTTAGTTGTCTGCCTATATTTGGCAAGCACTATTTTATCCTTTTTTAACCAACCCCGATAGAGAAGAACACAACATTGTTTATCGCTTATTTCCAAAAATAGAGCCTAACAAGCCACGTACAATTTGTCGGCCCAATGTATTTCCCACACTGCGTGCGGTTGATTTCATCATCGCTTCTGCAATTGATTGCCGGGGACGTCCAACACTACGTTTCGGTTCAGGTTGCTCATCCTTGACTTGTTTAGGGGCGACAGGCTGCATTCTTTGTTGAATTTTCTCGAAAGCCGATTCTCTATCGACTGCTTTTTCATAAACACCCGCATAGGGAGAACGATTGACAATCTCTTGATGCTCATCGGTTGTGAGTGGTCCAATGCGAGAAGCGGGTGGATTGATGCGAACCGCTTCAACGATTGCCGGTGTTCCCGCGCTATCTAAAAACGATACCAACGCTTCACCAACGGCTAATTCAGTGAGTAATTTTTCGGTATCTAACGCAGGATTTTTCCTAAACGTTTGCGCAGTCACTTTAACTGCTTTTTGATCTTTTGGAGTAAAAGCATGCAAAGCATGTTGCACTCGATTACCTAACTGCCCTAACACCGTTTCTGGCACATCCAATGGACTTTGCGTGACAAAATAAACCCCTACTCCTTTAGAGCGGATCAAACGCACCAATTGCTCAATTTTTTCAATTAAAGGTTTTGGACTACCATTAAAGAGTAAATGTGCTTCATCAAAAAAGAAAACCAGTTTGGGTTTTTCCTGATCGCCCACTTCAGGTAACGTTTCAAATAATTCAGATAATAGCCACAATAAAAAGGTACTATAAAGTCTCGGATCATTAATCAGTTTAGTGGCATCTAATACATTGATAATGCCATGTCCCTTAGCATCTTTGGCAAATAAATCTTGAATATTAAAAGCAGGCTCCCCCAAAAAAACCTCTCCTCCAGCTTCATTTAAGCTGAGTAAACCCCGCTGGATCGCCCCAACCGTACTTGTACTGATATTACCGTATTTTGATTTATAATCTGCGCTATGTTGCCCCATCCAATCTAATAAACTGCGCAGATCTTTAAGATCTAACAGTAATAAACCTTCATCGTCGGCCAAGCTAAAAGCCGCAGTTAACACCCCTTGTTGCGTGTCATTCAAATTGAGCAATCGGCCCAATAGCAAAGGCCCCATTTCAGTGATCGTTGTTCGAAGCGGATGACCTGTTTTGCCATAAATATCCCAAAAAACCACGGGATTACTCTCTGGAGTGTAATTTTTGATATTCAACTCTTCAACACGCTTAAGGAGTTTATCATTTGGGTTTGAAGCTAAAGCAATCCCCGAAAGATCGCCTTTGACATCGGCCGTAAATATAGCAACGCCTGCTTTTGATAGTTGCTCGGCAAGCACCTGTAAGGTGACCGTTTTACCTGTACCAGTTGCTCCAGCGACTAAACCATGACGATTCGCCATCGCTATATTAAAAATGATGGGTTTTTTTTCACCATCAATCCCGATCGGAAAATCACTCATCATTCACCTACTTATTAACTCATAAACATGCGCTTATAAAATTGATACCAATTACTTTGAAATCGCTCTTCTGGATCGTATTTTAACTTCAACTCTAAAAATGATTTAAATTGTGGATAAGCTTTTTCGATTTGATCTTTTCTGGCATAACGGTGATACGTTAAATAAAAACTGCCATTAAAAGCCAGAGCATGATCAATTAAACGCGAAAAGTAATCTTGCGCATATTGAAAGCCACTACTTGTATGCGGAACATTCAAGTTAAAAATAATGCAAGCATAATCTTGCTTAGCCCAAGGCAAATAGGTTTCATCATCTTTTTTTATCAAACGCACCGTACCATAAATAATATTGATGGCTTTTAAAGTCGCATCATTTGCGACATTGGTCATAAAATTGGCAATGTCACTTAATGGGACATACACTTCAGTGATCATTAAACTACCATGGCGCCAATCAGGGAAAAATGATCGGATATATTCAATATATTTTTCATTATAAAAACCCAATTGATGCGTATCAGACCAATAGCATTGCCCATCGGTGCTCAAATAATATTCACTATATCGTTTGAATGCTTCTGCTTTATTAACATGGGCTAACAACAATAGTTTATTCCAAGCCTCTTGGCTTAAGAACCGATTTTCAGTTTCAGGAACAACTTGGGTTGGTTGGTAACAAGAAAACACACCGGTTTGTAAAAAGTCTTTAGATTTTTCATCCGTCATAAATTGAAAATCGCCATATAAAAATCCTTGCGAAATTCGCTCTTCAAATTGCGCCGCTAATGATTGCGTTGAAATCACTGCCACTTTTCGTTGTAGTGCTTGGCGCTTAACCAATTGCAATTGAACTTGCTGTACCAAACCAAATAACCCATAGCCCCCTATCGCCAGTGAAAAGAGTTCTGCATTCTCCTGACGTGAAACATGGATTAAATCACCTTGCGCATTCATTAAATCAAAAGATAGAATATCTTGCACAAAAGGCTTCATGAGCAATCCTCGACCATGAATATTAGCACTTAAAGCTCCGCCAATGGTGAGCTCATCTGCACCCGTTTGCTTTTGGGCAATTGTCCACCAATCGCCTGTATTTGATTGTTGTTCTTGCAGATAGCGTATCAATTTAGGCCAAGCAATGCCTGCATCAACCAGTAAAAGGCCTTTTTCTTTATCAAACTGATTCACACGAGTTGCTAAGCTCATATCGATTAAGACACTATTTTCTGCAAACTGCTGTCCACCCATCGCATGACGTGAACCACAGATGCTTATTATTTGATTATGAGTATTTGCAGAAACTATCGTTTCTTGCATGAGCTTTGTTTCTTGCGGATAAATGATACGATTCACAACCGTTTCATTCATGCGCGAATGAAGATCATTGACATAGACTTCTTTAAAGCCATGTTCAGCATGCTTTACAATAATCGCTGCAACGGCCAAATAGCACAAATAAATACCTGGGATCATAATCAAATTGTACAATAAATTGCCAGGCACACTTTCTACCGATATCATTGATTGTTGAAATAAAGAAGCAATTAATAATAATACCATGGCAATAATGCCGTAACGAATTTGCGGATGTTTAGTAAGGTGATAAGCAACAGTTAACGCATAAAACAATAACAATGCTGCTAATACATAGTAGCAAATGGCTATTAAATATTCTGGTAAAAAACTGATAACACCAAAATACAACATTGTTACTAAGGAAAAAAAGAGTAAGGCTAGGCGATGATACCTTGGCCATAAAATGCCGATTGCGGCACTGCTTAAACTTCCGGCAACCATTCCAATTAAGACTAGAATGGCACGCCACAATGAACTGCCTCCATAAACATGCCATATAGCTGTTAGTAATGAAGACAAGCCAATTCCCACCAATACTACAATAAAATCATAACGAACAGGACTAATAGTTTGTTGTCGTTTAAGAAGCCATGCCAATAGTAAGCTTTCGATTCCTAAAATAACATTGGTTACAATGACGCTAATCATAATTAGCCTTTGCTAAACAAACCCACTCTCCTTGCGTTTTGGGTGCCTTGATTTCAAGAGAAGGATCAACTAACTTTGTGTGCTGGTATCCTAAATGGGCTAAAAAGTAACTCGCTAAAATAGCTGGTTCAATTCCCCATTTAAATAATTCATTTTGTCTCTTCAACCAATAATTGACCATAAAAGAAGCATTTACAAATTGAATACTGCCAGTGACTTGTTTTTCCATAAAAGTAAACATGATAGAAAAATCAGCATTAAAATAATCATGTAGATCAGTAAAAAATTCTTTGATCTCTTGTTCATTAAAATACATAGTGATCCCTTCGGCAATCAACAAAGTCTTTTTATCATGTGCACAGTATTCTGCCAGAACAGATTTTAGGGTTTGTTTTTGTAAATCTACTGCAACAAATATCACATTATTTGCCTCTTTGTTCTCTTTAAGAAAAGCTGCCTTCTTTATGGTTTGAGTAGCAGGATGATCAATTTCAATAAACTGCACATCAGGGTATTGTCGATAATAGCGTTGTGTTAGCGTATCAAATCCTGCTGCCAGCACTATTACTTGCAAGGTGTTGTTTTCTAAAGCCGCCTTTGCCCAGGTATCGATGATTTTTTTTCGAGCAGCATAGTGTTTAAACAAGCCAGGGATGGTTATACGCTCGACAAACCCAAACCACCACTGATACCACCTCTTCTGTAATAAAGCTAACCATCCAGGTTCCATGAGGTTTATGGCGTTTTGCCATAGGAGAATGCGCCTGTTATCAGCATCCTCGGGCAATTGACCTATTTGGTTGAGGTACAACAATCCCTTTGCAATCCATACCGCGGTTTGGCTCGGCTTATTGTCTTTCATCCATAAAACATAGACCGGATCGCCCTAAAAGTGGTTGCCTAAGGTGACTGGATATGTTTACTATTTATGGATAGTATATGCGTCGGCTAGTGTTTAACTTGAAGGAGAAACTAAATGGCTAAGTCACAAGAAGGGCAGAAGAAACAAACCAAGAAAGCCCCTGTTCATAAAGATATCAAAGCAAAGCGTGCTGCTAAAGACGCGAAAAAGAAAGAGAAAGGCGGCAAATAGGTCAACACCTTTGTAGGGGTCGACCACCGTGTCGGCCCATTATCTCCAAAGATTTGTACGAGCTAAATCATAAACCTCATTCCCTTTGCCACTTAAAATCGCCTTAATCATAAACAAACTAAATCCTTTCATTTGCTCTGCTGTAATAGTTGGCGGCATGACCAACTCATTACGATTAACAACCACATCCACAATAGCCGGCCCTTTTTCGGCAAAGGCACTCATTAGACCATCTTGGACATCACTTGCTTTTTCAATTCTAACACCGGCAATCCCCAACGCTTTCGCCATGTTAGCAAAATTGGGATTCACTAAATCGGTGCCAAAAGGCAGCATTCCAGAAGCAAGCATTTCTAGCTCAACAAAGCCTAACGTACCATTATTAAAAATAACCACTTTAACTGGCAACTTGTGCTGAGCCAAGGTGAGCACATCACCCATTAACATCGAGAAGCCACCATCACCGCACATCGCAATCACTTGACGGTTCTTAAATGTCGCCTGTGCTCCCAATCCTTGCGAAAAGGCATTAGCCATTGAGCCATGGTTGAAAGATCCCAATAATCGTCTTTTACCATTCATTTTTAGATATCGTGCCGCCCAGACCGTTGGCGTGCCTACATCGCAAGCAATGATGGCGTCTTCTCTTGCGATTTCATCAATCATTTTAGCGACATATTGTGGATGAATCAGATTAGTAGAAGTTGCAACTGCGAGTTCATCTAATTCATGACGAGATTTTCTGTAATGACTCACCGCTTGCTCTAAATGCGAACCGTCATTTTTTTCTTTCAATAACGGCAATAACGCATTCAATGTGGCTTTGACATCACCTACTACGCCAATATCAACGGGGGTGCGCTTACCAAGCTGTTCACCACAAATATCTACTTGAATAATGCGTGCTTTAGTGGGGTAAAATTGACGATAAGGAAAACTGGTACCTAATAATAATAAAGTATCACAGGATTCCATTGTATAATAGCCTGATGCAAATCCAACAAAACCTGTCATTCCTACATCATAAGGGTTATTAAATTCAACCCACTCTTTGGCACGTAGCGCATGCACCATGGGCGCTTTTAATTTTTGACATAACTGCATTAGCTCTGCATGCGCATTTTTGCAACCACTACCACAAAAAACGGTTACCTTCTTGCCCTCATTGAGCATGGCTGCCACTTTATTTAATTCAGTTTGACTTGGTGTGATAACGGGATCTGTTTGATAGATCACTGGCATCGATGATACAGGACCGGCTGCTGCTTTTAGCGCCATGTCACCCGATAAAACTAATACAGCAACACCTTTTTTGGAAATCGCTGTTTGCATCGCAATGTGTAATAATCTTGGCATTTGTTCAGGTGAGCTAACCACTTCACAAAAATGGCTGCACTCTTTAAAGAAAATATTGGGGTGGGTTTCTTGAAAATAATCGCTACCAATCTCAGCTGTTGGAATGTGAGCAGCAATCGCTAACACGGGTGCCCCACTTCGATGACTATCATATAAGCCATTAATTAAATGCATATTACCAGGGCCACAACTGCCTGCGCAGACTGCCAATTTTCCCGTCAGCTGCGCCTCAGCACCTGCGGCAAAAGCGGCTGCTTCTTCATGTCTGACATGGATCCACTCTAGGGTCTTTTTGTTATTGATGGAATTGGTGATCCCATTTAAAGAATCTCCGACTATGCCATAAATTCTTTCAACACCAGCAGAAACTAAGGTGTCAACCAAAACGTCAGCTACTGTTGCCATAGCGTATTCCTAGCGTGTTATTTTAATGAGGTGAGAAAAAGTTAAGTTCACTATCATTGGCACCGTCAAGCGCCAACAATAGTGAACTTATGTCTTACAAAAAAGGCTTGTATTAGTAGCAAACTTTTTTGCAATGACGTTTGCAGCAACTGTCATACCAGCATTTTTTAACGCAAGTAGGTTTGCAGCAAGGTTTGCATGATGGCTGACAACGATATGTGATAGGTGAATAGTTATAGCATGGGCTACAAACATTAACCGGAGCACAACGTTGTGGGCACACAGGTTTACAGGGATTGCCACAAGGACTACCGCAACCTGCATTAGCCGCAGCTGCAAAAGTCGTCATAACGCCTAACAGTACTGTAGATACAATTTTCATAATTTACTCCTGTCGTTTTACAATGTAACTAATCGACATTTATTTCATCTGTAAAATTCAACTATTTTTTGAGGACTTTACTGTTAGCCAATACAGCAAAATACTGAATTTATGAAAAAAAAGTTCAAAATGAGCATTTTTCTATATAAAGATCCAGCTGTTTTGAGCTTTTGAAGGGATCATTTAAGGGATGGGCAGTGTAGATGACAGCTCTGATTTCATCAAGAATGGGCTTTTTTAAAAAGACTGGCAAATTGTGCAAACATTCTATAATTAAAATTATCCCATTTAATTTGTTGTACTCAGGGCATTTATTATGCGAGACGCCATTTCATTTTTTGGCCACTATCGTTTTAAAAACGGCAAACACTCTAAAAACAGAATTTGCTTATCAACGCTGACACTGCAAAGCCCTAGCAATATCCAGTTTGATCCCTGCGACTGGGGTGACTACGGCATGATATTTAGCCCGATTAGCCACAGTAATCAGGTGACTTATGAAAAGAGCATTAAACAGTTATCTTCCTTTATTCAAAATCTCGCACCGATTGAAAATCTAAATATTATTCAATTATTTCAAAGTGAAATAAAACCGACGCAAATTGACATTGATGATTATGCTATTGCTGCAAGATGCGCGTATGAAGCAGGTTTTGATGGCGCAGAAATCCAAAGTAGCGCCAATGTCATGATTAATCAAGCCGAGATCGCCAGAGACATTCTAAAAGCCTGCCGATATGTGGTGCCTAAAGAATTTCTCTTAGGGTTTCGCATATTACCTGAAAACCAACAAACAGGTATCGATCTTGATGATAATTTACAAATCGCAGAACTGTTATCACAAGATGGAGCAGATTTTATAACGCTTTCATTATCTAATGTACTATTACCTTCAACCAA
Source organism: Uncultured Candidatus Berkiella sp. (assembly GCA_964594635.1). Lineage (GTDB taxonomy): Bacteria > Pseudomonadota > Gammaproteobacteria > Berkiellales > Berkiellaceae > Berkiella. The sequence goes on from CAZQMV010000003.1 coordinate 189,436, forward strand.
ATATTTACACTTAAGCAATAAACCCATTTTGGCTTATTTTCGCGAACGCTTAGGCAATCACTACCCCTTGCTGGTTGCAGGGAATGTAGAAGTACCCAGCGATGCACAAAAAGCATTGGAATCAGGTGCAAGCTTTGTGGCACTGAATATGTGAAAGCCGCATAGCCTTAATAGTCACCTCGTTCTATACTCATTGAACTGATGCTACCTGGAACGTCGCACTACGCAATGAGTAACCAAAATAGTCCAATTCAATGCCGCTTTGCACAAAAAGAGGATGTAGATTTCATCCATGAGAGTCTTACACATCTGGTTGAAGAGCAAGGCACTAAAGACCGGTATTCGCAAACCCCCCAAAGTTTGTTCTATGCTTTATTTTCAAAAGAAGCATTCGCTGAATGTATCGTTGCCGAAGTGAATGAAACACCTATTGGCATGTTGCTGTTTTCCATTTCCAATATGAACTTTACCGTATTTCCAAGTCCTGGCATTTACGTTCACGATATTTACGTAAAGCCTGCTTTTCGCCGCAGAGGTATTGCAAGCTTACTTGGCGATCATGTGAAAGAAATTGCTATTGATCGAAAATATTCACGAATCGATGGTATCATTTTGAAAGATAATGAAAACGCGATGGCGTTTTATCATAAAATCGAAGATATTAATGTCCTCGACTACATTCACTACATGCGTCTAAAATTAATTTAACATTGAGTTTCATAATTAGCATTACATTGATGAAGGCGGCAAAGGCTATCGTCTTCGTTCCCAGTATTCGCGGCTTTGTGCTTCCCGATAATCTCTCTCAGCATCATATCTTGCACCTTGCGCATCCATGAGATCGCGGTAATGACTATTGGGTGATTGACTACTTGCCCCTTCGCTTTGTATACGGCTTTCACGGTTACTTGCTCTTTGTAGAGAATCTTCGGATCGACGCACATTATCCCTGGCATCGCGACGTGCTTGGGAGTTACGGCTGGCCTCATAACTCTCACTCACATCATTATGATAGGACGGGGCTGCTTGCGCGTCAGAATGTTGAATTCTAACCAGGGGTCTTTTGGCCATTCCTTCCAGTGGATATACAAGTAATAGTATCCCCATAATAATCACAATGGTTTCAATGAGTATTTTGCGAAATTTTTGATGATGATACAACAACATAGTTTTCGCTCATTGGATGCGGATAACAATAAGACACCCAAGAACGCTAAAAAGTTCCTAATCTTTTTGTGCTTGTTTTAACCAAGATTGTTCTTTGCGTTGGAAATGTTTCGGCAAGCGATGCAAACGCTTTCGCATATGACGCAACACTTCTTCTGCGCGTGTTTCATGGTTCAATTGACGAAGATGTTGCAAATAATAATACGAGGCTTCTAAACCGGTATAGTAATTTTGTAAGCGCTCAAATTCATGATTGGCTAATTGCGTTTCGCCTAATGCCGCTAACGTCCGAGCGTATAATAAGTGTACTTCTGCATAGATAGAGTGACCTGCTGGCATTTGATTCTGCAAATTCTCCAATACAAATTTTGCTTCATTATATTTTTGCAGACCAAAAAGAGCCTTTGTTTTATCTAGCATTAAATAGGGATCATGACTGAACTGATTTTTTAATAAATCATCAAGCAAAATTAAAGCTTGTTCATACTCATTTAAAGATAAATAGCATTTAGCCAAAGAGTGGCAATTCTCAATTGTCGGTGTGATCAAAGCAGCTTGATGTTTTGCAGCTAATTCAAAATGAGGATCCGTTTTGCGAATTTTTTTCAATGCATTTCGAATATGGGAGTAATAGAGCGCTGGGCCAAATTCGACAATTAAGTAACCGATCGCCCCCACTATGGGTACGAGTAAAACCATCATCACAAACGAATGCGGATAGCCTTTATGGAGTGCATGAATCACACAAAATGTTTGTACCAATAAAATGGCTAAACTAGCGATACCAATCAAATGCATAATCCCCTCCCTTAAGTTTATGTAAGTTAACTCATTTTAAGGTAAAGAAGCAATTTACAGCAGATAAGCGGGGTTATCAGCAGGATGGGTGATTTTTCTTGAAAAGATTAGGGATTGTCGTAGAATGGACATGCACGGATTGTTACATGCAGTAAATTATGCGCCTATCATCAAAATGCTTCTCACTTGTTTTATGGGTAATGCTCACAGCCATTAGCGGCTGTCAGGGCCCACAACCTAAATTTGTGGCTGTGCCTAATACTTTACCCCCTGCCCTTCCATTGAAAAATTTACGCGTTGCTTTAGTGTTAAGTGGTGGCGGTGCCAGAGCCTTAGCACATGCTGGCGTCATTGAAGTCCTTGAAAAGCATCATATTCCCATTGATTTAATCGTGGGCTCCAGCGCAGGCAGTGTTATCGGTGCACTCTATGCTGATAATCCTAATGCTGAACAATTACGGAAAAAAATCATTGCCCTCAATAAGTGGGATCTACTTGATGTGAACTTTGCTTCTGGCATTAGAATGTTCTGGCAGCTAAGAGGCCCTGTTGAAGGAAATGCACTGCGTTGTTTCTTGCAAAAAAATCTGAATGCAGAGGACTTTGCAAACCTTCAGATCCCTTTAGCCATTGTCACCACCGATATTCATCGCGGCGAAGCTTTTGTCATCCGCAGTGGACCATTAGTCCCAGCTATTCATGCGTCCAGTGCCGTCCCTATGGTCTTTAGCCCCGTTCTTATCTATGGTCGCACACTGGTCGATGGTGGCGTTGCAAGTCCTGTACCCGTTGAGATAGCCGAGCGTTATGCGCCACAAATCATTATTGCTGTTGATATTGGCACTAGCCCCGATTATGGCCCTGTGACCAATGCTTACCAGTTAGGTGTACGCAGTTTACATATTGCGTATTTTAAATTGGCATATTGGCAAAACTTACAAGCAGATGTGGTGATCCATCCTGCTGTAGATGCCTATGGGATGTTCGATGATCATGCCAATGAAGATATGTACCAACAAGGTTTCGATGCCGCCACTGCGGCTTTACCGAAAATCCAGCAATTATTAGCCAGCAAGCGTGAAAGTGCTTAATTTCGTGTAACTACTTAACGGACAACCAGTACATGGGAATAAGAACGGATTGACTTTATGCTTGCAATTAATTGTAATGACTAAATAGCTTTTCGAAAATGTAAGCCCGAAAGGGTGTAATGTAAACGAATTAAAACAAGAATAAGAATACAACATAACAAAACAATAATAAGAAACAATAAAGGCAGTAGCATTATGACAATACCTTTAAATCCTTTACGTAGTAAGTTTCAAACTGTTTGTTTGCGTTGTAAGCAAAAGTGGCACGATATCCAAGAAAAGATCCAACGCTTACTCTCACCGCTCGCGCATGAAGAAGCAGAGCCTTGGCCACCATTGGAAGAACTTACGCTAACACCGATGGAAGAAGGCACAACGCTTGCAGCTGCCCACTTGCCATTTGACGATAAGAACCATGTGGTGGAACAGAGAAATATGGTGATTGTGGAAGTGAAATATTTCCCCAAAGATCCCTATTCTGAAGGAAAAAATCCGAGGATCGAAACGGAAGATCCTAATTTGCGGATCACTCATTATCCACCGAGTAATCGCCTCCACTGATCCCGTTCCAATTTTTAGGCAAAAAAAAGCAGGCTTTCGCCTGCTTTTTCTTAGCTATTAACAATTATGCTCTCAAAGCTGATTTCTTAGTAGCTTCAAGTTCAATTATTTGTTCAGCCAATTTAGCAATACCAACTAAAAGCTTCGCAACACCGGCATCTTCCAAACCTGCAACCTTCGGATTAGCTGCATATTTTGGAGCATTATGAGCCAAAACCTTTAAAGCATTTTCATTCATTAATCCCAACACTTTAGTTGCTTGCTCATGGTTACCAATGATAGCTAATAATTGCTTAGCTTCAGGAGAAACCATGATGCGGTCAACTAATGCACCAAACTTGGAAGCAGCTTTTTCAGCTTGCGTACCCATGACAGGGCTCGCAGCAGCTGCTGGTGATAACGACGCTGCGAATTCATTCAAATCAACTCTTGATAAGTCTTCTGGTAATGCTGATGAAACAGGCGCAGCAGTAGGCTTAATCGCGTTATTTAATTGAAGTACTTGTACTGCAGGATCAAGCTTAGCTAAATCAGCAAAAAACGAAGGTGTTGTGTCAGCAAGTGCTTTTAATTGCTGTGCTTGTTGAGCAGTCAATAATTTTAAAATGGCTTTGACAGAGTCATTTTTCAATAAATTATCAAGCGTGTTTAAAAATCCTTCTGCTTGTTCAAGAACTGGACGAGCTTCAGCTGATAATACACCTTCTGCTTGTTTCTTTGCTTGGAACAATTTGCGAAGACCTAATAAGCTTCCGCCGACGGCAGCAAGAGCGCCCAAACCGTAGCCTGCATAACCTAAATATGATGTGCCTTCTGCGGCAGCATTGTATGGAACAACGGCAGTACTGCTAGGATCAAAATAAGTTGCAAGCTTCTCTTGTACAAAAGGAACAGCAGCGCTTACTGAAGTATTGTTGCTTACATTTTGCCCAAAAGATAATAAAGATTCAGTGGTTGCTAAAGGACTTTGACCTTGAACGAGTTGTTTAATTTCTTCAACAACGGTTGTTGTGCCTTGTTCTGCAACTTCTTTTGCAACTTCTTTTGCAGGACCTGCAAATGCATTGTAAATGTGACCCGCAGCGTCGTAAACGTGACTCGCAACGTCCCATAATGGGGCGGCTTCTTTTGGACCTAAACTCGACATAATCATTTCCTCTCAATATAGAATAAGTTAACTGTTAACATTTCTCTTAAAATGTAGGGTCATTATAAATCCTTTATAGATTTGGTCAATCGAATAACTTGTATTTGGGATGGAGTGTGCAATTCAGCCGCTAAGTGGCAAAGGCTTTTTTCGGACAAAAAAAAAGCAAATAGTGTCACTATTTGCCTTTGGGGAAGATGTCTTTAGCTTAGCAAGGTTTTACATTTGATTTTTTGGTATCTTGTTGCTTTTGACCATTTTCATCTAAACCTAACGATCTTAATATAAAACTATCAATTTGTTTACCTTGCGTTTGACGCAATGTAAGTAGTTGTCTTGCCGCTTCTGCAGTTTGTGGATGTTGTAATTGACGATTTAATTCCTTCAATACAATTAAATTCACATTCATTTTTTGTTCTAAGCTCATTTCAGGAACAGCAGGAACGACAGGAGCAACAGGAACAACAAGCTTACTCGGATCAATAGTCGTATCGCGGATGGTGTCAGCAATGGATCGGCGTGCCATACGTGCTACAGGCACCTGAGCAGCCGGTTTACGATTACAGAAATAAAGACCTGTTGCGGTGGTTGCTAGTAAAGTTGCTGTTGCAGCACCGAGTGCAATGGCAGGATTAGAAGCCGCCCAGTTACAAGCTTCATGAGCAGCGCCTTCAGCGAGTTGTTCGCAAGTATCGGTTAAAAAAGAAAGCATGTAATACCCCAAAAAATTAAGTTAGTTAATTAATAATGTGGTGAATTTACCAAATTGCCAGTGAAGATCAACTAAAGTGCGATGGAAATGGATAAAAGGTGATAAAAAGGCGCTAAACGTAAACCGTCGCGCCTTTTGTAAATGTGATGGGGGCTTTAAGCTTCTTCAATTAGACTCATAGCAGGGGTTTTTTCTTCACTGCGACCATATTGATCATCTAAGCGCAGAATATCATCCTCACCTAAATAAGCACCCGATTGTACTTCTATTATTTCTAAAGGAATTTTCCCCACATTTTCCAAACGATGATTCACACCAATGGGAATATAGGTAGATTGATTTTCCGCAAGTAAAAAAACTTCCTCGCCTCTTGTCACTCTAGCCGTACCTTTCACAACCACCCAATGCTCTGAGCGATGATGATGTCGTTGCAAAGATAATTTTTGATCGACCGCAACCGTGATCCGTTTCACTTGAAAACGTTCACCTTGATCAATCGATTCAAAAGCGCCCCATGGACGATTGACGCGTTGATGAAAAATCACTTCCTTACGGGCATTCTCACGCATTTGTGAAACAATCGGTTTAATTTCTTGAGCTTTTGCTTTGTCTAAAATTAAGACAGCATCCGGTGTTTCAACCACCACCACATTTTCAACGCCTACTGCGACCACCAAACGATGATTAGATTGAATCAAAGAATTGTGGGTATGACTTGTGATGACATCTCCTTGTAGCGCATTGCCATTATCATCTTTAGCCATTAACTCTGCTAAAGCATCCCAAGCACCGACATCGTTCCAAGCACTTTGCAAGGGAAGCATGGCGCCATTAATGGTTTTTTCCATCACAGCATAGTCGATAGAGTCAACTGGGCTTTTATCAAATTCAGTCTGTGAAGGTCTGATAAAGTCTTCTGAAAAACGTGCGCCTTTATAAGCAGCCTTCGCAGCATGGTATATATCAGCATCATGTAATAAAAGCTCTTGCACAAAAGCCCCGGCTGAAAAGAGGAACATGCCACTATTCCACCAATACTGTTGACTATTTATATAGCCCTGTGCTGTCGTAAGGTTAGGCTTTTCGACAAATTGGCCAATTGTGAAACCGCTCCCATCTTGTAGAGGTTGGCCTTTTTGAATATAGCCATAGCCCGTTTCAGGGTGGGTCGGCTCTATGCCAAAGGTCACTAACTTTCCTTTTTGTGCAACCTTGATAGCCTGCTTGACTGTGGTAACAAATCCTTCTGGATCAGAAATCACATGATCAGAAGGGAGCACTAACAGCAACACATCTTCATCAAAGGCATTTAAAGCATGCATCGCAGCTAAAGCAACCGCTGGGGCAGTGCCCTTGAACGTGGGCTCTAGCATAATGGCACAACCTGGCAGCTTTGATTGTCTGACTTGCTCTGCAATCAAAAAACGATGCTGTTCGCTGCCCATGACAATGGGCGTGCCGCAGCCTGGAATGTCGGCAATCCTGGCTAAGGTGCTTTGAAACAAACTTTGTCCATCAAACAATGAAATAAATTGTTTGGGATGGCTTTCGCGAGATAACGGCCACAAGCGTGTGCCTGAGCCTCCTGCGAGAATCACTGGGATCAACATGCTCCCTCCCTTTCTTTTGGCGCACCACAAAAACCTTCATCCTAACGTTAGCTGTTAGCCTCTGCAATCCCCTAGTTAAAGATGGCGAGCTAACTTTAAGTGAGGGCTTTGCAGATCCCTCGCACCTTCCTTATACTCATTGCCACTACTCAAGGATGACCTTTATGCCAACCCAGCATCAATTTCAATTGTTAGGCCTTCGCCGTTTTTTACCCTACTTTGGCACGCAATATCTGGGGGCATTAAATGACAATATTTTCAAAACGTCTTTACTGGTCTTAATTAGCATTACCTTTGCGCATGAATATCCAGACAAGGCCAATGTCCTAAATAATATTGCAGCCGCAGCATTTATCTTTCCATTCTTTTTATTTGCAGCCACCGCAGGACAACTGGCCGATAAATTTCCAAAGTATCGTTTAATTCAAATCATTAAAATGGCAGAAGTGATCATTGCCTTATTGATCGGCGTGGGTTTTTATTTAGATCATTTTCCCTTTTTATTGTTCGTGCTCTTTTTGCTTGGCACGCAAGCTGCTTTCTTTTCACCAGTAAAATACAGCATTTTACCGCAATATTTATCCACTGAAGAACTTACAGGGGGTAATGGTTTAGTGCAAATGGGTACTTTTGTAGCCATTTTGATGGGAACTATTTTAGGGGGATTATTAATAAGTCATCCTGTCTGGGGATCGTGGGCAATTTTTATCACAACATTGGTGTGCGCTCTTAGTGGCTTTGGCTTGAGTTTATTGATCCCACCTGCGGTTTATCCAAGTCAAAATGCCGATTTGAAAATTAATTGGGAACCCTTCTCACAAACTTATCGCACGCTTGTTAGCGCTATTCATAATCCATTATTATTTGCTGCGATGATTGGGATCTCCTGGTTTTGGTTTTATGGCAGCGTGTTGCTCACGCAAATTCCAAACTATACCAAATTGCATTTAGGGGGCGGTCCTGTGGTCATGACCACGCTACTGACCGTTGTTTCTTTTGGTATTGGTATAGGTTCGCTCTTATGTGAAAAATTATCTGGCCACAAAGAAGAGATTGGCCTTGTTCCCTTTGGCGCTATCGGCTTGACGCTTTTTGCGATTGATTTAAGCTTTGCTGTGCCATTTTGGCGCGTGTTGATCGATTTATTTTTACTGGGTTTATTTGGTGGACTCTATATCGTGCCATTGTATGTCATGTTACAAACCAGAAGCCCAGTTGAACAACGCTCTCAAGTCGTTGCTGCCAATAATATTATGAATGCTATTTTTATGACCTTCGCTAGTATCGTTGCAATTGTGCTGTTGAAAATGGGCCTTAGTATTCCACAACTCTTTTTTGTTATTGCCTTGATGAACGCTGCCTTGGTGCTCGGCATTTTTTGGGCCCATCCAGAATTTATTATTCGCTTTAAACACTGGCTAAAAACCTTGAAAAAGTAGCTAAGCTTATAACCATGCTCCATGATTTCATGGCGTTAGTTGAATATACAGGGTTAGCTTATGTTACAAGAACCTGCGCAATCCCCTCGTGGCAATATTCTCTTTGTGGATGATGAAGAAAATATTACCAGGACATTAGAAAGACAATTTAAACCCCTTGGCTATAATGTCTTCCTTGCTAATAATGGTGTAGCTGCACTACATATCCTGTCAAATGATCGCATTGATGTCGTTGTCAGCGACATGCGCATGCCAGAAATGAATGGAGCAAGTTTATTAAAAGAAGTTGCGAGCAAATGGCCCGATGTTGGCCGGATCTTATTAACGGGATTTTCAGAGGTTGATGCGGCAATTAAAGCCATTAATGATGGGAAAATTGATTATTATTTAGAGAAACCTTGGAATGTAAATTACATCGAATCCGTCGTAAAAAATGCGATTGAAACCAAACATCTTAAAGAAAAGGCCACTTTCTTACAAAAAGAAGTGTATCGCCAGAATCAAGAATTACTCAGCCTTAATCATACGTTGGAATCTAAAGTTACTACTCGCACTAAAGAACTCAATAGAACGCTCGAAGATCTCCAGCAAAGTCACTTGGCAACATTAAACATTTGCTCAAACTTAATTGAAAATCATTTACCACATTATCGAGGCCATGCCAGCAAAGTGGCAGAACTAGCACGCAGTATTGCTTTGGTACTCAAATTACCGGAAGCAGAAATAAGCGCCATTTATTATGCTGGACATCTGTACGCACTTGGCAAAATTGCTTTACCAAAAAACATCCTCGATTTACCTTACCGAACACTGAAAAATGATATTAGAATTGTTTTTGAACAATACCCCATTATTGGTTCCACCGCTTTAATGGGTAGCCCGCATGCGAATTTAGAAAAAGTCGCGGAGATGATATTAACACATCGTGAAGCTTATAACGGCAAAGGCTACCCCCATCAATTATCAGGTGATAAAATTCCGCTTGGCGCAAAAATTTTATATGCCGCCATTGATTACGAACAATTACAAATGGGACTATTATTACCAGACAAGCTGACTAATTATCAAGCATTTGAGCTTATTAAGGCTTCTAAAGGTGCATTGTACGATCCCATCGTGGTTGATGCCTTTGGCGAAGTCGTTGCAAAATTGCCCCCAGAAGTCTTTAAACCCATTAAAGAAAAAATCATGACCCCTGAATCGCTAAAACCCGGCATGACGCTTGCGCGTGATGTGCTCTCAAGCACTGGAATGTTGCTTTTACCCAAAGGCATTATTCTTGAACAAAAGGCTATTAATAATTTAACTAGGATCCACAATCTCGTCATTTACATTCATTTCGACCCATAGTTAGGATCAATATTCATGCTAACTAATCAAGAACAACCAGGTAACATACCCCAAGTGGTTTTGCCAGCGATGCAAGACAAGCAACAAAAAGGTTTGGAACTATTGGTCACCTTAATTGATTATGCACAAAAACGACACATCGATTTGAATGATATTTTAAGATTTTATTTAAAAAAGGTCTGTCGATTTTCAAAATGGCCAATCGGTGTTATTTATTTTTTGCCAGAAAAAGAGCCTTTCAATCTGATCACCTCTGATATTCATTTTATTAAATATGAGAAAAAATTCACACCCACTATCAAATATCTTTTTAAAAAAGGCGAAGATCTGGCTCTAGAGACCATTCAAGCGGATTCACCACTATCTAGCAATTTGATAATTGAAAACAAAGGTACCATTATTTCTGGCATCACTTGGTCTTACGCCTTACCTTTGCATTACTACGATAAAGTCATCGGTGTGGCACAATTTTTTTCAAAACGTAACCATGAAAATAAAACCGAGCAATTAGAATTTGTGGCTCATGCCACTAGACATATTAATATGATCATTGAAAGAGAAACATCAGAAAAAAATATCAAATACAATAATTTAAAATTGGAAGCGACATTAAAGAAATTGAAAGAAACACAAATGCAGTTAGTTCAGCACTCTAAAATGATCTCCATTGGGGAATTAACCGCTGGCATGGCCCATGAAATTAATAACCCCATGGGCTATGTGCAAAATAATCTAGCGTCTTTAAAAAAATATGTTACAACATTAACGGAGTATCTTAAAAAGCATCAAGGTAATGAGATCCAAGACAAAAATATCGAATTCATTCTTTCTGACATTGAAAATCTCTTTAGTGAATCTTTTGAAGGCATTCAACAAATACTCAGCATTGTGGCCGGCTTAAAATCGTTTTCTCGTACCACGGATACTGCCTTTTCAAGTTGTGACATTAATCAGTGTATTGAAAATAGTCTTAAAATGGCGCGCAACGAATTAAAATACAAATGTACATTGATAAAAGAACTCTCCCCCTTACCCGAGGTTTATGGCAATACCAATCAATTAACACAAGTTTTTGTCAATTTACTAGTGAATGCAAGTCAAGCTATTAGCGATAAAGGTACTATCTCTATTAAAACCTTTGTTGAGAGAACCAAAGTTGTCGTGGTAATGAGTGACTCAGGATGTGGTATTTCACCCGAGAATTTAGCAAAAGTTTTCGATCCCTTTTTCACCACCAAACCAGTTGGCATTGGCTGTGGTTTAGGGCTTTCCATTTCATATGGAATCATTCATGATCATGGAGGCAGCATTGAAATTGAGACTAAAGAGAATGTCGGAACTACTTTTATTATTCGTTTACCCTTTCGCAGACCCCAAATTGTTTAATTGTTCGGCAATCGCAAGTTGTTCGTTTAATACCGCATCAATATGTTCATTATGTGTTAAGGGGTTAAATAGAACAGCGCGTAATGACACAACTTCATCTTGCCCTCTTAAGTATGGCAGTCTGGTCATAGATATAAACGAGTTGCCACGTAAAAATTGTAAACGCTGTAATTGTGTATTCACTTCATCAATCACTTGATTGTCTGCTTGCGTCAGTTTGCCCTCTTGACATTTTAAACGATATTTTTGTGGAATGTAGCGATAGTTAATCACATTTAACTGAGGTTCCCATAGTAACTCAAAAGCTTCAAAGGCATTAATACAATCTTTAAAATAGAGCGCAAGTCGCATACCATTGTCCATCAATTTTTCATAGCCTGATTGACCAAAGATATTTAAGCTGGCATGCAAGTACAAAGCGGTTGCTGGACGACTTCCTTCAGGACTGTTTTTTCCAAAATCAAACGTACTCCCCATTGCTTGATAATCTGCTTCAACTGAAATCGCTTGCATGGCCTTTGGGGAGCGAAACAAACAAATACTCGTTCCCATCGGCAAATAAAGCTGCTTGTGCCCGCAAATGGTAATGGAATCTGCGCTTTCAATTCCTGTCAATAACGAACGATATCGTTTAGAAAAAAGCATGGGACCACCAAACGAGGCATCGACATGAAAATGAATTTGATATTTTTTAGCGATTTCTCCCATTTGCACAAGCGGATCAATAGATCCCGTTTCAGTCGCACCCGCAATCCCTATTAAAGCAATTATTTTTATTTTGCCTTTTTGCAATTGTTCAATTCGCAGCTCTAAATGAGAAAGATCCAATTGTCCATTACTTAACAGCGATAATTGCTCAATGTTGTCAATACCAATTCCTAGAAGTGAACTCGCCTTTTGAATGGAATAATGCAGCAAGGGAGAAACTAATATTTTAACACCCAGATATTGATTAACGGCTAAAGCATCGACCAAACCTATTTTAGCAGCACCAGTGAGCGCATTATTTCTAGCAACCCAAAGACCCGCAATGTTGGCAAGTGTTCCGCCTGAAACAAGTAAGCCTAAATTACTTTGATTATTTTGGATATGTTCGTTATAAAAAGCTTCATCGAACTGATAAAATAAGCGATGCAACATTGCCAGAGCTTCTCTTTCAAGAAAAGTGATCACCTTTGATGTCTCAATTTTAACAACGTTTTGATTTAATGTGACAAGCGAAATACTGAGATCACTCTGAAAATAGGGCAATTGAGAAGTCATATGTCCAATAAATAACGGCGATCCCGTGTTGACAGTAAAAGGTAATACTTTCTCATTCAAATAACCTGCATAACTATCCGCTTCTTGCGGTAATTGAGGGATCTGTGATTGTTTAAAATTTTCTTTCAAAGATTGAATATCAATTTCCGGCTGAGTAATATTTTGAGAGATGAAATCTCTGTCATTATAAAAATATTTAAAAACATCATCATTCGCATAGGCAATAAACTCTTTGCAAGCCATAAAAGACTGCGGACCATAAACACACTCTGTATTTTCCGGAATAGATGTGCCATCCTCCCACAATGTGTATTCACCTGTGAGGTTTTTCAGTACTTTATATTGTTTGGAGAGTGGTGTTTGCATAACATAAGTGTGGCCTACGTCTTACATTTTGCCGATAAAGTAATGTCGAAAGTAGGTGAAAAATGGACAAAATCTCGCGTCTTTATTTCAAAAGCTGCCAGGAACTGCATTTAAAGCCAGTGAATGTGCCAGAAATCAAAGGTTTCAAATTTACCTTAGGCAAAGCTTGCTATTTTTTCAAAAATGGGTCCACTCCCTTTAATGATGTCACTTCTGCTATTATTTCCTGCAATAAATATAGTACGAATTTATTGTTAAAAAATCAGCAATTGCCAGTCACACCTGCTATCGCTTTGACACGTACAGAATTTAAAAAGGGCGTGCTGGATCTTACCCAACTTAACTTTCCCGTTGTTATCAAACCTACCTGGGGCTCTGAATCAGGCAAAGATGTCATTTGTAATATTCAAACACCAGAACTCTTACTTGAATTATTACCAAAATATTATAAAAAGCACTACTCGATGTGCATAGAAGCATATCAAGCAAACCTGCGATCTTATCGTGTTTTAGTTTTCCATGGAGAAGTCATTGGTTTGCTTGAAAGGTTCTCTTCTCATGTCATCGGAGATGGAAAAAAGATGATTACCGAATTAATCACTGAGGAAAATAAAAATAGGCTTAATTTAAACAAGAAATTACCCTTTGGTCCTCTTAAAATCAATGCCGAAACGCGGATTATATTCGAAGAACGTGGTATTAACGAAGAGTATATCCCCAAACTCAATGAAAAAATCCCTTTGCTTTATGTGTGTAATTCAGGTGCCGGAGGCACAACTGTGGGACTGCCACTTCACACTCTCTGTGAAGAAAATAAGCAGATTGCTCTCAAAGCGGCAAACGTGTTGAATTTACAATTGGTGGGTTTTGACTTTCTTTGTGAGGATATCAGCAAGCCTATCCCACAAACACGCGGCTTTATTATTGAAGCGAACTGTGCACCCGATATTTCAATACATGAAAATACGCCAATTGGCCCTCAATCACGCGTCAGTTTCATTATCATGAAAAAATTTGTTAGAGAAAATCTTATCTCTTACTTACATTATAAATACCGCTCTAAATATCTGGATATCGCCATTAAAACCTTACTTGTGTTTGGGTTGATTTTCCTAATTGCAAATGCCAACAGATTTCTGCATTAGGATTTCCATTTTATGGGTGTCGGTTTCCCACCTTGATTAATCGCAACATACGTAAACACCCCTTCAGTCACCTTTTGCTTGCTATGATCGTCCATGCGTTCAACCCAAACTTCGACACTGATCCCAACAGAAGTGTTGCCTTTTTTTGCAATACTGGCATAGCACCTAACCACATCGCCCACATAGACGGGTCGAATAAAGACCATCTTATCAATTGCCACTGTTGTCATGCGAGAATGAGAACACTGATGCGCCAGAATAGCGCCACCTAAGTCCATTTGTGAAACCAACCAGCCGCCAAACATATCACCATAACGATTGGTATCGCGCGGCATCGCAATGGTCATGATCACAAGTTCTCCCGTCGGTGTGCTTGCTGAGTTCTGTTTCGCTTCCTCTGCCATGAGAATTTTTCCTTTTTAATGTGCATCACACTATGTACCATTACACTCAAGACGCGAAGCGTCGAGTGCTTCTCTACGCGATGGGGGTTCCCCAAGGGGGAGAGTTGCAATCTCCCCCTTGGGTGCAAGCGCGAATTCAGTTCGCGCTTAGCATTAAAATAAGATATACCGCTCGTAAGTATCTTAGAAAAGTCGCATATTCAATGTCGAGCGGTATATACTTGCTGACGTTATCTGATTTATCCACAACAATAAAGTAATGATCAAAACTGCGCCATACAAAGAAAGTTTTCTAAATACGAAAACCCGTGAAATGGATCCTTTAACCTGGCGGCTTACGCTCATTTGCGGTTTGTTCGCAATGCTCACAGCTGGCCTTGGCGCACGGCTTGTTCATTTACAAATTGCGCATACCGATTTTTTACAAGCACAAGGCGATGCAAGAACCTTAAGAATTGTCGATATCCCCTCTTATCGCGGCATGATCACTGACAGAAGAGGAACACCGATTGCCATTAGCACGCCAGTGCATGCGATTTATGCGGATCCTTCCGTGTTTCAAGCAAAGCGCAGTGAGCTTAAAAAATTAGCAGCGCTGTTAGGTTACACCCCACTTGCCCTCAAAATGAAAATTGAACAACATCCACATCGCGTTTTTGTTTATTTAAAACGCGGGTTAACGCCTGATGTAGCTAAAAAAATTAAAGCGCTTAATCTGACAGGGATCGGCATCAAACGAGAATTTCGCCGTTACTATCCTGCGGCAATGCAAACTGCACAACTGACTGGCTTTACGGATATTGATGATCATGGACAAGCAGGGCTTGAACTGACCTTTGAACAAAATTTAAAACCCACTATTGGCAAAAAACGCGTATTAGAAGACAGAACGGGTCGCTGGGTAAAAGATCTCGATTACTTTCAACCTGCAAAACAAGGTGAAGATATTGCATTGAGTATTGATCTTCGGATCCAGGGATTTGCTTATCGAGCACTGGAAAAAGCCATTCAACAATATCAAGCGAAATCGGCCACACTGGTCATGATTGATATTCCAACCGGCGAAATTTTAGCGATGGTCAGCGCACCTTCGTTTAACCCCAATAATCGTCAAGAATGTCATGGCATACACACCAGGAATCGTGCATTAACCGATCTTTATGAACCTGGCTCAACCATTAAAGCATTTACCATTGCCAGCGCATTAGCAAGTCGACAATTTACCTCAGAGAGTATTATTGATACTACGCCAGGCACTTATCAAATTGGTAAACATGTCGTCAAAGATGTTCGCAATTATGGCGTATTATCGCTTAAAGAAGTGCTCAGCAAATCCAGTAACGTCGGGATCAGTAAAATTACCTTGGCTTTGCCTTCTGAGCAGTTAGTTGAGACTTTCCGTAAATTGGGCCTTGGCGATAGTATTCATACCCCTTTTCCCGGAGAGCGCAAAGGGGTTTTGCCACTACCGCCTAAAAATCCTTTTGCACACGCCACCCTGGCATTTGGCTATGGTCTATCGGTAACCCCCTTGCAGATCGCTCATGCTTATGCAACGCTCGCATCGGGAGGGCTAAAAATGCCGGTGTCACTCATAAAAATCCAGGATCCCAATCGTCAACTTCGCGAGCGAGTTTTACCGGAAGATGTGGCCAATGCAACGATGGAAGTTCTGATGGATGTATTAGCGCGCACCGGTACCGGTGCCAGAGCCAATATTCCAGGGTATAAAACAGCCGGAAAGACAGGAACTATTCGCGTTGTTGGACCGCATGGCTATGATAAAAACAGGCATATAGGATTATTTGCTGGAGTCACCCCCGTTGATAATCCCCGCTTAGCAACGGTAATTATTGTTGAAGAACCCAACGAAGCAAATTATTACGGTGGCTTGGTGGCAGCGCCTATTTATAAAAGCGTGGTCGGTAAAGCGCTTTATATATTAAACGTACCACCAGACAATACATTGCAAACAGCAAGCCAAAACCCGGTTGCCGCTGCAGGGTAGCCCATTAATACCTAAAGGTTTTTTAAAAAATAGCTATCTTTGTCTTCAGACGAGGCGTTGTGAGTTCGAGCAGCACAGTTTACAAATTGGTAAATGAGCAGCGCAGAACTCGCAACAACGAAGTATCAAGACAAAAGAGCATTTTTTTAAAGGGTGCCGAACATTCTGTCGCCTGCGTCACCTAAACCCGGTCTTATATAACCGTGTTCATCTAGGCAGCGATCAACGCTTGCCGAATAAATTTTGACATCGGGGTGCACTTCAAAGAAAGCTTTTAGGCCCTCGGGTGCAGCCAGAACACAAAGAAAGGTAATGCTTTTAACGCCATGTTCTTTGAGTGTGCTGATTGCACGAATGGCAGAGCCACCAGTAGCCAGCATAGGATCGCAAACATAAAATGGGCGTGCGTGACTGTCTTCTGGCACTTTAAAATAATAACCTTCGGGTTGAAGGGTTTTTTCATTTCTAAATAAACCAATATGCCCCACTTTAGCAGCAGGCATTAAGGTTAATAGTGCATCAACCATGCCTATACCTGCACGCAAAATCGGCAAAATGACGGGGGATGGGCCTGCTAAAAAGGGGGATTGGCAGGTTTCCATTGGCGTATGGATTTCCATACTTTGTGTCACAAGGTTTTGGGTTGCTTCATAACCTAACAATAAGGTTATTTCATGAACCAATTCACGGAATAATTTATGGTCGGTTTGTTTTTGTCTTAACAGCGTTAACTTACCCGCAATTAAAGGATGATTCACTTCATAAAAGTTTTGAAATTTTTCGTGGTGTTTGATCACCGTCATCGCAACAGTCTCCAATGCGGTTAGTGGTAGATAGATCGGTCTTCTAGCAACATGGTTGCTGCAATACTTGCTTTATAGATAATAAAAGGATCTGCGTGATTGAGACCTGCATTGATATCTTTAATATGGGGATTATCAACACCAATCATTTGCCAATACTCTGCTAAGTTTTCGATTGATTCACGTAAGAAAATCAAATATTCGCCGAAGGATTTATTATTATTCATTGCGCACATCTTATATAAAATTAGCAACCAACCCAATTAAACCACCGAATACTCCACCCCATACCACAAGCCAACCTAAATGCTCACGGATCATTTTTTGTATAATATTTTTTACCATTTTGGGTGTTAAGCCATCAAGGCGTCGCTCAACTATCCCTTCAATACGTTTCATAAATTGTTCTTGGTTTTGAAATTTATTCATCACCTGTTGCTGAAGCTGTTCATCACTTAAAGTTTCTTGAATAACGGATCGCAACTTCATTTGCACAGGCGCTCGTAATGATTCAACAGCGCTTTGCCCTCCCACCATCGCAAGCAACTTACCCATTTGCGATTGTAATAATCCATCAGCGAGAGCGTCGTACATTTTGTCGTAATTCAATTCATCCGCCAGAGCACGCCATTTTTGTTTGTCATTACTTTGTGACACAACAGCGTCAATATTTTCGCTCGTAAAAAACTCTTGCATGATTAAACTGCGCAGTCCCATTTTGAAAGATTCAAAGCGCTCTGGGATAACCCCTGAGCCATATAAATAAGGGACTTTCTCAAATAACATGTAGATAGCTAACCAATTAGTTAGCGCACCAGACAACGCATAGCAACCTACACTACTGAGGACGGCTTGGTAAGGTGTATTAGCAAAGCAATAACTCAAACCAATGACACCTGCAGATAGGGCATTCGTAGCAAAACTGACGTTAACAAAGCTACGGATTTCACTGCCTACATTCATTATTCTAACCATTAAAAAAAGGCGTACTTTCAAAAAGTTAGAGGAGTGTATCAAAAGGGATTTTGAATGTACACACTGTACAGGATGGAAGGTCGCAAGACGATGCCCAAATTCGTTAACTGAGAAATTTAGCCATTTTAATCATTTTGTCGGGACTTTCGTCGGGCACGCAAAAATTCCACTTCTTTGCGCATAATATGCTGTACTAAGCGCTCGGTATCTTCATCGCGCATCGCCACAAAATCGACATTCATGCGGTAATTTGCTGAATTTTCTATAGGAATGCAATCAACCACTTTGGCATAACAGAAAATATAAATTTTTTCGGGTAATAGCACTATTTCAAGCTTTAGATCTTGCCCTTGCGTTTTAGAACTGGTCGCTTCAAAAGATAAGCCACTGGCACTAATATTGACAAACTGTGGCATTTCATCAAGCAACGTTTGGACAGTTTGATCAAGCGGTATTTTCTTGATAAAAAGATTCACTTTTCGATTAATGAGTTCAAGTGCATTCGCAATGTGTGGATCTTTAGCAGAAACTGCTTGAATAGTATCGCACAGATCGGCTTCAAGCCCTAAATACATTCCTGCTAAATCAGGATATTGTATTTCACCTCGGGCAAAGCGCTCTATGCCTTTCGTTTTTTCTTCAGGCGTGATTGGTTGCCATGATAAAATGATCTGGTCTTCTATTCGAAAGTATCGTCGTCGTTCATCACTCATAGCGCCTATTCCTTTATTCTTGCGATTTAATTGGGATTGCAGGTCCCAATTTCGTAGGTTGGTTTACATAAATTTCACGCACTTGTTTTTTCACCACATCATCATTCGATGGCACTCTAACTGGCTCAAAGTGCGGGTTATCACCTTGGGTTAAACTAATTTCAACACGTCTATTTTTAAGACGATTTTCCTTGGTATTATTAGGGTACAGTGGTTGCGCATCACCATATCCCAAAATAACAATTCGCTGTTTACTAATACCTCTTTGTTCGGTCAAATAACGCGCTACAGAAATGGCACGCCCTGCTGATAAATCCCAATTTGAGCGGTACAGTCGATTCGCTACTGGCGTATCATCTGTGTGTCCTGCAACGTCAATCTCTCCTGGTATGAGATCTAAAAAAGTAGCAATTTTATTTAAAATCGGCACAAAAGAGGCTTGAATAGTATCATCACCATTTGCAAATGAGCCCTGCTCTAACACTCTGATAACAACACGTTGATCTTTGGCTTCCACTTCAATCAACCCCTGCAAAATCTCATTCGCCAATGTTTTTGCTAATTTTTCGGTAATTTCAATGCGTTTTTGTTCTTTGGATTTTTGGATGGCCGCTTTTTCTTGGCTGGTAACGCCTTTTTCACGCCCCCCTTGACTGAGATCACTTCCTTCTGCACCTTGCATTGGGATGCGTTTATCATCAAATTCTAAACTCATTTTATTTTCGTCAGTGGTTTTTTGCCTTACCTCATTTAACACCGTTGGCAAGGGTCTACCTGGGCTAAATTCTCTAGCAACAATACTGGTTCCTTTAGGAATTTCATAAGCCACAATATCTCGTTGTACACCGAATGCTCTTTCAAGTGAGCCACCCACTTCTTTAAATTTTGCTGAATCCTGCTCGGAAAACGAGAGTAACAATACGAAAAAGCTCATCAATAATGACATCATGTCAGCGAAGGTAACAACCCAACCTTCAGATTTCCCAGCATGGGCTTCTGGTGGACCATCATCGTCGTGAGCGGCATGAGAAGACATTATTTTTCCGCTCCACGTCCTTTACTGGGTAAATAATTTTTTAAGGCTTCTTCAATGACACGCGGATTTTGACCAGCTTGAATACCCAACAATGCATCTATCACTAAAGCTTTGGCAGTACGTTCTTCAGTTGAACGCAATTCAAGCTTGTCTGCTATAGGTAACGCCACCATATTAGCGAGTACCGCACCATAAAGAGTCGCCAAGAGCGCAATAGCCATTGCAGGACCAATGGATTTAGGATCGCTCATATTTGCCATCATCATTACCAAACCTAATAGCGTTCCTATCATGCCCATTGCAGGCCCTGCCTCTGCAATAGCCTTAAAAACTTTTTGACTCCAAGCATGTCGCTCAACAGTGAGATTCATTTCTTTGGATAAAATTTTGCGCACCACATCGGGTTCATGGCCATCGATCAATAATTGAACGCCTTTTTTAAGAAAAGGATGTTTGATTTCCATGCCTTCTAAAGACAGCAAACCCCCTTTGCGCGCGGCTTCTGCCATTTTGACGGATTCTTGAATAATGTCTTCGGGTTTGAATTTTTTGAATACAAAAGCATACATGGCAGTCTTAAGTGCAGCAAAAAACCGCCCAATTCCAAATTTCATAATGGTGACGACGGTACTACCACCCATAACAATGACAATCGGGTGAGCGTTGATAAACATCCCTATGTTGCCGCCATCAGACGCGATGGCCCACCAGATAATGTAGCCACCGCCTATGAGACCGAGTATTGTTCCAATATCCATCAATACATCCTGTAAACGTATTCAGCCAAAAGCGTTTGGCACTTCCCTATTTATGTATATTCTAGTTTGCTTAATCATAAAATTCCTGTTTGACCATTGACCCAAACCCCTGTCTACGATAACTTCTTGGTTTTGATTGAAAAAATAAATCTAGTGGCTAACAAAAAATCAGCACCAGCCGTACCAGACTTTGAAGGGTCGCTCCAAAAATTGGAAACCATTGTGAACAAAATGGAAACCGGTGAGCTTAGCCTTGAAGAAGCACTTTCACACTTTGAACAAGGTGTTGCTTTAGCAAGACATTGCCAACAGGCTTTGCGCCAAGCAGAGCTGCGTGTTGAGCAGCTCATGAACGACAATGACGCACCCGAGAAGTAATCAACATGGACACGTTCGGTATCACTGCCTGCCAAGCACGCATTAACGCCTTATTGGCACATTATTTACCGCCTGAAGATCCAAGCTCCCCCTTATATCAAGCCATGCGCTATGCCTGCCTCAATGGCGGTAAACGCTTACGGCCCTATTTGGCTTATCAAAGCGCAGCCCTCTTTAATACCCCGGTTGAAATCATGGATCCTGTTGCTGTCGCCATCGAGCTTATTCACTGTTATTCCCTTATCCATGATGACTTGCCCGCGATGGACAATGACGATCTGCGCCGTGGTAAACCCACCTGCCATAAAATGTTTGGGGAAGCGACGGCCATACTCGCAGGAGATGCCCTGCTGACCTTAGCATTTGAGATGTTATCCAGACCTGAAAACATTATTAATAAAAACCCATTAACTAACTTAATGATAATTCAAGCCATCTCACGCGCCGCAGGCCCCTTTGGGATGGTAGAAGGTCAAGCGAGGGATCTCGCCGCAGAAGGAAAAGTGCTTTCTTATCCGCAATTATGCCAAATGCACCATGCAAAGACTGGGGCTCTGATTGCAGCCAGTGTACAATGTGGCGCTATCGCCAGTGGCGCGAGCCAACATGATTTAGAAGAATTACATAAATTTGGTTTGAGCATCGGCCTTGCCTTTCAGATCAAAGACGACATTTTAGATATTTTAGGAAAAAGTGAGACCATGGGTAAAACGCCGGGACAAGATGCGAAAAATCAAAAGTGCACTTTTGTCACATTGCTTGGTCTTAACACCGCCTCAGAATATTTAACGGACTGTTACACACAAAGCCTTGTTCACCTAGCCCCCTTTGGCATAGAAGCTGAACCACTACGGTCTTTGGCAGCTTACATTGTCGGAAGGGAAACCTAAGTGAGCATATTTGATTCCATTCATTCGCCACTTGATCTAAGACAACTGTCTATTGAGCAACTCCCTGAAGTTGCCAATGGTTTACGACAGTTTTTATTGGAATCACTCAATGAGACAGGTGGCCATTTAGCAGCAGGTCTTGGTGCCGTTGAACTCACCATTGCGTTACATTATGTGTTTAACACACCAGAAGATCGGCTCGTTTGGGATGTGGGTCATCAAGCCTATCCCCATAAAATATTGACGCAAAGACGAGAACAATTTCATTCTATTCGCAAAAAAGCAGGCCTTGCACCTTTTCCACGCCGCGAAGAAAGCCCTTATGATGCATTTGGTGTTGGCCATTCAAGCACCTCTATCAGTGCGGCCCTTGGTATGACCATTGCCAAACAAATGCAAAATGAAAGTGGTAGAGCAATTGCCGTGATTGGTGATGGCGCAATGACTGCGGGTATGGCTTTTGAAGCGTTAAATCATGCAGGTGATATCAAAGCCGATCTCCTGGTGGTACTCAACGACAACGATATGTCCATTTCAGGGAATGTCGGAGCCTTATCCAATTATTTTTCTCGCATATTATCCAGCAAACTTTACACGACCGTTCGCAAAGGCAGCAAAAAAGTATTAAGCCGCATGCCACCGGTTTGGGAATTTGCGCGCAAAACCGAAGAACATATCAAAGGCATGATTGTTCCGGGTACCTTATTTGAAGAATTGGGTTTCAATTATATCGGCCCCATCGATGGCCATGATTTAGCAACCACCGTGAAAACATTGCAAAATGTGAAAGCTTTAAAAGGGCCTCAGCTCTTGCACGTCATCACGCAAAAAGGTAAAGGCTATTCCCCTGCTGAAGCGGATCCCATAAAATATCATGGCGTCACAAAAGGGTTTTATACACCCCAAAATGAATTAAAACCAAGCGCCCCCAAAAATCCTACTTATTCCGATGTTTTGGGAGACTGGTTGTGTGAGATGGCTGCAGTTGAGCCACGCTTAGTCGCTATTACGCCCGCCATGTGCGAAGGCTCAGGACTCGTGCGCTTTGCGAAAACCTTTCCTAAACGTTATTTTGACGTTGGGATTGCTGAACAACATAGTGTGACGCTAGCTGCGGGTTTAGCTTGCGATAATATGAAACCGGTGGTCGCGATTTATTCTACTTTTTTACAACGTGCTTATGATCAATTAATTCATGATGTGGCCATACAAAACCTTCCTGTTTTATTTGCGATTGATAGAGCGGGTCTTGTGAATGATGGCCCAACCCATTCTGGGAATTTTGATTTCAGCTACTTACGCTGTATTCCCAATATGGTTGTGATGGCTCCTAAAGATGCCAATGAATGTCGTCATATGCTGTATACCGGCTTGCAAGTTTGCGGCCCAACGGCGGTACGTTATCCAAGGGGCAGCGGTCCACAAACAACGTTTGATAGTGAGTTAAAGGCGCTACCCATTGGCAAAGCAGAGCGTATTAAAGAAGGCCAAGAGATTGCGATATTGAGTTTTGGCTCGATGTTTACGACTGCATGCAATCTGGCAGATAAACTTGGCGCTACCCTGGTCAATATGCGATTTGTGAAACCCTTAGATGAAGACATGATTATTGCATTGGCCAAAAAACATAGTTTACTGGTCACATTGGAAGAAAATGTTGTGATGGGCGGAGCGGGTGAAGGGGTGATGGCATGCCTTCACAAACAGGGTTTTACGACCCCCGTTTTGAATTTCGGGTTGCCCGATCATTTCGTTGAACATGGTACTCAAGAAGAAATGCTAGCAAGTTGCGGCCTTGACGAAACCAGCATTCTGGAAGCAATTAGGGCTAAAGTCAGTAATCACTCTTGTAAAGAGGCGAATTCTCCATTAGAGTCGCCATTATTAAGTTGACGTGCGCAAAATAGGTTATTAAAACAATGCAAATTCACGATCCCATGGCCGATATCCAAAATAGCCCAGATCCCCGTAACCTGGCTGTTGACCGTGTGGGAATTCGTGATCTTTGCCACCCTATCATTTTTGAAGACAAACAAGCTTCACAAACGATCCGGCAGCCTTCTATTGCGCATTTCGATATGTTGGTGGATTTGCCAAAGAACGTGAAAGGCACCCATATGTCGCGTTTTGTTGAAATTCTCAATGAACAAGAATGCGTCTTGAGCATCGAAAATTTACCTCAGTGGCTTAACACGATGATCGAACGCCTACAAGCTAATTATGGTTACCTGCAAGCTAAATTCCCCTATTTTGTTAATAAATATGCGCCTGTCTCTAAAGCTGCCAGTTTGATGAATTATGATATTTGTCTGCGCGGCGTTTTAGAAAACGGGCAAGCACACATTTTTGCGACGATTGTGATCCCCGTCACCAGTCTGTGTCCTTGTTCAAAAGAAATTGCAGATTATGGCGCACATAACCAACGCTCTCACGTCACCGTCACGGTACGTGCCACGCCAGAATTATCGTTAATAAATATTATTCAAATGGTAGAGAGTAAATCTTCTTGCGAATTATACGGCATTTTAAAACGTGCTGATGAAAAAGCCGTGACCGAACGTGCTTATGATAATCCCCGTTTTGTTGAAGATACGGTGCGCGATATTGCCGCAGCATTAGATCAAATACCTGCTGTAAAAGGGTATAAAATTAGCTCTGAAAATTTTGAATCCATTCATAATCATTCTGCTTATGCTGAAATTGACCGCTTAGGACTCACTTCCAAAACCAAGGCCAGTGGCCAAGAGAATGCACAACGGGAGCGCTCAGCACACGTTTGTGAAGTCTAAAGCAATTTTAGTATCAAAACTAAACAATTAATGCTCAGATAGTAACTTAGCTTGCCTACAACCTCCTTCACTGGCACAATCCCGCTCTGCCCAGTAGTTAGAGGTTAGACGATCTGATGAGCCATACAGCCACCTTAGAAAAACAAACCCAAATCGGCTTTGCGGTCGCCATTGGCGGTATGAGTTTTATTATTTCTGCAGCATTACCAGCATTAGCCTATTTATTGTTAAGTGGTGCAGCGATTAGCCTGGCGCTCTATCAAAAACAATGGGAAACCATCACGGAAGTTGCTGCTCCCATCGAGATTGATAAAACCACACTCACTTTAATGGGTTTTGGTGTGCTCATTGCTGGGATCTTCTTTATCCCTTTGAATCCTATTAATCAAACGGTACTGTGTAGCCTTATCGGTGCAGGAATAGCAGGTTATTTTGTTAATCAATGTGTCCTAAAATCACAACACCTACTCGATAAGAGCCTGCAAGAAGCTGCGAGAGCCTCCAATGTTAACGATGTAAAACGTCTACTCAAATTAGGCGCCGATCCTTTTGCCTATGATGCAAAAAAACGTTCCGCTTTTTATTATTGTATTCAAAATCATGACTGCGCCCCTTTGATTTTAAAATTACTTCAACATAAAGCAAACAAAAATTCGCAAGATGTTGATTCACTCTTTAGCCATGCAAAATCTTTATTTACTGATCAGAATATTCGCGAGCAGTGGTCGTTATGGGGACAATGCCTTAAAACGTGCTTTAGGGAAAATAATGCACAAAATCGTGTTCACTTAAGCCAAGCATTTGGTCGGATTTTTGAAGCCTATTTACCCGTTTTAAAGATGTGCTTAAAGAAGTTAACAAGGTACCTGCGTGAGAATACCGCTTACCCTAAAAACATCAATCAAGCCGATCATAAGGGAACGACTGTATTAACGCGTGTCAACGCGATAAGGTTAGAAGCAGGCATTAAACAAGCATTTCAAACAACGTTACAAGAGATGAATGCAAAAGAAGGGATGAGAAAGATACCCGCAAGTAAAGTGGCATTAACAACCACTCAACCTGCAAAGAAGATCATCAACAACGAAGCGTCAACACCGACAGTGAAACAAAAGCGAAAATTAGGCCGTCGCTAATTCTCTTTGGCGTGCCACTTTAGCGGTTTTATCAAGCACGCCATTCACAAATTTATGGCTGTCTTGAGCACCAAATTGTTTGGCTAATAAAATCGCTTCGTTGATCACCACTTTATAAGGAATTTCGAGGCGCTCAGTCAATTCGTAAACAGCAATTAACAAAATGGCATATTCAATGGTGTTTAGTTCATCAAGGGGCCTATCAAGATGCGGCCCCATTAAATCATCAAGCGTCGATTTTCTCGCTGCGATTTCGTGAATCAGCTCTTGAACATAGGCGATATCAAATGAAATCTTAGGCATAATATCTAACGTTTGTGGATTAAATTGAAAGTCTGTGGCGACTAAATCTGCTTCAATGCTGGCCAAACTGTTGCCAGTCATTACCCAAGCGTAAAGACCTTGCAAAGCAAGCCAACGTGAACCATGACGGCCATGTACTTTTTTACTAGTCATGTATTTTTCTCAATAAATTCATCATTTCGATTAACGCAACAGCTGCTTCTGCACCTTTGTTACCTGCGGTTGAACCGCTTCTGGCAATGGCTTGTTCCATATTTTCAGTGGTTAACACGCCTAAGGTCATTGGGATATCGGTTTTTAACTGCGCTTGCATCAAGCCATTTGCACAGCCACCTGCCACATAATCAAAATGAGCGGTATCACCACGGATCACAACGCCTAAGGTCACAATCCCTGCGTAACGGCCCGTTTGTGCTGCTGCTTGCGCTGCTAATGGAATTTCATAGCCACCTGGCACGCGGATGAGGTCGATAGCGTCTTCTTTCACGCCATGACGAATTAAGGCATCTTTTGCCCCAGCAATCAGTCTTTCCACCATAAATTCGTTAAAACGCGCTGCAACAATGGCGATATTACCCTTGGGGGCCATTAAATCTCCGAAAATTTCATGCGAAGTCGTCATCATCTTCTCCTTTATGGGGCCGGGTATAGTAGCAAATTTATTCAACAAAATCTGTGATATTACGCGTATTTAGAGCCATTTTCTTTCGATAGGCAACCAGATCAGCAATGGTGCCGAGTTTCAATCCATGTTTTTTTGCAAAGATTTCCAGATCGGGAAGCCTTGCCATGGTGCCATCTTCATTGAGGATCTCACATAAAACCCCTGCAGCACCAAGACCTGCGAGCCTTGCCAAATCAACACTGGCTTCCGTATGACCTGCTCGCTCTAATACGCCGCCTTCTAATGCCATAATCGGAAAAATGTGACCCGGTTGCACCACATCTTGAGGGGTAGCATTGGGGTTCACTGCCGTCAATATGGTATGAGCACGCTCGATTGCAGAAATGCCGGTCGTCACGCCGTGAGCTGCTTCAATGGATAACGTAAAATTGGGAGCAATTTTCGAATGATTGGTCCCTTTGATCCGGGATAAACCAATTTTCTCACAATGTGCTTGCGACATTGGCAAGCAAATCAACCCACAGGCAAGGCGTGCCATAAAGGTAATATGCCAATCTGTGACTTTTTCAGCCGCCATAATGATATCGCCTTCATTTTCACGATCTTCATCGTCAATCATAATGACCATTTTACCTTGGCGAATATCTTCAATAATGTCTTTTGTACTATGAATGGCCATGATGCAACCTCGCAAAATCACTTAATGCTATTCTTAAACGGATATCAGATCCGACTCTCTCAACTTCGATGTATTCTCCATCGATGTGTTCATTTAACTGTTGAATATGGGGCAAATGAGCCATCCCCATTGTGTTGTTACCCATCAATTTAGGGGCAACATACACCAATAATTCATCAACGAGCCCTTCTTGTATCAAGGCTCCTAGAAAATGTCCGCCTGCTTCAACGAATACATCATTCACTTCATTTTCGGTCAACCAATCTAACAGCATCGTAAAATCAACATGCTGCTGGTTAAGTGGCAAACCAATACAATCCACGTCGCTTGAATTTACCGCTTGCAGCCAATCATCGATAACCTGAGGCGACACTTTTTCAGAGACGGCTACTATCACTTTACCCGGTTCTTTAAAAAGCAGACTGTTAGCCGGGCTTTTCAAATGCGTATCCATTACCACACGAAGCGGTGTGCCAACGCCTTCGATATCTCTCACTGTTAATCGGCAATTATCTTGCAATAATGTCGCTGAAGTGGTGAGGATCGCCCCACTTCTTCCCCTAAAGCGCTGGGCATCATCTCGCGCCTCTTTTGAGGTGATCCATTGGCTTTGTCCATTTTGCATGGCCACTTTGGCATCCAAACTCATGCCTAATTTAGCGCGCACATAGGGTTTTTGACGAGTAATGCGCGAAAAAAATCCTGGGTTAAGACGCATTGCCTCAGCTGTCATAACGTTCTGTGTTACCAAAATGCCTGCCGCTGCTAGTGCATTAACCCCTTTACCACATACCAAAGGGTTGGGATCAAGGGTCGCTATCACCACCCTTTTAATTCCCGCTTGAATTATCGCATCAACACAAGGGCCCGTTCTGCCCGTATGAGCACATGGCTCCAAGGTGACATAAAGCGTTGCACCTTGAGCATGAGTTCCTGCCTCTTTTAAAGCATTGATCTCCGCATGCGCTTCTCCACAACGAAGATGACTCCCCTGCCCCACAACACCTTCATTCGCCACAATGACACAACCCACCATTGGGTTGGGATGCGCAGAAAATTCACCTTGTTTTGCTAAAGACAGCGCACGACTCATATAAGTACTGTCTTGCTGATTATCAATCATCAAGCTGTCTCATGCTCTTGACGCAAGCGTTGAATTTCTTCTTCAAAAGCATGCACATCTTGAAAACGACGATACACGGAAGCAAAACGAACATAGGCGACATGATCAATTTGTCGTAATTCTTGCATGATCCAATCACCTAACACTTTCGTTAACACTTCACGTTCGCCCACTGCCCGCAACCGTCTCTTGATCCGACTGATCGCATCTTCCACTATTTCCATACTGACAGGACGTTTTTCAAGCGCCCGCAATAACCCCTGACGAAGTTTGTTCTCGTTAAAGGCTTCACGGCTCGCATCACGTTTTACCATACGGGGTAACGTGAGTTCTGCCGTTTCATAAGTGGTAAAGCGTTCTTGACACTCAAGACACTCTCGACGTCGGCGCACTTGATCTCCTTCACTGGAAAAGCGCGAATCGACAACTTTCGTTTCGGTTGCATTACAAAATGGGCAGCGCATATCTTTACTCCTTTTTACGGGCCCTAACTTTTTGGTGGACCATAGACCGGGAAAGACCGGCACAAGGTTACCACTTCTTTTTTCACTCTTTCTTGTGTGTTTACATCTTGAATATTATCCAGGACATCTGCCATCCAGGTTGCCAGGATTTCCATTTGTGGCTCTTTAAACCCTCTTGTTGTTACTGCGGGTGTTCCAACTCGTAAGCCACTTGTCACAAAGGGAGAACGAGGATCATTTGGAACCGTATTCTTATTCACAGTAATGTTCGCATTGCCTAAAGCGGCATCGGCATCTTTACCTGTGATATTTTTCTCAATCAAATCGATTAAGAATAAATGGTTCTGTGTGCCGTTGGAGACAATTTTATAGCCACGGTTTTGTAAAGCCGTCGCAAGTGTCTGCGCATTCTTAACTACTTGCTTTTGATAAGTCACAAATTCAGGTTGTAACGCTTCTTTGAGCGCAACTGCTTTGGCAGCAATCACATGCATCAATGGGCCACCTTGTATGCCCGGAAATACAACAGAGTTAATTTTCTTTTCCAACTCGGGATTTGCTTTAGCTAAAATAAGACCGCCACGAGGGCCACGTAACGTTTTATGCGTGGTGGTGGTAGTGATATCAGCAATGCCAACGGGAGAAGGATAAATACCCGCTGCAACAAGCCCTGCCACATGCGCCATGTCGACTAACAAATAGGCATTGATGCTATCGGCAATTTGACGAAAACGCGCCCAATCAGCAATACCTGAATAGGCTGAAAATCCTGCAATGATTAATCGAGGCCGATGCTCATTCGCTAATTTCTCTACTTGGTCATAGGCAATTTCGCCGGTGGCGGGATCCAATCCATACTGCACTGAATTGTAAAGCTGACCTGAAAAATTCACTTTTGCGCCATGGGTTAAATGACCACCATGATCTAAGCTCATCCCCAAAATAGTATCACCCGGATTAAGGAGTGCCATGTATGCAGCAGCATTTGCTTGAGAGCCAGAATGCGGTTGAACATTCGCATAATCTGCTTTAAACAGCTCTTTAGCTCGTAAAATGGCTAATCTTTCCGCTTCATCGACGTACTCACAGCCGCCATAATAGCGCTTGCCTGGATAGCCTTCAGCGTACTTATTGGTAAAATCGGAACCTTGAGCTTCTAACACTCTGGGACTTGCGTAATTTTCAGAGGCAATGAGCTCAATATGCTCTAACTGGCGAAGAGTTTCCTGCTTGAGTGCTTCAGCCAATTCATCGTCGAAACCACGAATATGCATGTCTTGGGTGAACATCGTTTCTTCCTCAAAAGCTGCCATTGTAACTCAGTACAAAGCCTGAGCCCATCCTTTTACCGTGAAATGATTGAATTAGCAGGCCCATTAGGTTAGCGTGTACGTCACTTAAAATTGGAGAATTCTGCATGGCAATTAATAAAACCATCTTTTCAATGCTGGAAGTTGGCAAAATCGTTCCACCCAAACGTGAAATTCTGAAGGATATCTCACTATCCTTTTTCTACGGTGCCAAAATCGGGGTTTTGGGTCTTAACGGATCGGGTAAGTCCTCGCTATTGCGTATTATCGCCGGAGAAGACAAAGAATATGTCGGTGAAATAACTTATCAGAAAGGATTGCGGTTTGGTTACTTGCCACAAGAGCCCCGCTTAGATCCCAACAAAAATGTGCGTGAAAACGTCGAAGATGGTGTCCGTGAACTGAAAGATAAGCTCATTCGTTTTGATGAAGTGAGTGCGCTGTTTGCTGAACCGATGGATGATGACGCCATGGCATCGCTGCTCGATGAACAAGGTAAGCTACAAGATCAAATTGAAGCAATGGATGGCTGGAATCTCGATCGAAAACTAGATATTGCTGCTGATGCATTACGCTTACCCGCTTGGGATGCAGATGTTAATACCCTCTCAGGAGGTGAAAAACGCCGCGTTGCTTTATGTAAATTGCTATTATCTGCGCCTGATGTACTCCTACTCGATGAACCAACCAACCATTTAGACGCAGAAAGTGTCGCTTGGATGGAAAAATATTTACAAGAATTCCCTGGCACCGTGATTGCGGTCACCCATGATCGTTACTTCTTAGATAACGTCGCTGGTTGGATTTTAGAATTAGATAAAGGCCGTGGTATTCCCTTTGAAGGCAACTATAGCAGCTGGTTGGTTCAAAAAGAGCAGCGTCTTGAGCAAGAAAAACGTCAAGAAGCCTCCCATCAACGAGCTGTTAAATCAGAATTAGAATGGGTTCGCACTAATCCGTCAGGTCGCCGTAAGAAAAACAAAGCTCGTCTTACTAACTTTGAAGAATTAAGCTCCAAAGAATTTCAACAACGTAATGAAACTCAAGAGCTTTACATTCCGCCAGGACCTCGTTTAGGCGAAAACGTGATCCAAACCAATGCTATCTCAAAGTCCTATGGCGATAAAATGCTGATTGATAAGTTGTCGTTAACTATTCCTCGTGGCGCTATTGTCGGTATTATTGGTCCTAACGGCGCGGGTAAAACCACTTTCTTTAAAATGATGTGTGGGTTGGTGGAACCTGACGAAGGCAGCGTCACTATCGGTGATACCGTGAAATTATCGTATGTTGATCAATCACGAGATAATCTAGACGACAAGAAAACAGTCTGGCAAGAACTCTCTGATGGTCAAGATTACATCACTGTTGGACAATATTCGGTGCCTTCACGCGCTTATGTGGGTCGCTTTAACTTTAAGGGCGCCGATCAACAAAAGATCATTGGCAACCTTTCAGGGGGTGAACGAAATCGCGTCCACCTAGCAAAATTGATCCAAGCCGGTGGCAATGTATTAATGCTCGATGAACCAACCAACGATTTAGACGTTGAAACCTTACGGGCACTTGAGGAAGCTTTGATCTCATTCCCAGGTTGCGTCATGGTGATTTCGCATGATCGCTGGTTCTTAGACAGAATTGCTACTCATATCATTTCATTTGAAGGCGATAGTCAAATCAAGTGGTTCGAAGGAAGCTACAGTGAATATGAGAAAGATCACTTAGCACGTCTTGGCACTGACGCGATTAATCCTCATCGGATCAAGTATAAGCGTTTGGAAGAAGTTTAACGTCCTCACCCGCTATTCGTATCAGGGACGGCACGGAGGCCGTCCCCTACAATCCATATTTCACACCTAATATGGCCTCCCGAATAAAAGAGACGGCTTTCGATCCCGTCACCTACAAAGTAAAACACTTTACCGCGTTACGATAATGGGTTTTTATGGACTTTTACGCGGGGATGATGGTCTGCTAATCATACCGTTGGCTTTTAACTGCGTATTTTTAGCACGATCAAACCATTTATAAGCATCAAACAAACTGGTTAATACACTAGGCGTATGTGGTAAAGCTTGTTGTTTGGGTTGAGGTGCTTTATTTTTAAAAACCAGATTATACAAAATGCTAAGTAACGATAATGCCCCTATTTGGCTCTGAATAGATGACAGTGCTAAGGTTTCTTTTCTCTGATTTTCAAGCAAATCTTTTGTCTTATTAATCATGACTCTTCCTCGGTGTTAAGTAATTCAAGTTAGAATAAGGGAAGTCTTCACTGAAGAGTACAAAATAGCGATAAACCATGGTATAAATAGGACATTCGGTATAAGGCAAATTCCTGACCTCTAATGGATTACACAACTCATGGTCGATAAAACCTTAATCAATTTCTTAAAACAACATGAATTTGACTTTCAAATTCATGAACACGAACCTGTGTTTACCGTTGAAGAAGGCCTGCATTTACATGAACTCATCCCTGGTCCGCACTGTAAATCACTGTTTTTAAGAGATCATAAAAACAACTATTTATTGCTCAGCCTCAGAGAGGAGAAAAGAGTTGATCTCAAAGCACTCTCTAGCGTTTTGAATGTAGGACGATTGTCTTTTGGTAAGCCAGAGGCACTCCTGATTATGTTAAAACTAACGCCAGGCTCTGTGACACCTTATGGGTTAATGTTTGATGACAATCTGCAAGTCGCATTTTTCCTTGATGAAGATTTATTGCAGCATGAAGTCACGAATTTTCACCCCATGCGCAATGATATGACACTCATCATGTCTACTGTCGGTTTTTTAAGGTTCTTCACGCTGATCAAACATTCTCCCAAAATCGTGAAAGTACCCACACGATAAATCTTATAGTCTATGTTTAAATGACTACTTAGCGAGGAGTTTATATGGAAGGTGGTCCAGAAAGCGAAAACCCTGCAACATCCGATGAGCCTAACATTTATATCTTTAAATCAATGGATAGAAATGTAGGTTATCGCCATTTAAAAAGAATGGCTGATGAATTGCCCAATATTGCGCAAATTAAAGAAACGGGCCAAACTCTCTGGTTGCTCCGAGAAAGCAATACTCAAAAGGGGATGTTAACGGTAGACTTTATTTCCTGGGATAATAAGACGAATGATTGGCGCGAAAACAGTACTCGTATGGCTTTGCACCCGGATAAAGGCTGGATTAACGCAAACAAATCGGATGATCCGAGCTTCAAGGAGGCCATGGAGAGTATTTCCGCAGTAAATTCCGAAACGGCTGAGAAACATCAAGGCTCATTGCAAACCTATCTCTCAACATTGCCTTGCAAACTGACGATTGAATACAGGATGAATCCTGCTAAACAAGAGCAAGCAAACCAAGGGATTTATACTCACTATGTCATCGTAGATTCTGACGAACCTACCCATAAAGTATCAGTACCGCTCACTCCGTCTATCACCCAAGCGATTACCTGTGAATTATCTGGAAAAGTATTTAAAAATCCGGTTGTTCTTATAAGAGATATCACTATTCCAGGAGGAGGTGGTAGAATGATCCAATTAAATCAGGGAAAATCTTATGAGAAATCTGAATTAGAGCAAATTGGGATCTATCCAAATAATTATCATACAAATTTCGTGCTACAAAAAATTATTAATAGGTTGGGGTGTGGCGATAAGGGCCTGATGGAAAATTTAACCAACGATCGACTGATTGATCCTGTTATGTTAGAAATGTTAGAAGATCCTTATATTCTGCCTTCTGGACATTCCTTAAGTAAAATAACGATTGATGGGATGATTGCATCGGGCAGAACCTTGCGTTGTCCTCAAACTCAAACCCCTTTTACAAAAGAGGAGGTGACATTCAATATCAATTTAGATCGTTTTATTAAAGCTTGGCCCGATTGCCAAAAACAATTAGTCGAATCCATGAAGACAGAACAGAGTGCGCCTAAAAAACCTGCGGGACCATCACAATGAAAAAGAAAGAAACCACCGAAGAGCAAACTAAAACTTCTCCTAAACAAACAGATGAAAAACTAATCCAAGAAGCCAATGATCCCAATAGCGAAGGAAAAAAACCCTCAACTGAAAAAGCTCGTAAGCATCAGGAAGAAAATCCAGGTACGCAAAACACAGGCTAAACTGTTTATAAAGTCGGTCACTCTATTAAGAAAATAGTCACTTCTTTCGATTCTATTAGGTAACGATCTGTAGAGTGACCGAGTCATCATGACCTTACTTAGTATCCGCGATAAGCTAGTTCTTTATTCCAGTGCCATCATTTTCTTGGTAGCCATTACCATTACCATCGCGTCTTACCTAAACGAAAGAAAAGAGTCATTAGAAGCTTATAAACATGAAGCTAATCGCGTTGCGAGAATGATTGAATCCCCACTTATTGAAGAAATTAATAAAAATAATACCAAAGAAATTGTTAAACAACTGCAAAATCTTAAAGTCAACCCGGATATTCAAGACACTGTCATTTTAGATACCAAGGGACAAATCATTGCTGAACTCTCACCAAACTTTAATCAGCAAAATGAACAATTTTTCAAACCCTTTATGCAACAACTAATGAGCTCTAATCAATTAAAAACCTTTGTAGGTGAACGGTTAATGGTGGCAGGCGGTCCACTTAAAGCAGATGGTAAAACAGTTGCTTATCTTTATATACAATTTTCACTCGATAAACATTATCAACGTCTTCGAGCAACATTGTTTATTAACTTATTGATCTTAGGCATTTGCTTATCTTTAGGGCTTATTCTAGCGCGAATATTATCTAATCATTTTACCAATCCTATTATGGATTTAATTCGTTTAACCAATAGTATCAGCTCTGGCAGCAAAGAAATCGTGTTTCCGAAACAAACTAACAAAGAATTTGGTGTCTTAGGGCAAGCACTTAAAATCATGTTTCGTAATCTTCACCAAATACATACTCGTTTAGAAGAAGCTACCATTGAATTAGATCAAAAAGTCAAAGATCGCACTAAAGAACTCGAAAAAGCAATGTCTATTGCTGAAGAAGCTAACCATGCTAAATCGCGTTTTTTGGCCAACGTATCACACGAAATTCGCACCCCAATGAATGGCTTAATCGGTACAGCAAGCCTGCTTAAAAATACGCAACTCAATCATGAACAAAAACAATATGTTGAGATCATGCAGCTCTCTGCCGAATCATTGCTAAATTTAATTAATGACATTCTCGATTTATCTAAAATTGAATCGGGCAAATTGGAAGTTGAAGAAATTCCCTTTAATATCCGCCAAGTCGCAGAAGAAGTGATGGATCTGCTTATTTATCGCGTTAAAGACAAAGGACTAGGCATTGGCTGTGTGGTCGACGACAGCGTTCCCGAAAAATTACTGGGCGATCCCAGCCGTATTCGCCAAATTTTACTCAATTTAGTCGGTAACGCAATTAAATTTACACAACAAGGACATATTAAAATTTCGATCTCTTCAATATCTGCGCCGAATGAGAAAGTGGGACTCAAAATTAATGTTGAAGATACCGGAATGGGGATCCCAGCAAATAAACTTGATAAGCTATTTAAAGCATTTAGCCAAGTTGATGCATCGACCACTCGCCAATATGGTGGTACCGGCTTAGGTCTTGCTATCTCCAAGAAATTAGCTGAGCTAATGGGCGGAGAAATCGGCGTTCACAGTGATATGGGTTCCGGTTCAACTTTTTGGTTTTCTATCGCTTGTAAAGAAAATCTTGAAGCAACAAAATCGATTTACTCAAATGGCCTTAAAGCAAAAAATATCCTCATTTTAGAAGAGGATGCCATCAATATTGCTGTTTTGCAAAACATTTTACCTAAGTTTGGTTGCAGCGTTAAAATTACTCGCAAAGAGGAATTAACTTTTTCTGCACTTAAACAAGCTCATGAGAATAACACAGATATTGATATATTGGTTGTTAATCAAAAATGTCTATCGATCCATTTCTTTGAACTTGCCAAAAATAATTTCTTGCAAGAAAAAATCCCGGTTATCTTTATCACCTATGATGCTAAAACAGATGACATCAAAGAACACTACAAACTCATCCATTGTGACATTTTCCAATTACCGTTAAAAGAAACAGAGATCTATCATGCATTATTGCGTTCAATTGGTGAAGAAACCGCTGACAGCGCTAACCAACTCCCCTCGCCAACTGAAATTACGCCTATCGAAAATGCGAAGGATGTACAAATATTAGTCGTTGACGATAATTTAATCAGCCAACAAGTCTCCATTAAAATATTGCAACAAATGGGTTACACAGTCCACGGCGCTAACAATGGCAAAGAAGCCTTAGAAGCCATCGATATTTTGAAGTTTGATGTGATATTTATGGACTGCCAAATGCCGGAAATGGATGGTTATGAGGCAACTCGCATTTTACGACAAGATAGTGCTAAAGCGAATATTCCGATCATTGCTCTAACCGCGAATGCAATGAAAGGTGATAAAGAAGCTTGTATCGCAGCGGGTATGACAGACTACATCACTAAACCCATTAAAGCTGCCTCCCTTGCCGCTATTTTACATAAATATGCCGATGTGATTAGAGCCAACAAGAAAGAAGCGGGCGAATCCAAATCCGCTTAAGTCCACTTGGAAGGTTGCAAACGATTTACAAAAGCGACAAATTTCGCTATCGGCTGATCAATCTTTAAGAAACTCGATGTATTAAAGCGAATATTTTCATAGATTTTACCATCCTCTTCTTTTAAAAAATAAAATAATCTTTTGGTTAATATCAATAAAAAACGACTAACTATCCAACCCAATATTCCACTGCGCTTTTTTGTCACATAGATAGGCGTAACCTGTGATTGCTGTTCCTTAAGTGGAGAATAAGCATAGAACATATGCAACGTTGGTAGTTTCCATTTTCCAAACAATTTGACATTTTGCATCATGGTTAACGCACCGATTGTTGCATGCGCATAAAGCATTTGATAAGCATATTGTCCGCCAAAAATCCTTCGCATCCATTTAGCCCTTGCATTATCTTGAGGAAACTCGCCTGACATTTTGATTAATAAATGATCATTATGCGTTTCTGTGATACTCACTTGCATATTAACAGCAATATCATGCACTGTGCGCAAATGTTGAGCATCAATGCCATTGATCATGGTGATATGATAATGGCAGCCACGAACATAAGGCTTATCGTGTGAATAAATCACATCCATGCCTTCTAGCTCTGGTATTTCAAGTACACAGCTTGGGGCACTCTTATCTGGCCAAATCCAAATGTAGCCATATTTCTCTTCAATGGCATAAGACGCTAAACAAACATTGGTGGGCATTTTTTCTTGACAGGGAATATCAACACAAACGCCTGCAGCATTAAACTGCCAGTGATGGAACAAACATCGAATATGTTCACCAATCACTTTGCCTAAACCTAAATCGACTCCCATATGCGGACAAAATGCATCTAAGGCATAAACCTTGCCGGATACCCCTCGAAAGAACACAATACGCTGTTTGCCGATCAAACAAGATTTTGCCACCCCTTTTGGTACTTCGACACTTTTTAAAGCAATGTACCAACCCTTCGTTACAATATCCCAATTATTAAAAATCTCATGCCGACTTGTGGGCTGGGTTTGTATATTAAGACGTTGAGGGATAAAATACATGTTAGATATCCTTATTATTTAATTTTCTTAAGTAACTTGTTTTCTTATTGCCTCAAAATGATCGATCCAGGGAAGGTTGAAATCTCATGAAAAAGTTTATCACATGTTTCATTGGCTTATTTTTAGCAAGCTTTATCTCAGTTAGCTACTCGCAAACAGAAGGAACTGAAGCTGATCATCAAGCGCTTCGTGAATTATTAATCAAATCGTCAAAATCACTTAATGAAAGCGATTTTGATGCCTTACGCCCCTTCCTCGATGAAAAATTTACCATTATTACCATTGATAACAGTAAGTTTACTTCACTAAATGATTTTAAAGCCTACTGGGATACAATGTTTAAGGGTAAGGATGCTAAATTAAGAAGCATGACCATCAACGCCGAAGCTGATGATAAAACCTATTTCCCAACAGCCAATGTGGGTGTGGTTGATGGCACGGCATCACAGACCTTCACCTTTACCGATGGCGATGTTAGAACCCTCAAAACACGCTGGACAGCGGTGGTTCACAAAGAGAATAGCCAATGGAAACTCATGAAAATCCATTTCTCAGGGGATATTTTAGATAACCCCGTTATCGACGCCATGAAAAAGCAGTGCTATACCATTGCGATTGGCAGTGCAATTGCAGGCTGCTTAATTGGGTTATTATTTATGGGCTGGTTTCGCCGTAATAAAATTTAAACATGTTTGACAAGATCCTGTCAGGGGGGCTGATTTATGATGGAAGTGGTTCCCCCCCTTTCCAAGCTGATATCGCCATTTCGGATCAGCAAATCGTCAAAATAGCTCCCTCTATCAATGAACCTGCAAAAGAAAAAGTGGAGGTCTCCAACTGTTGGATCTGCCCTGGATTTGTTGATATTCATACACACTATGACGCCGAAATTGAAATTAAACCCGATTTAAGTGAATCGGTTCGACATGGCGTTACCTCAGTCGTCATGGGAAATTGCAGTCTCTCATTAAATATGGGATCTCCCGCTGTTAATGCTGACTTATTCGAACGAGTTGAAACCATGCCTGAACTCATTGGGCTTTGGAAGCAACAAGCTAAAGAATGGCCAGATACCGCTTCTTACCTTAACTATATCGATCGATTGCCCTTAGGTCCTAATGTGGCATTCTTGCTTGGACACAGCGCACTTCGAGCAAAAGTGATGGGACTAAAAAGAAGTTTAGGTGAGAAAGCCACACCGCTAGAAATTGAAAAGATGAAAGCGCTTGCAACAGAAGCACTCACAGCAGGCTGCATTGGGATCTCCGTTGATATGGTGCACTGGCATCGAACCACAGGACAATATCCCGGATGCTCACTACCCTCTCACCATGCAGGCTTTGCTGAATATGCGATGTTAGCAGAATTGTGCCGTGAACGAGATGCCGTGTTCCAAGTGACACCCAATCCTAAAAAATTATGGCAATCTATTTTTGCGATTATTAAATTGAGTTACGGACTCAACCGCGCACCGTTGCGTTTAACGATTTTATCTGCCATGGATATGACGATTAATCCACAGGCTTGGCGTGTTTTCCCTTTTTTTACTAGATTTTGTAATCACGTATTAGGCTGTAATATCCGTTTTCAAACGATCCCTGAACCTTTTACCATTTACTCTGACGGACCTATCACACCTTTATTTGAAGAATTTGAAACGGGTTTAACACTCAATAATCTAAAATCATCTGAGGAGCGTAAAGCCAAATGGCAGTCTCTGGGTTTTAAAAGACGTTTTAAACAAGAATGGCACTGTAGCAAAGGTCGAACTTTCGATGGGAATTTTTCCAGAATGATTTTTGTTAAGGCCCCGATCCAGGAATGGCTGGGTATGAACATTCAGCAAGTGGCTAACAACTTGAAAGAAGACCCACTCGAACTCTTTATACGCCTATTAGAATCAGAAGATACTAACCTACGCTGGAAGCATACCGGTGCCAATCATCGCACACACATTCGCTATAAACTCTTAAAGCATCCTTATATATTACCCGGGTTTAGCGATGCAGGAGCGCATTGTCGAAATCTCGCTTTTTTTGATAGTGCTTTATCTTTAATTAAACAAAGTGTGCAATCGACATTTATCAAACCCGAAATGGCTATCAAGCGGGTGACCTTTGAGCCTGCAAAATGGTTTAACTTAAAGGCGGGGCATATCACTCTCGGTGCGAAAGCCGATTTGGTTGTGTTAGATCCTAACAAATTAAACAATCCCATAACGCTACCTTGTGAATATAGCGACGCTGCACTTTTGGGATCGATGCGAATGGTCAAACGCGAAGACAATTCACCCATTTCAATGGTTTTCATCAATGGTACCCAAGTGGTTAGTCAGGGAGAGCCCATTCTTCCATTGGCAAAAATCAAAACGGGGACACTATTGAAATCGACCGTTCCGATTATGGGTAAAAAGCAAATGTATGAGAGATCTCGTAATCGTATCAACGACGAAATGCTTGATCACCCCCTAACGAACTATTGGGACATTTTTGTTTTAAAGCATCAACAAATACCCAATATTCTTTTACATTGTCTCGCCTTTATTATCATGTATCTGATTGCCGGGATTGCAGTGACCAGACAGGATCCTTGGCTCCTGCTGATGATGCCGCTCTCGCAAATAACGGGATTGATCGGCCATTATTTCTTTGAGAATTCAAGCGTTGATCAACGAGACACCACTTTTTCCTTTCGTGCTTTTATCAGTTTACATAAACTCTTTTTTAAGGTCGTCACAGGTCAATATGGCAATGAAATTAAGCGAGTTCAAAAAATCATTACCACAGTTTAATCGCGATACCCAAATAAAACTGATGGTTCTTGGCTGTTGTTTTTTTGCATTTATTTATCTTGTGATGGGAAGCAATCCTTTAAGAGAACCCTTTCTGGCTCCTCTTTGTATTTTAGATAGCTATATCCCATGGCTGCCTTTTTCAGTGCTCGTCTATTTTTCCCAGTTTGTTTTCTTGTTATTGGGCGTTATCTATGCCCCCAATCAACACATTGCTACAATTACCTACTATAGTTATCTTCTCGCTATATTACTTGGCGGTTGTGTTTTTGTTTTTTATCCAACGTTCTTAACAAGGCTTACCTTTTCAGAACAAATCCATCCGGTAATAGAAGGGCTATATCGATTTTTATATGCTATCGATATTCCCAATAACTGCTTTCCTTCTTTGCACACCACACTTGCGCTGATTGCAGCAAGCAGTCTTAGAGCACGCAGTTTTGTTTGGCAGATAGTAGCCTCACTATGGAGTACTGCCATTATTCTTTCAACACTCACAACCAAACAACATTGTGTTTTAGATGTGGTAGCGGGAATGTTATTATTTATTTTTTGTATTTGGTTATGTCGCAAGTGGTTTAATAAGAGGCTAAATGGAACAATTACATTCGAAAATTATTCCGATAGACGATCTAACGCCAGATAATATCAAAGCCATGTATGCTTTATATGAAAATTATTATGCCAACACAAACTTAGTCGCCTTTCAAAAAGATTTGCTTCAAAAAAATACTGTCTTACAGATCTATAATGAAGACGATAGCTTGATTGGCTTTACCACCATTTTGCATTATCAAACTTGCTTCTTAGATCAACAACTACAAATTATTTATTCTGGCGATACCATCATGGCTGACAAGTATTGGGGAAAACCCATCCTTGCTTTTGCATGGTTAAAATTTGCAGGTTTCATTAAAGCGCAATATCCCAATCAACCTTTGTATTGGTTTATCATTGTCAAAGGTCACCGTACTTATCGCTATTTACCCGTTTTTAGCAATATTTTTTACCCCAATTATCTCTATGAAACACCACCATGGGAACAAAAACTCATGGATCATTTAGCGCTCAATACGTTTGGCGAACATTACAAACCTTCCCTTGGGATTGTGCGATTTCCCATTTCACAAGGCCATCTAAAGCAACGCTGGGCAGAAATCCCTAGCAAATTGTTGGCTCGCAAAGACATTCAATTTTTTAAGAAAAAAAATCCCGAATACCATCAAGGCGATGAACTTGTTTGTTTGTGCAAATTAGAGACACACAACTTAAGACCACTTGCCAAACGCCTTTTTACGCAAGGATTTGTCACACATGACGAACACGCTGTCGTTTAATAACATCAACGATGTACCATTAGGATGGGTATGGGTGTGCACGGCTAAATCCGTCGGCAAAAAAAAGATCCGTGCGGTCAATATGATGGGCCGTGAAATCATCGTCTTTAGAGGCGAAGACGGTAAAATAGGCGCACTCGATGCTTTTTGTCCCCATATGGGTGCACATTTAGTCGACGGCTTCGTTGAAGGGAATAGCGTGCGCTGTTTTTTTCATAACTGGAAATTTAACGATAAAGGGCAATGTGTCGATATCCCCTGTCTGCAAAATTTACCGTCTAAAAAAATCGAGATCCAATCCTTCACAGTCAAAGAACAATATGGCTTAATTTGGCTTTATACCGGTGATACACCTCTTGCAGATATTCCGTGTGTTCCTGAATTGAAAGACCAAAAAATCGATTTTTCATTAGGCAATCAATGGCAAAAAAAGTGTCATCCCAATGTGGTGATGATTAATGCGATCGATGAGCATCACTTTCAAACGGTCCATCAGCTACCTGGTCATATATTAAAGATGGAACCGAATATTATTGATACTTATAATATACATTTTGAAAATCAAGGTAAGCCATCAGCGGATCATTGGTTTGGTCGACTGATGCAGCGATTTTACCGAGGCCCCATTACCTATCATATGAGCTACTGGTATGGCCTTGTGGGAACCGTAACACTTGGCCCAGATTTTCTGCATCTTTACTTAATGTTTGCTTTAAGACCACAGCCAGATGGTACAACGCTTGGAAAAACTATCGCTTTTACCAAACATCGTAAAGGGTTATTAGGTCGATTGTTTAACAGTGTGATTTTACAAGTCACCAAACTCGCAGGTTTTTATTTTGCCATTGGCGACACCAAAGTCTTTCAAAAAATCCAATTTAATTTAAAAAACCCCATTAAAAATGATAAAGCCGTGTTAGCCTTTATTAAACATTTAGAAAAGCAGCCCAAGGCTAACTGGCAGACTCAAACTTTAACAAAGGAATGCGAAGTGTATGGATCCTAAAGTTGTCTTAATATCGGGTTGTTCATCGGGACTTGGTTTCGCCATGGCTGAAGCTTTTTTAAACTGTGGCTGGAAAGTATTGGGACTTTCGCGTCAAAGTGATCACAACCATTCACATCCCTTGTTTACACCCATTATGTTAGATATTGGACAGAGTGACTTATCCGCAATGCAGGAAAAACTCACACCTTTGTTAGTAAGCGGTTTAGATCTCTTAATTAATAATGCAGGTTTCGCGCTAGTGGGTGCCCTTGAGAGTTTAGAAGAAAATAACATCCGTCAACAAATGGATGTTAACTTTTTTTCTCATGTGCTGATAACAAAAGTTTGTTTACCCGCATTACGACAACGAAAGGGCAAAATATTTACGATTTCCTCGACTTTTGGTTTAATTGGCTTTCCCTTTCATTCATTATATTGCGCTTCAAAATTTGCGTTAGAAGGCTTTAGTGAAGCACTTCACTATGAACTATATGGGCAAGGGATCCAATGCACAGTGATTGAACCTGGACGATATAAAACAGAATTTGGCAATCGTATGCAGATCGTTTCGCCAACCCCAGCACTTGATGAAAACTATCAGTCATCTTATAAAGGCTTTTTACGTCTAAAGAAAGAGCTTAGTCATAAGCTTCCCAATGATCAGGCACATTTTGCTCAAAAAATCTGTGAGCTTGCATTAATGAAACAAGTTCCTGTACGCGTACCGATTGATCAAGACAGCAAGCTCCCCTATTTATTAAAGAAGTATCTCCCTTCACGGCTATTTGCTTGGTTACAATATAAAATGTTAGCAAAGTACTTTTATGCATCTGTTTAATAGTCAAGAAACCCTTACAGCAACGCATGATCATGCAGATGAAAAAGCCTGCCATTTGATTAATGCTTT
The DNA here is from genome assembly GCA_964594635.1 of Uncultured Candidatus Berkiella sp. Classification (GTDB taxonomy): domain Bacteria; phylum Pseudomonadota; class Gammaproteobacteria; order Berkiellales; family Berkiellaceae; genus Berkiella. Next base: position 233,539 of record CAZQMV010000003.1, read on the forward strand.
CCTTAAAAGGGGGGGGAGGCTACAGACCAAGATGATCAATAGTACACCACTTTGGCCTGCCGACTTTTTTCATTTAGACAAATCAAGCCTCTATCAACGTTCTTCTATCGAAGAGCAGTATCAAATATTAAGTTACTGTACCCAAGATTTATTGAATGAGTCCTATTTTATTGAAAAAATTGGCATTGCCTATGCTGCCAAATTGGTTCTGTTGTCCCCCTCTACAGAGGCTAAACAGCTATTTAGTTTTATCGGTGCCGATGAAGCAACGCATTTAGAATGGATTTCACCCTACATACCAGAAGCTATTCGTACTCAACCAGCAAGCTCTTTACTCACTCTGATCATACAGATCACACAACTGAATAACGCTAATTTATTATATTATCTTGTACAGATTATTCTGGAAGGTTGGGGATTAAAGCATTATAAATCGTTAAGCCAATATTGCCTTGATCCTTATTTTAAAACCATTTTAGATCGGATCTTACAAGATGAGGCATTACATCATCATAGCGGTAAAATATTATTTTCAAGTGAAACACTCACTCATCATGAGCTTTATCTTATAAAAGACACCTTAAAAGCCTATTGTGACTTAGTGCGAGTTGGTCCACAAGCGGTGATCAGAGCGGTCGATAAAGTGAAAGGTGGACTTAGCCGCCAAGCAGAAATCTCTTTGTTTAATGATTTAGAAGGCGAGAAAACTTCGAAGGAAAAACTGGATCTCTTATGTAAATTAATGACTCAACCGGGTCTTGAAAAAATTGTGCAAGAAATCAAAGATGAGAGCTATTTCATCCCTTATGCTGTAACACCGCTTGTAAGAGATGATGTCCCAGCTCTTCACACCGTATAAGTGCACATTCCTTTTGATCACCCATTTTAATACCTAAGGCTTGTCTAACCTTATTAATCAGTGCGGCTATCTGTGGATGAAACAGGACTTCAGGCTCTAAGAGCTGCAACATTTTCCGCGCATTCTGATAATGAAAATTAATAGATAGTTGGGAATCAAGCAATTCAGTATGCAAAGCTAAATGAGGATCATCAGTTAAAAGGTAATATTTTCCTTGCCCTGTTGCCAATAAAATCGGCACTAAAAGCAAATATTGTGCCCTAACAAAAGGCTCTTTTTCAAACACCTTCATCACAAAACGCTCATTTAATTTTTCCCCAACCAGATCACAGATCTGCTTGGTACGACCAATAAATTCTAAACAAGGGGTTTGCTCAAAAAAGTGTGTTACGCGAACAGTATCTCCAATGCGATACCGATATAATCCCGATCGTTGACTCACAATGATTTCATAGTCCTCACCAACGCGCAGATCTTGCAAACGCAAAATATTTTGCCGACCATCATCAAATTCAAAAAATATGTCTTGCAGCATGGGAACATACCCTTTTGCTTTCGCAAGCGGTACGGTGAGCGGCCCTTCCGTGGCTAGTAGCCCTTTCCCTTGAATAACTGTGTGAGGAAATTTTTTGACAAGGAAATCAGCAGTTCTTTTAGAGGTACCTGCCTTCCAACAGGAAATAAGCTTTAATTTTGGCCATAGTAACTCGCTTTGATAGTTTTTTTGTAAATCGCTCAAATAGTTCTGTCTATTTTTAGTCAACAGCGGCAAGGTAATAGCAACATTTTCATAACTAAAGCTTTTTTGTCTTAAATACCATTGCAGCTCATCAAATCTTTGTTCAATCACTTGTAACAAAATGAGTAAATAGGAAGGGCTCCAAATTGAAATGATTTCAAGATCCTCTTCTGCTAGCAACGTCAGTGCTAATATTAATCTGAAATCTTCGTCGTGAAGTTGTCTAATATTGGGCTGAGCTACCAAAAAAGGATTTATCAACCATTGTAACGATTTACTCAGGTAATCACTATCATCCTTTAAATGCGCTTCCGGAATATGTGATACCTGCGGTGAAATGCTCATAAACATTTTCATTGAATGCAACTGCAAACCATTAGCAAGTAAATCAAAGCCTTCAATTTGAAAATATCTTGCAAAACTGCGTCTTAATTGTTTGGTATACGGTATGGATTTTTTATGGCCCATACTTCCAGAAGTACATTCAAAAAAATCAATTTTTTCTTTGGTTAGAACGTTTTGTTGATTCTTTGCCTTTTCTATCCATGGGCTTAACGTATCATAATCAACAATGGGAATTTTTGATGAGAAATCTTCATAACCTGCCTTAGCAGATAACTGATAGTGTTTGCCATATTCTGTTTGGGAAATATCATGACAAATCGCCTCTAAGAGTTGTTGCTCTGCAAGCCATGGTGATGTTAATGCTTGGTTAAAGTGCCGATAAGCACCAAAACTCAATGCTTTAAATAAACTCTTCGCGAACCGGCCTTTGAATGGGATCATGATGCACTGCTTTTAATTGTTCTTGAAACGCAACATGTTGATCAATGAGTAAAATGCAACATATTGGAATGGTGATCTTTTCTGCAACTTGCGTTCCTGGGCCCAAGCGTGATCCTGCGCCTACGAGTACGGATTTACCCAATCGCACTTTACCTATTTGCAACTCTAATTTATGATCTTTATAAGTAATAATATGACTGGAACAAGCCGAGCGATGACCAAAAATAACATAATCGTCTATTTCTAATAAACTTCTATCAACTATCTCAATTCGAGGTGTCCAATAGACTTGTTTGCCAATTTTAGAACCCCATAGTCTTAACCAACAACTATAAGCACCTGGTATAATACGCAATATGCCTTCTAAAAAGGGGATGGCACTATAAACTTGTTGCATTTGATGTGAACCCCACCATGGGCAATACCGTTGTTCATTAAAATCGAACTTGCCTTCTTTTAATGGTACAAAGTATTCTTGGATCTGAAACGCAACCAGCGGCAAGCCATAAATCGCTAATAGCACAGTCATAAACAATAATAGACTTGGTGTTCCGATAAATAACCATATACAAACCGTAATAACCATTAAATGGCACAAACCAAACAATAGCATCAGCTTTCTGAAGATTACACCCAAAACACAATCTCCTTATCTTGATTGGGTAAGTCATTCGGCTCTTGATTGTTTCTTAAAGCATTTATCAACTCAGAAGTGTAAATGTGAATCAGATCTGCTGAGGTTGCACTAAAGTGCTGACCATACTTTTTAATCACTTCCATTTGTTGATTCAGAATATCAACATCTTGATCAATCACTTTTTGACCTTGGCGTTTTATCAGCCATTTTGTGAATGGTTGATAATTCCATAGCCCAAAATTGTAACACAGCTCTGTATACACGATAGATTTCTCGTTTGTAACCGGGACTGTTTGACTCGTAATGATATATTCCCATTTCCCTTCAAGACGATAAAAAACCTGCGTGACATTCGGCACATAAAAATTATCTTGATGAAATATTTCTTGCTTTTTGGGGTTTAGTAAAAAGGAAAAACTTCCCAAATTGTTTCTTTCATTTACATAGTCAATTTGAATATGGCCCTTAGCGCGCTTAATATTGGCTTTGATTTTCTCATTTCGTTTACCACGAAATATGCCTTTATGCACAAAAGCGGTATGTGGAATATCAATAAAGTTTTCAACACAATTTTCGAGTGTATTATTAAATTCGTTGACCAAACGCACTCTTTTATACTTTGAATTATCGTATTTTGGCATGGCAAACGGCTTAGATCCTGTTGGGCTTGGGTTTAAGCAAACATAAATATACCCTTCTTGCTCAACACAGGGAAAAGCATGCGACACTGACATTGTCTCATGATTGGGTTTACCAAAATGGGCTGGCACTGAAACCAATTGGCCTTGACCGTTATAGACCCACCCATGGTAAGGACAGGTGAGCAGCCCTTTAGATACCTCTCCTTTTGATAACCTTGCACAACGATGCAAACATTTATCTCGCATTACACAGGGTTTATTATCACTACCCCGAAACACCACTAACCACTCATCAAGTATTTGACGCGCTAGTACTTGATTCGCTTTCAAGGATGTAGACTCAGCAATGATATACCAGTAATTTTTTAAAAGACTATTCATAAGGCTCAATTTTTCTAATGCTGATATCGGTTAATAATTGCACTTGGCAAGCAAGGCGAGCACGCTTATTCTCTGGTGCATATAAAGAGAGTGCATCTTGCTCATCGATAGATGGTCCGGGCAAGCTTCCTGTTAATGGTATAATTTCACAAACACAGGTACCACAGATCCCTGCGCGACAACCAAATAAAATCGGCGAATTCAGCGCGGTTAAATGCTCACTCAGCACGGCCCCCTCAACCAGGGTCAACGCAGGTTTATCAGAATTAATAAATTTAATGCTATATTGTTTCATTGGCTATAAATTTTTTAAATTTCTGTTGATTTTGTTTTAAATGATGGCCCAAATTGTTTTTCGACATAATAAGCATCTCTTTATTTGTTTTATTCAAATAATCAAGTGGTGCTAATAATGATTTATAAGACGCAATCGCAATATTGTGCAGCTCAAAACTTTGATGCATAGCGTCGTTTTCTTTGGTAAAACAACGCGCAAGCATATTTAACGCTTCTTGATGCTGCATTTTAAAAACGTCAGAACGAAGTAATTGATAAATGGTTTGAAATAACGCAGGCTCATACCAAAATATGCCATTAACGACCACTGAAAAATTGAAATGATCTTGTTGGCACCCTGCTATCGCCTTATTCACCACCCATTTCTCATAAGCTGTTGGCTTTTCTAAACAGTCAATGATTTCCAAGCCCACTATTTTGGAGGTATTAAAATGGTAACTTTCATCCATAAAATGATAATAATTAATTTGAGTAGGAATAGGTGCTGCCGCTTTATCCTGCATCACCATATAATCTTTTGCTAATTTGTGCTGAATCAGTTTACCATTTAACGTTCGTAAACCTCTGATCAATAAATATTGGCTGGCTAAAAAGGCATTTTGCGGCGAAATCACCGAATAGGCTTTTAATCTGAATTTTCGCCAAAAGTCACTAAAGCGATTGCGATCAGCAAAGACCATGGTTTGCTCAAAAGGCCCTCTCATCGGATAAGTGAACAGCCTTTTCCCAAAGAGTTGCCATTCAACATCTTCACTGATCGTTTTAAAAGCATGAATGTGCGATCGTTCTTGTTGTGTTTCGAGATCTAGAGTATCGCAAATCACTCTAAAATCTTCTAACGAATATAACCCGGTTGCTGCGATATGATTAAAATAGATAGTCGCAATTTCAGCGGAAATGATTTGGCTATAATACGCTACCCAATACAACTGATTTAATCGCACTCTCTGTGTGAGACTCGATTCATCCCACAAGGGCGTCCCGTACATTAATGACAATGACTCAGGATTCCAATAGTGATCTTTACAGGCGGCATAATCAAATTGCTTTGTCGCTTCATCAATTAACGCCGTGTGATCTTGCTCTACATTTTTCTCATAATTAAATTGCAACTTTTTGTAAGTAAGCTGTTCATCCAGTAAGCTTTTCTTTTGGCGCTGTTGTAAATGTGGATGCATCTTGTTCTCTATCGAATAAATGGAAAATAAAACTGTTGACGATAGCTGTTAGTCTTTTTAGGCTGATAGGCAAACTCATGTTCGGTTTCACCATCAAACGTGTTAAAGAGCTTGTCCCAAATAATCAGGTTGGCACCAAAGTTGTGTGAAGGTTTTAACATGTTGTGATGACTATGGTGCATCCAAGGCATAACAAATATCAGCCCTAGTTTTTCATAAAAACCTCTACCTGGCAGCTTTTGAAAAGCAATATTGCTGTGTCTTAGAATATCTAAACTCGCCGTCACCATCGCGCCTGCAAAGAAGCCTTCAGGACTTTGACATAAAAAGCCGAGTAGCGGGTTTAACAACAAATAGACAAACAAAAAGTTGATCCATAAATTATTTCTTGAGGTCGCCCAAATATCAACACGTGGTGAACTATGGTGGCAAATATGTAGTTTCCACAGATAGTCATTACGATGGAACCAGCGATGCTGCCAATAATAGATAATATCGATCACAATAAAATTCAGAAAAAATGCGCTCCAGAAATGTAACGGGAGCACTCCTTGTTGTAAAAAAGGTAATGTTGGAAAAACCTTATAAGAAAGCACAATGCCAGCAAGCGGGATCAACACCCCTTGGATAAATAAGCCTGTGATGTTGAGCAGCCAATCTAGCGGTTGATAGCTGCGTTGTTGCAAACAAGGAAGACTTAGCTCACCCAGCTGGAGTAAGACGAAGGTGATTGCCGGCAAGCAATAAAACCAATATATTGCAGAATCCATTCTACTGCCTTTGTAGCTACAAACTAATCATCTAATTTTGATAAGGCTTCTTTTAAAGTCTCTACCGCAAACACTTCCATCCCTTCAGGATTTTGTCGTGGTGCATTCCCCTTTGGCACAATGGCTCGTTTAAAGCCATGTTTGGCGGCTTCTATGATCCTTTCTTGTCCACCAGGCACAGGTCGCAATTCGCCACTTAAGCCAATTTCACCAAACACCACGGTGCCTTTATCCAGAATTTTATCGCGAAAACTGGTTAACACTGCGACAACGATAGCCAGATCAGCACCTGTTTCAGTGATTTTGACGCCCCCAACCACATTTAAAAAGACATCCATCTGATGCATGGTGATACCGCTATGACGATGCAATACCGCTAACAGTAACGCTAAGCGATTATGATCGTACCCCACCGTCACGCGTCTTGGCACACCATGGCTGTCATCAACCAAGGCTTGGATTTCTAGTAATAAAGGACGTGTTCCTTCCCAAGAAACCAAGACGATGGTGCCAGAAGAAGGTTTCGCGGTACGAGATAAAAAGATCGCTGAAGGATTATTGACTTCGCGCAGCCCTTTATCCGTCATGGAGAAAATGCCTAATTCGTTAACCGCACCAAAGCGATTTTTGATAGCACGCACAATGCGAAAGCGACTTTCCTTTTCGCCTTCAAAATATAAAACGGTATCCACCATATGTTCTAGCACGCGTGGGCCAGCGATAGCACCATCTTTGTTCACATGGCCTACTAAATAAAGTGAAATGCCCGATTGCTTAGCAAATCGTACCAGCAAGGCTGCACTCTCTCGCACTTGGCTGACCGATCCTGGGGCAGACTGAATAATTTGTGTGAAAATGGTTTGGATGGAATCGATTACCATCACATGCGGTTTTTGCTGTGTTGCTAGCGCTATAATGGTTTCTACTTGCGTTTCAGCTAACAGATTTAAGGGCATTTGCCCCACGCCTAAGCGTTTTGCGCGCATGGAAACTTGCTGTAAAGATTCCTCACCCGTGACATACAACGCTTTACTGGGATCCGGTAAATGTGCCAAAGCTTGTAACAGCAAGGTTGATTTGCCAATCCCAGGATCACCGCCGATTAAAATCACAGAGCCCATCACTAACCCACCCCCTAATACTCTATCCAGCTCTTCAAGGCCGGTAGAGATCCGCGAAGCTTGGGTGGTGCTAATTTGCGGAAGGGGAATAATGGTTGCTTCGTCACTACCCGCATAACCTTGCCAGCGACCCGTTAAAGGAGCTGCTTTAGTCATTGCCATTTCAGTCATGCTATTCCAAGCGCCGCAGTCTGTACATTGACCCAGCCATTTGGGGCTGACGCTGCCACAACCTGAACAAGAATACTGTGTTTTAACCTTTGCCATATTTTGTCAACTTTCTAAAGATTACCTAGCGAAAACCGATATAACGGCTATGAGCACGTATATCGCCAATGAAATATTGATCAATGCCTCGAGGGTAAAACCTGATCACAGGCCAGATATTCATGAGTTCGTTTTGAACGAAAACTTGCATGTCATCGAATGTGTCCATGTAGAATCCCTTGCGGAAGGCATTATTTATCCCATACATGACTTTCGTGTTACTTTACATGGGGTACTGTTTGAACTCAATCACGTTCGCGTTAACCCCCGTCTAGACAACAGTTTTATGATTGGCCAATTAACCAAAGCGTTGGCTGACATTGGCGTGAATGTCTATAACACTCCTTCAGCTGACACTATGGCTGTGTGCTATCGTCCGTTAGGTGAAATCACAGAAAATGTACGATTTTACTTTAATGAATTAGGTAGCTGCGTTTTTCTTTGCCCCAATGCCAAACTCAAAGCCGTCCCCTCTTCCGACCATCTGCACTTTGGCTAACCTACAAAGCTTGTAAGTTTACTAAGATTCCTATATTATCTGCGGCCGCTAGATGACTTCTGAACGAGGTAGTAAAAGATGTCGACCAAAGGTCCCGATGATTTCCAGGTAAAAAATATCATTAGCAGTCCGTCAAAACATAAGGTGATGACTTCATTACCTTCGCCTGAAAGCATTACAACCTTAAAACCCCTTGAAACTGCCGCGCCTAAATTATTCACTAAAATAATGTCCGGTTTGAAACTTATTTATTCATATGTTGCCGATCGAAATTATCAAGAAAATACGGTCACTTTTTTTCATCACGCAGGCAGTACTGCTTTATATGAAAAACATTATTGCACCAAGATCAATGGTAAAGATCATGGAAAAAAACTCGGTAATATTTTCCCCGTGCTTAAAAATACTTTAAAAGAAATCGAAATTGCGCTAGCCCAACCTCACTTAAAGGAACATGAAAAAATCTTACTGGATTTCCAAGCTGAATATATTTGGCAAATTAATATCTTAGTATTAGTCATAAAATCTTTGAGCCAAGAAACACAAGAACACTTAAAAACTCACTGCAACATTGACAGTAACAGTCTCAGCGAAATCATCACTTCTCCTCGCAAAAAAGAACGTATTAACCAACTGCATCCTTTAAATCCTTCCCTTCCTCGCACACCTAAAAAGTTAAGTCTAACGGATAGATTGACCATCGAGGCCCTTCAGAATAATGGCTCTCCTACTAAACCGGTTAGCTCTTTAATTTCAACAGCCGCGCCTGTGGATGTGACGGGTATTTTTCAAATGGTACCTCGGAATGTGAAGATCAGTAAGAAAACCTTAACACCACAATTCGAAAAGCTTCTTTCAACCGCACCTTCTCTTACAAAAACGCAAGATCCTACTCAACCTATTTCTGTATTAGCGGCTTCGGTTTCGATTAAGCGTTAGGATTGGCTTGATAGTCTTTCAACTCTTGCATAAGCTAACAGTAGGCCTTATTACTTTAAGCCATACTGATGATTCTTTCATGCCTATCATTGCTGCGCACCTTAATCGGCTGGATTGATCTGGCCCTGCTGACACTTGTGCTTTATCTATTAAGCTTTCTACCAAAAAATCTTCTTGGAACATGGTATCGTCATTGTTATCGATACTGGAGCATGGTTTTTGTCAGAGCCTTGCGAGTGGATTTGTTTTTGCATCAGAAAAACCATCATCCGCTGCCTAAGCAATATATTCTAATAGGCAATCATCCTTCAGCGTTTGAAGATATTGGTATGCCTGCTCTATTTGATGTTTACTACTTAGCCAAAATTGAAGTGAAGGATTGGTGGATAGTCGGGCGCATTAGCAAAGCTGTCGGCACTTTTTATGTCGATAGAGAATCCAAAGATTCAAGACAGGGTGCCTCTAACGAGTTAAAGGAAACCCTGCTTTCAAGACACATTAATATTGGTCTTTATCCTGAAGGCGGCTGCAAAGGACGACGAATTTGCACCCCCTTTCGCTATGGTGCTTTTGATTTATCAATACAAAGTGACGTGCCGATTGTGCCCGTTTTTTTGCACTATGAAGCGCAAGAAGATTTTGAATGGCAACATCAACATCTCCTTCATAAATTGTGGATGATTTTAACCGCGCAGAATCATCGCGCTAATTATTATGTTTATGATGCTATCGATCCCAAACAATTTCCTTCTAAAGAAGCTTTTTGCGAACATGTGCAACATTTGTATGTAGAATGGCAGAAACGGTATTTAGATTAGCTCTCTTTCTCCGTAACTTCCTCGCGAGCTTTGCTCGCAATTTGCCTCTACCGCTTGCGGGAGAGGCAGCAAATCCGCTGAAGCAATGCGAAAGCGGTGAGGGGGATGGTAATGGCAGTGAACTTTTAAGACCCTCACCCTCAAATTTAATGCGTTAATCTTCTTTGATGATGATGAATTGCGGTTGGCGGAACTATTATTGGCTGCGCAGTAGACAGCATGCTCGCTGTAAGCCGAGGTAAATACGTTTTATTCACATACATAATGCCTTGCACTTCCTCATAAGTGTTTTCCACGCCATTCGCTTTATTGTATGCCCAAATTTTTAAGGTAGGATGAATGCACCATTTGGCTGTACTTAGTATAAGTTTTGCATCATCAAACTGCTCTTGCTCAATGGCTTTTATTAACTGTTTCTCCACCAATGGGATAGTAAATGGGCTTTGTTCGCCCTTAAAATTGCTAAGACAAGTCATTCCCACAAAAATGAGTTCTTGTCGAAAGGCACCGCAATTTAAAATGAAGTAACCTACCTGGGCATCAAGCTTGGCAAGTTCTCCTAATAAAGCCATTTGTTCCATAAAAGAAAGTACGATGGATTTTTGTTGCATCGTACTTGCAATCACACGAGCGTCAAATAACTCGCCGTGTGTGACTGCTACGTGAAAAGATTGTTTGATTGCCTGAACTTCATTTTGCGCGCCTAACATCATGGTACTGCACCTTACTTCTGGTTTTTAATTTATAACGATTTTCGCTTTTCGTTTGGGAAAGGCTGCTCTGGTTTAATTGCTTCCTTATCACAAAATGCTAAGTATTCATCTACTGCCTCGTGGAATGCTTTTAGCAAACTTTCAGCATCCTTCGCTTCATAGGTAACTAACCCTCTTATAAATTCTACTTTGCCGTATAAGAGATTGTTTTCAACATCAATGTTGACAGAGCCATAATAACCTTTGTATGGATGAAGTCGGCTATTCTTCATAAATTCTTCGTTCTGTAAATATTCTTCATATATTTTAACTGATATAAATCTATTATTAAATGAGGGGTATTTATTCCGTACGTCTATGAATGATCATCTGGCGGTAGCCAGGTTACAGATTAGCCTCCCATTTAGGCGGTAGCCGATATGGGGAGTATGGAGTCAATATCACCCGAAATGATCGCCGGTAAATTTTCTGCTATTTTCTCTAACGGCCAATCCCACCAAGCAAGCTGCAATAAATACTCAATGGTTTTATCATCAAATCTTTTGCGAATAGGTTTAGCAGGATTGCCGCCCACAATCGTATAAGGCTCAACATCTTTAGTAACTAAGGCATTGGTGCCAATAATCGCCCCATGGCCAATCTTGATACCTTGCATAATAGTGGCAGAATTTCCAATCCACACATCATTACCTATTACGGTATCACCTTTGCTGGTGACATTGATCGGCGCATTACTCCACGATTTACCCATTACCTTAAACGGATAAGTCGATATCCCATCCATGGCGTGATTTGAACCATTCATAATGAAACGTACGCCGGTGGCAATTTGGCAAAATTTACCGATGATCAATTTATCTCCCATAAAGGGAAATAAATAGAGCACATTTTTTTCAAAATTATGAACATCCTCTGGATCATCGTAATAGGTATAATCGCCCACGATAATTTGCGGATTGGTGATAATATTTTTGAGAAAACAGGTTCTTGTAACGCCTTCAATAGGGTACAAGGTATTCGGATCGGGATGAACTATTGTCATATTTTTAATTATTTCCTCGCGATCACCGTGGGAAACATGCCTTGCTTATCATAAATAATATCGATATCCGTAAAACCCGCCTCCATCAATTGCTCTCTGGTTTGCTCTTCGGTTCTAAACGACTGCCAGGCTACTTGCAAAATATCCACAAATACAGCTTTTTGTTTTAAAGCTGCGGCTGGATCATAGTTTTTCCAGGTGGAATTTGGAGCTAGCACGGGAGGTGGGGTTAAAAAGCTCGTGATGAGGATCCCTTGGGGTTTTAATGCTTTAAAAAATTGTTTATATAACGCCACCACTTTTTTATCATCGGGCTCATAAATATTCAGACCATTACTGGTCAGGATATCATATTGCTCATCTATCTCAAGATCCCATGCATTTTTTTTAATTAAAGACACCGCCATATTTTGATGCTTTTGCACGTTTTCTTGTGCTAGCTTTAGTGAGTTTTCATCTAAATCAATGCCAACCAGTTTAATGTCATAATGATCAGAATAATCTAACCCTAAAAGATCATCCATTAACCCACAGGGTACAGAAGCCAAGGTCATGCCGCTTTTCATTTGTTGTTGCAAGTGCTTTTTAAATAAGGCAAAGCGTTGTTGAGTTGCCACCACTGCGGGAGCATGATGCAGCAACCAATGTTCTAACGGATGCAATTGTTGTTTTTGTGGACCATGCAAAATAATATACGAAGTCCAATAGCCATTTAAGCCTTTATTGAGTAATAAGAAGCGGCCAAGTTCAAATTCATTTATTTGTTCAAGTAAACTCAACTCTTGTTCTAAGGGTAATACCAAATTCTGCGAAGCTTTCAGTCGCTCTTGATGTTCTGCTAAATCATAATGAGGCATCGTATCGCTGTGGCTGATAAGATTTGACTCTGCATGGGCCGTTATTGTGCTCACAAGGGCTCCTATCATGAATAATATTGAGGTAAAGAGATTCTTCATTATTTAATGCTCTCAAAAATCAAATTCCAACAAGACGGCTTATTAAAGAGTGTGAAATATAACAACTTCTCAGCTTTTTAACCAGTATGTGTAATTATTTTACACATACTGGCTATTTTTTGACATTTTGTCACTAGTATGTGTATAATTATTACACATACTGGAGAGAAATAGCGTGGATATTCACGAAATACGCAAAATTGCCAATAGAGAAGAAATTGATTATCTCTTTTTAATGCATTCTCTGGAAGAATACCGTCAACCTCGAAATAAAATCCAAGCATTTCTACAGGCAGAAGACTTAATTCGTGTAAAGAAAGGTCTTTATATCTTTGGGGAAAAAGTTAGGCAAGAGCTTTATTCTAAAGAATTGCTCGCCAACTTAATTTATGGCCCATCTGCTATTTCCCTCGAATACGCACTTGGCTTTTATGGCCTTATTCCTGAACGTGTTGAAGTTGTCACCAGCATTACTAATAATCGTAATAAATATTTTCAGACACCGATTGGAAGATTTGAATACAATTTTATTTCATCAGCTAAATATTCATTTGGAATTACACAAATCGAGCTTTCCCCTCGTAAGACTTTTTTAATAGCGACCAAAGAAAAGGCTTTAGCCGACATGCTAATGCTAAAAACAGAAGTTATTAGCTCTGAAAGTGAATTGAAAAGTCACCTGATTGAAAATTTAAGAATCGATGAGTCAAATTTACAAGAATTGGAATATAAGTCAATTTCAATACTTGCTAAGCTTTATAAACATCGAAATATTGATTTACTACAAAGTTTATTAGAGAAAAATGATGCATGATGCCATTTCGTACATGTTAGATAAGTATGAGTGTCAAAACCTTGACGATTATACGAATGCTTTAAAAGAAATCATTCAAGAAATCGCTTTATTAGGGCTATGGCGTGCTAAATTTTTTGAGAAAGCAGCCTTTTACGGTGGAACTTCATTAAGAATTTTATATGGTTTAGATAGATTTTCAGAAGATCTCGATTTTTCTCTGCTTCGATCTGATTCCACGTTTGATTTAAGTTTGTATAATGTGGCTGTCAAAAAGGAATTAGAAGCTTTTGGATTTGAGCTAGAAGTCGCTTCCAAAGTTAAAAAAGAAACGCAAATAGTATCAGCCTTTATTAAAGCCGATACTAAAATCCAACTTTTAAATTTAAAAGCCCCAGGGAGTATTGCGAGTCGTTTACCAAAAGGTCAAGTGCTTACGATTAAAATGGAAGTGGATACCGATCCACCGCCTTTCTTTAAAACTGAAAATAAAACGCTTTTACAGCCCATTCCTTTTTCAGTAAACGCTTATACCCTTTCTGATGCATTTGCCGGTAAAATTCATGCGATGCTTTGCCACAGTTGGAAGACAAGAGTGAAAGGACGTGATTGGTATGATTTTATTTGGTTTATGGGCAGAGAGATCCCTGTGCATTTGAAACATTTGGAACAACGATTAATTCAAACCGGCCATTGGGATAGTTCTAAAAAACTCACCGTAAAAGATTTAAAAGATAAAATGCGAGAGCGGATTGATAGCTTGAATATTGACAATGTAAAATCAGATGTTGCTGTTTTCTTAAAAGATCCTGACAGCATTGCTATTTGGTCTCGGCCATTTTTCTTGGAACAAGTTGATCATCTGAAAGTGGTTTAGATCAATTCCTACACTCTTACGGGAGCGCAAGCTTATTTTCTCTTGCTATTTTTAAATCGATTATAAACAAATAAAATGACCGTACAGACACTTGATCCTAAAACGGATACAAATAATTCAAAAAATATTTCTTTAACGATTATGCTACCTGCTGCTATTTGAACGGAGAAAGAAAGAAACAAACAGCAGCAAAATAAAGATGCTAAGAAAAAACCTTTTGAGGGACGTCTTTTTTTGAATAGTTTGCTGAGAAAAATAGCCTCCAATAAAAGAGGCTATTCCTTCAATGATAAAATGAATCATTATTTTGTCGCCGCTATTGCTTGACCAGCTGCATTTATAGAGACTCAATAAACGCATTTATAATTTATTCTAGGTATTTACAACGTTTATTCTTTTTTGATACTGTACACAAATCGTGCCTGCAGGATGCTTCAACATCCTACAAGCACTAACCACAAGCAAACTTTACTAAGGAAGTTAAAGCTCATGGCTGAACGCATTTTATTACATTCTTTCTCAGTTAAAAAGCTCGCTATACAGCGATCCGTCAACTATTTGGTTCAAAAGCACCATTTTTTCACTTAACGGCACCATTTTGCGGTCGTTTTAGAGAAATTTTGTTCGCTTACTAATCAGTAGGACGGTATAGCTATGCAAGCTTATTCGCTTTGTCGCATCTTAAATGATGCTCGCCAACTCACGCGCCTGGTTGATGTGTCACTCGCTGAAATGTTATTTGTTTTCAGCAATGCAATGTTAAATGAAGTTGAAAAAATACTTTGGTTAACGTTAGCAGCACACGCCGATCGCGAAACATTTTCCTGCACATTTTCTTATGCTCAAATTTCATATTGCATACATCAACCACATGAAAACGTGCACCGCGCTCTCACGCGTTTAATTGCCATGGGCTTCATTGAAAGTGGTGGCCTGCTTGAATCCTTTGCTCCCCTTGCCCTGCTGCGTAATTTTACTTTTACGGTGACATTGCCGTTGGAGGGGTTGTTGGCATTGAAGAAAACCCCTCGGTGTAAAAAGCCGTCGGCGTTGCATGTGAATGGGATTTATAAAAGGCCGTCGATAATGATTAATTTGTTGAATAATCGATTACGTTAAATCTCCCTGCGCTTCGCGCGGCCCCTCTTTACAAAGAGGGGTCTCGTTCGCTTCGCTCTCTTGGGAGCACTGTTGATGAGCGGAAGCGAATCAATAGCCCACTTTCGTAAAGGGGGCGGCGAGCATCGCGAGCGGGGGATTTACAGGAGTACAAAATGACCGAAGCACAATTAAAACAAATAAGTGGTGACTACCTCGAGCATCCGCAAAATTTTACAGAGCATGGTATTGAAGATTTTGTGAATTATCTTCATTGCACCATTGTGAATGATGTTTATATTCAAATAATCAGTTTGTAAGGAAGTAGTAAAATGTTGATGATTCAAGATGTGAGCGGTGGTAAATTTCACATTGGTGCCATTGTATCTGGCCTGGTGGTGGGTTTTGTGACCGGAGGGCCGATTGGATTAGGGTTTGCGGCAGGCGGGATTATTATGGCAAGTGGAATTGATAATTTGCATGATTTGTATGAGAAATGATTTCCTGCACCCCTACGGGGCTTGGATTATATTGTCTCGTTACCCCACGCATCGGTCCATTCGCTATCGCGCATGGGCCTCACGCGGGGCTATTATCCTACGCGGCTACGCCGCGTTCGACAGTCCCGTAGGGACGTAGGAATCTAGCCCCGCGTAAGATTTTGCACGCCGTAGGCGGGGAAATCGCAGCGTGGGGAAAAGCGTAAGATTAGCTCGCGCTAGCGAGATAATTGCAGCATGGGGATTAAAGTGAAATCGCAATTTTAAAGGACCAGTACCATGAACAAACTCCAGATCCACCTCTTCGCCTGGACATCCGCCTGGGTGCTAGCAGAAGCAATTTCCCCTGGGATAGGCTATGACGGAAAATTACAAGCATCGTTCATAGCGTTATTTGCGACAATCCTTGGCAGCGGTGCTTATCGCGATTTTATCAGGCTCCTGTATTGGTGGAAGAGATAATGGAAGGGGGCAGACCTCTTTCAGTTCCTTGGAACAAGTTGATAATTTGAAAGTGGTTTAGATCAATTCCTGCACCCCTACGGGGCTAGGTGTTAGGTGGAATGTTCACAACCCCACGCTGCGGTTCATTTGCCTTCGGCAAATGAACCTTACGCGGGGCTAATATCCTGCGCGGCTACGCCGCTGAATCAGTAAGCAGGAAATATAATTTATTAACAGCGTTCCCCCCACCCTAATCCTCCCCCGCGATGCTTTGACGGGAGAGGAGACTTGATTTAGAACGGAATATCATCATCAAAATCTTGGCTCATTGGCGCTGGCGCTTCTGCATGCGCGGGTGCCGCTTGGCTTCTGCTGGATTGTGCACGTGGAGCACCGCCTTCGCTTGCACCGCCTTTACCATCTAACATTTGCATTTCGCCAGCCACAATTTCAGTGGTATAGCGTTCAACGCCAGCTTGATCTTGCCACTTACGGGTGCGCAAGCTGCCTTCAACATACACTTTGCTACCTTTGCGCAAATATTCACCCGCAATTTCAGCTAAGCGATTGAAAAACACCACACGGTGCCATTCGGTTCTATCTTGTTGTTCACCAGTTTGCTTGTCTTTCCAGCTTTCACTGGTTGCAATGGTAACATTGGTCACCGCGCCACCACTTGGCATGTAACGCACTTCAGGATCCGCTCCCAAGTTGCCTACTAAAATTACTTTGTTAATACCTCTAGCCATTTTTAACCCCCAGATTATTGGATTTAAATTGTCTTATTGCTAACCAACCAATCCCTGTTAATAACAGGCAACTGACACTTACCCCTTGAGGACCAAATTGTTGCAAGATAGTGCCGCCGAAGGCACCGCCACAAAACATCCCCAAAAACTGTGCGCATGAATACATTCCTAAGGCCGAACCTTTACTCGCTTTGGGCGCCATTTTCGACACCATGGAAGGTAAGCATGCTTCTAAATAATTAAATGCGACAAAAAACAACACGACCGCAATAGTGAAAAACGTCACATTGGTGGTGTTCATAAAAGTGACAATTGTCACCCCCAACCCTAACACCGCGACGTTCAATAATTTCTTCTGCCACTCGCCTTTGTCAGCAAAACGCAACAGTGGTGTTACTAACAACAAAGAGGCTACTAATACCGGTAAATAAAAGCGCCACACCACTTGTGACGTAAACCCGGTTATTGCCTCAATTTTGCCCGGTAACACTAAAAAGCTGGCAATCAATACCGCATGTAACATAAAAATACTGACATGCAAAGCCCATAATGAACCTTGCTGTGAAATTAACCGTACCTGCTCACGAAACGACAAGTGCGTCAATGTAGCTGCCTTGATTGGTTTTAAGAAAAACAATAAGCCAATCCCTACGACTGCAAGAACAGCTGTTAAAGTGAAAATCCCTTTGAGGCCAATATAGCCATCAAAAATAGGGCCCAATAACAGCGCTAAGGTAAATGTCAAACCAATGGTTATACCAATTAAGGCCATAGCGCGTGTGCGCACTTCTTCACGGGTCACATCGGATACTAAAGCCAAAATGGGCGAACCAATCGCTCCTGCCCCTTGGACGGCTCGGCCTAAAATCAGACCACCAATAGAACTAGAAAAGCCAGCTATGATACTTCCTAATGCAAAAATCGATAACCCGCCAATGATAACGGGTCTGCGCCCGAAATAGTCGGACAACATGCCATAGGGCAATTGTAAAACCGCCTGTGAAAAGCCATAAATGCCAGCTGCCAAGCCAATCAGGGCGGGGGTCGCTCCGGGTATTTTTTGTCCATAGAGCGCCAATACGGGCAATACCATGAATAAGCCCAACATACGAAGGGCAAAGACCAATGCAAGGATCAGCGTACTTTTAAGCTCAGTGAAGGTCATTCGAATCAACAGAGTGACTACCTTTCAAGTGACAATTTCGAACATGGACGGTATATTAGCAAGTTTGCCCAAAGCCTGGAAATGTATGGATAAAATCATTGTAAGAGGTGCACGCACACATAACCTCAAAGACATAAATGTGGAGCTTCCTCGCGACCAGTTAATCGTTATAACAGGCTTATCTGGTTCAGGTAAATCTTCATTGGCTTTTGATACCCTGTATGCAGAGGGCCAACGTCGCTACGTTGAGTCTTTATCTTCTTACGCTCGGCAATTCCTCTCCGTGATGGAAAAACCTGACGTTGACCATATAGAAGGATTATCGCCAGCTATCTCAATTGAGCAAAAAACCACTTCTCATAATCCGCGCTCAACAGTCGGCACCGTAACTGAGTTATATGATTACCTAAGATTATTATACGCACGTGCAGGACAACCACGTTGCCCCGATCATGATGCTCCCTTGGAAGCACAAACCATTGGCCAAATGGTCGATCAGGTTTTAGATAAACCTCAAGATACCAAAGCACTGCTTCTGGCGCCGGTTATCCGCGATCGCAAAGGTGAGCATGTGCAAGTATTTGAGCAGTTGCGAAGCAACGGCTTTGTGCGGGTGCGGGTTGATGGGCAATTATACGATTTACAAGAAGTCCCGAAACTTGATCTGCGTAAGAAGCATACCATTGAAGTGGTCGTTGACCGGATCAAAGTACGTCCTGATTTAAGATTGCGCTTAGCCGATTCTTTTGAAACCGCGCTGAAGTTAAGCGATGGTTTAGCCAAGGTGCTCTGGATAGATTCTAACGAAGAAGTCATTTTTTCTGCGAAATACGCCTGCCCCATCTGTGGCTATAATTTAACCGAGCTTGAACCCCGCATTTTCTCTTTTAATAATCCAGCGGGGGCTTGCCCAAGTTGCGACGGTATCGGTAATAAACAATTTTTCGATCCCAAACGCGTTGTGCATATGCCCGATGTGAGCTTAGCCAGCGGTGCCGTGCGTGGCTGGGATAGACGAAATCAATATTATTTTAGCTTGTTAAAATCGTTAGCCAAACATTATAGCTTTGATTTAGATACCCCTTATAAAGAGCTGCCTAAAGCCATTCAAAATATTATTTTATATGGTTCTGATGAAGAAGAAATTTCTTTTTCTTATACCAATGAACGGGGTGAAACCCGTCGTCGCAAGCATACCTTTGAAGGGGTGATCACCAATTTAGAGCGTCGCTATCATGATACCGATTCTGAATATATTCGCGAAGAGTTGGCACGCTACATTGCCGACCAAGCTTGTCCTGAATGTGAAGGATCGCGTTTAAGAAAAGAAGCCAGACATGTTTTCATTGGTGAACATTCGATTTCTGTCGTGACATCCATGGCAATCAGTGAATGCCTACATTTCTTTCAACATTTGAAATTAACCGGTCGTCGCAAAGAGATTGCTGATAAAATTTTAAAAGAGATCACTCAACGCTTGCGCTTTTTAGTCGATGTAGGACTTGATTATTTGACCTTAAACCGTACTGCAGAAACACTCTCTGGCGGTGAAGCACAACGTATTCGTTTGGCCAGCCAAATTGGTGCAGGTCTTGTGGGTGTCATGTATATTCTGGATGAGCCGTCCATTGGTTTACATCAAAAAGATAATTCGCGCCTACTCACCACGCTCAAGCATTTGCGCGATATTGGTAATACCGTGATCGTGGTTGAGCATGATGAAGAAGCTATTTTAACGGCTGATTATGTGGTCGACATCGGCCCAGGCGCGGGTGTGCATGGTGGCGAAATTGTCGCACAAGGTACCCCAGCACAAATCAAAAAGGCCAAAAATTCACTGACGGGCGATTACTTATCCGGTAAAAAATCTATTCCCATACCATCGGTGCGTAAAAAACCTGATCCAGAAAGGATGATTACGATTACAGGTGCCAAAGGAAACAATCTTAAAAACCTTACCGTGGAATTTCCCATTGGCTTAATGACCTGCATCACCGGTGTCTCTGGCTCAGGTAAATCAACGCTGGTCAATGATACCCTCTGCCCCATCGCAGCCCATGTGTTAAATCATGCGGGTCTGTCACACCATGCGCCCTATGACAAAATCTCTGGCCTTGAGCATATGGATAAAGTGGTCAATATCGATCAAAGTCCTATTGGTCGCACACCCCGCTCTAATGCTGCCACCTATACCGGCTTGTTTACCCATATTCGTGATCTCTTTGCGGGAACCAATGAAGCACGTTCACGCGGATACTCTGTGGGTCGCTTTAGCTTTAACGTGAAAGGCGGTCGCTGTGAGGCTTGTGAAGGAGATGGCTTAATTAAAGTTGAAATGCACTTTTTAGCCGATGTGTATGTGATGTGCGATGTCTGCAAAGGTAAGCGTTATAATGATGAAACCTTGCAGATCCTTTATAAAGGCAAAAATATTCATCAAGTTTTAGAAATGACGGTAGAAGATGGTTATGAGTTCTTTAGTGCCATTCCTTCGATTAACCGCAAACTCAAAACTTTAATGGATGTCGGATTGTCATACTTGAAGCTCGGACAAAGTGCGACTACCTTATCAGGCGGTGAAGCACAACGGATCAAACTCTCAAAAGAGCTTTCAAGACGCGATACGGGTAATACACTTTATATTCTCGATGAACCCACCACCGGCTTACATTTTCACGATGTAAAGCAATTGCTAGATGTGTTATTTCATTTGCAAAACAGTGGCAACACGATAGTAATCATTGAGCATAACCTTGATGTGATTAAAGTGGCGGACTGGATCATCGACTTAGGTCCACAGGGTGGCGATAAAGGTGGCACGATTGTCGGTGTCGGAACTCCCGAAAAAATCGCCAGCACCAAAGGATCGTTTACCGGTGAATTTTTAGCGCCCTTATTAAATGCCGCAAAAACCAAAGCAAAACCTAAAACCAAACGTGAATAAATGATTTTATTAAGAGGAGTCAAAAAATGAGTCAAATCCTACCAGCAGGGCAACAACAACCGCAACCACCTGTAAACCCAGTGCAACAACCAGCAGTCGTTCCGCAAGTCAGAATTACCTATTCTCGTGCTCTGTTAATGCACTATGGGCAATCACCGCTGGCACAAGTTGCGCCTCTTGCTCCTCCTATACCAGGTATTTTTGGTGTGGAAGAAAATCAACAAAATGTTACACCTAAACTAAAATGACCGGCAATTCTTCTACCGTTGCGATTTTTGATCTTCGCAAGCAAAAGAGGCTGTATTTTACCTTGAAGGAACAAATGGAAGAGGGGTGCTTTGGGAAAGTATCGCTTGCTAGCACCCCTTCATATCAAGAATCGCTTATTGCTAAAACCGTTGATCTTCAGGGTAGAAGTCAACTCATTCACAATTCCCCTCATCAATTATTGCGTGCAACCTACCGTGAAATTGCTTATTTAAAACAGCTTGATCTGTTAGTGGGCTTTTCACATGACGTTGCCAATAAAAAAATGATCATTATTATGAAGTTGTTACCTGGAATACCCGAATTCAGAGTACAACCTAAAACCAAACGTTTAGCAGAATTTGCTTCCTTTTGTGCGCTTCGCCAATTACATCGGCAGGGTATAGCGCATATGGATCCTCATGAATATAATTTTCTGTTTGATGAACAAACTAAAAAAGCGCAGGTGATTGATTTTGGAGCGTCGCAGAATGCCGATATTTTCCACCAATTGCGCGATTTTTATCAGTTTTTAATATTACGCAGAGACAAAACCCAAAATAAATTCTGGTACTTTCTTGATTTTTATTGTACCGAATTAAAAGATCATATCCTGGCTAACCGTTATGAAACAGCAAAAATGGTATTTTGTTATGCAGTGGTTATGATTGCAGCCCTAAGTGGCGCCAGTGTTTTAGGAGTCGCTAGCCTTTTAGCCCAGGAATTAATCAAAGCCAGTGTTTTGCCCTCGGTAAGTGAACTCTTATCGACCCTACAAGATCATTATGAGTTTCGCGCTTTTAACCAGCACAATAGAGCGGCTTATCGAGCATTACACTATGCCTTAGTCGGTATATTAATCGTATTGCAAAGCGCTATTTTGACATTCCAAGTCACTACTTTGTATTCTGCTGTCATTGGAGCTTCTTCTTTATACGATATCGCGACAATCGGGATCCATTTGCAAACTTGGATCAACACCTGCCAATACTGGCTCAACAATGCCGAAAAATACTGCTTTAACGACAATCTGATCATGTCTCGTTATCAATACAAAATCGCTCCTAAAATCAAACCTAACACCTTTCTCCCGCTTTACCAGCAATCCACCAATACCGTTAACACCCAAAATAAGCCACGTTCATCGGCTTTACCCAGAATTTAGTTGACCAATTAACATATGCCTCTATAATCCGATTAACTTATGTGATCCCTATTTAAAAGAGGCTATATTATGTCTACCAATGGTGCACAATTCGCCGCTCGCTGCGGTGATTTTCTTTGGAATTACTCCGGTGGAAAATACAGCATTAATCAATTTGCGAGTATTATCCGAGCATATGCTCCTGGATCTTTAGCAACGGTGCTTGGCACTGTTACCCCTTTTGTAAACGAAACAATAATGAGTGATATCGCGTGTGCGATTGAAACTAAAACCGGCTTTTCTCCTCTGACCTGCTTTGTAGCAACAGCAGCAACTGGCTATACAGGCTTAAAAGCGCTGCAATGGGCTTATAAGCGTTATAAAACCGACAACCCTTTATCTTTGATCCAAGCTCTTTTAGAAAAACATGCGCTTTCTTTGTTAAATGTTGATTACAAAAATCTCGCTACCACCATTGATAGCATATTTGATGGCAAGGCTGAAATGGTCTTAAATCAAATCAAAGAAAAATGGCCAGAAATGTTTAACACAATGTCTGACAAAATGAAGCAAGAAGTGAAAGCAGCGGCTAAAGCAGAAGAAATAAAATCTTTACCAACGCTTTTAGAGCAGAAGAAAGAGGATATTAGAGAAGCTGTCGCACAATCACAGATCCCCGTTGCTAAAGAGCAAACCAAAGCAGTCGGTGGTTTACAAGAAAGTGCAGCATCAAGCGCCCAGTTTGATTTAAAAAGCGCTTTATCAAACATCTTCTATGGTGCAATGCCTGCTGTTACTCCAGCTGCAAGATCACTACTCAAATAACGCGCAAAATAATTAGGCAAAAAAAAACCAGGCTAATGCCTGGTTTTTTTTGAGAACTTTTCTTATTCCGCAGCAGCTTGTTGACGTTCAACCAATTCAACATAAGCCATTGGTGCGTTATCGCCAGCACGAAAGCCACATTTGATGATCCGTAAATAGCCACCTGGACGGGAAGCATTGCGTGGACCAATTTCATTGAACAACTTGGTTACGATTTCTCTGTCACGCAAGCGGTTAAAAGCAAGGCGTCGATTTGCAAGAGAATCAGTCTTACCCAAAGTAATCAAGGGCTCTACAACACTGCGCAAAGATTTAGCCTTTGGCAAAGTGGTTTTGATCAATTCATGACGCATGATTGATACAGCCATATTTTGAAACATCGCTTTGCGATGGCTACTATTGCGATTTAATTGACGACCCGATTTTCTATGACGCATTGTTTCTACCTATCGCGTTTAACTGTTCGTAATTGGTTCTTTCTTTTCTAAACCAGCTGGTGGCCAGCCTTCTAATTTCATTCCTAAAGATAAGCCCTTCGCAGCTAAAACATCTTTAATTTCAGTTAAAGATTTTTTACCTAAATTAGGAGTCTTTAGTAATTCCATTTCGGTGCGTTGAATTAAGTCACCGATGTAGTAAATATTTTCAGCTTTCAAGCAGTTTGCTGAACGTACTGTCAATTCAAGTTCATCAACAGGACGTAACAAGATGGGGTCAATCCCAACTTCTTTTTTGGTTTCAGCAGGACGCTCTTGGCCTTTGAGATCAACAAATACAGATAATTGTTCCGCTAATATTGTCGCTGAACGACGAATAGCTTCTTCAGGATCTAATGTACCGTTGGTTTCGATATCGATAATTAATTTATCAAGGTCAGTACGGTTTTCAACACGAGCCCGTTCAACGTTATAAGTCACGCGACGCACAGGGCTAAATGAAGAATCGACTTGTAAGTGGCCAATTGAAACTGCTTCTGCCATTTCACCAATCTTACGAATGGTAACAGGTTCATAACCACGACCACGCGCCACAGTTAAAACCATTTTGATTTTACCTTGTGGGGAAGTGATGTTGGCAATAATATGATCAGGATTCGCAATTTCAACATTTGAATCCAATTGAATGTCACCCGCTTTAACTGGGCCAACACCGCTTTTATCTAAGCGTAATTCAACTTCGTTTCTGCTTTCACCTAACATTTTGAAAGCGATATCTTTCAGGTTCAGAAGAATTTCGATGACATCTTCTTGAACACCTTCGATAGTGGTGTATTCATGTAATACACCTTCGATTTTCGCTTTAACAACCGCTGCACCTGGCATACTTGAAAGCAAAATACGACGGAGCGCATTACCTAATGTATGCCCAAAGCCACGTTCAAGAGGTTCTAAAGTAACTCTAGCTTGGTTACGACCTCTGTCTTGGACAATGATCGATCGGGGTTTTAAAAATTCTGCCACAGCACGTTGCATGCAACCTTCCTCCGGTTAAGGATTATTTAGAATAGAGCTCAACGACTAACTGCTCGTTAATATCAGAGGGTAACTCATCACGATCGGGTACCCGCTTATATTCCCCTGACAACTGTTTAGCATCAACCTGAACCCAATCAACCCAACCTTTTTCTTCAGCTTGTTTTAAAGCATCTAAAATGCGGCCTTGTCCACGAGCACGCTCGCGAATTGACACAACATCAGTTGGTTGTACTGAATAAGAAGGCACGTTGACGCAACTACCGTTCACAAAAATTGCTTTATGTGACACTAATTGACGGGCTTCTTTTCTCGTCGCAGCAAATCCCATACGATAAACGACATTATCAAGACGTGACTCGAGAATTTGCAGCAACAGAACGCCTGTTGAAGCTTTACGACGAGCCGCCTCTTTAAATACTTTTCTGAATTGTCTTTCAAGTAAGCAGTATTTGTACTTAAGCGCCTGCTTCTCAGTAAGCTGCAAACCATAAGGAGTTTCACGTTTACGTGTCGCGCCGTGTTGGCCTGGGCGTGTGCTCAGTTTGCATTTGGATTCAAGATCACGCGTTTTAAAATCTAAGTCTTTCCCATATCTTCGGGATAACACGCATGTTGGGCCGGTATATCTCGCCATGTTAATTCTCTCTTTGTTTAGACTCGACGTTGCTTAGGCGCACGGCAACCATTAAATGGTATACCTGTGACATCGAAAATAGCTGTAATAGATACGAAATCACGCACAGCACGCACAGACGCATCGCGACCAGGTCCTGGACCATAAATTCGGACTTCAGCGGACTCAGCACCATAAAGCTCTTTCGCTTTTTGAACTGCCTTTCCAGCTGCTACCTGACCTGCAAACGGTGTACTTTTACGCGAACCTCTAAAACCACAACCACCTGCTGTTGCCCAAGACAAGGTGTTACCTTTTACGTCCGTGACGGTGATTAATGTATTATTAAAGGAAGCATACACATGAACAATGATGTCACTGATCATGCGTTTGGTTTTCTTCTTAGAAGGGCGCGACTTGCCTGCGCCAGATGCACCACCTTCTGATCCGGTGATCGCGCCTGTACCTTCTTCTTCAGTAACTTGAGTCGTTTCTACCATAACTATTTAGCCTTTCCAGCGTCTTTACTAATTCTATTTCCACGTGGACCTTTACAGGTTCTCGCATTGGTGCGGGTACGCTGACCACGAGCAGGCAATCTGGCACGATGACGTTTACCACGATAACAACCAACGTCACGCAGACGTTTAATTCGCATGGAAACTTCTCGACGTAAGTCACCTTCGGTTGTAAACCCAGCTACCGCATCTTGCAAACGTCGGGCTGTTTCCTCATCTAAGTCTTTAACCTTAGTATTAGTTGGAATGCTAAGTTTGTCGCAGATTGTTAATGATCGGGTTTTACCGATCCCATAGATGCTTTGCAAAGCAACCCAAATGTGCTTATTCGGCTCTAGTGGCACATTCTGAATTCGGACCACAGACATGAAAGACTCCTAATAGACCCCGGCGCTTGTAGACGCAACAGACTACTGCACCTATGAAAAAAAATCAATTTTTTTAGAAACTTAACGAATAAGCTCTAACCTTGGCGCTGCTTATGGCGAGCATTTTCTTTACAGATCACAAACAACGCTTTTTTATTACGCTTTGTTCGGCTAACCACTTTGCAGCTCTTACACATTTTGCGAATTGACGCACGTACTTTCATACTCTCACCCCAAATTACCTAAATAACCCAAATCCACCTGAGCCACCATTACGGCCCTTTAAGTTAGTTTTACGCATTAATGACTCATATTGCTGAGACATCAAGTGCGCTTGGATTTGAGCAATAAAATCCATGATAACCACAACGATAATTAGCAAAGAAGTTCCACCAAAGTAAAAGGGGACTTTCCAAGCTAAAACTAAGAATTCAGGCAAGATTGAAATACAGGTGATATAGAGTGCACCTACTAACGTCAATCTTGTCATCACGGTATCAATGTAGCTTGCTGTTTGATCACCTGGGCGAATGCCGGGCACAAAAGCACCTGACCGTTTCAAATTATCTGCTGTTTCTTTAGGGTTAAACACCAATGCGGTGTAGAAGAAACAGAAGAAAATAATACCACTGGCAAACAACAATATATAAAGCGGCTGACCTGGCTGTAACGCCATACCGATTTCTGTCAACCAAGTTGCTTGCGATTGACCACTAAACCACTGGCTAATCGAAGCAGGAAACAAAATTAAGCTTGAAGCAAAAATGGGCGGAATAACACCTGCCATATTAATTTTTAATGGCAAATGGCTTTGTTGCGCCGCATACATCTTTCGACCTTGTTGCCGTTTTGCATAGTTAACGGTAATGCGTCTTTGACCACGCTCAATAAATACCACAAAAGCCGTAATACCTAGTAAGACCAGTAATAAGGCGATTAATGCAAAACCATTCATATTGCCTTGGCGAACTTGCTCAAACGTATTACCAATAGCGCTTGGTAACCCTGAAGCAATACCCGCAAAAATGATAAGCGAAATACCATTACCCACACCACGTTCGGTGATCTTCTCGCCTAACCACATTAAGAACATAGTGCCGGTTACGAGCGTCACTACGGTTGTTAAGTGAAAGAGAAAACCTGAATACAGTGCTGTACCAGAACTAACCAAAAACTTACTCATGCCAAACGCTTGGAAGGTTGCAAGAAGCAATGTCCCTACACGCGTGTATTGAGCAATTTTTCGTCGTCCCATTTCCCCTTCTTTCTTGAGCTGCTCAAGAGAAGGAACAATAACTGTCATTAGCTGCATGATGATGGAAGCAGAAATATAGGGCATGATTCCAAGCGCAAACAACGATAAACGCTGTAATGCACCACCCGAGAAAACACCCGCCATGCCAATAATACTATTTTGGCTATTAGCAAAAATTTCTGCCAAACGAGCGGCATTAATTCCTGGTACAGGAATATGCGCACCAATACGAAATACGATCAAACCCCACAGCACAAACCAGAGTCGCTGTTTGAGTTCCGCAAGTCCACTCGATTGATTTTTTCCAGAACCTATCATTGGTTACTAAGCCTCTACTTTTCCACCCTTGGCTTCAATAGCAGCTTTAGCACCTGCTGTTAAACCAATTCCTGAAATGGTGAGCCCATCATGGGTCAATTCGCCACTAAGAATGATCTTTGCACGTTTAATATTGGCAGAGATCAAACCGGCATCCAGCAATGTTTGCAAATTAACAATTTTGCCTTCGATTTTATTCAATTCACTTAAGCGAATTTCTTGGAATGACAGTGCTTTGCGTGATCGAAAACCAAATTTTGGCAAACGACGTTGCAAAGGCATCTGACCGCCCTCAAAACCTACTTTATGATAACCACCCGCACGGGCTCTTTGACCTTTATGGCCTTTACCGCAAGTTTTACCTTTACCGCTACCAGGACCGCGTCCAACGCGTTTACCTGTTTTTCTAGCACCAAAGCCAGATGTAATCGTATTGAGTTTCATTATACTTCCTCAACTTTGACCATGAAGTAAATTTTATTAATCATACCGCGAATGGCCGGTGTATCTTGCAGTTGAACTGTTTGATGAATCCGTCTCAAACCCAATCCTCTTGCATTCGCAAGTTGGTTTGGTAAACGTTTAGCCAGACTCTTGGTTAATGTCACCGCGATGGATTTTTTGGATTCTGCTGCTTTTGCTTTAGACATTAGCTTCACCCGTTATTTCTTCTACTGTTTTGCCGCGCTTGTCAGCAATTGCTTGCGGAGAATGCGAACCCGCTAAGCCTTTCATCGTTGCACGAACCACATTCACTGGATTCGTTGAGCCATAGCACTTCGCCAAAATGTTGTGGATACCTGCAACTTCAAATATTGCGCGCATCGCACCACCAGCAATGATACCGGTACCATCAGAGGCAGGCTTCATAAATACTTTAGAAGCACCATGTGATGAAACGATCGTATGGTGAACAGTTGTACCTTGCATAGGGATTTCTACCAAGTTACGTCTAGCATTTTCCATCGCTTTGCGAATTGCTTCAGGGACTTCACGTGCTTTACCACGGCCAATTCCTACTCGACCACTGCCATTACCAACGACGGTCAGTGCGGAGAAACCAAAAATACGGCCCCCTTTTACTACCTTCGCAGTTCTGCGTACTTCGATTAATTTTTCTTCGTATTGACCATCGGTCTTTTGGTCTTGTTTTGATGCCATGATGCCAACCTTTAAACCGTTAAACCATGTTCATTTGCTGATTGTATTAATGCTGCTACACGACCATGGAATTTAAATCCAGAACGGTCGGAGGCTGCAGAAGAAATACCCGCTTCCTTAGCTCTTTGGGCTAATAATTTACCAACTTGCTTTGACAAGTCAGTTTTTGTTTCTTCGCCTTTCGCTGCATCTTTAATCGCTTTTTCTAAGCTGCAGGCATAAGCAAGAATTTTGCCGCCCTCAGGTGCGATTAACTGAGCATAGATATGTTTCGCTGAGCGACCAATACACAAACGTACCGTGCCTTTTTCAGCCCCCAATCGCTTAATATGCTCTCTAGTGCGACGCGATCTTCTAATACGCGCGATACGCTTTTTATTCATTGTCTCTCACCTAATTATTTTTTCTTGGTTTCTTTCAAAATAATCTTTTCATCTGCATAACGTATGCCTTTACCTTTATAAGGTTCAGGTTTACGTAATCCACCACAAATGCCACGAATATCTGCTGCAACTTGTCCAACTAGCTGTCTGTCTATGCCGGTTACTTCAATTTCAGTAAACGTAGCAGAAGCTAAATTGATGCCATGAGGCGCAACATACGTAACCGGATGGGAAAGACCCAGTGTCAAATTCAACATTGGGCGACCATCTTTTGATTTCGCTAATTGCGAACGATAACCAACGCCAACTAATGTTAATTTTTTGATAAAACCTTCAGACACACCTTTCACATGGTTTTGCAAAATAGCGCGAATGGTTCCTGCGATGGCTTCCGCATTGGTCGCACCATCAACCCCAGTCACTTTGATCTGCTGTTCTTCAACTTTAACGATAACGACATTTGGGAACGGTTGTTTGAGTTCCCCTTTTGGCCCTTTAACAACAGCGACGTTGTCTGCTACTTGCACGTCAACGCCTTTAGGTACGTCAATAGGCAATCTTCCGACTCTTGATGACATTTTCTACACCTTACGCCACATAGCACAGGACTTCACCGCCCTGTCCTTTTGCAACTGCTGAACGTCCTGTCATGACCCCATGTGAGGTTGAGACAATGGTAATACCCATATTGTCCATAACGATTGGCATTTCACGCGCCGAGGTGAATTGACGCAAGCCGGGACGACTAACACGCTTAATCATTTCAATAACTGGTTGGTCATTAAAATACTTTAAAACTATTTTGAGCGACTTTTTGCCTTCATTGTCTTCAATCGCAAAATCAGTAATGTACCCTTCATCTTTCAATACATTCGCAATTGCAACTTTAATCTTAGAAGAAGGCATCGCAACATCTGCTAAACTAGCAGATTGTCCATTACGGATCCGCGTTAACATGTCCGCGATAGGATCCTGCATACTCATGATGTTCTCCTCGAAGCTACCAACTTGATTTAACTAATCCAGGAATTTCACCCGACATTGCGCGTCGGCGAATTTCGTTACGGCATAAATTGAATTTGCGATAAACACCGCGCACTCTGCCAGTAATACTGCAACGACGTGATAAACGCACGTAGCTTGAATCCCGAGGCATTTTTTCAAACTTCGCGAGAATTTCAAATTTTGCATCGATATCTAAAGCTGGATCGTTTAGCTGTTTACGCAATTCTTGGCGCTTTGCGGAGTGTCTTTGCAAATTCTTTCGCTTTGTCTCACGACGTATCATGCGCTGACTAGACATTGGTTTTCACCTCGGCAGTTTTAGTTTCGCGAAATGGGAAATTAAATGCTTTTAACAATGCGAAAGCTTCAGCATCTGTCTTCGCACTTGTTGTGATCGTAATATCAAGACCACGAACAGCATCTACCTGATTGTAATCAATTTCTGGGAACGTAATCTGTTCTTTCAAACCTAAGCTGTAATTGCCTCTTGAGTCGAATGAACGTGGGTTCAAACCACGAAAGTCACGTACCCGAGGTAAAGCAACACTTAATAAGCGATCTAAGAATTCATACATACGCTCGCCGCGCAGTGTCACTTTGCAACCAATTGGCCAACCATCACGAATTTTGAAGCCTGCGACTGATTTGCGGCTAAGCGTGATAACTGCCTTTTGACCAGCGATTTGCGTCAGGTTGTCTTGCGCTGCTTTTACAATTTTCTTATCGTCAGCCGCTTCGCCCACACCCATGTTCAAAGTGATCTTTTGAATGCGTGGCACTTGCATAACGTTTTCGTATTTAAATTGTTTGGAAAGCGCAGAAATCACTTTTTCATGAAAGTGCTTTTTCAAACGGCTTTGGCCTTGGCTTTCTTTGCTATCCTGGCCTTCTTGTGCTTTTGGAGCCTTGCTCTTCGAAGTCTTAGACATCCACCACCTCGTTAGATGATTTGAAATATCGAACTTTATTACCATCGACCATGCGGACACCCACACGGCTTGGTTTGTTCGTCATTGGATCCAATAAAGCAACCTTACAAGCCGGCATCGCGGTTTCCCGCGGAATAATTCCGCCTGGTTGTTCCTTTTGTGGGTTGGGTTTGACGTGTTCTTTGCGGATGTTAATACCCTCAACAACAACCCATAAGCCAGTGTCAGGACGGCTGGTCTTTGTCATTACTGACAAAACGGTGCCTGTGCGCCCTTTATCTTTGCCCGTCGTTACCCGAACTTTATCGCCTTTTCGAATTTTGCGCATAATAATTCTCTCAACTCACAGCACTTCGGGTGCTAATGAAATAATTTTCATATAATTGTTACGTAGCTCGCGTGTTACCGGCCCGAAGATACGAGTGCCGATTGGCTGCATTTGAGCGCTTAACAATACCGCTGCATTACCATCAAAGCGGATGAGCGAACCGTCGTCACGTCTCACGCCTTTACGCGTGCGAACCACAACCGCTAACAATACATCGCCTTTTTTAACCTTGCCACGAGGAATGGCTTCTTTAACAGTAATGCGGATAACATCACCGATGCCCGCATAACGTCTTTTAGATCCCCCGAGGACCTTGATGCACATCACTCGACGGGCACCACTGTTGTCTGCCACGTCTAGAACCGTCTGCATCTGAATCATGATACTCTCCGCTCACTCAAGTCTTAGCTAACAGCTACTCTCCGCCAAAAGGTCGAATATAGTACCATTGCTGCCGGCTAAGAGAAACCAGCTTTACTCTGCTTTTTCTAATACCTGGACCAATTGCCAAGTTTTTGTCTTGGAAATAGGCCTGACTTGCTTAATCTCAACTAAGTCACCCGTTTTACTTGCATGATCAGGATCATGAACATGAAAGGTGGTATGACCTTTGATCACTTTGCCATAAATTTCATGGCGACGTGACCAATCAACCCGCACCGTGCGAGTGGCTTGGCGTTTATCACTAACCACTTTACCCGTCAGAGTACCGGACTTGTTTTCAGCGTTACTCATCCTTACTTCCTTTCATATCAAGTTCTGTCATGATGGTTTTAACGCGCGCAATATCACGACGAACATGTCGTAATTGCTGATTTGTCGCTAATTGACCACTACCATGTTGCATTTTTAACTTAAATTGCTTTTGAACAAGTTCTTTAAGTGTATTTTGCAACGTCGATTTATTTTGTTGTCGTAACTCGCTTGCTTTCATTACATTACCGTCCGTTCAACAAATTCTGTTCTCACGGGAAGCTTAGCTGCTGCTAATTTGAATGCTTCTTCAGCCACTTCTCGTGTCACACCTTGAATTTCATAAAGCATTTTACCGGGCTGGATTTGAGCAACCCAATATTCCACGTTACCTTTACCGGAGCCCATTCGAACTTCTAAAGGTTTTTGCGTGATTGGTTTGTCTGGGAAAATACGGATCCAGATCTTACCACCACGTTTTACGTAACGACTCATCGCTCGTCTTGCTGCTTCAATTTGACGCGCCGTAATACGACCACGATCAATTGCTTGCAATCCAAAATCACCAAAGCTTACTTTGTTGCCACGTAAAGCGAGTCCGCGGTTACTCCCTTTGTGCATTTTCCTGAATTTTGTACGTTTAGGTTGTAGCATGGTCGCCCTCTATTGCTGTTCCACGGTTGCGGTGGCATTACTTCCAGCAGTGATATCTTTATCAAAGATTTCGCCTTTGAAAATCCAAACTTTGACACCAATAATTCCATAGGTTGTCTTGGCAATGGCAGTCGCATAGTCAATGTCTGCACGGAAAGTATGAAGTGGAACGCGACCTTCACGAACCCATTCCGTACGAGCAATTTCAGCACCACCTAAACGCCCTGCAACACAGATTTTTACGCCTTTAGCACCGAAGCGTAATGCATTGCTCACCGCTCTTTTCATCGCGCGGCGGAACATCACACGTCGTTCTAATTGTTGTGCAATGCTTTCAGCGACTAAATAAGCATCGAGTTCTGGTCGGCGAATTTCTTCAATATTGATGTGCACTGGCACACCCATCAAGGTAGAAACTTTTTGACGTAACTGTTCAATATCTTCACCTTTCTTACCAATCACGACACCAGGTCGCGCGGTGTGAACAGTGATACGCGCATTTTTTGCAGGTCTTTCGATTTGAATACGGCTAACAAATGCATTTTTCAATTTATTACGTAAGTATTCGCGAGTCTGCAAATCACTTAACAATAAACCTGGATAATGCTTCTTATTGGCGTACCACATCGAACGATGGGTCTCAATAATGCCCAAGCGTATGCCTGTTGGATGAACTTTTTGTCCCATTACGCCCTCTCTTTACTGTGAATATCTGATACCACAATTTTGATGTGACATCGGCGTTTAACGATGCGATTACCACGACCTTTTGCACGCGCCTTAAATCTTTTTAAGGAGGTTGCTTCATCAATGGTGATAGTCGAAACTTTTAATTCATCAATATCTGCGCCTTGATTATGCTCAGCATTCGCAATCGCGGATTCTAATAATTTCTTAATTAACTTTGCAGATTTCTTACGAGCAAAGTTTAACAGTTCAACTGCTTTTTCGACGCCAAGTCCACGAATTTCATTGGCAACTAATCGAGCTTTTTGCGGTGATGAACCAGCATTTCTTAATACTGCGGATACTTCCATTTTCTAACCCCCTACTTTTTATCTTTGCCGGAGGTGGTTTTCTTATCGCCCGAATGACCACGAAACGTTCTCGTAGCCGCGAATTCACCTAGCTTATGGCCGACCATGTTTTCATTCACCAAGACTGGTACAAAAATTTTGCCATTATGTACCATCATTGTTGCCCCTACAAATTCAGGAACGATAGTGCTACGGCGTGACCATGTTTGGACGACGATTCGGCCTCTACCACCTGCATCATTGCGGGTTTTAGAGACTTTCTTTATTAATTTTGGGCTGCAATATGGCCCTTTTTTTAATGAACGTGCCATTGTTTAACCCCTTTCACCCTTCTTCTGCCCACGACGACGGACAATAAATCGACTGGAAACCTTTCTACGGTTACGTGTCTTCTTACCTTCCGGCTTACCGTTCTTGTTACAGGGCGGACGACCACCAGATGTGCGACCTTCACCACCACCCAACGGATGGTCAACTGGGTTCTTCGCAACACCACGTACAGTAGGTCTGATACCAAGCCAGCGCACCGCGCCCGCTTTACCGATAACGCGCAAGTTATGTTCGCCATTACCAACTTCACCAATCGTTGCACGACAGGTCGCTAATACTTTACGCATTTCGCCACTTCGTAAACGAATGGTTGCATAAGTGCCTTCACGTGCGAGTAATTGAGCATAACCACCTGCACTACGTACCATTTGCGCACCTTTGCCAGGCTTCAATTCAACACAATGAATTGTCGCACCGACAGGGATATTGGTAATTGGCAAACAGTTACCAACAATAATGGCGACATCGGGACCGGACTCAACCTTCGCACCAGCCGCTAGGCCTTTAGGCGCGACGATGTAGCGACGCTCACCATCTGCATAAACCAATAATGCAATGTTTGCACTACGGTTAGGATCGTATTCAATACGCTCAACGCGTGCCGGAATATTATCTTTATCGCGTTTAAAATCGATTACGCGTAAACGACGACGATGACCACCACCGCGGTGATCAACAGTCACTCGACCAATGTCATTTCGACCGTTGGTACGATTCTTCTTTTTCGTCAATGCTTTGACGGGGCGCCCTTTATGCAAGCCTTCCGTTTTAATCTTAATTTTAAAACGTTGACCTGGTGAAGTTGGCTTTAACTCAATAATGGCCATATAACACCTTATTACTCAAACTCTGCAAAGTTGATCTGTGTGCCTTGCGCTAATTTGACGTAGGCTTTTTTCATTTTCTTGGTACGACCTTCAACTTGGCCGAAACGTACAAATGCACGTCCCTTAACAAGTGTCCGAACCGACTCTACCTTTACATTTGGAAAAAACTGCTCGACCGCTTGTTTGATCTCATGTTTACTGGATTTTGGATTTACCCAAAAGGAAACAGAGTTCTCACGCTCACCGGATCGGCTCGCTTTTTCAGAAACTAAAGGCGCTATTAGTACCTTTGATAAGGCATCGATTGGTTGCTTTCCACTCATCCTAGCACCTCTTCAAGCTTTCTAATTGCATCGACCGTCATCAGCACATTGTCATACTTCAAGAGCTGAACAGGGTTAACACCACTTACTTCTTTAACTGCAATGCTGGGTACGTTACGTGAAGATAAGTAGAGATTTTCATCTAATTTATCAACAACGATCAGTACACGGTCTAATTTCAGTTCTTTCAGCTTTTCAAGCAGTACTTTGGTCTTTGGCTCTGCAACTTTAAATTCATTAACCGCCATTAATCTATCTTGACGAACTAATTCTGAAAGCACAGAACACATGGCGCCACGATACATTTTCTTATTTACTTTCTGGCTATGGTCGCGTGGGGTTGCAGCGAAAATAACGCCACCCTTACGCCATAACGGACTTCTAATGGTACCAGCACGCGCACGGCCAGTGCCTTTTTGACGCCATGGCTTCGCGCCACCGCCTCTTACTTCCGCTCTGGTTTTTTGCTTTTTGGTTCCTGCGCGTGCGCCGGCCATCAAAGCAACTACCACTTGGTGCACGAGGGGTTCATTAAACTCTCGGCCAAAGGTAACTTCAGAAACGTCGATACTATTTGTGCCACCTGCGGGCTTGGCTAAAGCAAGTTTCATTCGCACCCTCCTTAAGCAGTTTCTGCGCGGTTGACTTGGACTTTAACCGTTGGCTTGATGATAACATCGCCGCCTGGACTTCCGGGTACCGCTCCACGAATCAAAATTAAATGACGCTCAGCATCAACACGCACTACTTCTAAATATTGAGCAGTACGGCGCACATCGCCCATATGACCACACATTTTTTTACCTTTGAATACACGACCTGGGGTTTGGTTTTGACCAATAGAACCAGGAACACGATGTGAACGTGAGTTACCATGTGTTGCATCTTGTGTTCTGAAATGGTGACGTTTAACCGTACCAGCAAAACCTTTACCTTTAGTCGTACCAATCACATCAACGTGTTGTCCCGTTTGGAACATCTCAACCGTTAAGTCTTGGCCCACTTTAAAATCTTTACCTTCGTCGGCGTTCAAGGGGAATTCCCATAAACCACGACCCGCTTCAACACCTGCTTTCGCAAAGTGTCCTGCTTCGGGTTTATTAACGCGCTGCGCTTTTTTAGCGCCAGTGGTGATTTGCACCGCACGAAAACCTTCTTTTTCTTCGGTTTTCAATTGCGTAATGCGATTAGGTAACACTTCAACCACTGTTACTGGAATTGAATTGCCTGTCTCGGTGAATACCCGAGTCATGCCTACTTTTCTACCAACCAAACCTATTGCCATTTTTCCCTCCGCCGTACAAGCCAGTTGTACCGGATTTAATTTTGTAAAAACTGCTTCTTTAAATTCAAATACTAGCTAACAGCGATTTGTACATCGACGCCAGCTGCTAAATCGAGTTTCATGAGGGCATCAACTGTTTTATCAGTAGGCTCTACAATGATAACCAAGCGATTATGAGTACGAATTTCGTATTGATCACGCGCATTACTATCAATATGCGGTGAGATCAAAATCGTGTACTTTTCAATGTGGGTTGGCATTGGAACTGGGCCCCTTACTTGAGCACCAGTGCGTTTTGCTGTTTCCACAATCTCTTTCGCTGATTTATCGATCAATTTGTGATCGAATGCTTTTAAACGAATTCTTATGATTTGGCCTTTCATCACTCTCTCTCCTGGCAGCAGATTGCTACTTAACCACGCTGCTTACTAATCACTTGTTCGGTAATGTTTGCTGGTGCTTCCATGTATTTTTCAAATTCCATGGAGTAGGTTGCTCGACCTTGCGACATCGATCGCAACGCTGTTGCATAACCAAACATTTCAGACAAAGGAACCATTGCAGAAACAGACTTACCTGATGGGGTATCGTCCATGCCTTGTAGTACACCACGGCGGCGGTTAAGGTCACCCATCACGTCGCCCATGTATTCTTCTGGTGTTACCACTTCTACTTTCATAATCGGTTCAAGTAGTTTTGGCTTCGCTTTCAATGCACCTTCTTTAAAGGCCATCGAACCTGCAATCTTGAACGCCATTTCACTGGAGTCGACATCATGGTAAGAACCATCAAAAAGATAGGCTTTTACGTCAACAACAGGGTAACCGGCCAAGACACCATTTTGCATTTGCTCAACAATACCTTTGCCAACCGCAGGAATATATTCCTTAGGTATAGCGCCGCCTTTAATTTCGTCGATAAATTCATAACCTTTACCTGGCTCATTTGGCTCCAAGCGGATCCAAACGTGACCATATTGACCACGACCACCTGACTGACGAATGAATTTACCTTCTTGTTCCACTTTCGCAGTGATACTTTCACGGTAAGCAACCTGTGGGTTACCCACGTTTGCTTCAACAGAAAATTCACGCTTCAATCGGTCAACAAGAATTTCTAAGTGTAATTCGCCTTGACCTGCCAAGATGGTTTGTCCTGATTCTTCATCAGTAAACACTCTCATGGAAGGATCTTCTTTGGCTAAACGACCCAAAGCGATACCCATTTTTTCTTGGTCTGCTTTGGTCTTAGGTTCAATCGCAACCGAGATAACAGGCTCAGGGAAAATCATCTTTTCTAAAACGATGATATTTTCTGGATCAGTTAACGTATCGCCAGTGGTGGTATGTTTCAAACCAACCACAGCCGCAATATCACCAGCTCGAACTTCTTTGATTTCTTCACGTGAATTCGCATGCATCTGAAGAATACGACCAAAGCGTTCTTTTTTGTCTTTTAATGAGTTCAACACCGTAGTGCCCGCTTCTAAGGTACCTGAGTACACACGGAAGAAGGTTAAAGTTCCAACGAATGGATCGTTAATAATTTTGAACGCATAGGCAGCAAAAGGGGCGTCATCAGAAGGAGCACGGGTAATATGCTTATCTGAAGCTTCATCAACCGTACCGACAACATCTGGAATATCAGTTGGCGAAGGCAAGTAATGAATAACTGCATCAAGCATCGCTTGAACGCCTTTGTTTTTAAATGCAGAACCGCATAATACAGGCACAATTTCGTTAGCGATGGTGCGCATACGAAGACCTTGATGAATTTCTTCATTCGTTAGGCTGCCTTGCTCGAGGTATTTTTCCATGAGCTCTTCAGATGCTTCTGCAGCCGCTTCAACCATGCTGTCATGGTATTCTTGGCATTTTGCTTTAATATTGTCAGGAATGTCACGCTCTTCAAAACGCATGCCTTCGGTTTTATCATCCCAAATAATGGCTTTCATTTTGACAAGATCGACAACGCCTTCAAAATTTTCTTCAGCGCCGATATTCATTTGAATTGGAACAGCATTTGCGCCCAAACGTTCACGCATTTGTTTTACAACACGCAAGAAGTCTGCGCCTGCACGGTCCATTTTGTTAACGAACGCAATGCGGGGTACTTTGTATTTATTCGCTTGACGCCAAACCGTTTCGGATTGTGGCTCAACACCACCAACCGCACAGAATACACCACAAGCGCCATCGAGTACGCGTAATGAGCGTTCTACTTCGATGGTAAAGTCAACGTGACCTGGGGTATCAATAATGTTAATGCGATGTTCAGGAAAGTTTTGTGCCATCCCCTTCCAGAAGCATGTGGTTGCTGCAGAAGTAATGGTAATACCGCGCTCTTGCTCTTGTTCCATGTAATCCATGACAGCAGCGCCATCATGCACTTCACCAATTTTATGGGACACGCCTGTATAAAACAGAACTCGCTCTGTCGTCGTGGTTTTACCGGCATCAATATGTGCCATAATCCCGATATTTCGAACGTGTTGTAAAGGTGTTTTACGCGCCACGTTTTTGCTCCTAAGGCTTATCTACCAACGAAAATGTGAAAATGCTTTGTTCGCTTCAGCCATACGGTGTGTATCTTCTCGCTTCTTCACCGCGCCGCCTTTGCCTCGGCCGCCGCCTTCTTCATCAGCTGCGTCTAAAATTTCAGCTGCAAGACGTGCTGTCATACCTTTTTCGCCACGCTTACGTGCGAAATCAACAATCCAACGCATTGCTAATGCTGTGCTACGTGAAGGACGTACTTCAACTGGAATTTGGTAGGTAGCACCACCCACACGACGAGATTTCACTTCAACCGTCGGGCGAACGTTTTCAACTGCACGTTTGAAAAGCTCGAGAGGATCTTTATCCTTCCCAGCGCGTTCACGAATGATTTCTAAAGCGCCATATAAGCTCTTTTCTGCAATAGACTTTTTACCATCAGACATAAGATGGTTAATAAATTTTGCAGCTAATTCACTTCCGTAAACTGGATCCGGCAATGTTTTTCGTTTGGTAACAACTCTTCTTCTTGGCATGATCTTATTTTCCTACAACCAAGTTATGAACTATGCAGCTTGTTTAGGACGCTTCGTACCGTACTTCGAGCGACCTTGCTTACGATTATTCACACCTGCAGTATCTAAACTACCGCGTACTACGTGATATCTCACACCTGGTAAATCTTTTACACGACCACCACGGATCAGCACGACAGAGTGTTCTTGTAAGTTGTGGCCTTCACCGCCGATATAAACGGTTACTTCATAGCCATTGGTCAACTTCACACGGCACACTTTACGCAACGCCGAGTTAGGTTTTTTCGGTGTTACTGTGTAAACCCTGGTGCACACGCCACGACGAAGTGGACATGACATTAATGCCGGGCTTTTAGATTTTCTTTTGACTGAGCGACGTCCTTTACGGACCAGCTGATTCACGGTTGCCATAACGCGCGTGACACTCCTCAATTAAAATTGCAATTTATTCAAACAAAAAGGTCAAAAGCATCCCGCTTCACCTATTTGTGAAGCGTGATGCTAAATGCATTTAGATGGTAAGTCAACTCTACACGGGATTACCTTGTAAAGTTGCTTCCATCTTTTTTAGGACCACCGCTTTATATAAAGTATGGGGTCCATTGTTTTATTTATCAGTCATTCGACTAAGACGCAGATGAATTTAGCATCTCGCTCAGTGCGTGTTCTACTTCACTCGCCGTTACTGCGCTCTTTTGTCCATCACGTGAACCACGTAACAGTGCAGCTTGCGCCTTACGACGCTGCAGATGGCTAGCTAACCCAGTACCTGCAGGAATAAGTCGGCCAACAATAACGTTTT
This sequence comes from Uncultured Candidatus Berkiella sp., assembly GCA_964594635.1. Taxonomy (GTDB): domain Bacteria; phylum Pseudomonadota; class Gammaproteobacteria; order Berkiellales; family Berkiellaceae; genus Berkiella. The sequence continues at coordinate 274,302 of CAZQMV010000003.1, forward strand.
CTTTCAGTCCGCGCAACTCATCTTTTTTGCCACTGACTGCCGCTTCGGTAAGAACGCGGGTGGTTTCTTGGAAAGAAGCCGCTGAAATAAACGATTCTGTCGCTAATGACGCCTTAGTGATACCTAACAACATGGGTTCAATACGTGCCACAATCTTGTTCTTAGCAACCATCTCTTTGTTCATATCGTTCACACGATAAACTTCCATTTGCTCGCCTTTCAAGAAGCGTGTATCGCCCGCATCGCTAATAACCACTTTACGAAGCATTTGACGAACAATGACTTCGATGTGCTTATCATTGATGTTAACGCCTTGTAAGCGGTAAACATCTTGTACTTCGTTGACGATGTAGTTTGCTAAAGCGCCAACGCCTAGCAAGCGTAAAATGTCATGAGGATTGGCTGGGCCATCCGCAATCACTTCACCGCGCTCAACGTATTCACCCTCAAACACGCCCACATGACGCCATTTTGGAATAAGTTCTTCGTGTGACTCGCCACCTTCTTGCGAGGTAATCACCAGTCTTCGCTTACCTTTGGTTTCTTTACCGAAGCTCACGATACCGGAGATCTCAGCCAAAATAGCCGGTTCTTTTGGTTTGCGTGCTTCAAAGAGATCGGCCACTCGTGGCAAACCACCGGTAATATCGCGAGTCTTAGAGGTTTCCTGCGGGATCCTTGCTAATACGTCACCCACTTTAATTTGCTGACCATCTTCTACGCTGACGATAGCATTCGCCCCCAAGAAGTAATGCGCCGGTAAGCTGGTTCCTGCGAGGCAAAGATCTTCACCTTTTTCGTTAACCAGTTTTAACATTGGACGCAATTCTTTACCTGAGCTTGAACGATATTGTTTAGCGTCAGAAATCACGATGCTGGATAAACCGGTTAATTCATCGGTTTGTCGATGCATGGTCACACCGTCGACCATGTCGACGAAGTTAATCACACCAGCCACTTCAGTAATAATCGGATGGGTATGCGGATCCCAGTTTGCAACGGTTTGACCGCTGGTGACTTGGTCGCCATCACCAACCGTTAATACTGCACCATAAGGCAATTTATACCGTTCGCGATCACGATTGTGCTCGTCCATAACAGATAATTCACCTGAACGAGATACAGTCACATAATTGCCGCTATCGTTCTTGATAATCTTTAAGTTATGTAACTTAATTCTACCCTTGGTTTTAATCATGACACTGTTTTCAGCGGTCGCTCTAGAAGCGGCACCACCGATATGGAAGGTACGCATGGTTAACTGAGTACCCGGTTCACCAATCGACTGGGCTGCAATAACCCCGACAGCTTCACCACTGTTCACCAGGTGGCCACGCGCTAAATCACGGCCATAACACATCGCGCACACACCATGACGAGATTCACAGGTAATCGGTGAGCGCACCAAAACTTTATCAATGGTATTGGTTTCGAGTGTTTCTACCCATGCTTCATCTAACACGGTTCCAGAAGGAACTAAAATGTCATTGCTACCGGGTTTCAAGACCGCTGAAATCACGGTTCGACCTAATACACGCTCACGTAAGGGTTCAACGACGTCGCCCCCTTCAATATGCGGCATCATGACCAAGCCATTGGTTGCACCACAATCGTGTTCGGTGATCACAACGTCTTGCGCTACGTCGACTAAACGACGCGTCAAGTAACCGGAGTTTGCGGTTTTGAGTGCGGTATCAGCCAAACCTTTACGCGCACCGTGAGTCGAAATAAAGTACTGTAATACGTTCAAGCCTTCACGGAAGTTCGCGGTAATTGGCGTTTCAATAATGGAGCCGTCTGGTTTTGCCATCAAGCCTCGCATACCGGCTAACTGTCTGATCTGTGCAGGGCTACCACGCGCTCCAGAGTCTGCCATCATGTAAACGGAGTTGAAGGACTCTTGTGTCACTTCTTCTCCCTTGGCGTTCAGAACTTGCTCTGTCGAAATTTGATCCATCATCGCTTTGGCCACTTGATCGTTTGCACGAGACCAAATATCGATAACTTTATTGTAACGTTCACCATGGGTCACAAGACCTGAGCTATATTGTGACTCAATTTCTTTTACTTCATCTTCAGCGCGATTAACGATACCGCTTTTCGCGTTAGGAATGACTAAATCGTCAATACCGATAGAGCAACCAGAAATGGTGGCGTAACGGAAACCGAAATACATCAATTGGTCAGCAAAGATAACCGTGTCTTTTAAGCCTACTTGGCGGTAACACTGATTGACCAACCGAGAAATCGCTTTCTTCGTTAATGTTTGGTTAACAAGTGTGAAAGGCATGCCTTTGGGTAATAATTCAGACAGCAATGCACGACCCACGGTGGACTCGACGAGTTGTCGCTTGCCGTGGCCTTCACCTTCATGATTATTCTCAACATCCACACGAACACGAATTTTCGCATGCAAATCCACTGCTTTGGCTGAATACGCACGGTGAACTTCAGCAACATCACTAAATACCATGCCTTCGCCTTTAGCGTTCACTTTTTCACGTGTGACATAGTAAAGACCTAATACCACGTCTTGAGAAGGAACAATGATTGGCTCGCCATTTGCAGGTGATAAAACGTTATTGGTCGACATCATCAACGCGCGCGCTTCTAATTGCGCTTCAATCGTTAATGGAACGTGAACAGCCATTTGGTCACCGTCAAAGTCGGCGTTATATGCCGCACAGACTAACGGATGCAATTGGATCGCTTTACCTTCAATTAAGACCGGCTCAAACGCTTGAATACCTAATCGGTGCAAGGTGGGCGCGCGGTTTAATAAAACAGGATGCTCGCGGATCACTTCTTCCAAAATATCCCAAACTTCAGGACCTTCGCGTTCTACCATTTTCTTGGCAGCTTTAATGGTGGTCGCAAGACCTCTCAATTCAAGCTTGCTAAAAATAAACGGTTTGAAGAGCTCTAATGCCATCTTCTTTGGTAAACCGCATTGATGTAAACGCAATGTCGGGCCTACAACAATAACCGAACGGCCAGAGTAGTCGACGCGTTTACCCAAGAGATTTTGACGGAAACGACCTTGTTTACCCTTAATCATATCGGCTAAAGATTTCAGCGGACGTTTATTGGAGCCTGTAATGGCTCTACCACGACGACCATTATCCAAGAGCGCATCAACTGCTTCTTGCAACATACGCTTCTCATTGCGCACGATAATGTCAGGCGCATTCAAATCCAGTAAGCGCTTCAAACGGTTGTTACGGTTAATGACTCGGCGATACAAATCGTTCAAGTCAGAAGTCGCAAAACGACCACCATCAAGCGGTACTAAAGGCCGTAAATCAGGTGGCAGTACTGGCAGAACCGTCATGATCATCCATTCGGGTTTATTGCCAGAATCCAAGAAAGCTTCCACGAGTTTAAGACGCTTAGCCAATTTCTTCGACTTGGTCTCAGAATTGGTGGTCGGAATTTCTTCGCGAATGGTTTCTGCTTCATGTTTGAGATCGATACGCTTGAGCAGCTCTTTAACCGCTTCAGCACCCATACGAGCATCAAATTCATCGCCATATTGCTCAATCGCATCCAAATACGCTTCTTCAGATAGAAGCTGCCCTTTTTCTAACGGGGTCATACCTGGATCGATCACAACATAGGCTTCAAAGTATAAAATACGTTCGATATCACGTAACGTCATATCGAGTAATAAACCGATACGCGAAGGTAACGATTTTAAGAACCAAATATGTGCAACAGGGCTTGCAAGCTCCACATGGCCCATGCGTTCACGACGCACTTTCGCCAAGGTAACTTCCACACCACATTTTTCACAGATAACACCACGATGCTTGAGGCGTTTGTATTTGCCACATAAGCATTCGTAATCTTTGACTGGACCAAATATTTTGGCGCAGAACAAACCATCTCTTTCAGGTTTGAAAGTCCGGTAGTTAATGGTTTCAGGCTTTTTAACCTCACCATAAGACCAAGAGAGGATCAATTCCGGTGGCGCAAGGCCAACCGCGACCCTATCAAAATCATGACCTTTCGTTTGCTGGCGTATGATAGAAAGTAAATCTCTCAAGGTTCTCTCTCCATTATCAATGGATGCAATTCTTTAAAACGCGTACTTAGGCTTCAACAGGTGCCACTTTTAATTCTCGTGTTCAAGTTCCATGTTGATACCCAATGAACGGATTTCTTTCACTAATACGTTGAAAGATTCCGGCATGCCAGGTTCCATACGATGATCGCCATCCACGATGTTTTTATACATCTTGGTACGGCCCGCTACGTCATCGGATTTAACGGTTAACATTTCTTGTAAGGTGTAAGCAGCACCATAAGCTTCCAGTGCCCACACTTCCATCTCCCCGAAACGCTGACCACCAAATTGTGCTTTACCACCCAATGGTTGTTGCGTTACCAAGCTGTATGATCCGGTCGAACGTGCATGCATCTTGTCATCAACTAAGTGATTCAATTTCAGCATGTACATGTAACCCACGGTTACTGGACGATCGAATGATTCACCTGTGCGGCCATCATATAAAGTGGTTTGACCACTTTCAGGCAGATCAGCCATCTTTAACAACATCTTGATTTCAGCTTCAGTCGCACCATCAAACACAGGTGTCGCCATCGGAATACCCGCACGTAAATTGGTGCTCATTTCGACCAACTCTTCATCGTTGTATTGCTTGAAGTCAATTTTCTGTTGGCCGCCAATGCTATAGATGGAATGCAAGAACTTACGGACTTCGTCCAACGCTCTTCTTTCATCTAGCATTTTGCCAATTTTCAAGCCAAGGCCTTTCGCTGCCCAGCCTAAGTGAGTCTCTAATACCTGTCCGACGTTCATACGAGAAGGAACACCCAATGGATTCAATACGATATCTACCGGTGTACCATCTTCTAAGTACGGCATGTCTTCAATAGGCGTAATGCTTGAAATTACACCTTTGTTACCATGACGGCCCGCCATTTTATCGCCAGGCTGAATGCGACGTTTAACGGCCAAGTACACTTTCGCAATCTTTAACACGCCTGGTGCTAAATCATCGCCTTGTTGTAACTTCGCACGTTTCTCATCACGTCGTTGCTCATAATCTTCACGTAATTTCTTAATACGCTCATTAGCCGCTTCTAGTTTTTGATTTGCTTTGTCATCTTTTAAGCTGATCTCAAACCATTTTTCACGATCTAATTTTTCTAAGTAAGTATCAGTGATTTTATCGCCAGCTTTGAGACCTTGTGGGCCACCTTCAGCAGCCATGCCAATCAACATCTTCTCGACGCGTTGATAAATATCACCTTCACGAATTCGGAATTCGTCTTCTAAGTCTTTCTTGATACGTTCAAATTCAGTCTTTTCAATCTGTAAGGCGCGAGCATCTTTTTCTACGCCATCACGAGTAAAGACTTGAACGTCAATCACGGTACCATTCATACCCGTTGGAACACGTAACGAGGTATCTTTCACATCAGATGCTTTTTCACCAAAGATAGCTCTTAAGAGCTTTTCTTCAGGTGTCAGCTGTGTTTCACCCTTAGGTGTCACTTTACCAACCAGAATGTCACCGGCTTCAACTTCAGCACCAATATAAACAATGCCGGATTCGTCAAGTTTAGACAGTGCGCTTTCGCCGACGTTAGGAATATCAGAAGTGATTTCTTCAGGTCCTAATTTCGTGTCGCGCGCAACACAGGTTAATTCTTCAATATGAATGGTGGTAAATCTGTCTTCTTGCACCACGCGTTCACTGATGAGGATCGAATCTTCGAAGTTATAACCATTCCAAGGCATGAACGCGACTAGGAGGTTTTGTCCTAATGCTAATTCGCCCATGTCGGTTGAAGGACCATCGGCTAATACGTCGCCAGCGGAAACCTTATCCCCTTGGTTAATCAACGGTTGCTGATTAATACAAGTATTTTGGTTAGACCGGGTATATTTCGTTAAGTTATAGATGTCCACACCCGTTTCATTTTCGAGTGTCTCAGCATCGTTAACACGAATAACGATACGGCCTGCATCGACAGAATCAACTATGCCACCCCGTCTTGCCACCACGGTCACGCCTGAATCGGTTGCCACAGTGCGTTCCATTCCGGTACCAACGAGTGGCTTCTCCGATTTTAAGGTTGGAACCGCTTGACGTTGCATGTTCGAACCCATTAATGCGCGGTTCGCATCGTCATGTTCTAAGAACGGAATTAAAGATGCCGCCACCGAAACGATTTGTTTAGGTGAAACATCCATAAATTGCACTTTTTCTTTGGTCGTAAATGTAAACTCGTTTTTGTGTCGGCAAGGTACTAAATCATCGACCAACTCGAGATTTTCGTTAGAAGAAGCGTTTGCCTGAGCAATGATGTAATCGCCTTCTTCAATCGCTGATAAAAATTCAATTTCATCAGTTACTTTACCGTTCACAACTTTACGATAAGGGCTTTCTAAAAAGCCATATTCATTAGTACGCGCGTAAACCGCCAAAGAGTTGATCAAACCAATGTTTGGACCTTCAGGCGTTTCAATTGGGCACACACGACCGTAGTGAGTCGGGTGAACGTCGCGGACTTCAAAGCCTGCTCTTTCACGAGTCAAACCACCGGGCCCTAAGGCAGAAACACGACGTTTGTGCGTGACTTCTGAGAGCGGGTTATTTTGATCCATGAACTGTGACAACTGTGATGAACCAAAGAATTCTTTGATCGCAGCAGACACAGGCTTCGCATTGATTAAATCTTGTGGCATTAATCCATCAGATTCTGCAACGCTTAAACGCTCTTTTACAGCACGCTCAACACGTACTAAACCCACACGGAATTGGTTTTCAGCCATTTCACCAACGCTTCGTACACGTCGATTACCGAGGTGATCGATATCATCCACTTCACCGCGACCATCACGAATGTCAATTAATGTCTTAATAACGGCAATAATGTCATCTTTAGACAAAACGCCAGGACCGAGAATTTCTTTACGGCCAACACGGCGATTGAACTTCATTCGGCCCACAGCAGAGAGGTCGTAACGATCTTCTGCAAAGAATAAATTATTAAACAACGTTTCAGCAGCTTCCTTGGTCGGTGGTTCGCCAGGGCGCATCATGCGATAAATTTCAACCAACGCTTCTAACTGAGATTTGGTTGGATCAATACGCAAGGTGTCTGAAATGTATGGACCATGATCCAGATCATTTGTGTACAGTGTCGAGAATTCAGTAATGTTCGCTTTGATCAACGCTTCTAACACTTCTGGTGTGATTTCTGCGTTCGCAGCAGCAACAATTTCACCTGTTTCTTTATCAATGACATCTTTAGCAAGCGCTTTGCCATAGAGGTATTCGCGCGGTGTGCGTAATTGCTTTACACCACCTTCGTCCATCTGACGAATATGACGTGGGGTAATTCGGCGACCTTCTTCGACAATCACATTGCCTTTTTTGTCGCGAATATCAAACATGGCCGTTTCACCACGTAAACGAGCAGGGATCAAATTCAGAATGAATTCGCCCTTTTCGATTTGATATTCATTCACTTCAAAAAATATTTCTAAAACTTCTTGTGTGCTATAGCCTAAACCACGTAACAAAATCGTGGCTGGAATTTTACGACGGCGGTCAATTCTAACGAAAATCGCATCTTTAGGATCGAATTCGATATCTAACCATGAGCCACGGTAAGGAATAATGCGTGCTGAATACAGCAATTTACCCGAAGAATGTGTTTTACCTTTGTCGTGATCAAAGAACACACCGGGTGAACGGTGTAATTGTGAAACAATAACGCGTTCTGTCCCATTGATAACAAAAGTACCATTTGGGGTCATGAGCGGAATTTCGCCCATGTAAACTTCTTGTTCTCTAATGTCTTTTACTTTCTTGGTATCACCAGAAGCTTCTTTATCAAATAACACTAAACGAACAAGTACTCGCAATGGTGTTGCATAAGTTAATCCGCGTTGTTGGCATTCCTTGACATCAAAGGAAGGTGTTCCCAAACGATAACAAACAAACTCTAACTGAGCATTTCCAGAAAAACTGGTAATTGGAAATACGGAGTTAAACGCAGCTTGCAACCCGATATCTTTACGGTTTTCAATCGCAACGTCTTCTTGCAAGAAATTACGCTTGTAAGAAATAAGCTGTATATCAAGGAGGGGAGGAATCTTCTCCGTAGTATTCAGGCGTTTGCCAAAATCAGCTCGCGGTCGCTTTTTCTCGGTATAGGATAATGCCATTGGGAGTCCTCAGCTAATAATCACCTAAAAACGACGAAAACTGGTGGGGGTATTACCCCCACCAGTCAAAACAATAATCAAAAACAAGTATTACTTGATTTCAACCGTTGCGCCGGATTCTTCAAGTTCTTTCTTGAATTTGTCTGCATCGGCTTTAGAAACTGCTTCTTTAACCGGAGCAGGTGCGCTTTCAACTAATGCTTTAGCTTCTTTCAAGCCTAAGTTGGTAATTGCACGAACCGCTTTAATGACGTCAACTTTCTTTTCGCCAAAAGCTTTCAAGATAACATCAAATTCGGTCTTTTCTTCAGCAGCAGCGCCAGCAGCGGCAGCAGGAGCTGCTACAGCGACAGCAGCTTGTGCTGAAACACCTAATTCGTCTTCCATTTTTTTAACAAGTTCAACAACTTCCATAATGGAAAGTTCAACGATAGAATCAAAAATCTTTTGAATTTTGCTGTCTGACATGGTTATTTCTCCCGGTATAATATTCAATCAAACGAATGTAACAATAAGGTTACTCGCCTGCTTTTTTGCGACGATAATCTTCCAAAGCTCGGACCAAACCACTGTGTGGTTCTGCAATCGTACGTACCAATTTCGTAGCGGGTGCAAGTAAAGTCGCTGCCAACTGGCTAAGCGCTTCTAAACGGCTAGGCAATGAAGCCACCGCGTCTAACTTGCTCGCATCGTAATATTGTCCTGCAACCGATAAAGCTTTTACTTTGAACAGTTCATTGCCCTTAGCAAACTCTTTAAACAATTTAGCAGCAGCACCTGGTTCGTTTTTTGCAAACCCAAATACAAGCGGACCTACCAAAGCATCACTCATGCACTCAAAATCCGTGCCTTCCAACGCTTTACGCGCTAAGGTGTTTCGAATCACCCGCAAGTAAACGCCGTTTTTGCGCGCATTTGATCGCAGGGTGGTCATCGCTGGCACACTTAGGCCACGATATTCCGCCACAACGAGTGAAATTGCATTGCTAGCTACGTTCGAGACTTCGGCGACAATCGCTTTTTTATTTTCAAGATTGAGCGCCACTTTGTCTCTCCTTTTAAGGTTATTAACTGCGGTTACATTACTGCTCCCGCCTACGCAGATTAACTCTTATAGAAAGAGTTGATTAAGTTTTTTAGGCACCTGCGGTCTTCGACGTTCACTGTAACTGCACTCGCACCCTAAAAGGCGGGGGAGAAACTGCTACAGTCGCCCTCTTCCCAGTTAGCTTTTATGCTTTGTTGTCTTCGTCTTCTCACAACAGTCATGTACTGATTGTACACTCCTATTGTTCACAGACTTGACGCCTAGCCTAAAACCCAACTGGTTTGAGGGTAATTCTTTAAATACTTAATGATCCTTGATCAACAACTAGGCCTGGGCCCATTGTTGTTGTCACGGTGATCTTTCTCATGTAAACGCCTTTAGAAGTACTGGGTTTTGCTCTACGCAAATCCATCACTAACTTCTCAAGGTTTTCACGAAGTGCTTTCACTTCAAAATTCACTTTACCGATAGTGCAATGGATAATACCGCCTTTGTCACTACGAAAAGATATCTGACCTGCTTTCGCATTCTTAACAGCTTTTGCAACGTCAGTCGTCACTGTACCTACTTTAGGGTTAGGCATTAAACCACGCGGGCCTAATACGCGACCTAATTGACCCACTAAACGCATTGCGTCAGGGGTTGCAATGAGAACATCGAATTCCCATTTACCGGTATCAGCCATCTTTTTAATTTGTTCTGCCAAATCTTCAAAACCAACGAATTCAGCGCCAGCATCTTTAGCAGCTTGTGCATTTGCACCTTGTGCAAATACCGCTACGCGCATATCTCGACCGGTACCGTTTGGTAACAAAGTCGCGCCACGAACCACTTGATCAGATTTCTTAGGATCAACACCCAATTGAATCGCAACATCAACGCTTTCAACAAACTTCACACTGGAAAGCTGCTTGACGAGCGAAAGTGCTTCATCTAAAGCATAAGGTTTATTGGCAGTCACTTTTTCAGCAATCGCTGACATTCTTTTTGCAATTTTTGCCATGACAATTACCCTTCTACCTCAATACCCATGCTGCGTGCTGTGCCTGCGATTGTGCGAATGGCTGCTTCCATATCTGCCGCTGTTAAGTCAGGCATTTTGGTGGTCGCAATTTCCATTAACTGAGCGCGTTTAACTTTGCCCACTTTTTCAGTGTTAGGCTTGCCGCTGCCGCTCTTCACGCCCGCTGCTTTCAATACTAAATATGAAGCAGGTGGTGTTTTGATAATGAAGGTAAAGCTTCTGTCACTGTACACGGTAATAATTACCGGTAATGGCAGACCTTTTTCATAAGCGGTGGAAGTTTGCGCATTGAATGCTTTACAAAATTCCATAATATTTACGCCGTGCTGACCCAATGCTGGACCAACTGGGGGGCTAGGATTTGCTTCCCCGGCTTTTACTTGCAGCTTAATATAAGCTGTAATTTTCTTAGCCATTATCTTCTACCTTATGTGGGTTCATGCGCTTTTGCTCTTACGAGTAGTCAGCTCCCCATTTGTTTACACAACTACTGGTTAAGTTTTTTCAACTTGACCAAATTCTAATTCGACCGGTGTAGAACGGCCGAAAATCAGAACCGCAACTCTTAAGCGGCTCTTTTCATAATTCACTTCTTCTACTGCGCCGTTAAAGTCAGCAAATGGCCCACTGGTAACACGAACCACTTCGCCAGGTTCGAACAGTGTTTTTGGTTTTGGCTTTTCAGCGCCTTCTTTAACACGCTCAATAATGGCATTCGCTTCTTTATCGGAAATAGGAGCAGGCCTATCACTGGTGCCACCAATGAAGCCTAAAACACGGGGGGTGCGTCGCACCAAATGCCACGTGGTATCATCTAATTCCATCTGTACTAATACATAACCGGGGAAAAACTTGCGTTCGCTTTTACGTTTTTGCCCACCGCGAATTTCAACCACTTCTTCGGTTGGAACGAGGATTTCGCCAAATTGCTTTTCAAGACTATTCAGGCGAATGGTTTCTCGTAAATTTTTTACGACTTGATTTTCATAACCCACTAACGCTTGTACGACGTACCAACGCAATATGTGTTCGGTTTGGTCGGTTTCCATCTTTAAGACGCTCCGTAACCGGTCAGCCAGGCTATTGCTCTGAGAAGGACAACGTCAACTCCCCAAAGAATTAGCGAAATAATTGCCACAACGCTAAGCACCATCACAGTAGTCTGCATGGTTTCTTGACGACTAGGCCAAACAACTTTTCGTAGTTCATTGCGCGCGTCCAGCGAAAAACGCCATAAGCGTTTACCTTTATCTGTCTGAAGCGCAATCACTATAGCAAGCGCAGCAGCAAGGCTTAAGCCTGCCACCCGCACCGTTAAAGATTGGTCAGCAAAGTGATAATTGCCAAAGATCCCTAACGCGATGAGCGTTAAAGCGATGGCCCACTTGAAGGAGTTCATCATACCACCTAGCGATGCTGCTGATTGTTGGTTCATTAATGGTACTCTACTGCCCTTTACTGGCAGGCCAGGAGGGAATCGAACCCCCAACCTGCGGTTTTGGAGACCGCCGCTCTGCCAATTGAGCTACTGGCCTATAAAGAAAGAACAACTCGCGCAAATGCATGAGTTGTTCTTTAAAAACTACTGGTATTTATCACTCAAGAATCTTGGAGACAACACCAGCACCAACGGTACGACCACCTTCACGAATTGCAAACTTCAAGCCTTCTTCCATTGCAATTGGGTTAATCAAGGTGCCGATAATCTTTGTATTGTCGCCTGGCATAACCATCTCAACACCTTCTGGTAAGTCGATGGAGCCGGTAACGTCAGTGGTTCTGAAGTAGAACTGTGGTTTGTAACCCGTAATAAATGGGGTATGACGACCACCTTCTTCTTTAGACAATACGTAAATTTCCGCTTCGAATTTTTTGTGTGGGGTAATGGAGCCAGGAGCCGCCAATACTTGACCACGTTCAACATCTTCACGCTTAGTACCACGTAAGAGTACACCTACGTTTTCACCCGCACGGCCTTCTTTCAAAAGCTTACGGAACATTTCAACGCCGGTAACGGTTGTTTTGACGGTATCTTTAATACCAACAATTTCAACTTCTTTACCCACTTCGATAATACCGCGCTCAATACGACCGGTCACAACCGTACCACGACCTGAAATGGAGAACACGTCTTCCACTGGTAGCAAGAAAGGCTTGTCAATAACACGGGTTGGAACAACGAAATATTCATCCATTGCTGCCACGAGCTTCAAAATGGCAGGTTCGCCAATTTCGCTGTCGTCGCCTTCCAATGCTTTCAAGGCAGAACCTTTAACGAAAGGAACTTCATCACCTGGGAAGCCATAGCTGCTCAACAGGTCTCTTACTTCCATTTCTACCAATTCAATTAATTCTTCGTCATCTACCATGTCTGCTTTGTTCAAGAAGACAATGATTGCAGGAACACCCACCTGACCTGCAAGCAAGATGTGCTCACGAGTTTGTGGCATAGGACCGTCTGCAGCAGATACAACTAAAATCGCACCGTCCATCTGAGCAGCACCGGTGATCATGTTTTTCACATAATCCGCGTGGCCTGGGCAGTCTACGTGTGCGTAGTGACGATTTGCTGATTCGTATTCTACGTGTGAGGTTGAGATGGTAATACCACGCTCACGCTCTTCAGGGGCTTTGTCAATGTTCGCATAGTCAATGAACTCTGCACCACCTGTCTTTGAAAGTACTTTAGTGATTGCCGCTGTCAATGAAGTTTTACCATGGTCGACGTGACCGATGGTTCCGACATTCATGTGCGGCTTGTTACGTTGAAACTCAGCCATTTTGGTTAGCCCCCTGAAAATTACGCTTAAAAATCAAATCAGCGATATAGTAAAAAATTCCGATATTCTTTTGGTCTTGGAGCCCACAACCGGGATTGAACCGGTGACCTCTTCCTTACCAAGGAAGTGCTCTACCACTGAGCTATGTGGGCTTAGTCGCCAACCGCCAGCTCTTGGAGCGGGTGATGGGAATCGAACCCACGTCATCAGCTTGGAAGGCTGAGGTTCTACCATTTAACTACACCCGCGTTATTCCGCTTCCGCAGGACTTCAGCGTTTGGCTCTTTCTGGTGGAGGGGGAAGGATTCGAACCTTCGAAGGCTGAGCCGGCAGATTTACAGTCTGCTCCCTTTGACCGCTCGGGAACCCCTCCCAAAATACGAACGACGTATTTTCCTTAAGCGTCAAGTCCTTGTCAACATAAAAACAAGGTAGCAGACCTTTGCCTGCCCTCTTAATGCATAATTCTCTATAAATCGAACCTAACTCTTTGGTGCTGGCGACAGGAATCGAACCCGTGGCCTGCTGATTACAAATCAGCTGCTCTACCAACTGAGCTACGCCAGCTAACGAACTATCAACAAATATTACCCCAATAGGGAGTTAGCCCCGCCATTCTACTGAGGTACTCCTCATGACGCAATTATTTATGCATCATTTGGCTTAACACTGACTTCGCCATAACGAACAGCCTTCAATGTTTCACCAATTTTGACGCACAACTCACCTCTTTCATTCACACCTTTTGCAATACCCGTTTGCTGACTCTGCGCTGCGGTGAGGAGCACCGACTTATTCACAAGTAAATCGTGCTCTGCCCATTCTGCCGCAAAATCACTAAATCCTTTTGCTTGAAAACGAGCAAAATAGGAAACAAGGTTATTTAATATTTTGGCAATGATCTGGTTGCGAGAAGGAACAAACCCTAAAACACGCTTAAGATCTGTCCAATCGTTCGTTAACACCGGATCTTCTTGCATTGCTAAATTTAAACCAATGCCCAACACCACATCCGTTGTATTCGCTTGGGTTGAATTACTTTGACTTTCGACCAAAATACCGCATAACTTCGCATTATGATGCCAAATATCATTGGGCCATTTGATACCCACCTCAGAAGGTAAAGGGCCAATTTCTTTTAACACTGCTAATATGGCCAAACCAATCACGAGGCTAAGACCGGAAAGTTCATGTAATCGATTTGGAAATCGCCAATACAATGACAAATAAATATTAGCCCCAAAGGGTGAGCGCCAAACTTTCCCCATACGCCCTTTTCCTTGAGTTTGCGCCTCAGCCACACAGACCGAGCCATGGGGTATACCATGCGCAAGTCGCGATAACAGGTAGTCATTCGTAGAAGCAATCACGTTGACCACATCGAGTCGAGAGATGGTTTGTTTTGTAAGCGGGTTGAGCAACGATAAAATAGCCGTTTGATTCAGCAGTTCACAAGGAGAAAACCAACGATAACCACGCCCAGGAACGGCTTGGATCGTCACACCTAACTGACGCAAAAAATGGATCCCCTTCCAAATACTCGAACGGCTGATCTTAAGGCTTTGTGCCAGAAAAGTCCCAGAATGAAATTTGCCATCGCTTAATAAGCGCAATACATCGTAAGCCACTTGCATGGTTTGTTTAGTCAATTAAATGGTATATGGACGTGATAATATCACATCCATATACCCGCTTTCACTTACAAACGGTTTTGACGATTGCTGTCATTTTCAGACCCTTTAACTGCTTGTGCTCCGCCTTGCGTATACCTCGCATAAAGCTCTTTACTGGCCGTGGCATCTAATGGAGCTTTAATATGCGGCAGGTGCTTTTGCAGTTCTTCGCACTCGGTAAATAGCCTAGAAGTGAAGAGATTGCGCTTTTCTGTTTCTTTAATATTATCCATGATAGTTTGTAAGGCGCCGCGCATAATATTATTCATCTCATCAGCCGAAAGCCCTGTTTCCTTCTGCAAATTTTGAATAACCGTTGCTAATTCGCTTATTTGCTTATTTCTTTTGTGTGAACTAACACGCCCTCCGGTTTTCAAATGGATGCTTTGGAAGAGCCCCTTAAGCTTTCTCTCGGTGCGTTTTTCTTGGTATCGGTTAGATAAGACTAACTCAATGGATGCTTTATCATTACCAAAATCAGTGAGGTAACCCATCATTCTGTCTTTACGTCTTATCTCAGACTTATCCGCAAAATCTTTATCTTGTTCTTCTCGCGCCTTTTGTATTTTAGCAGCACGATTACTTGTGAGTAAGTTGTCTTTTATGGGTTTAGATACTGTATTTTCTGATGTTTTATTACGTTCAGCTTCTAGTCCTCGTTGCTGTGCAGCCCTTGCTCTGTCTTGCTCAGCACGTGCGAGTTCCTGGGTTTTTGTTTCTAGTTTTAATTGATCACGCTGGTGAGATGCTTTCTCGCTTTCGCGCGCGGTGTCTTCTTTTTTTAATCGCTCGCGTTCATCTTCCAATCGTGAGTGTTCGCCAGATAAACGCCGCAATTCAGCACTCGCAGGATCTTCTTTAGCAGAACCAAAATCCACTTTTTGTAGAGCTTTAGCCTGCTTTTCAAGATCTTTTTTCTGAGCCTTTAATGCATCTTCTTGCGCTTTAACCAATTTCAATTCTTCAGCACGTGCCTTTTCTTCTTGTTCTGTTTTATCTTTTGCTTCTTTGTGGGCACGTTGGCGCTTTTCTTCTTGAAGAAGTCTTTGTTTTTCATCTTCTATCCGTTTAAGCTCTGCTTCCTGGCGTGCTGCTCTTGCTTGCTCTTGACGTTCTTGTTCAGCGCTCAGTGCACGTTCATTATCTTCTTTTACTGTTTTTATCTGCTGTTTAGCAGCGCTTAGCCCCTCAGCGATCGTCACTTGCAACTTATCTAAATGCAGATCATCCTTTATTTTTTCAGCGATTTCGCTTTTATTTGACGCTGGTGAAGTCAGTAACAAGAACTTCTGTTCTAACTGTGATCGTAACCCTTCTATTTCACTTATCAATGAATTGCCTTTTTCTTCAAGGCTGGCGTCACTAGGAGCATTTTTATATCTGCCCACGATATCGCGCAATTCCTTTAGATGCGACTTGATGTTTTTCTTGATTCTTTCAGCATCATTTCGAACCGTGGCGCCTAATATTTTTCTGTCATGTTCCTGATGCGCAAGATGATCAGCTTCATTTTGTAATCTCACCTGCCGCTCTTTCACTTTTTGCAATTCGGCTTTTTGTCGCTCTACCTCTTCGTCATCGCCTTGTTTCGTAGCAATTTTAATGGATTTTTTAAGCTCCTTTTGTGATTCCTTAAGTTCTACTTTCATGCTTCTCGTATCGGAACCTTTTGTATGTAATTGGGTTAGCGCGGCAATTGCAGCAGCTTTGTCTGCTTTGCTTTGAACAGGATCAGTTGCTTTTGACGTTGATTTTACTGGTTTGTCCTTCTTTTCATTATCTTCATCCCAATCACTATCATCATCTCCAGCGATACCCTCTCTTCTTTTTCTCAAAATATTGGCAATAGAATTTGCATTATCAGAGGGTGGAGGCACAGCCCTTTGCAGCTTGCCCGATCCAGCTTTGGGAATTGCTGAAACTGGAGGAGGTGGTGGTGGAGCCGCTGCTTTAGAAGCATTATCAACTAGTATCGACGTTGGTGTTGATGCATCGTCTTCATCCAACGATCTACCTGCTAGCGCTGCTGTAACTCTTTTAATAAATTCTTGTTGCGCTTGATTGTCCTTCATCAGCTGAACTATTTTTTCAGCATTTAGCTTAGAAGTACTTAAACCATACTCCGCTAGAACCCGATTTATCCGTAGTGCAGCTAAATTATCTACTTTATATTCTAAAGTTAATTTACCACTTTTAGTGAATGAACCTTTAATTTGCGCTTTTTCCAATATCGTAATAACAAAATCTTTAACGTCTGGTGATAAATCATTCGCGTTTTGTGCAGAAGGTGCCGTCATCTGGGGTTTGATTTTTTCGGATTTGTTTTCGCCGCGCAATATTTTAGCAAAAGCGCCTTTTACATTTTTTATATTTTCTAGATCTGCGGAATTGCTGTCTGAATCGTTATCTTTATCAAGGTCATCATCATCTACGGTCTCACCCCACTCATTAATTGCCATAACTACACCTTTCTTATTGTTCAGCCTACTTATCCGACCACTCAAATTTCTTATTGTTCAGCCTACTTAATCCGACCATTCAAAATTTGGTTTAGTTCAGTTCTGGAATAAAGAGTGACCAGATACATAGGTGTACATACAAAAGGCAATAGCGAAATTTGTGATTTGAGATTAAGGTTGATTAGTTATTTTCAAAATTTAGGCATAAAAAAACCCCTAACGGTTTCCCGTTAGGGGTTAAAATTAAAAGCCTGGCAGTGTCCTACTTTCACATGGGATCTCCCACACTATCATCGGCGCTAAGTCGTTTCACTACTGAGTTCGAAATGGTTTCAGGTGGTTCCCACTTGCTATTGCTACCAGACGTATTCGGTCTTCCTTTTTAAGGAAATTTCTTAGTTTTTATTTACAATTTGGTTCACACAATCGCGATAACCCGCTCTCTTAAAAGCGTTATCGTTTAAGAATTTTTGTTTGTTGCTTCATATCGCACCCAAATTTCTTGGGCGTTATATGATCAAGCCGCTCGGTCAATTAGTACACGTTAGCTCAACGCCTTGCAGCGCTTACACACCGTGCCTATCAACGTTGTAGTCTTCAACAAACCTTATGGAGACCTTAAAGGTCTCGGGAGAATTCATCTTGAGGCAAGTTTCCCGCTTAGATGCTTTCAGCGGTTATCTTTTCCGAACATAGCTACCCGGCAATGCGACTGGCGTCACAACCGGAACACCAGAGGTTCGTCCACTCCGGTCCTCTCGTACTAGGAGCAGCCCCTCTCAATTCTCCAACGCCCACGGCAGATAGGGACCGAACTGTCTCACGACGTTCTAAACCCAGCTCGCGTACCACTTTAAATGGCGAACAGCCATACCCTTGGGACCGGCTACAGCCCCAGG
>CAZQMV010000004.1:0-2877 GCA_964594635.1 Uncultured Candidatus Berkiella sp.
CTTCAATCGAGGCGCAGCAAATTCGAGTAGCGGAGTTTACTTTTAGTAAATGAGCAACGCAGAATGCAGCTGCAACAAAGAGTGAAGTCAAAAGAGCATGTATGAATTAGAACATCCATTTGATCATGAGCGTCACGACGATTAAATAAAGAAATGACATTAACCCGCCAGCTTTAATAAAATCGATGATTTTATATTGACCCGGTAAGCTAATGAGCGCATTCGCTTGATGGGTAGGCACGATAAAGGAATTCGACGTTGCAATGGCAACCATCAGTGCAAAGGCGCGCGGATCATCACCCAATATTTGTGCTAAATGGACGGCTAAGGGAACCAATACAATGGTCGCCCCCACATTCGACAAAATAATACTCCCAATCGACGCGATGACTCCCAACACTAGCAATAGCAACCATTCGGGTGAGCCGGCAAAGACTTTTAAAATATAGGCACCCATCCAATCCGATGTACCACTATTTTGCACCGCGATACCCAGTGGAATAAGACCTGCTAATAAAAAAACCGTTTTCCAGCTGACGGCTTCATAGGCATCATCAATACTGATAACCCCTGAGAAAATCATTCCCACTGCGCCTACTAACAAACCAATGGCCACTGATAAGCCACTAAAGATAATTAAACCAATCGCTAGCATAAAAAAGAATACGGCAAACCACATTTTATCCGTGTGGGTTTTTTTGCGAGGATAATCTGAGGTCACAATCACAAAGTCAGGATTTTTTTGTAAAGAGGCTAAAGCATTCCATTGACAGAACATGCCCAATGTATCACCCGATCGTAAAGCTAACCCTCCGATCTCTTTTTTACCGCGACGTACTTTATCGCCCCGATGCACAGCTAACACCTGAATACCGTACTCGCGACGCATGTGCAAATCGCTTAAATTAGTACCCAATAGTTGAGAGCTTGGCGGAACGACTGCTTCGCATAATCCTGCATGCGGTGAACTAATGTGCTCTGGAAAAGCAGTTAGGTATGGCGACATCCGTAAACCATACTTTTTAGCAAATTCTTCAACTTCTTCTTTAGGTCCAAACATAGCCAAAACGCTGTTGGCTTTGATTTCAGTCTTGCGAAGCGGCGGCATATGCAAATTGTTACCGATCTTGATGCCGATGATGGCAATAGAAGGCGGCAGTAACCATTCCCATTGTCGCAACGTATTATCGACTAAAGAACTGGAAGCTGGCACACGACATTCGCAAAAATCGGATCCTATGCCGTAAATTCTTTTAAAGTAATCAGGCGATCCACCATTACTTTGCGAACCGGCCACAAATGGCGCTTTTGGGATCACCCATTTTCCTAAAAACACAAAATAGAGGATCCCCATAACAAGTAACGCTAAGCCGATAGGAAATACACTAAACAAACCCAACATCGGCGCTTTGGCACCTGTCTTATCAGTAAGACCGTTGCTGTTGATCAATAAGCTGTTTAATAAAATCAGCGGCCCTGTGCCTAACATGGTTAAGGTACTACCCAAAATGGCACAAAAACTTAGCGGTAACAGTAAGCG
This sequence comes from Uncultured Candidatus Berkiella sp., assembly GCA_964594635.1. Lineage (GTDB taxonomy): Bacteria > Pseudomonadota > Gammaproteobacteria > Berkiellales > Berkiellaceae > Berkiella. The sequence goes on from CAZQMV010000004.1 coordinate 1,541, forward strand.
CGATTTTGGGATCCCGGTGGCATGACGAATACGGGTAATGATCGGCAATAATAAAGCAACAGTGCTGACGCTACGTAAAAATCCGGCACAAAAACCACTGACAGCCATTAAATATAATCGAATACGGTTCTCACTTTGACCGCCTAAGCGCATAATGTAGTAAGCCATTTTGGCAACAACACCACTGCGTTCAAGTCCTGCACTGATGATCATCACACCAATCAGCGCAATGACGGCATCGCTTGAGAAGCCGGAAAAAAGCAATTCACTGGGAACTAAACGGGTGAGACCAAGCAGTACGAGCACTAAACAAGCAACCACGTCGACACGTACTATTTCTGTGACAAATAACACCATGGTAACGGTGATAATAGCCACAACCAAAAAAATATCCGGTGTTAAACCTTGTACGCCAAACACAGCCTTCTCTCCTATCCCTTACTCATATTATAGGAGAGGGCTTGCTTGGCTGCTTCTTAGCGATTCAACTGAAAAATCAGATCCCAGATGGCATGACCCAGTTTTTCACCACGTTTTTCAAACTTGGTCGTGTGGCGCTCAAAACCTATTGGTGCATAAAGCGCTTCACCAAAGTAGTTAGTAAAAGAGGGGCTTGCCTCTAAAACAGTCATCATATGTTCAGCATAGGGCTGCCAATCCGTCGCAAGATGGAAAAAACCTTCTGCTTTGAGTTTCTTGGCGATCAGTTCCACAAATTCAGGTTGGACAATACGGCGCTTGTGATGTTTGCTTTTGGGCCAAGGATCGGGGAACAACAAAAGCACCCTATCAAGGCTGCCATCAGAGATAGCCAGGTTTAAAACATCCAGTGCATCAACGGCAAAGATTTTGAGATTGGTTAATTCAAGAGTCTTTGCGCGTGCCAACATCCGACCAATACCCGGTGGATGCACTTCTACGCCAATAAAATCCGCTTGGGGATTTTCGGCTGCGAGTTTCGCTAAAGTGGCCCCCATACCGAATCCAATCTCCAGCACTCTTTTCGCTTCACGGCCAAAGACGGCATTCCAATCGTAAGGTTGACCGTTTTCGGGGAGGGGTAAACCGTATAGTGGCCAATCGGCTGAAACGGCTTCTTTTTGTGCGGGGGTCATACGCCCTTGGCGTACCACAAAACTGCGGATGGGTCGGTGGATGGGGGTATCTGTAGTCATATATCTAAATCACTTAGTTCTCTAACACTATATTTCTGCAAACCGATACTATTTCACCAACTGGTATCAAGCAAGCCATTTTGCGATAATGATGAGCTGAATTTATGCTAATCGCCATTTTACGCTTGGGTTTTCGTTGTTTAAACGCTCACTTCAGGAAAC
>CAZQMV010000004.1:2977-230720 GCA_964594635.1 Uncultured Candidatus Berkiella sp.
TCGCGCCCGTTGGGCACTCAGACAACCTTTCGTTCGCTAATAAACAACGAAAACCAGAATGCTCCAACTGGTATCACGCAGTTCGTTTTGTCATAATGGCGGGACATTTACGCTTGGGTTACCGTTGTTTAAACGCTCACTTCAGGAAACTCGCGCCCGTTGGGCACTCAGACAACCTTTCGTTCGCTAATAAACAACGAAAACCCAAGTCTAAAAGTTTAATAAGTTTAATCGAACTATTTTGCTTTTAGACTAGGCGGCAAGCACAATGACGAATGGAGTGTATGTATAATACACGACTGAGTCATTTTGCGATGCCAACAACGTGTAAAACCAAATAGTAAACTTTTTCGAACTATTTTGTTTTTATACGCGGCGGCAAGTTACAATGGCAAAGGAGTGTATGCTAATACATGACTGAGTCATTTTGCGATGCCAACAACGTATAAAACCAAATAGTAAACTTTTTCGAACTATTTTGTTTTTATACGCGGCGGCAAGTTACAATGGCAAAGGAGTGTATGCTAATACATGACTGCAGCCGTTGGAATTTGCCAACAAAGTATAAAAACAAAATAGAAAGAAAAAGCGGGTGTAGTATAATGGTAATACCTTAGCTTCCCAAGCTAATGACGTGGGTTCGATTCCCATCACCCGCTCCACTTGAAAAGCCTATCAGAGGTACATCATGTCAATATCCCGAATTTTCCGCGTCATCATTTCCTTTTTCTTATTGTTAGTGGGATTTGCCATTGTTGTGCCGATTGCGGCTTATTTCTTTTTTGATCCTAATCATTTTAAAAATGAAATCACGACTTACATTAATTCTAAAAGCGGATTACCGCTTGAAATTCACGGCAAGATCAGTCTGCAAGTTTTTCCTTGGGTGGGTTTAAAAGTTCATCAAGTTGATTTGGCGCAACCTTCTTCCTTTGGTCAAGGGAAAATGATTGAAATCCAAGAGATGGGTCTTAAAATGCCCTTGAATGAATTGTTGCAAAAACATTTGCAAATTGAAAGTTTGGATGTAAAAGGATTAACAATTCACGCCATTAAGAATAAAGAGGGTAGCACCAATTGGGAATATTATTCCAAGCAAGTCAAAAACAAACAAAATGACAACTCATCAACGTCTGTACAGAAAAATGATAAATCCACACAAGTATCTAAGAAACTGCGCTTTGATTTATTACAATTTTCTTTAAACGATGCCAAAGCAACATTTGAAGATAGACAATCTGGCGAAAAGATTGAAATTGAGAAATTGCAGCTTGTTGGCCGTCAGGGCACCGCTGCTGGAAGCTATCCTATTGAAGGGGAAATCAGCGTTAAGACGAATGATCTTTCAAGTCAGGGGAAATTCGAAGGCATTTTTAAAGAAGTGAACGATAAATGGCTTGCGGATTTACAAACTGATTTTACTTTCGAGATGCCAAAAAATCCTGCCGCTTTTCGTAAAGGTTCGGTATCGACGCAAATCAATGCCAACTTTGCAGAGTCTATTGCTTTCAATAAGCTCGTGGTTAAATCTGGGCAATTAGAACTCAAAGGCCATTGCAAAGTGCCTTTTGATGAAAAGCAAGCGATCACTTTTCATGCCGATATGAATAAATTGGATCTGGACGCACTGTCTGACTCAAGCAAAGTGGCAACAAAGCAAGCTGCAACAAGCGATGTTGCGAAGATCGTACCAGTTAAACAAGTGGCAACTAAACCAAAAGCTTCCCAACAACTGATTACTGGCAGTGTGACCATCGGAAAAGTCCTGGCGCATGATCTTGTGCTTGAAAATGTCAGCACACAAGTTAAAAAAGATGCCAACACCCTCACGCTCCGCGATCTCAGTGCTAATCTCTATCAAGGGAAACTGCAGACCAATGTGGTTAAGAATTTGCAAAATCCTTCGGCACCCGTTGCACTTGTTGGCAAGTTAACCCAAATATCTCTTGCACCATTATTAAAAGATCTCAAACAAGAAGCACGCGTCAGTGGTGTTTCTAATATTGATTTCAATTTAACCTATCATGAAACGCCCGGTTTAAATGGCACCTTAAAATTGCAAATCGCTAATGGGGTGATTGAAGGTGTTGACGTCAAATACTATTTAAGCCTTGCACAGGCTTTATTAAAAAAGATCGAAACAAAAGAAACAGATAGTAAACGCACCTCATTTGGCACCTTAGTGGCGACTTTGTTGTTTAATAACAATGTCATGGACAACAATGATCTTGCTATCACCTCTGCTGATTTTACGGCAAAAGGCGAAGGCAGCATTAACTTAAATAGCCAAACCATTGCTTACAAAATTCAGGCATTAAAGGCATATCAGGACAACAAAGAACATACCAAAGCTTATCCTTTAGCTATCCGCATTAAAGGGCCCTTAAGTCACCCCAAAGTTGAGCCCGACTATGATGTGTATTTGAAAAAATTGATGGAACAACAAGTGAAGGGTGAGCTTAATAAGCAACTCGGTAAACTATTAGGTGTTCCTAAAGAAGGTGATCCTAATGCCTCCACCGACGCACCGCAAAACTTAGAAGATGCCGCTAAAAAGAAATTAGAAGAAAAATTACAAAAAGGTTTGAAAAAATTTTTCAAATAGTAGTAAACCATGATAATTCCTAGCATTAAGCGCGACTGGTTCGCCAACGCGCTTTTAAAATGGTATGCCAAGCATGGTCGTCACGATCTTCCTTGGAAAAAACCACTCGATGTGTATCGAGTTTGGGTTTCAGAGATCATGCTACAACAAACACAAGTCGCAACCGTGATCCCTTACTTTGCGCGTTTTATGAAAAGCTTCCCTGACTTAGCCACTTTGGCAAATGCGTCGCAGGATTTGGTGTTTAATCATTGGGCAGGTTTGGGTTACTACGCTAGAGCACGCAATCTCCATAAAGCAGCTCGCATGGTGATGCAAGATTTTAAGGGTAAGTTTCCCAAAGATGTGCCAACTCTTGCGACGCTGCCAGGCATCGGTTTATCAACCGCAGGCGCTATTTTGTCGCAAGCTTATAATTTGCGTGCGCCCATTTTAGATGGCAATGTCAAAAGAGTATTATGCCGTTTTCACGGCATCAAAGCTTGGCCAGGTGAAAAAGCCGTTCATGACAAACTTTGGGATTTAGCAGAATATTATACGCCCAAAACTCAAGCCGCAGATTACACCCAAGCCACAATGGATTTAGGTGCAACGTGTTGCACCCGCAGTAAACCAAACTGTGAAGCATGTCCATTAAAGAAGCATTGCGTCGCTTTTGCGCATCATGAACAAAGCCTTTGCCCTGGCAAAAAGCCGCGAAAAAAATTGCCAAGCAAACAGCTTTATATGCTGTGTGCACAAAACCAAAAAGGCGAGTTTTTGCTCGAACAACGCCCATTAAAAGGGATCTGGGCGGGCCTTTGGAGTCTGCCAGAATTTAAAACAGAGAGTGACATCCTGCCTTGGATAAAAAAGCATCTTGGAAGCCCTGAGAACGCGCTGGTTAGTTTGTCATCGATTTCGCATACTTTCACACACTATCACTTAAGCATTGAACCACGCTGTTTAAAACTTTCCAAAAACCCACGGTTAAAAAAAGAAAAAGAACACTTGCGTTGGTTAAATGAAAAAGCGTTAGACGAACGTGGCTTGCCAGCTCCTATACAAAAATTATTAATGACGATAAGGTAAACCAATGACACGTACTGTTTTTTGCGCCAAGTTACATAAAGAATTACCCGGATTAAACCGCGTACCTTACCCAGGCCCCTTAGGTCAACGGATCTATGATGAAGTTTCCATGGAAGCATGGCAGGGTTGGTTAAAACATCAAACCTTGTTGATCAATGAAAATCGATTGAATGTGTTAGATCCCAGGGCGCGCACTTTTATTGAAGGTGAGATGCAGAAGTATTTCTTTGAAGAAGGCAGTGCGACACCAGCAGGCTTTACCCCACCTTCTGAATAATAAAGAGGGCAAATAGTGACGAGATGCAGGATCTTTGCTTGATTTAATTTAGTTAATAAACTGCAACTTTCAGACACCCTTGACACCCGAAGTCACTTCACGTTTAATGAGCCCTCATTGATGGCCGGATAGCTCAGTCGGTAGAGCAAAGGATTGAAAATCCTTGTGTCGCTGGTTCGATTCCAGCTCCGGCCACCATGCTTCGCTCTTCAAGTTGACCCGGTCAACTTTCGAGCTACGCATGGCATCCCATCACCCCTTCGCTTTCTTTTTCGCCTCTTGTGCTTCCATCGCTTTGACTTTTCGGCTGGCAATATAGCGCATCATGATGCCTGCTTTCTCTTTGCCTTGTGCACCCATTCTAGCGTAAAAGTCCATCACCAAAGGCGCAATCAAATTGGCCGGAATCGCGCCTTGTTGACGATTGAAAATTTCTTTGACCATCTGTTCACCGTATTTTTGTGACATCTCTTGCAGCTGGGCTTGCAATAATGGCTCTGCCTCTGATTGCGATGGAATGGGTTGAGGCGATGCAATGGAAGCTTCAATCACCTGTTTTTTGGCTTCTAATAACTGAGCCAATAGTTTTTTAAAATGAGGTTGTTCCCAAATTTCACTAAAATCACCTTTTGCAGACTGGCCATATTCCATCCGCAATACAGCGCGAGGATCTTGGGTGTGTAAATAGCGATAAAGCTCTAACATCGCTCCAAGATAACGCATCACTGCTTCATTTGGCGCAGTTTGTAAATGCTGATAAAAAACGCGTTCCATTAAGAGTGTCGAATATCCAGCCAATTGAGCTTCAGACTCTTTGTGCAAAATACCCTGCTTGATCTGATTAATGAAAGACGCGTATTGCTCCGGATGCTGCTTGGCAACCATAGTAAAAAGCGGCACTTTATATATCTGCCTTTCAAACTGCCAACCTAATACGTAGGGATAAAAATACTGCCGAGAAATCTCGGCAACGCCGAGGGCTCCCATAGCGGCCAGCACAGCAATACTTATTTTTTGCCAACGTTTTATAACAAAAAAAGCCGGGATAATAATGATCATACCAGCCAAAATACCGATAAGCGTGTTGAGCCAATCCATGGGGTGATAATGTCCTTGCGTCAACCTAATATATTCTAAACACAAATTCTCGTCGACTAATACACAGCAATTAAGCTAACTACTTGCCACCGCTTTTCATGCCGACCCTGGGCGATTCTATCTTATCTTGAAGATCACGCAACAAGAGGTTCGTCTTGGATGGAAGTCCTCGCAAGATGTCATATTTACTCTCTTCGGCAAACTTTTTAAAGCCCTCTTCGATGATCTTGACAACTGCATCCTTATTCATAGGATCTTTAGAAAGCTCTGCTTTAACATCGGTCAGTAGTTTACGCTCATTGGTTGATAATACTTTTGAGGCCGTATGCTCAGGCGCTTGAAAATCATAGCTGCTTTCGATCTCTTTTAAACGTTTATCAATTTCATTTAATTCTGATTGGAAAGGCTTAACATCTTCCACTTTCGGAACGCTAATTTTACTCCCTTTGAGCACACTTTTGAATTTTGTAATAACAGGATGTCGAGAATGTCCCGATTTCTTAAGTGGCGAATCGAGATCATGAGATTTATCTAACGTTTTTTCTAATTCACCAACTAAAGAAGGATCAATCGTCGTATCCTGCTTCGCTTTCGTTTCGCCTGCCTTTTGTAACGTGGACACTATCTCTTTGTCACCTCCGAGTTTCGCAATTTCAAGCGGCGTGCGCTCTGGTTTATTGAAAAGTTGCGCTAATTGTTTTGGGAACCCTTTGAAGCCATCTTTTAGTGCTTGTAGTGGTGAACGCGTATAATTGGTTGATTTGTGATTTAAAATGATTCCTTTGTTTTCAGGTGAGATCTCTGCTAAAAATTCTGTAGTTATAGGGACTTTCTTTATAATAGTAGGTAACAATTTTACAAAATTTTGCAAAGCCTGTTCATTACCTGGCGCTGATAAATCTTTCACAATATCATTAAAAATTGCTGTTTTTACGCTAGGAATTCTAAGTACTTTATTAGACTTGTCACTAATCAGCAGCACAAAATCTTTGATGGATTTATCCTTGTCATCGCCTTTTAGCGAGGTTATCAAAGACTGTTGATATAATCGCGCTGAATCATTATGGCCACTAAAGGATTTTGCGATATTATCATACATATAATCCAGCGTCGGCTCAGCGCCGCTATCTAATCGCCCTTTCAAGTAATATTTATCAATGGTCTTTAACATATCGGTCATGGATTCATGAGCCTTTAGTGCATCTGGATCCCCGAATCGCGGTTCAACTTTTGCTAAACTGAAGGCCCTATAGCGATAAGAAGACAACACATCTTCTTGCATTTGCCTTAAGAATTTAGGGTCGGTAATGCCCTTTTCAGCAGCGACTCTGTCCCAAAAAGCCTTCCACTCTTTCGCTCGCTCTTTTTCTTCAGCTGAACCATTAGGATCCCCTTTAACGTCTTTATCAAATTCTTTAAATAATTCGATAATTTCAGCTATCTTCTCTTTGGAATACGGGTAGGTAATCTTACCTTGTTGATATTTTTCATTGGCAACAGTGCTAAATTTTTGGGCACTTTCACCCACCTCAGCAGTGGTAATACCTTTTTCTTCTCGTCCTTCAAATTTCTGATCTAAATAAAATCGGGTGCGATACATCCCGCCTTGATTGCCCTGATCAATCATCAATTTATTTTGAAAAGCGACCTTCTCTAAAAAGTTAATTAAACTAGGCATACCTCCCCCTATGTTTAAGCTTTTTTATCACTTATTAAATATAGAGTGCTGAAATCGCAAAAAGTTCAAATGCTTGTAGATCCTCCACTTGTTGGGCACATAACTATATGGCAGATTTGCCTTCTCCTTAGAAAGCGGGATAAAATAAATGCGATTTTTCCCTTATTTTTAAGATTATATGCAACTAGAAGAACCACACTCATTAGATATTTTATCCTCCATTCCAGAAGAGTTATCGACTAACTTAGCCCAACTTGGCAGCTGTGAAGTCAATGCGGTGCTCATCGGTAATGAAATCAATTTAAAAGCACTCACCAACCGTACTTCACCGCGCAAAGAATCGGTGCTGATACGCTTAGCAGAGCAAAGCGTCGCACTGATCTACCCCTTTGGTGCCATTGTGTTTTTTAATGCTACAACCTCTGCCACGGTAGAATTAATTACGCGTTGCCAACGCTTTACAACGCAATTGATTTCAACGCCCGAAACGGAACAGTTTTCAGTCATTATTCAACCCGATCAACCTGAAGGGATCGTTAAGAATAAGGTGTCGATTAAGCGCGTGAGCAAAGCGCACTTAGAAATCATTGCGGATGCACTCGCTAAAAGTGTTGTCATTGAATATCACGAAAATCGCATTGGCTCTATTTTTGATAAAATTGAACCGATTGCGAAAAGCCTAAAAGAGCGCGGTAAATTAGGGTATCGAGCCAATGATTTGCTCAAGCATATTGGCGCAAGCTTGGTGATGGCGCAAGAAATGGTCGGCAAAATTGAAGTGACCGAAAAGCCACTCATTCTGTGGGAACACGGTGAGCTTGAGCCGCTTCATGCTCAACTGGTTGAAGATCTCGAAATCATCGAACGTCAAAGCAGTCTTGAACGCAAACTGGAACTCATTTCGCATACGGCACAAACGTCATTAGAAGTTTTGCAACAACACCAAAGCCATCGTTTAGAGTGGTACATTATCATTCTGATCGGCATTGAAATTGTGTTGCATCTTTATCAGATGTTTTTAAGTCCTGTGATCTAAGCTGGTTACCTACTCAGTACTTTTCTTCCCTTGTACCTAATATCTGCATCAAACTGTCATTTTTTGACAGTTTGATGCTAAAATATAGATATGAGTAGCCTTATCGAAAAGAAATTACGAGAATATACCTCAGATTATCTAACCTATGATGATCTATGCACGCTATTACCACTAACGAGTAATGCTCGGTATGCACTCATTAAACGAGCTTTAAAAGAAGGAGCACTTATCCATCTTACGAAAGGGGTTTATTACCGAGGAAATTATCTTCAGTCCAAGCTTCCGCACCCATTTGAATTGTCACATTATCTTCGCTGGCCATCTTATATTAGCTTGGAATCTGCCCTTTCCTTTCATGGGCTTATTCCTGAAGCTATCTATACGACCACTTCAGTCACTTTTCTACGAAAATCAACCCTAGAAAATTCCTTTGGGATCTTTAGTTTCTATACGTTACCAAAAGCACACTTTTTTCTCGGAGTATCACGCGAATCTAGTGCTGATGGTACTTTTTTTGTTGCCTCACCCTGGAAAGCAATTACCGATTACATTTATTGTTATAGAAAAAATTGGAATAACATGGAGCCTTTCTTTGAGAGTCTACGACTTGATAGTGCTTTACTTCCCAAATTAACACCCCATTTTGCCGAGCAATTGAATCAATATTACCAAAGCCGAAGGATCCAACAGTTTTTGAGGAGGCTATTACAGTCATGAGTATCGATATTATCCAGCAGCGCTTAAAGCAATATGATTGTAAAACAAAGCTTGATGAACAAAATGCGCTAAAAGAAATAACACAAGAAATTGCATTGCTTGCATTATCAAAAGCACATTTTTTTAAGGAAGCGGAATTCCATGGCGGTACTGCTTTAAGAGTTCTTTATAACTTGCAGCGATTTTCTGAAGATCTTGATTTTGCATTGATAAAACCCAACCCAAACTTTCAGTTAAGTCAGTATCTTCAACATATGACTAATGAATTTCAAGCATTTGGTTATGAAATCGAAATTTCAGATCGAAAGGAAGTTCATAAAACAGTTCAAAAGCAGTTTATTAAAGTTGATTCAATTGGCAAATTATTGAACTTGCAATATCCTCTCAATAGGGCTGATAGAAGCATCCGAATTAAATTTGAAATTGATACTAACCCACCACTTGGTGCTGAAACTGAAATAAAATTTTTAACTTTCCCCCTCCCATTTAGCATTTTAGCGAAGGACTTGCCTAGTTCATTTGCAGGGAAATTACATGCATTATTATGTCGACAATATGATAAAGGCCGAGATTGGTATGATTTTATTTGGTATATAACATATAAAACGCCGATAAATTTACCTTTATTAAGTCACGCGCTTAAACAGCAAGGTCCATGGCAAGGAGAGAATATTTCAGTCAACCACAACTGGATCATTTCAGCGCTAAAAAACAAAATTGAAACCCTCAATTGGGCAGCGGTAAAACAAGACGTAACTCCCTTGCTTAAACCAAATGACATTGAAAGTTTAAGACTGTGGGGCATCGATTTCTTTCTCGCTCAATTAGATACATTGAATCAGTATCTAACTAAATGAGATCCTTGTTAGCAATAACTCCCACTCTGCTGTCTAGCAAATGCACTGTCACAAACACCGCTAAATTCACAGCAATGCCAATAATGGCCCCATTTAACGTTGTCTCACCCATCGCAAACAACCACCAACAGGTTGCACTGATGCCGCTGATACAGCCCCACCAAAACGCTCTACTGGATGCGCGAATTCCCAAAATACCGGCAACTAATGGTACCAATATAAACGGTGTCCAAAAATTATAAGCAACCAATAAGATATCGAGTGCGCTTTTGGTAGTGAGCGCAAACATGGCTCCCATTGCACCGACGATAACGGTCACCATTCGCGACCAGAATAGTTCAACCTTAGGTGACAATGGAGTACGAGATAACGGTTTTAACACATCATGAGTGATCGAAATGGCTGCCGCATTTAAAAAAGAATCGGCGGATGACATCACGACCGCCATCATGCCTGCTATTGCTAATCCTTTTAAGCCCACTGGCATCACAGTGTTAATCACGTAAGGAAGTGCTAAATTAGGATCCAAGTTAGGACTTAAGGTCAGAGCGGTTAAGCCAACAAAACCCACTAATAAAAAGAAAGGGATCGATAAAAGACCACTCCATAAAGTGCCTTTTGCCGTTTCTTTAAAGTTGCGCCCAATTAATAAACGCTGCACATAGGGCGGCACCAGCGTTTCGCCAAAGAAAAAGTTTAAAAATACCCCAATCACCGCCAGAACGGACAATGATCCAAATAAGGAAACATGATCAGTTGGCACCGCATTGATCACCGCCGTTACACCACCTGCTTGTTTTAATCCAAAAAATAAGACGAGTGGCAGGGCAACAATCAAGACACAAAAATGAATGACATCATTTGCAACAACCGATTTCATACCACCCATTGCTGCATAAATCACAACAATCACGGTTCCGATCACAATACCCATCGAAGCATCAGCACCGGTTAACACATTGAGAATATAACCAAAGGCTGCAAACTGTGCCCCGGCAATACCTGCACAAACGATCCCGGAGGCAACCCCCGTTAAGATTTTGCAAGATCGACCATATAGTTGCCCCATGATGTCGCCAACAGAAATAGCTTCTTTGAAGGGAGCCATCCGTGGCGCTATGACCGTCGCGACTAAAATCTCTTTGGCGCTAAAGCCCCACAAAGCCACTACGTAGACAAGCCCCATGGTAAAAACTTTCTCAGCCAAACCATTGGTGAATCCACCACCTATAAAAGAAGAAGATAACGTTGCGAAAATAACGGCAGCGCTGTAGCTACGATTTCCGGTTGAAAAGTCATCAAGATTCTTAACCGACTTACTTACCCAAAGACCAACCACTAAGATCAATGCAAAGTAGGCACCCATGATAGCTAAATCTAGCGTCATTTTCGGCTCCATCAATCAATGAATGTTCAGTTTGAGAATAACCTTGGCTGCCTTCTTAGACAAACTTTTCAATAACTTTCAAGTCTTTACTTTTTTAAAATTTTTGGATCAAGGGAAAAGTTGTGCACAGGTATTTTAGTTAAAAAACCAAATTTTAAAAAAAAACTTTTTTTCTCCCCACACCATCTTGACTTATGTAACACATTGATTATTAATGATTTTTTATTGATATTACCTGCTTGACCAACTAGTAAAAAAATCGTAGGCAAAGAAATCCAAACTTGGGCAACAATTCATCCACATAGTTATCCACAGATTTTGAGGTGTTTTAATTTAGTCAACCGTACCCTAAAAGGGAGTGAAAAGAAGGGCGTTAGCGATGTAAATATTTTTCCCAAGCCCGCGCTTTGTCGCCTACTGCGATAAAATGATTTTGCTCTAAGATGCCTGAGCGATTATAGGTAAAAGGCTGGCCATCTAAGGAAATCACTGCGCCACCTGCCTCTTCGAGAATACATTGACCTGCAGCATTATCCCATTCAGAGGTCGGACTCAATCGCAAAAAGAGATCAGCTTGACCACTGGCAATGGTACAAAATTTTAACGCGCTACCTTGAGAAATCAATGTTGTTGGGCCAAGGCGCACTAACCACGGTTGCAGATAGTCTAAACCATGATGTCGACTCACCAATACACGTAGTGGTTCGAACGGGGGCGTTTTGGTGATGACTCGGCTCTTGTTGCCATCTTGATCACAGACATAAGCACCACCTCCCTGCCAAGCAAGGTAACCAATGCGCTCTGTCGGAACATAGACCACACCCAGAATGGGGTGATGGTTCACAATCAGTGCAATATTAACGGTAAACTCACCATTGCGTACCAAAAATTCTTTCGTACCATCTAAGGGATCAACGCACCAATAACGAGACCACTGTTGGCGTTCTAAGAAAGGAATTTGCCGCCCCTCTTCTGAAAGCAACGGGGCAGGGCCATGTGAGTCCAAAGCAAAATCTGCTAACCCTGTTGCAATGATGTCATGCGCTTCTTGATCAGCCAGGGTAATGGGTGAAAGATCCACTTTATAATTTGGGGTAAGACGCGTTTCATTTTGGTAGTGTTCTAAGATCTTCTCGCCGGCCGTTTTGGCAAGTTGATAAGCATAGTTCGTCCAAATTGCTAAATCTGTCATTGTTACTCTTTGCTTCACCCATTATTGATAATCATCATATGTGTTTGAGAATCACATATCTACACTCTCGTAGGGGCCGCCCCCTACAAAAACATGCTTCTTTGTGAGATCTACAAACTCCAAGCTTTTAGGAAAAACGCCCTCATTTTTTCTAACACTGTAATCCGATTTTGTGCCTTACGAAACCCATGTTGTTCACCTTCAAAAATATAGAGTTCCGTTAAAATGCCTTTCTTTTGCAAAGCATCATACATTTTTTGGGCTTGATCCACCGGCACGATTTTATCTTCATCTCCTTGAAAGAAAATGACTGGAGAAGATAGTTTGTCAACATGATACAAAGGTGAGCGTTCTAAATAGATTTCCCGTTCTTGTGGATACGGACCAATTAATCGATCTAAATAACGCGCCTCAAATTTATGGGTGTCCTTTGCGAGAGCCTCACAATCACTCACGCCATAGTGACTCGCGCCGACTTGGAACGTTTTGGTAAAGGTTAAGGCAGCTAATGTGGTATAGCCTCCTGCACTGCCGCCCGTAATGGCTAACTTATTCTTATCAACTAAGTCTTTATTGGCCAAAAATCGCGCTGCATATTCACAATCTTGTACATCATAAATACCCCAATTATTTTCAAGGCTTTTACGATAAGCGCGTCCATAGCCTGTGCTGCCTGCATAATTGACATCAACAAAAGCAAAACCGCGACTTGTCCAATACTGAATATCCAAATTAAAATCAGCACCACAATTGGCTGTGGGTCCACCATGACTTCTGACAATCAATGGCGGCAAATGTTTTTCATCAACAAAATCTTGATTATGGGGTGCATAATAATAAGCGTGCGACAAACGACCCGATGCACTTTCATAGCTAATATGTTCAGGTTGACTTAAATACCCAATATCTATCACAAATGGAGAATTTTCGCGAAGTATCTCTGGTTTTTTTAATTGTTGCAGCCGTACCATAGCGGTTGGTTTTAAGGGATTGCCGCCAATAAAAGCAACCGTGTCGCCCTGAATTCGCAATTGCGAGAAATTTGCAAACGGTAAATCAAGCGCTGTGCGCTTTTCGCCTTTGTAAAAAAATAAACGATTTTTACCTTCACTGAAATAAGTGCATAAAATGCCGTCTTGATAAAAACCCCACGTTGATGCGCCAAAATTCCATAATGGACGACCAATTTCGCTTTCAACTGTAAACAATAATTTCAATTGTTGATTTTGTACTTGATACAAATTCCACCAATTGTTTTTATCACTGACAACCATTAACTCATTATTAGCGTTCCATTGCGGTTGAAAAAAGGCCTGTTCTTGAAAATCTGCATCAATTCTTTTTTGCCCTGTTAATCCTTCTTTTGAAATATCGGCTAGCCAAAGTTCTGTGTTATCCCATGGCATGTTAGGATGATTCCAGCTGATCCAAGCAATTTGGGTAAAATCCGCATTCAGTGCAGGAGAAGAATAAAAATCATAACCCTGTGCTAAGGTTTTGACTTCACCTGTCTTAATATCAATTAATGCTAAAAAGTTTTCTGGCTCATGGGTATTTTTTAAATGAGATTCTGCAATCGCAACCATTCCATAAGGCGTCATTTTGAAATCAGCAAAACGAATACCACTTGGCGTAATCGCTTCTGGTGTTTCCCCCACTCTCATACGATAAAGACGTTGATCGGCAAAATTTACAAAATACACAATGCTTTTATCAACCGTAAATGCAGCCCCGCCATATTCATGCACACGGGTTCTGGCATTAAAGTCTTTAGGTAAAATATCTTGAGGCTGCCCTTTATCTTGCTTGACAATGACATAGCGCCCAGCTTCACTGGGACGCATTTCTGACCAATAGATATCCTCACCATCGATGACCACATCTTGAAAACCGACAATGGCGCTTGAGGCCATTTGTGCACTGATCGGTGAATCCCACGTTCCATAAGGGGCAACAACAGCCATTTTGCTTTCTCCATAGCAGTAATATTTATGAACAGTTGACAGGCATTTAGGTATTCAACGCTCACTTCAGAAAATTTGACCTTTCGTTCGCTTATAAAAACCTAAATACCTGCCAATAAAGGTATTGTGATTAATTTACACAATATGAATGTGGTAAGAAAGAGAGCCCCGCAGAATAGGGGGCTCTAAGTCAGATGATATTAGTGGTGGTGACGTGGCGAGTGGCGAGCACTGGTTTTAGGTTGAGCATCGACTTTCGCTTTTGTTTTTGTACCATGGCTGTGGCCAGGGGTAATTGCCGCACCTGGTTTGGCTTTACCTTTAGCACCGCGAGTCGCTGTTAATTCAGCAATGGTCGCTTCTAACTTTTCAATACGCTCTTTTAACTCATGAGCGTGGTCATGGTCGTGGTCGTGTGTATGCTCTGCTACACCATTGCCATCCGGACCAATCACTTCATAACGATCTGCCGCAGGAACTTGGGCATAGAGCTTGCGGTTGGTTTCTCGGTCTTTTTGATAAAGCTTTTCCATGTCGGCTTGACTGGTAGCTTGTTCATAACCCTTCAATGCTTGGCGCATTGGCGATTTTAAATTCGTGCTACGGGGTTTTGGATCAAACAATTCATTAATATAAAAACCCAACTCACGAACACACGCATCCAAAGCGCTTAACACTCGCCAGCCGGTTTTATCATCGCCCGCATATTCTTGCTTATCGGCCCAATCAGTAAACCAACGAACAACGGAAGCAAAATAACCATTGTAAGGCGGACGCTTCTTGGCATTTTGATCTTGAACTAAGCGAGCAAACGTCGGTTTATCAAATAATACTGGGCATACTTTAAAGTCGATGGCATCAATCAGATCCATCCCACGGCCCATTTCAACAACTTTTAATGCAGCATCATATTCATATGAACGCTTAATCGCACGCTGTAACAGTAAGAAAAACTGTAATGGCCAAATCAGAAAACCAATCACTCGATAAAAGAGGTTCGCGGAACGAGCATTTTCTAAGGTATTCACTAAATCCAAGCCCATGCCAGCAATGGTACCGCTAATACTGCGACGGTGGTAAATTTTAACCATTTCCATTGCAACCAAGGCTGCCATATGGCGTTGATTTAAGTTCGTATCATGAGAGTTTAAAGCACCTGAAGAAAATAAGAGCGCCGCTTTTCCGGGGTTACGCCCTTCCACGGTGACAATTTTAAAATGGTGATCGGTAAAGGTAAGCAAACGTGGCATCGGAATATCTTGATGCGCATCACCGTAAACCTTTTTAAAATGCGCATTTAGTTCACAACGAACCTGATTGACGAGCTTGCGAAGATCAGTTGGGTTATGTTCATCAAATTTGAAATTTTCACGTACTTCTCGGGTTGAGAACATGAATGTATTCATTTCACGGCTAAACCAAAAGTTGACGGCTGTCATACCAATGACAGCTAAAGTGGTTTTGGCATAAAGCGGTAAAAATGCTGCTGTGAATGCGAGGCCAAATGACCACATCCACAGGCCACCTGCAATCGCCGCTGACATCACAAGAAGGGCAAGAATCGTGTAAAGGTTCGGCAATAACCCACGTAACATGGGATTCTTGCTTGTGCTTGCTTGGGCTAACCAACCAAAATTTAACATAAGTTCACCTATTAATGCTAAACGCTAAAACAAACAAAAGATTAGCATTACGCTTGGTAATGTTTACCTAGTGCAAAAAACGTCTCAGGTGCTCTTCCATGAAGCTTTGCATGGCTGCTAAGTTTTTCTTGCAAACCAGCCTGTTCCAAAAATTGAAATAAAGTTTTGATCTCAGCTGTCACTGCAGTCTTTGGATGCTCACGCTCTTGCAGCCATAGCCCCCAAGTGATGTCTTTACCGTCATGCTGAATTTGTGCACCACGATTAGTCATCTCTAAAACACCTCCTTTTTGTGGCACAAGATAAGTAGTGCCCGTCAAGGTGTTGGGGAAATTTGCGATTGGAAAATCGATAATTTGTGAAGCGTAGCGCTTTTTCAATTTGTCATAACACCGCTTTTGTGCTTTTGTTCTACCACCATCATGGGTGGGCGTGTCTTGATAGACCACGACTAAGATGCCACCTTTATCAAGATAATCACGTAGCGTTTTAGCACGTAAGAAAGCTGTGTTTAAGCGAGTTGTATCTTTATCGTTGGCCACTTCTTGCGAAGCGAGAGATTTATCAATTTTACCATCAGTGACTAAGGGGGTCGGAATTTGCGGCGTATGCAAAATCCATAAAGGTAAAATAGCCGCTACGTCGCGCTTATCGATGCTGTCAACTATCTTTTGTTCAATATGGTATTGGATGGGGCTAAAAAGCGTGCGAACTTCTTTATCGCTTTTACCAATGCGTGTTGCATAGCCATTGACTATCACTTCTTGCCAAAGTGTTTGTGCTGCTTGGTTTAAAGCAGGATCGGCAATACCGGTTTTTTCATCATTGAGATCATTGGCAATACTCGGCTGGAGGCGGTAAAAAAGCGCAGCCTTGGCACAACCACAACCGTGGCTATACGCGCTGGTGAGCCATCCACAGAGAAATAAGCCGAACACAAGGTTCAGAAAGACACGCAGGCTTAGGCAACTTGGATGTGAGTTAGGCATATGAGATATACTTTGTTACCGAAAGTGGCCCATTCTATGCGAAATAAAATGATTTGTCCTACTTATTTTTGAGTATTAAGCACATTCGATTGCGACTTGTTCTTTTAGCAAACGCTGATAAAGCCCTGCGATATAATGACAGGAAATCGTATTTTGCTGCCAAGGAATATCGATGACAGGAAAAGATACCATAGCGTTTAGATAGCCCACCGTATCAGCTAATGACACCTTACTGTGCGGCGTCTCATTAACGACTAAAGCGGCTATTTCTACGCCTTCACTTTCTAACACTTTCAATGCAGTGAGTGTGTGACTTAACGCTCCTAGGTAAGAGCCTGTCACAACAATACAGCGGTAATTTAAGATTTTTATCCATTCTAGATTTGTGAAGCGCCCTTTAATCGGCGACATGAGGCCACCAACGCCTTCGATTAAATGTTGTGCCCCCTGACTTTGTGCAAACCTCTTCTGCTCACGGCAATATTGCATGAGTGATTGAATATCAATCTCGCGATTCTCAGCAATTGCCGCCATATCTGGAGTGAGTGGCAACGTAAAACGCCAGGGAGACACAGCCTCGATATTCGCTTCATTGATGTCTAGCCCAGCTGCTTTTAATAGAAGACCCGTATCACTTTGTTCAATCTCATCTGACCAGCCTGAAATAATCGGCTTGCTTGGAAAAAACGGAATTTTTTGACTTTTAGCATAACGAACCAGCGCTTGACTAATGAATGTTTTTCCTATTTCTGTGCCAGTTGCGGTTACAAAAAATCCTGTCATACTCTACTCTTTTTATTTTGGTCAACATAGTATCATGAATGCAAATGCTACCGTATGGCTTCCTTATGCGCAAATGCAAACCACTCTGGCACCTTTTGAAGTGCAAAGCACGCAGGGCTCAAAACTGATTCTAAAAAATGGCCAAACACTGATTGATGGTGTGGCCTCTTGGTGGACTGCTTGTCATGGATATAATCATCCACATATTGTTAAAGCAATCCAAGATCAAGCTGCCCTTTTACCGCATGTGATGATGGGCGGATTAATTCACCCTCAGGTAACACGTTTAGCCAATCGATTGGCTGCATTATTACCTGGCACTTTAGATCACGTTTTTTTTAGTGAATCCGGATCAGTCGCCGTTGAAATTGCAATGAAAATGGCATTGCAATTTTGGATGAATCACCATCAACCTAACAAACATCGCTTTATTTGTTTTCAGAACGGCTATCATGGTGATACGTTTTTTACCATGTCAGTGTGCGATCCTGTTGAAGGCATGCACCAACTCTTTCATCGTGTATTACCTACTCAGCATTGCCAACCACTGCCCACAAGCGATGCTTTATTAGAACAATTTGAGCAATGGTTGAAAGAAAATGCGCATGAATGTGCTGGAGTGTTAATTGAGCCTTTAGTGCAAGGTGCATCTGGAATGAAAATGCACAGTCCGCAAACATTGCGTTCTATTATTGAACTTTGCCAACAACACCAAATCCTCGTTATTGTTGATGAGATCTTCACCGGTTTTGCGCGTACGGGCACTTTGTTTGCCATTCTTCAAGCCAATGTTGTCCCTGATATCATTTGCCTTGGCAAAGCACTCACTGGCGGCACTTTACCGCTGGCTGCAACTATTGCCAACCAATCTATTTATCAAGCTTTTTTAGGTGAGGAACAAGGCAAAGCGCTGATGCATGGGACCACTTTTATGGGGAATGCACTTGGTTGTGCAGCTGCCAATGCTTCTCTTGATCTATTTGAAAATGAACCACGCTTATCTCAAGTGGCGGCCATTGAAAAGCAACTTTGCGCTGCATTTACTGCCTTACAAGAAGTGCCTGGTGTGACAGCCGTTCGCATTAAAGGTGCTATCGGGGCAATTGAATTAGCGCGTGCGTTAACGCCATCAGAAATGAATTGGTTTAAAGAACAATGCGTTATTGAAGGCATTTGGTGCCGCCCTATCCAGAATGTGGTGTACACCACGCCGTCTTTGACAATTTCACAAGGTGAACTTCAGATGTTGACAAAGATTATCGTCAAGCAGGTCATCGCATGGTCTACCCTTTTTTACCATGCGTAGTATACTCTCGGTTCAAAATGAGTTGTTACCAGGAATTATAATACGATGCTAGATATTGCAAAACGCATTGCCGAGGAATTAGCCGTTGCCCCCGCCCAAGCGAAGGCAGCGATCCAACTCTTGGATGAGGGAGCAACCGTACCCTTTATCGCCAGATATCGAAAAGAGGTGACTAACGGTCTGGATGATACGCAACTGCGTAATTTGCAAGAACGTTTGCTTTACATACGTGAATTAGAAGATCGTCGTGATACCATTTTAAAGAGTATTACTGAGCAAAATAAACTCACACCAGAACTTGCTGCGCTGATTCAAGAAGCCGATAGCAAAGTGCGTTTAGAAGATCTGTATCGACCCTATAAACCTAAACGTCGCACCAAAGGACAAATTGCTATTGAAGCAGGTCTTGAAGGTTTGGCAGACGCTTTATTTAACGATCCAACGCTCTCGCCCGAAGAAACAGCTCTCCCTTATGTCGATGCAGATAAAGGCGTCAAAGATAGTAAAGAAGCGCTCGAAGGGGCACGCTATATTCTGATGGAACGTTTTGCCGATGATGCGGAATTGATTGGTAAGTGTCGTACTTATATGGAAGAGCATGCGTTATTGCAAAGCAAACTGATTGAAGGCAAAGAAGCAACCGCGCAAAAATTTCTCGATTACTTTGCCCACAGCGAAGCGTGGAAAAAAACGCCTTCACATCGTGCCTTGGCAATGTTTCGTGGTAAGCGTGAAGGGTTTTTACAGCTCGCATTAGTATTACCAGAAGAGTTAGAAAATCCCACCGCAATTTGTGCACCTCAGCAAATGGTTGCTAATCAATTTCAGATCATGGCTAAAGGGCGCAATGCAGATACCTGGTTATTAGAAGTCGTGCGTTTTACCTGGCGTGTTAAAATTCAAACCCATTTGGAAACAGAATTATTAACCACTTTGCGTGAAAAAGCTGAAGAAGAAGCCATTGGCGTTTTCAAACATAATTTACATGATTTATTAATGGCAGCTCCTGCTGGCCCCCAAACTGTCCTTGGCTTAGATCCTGGCATTCGTACTGGCGTTAAAGTTGCAGTCGTCGATAAGACGGGTAAATTGCTCGCCACGGAAACCATCTATCCGCATATGCCTCGTCAGCAATGGAAAGAATCTTTAGCTTCTTTGCATAAACTGATCACCCAATATCAAGTGCAATTGGTCAGCATTGGCAATGGTACTGCTTCGCGTGAAACCGAGAAGCTAGTGGAAGATTATTGCAAACTATTTCCTGATCAGAAAATTACCAAAGTCGTCACTTCTGAAGCTGGCGCCTCTGTTTACTCTGCATCAGAACTTGCAGCGAAGGAATTTCCCGATCTCGATGTTTCCTTGCGCGGTGCAGTTTCAATTGCAAGACGCGTTCAAGATCCACTCGCTGAATTGGTAAAAATTGATCCCAAAGCGATTGGCGTGGGTCAATATCAACACGATGTTAACCAAACCAAATTAGCGCGTACCTTAGATGCGGTGGTTGAAGATGCTGTGAACGCGGTGGGTGTTGATTTAAATACAGCCTCCTTGCCTTTACTAACGCATGTTGCCGGCCTCAACCAGCAAATTGCAACGAATATTATTCAATTTCGTGATGAAAAAGGTTCTTTTAAAAATCGCGATCAACTAAAGAAGGTGCCACGTTTGGGTGATAAAGCCTTTGAGCAGGCCGCAGGCTTTTTAAAAATTATGGGTGGTGACAATCCCCTTGATGCTTCAGCAGTTCATCCTGAATCCTACCCTTTAGTCGAATCGATACTGTCAAAATCAGGCCGTGGGCTTCAAGATATTATTGGCAACAACAGTTTCTTGCATACTTTGGATCCGAAAGAATTTGTGAATGATAAAATCGGATTGCCTACTGTCGTTGATATTTTAAAAGAATTAGAAAAGCCCGGTCGCGATCCACGCGCTAGTTTTCGCACAGCTCAATTCCAAGAAGGTGTTGAAACACTCGATGATTTGAAACCCGGCATGATCTTAGAAGGGATTATTACCAACGTTGCCAATTTTGGTGCATTTGTTGATATTGGTGTTCATCAAGATGGTTTGGTTCATATTTCTGCTTTATCAAATCAATTTGTCAAAGATCCTCGCGAAGTCGTTAAGGCAGGCCAAATTGTTAAAGTTAAAGTGCTTGAAGTAGATAAAGATAGAAAGCGAATTAGTTTAACCATGCGCTTGGAAGAAAGGCCAACTGAGCAAGCGCCGAAACAATCCACAAACAGAAATCAAAAGGTACGTGTTCCTCAACTTGCCCCACAAGCAAGTTCATTAGCACTCGCCTTTCAAGCGGCATTTGATAAATCAACTAAGACAAAATAGTTGACACATGCAAGACTTCTGGTTAGCAGCGCAAAAACGGTTTGATAACAATCTAGATCATCTCATTTCGCGCCTCTCTCTTAAATGGAATATCCTCCAGCAGAAAATGCTGGTGGATATTCCACACAACGCACAACAGCTTTACACCATACATTCACAATTAATCAGAAATCGTCTTTTTAATACCATTGAAAAAATGAACAACAATCTTGAAAAACGTTGGGCATTCTTCAAGGTGAATTCGACAAGATTTTCTGACTCCGTCATACTCTTTTTGCAAAATCGTTGGCGGAAATTGCAACCTCGATTAGATAGTTTTGTCACAACCTCTTTCGCTATTTCGACTGCGACTTCCACTTTACATTTAACCGTACAAATCACACCTATCTTGTTGTCAGCGCTCACTATATTAGCAACCGCCCCCATGCTGAATGCAATATTGCCCGAATTTTTGTTCAATTCGACTGTGCTTTTTTTTATTATGGTGGCAATTTCTGCTTATGCAGGTTACAGTAAGTTCAAAGAATTAGAGACACGCGAAACACTTGATGGTGATATTAAAGTGAATAAAGAGGAGAATAAAAAACTTCGCCGCAAAGTAAAAAGCCTTAAAAAACGGCTTCACAACCTTGAAGAGATCATTAATCCTACTCCCCATATACCACCCAGCTTTGTACCCTTAAGCGATAACGAACGTCAGTCACTCACCAAATCTGCCCCTCCTATTCTCGTAACCCCTATCGAGACTTTGACGACTAGGCAAGACAGCACGCTTAAGCGATAATCTACATTACAAAGAATGTTGGAAGTTTAACTCATGAAAACGGAAACGATGATCTATCAGGTAGCGCTGAATGTTCCGCTTCGCCGCCTGTTTGATTATCTGCCTCCGGAAAATCAGACCATTCCCCTCACACGGGGCACCCGAGTCATGGTACCTTTTGGCCGGCAAACCCTCGCAGGGATCATTTTAGGTCAAACTCATGGATCTGATTTATTGCCAAGTCAACTAAAAGCCATCGCAAGCGTTTGTGATAATGAACCTTTATTCTCTGATGCCTTGTGCACCTTTATTGAAAAAACGGCAGCCTATTATCATCATCCTATCGGAGAAGTGGCTTTTTGTGGTGCCCCCAGTTTATTGCGCCAAGGAAAAGCGATACCGACACTTGCCGTCACCGCACCTTCTATCGAAACACCTGCAACGCTTACTTTAAATGAAGAGCAACAACTGGCCTTAGATTCCATTCTTAATAACTTAGAACAATTTCAAGCTTTTCTACTCGAAGGCATCACAGGTAGCGGAAAAACAGAAATCTATTTACGCGCAACACAAATGGTCGCAAAGGCAAATCGTCAAATTCTCATTTTAGTGCCGGAAATTTCGCTCACCCCACAAACCCAAGAACGCTTTATTGCCAGGTTCGGTGAAGCCGTGATTTGTTATCACTCGCGTATGACACCTAAAGAACGCTTTGTCGCTTGGTTAAAAGTGCAACAAGGTGCAGCAAATATCGTCATCGGCACCCGCTCAAGTATTTTCTTACCTTTTACCCGTTTGGGTTTGATTGTTGTCGATGAAGAGCATGATGCTTCTTTTAAGCAACAAGAAGGATTTCGTTATTCTGCGCGAGATATGGCAGTCATGCGCGCTAAATTATCTCATTGTCCTATTGTGCTAGGATCGGCAACGCCTGCTTTTGAAAGTTTATTCAATGCAAAAGTCGGAAAATACCAACACCTGACATTAACCCATCGCGCAATACAGGCTCAGCTTCCCACTATCACCCATTTAGACATTCGCCATAATAAATTAGAGGGAGGGTTGTCCGCGCAATTAATCACTCGGATTGAAAGCCACCTTAAACAACAAGGGCAAGTGCTGTTATTTATTAATCGTCGCGGCTTTGCGCCCACTTATCTTTGTTACGGCTGTGGTTGGATGGCTGAGTGTCCGTCATGCGATTCGCGTTTAACTTACCATCAACGCAAGAATGCTCTGGTTTGCCACCATTGCACCTATCAATCTGCCGTCGTTAAAGCTTGTCCTTCTTGCAAAAGCGAAGATCTGCATCCCATTGGGCAAGGCACCGAGCAAATCGAAGAAACCCTTGCTAAGCGTTTTAGTGATATCAAGATAGCGAGAATCGATAGTGATGCAACGCGCAAAAAGGGCAGCTTAGAAGCGCTGCTGCATCAAGCGCACCATAAGCAAGTCCCTTTATTAATTGGCACCCAAATGCTGGCTAAGGGACATCATTTTCCACATTTGACCCTTGTGGCCATTATCGATGCCGATGGCGGATTATTCAGTGCGGACTTTCGCGCTGTCGAAAGAATGGCACAACTGCTGATCCAAGTCGCAGGGCGTGCAGGACGCGTTCATGAAGCAGGGGAAGTTGTTATCCAAACCTGCTTTCCCGAACACCCTCTACTGACGCAGATCCGTAATCAAAACTATCAAAAATTAGCAGAGTCACTCTTAGATGAGCGCCAAAAATGCAAATTACCTCCCTTTGCACATTTGGCTTTGATCCGCGCGCACGCAAGCAACCCTTCACATCCTGAACAGCTCTTAACCCATGTTCAGCAAACCTTAGCAACCCTTGATCTCAAAGAAGTGCAAATCTTAGGCCCTGTCCCTGCCCCTATGTACCGACGCCAAGGAAACTATCGCTATCAATTGCTGATCCAGGCCGTTGATCGTAAACCGCTTCATCATGTTTTAAGTTATTCAACATCTATCTTAGAGAAATCGACACTTGCAAAACGGGTTCGTTGGTCATTAGATGTGGATCCGCTGGAAATGTTTTAGAATATTTGGCTTCAGGAACCTATAATCAATCTTATGGATAATAAAAGAGCAAAAGCCAATCATGACAAAAGACTACGCTAAGCGACGCAGGCGCGATACTCCAACAAAGTCGCAGCACCATGTATCCAAGGCAAACCCTTTACTGCTCCCCATGTGGGCTTGGATGATGGCTGGATTAACGCTAGGACTTACCTTGGCTGCAATGGTGTATTGGAAACTGAATGCTAAACATCATTTACCACAAACAGCTTTGATCTCTGTTGAAGAAGTTGGGGAACATGGCACTCAAAAACAGCAAGTCAGGGCTGAGTCACAAGAAGAAAAAAGCAATCGTTTTGATTTTTACACCGTTTTACCCAATATGACGATGGATATCCCAGAGTCTGCCAAAGTACAGCCGTCCACCACCACCACTACGGTGGCAGCAGCAATTGAACAAGCTCCCAAGACGCCGACGCTAGACTTAGCAATCAAAGATGCGCCACAAGTGATCAAAGACACTTTCATTGTACAAGTCGGTGCTTTTAGAACGTTACCCCAAGCAGAAGAATTAAAAGCGCAGCTAGCGCTGGCCGGAATAGAAGCTAGCGTGCAAACTTTTCAAAAAACCTCATCTGACACTTGGCATCGTGTCTATGTTGGTCCATTTACTGACAAACCACAAGCGTTGGCACTACAACAACGACTGCAACAAACCCAAGCTCTCCATGGTCTGGTCTTAAAAATGCGCGTATAATGTCAGGCTATTTACTCGCAAAGCGAAGGAGTTTACCTTGGAACAATTCAGAGGAACGACTATCGTTGCTGTTCGAAAAGGCAACCAAGTGGCACTGGGTGGTGATGGCCAAGTCTCTTTTGGCAATACTATCTTAAAAGCAAACGCCAAAAAAATTCGTCGTCTATATAACAACCAAGTCTTAGCCGGTTTTGCAGGCGGTACCGCCGATGCTTTCACCCTCTTTGAACGCTTTGAGCGCAAGTTAGAAATGTATCAAGGACATTTAACCCGTGCTGCAGTTGAATTAGCAAAAGATTGGCGCTCTGATCGCATGTTGCGACGCTTAGAAGCAATGCTGGCAGTCGCTGATAAAGACGCTTTGCTGATCATTTCAGGAAATGGCGATGTGATAGAGCCTGAAAAAGGAATCATTGCGATCGGCTCTGGTGGCCCTTTTGCCCAATCCGCTGCAACCGCGCTTTATGAAAATACAACCTTAGACGCAAGAGCAATTGTTGAAAAATCACTCAATATTGCTGCTGACGTTTGTATCTATACCAATAATCATCTCACCATTGAAGAATTAAATCTTCACCTTTAATTGCGAGCAGTTATTATGAGTACTTCTGTTATGACCCCACGCGAGATTGTGCACGAACTCGACAAACACATCATTGGACAAGCTGCGGCAAAACGTGCGGTTGCTATAGCCCTTCGCAACCGTTATCGACGCATGCAAGTATCGCAAGAATTACGTAATGAAATTACACCAAAAAATATTTTGATGATAGGTCCAACGGGTGTCGGCAAAACCGAAATTGCACGACGTTTAGCAAAACTGGCTAAAGCGCCTTTTATCAAAGTTGAAGCCACTAAATTTACTGAAGTAGGTTATGTCGGCCGAGATGTCGAGTCGATCATTCGTGATCTCGCTGAAATGTCTTTTAAAATTACCCGCGAAGAAGCGCTCACTAAAGTCACCGAACGTGCGATCGATGCGGCATTTGAGCGGATCTTAGATGTGCTAGTACCTCGCACAGGTTTTGCAGGCGCTCCTCGAGGTGAAGGCATTAACGATGATAGCGCGGCACGAAGTGCTTTTCGTGAAAAGCTACAAAGCGGTATTTTAGATGAGCAGGAAATTGAAATCGAAATTGCCATGCCAAGCGTTGGTGTCGAAATTATGGCACCTCCTGGTATGGAAGAAATGACCAGCCAGTTACAGGGCATGTTTCAAAATTTAACACCCAATCGCACTAAAACACGCAAACTTAAAATTAAAGAAGCAAGCAAATTACTTCAAGAAGAAGAAGCGGCAAAGCTTATCAATGAAGAAGAGATCAAAACCACTTCCGTTGAACGCATGGAACAACACGGCATCGTATTTATTGATGAAATCGATAAAGTCACGCAACGAAGCTCCCATAGCGGTGCAGATGTCTCGCGCGAAGGTGTACAACGTGATCTGTTACCGTTAGTCGAAGGCTGCACCGTTTCAACCAAATACGGCATTGTTAAAACCGATCATATTCTTTTTATTGCTTCGGGTGCCTTTCATTTAGCCAAACCTTCAGATTTAATTCCTGAGCTTCAAGGTCGCTTGCCTATTCGTGTAGAACTAGATGCACTGAAAGCAAAAGATTTTACCCGCATCCTAACCGAACCTGATGCGTCGTTAACGTTACAATACAAAGCGTTACTGGCTACCGAGGGTGTCACGGTGGATTTCACGCCTGATGGTATTGAACGCATTGCTGAATTTGCTTGGCAAGTGAATGAACGTACCGAAAATATTGGTGCAAGACGTTTACACACAGTACTGGAGCGCTTGTTAGAAAATATTTCATTTGATGCCAGTGAAATGAACAACCAAACCTTTGTTATCGATAAAAAATATGTCGATGAACAATTAGCGAACTTAGTAGAAGATCAGGATTTAAGCCGTTTTATTTTATAAACTATGAAACAAGATACCATTGATTTTGGATTTAAAAAGGTGCGCGTCGACGAGAAACAAAAACTCGTCGCAGGCGTCTTTGACTCCGTCGCCAGCCGTTATGACATCATGAATGATTTCATGTCATTAGGCATTCACAGGCTGTGGAAGCATCAAGCCGTAGCGCGTTTACAAGTACGCCCTAATCACCACGTGCTCGATCTTGCCTGTGGTAGCGGTGATTTAGCATTACTTATCGCACCCAAAGTAACAAGCGGTCAAATCACGCTCTCTGACATTAATGATAATATGTTAGCAGTCGCTAAAAATCGATTAATCGATAAAGGTAGGGTATCAAACATTCATTTGGCACAAGCCAATGCCGAGTTCTTACCCTTTTCTGATAATACCTTTGATCGAATCATCATGGGATTTGGCTTACGCAATGTGACTCATAAAGAACAAGCGCTGATGAGCATCTACCGTGTGTTAAAACCAGGTGGTCGCGCAATTATTTTAGAATTCTCTCATCCAACCAATGCACTACTTTCAAGCTGGTATGATACTTACTCATTTCATGTATTGCCTTTTTTAGGAAAAATGATTGCCAATGATGCGGATAGCTATCGCTATTTAGCAGAATCTATTCGTATGCACCCTTGCCAAGAAACACTCAAAGCCATGATGTTGTCGTCAGGATTTGAAGCTTGCGAATATACGAATTTAACAGGCGGCATTGTCGCAATTCATCAAGGAATAAAATACTAATGGATCTCTTTAACCGCTTTGCACAAGGCACACTACCCTTGTTAAACGCCGTTATTACCCATCTGGATAAAGAAGCTTATCAACACCTTGCACCATTTGAAGGTAAAATTGTTTGCTTTCAGATTGAACATTTTCCCAATATGTATTTTCAAATTCATCCTGATGGTCTGAAAGTTGTATCACCTTTGAACGACGAAAAATGCGACACCACTTTTTCTGGCCCCTTAAACGCTTTCATTAGTATGATCTTTACCAAAAATCGTGTTCAACAAGGACTTCACATTCGAGGCGATCTGGAATGTGCGAAAGCCCTTTATGACACTTGGCGATTCCTAGATCTGGATTTTGAAGGGGCTCTTGCTAAATGGGTGGGTGGCGACGTTGCCAGGGGCTTAAGTCAAGGATTCACGCAGAGCAAAGATTGGATCAAAAATACCGCCACCCAACGAGCACAAGACTTGGGCGTTTATTTTCAAGATGAAAATAAGATACTACCGACAAAACTTGAAATTGAAGCATTTTTTACAGACGTAGATAGTGTCCGGCTAGATGTTGAACGGCTTCAAGCGAAAATCGATCACTTAGTTGCTCATGCTGTTAAAGGGAAATAAATGCGCTTTTTAACCAAAACGTTGCGACTCATTCATATCAATATTGTTTTACTAAAGCATGGGCTTGATCGCATTGTCTGGGCAACACCTTTATTTAGTCCTTTTAAAATTCTCATTATTTTCTTTCCTTGGCGCTGGTTCCGGGCACGCAAACAGCCAACGGGCGAAGCCATTCGCTTAGCGTTAGAAGAGTTGGGGCCGATCTTTGTTAAATTTGGCCAGCTGCTCTCAACAAGGCGCGACGTTCTACCGGATGACATCGCTAACGAACTCGCCAAACTACAAGATAATGTCCCTCCTTTTGATGGCATGCTTGCCAAAAAAATCATTGAACAAAGTCTTGGGCAACCTATTGAATCCATTTTTGCTGAATTCAATATTACGCCGCTTGCATCCGCTTCTATTTCACAGGTTCACCCTGCCGTCTTACATGACGGAACGAAAGTCGTGGTCAAAGTATTACGACCCAATGTGACAAAAGAAGTCCATCAAGATGTGCAATTGTTACAAACTTTTGCCAAAATGATTTATCGCGCCATCCCTAAATCCAGGCGCTTCCATCCGGTTGAAGTGGTAGAAGAAATAAAATGTACCTTATACGAAGAGTTAGATTTCTTGCGAGAAGCCGCTAACGCTTCGCAATTGCGCCGAAACTTTGCAGATTCCGAAATGCTTTATGTGCCTCAAGTTTTTTGGGAATACTCACGCAAAAATATTTTAGTCACCGAACAAATTTATGGCGTACCTATCTCAGATATTAGAACGCTCAATGCCAAAAATGTTGATCTCAAAAGATTAGCAGAGCGAGGCGTTGAGATCTTTTTTACTCAGGTTTTCCGTGACTGTTTTTTTCATGCCGATATGCATCCTGGTAATATTTTTGTAGGAACTGAAGATCCCAGTAATCCGCGTTATATTGCCGTTGATTTTGGGATCATGGGAACGCTCGGCCCAGAAGATCAACGTTATTTGGGTGAAAACTTTTTAGCCTTTTTTAAACGCGATTATCGCCGCGTTGCTGAACTCCATGTGCAATCGGGCTGGGTACCTCCTCATACGCGTATTGAGTCTTTTGAATCGGCCATTCGTACCGTTTGTGAGCCGATTTTTGAACGTCCCTTAAAAGATATTTCAATTGGCCAAACCTTATTGCGATTATTTCAAACAGCTCGTCAATTTGAAATGGAAGTACAGCCGCAGCTCGTCTTATTGCAAAAAACATTATTAACCATTGAAGGCTTAGGGCGACAGCTTTATCCTGAACTGGATTTATGGCATACGGCAAAACCTTTCCTAGAAAAATGGATGGCCCAGCATTTTGGTCCCAAGGCCTTGCTTTATACGCTGCGGAATAAATTTCCCGTGTGGAGTGCAAAAATGCCCGAATTGCCAGAAGCAGTTTATGATATTTTGCGTTTTTGGCAAAACGAAACCCATTATTTAAGTTATCGACACTCTCCTTTGCATCGCCATGAACATAAACGAAAAAAGCAATCTCATTGGGGATTAAAACTGCTGGGCGCATCACTTTTGAGTGTATGCTTGGTCATTGGTTTGTTACATCCACAACTTGAATCCATCTCCCATTTCTTATCTTTGCATCAGATCTGGATATTAGGAATTGGCGCAGCCCTAGGATTCTTCTGCTTATTTAAGTAAACCCGTTGATATCACCGATTTTTAAGCAGTGCATGCAAGAAACTTTTTGAGTTAAACTGTAGCAACGCAATTTATTCAAGGAAGTTATATGGCAGACTGTATTTTTTGTCAAATGGTAAATGGAAAAATTCCAACGGATAAAATCTATGAAGATGAACAGATCTTTGTCATCAAAGACATTCATCCTAAAGCTCGGGTCCATCTGCTCGTGATACCAAAGATCCATATCGATAGCCTTGCCGATGTGAAAGAACAACATAGCCCTTTGTTAGGCTATATGATGACCTCACTGAATAATTTTGCGAAAGAACAAGGCTTGAGTGGCTTTCGAACGGTGATCAACACAGGCGCGAGCGGCGGCCAAGAAATTTTTCATTTACACATCCATCTGTTGGGTGGTGGCGTTTTACCAAAGTTATAATGAGGAGTAAGAAATGGGTATTGGTGGGATAAGTCCTGGTTCATTAATTTTAATATTCTTAATCACCGTGTTGTTATTTGGCACAAAAAAATTATCAACGCTTGGCGAAGATCTCGGCAAAGCAATTAAAGGTTTTCGTAAGGGCATGCAAGGCATCGAAGGCGAAACCAAAGTACCCAATACCCGAACTGAAAAATCGACATTGGATCAATAATGTTTCAAGTTGGCTTTGGCGAATTAGTCGTTGTTCTGATTGTCGCATTGTGGGTCTTTGGCCCTGAGCGCTTACCTGCGTTGGCCAGGGTGTGTGGCCGTTATATTGGCAAAACAAGACAGTCCTATCTTGCTATTAAACAAGAATTCCAAGAAGAGCTGAGCAAATCACCTAAAAAAGAGCCATAATGGATAACCTGGAAAAGTATTTGCCTCATCTGATTGAGTTGCGGCAACGGTTGATCCGCTGCTTTTTAGCTTATGGTATTTCTCTAGTCCCCTTGATCTATTTCAGTGGCGAATTATACACGCTGCTCGCACAGCCCATCTTAGCATCCTTACCCAGTGGCGGCATGCTCATCGCCACCGAAGTGATAACGCCATTTACCGCTCCACTTAAATTAGCGCTGTTCACAGGCTTGGTATTACTGATCCCTTTTATTCTCTACCAAATTTGGCGTTTTGTGGCACCTGGCCTCTATCCGAATGAAAAGCGCATGATTTTCCCGATTGTGTTTATGAGTGCATTGCTTTTTTATATTGGCATGCTATTTGCGCATTTTTTTGTTTTACCCATGGCGTTAGGATTTTTCATGCAGGTGGCTCCCAAAGGAGTCACTGTCATGACCGATATGACACATTATATGGATTTTGTGTTAGTGCTTTATTTTGCTTTTGGCGCATCATTTCAAGTACCGATTGTTACCTTTATTTTGATCCGTACCGGCATCACTTCAATTGAAGGCCTCAAAAAGCAGCGACCCTATATCATTGTTGGCGCTTTTATCATCGGGATGTTGCTCACCCCGCCCGATGTTGTCTCACAAATTCTCCTTGCCATTCCACTACTTGGCTTATTTGAAGGCGGAGTGCTTTTAGCAAAATGCTTTCCCGCTAAAAAGTCGTAACAGATAGCCTCTCGCAAAGGCTATCTGTCTTGACTTGACGTCCATACTCTTCGCATTCTTACTCAAAAACCAACACTGAGTGATCGTTTATGACTCGTCAGCAATGGCGGTGTTAATCTCATTTGTTTCTCCTCATTCACACCTGTCGTAAATTGTAGAGGCGCATGGGGCTCGTTTAACGCTGCCAAGATATTATCCACATCAGACGTTGTTTTGAGATCAGTCGAGCAAGGATGTTCAATGTTGTAGATCCTTAATAACTCAGCAGCTTCACCATAGGATAGATTGGGGATCACCAATTGTTTGCCAGAGCGTGTCTCAAGAAAATGACATTTTTCCTCATTATTTTCAACGACATCAATCAACCCGCGCATATCACTTACTTCAACACCGTTGATCTTATCTATAATTTCACCAGCAAAACCATCATAACCGTGTGAATATTGGTTTTTCAATACGGAGTTAATCACCAATATTTGATCAGTTTTATTTGTTTTTGCTTGATTGGTATAACTTCGTGACCAATCTGTTTGCAAATTTTTAGAGACAGGCTGCACCACAATTGAACCGGCGATAATAAAATAAGGCGGCTGCCGTCCAAACGCTCTTGAAATAATCGCATGCGTGCTGGAGAACGTATCGGTTAGTGAAAAACCAACATTGACTTCCTTGCCTGCTCTTAATACTTTAAAAGTAATTCTATCACCCATTTTGCTGCTGTTGATTAAATAGCGATAATCAACATGTTTCAGTGTTTTAATACGAACACTACCATCATTATTCACTGGAATGCCCTTAATTTGCAAAATCACATCATTTTCTTGTAAGTGATTTTTCGCACAAGAAAGGGCCGGGATACTTCTTAACAATATGCCATGTTGATGTTCTTGCATGCCATATTTCTCTCGTAAAAAAGGATTTTCCATCGTTTGGGTTTCTAAGTTTAAAGAAGGAAAACCCATATTTTTTGTGCGCACTTGGTGAATAAAATGCTTTAAGATGTCAGCAGGGATCATATAGCCAATATTTTGACCACCTCGAAGACTTTGATGGACAACACCGACGACCTGATTTTGCTTATTCAGTACAGCGCCACCACTATTACCTGGATTAATCGCTGCGCTCACCTGCGTGCTGAGCATTCTTTGTTCACCATGAGCATAATAATCAGTCTCAATTCGTGACACTTTACCGGTGGTGATACAATAGCCTTCCCCTCCCACAGGAAAACCATGCACGGCTACTTTTTGCATTTGTCTGGGCGTATCACCAATCTTCAATGCTTTGGTTTTTTCCCAAAATTCCGGATCGTTGACTTCTAACATTGCCAAATCACATTCATCACCAACGGCTTTTAAAACGGCCGGATATTTAACCGAGTCATTGGCCAATTCGACTTCAACAAAAATAGAGCCCCCTGCGACATGTGCATTGGTAATGATTTTATGCCCATCAATCACAAATCCAGAGCCCGTCCAACGCGTGATCGTAGGTGCTTTCCAGGGATATTGGTAATCATATTCTAGTGCAGAGGTGAAAATTTTGACGGCGAATTCTTTATCGTTTGCTGTCGTTGAGGGACCTTTATCTTTACTCATCATGCCTCTCCTTTTCAAACTCAAATTGTAGCGACCTACAACCTAACTATAGTTAAGAATTTGAAAAGTGGGAAAGAAAGATGGCAAGGCTGGATATTTATTCAAGGGTGGTTTTGTAGGGGCCGCCGGCCTTCTGTGGGCGGGCGGACACGGAGATCCGCCCCCTGGGGGCTCCCCACAAAATTATAAAATAAATAGAGTAAAATCAGATGATTATAATTCAAAAAACATGACTGGTTGCGTAGCAACCAAAGATCTCTCCTTGTAAAGGAGAGAGGCGCGTAGCGCAAGAGAGATTTTATCTTGAGAAAATCCATCTGTGCGTGCAAAGCACGCCTCTTCCCTTTACAAGGGAAGAGCAATTTGTCGCTATGCGACGTATTTCTTTCAATATTCGTGGGGATCCCCTCAGGGTCCGCCCCTACGCGTGGTTACGCATCTAGTTCATGCCAACGATCATACGCCTTTTTAAGATCCGCTTCTAAGGCGCTTAACTGGGTATGAGCTGCTTGGACTTCATCTTTTGCTTTATCATAAAAACCAGGCTCGCACATTTTTGCTTGCAACGCTTCAATGTCTTTCTCACATTTTTCAATGAGAGAAGGTAACTTTTCTAATTCGCGCTGCTCATTGTAGCTCAGCTTGTTTGTTTTTTTTTGATCTGTAGACTCTTTGGGCTTTTGCACCCGTTCTTCTTTTTTTACAGCTGGTTTTTGCGAAAGGGTTTTTCTTTGCAAGAAATCCGTATAACCACCCACGTTAATGGTAATGTCATTATCGGTAAAGGCAATACAGTGTGTCGCGATATTATCGATGAATTCACGATCATGACTGATGATAATCAATGTGCCAGGGTAATTTAATAATAGATTTTCAAGAACATCGAGTGATTCAATATCTAAATCGTTGGTTGGCTCATCGAGTACTAGCAAATTAGCAGGCTTGGAAAACAATTTGGCTAATAGCAAACGATTCTGCTCACCGCCTGACAGCGTTTTTACGAGGGCACGACATTTACTGGGAGAAAAAAGAAAATCACCTAAGTAACCGACAATGTGACGCTTTTTACCATCAATCTCAACAAAATCATCGCCTTCGGCGACATTACCCATCACCGTTTCTTCAGGACGTAAGCGATCGCGAGTTTGATCAAAAAAAGCAATTTGATTGGTTGGGCTGTGCTTAATATAACCTTGTGTTGGCTTTAATAAACCGAGCAACAATTTAACCAATGTGGTTTTACCAGCGCCATTTTGCCCAACAATGGCGATTTTATCGCCTCTTTGCACGGTGAATGAAAAATCCTTAATTAATAATTCACCCGCTTCATAACCAAAAGAAATATTCTCCGCTTGGATGACCGTTTTGCCAGCGCCTGCGGATTCATTAACTGAGAACACGGGCTTATCTTTCAGTTCACGGCGTTTAGTGCGTTCCTCACGCAAGGCTTTTAGCGCACGTACACGACCTTCATTACGGGTGCGTCTGGCCTTTACCCCTTGTCTTAACCATTGTTCTTCTTCTGATAATTTCTTATCGAATAATGCATTATGTCGTTGCTCTTCTATGCTTGCCGCTTCTTTACGCGCAATATAACTATCGTAATCCGCTGGGTACGAGGTTAATTTACCGCGATCAAGTTCTACAATCCGTGTTGCGACGGCACGCAATAAAGCTCTATCATGGGTAATAAAAATAATGGTTTTAGGATATTGTTTTAACATGGTTTCTAACCATGAAATAGCATCGAGATCTAAATGGTTGGTAGGCTCATCTAGTAATAAAATATCGGGCTCTTCAACCAATGCAGCACCTAACGCAACGCGACGACGCCAACCACCGGATAATTCAGACATTTTTTTATCCGCTGGTAATCCTAACGCTTCAATCACACGTTCAATGCGTTGCTGTATGATCCAGCCACCACGCTGCTCAATCTGATGCTGCAATTCATTGAGTTTATTCAGCCAAGCGTCATCATGGTTATCAAGCTGCATGGTCAGATGGTGGTATTCGACTAAAATATCTCGTAACTCTGCCAATCCTTCTGAGACTGCCTCATAAACGGTAATATCTTCTAATTCGGGCAGTTCTTGGGCCAACATCGCAATACGCAAATAGGCAGGCTTAATGATTTGACCACCATCAGCTGCAATTTTTTGTGTTAGGACCCTAAAAAGCGTCGATTTGCCTTCACCATTACGGCCAATCAGCGCAATGCGCTCTTGTGGGTTAATATCGAAATTAACATGATCGAGTAATGGAAACTCACCAACTGAAAAATAGAGATCTTTTAAGGTCACTAAGGGCATAACTTGCCTAACACCAAATATTCCAGAATAATCGGCGAGTATACCGAATTTTCTTCATAAAATACAAGTATTTACCGCGCCAGCAAGGGATGTTCATTGAAGGCTCACAAGGTGCTACACGTTTTGCAAATCGTTTTTTGGCCGATCTTAAATGGAATAGCCCGTTTAATCATAGAACACTGATAATGCACCCAGAAATATCAGAACAAGATCTTGCCAACGCTATTAAAAATAGACATGTCACAATGGTCTATCAACCACTTGTCAATATCCATGACGCTAATCAAATTATTGGATTTGAGGCGTTGGTGCGTTTGAAATCAATACAGGGTGAAGATATTACTGCCGAAAGAATCGTCGACTTGAGTGAACAATATCAGTTAATTAAAGAATTAACGCAATGCGTTATTTCTCTTTGTTTAAGTGATTATCCACAGCTCTTAGCAAGATTTCCGACCGCCTATCTGGCAATTAATTTGTCAGTTTCTGATATTGATGAGCCTATGATTGAATATCTTTGGCAAACAATGCACTCTTCGAATATTACGCATTCACAAATTATGATTGAATTAACTGAACGAGTTGCCTTGAATCAACAAGCCAGCAAACATATTAAAACCTTAAGAGCAGCTGGACATCGTTTAAGTATCGATGATTTTGGAAGTGGCGCTTCTAATATCCGCTACTTACAAGACTTGACCCCAGATATTGTGAAAATTGACAAAGCTTTTGTTGACTGGTCAGCCAATGAGGGACCTGTGTCAACTTTACTTGATCAATTGATAACCATAGGCAAAACACTCCATGCCAAAGTGGTAGTCGAGGGGGTTGAAACAAAATCTCAAGCCGATAAAATCATTGCTTGTGGCGCTCATTATGGTCAAGGCTATTATTGGTACCCACCTCTTACCGTTGCTGAAATTTTAGCGTTATAGGAAATATTCCTTTTGATTAAAACAAAAGACCTCGTTATTTTATTACACGGCATTGGCAGAACATCATTGTCAATGCGACCGATTGAAAAAACGTTATTACAACAACAGTATGCGGTAATGAATATTCACTATCCTTCTCGCAGCAGCACCATTGCTAATCTTGCAAAAAGCGTTCATCAACAAGTGCTTGCCTTCCCCGACTTTGAACAATACACCGTGCATTTTGTTACGCATTCCATGGGAGGTCTTGTTGTCAGGGCAATACTTGAAAATGAGCCTCTTGATAATGTCCAAAAAATCGTCATGTTAGGACCGCCGAATCAAGGCTCAGAAGTCGCAGATTTTTTTAAAGACTTTCGATTGTTTAACGCTTTTTATGGACCCTCTCTTAAAGAAATGACCACGCATCATGCATCTTCTCTTGCGCTTCAAACGCTACCTAGCCGCTACCAGCTTGGGATCATTGCCGGTAATTTCACGATAGATCCGTTTTGTTATTTTATTTTACCTTCTGGCAATGATGGTAAAGTCACGATAGAGCGCACAAAGTTGAGCGGCATGACCGATCATATTGTGTTACCTGCCAGCCATTCTTTTATGATGTATAACCGTCAGGTAATTAAACAGATCAGTCACTTTTTAGCCGAAGGTTGTTTTTTGCATGCAGACCACGCACCTAACAAAACCCACGTTAAATAATAGATAAACAGGGGTTTGATTATAAAATTCATGATAACTAACAATCGAAAGAATGCATCATCTGTTGCCCACAATATCTGCACATATAACCATGGCGTGAGCCATTTCATTTTGGGCAAAAATAAGGCACTTGAGATCCGATAGATCACATAAAAGCCAATTAGGGCGCTGATAAATGCAAAAAAATGCCTAACAATAATCGTTTTTGACATATTTCCAAATACCTTCTATCTTTAGATCCATTCTCAATTAAACTCTCGAAAGTACTAAAAATTACCCTATAAGGAAGCAATTATCCAAATGTTATGTGTAATATCTTATATTTTAACTTTGGATATTTTTCGCTTAATTAGTGGGTGATTAACAATAATCTTGGATAAATTCTCTTCAGTTGTTATTAGTTCTGGGTCAATTATTCCTTCTTCTCTAATCTTATTTATAAATATGATTTCCTTTGCCTTCAAAGGTAGTAATACGTTCAATCTGCTTTGTAATTCCATTAAAAGTTTTTGAGCCCATAATTCTATTTCTTTGGGCTTTCTAGGTATATTTGTTTGGTTCAAAACTGGCAATAATTTATTCCTAATATCCTTCGTGTCCATGTGCACCTGTGTTGGTGATAGATTAATAAGCGGTACACTAGACATACTGATGTAGATTAGAAATGAAGTTCGCAATTGACTCTGATTTAATTGACAATTTTTTAATAAATGATGAGCATCAAATAAATCTCGACTAACATTTCTTGCAAATAAAGCCGTTAACTTTCCTGCTGCAAGCTCATGAATATCAAGAATGGGCACGCTAAACGAACCATCTGAATCTATTAAAGGGGATAGATAACTTATTGGCCACAATGGAATTCGATACATGTAGTTTAAATCAATTTCAAGATTACCTTTTTGCCCTAATACACTATCATATCTCCAAATAGACTTTCCTCCCGCATAGCTATTTGGTTTGCGATCTTCTTTGAATTGATTTTGAATAAGAATCTTTGAAATTGCATTTTCGATAAGAGGACGTTCTTCCTTCATAACGTTAGGATCTGCATCTCCAATATAGTTAAAATCAATATCCACAGATAATCTAGGAACAGGATCAAAATGAAATAAATTGAGCGCAGTTCCACCTTTTAGAACCAATCTTGAACGCAAGTATTCCAATGACATGAACTGCTCAAGAATCAAGAGTAGCTTTTTTACTTTCTCTAAATTCTCTGGTTTATAATTTTTAATTCTTGCTTCTTTTAATAAACTTTCCTTATTCATCATACTGCGGCTCATTCCAAGTTCGATCCAAAACACTAGTTGGTACCATTAAATTCCACTGTTTGATCAATCGATGAGGTTCTTTGCTGTGATCACTCATGTATTGCACTGAATTTGAAATATGCTTTTTAAGCTGCATAATATTCTCTGAAGGTACACTAAAAGGCCCTTCTCGTTGCTCTAAAAAAAAGCCTACCTTAGAAATTAAATTAGCATTCTTGAGTGTGAGACAATAATTAACAACATCATTAACATTTAAAACAGCAATATTATCAAGAGAACGGCATACTTCTTCCCAACCCCCACTTAAATCAGCTCGATCGATTACATCAACATAGGTGCGAGCTAGATTTGTAATTTTTATATTGACTCCTTGTCGATTTAATATTTGCACTGAAAAATTTTCTAAGTTTTCATTTTTAAGCTCTATTGGCGTAGCGACGGGACGATACAATTGACCATTCATTTCAAAAGGCTTAACTTTTTTTGAAGATATAAATGTAAACTGCTCAAAGGAAGAATATGCAACACCGTGAATTTCTAAGGACGTGTGATGCGATAGAATGCTGTCGTTTGTGGCTTTAGCTGCAATTAAATATGGATCATATGTGATGGTATCGAGAGACTCATTTGGCGGGATAACCCCATAAAGCTCACGGCGTAAAAGCTTAATCCGTCCTGATTTTAGATAATAACGTAAGGCTGAATGAATAGCGCTAGGCGTTTCTGTGCCCTGAGTATGCTTCCAATTTTTAAATTCTTCAAATCGAAATACTGGATGTTCGAAGAAGAAGGCCTCTATATTCACTTTGAATAAATCTCCTCTATAGGGTATATATTAGTCTATATTGGAGAGTTAATCAAAATTTTCATTACATAATGAGGTATTACACTAAAGACGGTTATCAGGAAAGCACCCACTGCAGGTGCGGTATAAAGCCAACCAAGCCATTTGGTACTATTGAGAGACTGCGCGATAGCAGAAAATAATGCAAAGTTAATGGCATTCTTTGTTTTGGATTTTAACCATTAAGGGTAAAGGGCCAATTAAACGGGGATGCGAGGGTTGTTTTTCAATCGGGACAACATCGACAAATAGCTGGCACTTTTGAGTTTGCAGCACATACCCTGTTTCGGTTTGAGTAATGGCTTTCACCCAATCGGCGCTTTCGAATTGTTCATAGACTTCTTTGGATTCAATAATCACTTTAAGACGGCGCAAGCTTTCTGCTGCCGGGGGAAGTGCTGCTAATAAGGTGTTTGAAATGAGCAGCAAACTAATAACCATCATCGTTCTTTTCATAGCAAATCCTTTTGCTAGTAAACTCTTCACATTTAACGGTGATTTGTCAGCATCTTTTCCGTTGCAGTCACTAATGCATCGACAATACCAGGCTCCATCGATGAATGTCCGGCATCACGTATCACATACAGTTCACTACCCGGCCAAGCTTGATGCAAAGCACGTGCATTTTCAAAAGGGCAGATCATATCGTAGCGACCATGCACAATAATCCCTGGGATCCCTTCCAATTTATAAGCATCTCGTAATATTTGATTTTCCGAGATAAAACAATTATTGATAAAAAAGTGCGTTTCAATCGCTGCCAAACTCGCAGCCGTGTGCGTTTGTGTAAACCGTTCCAGCACCGCTTTGCACGGATGCAATGTGGCACATTGGCCTTCCCACTGTGTCCAATGCTTAGCCGCATTCATGCGCGCTAACTCATCGGTTCCTGTAAGACGTTTATGGTAGGCACTAATCATATTATCGCGTTCTTCCTCTGGGATAGGTAAAACAAACTCTTCCCAATAATCTGGAAAAACGGCTTTGGCACCACTTTCATAAAACCAACGCAGTTCTCGCTGACGCCCTAAAAAGATACCTCGCAGTACCATACCCATCACACAATCGGGGTGCGCTTGTGCATACAACAAGCTGAGCGTTGAGCCCCACGACCCTCCAAATAATATCCATTGTTTAAGATTGAAATAACCCCTGATTGCTTCTATGTCACTTAATAAAGCCTGAGTTGTATTGTTTTCTAAATTGCCATGTGGCGTTGAATGCCCACAACCTCGTTGATCAAATAAGATGATGCGGTAACGCTCTGGATCAAAGAAACGACGGTCTTCTGACGTGGTTCCAGCACCGGGCCCACCATGAATAAATAAAATGGGTAACCCATCGGGTGAGCCACTTTCTTCAACATATAGCGTATGCTGCGTGTCGACTTTAATTTGATGCTGCGCATAAGGTTTGATCGGCGGATATAATGGCTTCATGAAACATTCCTTCGCTCTTGGTATGACTCTTTACTAATTGTGTCGCAAAAGAGGGCTATAAGCTACTTTAGGTAGTGTTAAATGGAGAAACGCTTACACTGCATTTGGCTTTATCCTCTTGGAGGATAAAAGGGTCGGTGCGATACTGACATGGTCAATCTCCAACCGACCTTAAATTCGGATTAGCCCGGGACCCCTCCCGGGTTTTTTTTTCCATCTTCGCCTATTCTTCCCCAACGTTGTTGGCTGCACTCTCTCGCAATCCTCATGTATTGCCTTATACACTCCGGGTTGCTCGGGGTTTGCCGCCTAGTTGGGAAATAATAGGCTGTGATGCATATTCTTCGCCTTAGTCCCCACTTCTGGAATCACGTTTACGTTCATGTTCCTTTAGGTACTTTTTACGGATACGAATAAAGTTAGGAGTGACTTCAACCAATTCATCATCTTCAATAAATTCTAAAGATTGCTCTAAAGATTGTTTCACATGGGGGGTGAGAATGATGTTTTCATCAGTACCAGAAGCACGAACGTTAGTTAACTGTTTACCTTTGATCACGTTGACCACTAAATCGTTATCACGAGAGTGAATACCGATGATCATGCCTTCGTACACTTCGGTTTGTGGACCAATCAACATACGACCACGCGCTTGCAAGCCCCACAGAGAATAGCCGGTTGCTTTACCAGATGCATTGGAAATCATCACACCTTGTAAACGCGAACCCATGGTACCTGGCTTATAAGGACCATAATGATCAAAAACGTGGGTCGCAAGACCTGTTCCTGATGTCAGGGTGAGGAAAAGCGAGTGAAAGCCAATCAATCCTCGTGAAGGGATAATGTAATCGAGTCGCACTCTACCTTTACCATCTGGGATCATATCGACTAATTGGCCACGTCTTGTGCCCAATTGTTCCATGATAGTGCCTTGATCTTTTTCTTCCACATCGATGGTTAACGATTCATAAGGCTCTAACGTTTCTTCGCCTTCTTTATGTAAAATAACCTCAGGACGTGAAACTGCTAATTCATAACCTTCACGACGCATGGTTTCAATTAAGATCGATAGATGCAGCTCACCTCGACCTGAAACGCGGAATTTATCAGGGTCTTCTGTGTCTTCAACGCGTAAAGCAACGTTATGCAGACATTCTCTTGCCAAACGTTCTCTTATTTGACGACTGGTCACAAATTTCCCATCAAGCCCTGCAAAGGGTGACGTATTCACTTGGAAGGTCATGCTGATGGTCGGTTCATCCACCTTTAAAGCAGGGAGCGCTTCAACTTGGTTTTTATCACAAACTGTGTCTGAGATGGCTAAGGGTTCAATGCCCGTAATGGCAACAATATCACCCGCTTGGGCTTGTGGTTGCTCGACGCGTTCCAACCCCATGTAACCTAAAATTTGCAACACTTTACCAGGTCTAACTTTGCCTTTGGCATCAATGATCGAAACCGGCGTGTTACTTTTAATGATGCCGCGTTTAACCAAACCAATACCGATGGTTCCCACATAGCTGGAATAATCCAAGGAGCTGATTTGCATTTGAAAACCACCTTCCAAATCACAAGCTGGTGGGGATACTTGTTTCACAATCTCTTCAAAGAGCGGCGTCATGTCTTCGCTTGGCTTATTGAGATCGGTCGTTGCTGTTCCTAATAATGCAGACGCATACACAACCGGGAAATCTAATTGCTCTTCGGTTGCACCTAATTTGTCGAATAAATCGAAAACACGATCGATAACCCAGGAAGGACGGCTACCGGGTCGGTCAATCTTGTTCACGACAACAATAGGGCGTAAACCCTGGGCAAAGGCTTTTTGGGTCACAAAGCGGGTTTGCGGCATGGGGCCGTCAACCGCATCCACCAACAATAACACCGCGTCAACCATCGACAGAATGCGCTCTACTTCCCCACCAAAGTCAGCGTGGCCTGGGGTATCAACGATATTAATTCGATAGTCTTTCCATTTGATAGCGGTATTTTTCGCTAAAATGGTAATGCCACGCTCTTTTTCTAGGTCGTTTGAGTCCATAATACAGCTAACATTGCCAATTCGGGCATCTAAAGTGCCAGATTGCTGTAATAAGCGATCGACGAGAGTCGTTTTGCCATGATCGACGTGGGCAATGATGGCGATGTTTCTAAGCTGCTGCTGCATGGTTCACCCAAAAAAATAAAAGCATTCTAACATTGATTGAAACGAATTAGTTAAGTTTATGGCCTCTTATGAGCACCTGCACTCATTTTAATGGCCTTTCAAGTCTCATAAGGCTTGTGTCGATATCAATAACGAGGGAGACTAAAAATAGGGGGTGCTCTGTCCTATGTCATCTCTAATATTACATCCAACTGCAACTGCGCAGTGGTATGCCTTAGTTAACGAGGCTCAAGCGTCTTGTGCCGTTACACTGCAAGAAGAGCTGGAATCTTACCTGGTATTTTTACTGCAACGTTTTGTCGATAACCCCGAAATTGCCTCTAGTGTGCTCGGCCT
Organism: Uncultured Candidatus Berkiella sp.; assembly: GCA_964594635.1. Lineage (GTDB taxonomy): Bacteria > Pseudomonadota > Gammaproteobacteria > Berkiellales > Berkiellaceae > Berkiella. The sequence goes on from CAZQMV010000004.1 coordinate 45,583, forward strand.
TGATTTCCTAAAGAGCTATCAACAACCTGCTCATCACCAACAACTCAAGGATGTGGGCGATAAATGCCTTCTTGTGGCAGGTTTGTTTCCAGGAAGAGCCATTAAACGACGCGTAAAGTTAAGCTATTTTGTTAAGTTGGGTCAAACAGCTTATTCAACTTTATCAAATTATGCGGTTCATCAAGAAGAATTATTTAACCAACTCTGCTACGACTTTCCTAAATTGTTGGATGTCCTGCTAGCCATGAGAGAATCCTCTCTCTCAACAGTTGATTTATTACAATCATTGGAACTGTGGCATGAAACGGGCAGCCAAATGGCTTGGAAAAGATTACGCCAAATAACACCTGCACTTCCTGTTTCAAACTTTGACAAAAAGTTATTAAACTAATCACCAAAATGTTGTCAGGATGAAGCTACCCAATCAATGCACGATTAGGGTAAAATATTTGCTTCATTGCTAAGGGGATTGCAGCATGTCTATTCAAAAAGTCTTAGAACAAATTCAAGAAAATAAAGTAAAATTCGTTGATTTACGCTTCACCGACACACGTGGCAAAGAACAACATGTTTCTATTCCCGCGCATGTTGTAAACGAAGAATTTTTAAGCGAAGGAAAAATGTTTGATGGCTCAAGCATTGCAGGTTGGAAAGGAATCAACGAATCAGACATGATCCTGCTACCTGATCCTGAAACAGCTGTGATGGATCCTTTTATGGAAGAAGCAACGTTACTCTTACGTTGTGATATTCACGATCCTACTACCATGCAAAGTTATGTTCGCGATCCTCGTTCCTTAGGTAAAAGAGCAGAACAATATCTTAAATCAACGGGTATTGCAGACGCTGCTTTCTTTGGACCAGAGCCTGAATTCTTTATTCTCGACGACGTGCGCTGGAAAATCTCCATGAATAGCGCCTCTTATATGATTGACTCTGATGAAGCCGCCTGGAATTCCGAGCGCGATTTCGTGGGTGGCAACATGGGTCACAGACCTCCCGTTAAAGGTGGCTATTTCCCCGTTCCCCCCGTTGACTCATCGCAAGATCTGCGTTCTGCCATTTGCTTAACCCTCGAAAAAATGGGATTGGAAGTTGAAACCCATCACCATGAAGTGGCCACTGCTAACCAAAATGAAATAGGCACTAAATTTCGCACATTGCTGCGCAAAGCAGATGAATTACAAATATTAAAATATGTTGTGCATAACGTTTCACATGCTTATGGTAAAACCGCAACCTTTATGCCCAAACCCATGGTCGGTGATAACGGTAGTGGTATGCACTGTCATATGTCATTATTTAAAGGCGGCGTCAATCTATTTAGCGGCGACGGTTATGCCGGATTATCAGACACCGCGTTATACTACATGGGCGGCATTATTAAACATGCGAAAGCCTTAAATGCTTTTACGAATGGCACCACCAACAGTTACAAACGTTTGGTGCCAGGCTATGAAGCACCGGTTTATCTTGCTTATTCAGCCCACAACCGCTCTGCATCGATTCGTATTCCTTATACACCTTCTCCAAAAGGACGTCGTATTGAAGTGCGCTTCCCCGATGCGGCAACCAATCCTTACTTATCGTTTGCTGCAATGCTGATGGCCGGTCTTGATGGTATTCGCAAACAAATTCATCCAGGTGATCCGATGGATAAAGATCTTTACGATCTCCCTCCTGAAGAAGCTGCTGAATTAGATACGGTATCTGAAACCTTGACCGAAGCCTTAGAAGCGCTGAAAAAAGACAATGCGTTCTTAAAAGAAGGCGGCGTGTTCTCTGATGAGCTTATTCAAGGTTATATTGAACTCAAAGAAGCCGAAGTGAAGCGCATCAATATGACAACACATCCGCTTGAATTTGAACTTTACTACAGTTTATAACCATGAAAGTGATTCATTATTCATTCCTCGGTGCGCTTGTGTTTTTTACACAAGCGCTTTGTGCTGATGTCTATAAAGGCACTGATAGTTCTGGTAAAACGATCTATAGTGACAAACCGTTTGAAAATAGTGAGAAAATTGAGGTTGAGCTTTCACCTACTTATACCTCGCCTCCTATCAATACAAAACTGGAACCAACTCAAAAAGAAACGCCGATCTCTTATCAATTGAGCATCATTGCGCCAATACAAGATCAAACCTTTACAACGGATATTCGATCTATCGACGTTAAAGTCAGTGTAACGCCCGCTTTGCAAAAGGGTGATAAGATCCAATTACTGCTGAATGGCCAACCCCATGGCTCACCTTCTGATGCTACCACATTTACGCTAGAATCGTTATTTCGCGGTGCTTATACTGTGCAAGCACAAGTCATTAGAGAGGAGCATCCAGGATCGCCGTTAGCGACGAGTCCTACCGTGACTTTCTATCAAAGGCGGACCTCCATCCAGTAACTATTGGATAGAACAGCCTCCTTGCTTTTCTAGATCTAATGCTTCATGCAGCGCATCTGCTAGGTTTTCTTCTGATACACTGTCTTCTACTGGTACTGCAGCTGCTGCTGCAGATGACTGAGGTACATTGATTAAACTATTTAAGTGACGAAACTGAAAGGTTAAAGGCGAAGGTAGCAAACGAGTCGCCGGCCAAAAAGCATTTAATCCCATCGACATTTGTCCAAAGCGATGAACTTGATTAAGGAACGCTTCTTGTTGTGCTCTTGTCTGAATCACCTGCTGGACACATTCTTTTAAAGCGATACTCTGCGCATTGCTTAAAATCGCAAATAACTCAAAGGAAGCAAAGCTGAATAAATTACCTTCAACTAATAACGCTCTCATCAGCTCTTCTTCAGCAAGTATCCCTCTTCCACTTAAACGATATAAAGGAAAGGGTTTTATTAAAATAGCTGGGTACAAAGTAATGTTATGCAATTTCGCATAAGAATATATTGCATAAACCATGACTTCTTTCATCAATTTATTGCTGGTGAGAACATCATGACTGAATTGACCAAAATCACAACGGCTAACCAATGGACAGAGCACCGTTTCTGATGACCACAACCGTTGAACGCGCAATTCCACGAGTTGCTCCTCAAGTTCCTCACAAAGACCTGTTGAGGGTTGTTCTTCTAATAAATCCGTTAAACCAACATCTGCACCTGGCAGTTTTTCAATCTCATCTAATTCTACCAAGGTCCAGTCTCTAACCGTCACAAACCACATGGCATTAAACATTTCATGTTCTTTTTTAACATTCACAAGAAAGGCTTCTATCTGCTCTCTTCTATTGCCTGTTTCGCTTAATATTTTAGTGATCTTTTCTAAAAAAAGTTCTGATTTTAAAAAGCGATTTTGCCACAGTCCAACACCATGTAAGTTTGAAAAAATAAGGTAAGTCCATTCTTTAAGAAGATCTAAGGATCTTGCTCTATTATTAAAAAAGGCACGAATGCAACCCGCAAAATAATCATGCACAAATAATTCGAAAGCACCCATGGGTGTCAATTGACAATCTGGACCTTCAGTCTGTAAAAATTCGTCAAGTTTAAGATACTTTTTTAATAAAGAATGTGCACCAATCAGTTTCCAACTACTGATAAGTTCCTGAATTAATAAATCATGGTCATCAGGCTCTATCTCTTCACTGATTTGGCTACGACAAAATTCGATGAGCGCCCTATCACCAGCAGCAAACATGCCAGGCGACACACCAAGCTCTTTACTCATTGCATAAAGAATACAAGCATTAATCAAATGTGAAGTACCAATGTCTTTTTCAGGATCAATATTCATCGCTTCAAACAACGGAATGAATTGATCGACAGAGGCAACAGTGATTTTTTTAAATCGATTGAGAATTAATATTTTTTGAGAAGAAGCAGTAACTGCAAAACACCCTGCTTGAACCCGAGTTCTAACAGCGGTCATGTGTATTATCCTTTTTTTTATAATAGGATTTTGTCAATCTCGATCTTTTTACTTGCTACTTTTAGACTATCAACCTCTTGCAAAGTTAGCAAGACTTTGTAGATAGAAATGTTAAGTGGATTGCTAACAGATTATTGTTCAATAAAGATTAAACGATTCATGCTGTGGGACACAAAATCTCTTTCCCCAAAATGACCGCTAAAAGCTTTCGCGTCTAATTGCACCGCAAAGTAATGTGGCGCATCAGCAGGAAAAGCAATCAGTTGTGAGCAAGTAATCGCAACAGTAAATCCCTTTAAGCCCATGGCAATTTCATTGAATTGTAAAGTTTGTTTTGGGCATTCCTTGGGATTTTCTTGAAACTTATGCGCCGCAATTTCTAAGGCACTAAAAGTGGCCAATTCAGCCCTTTTATTCTGTAGCTCATAGTTCTGTACATTCGTCCTGACTGTTCCCATTTTTAATAAATAGACTCCCACTAATGACAAGATCAACAAAATAAAAACGGTACCAAGCAAAGTGAAGCCTCTTTGCGTTTTATTGTTCATAACCTTTCCCCAAAAAAAGCGGTTGGGTTAATTTAACTTGAGACTTATCTTGTCCAAAACTAAATGAGACTAATACGCCCTTTTGCTGCCCCTTTAAGGGCGTAAACTGGCAATCAGCAACTTGATTCGAGATCAACGAGGTTTGCTTTTCTGATTCATTAACCATAGCAATACGTTCTAAAGTATGTTTGGTTTGCAGACATTCATATTTGGTTAATGCTGTCACAATAAAAAATGGGAGGGGCTTAGAAAACGATGGCAGTGGCTCTTTTAATACAATGTCGACTCCCTTGTCTTTATGAGAAACCGTAAACGGATACAATCTTTGATTTTTTTCATCATTTGATGCAAAGGTCATAAAAAGAGACTGATCACTTTGGGCAATATTGGCTGGCAATTCAATCGTTATGCTTGATTTATTACCTGCAAGTTGCTCTGGCAACAAAACCCCTTTATACAAAACACTTCGAAACTGTATTTCTTGTTTTTCAGGTTGACTATTGACTGTAAGCGAATTTGGCATACTGCTATTCAAATCGTTTTGAATACTTTCAATGCTCATTTGCGCCATGTCCACAAGCACGCTTCGCTGTGTATACCAAAAATAGGCTCGAATTGGTCCTGCAATAATTTCAACCACAACGCCTGCCAAAATGGAACACAGCACCATGGTTAAAATCAACTCAATAAAAGTGAATCCGCTTTGCTTTTTTATCATCCTGATTTCTCGCAGCCTTCAATGCTGATAATCGAATATCACCCGTTTGTGGGTTACTAATGGTTACGTTTATTGCCAATACATCACGGGTCAGTTTCTCTTCATTAAATGCCTTTAGATCCACTGAGACATCAAAAGGTATCGTATTACCCATTTGTGCAGCAATGTCAGGAAAGACTTCCTTTAATTTCTGTTTTTCAATACCCTGATATTCGCACAAATAATTTTTTTGACTTTTATTTAAATCAACACAGTCTGTAACTGAGTGGTATTGTTTACTCAGCAAAACATCAATAACCGTTGAGGCTGTTTGGATCGCCTGCAATTGTGACAATGGCTCTTGTTTGCTGTTCGTCACAGTCATTATCACGGTTAACACACCGGTTAAACCAATCGCTAATACAACCATTAAAATGATTAACTCAATAAACGTTGTTCCTTTTTGAGATGTCATATTAATGTGATTCATAAGTAAATCCACTATAAGGATCGATGTTTAAAATTTTACGGTTAATCTGCCACGCTATTTTTTCAGGATTTTTATTTTTTTCTTCATAAAATTTGCCTTTGCTATCAATATAAAGAGGAAACTGTCCCTTTAATTGGACTATTGATGGCACTGTAACTTCGAATTGCGAATGATTATCAAGTAATGATGCTGGCGGTATACTTTTGGTAAAATCGCCTTTTTGACAATGTTCACGTTGTAATAAGGTTAGTGCATTCTGTTTATAAGCAATTTCAACGTCACATTCAGTAGTCATTGCGACTTTGCGCGCATAAAATATCATTTGAATAACTTCATCAGTAAAAAAACGCTCTGCAAAGATTTTTTGTCCACTAAACAGTGACGTAGCGGTAGCGCTTAATATCGCAATCAATAAAATAACCAGGATACCTTCTATCAAGGTAAATCCCTTTTCTGTGCTTCTTCCTTTTTGCATCTTTTATGGCGCTGGTAGTTTTTTACTCACTAATCCACTGGCAGTTGAGTAAGTAATTGAACGCAACGCATCCTTGTTTTGTTGATAAACATAAACGCACTCAGGCGCTCTATAAACAGCACAGAACTGTTCTTTGCAATTCTCGCCACCACCAAAACTAACGCTTGAAGATGACAAGAGATTTTTCATAATTAATGCGCAAGTCGCGTTATCATCGCCGCCAGTGCCTAAAACATTTTCTGCGGTGATATCTTCCTTGTCACTTGCAGCATCTGGCCAACCTTGAACATTAAAACCAACATCAGCATAGCCACTATTGGTAAAGTCGATACCCGCAATAGGCGGTACAGAAACAGGTTGACCACTTGCTAACCACTTTGCATGCGCAATATTGATTGCTGAAGCAATCGCACCTGCCGTTCCACTCACACTTGCATTATGAGCATCATTCGTAATATTTAAAAAACGTGGCAAAGCGACCGAAGCCAATATTCCAAGTAAAACAATGACAATGACCAATTCGATCAAAGTAAAGCCTTGTTGAGAATACTTACGCATCTGTCATTACCTTATGGATAAGTCACTTCACCTGTTTTAGCGTCATAAGTGATTTTTTCATTAGTGCGTCGATATGTGTAGACACAACCGTCTTCACCAGTTGCTTTAGCACAAAAATCACCGCTATTACATTTACCCGCTTCATCAGCCGGGATGATGCTGATCCCTGATGTTTTGACAACTTTGTATAAAATTTGCCCACAAGTGTCATTACCTGAAACGCCACCATCTTTTATTTCAGATAAACCATGCACACCATCGCCACTAATGCCAACAGGATAACCTGCTTTGTTGAAACGAACACTGGCAATGCCTGCCCCATCAATGTCTACAAAATGGTCAGTTCTTTCATTTAACTCCCATTGTGCTTTGGCAACATTTAATCCAGAGCTGAAAGCGCCTCCAGTTGAGGCAACAATAGCTGAACGAGCCTTATCGCTGACATTTAAATAGCGTGGCAAAGCAACCGCAGCGAGCAAGCCCAGCAATACTACGACGATAACCAATTCGATTAGGGTAAACCCTTTCATTTTTTGCATACGCAAATTTCCAGAGTTGCTCATAGTTAAAATTATAGTTGCCAAAATATTTGACTTCACCTAAACACCATCCATTTTCCTCAGTGCTACTGTAGAAATGTCCCACATGGGTAAAAACACTCCTAAAGCTAAAACGAGTACCATCATGCCAATAATAATGATTAACACAGGCTCTAATAGATCGCCCAATTTTTTTAAATCATAGTCAACATCTCTTTCATAATAAAAGGCGATGTCTAATAGGATTTTATCGACCTCGCCTGTTTCTTCCCCTACCGCCATCATTTGCAGTGCGATGGGTGAAAAGATCTGACTTTCTTTAGCAGCCTTATAGAGCGACTCGCCTTTCTCAATCCCATGCCGCATCATGAATATTTTCTGCTCTAAGTACGGGTTATCAGCAATATTTGCAACCACCTTAAAAGCTTGCATTAATGGTACATTCGAGCTCATTGCCATAGAAAACGCGCGACAAAATCTGGCATATATGGAACGTCGAATGATAGAGCCAACAAAAGGAATTTTTAATTTCAAATAAGATGTCCACCATTCACCTTTAGGTGTATGTGCGTAAATCATCGCCCCTATTGATATGAGACCAAGCAAGATGATAATCAGCCATCCATGGTGTACAAAAATGTCGGACATCGCAATGAGGATTCTGGTCGGCAATGGTAAGTTTGATCCAAAGGCCGTAAAGAAATCTCGAAAAGCGGGTATCACCATGACATTAATAATCACAATCGCCATAATAATCGCAACAACCACAATGAGTGGATAACGAATAGCAGTTTTAATTCTTTGCCTTGTTGATTTTTCTGTTTCCAAATACCCTTTAATTTGTAAAAATGCAGCTTCTAATTGTCCTGTATTCTCGCCCACCTCAACCATTGCAGTCATTAACGGATGGAAAACAAGAGGATACTTTTTAAGTGCTTTACTAAAGCTAAACCCTGACTCTAAACTAATGATCACATCCGTGATCACATTTCTGAAAACCGTATGCTTAGTCGTTTCAGCAATCACCTTTAAGCCATAGATAAGAGAGACTCCTGCTTTTAGCAAAGAATACATTTGCTGAGAAAAAATAATTAAATCTTCTGTTGTGGGCAACCCCACACCAAAGAGTTTCATCATCCATTCTTCAACTGTTTGGCTATTTTGAGTGACAATGATTGAGATTGGCATGATATCAATACTAGAGAGCTTAATGGCGACACTATTAGGCGTTGCAGCTTCAATGCTGCCTTCTACCAGTTGGCCATTTTTATCACGCCCTTTATAACGATAACTTGGCATCTTGCCCTCATCTTATTCAATCAGCTCTAATGACAATCGAGAAACTTCCGGCAAACTAATAATGCCTTTTTTTGCATACTCTAAAGCTGAATGCGCAAGAGGTCTAAAAAGAGGATTTTTATTGACCAATTGATTGTAAGTCTTTAAATCATTATTTTGAAGAGCATCAATCATGCTATCAGACATTTCAAGGAATTCGTAAACACCAATTCGGCCTTTATATCCACGCATCCCACAATGTGTACAACCTTTGCCAATAACAAAGCGTACATTCTCTTCCACTTTAAGCCCCATGGAATTTAACATTTTAATTTCTTCATGGTTAGGATGATATGTTTCTGTACATCTTGTGCACACCCGTCTTGCTAAACGTTGTGCTATAACCAAATGAATTGCACTCGAAGCTAAATACGGTGCAATGCCCATATCTAACAAACGCAAAATGGCACTTTTCGCATCATTGGTGTGAAGTGTCGATAAGACTAAGTGACCTGTCATCGCCGCTCTTAAGGCAATTTGCCCAGTCTCTTCATCTCTTATTTCACCAACCATAATCACATCAGGATCATGACGTAATACTGATCGTAAAATGGTAGCAAACGTCAATCCGATTTTAGGTTGAACTTGTATTTGATTAATTCGATCAAAAGCATACTCAACCGGATCTTCTACCGTAATAATTTTCTTTTCTTCCGAATTAATTTCACTCAGTGCAGTATAGAGAGTGGTTGATTTACCACTCCCGGTTGGTCCTGTTACTAAAATCATGCCATGTGGTCTTTGCAAATGAGCACGAATATGCTTGATGTATTGCGACTCCATGCCTAATTCTTCAAAATGCAACAACCCTGTTGACTGATCTAATAATCGCATCACCACTGATTCGCCATTTTGTACAGGCATAGTTGCGATCCGAACATCAATTTTTTTATCTTTAACACGTATGGTAAACCGACCATCTTGGGGAAGACGTCGTTCTGAAATATTGAGTTTAGAGATGAGTTTAAGTTTAAGTATCAAGGCACTAATAATGTTTCTACCTTGCATCACTTGTTCTTGCAAAACGCCATCAACACGTAATCTTATTCTTAAACCATCTTCCGCAGGCTCGATATGTATATCAGACGCATTGACTTGCACAGCGTCTTCAAAAATGGAGTACATTAATTTTTTGATGGGCGCATCATGTGCCTCATCTTCCGTCTCATTAATCACTCCAGAAAAGGCAATCTCTTGCTCAAGCTCCCCTACCAGTGAAGCTATTTCTTCGGTTCGACGATAGACTTCATCAATAATACGTGAGAGCTCGCTTTCGCGTACAATCACAACACGTATATTTCTTTTTAATTTGCGAGCGATTTCATCATAACCGACAATATCAGTTGGATCGGTCATCGCCACTAAAAAGCCATCTTTAATGCGATCGAGCGGAATGGCTTTTAATCTTCTGGCAAGTGCTTCTGGTAATTCTCTAATCACTTCAGGTTTAATTTTGTACGAACTCAATTCTAAAAAGGGGATATTTAATTGCTTCGCCAAAAACATAACCAGGTCATTCTCTTTGAGATAGCCCAATTCAATTAATACGTCGCCGAGCTTTTTTCCGGAGCCTTGTTGTTGACGCAATGCTTTTTCTAATTGAGTGGTCGTTATGATCTTGTTTTCAAGTAACAAATCACCCAATCGCAATTTCTTAATCATTATTTGAACCTGCATTAATCTCTTTTGTGTCCACACTTGTTTCAAGTGGACTGCTTAACATGTATATCGTTAAGACAATTTGCGCGTCGGGAAAGCGCGTAATTTTATATTCCAGCGATTCCCAGCCAATTGGAAAGGGGAGTTTTTCAACCTTTTTAAGATATCTCAGCATATTAAGATACTCACCTTTAAAGGTGATCCGAACCCGATGTTTATAAAGCACTGAGTTATCGACTGCTTGTCCAGTTGAGTTAAACGGAATTCTTTCAAGGGTTTCCAAGCTAACCAATTTTAAGTTGCTGAGATCTCGTAACATGCTTTCCAGTAAATACGGAATACGAGTGGGCGGAATAATTTTATTTTGAAATTTAAGTAATGATTCATTCTTTCTTTTCAATAGTTCTTCGAGTTGAAGCTCGGCACTCGTTTTAACAGCACTTTTATTCCCTTGCAACGCCAATAGTTGATTGTGAGTTGCATCATACTGCTGCGTAAGACTCGCTTTTTCTTCTTTAACATTGACCATTTTGTCGCTGATTGGAGAAATCAATAATGAATAGATGATCGAGATGACAAATGCACTACCTGTAACCAACAATAAAACACGTTCACGTGATGTTCGTGCATTAATGAAGACTTGAATCGTTTCCCATGACTCAGTCGTTTTGATGTAAAGTTCCTTTCGTTGCATCATTCTGCCTGCAAATTAAATTTAACAAAATCTTTGTCTTGTTTAAGATTATCAAGTCTTACTTTTTTAACCTGCGAACTAATTAATGAAGGCGATTTTTGCCAGGATTGAACCATAATTGGCACTAATTGCGGCTCTAACGCCACACCGGAAAAAGTCATTTTCCTTCCCTCATCCTGGAGATTAATATAGGCAAGATAAGTGCCTTTAACATGACGCATGACTAATGATTCAATATAAAATGAAAATGGATAACGCTCGTCATCTTCCAATTTTTTAAGCTGTGAAATCACACCATCGACATCTGAAATTTTTTCTTTTAGTAATGAAAGCTCACTCTTTGAAAAATGGACGTTTTTATTTTTCTTAAACTGAGCAACCTCTATCAGCTGTTCACTTTCTTTTGCTTGTTCTATTTTGAGCTTTTCAATATCTTTTAATTGCGATCTTAAACTTAACTTATGAGAAAATGCTGATAGAATCAACACCACCCCTAAACCTAACCAGACCTGTGCAATCCGCAAAGCAGAAAGTTCCGGAGCAAACGCTTGTGATTTCTGATAGAGATTGATCTTCTGTTTAAGAGCATAATTCATAAAGCGGTACTTATAGCAGCACCTATCGCAAAGGCACTACTGTTTGCTTGATTGATTGATAATTTATCTGTCTCTTGAATAAACTCGGAATAGTTAATCATTCGCACTGGCAAACCAAGTATATTACTTAAGTTAGATAGCAGTTCAGATTTACGTTCTGGCATCGGGGTTAATACAATTCTTGAGATACCCGCGTTTTTCAAGTTGCTTGAGCAATAATCTATTGAACGTTGTATTTCTAATGCTAAATCCTGAACTTCACTGTTTCTTTTAATATGCTCATAGCCAAGATCAAAGTCTCTCATCATATACAGCATTCTATTCTTAAATAGAATGATGTGACTTTTGTCTTCTTCAATGTGAAGCAGCGCTTGGCCAACATCAGCATCATCTAATTGAAAAGCAATTTCTCGTAGTGCACTTTGACAAATATCAACTGAAGTTAAGTGTAAACCTAATGCTTTAATGTTATTTGCGTATTCATTAATAATCCCCTTGCGAGTGACAATGACATAGTTCAAAGGGGTATTCGTTTCTTTGTTTTTTTGTGGTACTTCAATGTAATCAACCACTGCTTCTTCTACTGGGAAATCAATATATTCGGCTATACGCCAGCGGATCGCTTCTCTTTTCTCATTTCTCGATAATAGTGGCTGTTCAATTAAAAATATTTGATAATCATTTTGTGGAATAATGACACTGGTTGGCGTCTGCTCAAGAGCAAACTCTGCAATTTTTTTCTCTAGAAAGTTTTTTTGTTGCTCCCAATCATTCGCATCATTAAATTCAACATCGATGAGCGTTTTAACGTTATGATTGATATTAACTAGGGCAGATCGTATCCCTTGATTTGTGAATTGCACACCCAATTGCTTTTCGTCTTTAAGCCTCTTTTTTAAATTCAAAAGCGACATTACAAAGCCTCTTCCTTGCAAACTAGATATACATCCTGCTAAGGCGCACGCATCCTCTTACCTGAATTGTAGTATTCTAACCAACTTAATCAAGGAGGCTACAGCTTCTTTTAGCGTTTGCCGATGATAAACATGTCAGACCTTTTGTTGGCACATGATAAATAAGCAGGTATGCCCATGGAAAATTCACGCAAGGCGACTACAGTCAGGACGTTTTTCGCCGCAGTAACGCTAGGGATGGGCGTTAGTATGATTCCCCAAACAAGTCTTGGGGCGACTTATGTGTTGCCGCACAACGGCAATATTATCGGCAATATGCAATATGGTACCGTTATACCAGGAGATACACTCTCGACGTTAGGATTACGATATGGGGTTGGTGGCTATGAAATGATTGAAGCCAATCCTGGCATCAGTTTTCGTGATCCACCGGCGGGAAGCTCTTTGCTGATCCCCTCTCGCTTTATTCTTCCAGAGGGACCACGCAAAGGGATCGTCATTAATATTGCTGAACTGCGTCTGTATTACTATCACCCAGATGGTGTCAATGTTTCTACCTATCCCATTGGTGTGGGTAAAAATGGCTGGGATACTCCTTTAGGTAAAACCACCGTCACTCGTATGAGAGAAAAACCCACTTGGGTTGTCCCTGATTCGATTATTGAAAATCATTTACGACACGGCAAGGTGATCCCTAAAGTCAAACCACCAGGTCCAGACAATCCATTGGGTGATTATGCAATGAATATCGGCTTCAAAAGCATCGTTATTCATGGCACACCTTATCCGAAGCGTGTTGGGTTACGAGCAAGTCATGGTTGCATTAACATGACCAATGAAGATGTAGGTGAATTATTTCGCATGGTTAAAATTGGAACGCCTGTTGAAATTGTTCATCAACCAACCAAAATCGGCCAATTAGATAATAAAATCTATTTAGAATCCCATGTGCCGATCTCCTCAGAGTTGCAAGCTGCAAATTATCAAGATGTGGGTGGTTTGATTAAAAAAGTCACCGATAAAGCAGCTGGCAGAACCGTCAATGTGGAATGGCAAGCTGTGAATGAATACCAACGCACTCACCAAGGCTACCCACAACCGATTGGATCCATAAACTAAAATGTGTCAATATCGACTCTCCTTAAAGGAGAGTCGATATGTTTTCTATCATTTTATATGAACCTGAAATCCCCCCCAATACCGGCAACATTATCCGTTTATGCGCCAATACAGGAAGTAGCTTGCATTTAGTTGAGCCTTTAGGTTTTGTGTTAGATGATAAAAATCTACGACGAGCAGGTTTGGACTACCATGCATTAACCAATATCCATATTCACACTGATTTCGCTTCCTGTTTAACCCATTTTGCCGGTAAGCGCATTTTTGCTTTAAGCGCCAAAGGACGAAATCTTTATACCAATCCCACTTTTTCAAAAGACGATGCTTTTTTATTTGGTCCTGAAACGCGCGGGTTGCCAAAAGAGATTTTAGCAACCTTCCAAGATGAACACATATTGCGTCTGCCACAAATAACAACTGATCGGAGTTTGAATTTATCGAATACCGCCGCGATTATGGTGTATGAGGCGTGGCGTCAGCTGGATTTTAGTTAATTTTCCTGCACCCCTACGGGGCTTGGATATTGGGAGATGGATCATCACCCCACGCATCGGTCCATTCGCTTCGCGAATGTTCCTCACGCGGGGCTAATCGCGTCAGCGTGAATTATTTATTAATTATTCTCAGATTTGGGCGGTCTGGTTAACAGATTATTAACCGCTTGTTGTGGAAGGGTATTGCCAAACAACACATCAAACACTTGTTGGCAGATTGGCATTTCGACGTTTAATTTTTTCGCCAGTATCATCACTTGCTTAGCATTGGTTTTGCCTTCAACCACTTGTCCAATGGTTTGTTCCGCTTCTGCTTGCGAGATCCCTTGACCTAAGCTTAAACCAAAGCGCCGATTACGAGATTGATTGTCGGTGCAGGTGAGCACAATGTCACCAATGCCAGATAAACCAATTAATGTCTTGTGTTTTGCGCCGAGGGCATCACCTAAACGGCACAGCTCTGCCAAACCGCGTGTGATCAATGCCGCACGCGCATTCGCGCCATAGCCCAAACCATCTGACATGCCGACCGCAATAGCCAACACATTTTTGACTGCGCCGCCAAGCTCAACACCTTCTAGATCATCGGATAAATAAACGCGAAATTGTTCGCTGTGAAAAGCAGTTTGCAATGCTTTTGCAAATGCTGGCTCTTTTGTCGCAATGGTAACTGCCGTTGGTAAACCTTGCGCCACTTCTTTGGCAAAACTTGGCCCAGATAAAACGGCCATGGGACGCTTACCACAATGCTTTTCACACAGTTCATGCAGCAGCTCACCTTGTTCTGACAAGCCTTTCGTGACCCAAACAATACCACAACCTTTTGGGATCAAAAGAGCAATCGCTTGTGTGACTTCGGCAAACGCATGACTTGGTACAGCCAGCAATATTGTTGTGTCATCGGTTACTTGTAAAAAAGCGTCCGTAAGAGAACTGGTGAATACGACATCATGAGGGAAAGTAAAGCCGGGCAAGTAGCGTGCATTGACATGCGTTTTTGCACACTCAGCAATGTCGTTAGGATCATGCCCCCACAGCACCACAGAATGGTTCTGTTTAGCGAGGTAGAGCGCAAGCGCACTACCCCAAGAGCCCGATCCTAAAACGATAAAAGATCTCATTGGCGAGTTGCAGTGCCTTCACCTTCATTACCCTTTTTTTGCTGTTCTAAGTGTTGCAAATAAAGTGCATCGAAGTTCACGGGTGCGAGTAAGAGTTGTGGGAAACCACCACGGATCACGATATCTGAAATCGTTTCACGCGCATAAGGATAGAGAATATTAGGGCACATGCTGCCAAGGGCGTGTGCTAGTTGATCTTGCGCAAATCCTTTTAAGGTAAAGATGCCTGCTTCATGCACTTCAACTAAAAAAGCAACGCGTTCACCCATCTTAACGGTAACGGTTAAATGCAAGACGACTTCATAAATCGTATCTTCTAAACGATTGGTCTTGGTTTGTAAGTCAACATTGACCTCGGGTTTCCATTCTTCTCTGAAAATTTCAGGCGCATGGGGCGTTTCAAATGAGACATCTTTAACGTAAATACGTTGAATGGTAAACATGGGGCCATCTTGGTTGGTGGGTTTGTTCTCTGCCATTTCTACTGTTCCTTATGTAAAATAATTACTTGACTACAGGCATGCCGCTTGATTGCCATCCATCCATGCCATTCGCTAAAAAGAATATTTGAGTAAAGCCGTTTGCACCGAGTACTTTGGCCATTTTAGGGGCATCAAGCCCTTTTCCACAAACCAAAATAACCGGCTTGGCTTTATATTTGTTTAAAACATTGAGTCTTGTGGCAAACTCTTCTTGTGGAAGGTTAATTGCGCCAATGATATGGCCCTCTTGGAAGCGCAACGAGTTTCGAATATCAACTGCAACACCACCAGAGTGATTCAGTAAATTAACCAATTGTTGTGGGTCAAGATTCGGAACACCCATAGCACGATGTCGCCATTCATTCAAAAGAAACACCACAACCAGAGTCAAGAATGTACCACTGAGTGCCCAGTGTTCGATAAAAAACGCTAATAAGGGCTCCATGCTCCCAACCTCTCACCGAATCAAAGCCGTTTATTATACACATAATCAAGTTTGCTAGCGACTTGAAAGCATTGAATTCGAAGACCTACAATGGAGGTTGATGAATACATAATCAAGTAAGAAGTACTATGAACCATTCTCGATCTAAACCAGTTGTTCTACTTATATTTGATGGTTGGGGTTACTATGAACCTGACCAGCAAGAAGGCAATGCGATCTTAGCAGCCAAAACACCACATTGGGATCATCTGCTACAACATTTTCCTCATACCACCCTTTCAGGCTCAGGCGAAGATGTGGGCTTGCCTGATGGGCAAATGGGAAATTCAGAGGTCGGCCATCTGACCTTAGGTGCTGGTCGAGTTATTTATCAAGATTTAACCCGTATTAGCAAAGCCATCAGAGATGGCGACTTTTACAACAACATCGTTCTTAAGAATGCTTTTCAAAAAGCGCATTCAACGAAAAAATCCGTGCACTTTATGGCACTGTTATCCGAAGGTGGCGTTCATAGCCACGAAGAACATCTCTTTGCCGCTTTAGAAATGGCCGCACAAAATGGCTGCCAATCACTCTTTGTTCATGCGTTTTTAGATGGCCGAGACACGCCTCCCCAAAGCGCCAAAGCATCTCTCGTAAAACTTCAAGATGTTATCGCAAAAATACCCGGTGCAAAATTAGCCACGGTGAGTGGCCGCTATTATGCGATGGATAGAGATAAGCGTTGGGAACGAGTTAAATTAGCATACGATGCCATTGCTCACGGCCAATCAGCTTTTGTCGCAACAAGTGGTGTGAAGGCACTAGAAGACGCCTATTCTCGCAATGAAACCGATGAGTTTGTCAAACCTACCTGTATTGTTGCAGACGGTGAAAAACCAATTACCTTGCAATCAGGTGATGTCGTTGTTTATATGAATTTTCGATCGGATCGCGCTCGCGCATTGTCCTATGCTTTGGTGCAACCGGATTTTGCGGGCTTTGAACGCGGCACCTATCCAACATTGGGAGAATTTGTCACATTAACCGAATATGACAAATCGCTCAACGTGAGTGTGGCATTTGGGCCTCAAACACACTCCAATGGCTTAGGCGAATATTTACAAAATCAACAATTAACACAATTGCGTTTAGCTGAAACAGAAAAATACGCCCATGTCACTTTCTTTTTTAATGGCGGCGTTGAAAAACCCTATACGGGCGAAGAGCGAGTACTCATCCCCTCGCCAAAAGTAGCAACTTATGATCTCATGCCACAAATGAGTGCCGCAGAATTAACCCAAGCACTGGTTGATGGCATCAAAAGCCAAAAGTACGATTGTATTGTTTGCAACTACGCTAATGCTGACATGGTGGGGCACACGGGTGATTTTACGGCAACGGTAAAAGCGATTGAAACGCTCGATGAATGTTTAGGAGAAATCCTAAAAACGCTTGATAGCACATCAGGTTCACTGTTAATCACTTCTGATCATGGTAATGCAGAATGTATGGTCGATGAAAGCACCCATCAACCTCACACTGCGCATACGACTTCATTAGTGCCGCTGGTTTATTACGGAAAGCAACCTGTTACTTTTATTGCAAATGGCAAACTCTCAGATGTTGCACCTACTTTGTTAGATTTGATGACTTTACCAAAGCCTGACGAAATGACTGGACACTCTTTAATTCTGCCTGCCATGGAGGCATCTCATGACGCAAAAGAAAGCGGAACAAAAACGTATTCTTAATACGCTTATTTTGTGCTCACTGATTTCTCTGCCACCCGCAATATTGCGGGCAGCAGAGGATCCCTCGCAAGTAAAAAAATCATTAACCACAGTACAGTCTGAAATTAAAAAAATTGAAAGAAATCTCTATCAAGCACATGCTGATGAGCGCTCTCATATTCAAAAATTAGCTGATATCGAAAAAACGATGGGCGAACAGGCTGAAGTATTACGCGAACAAGAAAGTAAAATTCATGAACACCAACTTGAGCTACAAGTACTTGAAGCAGATACACAGAAACTGACAGAAGCCAATCAAGTTCACCAAAAAGCATTAAGTCGCTTAATCAGCGTCACTTTCACTCACTATCATAAAGAAAAACTAAAGTTATTATTTAACCCAGAAGAAATGTCTACGCTTGCAAGGCTTAATCAATATTATGTGCATTTTTATGCGTCACGTGCTAACAAAATACGCGAATTACAAGGTCATCTCAATAATGTTAAAGTAATGCAAGCAAAAGTAAAACAAAAGCAAAGTGCTATATTATTGCTTACTCAAAAATTAAAAGAACAACAAAACGAATTACTTGTCAGCAAAAATGACAGAGCAATGCTCTTATTGGAATTAACCAATGAGAGAAAAAGCACAGAAGAAAAGCTTGCACAATTACAAAGCCAAGAACAACATCTTGAGCAGCTATTTAAAGCGATTCAAAATAAAGTATCGACAGCCCCCACTTACATTGATCCTGCGCAAGATTTTGCCAAAATGAAAAAGCGGCTATCTTTACCTATCAAAGAGCCAGGAGCACTCTTGGCCAAATTACCACATTTGAAAAAAGCAAAAGCTAAAAAATCTTATATTCAAGCAACTGCTGGTACTCCCGTGAATGCTATTTTTCCTGGAAGAGTCGTTTTTGCTGAATGGTTACGAGGCGTAGGATTGTTGCTAATCATCGATCATGGCGATGGTTATATGAGTCTTTATGGCAATAATCAAAAACTGTATAAAAGTTTAGGCGAATGGGTATCCGCGGGAGAAATGGTCGCTCGTGTTGGACAAAGCGGCGGACATGCAGAACCCGGATTATACTTTGAGATAAGGAAGGATGGAGAAGCGTTGGATCCCACACCCTGGTTCGGATGAGCATAACCAGAGGGTGACTTCGCTTTAAGACTCTCAACGTATAAGGATATAGGTATGAGCCTAATCGCATACCGTGCTCCGCTGCGGGCACTGTTATTTTTACTGGCGCTTCAAACAACCACATTTGCTGCACCTTCACTTGCAAAAGAAAAGGAAAAGGCTCCTACGGTTAAAGCAACCATTCAAGAAACACTGCCTCTCGATGATTTACAGCGCTTTACTGCCGTTGTAGAGCAAATTCGTAAATACTATGTTAAACCGGTCGATGACAAAGAATTATTCGAAAATGCCATTCGCGGGATGCTCAGTGGCCTTGATCCCCATTCTGCTTATCTTGATGAGAGCGAATTTTCTGATCTTCGGGCTAATACTTCAGGTAAATTTGGCGGCTTAGGCATCGAAGTAACGATGGAAGATGGTTTCGTGCGCGTGATCAGCCCAATCGATGACACACCTGCTAGCCGTGCTGGCATTAAATCCGGTGATTTCATCGTAAAATTAGATGATACCCCGGTAAAAGGATTAACCTTGAAAAAAGCCGTGGAAATTATGCGTGGCGATCGCGGCACTAACATATTATTGACCGTCGTTCGCAAAGGCACCAATACGCCTTTAAAAATTAAAGTGACTCGCGATATTATTCAAGTGAAAAGCATTCGCACAAAAATCCTGGATAAGTCATATGGTTATATCCGAATTTCACAATTTCAAACACACTCAGGCGAAGATCTCGTTAAAGCCATTGAGAAATTAAATAAAGAAACCAACAATCAACTTAAAGGGATCATCATTGATCTTCGAAATAATCCGGGCGGTATTTTAGAATCTTCCGTTAAAGTGGCCGATGCATTTCTTGATAAATCTAAATTGGGTTACAACGGGACGATTGTCTATACAGAAGGTCGATTACCAGGCTCGGAAATAAAAGAACTTGCCACTGACGGCGACATTATGCATGGCGCACCGATTGTCGTGCTTGTTAATGGTGGCTCTGCTTCAGCTTCAGAAATTGTTGCTGGCGCATTACAAGATCATAAGCGTGCTTTAATTATTGGCACGCAAAGTTTCGGTAAAGGCTCTGTGCAAACGGTTCTTCCTTTACGCGATAACCATGGGTTAAAACTGACAACAGCGCTGTACTTCACACCTGCCGGTCGCTCTATTCAAGCAAAAGGCATTGCCCCTGATATTGAAGTACCTGATATTAAAATGCCGGAAGTGAAAAAAGACGAACTAGAAGAACTGATCAATATTCGTGAAAGTGATTTAGATGGTCACTTAGATAATGGTAACAAAAAAGAAAAAGGCAAGGATGAAAAAGAACCTCTAGCCTCAACCACGACCACCACCACGATCACGACAACAACCAATACGACGGATCCGGAAAAACCAGATGCTGCAAAATCCGATACTGATGAAGGAAAGCTGGCACTTAAAACCGATTATCAGCTCAATGAAGCCTTAAATATGTTAAAGGGGCTCACGTTTATCGAATCAAGAAGCTCTCAAAAAGATAAAGGGAGTGTGCAGCTTAAAAATGCCAAGGAGACGATTACTGACAAAGCTCAATAAGGCAGTACGTGTAAATTCGCTGAAATTTTGATAACTTTCAAAGTTTTAGAACGCTATAGAAATTGAGCATTATTTGTTATGATGGCAAACATTTGGCCATTTGATGTTACAAGTAGTTTCTTTTAATGATTTTTAATCATTTTGATCAAGATCTTAAACGAATTGGCACGCTGGAAAAGAGCCTGTTGTTGCGCCTCCTGATTTCTGGGATCGGCGTCTTATTTTTGACTTGGTTATCCGTTTTAATCGAATTTGGTCGTACCGCGTTCTCTCATGAAATCTATTATTGGGCAGGCCTCACCCTAACAACGCCGATACTCTATTATGCCGGGGTACCTCTTTTTCGCTCATTATTTGTTGCTCATTCCCCTCGCTTTTCCATTGATATACCTCTCTTGCTTGCTCTGGTTTGTGGTTATGCCTATTCTCTTTATGCCACCTTGGTTCCTTCTGAGAATGTCTTTGCCTATTTTGACTCGATTTTGATTGTTTTATTTATCGTCTATGCGGGGCGCTATTTAGAGATCTTTTGTCGGCGTCGCATTGGCCGATTAGCTCAGAGCCTTAGCGTAACTCCTTCTACTCAAGTGAAAGTGATCAAAGCTGACAATCAATTTCATTCTTGCGAGCTTAAAGATATTATCCTTGGCGATATTCTATACATTGGCCCTGGTGAATATTTTCCTGTTGATGGCATTATTCTTGAAAGCGATACCAGTGTTGATGAATCCATGATCACGGGTGAAGCACATGCTATTCCTAAGTTTACACATGAAGTTGTTCGCGCCGGAACCTGCAACTTAGATAAAGCCATTACTATCCGAGCAACCAGTACTTTTCATCATTCCTATTTTGGCAAAATTCTTGCCACATTAGCGCAAGCTGTGCCGAATAAAGACAAAGAAATTTCTCCTAGTGATCCAATTGCCTTGTGGCACCAAATGATAGCGCTCACTTGTTCTGCTGCTATTTATTGCTGGTGGCTTCCATTTGATCATCCTTTTGCTTTATTTTGCGCAACGTGCGCTATTTTAATTACTTGTCCTTGCACGATTGCCATTGCTTACCCGCTCACCTGCGCTTGCATTTTGGAAATCTGTGCCAAAAGAGGCATTCTAATTAAAAACCCATCCGCCTTTTTTAAATTCTGCGAAGTCGAACATATTTTATTTGATAAAACTGGCACACTGACTGAGGGCAATTTAATTGTCGCGAAAGCAGAATTTTTTAATGGCGCTAGACCTGAAATTGCGTTACCGCTTATTTCTGTCATAGAACAAAATACCCATCACCCGATTGCGCATGCTATCGTGCAATATAGTCGCGCCCGCTACCCAGAGCTTGAAACCGCCAATATTCAACGTTTACGCGTCTTTCCTGGCAAAGGCGTGCGAGCGATTATTAATGGGCGCTTTACCTTAATCGGCTCATCTGATTGGTTACGCAAAAATGGCATTTTTGTGCCAGCGGATGTGATTGCTGCGCAAGAGAATCAAATTCATTCGGATCTCATTTTTGTTCATTGCGCCATCGATGGCTTAGAAGTTGCCCGGATCCATTTAAAAGATAAAATCCGCAAGGAAGCCGCGCAAGTCATTCATTTCCTGAAACAGCGCAATATTGAAATGACCGTATTAAGTGGTGACAGGCCGGCGATCGTGAATGCTATTGCCAGTCAACTAGGACCGATTATTGCCACGGCTTCGGCTATGCCGCAAGATAAAGAAGCACAAGTTGCCTTGCTGCAAGATCAAGGCAATATTACAGCGATGGTGGGTGATGGCTTAAATGATGCGCCAGCTTTAAAGCGAGCTGATGTTGGGATTGCCATTGGCACGGGCAATGCGATTTCTATTGCTTCGTCTGATATCATCTTACAACATCCCGAGCTTACTTTGATCCAAGATTGTCTGCTGCTCAGCGTTGATGCACGCAAAGTCTTACGACAAAATCATTTATTAGGATTGGGGTTTTGTCTGTTTATGTTGCCGTTTGCAGCCTTTGGACAACTCACGCCTTTGATGATGTTGATGAGCTTATGCTTGTCTGCCTTAATTGTCATGGCAAATACAGCTCGTTTAAAATTTTTCAAATTTTCGCAACTTGCTGACTTGCCATCCGGATTAAGAGAATTACCCATTTAACGCAAATTCATTTCCTAATGAATGCTTAAGCTTTTGAATAGCGGCATTTTCTAATTGACGAACACGCTCTATCGAGATGCCATGAACTTCTGACAGATCTTTAAGGGATGCTTTAGGCTCTTCTAACCAACGCTTTGAGATAATATCAAAACTACGTGGTTCAAGAGATTGCAAAGCGACGTGTAACTGATTTTGTGTCCTTTCTTCCAGATCACCTTCTGCGATAACAAAGGCAGGATCAGCACTTTGAGGAGCAGGCAAATATTGCGCGGGTGAAACCATGTCGCCGTCGTCATCAATGCCAATGTCAAAAGAAGCGTCGTGTGCATTTAAACGACTTTCCATTTCTAAAACATCTTTGGTACTAACGCCTAAGTCTTCGGCCACTGCCGCAACTTCTTGCTGTGAAAACCATCCCAAACGTTGCTTGGTTTGACGTAATTTAAAAAAGAGTTTTCGTTGTGCTTTGGTTGTAGCAACTTTAACGATACGCCAGTTACGGATCACATATTCATGAATTTCAGATTTGATCCAATGCACCGCAAAAGAGACTAGACGCACTTTCATATCAGGATCAAAACGTTTCACCGCTTTCATGAGTCCAATTGATCCTTCTTGGATCAGATCAGCTACTTGTAAACCATAGCCGCTGTACATTTTGGCAATTCTTGCCACATAGCGCAGGTGTGATAACACCAAACGTTGGGCTGCAAAAAGATCCCCTTGCTCACGATAACGTTTGGCAAGCTCATACTCCTCTTCTTGGCTCAAGAGCGGCTCGGCATTGACGTGGCGCATATAAGATTGCAGCCCGTCTACCGGAACAGGCAAAGACTTCATTTGTTGTAATTGCACGGTCATTTTGTCGAATCTCCACTGTTGTTAAATAAGTCTAGCACTCTAACGAATAGAGTGCTACTGGTAAAAGACGAGTGGATTCAACGGGTTAACTTTTTACAGGATCTGATTAAGCAAACTTCCTTTTTATAGCATATACTTTTTCTTAAAGAGGAAAGGGAGAATCCTATGGCTTACTTTATTGTTGATGCCCCCTATGAGCGCTGCTTTGAGCTTTTCTTTCAAGATGAGCTGGGCTATCCCAATTTTTACCGTATGACAGAATTACTCAATGATGAGCCTGCTTTTGAACAATTAACTCTTCTTGTTCCTTATCCTAGTAAAGCACCAACGATTATTAAGCGGATCGGTGAGCGCGCAGATAATCTTGGAGTTAAATCCGTGCAGTTTGGCGAAGGTCTTGAGACTGCTTTTGTGTTTGATGAGCGTGGCCAACTCCTGTTACCCGCACCATTTAAAGAAGCATTACATTATGCGGTAAGCCAATTTCTGGGTAAAAACAGAATGCCAGGCGCCGCTTAAGGGCCTCCAATACCACTGCTCAGCAAAATATGACCGCTTATCACTCAAGTGATTGCCTCTCTCTTATTTCATAGTTAGTCTTCACTCTTAATTGAGTTTTAACTATTGAGAGCAAGATCATGAAAGATATTTATACCGAAGTTGCTAAAAAAGCAGCCCACGCTATCTGGCAAACCGCCAGCACAATCATACCGCAAGTTGGTGTATGGCTTGCTGCTATTGCTACGGGTAATACCGTAGATTGGGCCTTTGGTCATAAAAAGCCCACGGAAAATCAAGAACCTAAGAAAAGTTGGCTTTCTTCACTCAATCCATTTTCAGCCATAAAAAGTCTCAACCCGACCTCTTTAATATCATTTGCAGTCAAACCTTTTACCAGCATCAAAAAAGCGGCCAGCTGGTTCTTATTTGAAGATTTTGCTCATGAGATGCAAGATAAAATCAATGTCCCTTTTAAAGCAGCCGCACCTATTGCTGAAAAATTTATGACACCTATTTTAGAAAAAATGACCACACCAGCGCTTAATTTTTTGCAAGAACATGGCTTGATGCAATTTCCTCAACCTGATGTGGTTTGCCCTTCCATTGTTTGCCCAACCGTGGTATGTGAATTACCGGTAGAAGAGATCAAAGAAATCGCAAAACAAGCTGCTGCTCCAGAAACCCAGCATTTTTTTTCAAGAGCTTTAAATTATTTATCGCAACCCATTCTTGATCTCAGTGGCAGCGCCGCTAATACGGTTACTGAAAACCCAACACCCTTAGAACAAGTGTTTTCTGAGCCTGTTCAAGAAGCAGCAACAGAAGCCGCAAAAAGTTTTGTAGAACCCATAAAAGTAGCGACAAAAGAAGTTGTTAAAGCTAAAGTTCCAACAACTTATCTTGAACTCACGGAACACTATGCAGAGCCTGCTGGTCGCTATGTAGCAGAAACAATGTCCGCAGCTTATCAAGGTGCCTCGAAAGCCATATACAAGCCTGCTGAAATCACCTCTGCAATAAAAGGATCAATCAATCTTCTCTCTGAAGCGACTGGTGTTCGTCCAAGCTTGGTGGTCGCCGCCGGTATTGGCGTTATCGGGTTAGCAGGTCTTGGTGCTTATGCGGCTTATCGTGGAGCCTATGGTTGGTATAACAAAAACACGGCCGTAGCCGATGCTCACGCTCAAGCAAGTGGCGGACATGCCAATGTGAATTTTTTAGTGCAATTCCCATCATTAGGACAACAAGGCGGATCACCAGTACAGCCACTCGCTGGCATCCCTTTACCGTTGCAAACAACAGAAGCTTCTGCAGCAACTTTTAAAGCCTAAAAAAGAAAGCCTAGCCAGGATGTATCATCTCCTGCTAGGCAATTCGCGAAGGAAGTCTTTTTTTGTGTCGAACTTTCAAACGTTTGAGATTAAAAGGCACTAATAGCATATTTTCAAATGTTTGAAATTTTGGATCACGAAAATCTTCTAAGCCAAGACTGATTTTGAATTCACCCGTCATCGCCATTGGGGTATAGCTTCCAAACAACCTATCCCAGCAACTTAAAATAAAGCCATAATTACTATTGGTCTCTTTTAAATAATCTGAATGGTGAATACGATGCATGTTAGGAGTAATCATCACCCATCGTAACAGATGATCAATTTTTGAAGAAAGATGAATATTCATGTGCACAAACATCGTCACTGCATTCAATAGTATTTCATACAATAATACTGCCACAACCGGCGCCCCCAGAAAGCTGACTGCAAGCAGTTTAAACCCCATCGTCAAAATTTCTTCAATGGGATGAAAGCGCAATCCCGTACTTAAATCCAGATGTTTATCAATATGGTGCACACGATGCACTCGCCAAAATAAAGACATGCGGTGCATCATTCGATGTTGTAAATACATCACTAAATCTAAAAACATCATTGCGCAAATGATTTCAAGCCACAAGGGCAACGGATTTCTATTAAAATACCCTATCCCCTTCACCTGGGCTATGTATGCCGTCGTGACGGCCAAAAAAGGAAATATTATTTGAATGATCACTTTAGACAACAACGACAATGCAATGTGTCTTTGCCATCGCTTATGACGGCTTATGAGCCACGGCCAAGCTGCATACTTCGATTCCCATAGCGCAAGAAAGACAAAAAAGAATGCAAATGCGCTTAAGCGGAACACATACTGATTATTTGCCAACCACATATCCATAAAAGCGGTTTATCCTCTTTAATATTCTTGATCAAATTATACTGTATTAAATGGTATTACGGTATGTTTGCTTGACGGTCGCTTTCTTTCGGCTTTTTTTCGTCTACACTAAATGGACGATAGAAATGGGTCTTCAATCAATAAATCCGTCAGTGGTGTGCGCATGCAATCTTATAACAAACTTTCTCATATTTCCGATGAACTTGGTAATAAACTCGTAAAACATGTTTTATGGGGTATCGCCCTTATTAGTCTTGCAGCATTTTTATGTTCAATCAATGATCTCCTTGAAACGATACTGATCATTGAAATAGCAACCACATTCAGTGCCTTGTTGGTAAGCGGCATTTGTCTTTTGCATCTTTACCGCGAACATCGCGCTTACCTTTACCAAGAACAACAGCTTATCCAAACGCTGCTCAAAGAAATCCAACAACATTTTAAGCATTTACCTCCTACGCATCTGTTAGAGGAAACCTTATTGGCTGCACTCAAAACCAATGAGGCCAAAGAACAGCGCGTACAGATCCTTCTACAATATCGCCAGCAGCCGGCTGCCTTGACTGCTTTTGTGAATTATTGCCGACAACGCCATGCTGATCAGGCGGTATTGGCTGATTTAGGGCTATGCTGGGACTAAGTTTTATTACTGGCTTCTATGGTTTTTTGAAAACACATCAGGTACATTTAAGTCCATTTTAGTAAACGTTGTAATGGACGTGTTTGATGAATTTCCCCCAGTTACGCCTACGAAGAATGCGCAGCAATCAACAGATACGCGCTCTGATACGAGAAACAGAATTAAACATCAACGACTTGGTTATGCCCCTTTTTGTTAAGTATGGCCAAGACCGAAAAGATCCCATCAGCTCGATGCCAGGGCTATTTCAATTTAGCTTAGATAAATTACCTGAAGAAATCAGAGAATTAAAAGCATTAGGCATCCAAGCGGTACTGTTATTTGGTATCCCCGAACATAAAGATGCAAACGCGTCAGATTCTTATCAAGCCAATGGCATTATTCAGCGAGCGATTGAAATTGTAAAAGATGTCGCACCCGATATGCTCGTCATGGCGGACGTGTGTTGCTGTGAATATACCGATCATGGACATTGCGGTATTGTTGAAGAACATCGCGGCACCCTGGATGTGCATAATGATAAAACCTTAGAAATTTTAGCCAAACAAGCTATCAGTTTTGCCGAAGCGGGTGCTGATATTATTGCTCCTAGCGGCAGTATTGATGGACAAGTCGGGGCTGTGCGCATGGGATTAGATAGCAAAGGCTTCAATCAGATCCCTGTTTTAAGTTACTCCATAAAATATGCCTCTTCTTTATACGGCCCCTTTAGACAAGCAGCGGAAGGCGCCCCCAAATTTGGTGACAGAAAAACCTATCAAATGGATCCGGCGAATGGCAAAGAGGCCTTACGTGAAGTAGAGCTTGATGTGGCAGAGGGAGCCGATATGCTGATGGTAAAACCTGCGGCAGCTTATTTAGATGTGATCCTTCGAGTAAAACAGAAATACCCCCATATTCCTTTGGGTGCCTATCATGTCAGTGGCGAGTATTCCATGATCAAAGCAGCTGCCGAATTGGGCTGGATTGATGGCAAAAAAGTCGCACTTGAAGTTTTAACGGGCATTAAACGGGCAGGGGCTGATTTTATTATTAATTACTTCACCAAGGAATTGGCTAAAGATCTGTGAGAGTGCGTGTATTAACGCATGTGTAACTTGAAAAAGGGTGAGATAATCTCCATCTTAAGCAATATAGTTAACTATTTATTGACTATGTCATGACAAGAGCGGCAACCCTTGCTAGCATAGCGTTAGCGTTAATATTGATCACAACCGATTTTCTGTTTAGGAGATAATGATTAACATGAGTACCTCTATCATTGCTGTTAGCGACGATTCTTTTGAAAAAGACGTTATGAATGCCCAATTGCCTGTTTTGGTAGATTTTTGGGCAGAATGGTGTGGCCCTTGCAAAATGATTGCCCCTATTCTTGATGATATTGCCAAAACCTACCAAGGACGCTTAACGGTTGCAAAAATCAACATTGATGACAATGCAGCAACCCCCCAAAAATTTGGCGTACGTGGCATTCCCACCCTGATGCTCTTTAAAAATGGGGAGCTAGAATCTACCAAAGTTGGTGCAATTTCAAAATCTCAGTTAACCGCCTTCTTGGATAGCCACCTATAGTGGATATCCCCCTAGCATCTTAAAAAAAAGTTTGGTAGGATGCGTGATGACTTGGGCTAGCAATGCCAAGTAAAGCGCATCAGCTAAACTCCAAGTTCCCTATTTATATTCCGCCTTTGTTTTTCAGCGAAAGTAATCATTAGCATGTCCAATGGTTACCAAATGGCCCTTATTTATTTAAAGTGGCCTTGCTGATAATGAAGAGCAAATGAATAAGGTTTAATCACAGAGTGTTCAAAGTTTAATGTCCACTAACGTTATCCATCAAATGGTTGTCACTATTCCTTTATCCCCTGTGGTCAGACCCATATTCCTTCATCCACCAACAAAATAAGCACACGTATGAATCTTTCAGAATTAAAAAACAAACCTGCTGCAGAGCTTTCTGAAAAAGCGGTTGAATTAGGCGTTCAAAATATTCCTAGCTTGCGAAAGCAAGACCTTATTTTTAACATCCTAAAAGCACATTCAAAAAGCGGCGAAGATATTTATGGTGACGGGGTCCTTGAGCTACTACAAGATGGCTTTGGTTTCTTACGTTCTTCTAGCACCTCTTACCTGCCAGGTCCGGATGATATTTATGTCTCTCCTAGCCAAATCCGTCGTTTTGGATTACGCACGGGTGATACCGTATCCGGTAAAATTCGACCTCCTAAAGAAGGCGAACGTTATTTTGCACTCCTGAAAGTCAATGAAATTAACTACGAAAGTCCTGAAGCCGTCCGCAATAAGCTCTTATTTGAAAACCTTACCCCCCTACACGCTGAACGCCGCCTTAAAATGGAAGTGGGTAATGGTAGTACAGAAGATATCACCGCGAGAATTATTGATTTAGTCTCCCCGATTGGTCGAGGCCAACGTGGCTTAATTGTTTCCCCACCAAAAGCGGGTAAGACAATGATGCTACAAAACATCGCACATTCGATTTCAACCAATTATCCTGAATGTAAATTAATTGTTTTATTAATCGATGAACGTCCTGAAGAAGTAACCGAAATGGAACGCTCTGTACAAGGCGAAGTGATTGCCAGTACTTTTGATGAGCCACCAAATCGTCACGTACAAGTCTCGGAAATGGTCATCGAAAAAGCGAAGCGTCTCGTGGAACATAAAATGGACGTGGTCATTTTATTAGACTCCATCACCCGATTAGCTCGCGCCTACAACACAACCATTCCTCATTCCGGTAAAGTATTAACCGGTGGTGTAGATGCCGCAGCACTACAACGTCCTAAACGCTTTTTCGGCGCAGCCAGAAACATTGAAGAAGGCGGCAGCTTAACCATTATTGCAACCGCATTAATTGATACTGGTTCCAAGATGGACGAAGTGATTTATGAAGAATTCAAAGGTACTGGTAACCTTGAATTGCATCTTGATCGCCGTATTGCTGAGAAACGTGTTTACCCTGCGATTAACATTAATCGCTCAGGCACAAGACGTGAAGAAAAACTGACCACACCTGATGAACTGCAAAAGATGTGGATCCTGCGCAAATTATTACACCCTATGGATGAATTATCTGCGATTGAATTCCTCATTGAACGCTTAAAAGGCACGAAGAACAACGAAGATTTCTTTGATGCTATGAAACGTTAATGAATGAAGTATGAAGATCTTCGCGACTTTATTCGGTCGCTAGCTGATAAGGATCAACTGAAACGCATAAGCGCGACTGTTGATCCTTATCTTGAAATGACCGAAATATCGCATCGGGTCTTGAAACAACAAGGCCCTGCGTTAATTTTTGAATCCCCCAAAAATCATTCCATTCCTGTGCTCACTAATTTATTTGGTACGCCAGATCGTGTCGCCTTGGCCATGGGACAAGAATCGGTTGCTGATTTACGTGACGTAGGTAAATTATTGGCTTTTTTCAAAGAACCAGAGCCGCCCAAAGGCTTTAAAGATGTCATAAAACAGCTGCCGATCTATAAACAAATCCTCAATATGGCTCCCATTAAAGAAACGCTCGGTAAAGCGTTGTGCCAACGCAATCGTTTGCAAGGGAATGAGATCGATCTGTATCAATTACCGATACAAACTTGCTGGCCAGGCGATATTGCACCACTCATTACCTGGGGATTGGTTGTCACTAAAGGGCCGCTTGCGCCTCGGCAAAATTTAGGGATCTATCGCCAACAGGTGATTGCTAAAAATAAAGTGATCATGCGCTGGTTAGGCCATCGTGGTGGCGCACTGGATTATGCGAAATGGTGCCAACAACACAAAGATAAACCTTTTCCCATTGCAGTCGCCATTGGCGCTGATCCTGCCACGATTTTAGCGGCAGTCACGCCTATTCCCGATACCTTATCCGAATACGCTTTTGCCGGATTATTACGCGGACATAAAACTCGCTTAGTATCTTGTCACTTACATACGCTCGAAGTGCCAGCAACCAGTGAAATCATCTTAGAAGGTTTTATTTATCCCAATGATACAGCTTTAGAAGGCCCCTTTGGCGATCACACTGGCTACTATAATGAAGTAGAGCGCTTTCCTGTGATGACGGTGGAAAGCATCTCAATGCGAGATAATCCCATTTACCACAGCACCTACACTGGCAGACCGCCTGATGAACCTGCTGTTTTGGGTGTTGCCCTCAATGAAATATTTGTGCCCGTGTTACAAAAACAATTTCCTGAAATTGTCGATTTTTATTTACCACCCGAAGGCTGTTCCTATCGGATGGCCGTGGTAACCATCAAAAAAGAATATCCAGGACATGCAAAACGCGTCATGTTTGGGATCTGGTCTTTTCTACGACAATTCATGTATACCAAGTTTATCATCGTGACCGATGATGATATCGATGCCAGAAACTGGCAAGATGTCATTTGGGCACTAACCACCAGAATGGACCCCAAACGCGATACGGTGATCTTGGATAACACACCGATTGATTATCTCGATTTTGCTTCTCCTGTTTCAGGATTGGGTGGCAAAATGGGGCTCGATGCCACAACCAAATTTCCCGGAGAAACCACCCGCGAGTGGGGTAGCCCCATTCGACAAAGCGATGACATCATCCAACGAATTGACGATTTGTGGCCGGAATTAGGTTTGTAAATAATATGAGCAATACACATCTTTATATCTGCCAAACCCATATTGCAAAAACCAATGATATAACGCTTTTATCACTGACACCATTGTCACAAGCTTTGCATTATAAAGCCGGACAATATGTTGAAATTTTACTACGTTCTGGCGACTGCTTATTATTATCTATAGCCAATGCGCCAACACCTGAGGGCAGAATTGATTTTCACTTACGCCACGATAATGCGCATCCCTTAGCGCAAGTTTTTCTTGCTGAACTTGAAAATGCTCCTACGGTTGCCTTACGAGGTCCTTTTGGAGAGAGCACTTTAGATCAATCCCACCCTTGTGCAAAAATCCTCGTTTTCCTCGCGGGTGGTACAGGCTTTGCGCCCATCAAAGCACTCCTTGAAACTGCATTAATCAAGAACCGATCCAAGCTCTTGCTTTACTGGGGTATTAAGCGGCCTGAAGATGCTTATGATTTGCAGCTGTTACAGCAATGGAAACAACAACACCCACATTTTGAATATACGTTAGTACTCTCAGAACCGACAATCACGGTGTGGGATGCGCCCATGGGATTCGTGCATGATTATGTCGCCAAAATGCATACGGATATGACAGAGCTTTGTTTGTTTGCCAGCGGACCTTATGAAATGATTAAAGCTGCTCAACAATTATTTGGCCACAATGGCTTGAGTGAGCAACGTTTTATTTCTGATATGACAGCACGCAATTAAATCACCTTGATAATTTTGCCTCTTTTAGGCACGTCCCTCTCTTTTGATGTGGCAGCCCTCGTTTTTGAAGCGTAGGCAGTATAGTGTGGGGTAACGACGGGTGATGACGGCACCATTTCAAACATCGCGACAACAGCTGCTTGGGCAATCTCTAACGCCATATGCATACGAAACTGCACGTAATGACAAAAGCGATTTGCATACTGGCCATACTGCGATAACGATTCACATTGCACTCTTTTAAACGCATAATAAGCAATAGCAGTACCATCATCCATTGCATTGTCTTGCAAGGGGATCAAATGGCTAGGATAAGCGTCATTCAAAATTCGGTAACAACCTCCTCCATATGTTTTTTCTAATAATTTTTTACCCTCAGCAGCAATTGTACTATGGCGCTTTTTGTTGTTATTGCTATCTAATACATTAATCGTAAAGAGATTATTTTCAAACTTCTCTATCAGCATTAAATACCAATGTTCTCCAACAGAGACAGGCCACAGAATCAGGTTAGCCTCTAACAGCTGAGCCCTTTTAGAGGTAGGCAGTTTATCTATTGCTCCATATAAATGAGAGCTCATCGTGGCAACTTTTGAGCTTTGTAAAGTACTAACAAAATAATTAATCACATCTGCATTTAACAAGGAGTCTTTAATATCTCCCGTTTGATTATTTTGAAAGGGCTCTAATAAAGATGCGGCTATCTGTTTACCACAATGTGGAATGTTTTCTTCAATCCGGCGATAAGCAATTTCAAGAGATTGAGCATCTACAGAGTTAGTAGAGTAAACTCCCATTTCCTGTTTTGCTTCGCATTGATATAACGACATGCCTCTTATTTGCGGACGATCAATAGGCACCCAGCGTTCTTCTACTTTTTTACTGGGTTGCTCGTACGTTAAAGAATTGAAAACATGTCCTACACATTTATCAAAGATATCTGTTGCACCGTCTATCATGGCGGATCTCTCACACTCAATTGGGCCATTTTCTTAGAGTTAGAAAAAATACTGAATACTTGTTCTCTTGTCAAGTATAAGTATAGTTTGAAGTGGTATTTTACCAAGTCATTAGGTTCTTTGTTTATCTAACTTCCAATAGTTTTCTACTGTAATATGTCCAGGTTGATGAAGATGATTTATTTTAAGGCCACGCAATAACAACAATTGCGAAAGATCATTGACCATCGCAGGATTGCCACAAAGCATCGTCTGCGACGTTTGTGCGGCTAAAGGAACGCCCACCCTCTTTTCTAATTCGCCCGATTGCAATAACTCTGTCATACGCTGTGAATATAGAGCTTGCTTATCTCCTGTAACAGTGGGGATCCAATGAAATTGTGAACGATATTGGCTTTGCCAACCTTCGATTAAATCAGAATGAGTTAAACCACTCGCTTTTTGCACGCTATGCACTAGCACAATTTTTTGAAAACGCGTCCATGGTTCTGCTGTTTGCAGCATAGCCAAGAACACACCCAATCCCGTTCCCGTCGCAAATAACCAAAGCACCGATGCATCTTGAACAGTCGCTAAAATAAAACGACCTAAGGGGCGCTTAGCAACCCAAATAGCGCTACCAGGCACTAAATGCGCAAGTTGTGGCGTCAATTTTCCACCAGATAATATCGAATAATAGAATTCCAAGGTGGGCTCTTGGGGCGCATTCACAAATGAATAAGGTCTAAACAGATGGACTGGCTCTTCAACTGCAAGCTGAGTGAATTGACCCGCAACAAAGGGATCCACTGGCGCGTTGATAAATAAAGATCGTAAGGTGGGTGACCATTCCTTTTGCCCTACCACAACACCAGCTACAAAGCGGCTTGTTAGGGTTGACAAGGTGTGACCAACAATAAGCCTTTCTTAAAAAATTGGGCACCCAATTCAGGCTTATCCATTTTTTCTAATAGTCTTCCAAGGCATGCATACGTTTGCGGCCTGGGTTCAAGACTCAAACTCGCTTCCATATAACGTTGTGCTTTGCCCCACAATTGTTGACGTTCACAAATGGTTCCTAATGCCAATAATAAACCAGGGCTTTGCGGATGAACTTTTAACCAATGTTCTGCCTTGGTTAACAATTTGTGTGGCTCTGGATAGGGAAGATGACCATAAAATTCAATGGTCTTCTCATTCCAGTTTGCCTTAAGCGAATCACGCAATACTACTTCAGCTTCTAACGGTTCAGATACCGCGATTAGCGCTTTAGCATATTCGACTGCAATATCGCTATCTAATTGCATCTCATGTGGAATTTTTTGCCAGCGTGCTTTTAGCTCTTCATAGGAGGCACCGTGCATACTGCCTAATTGTTCTCTGGCGATCGTTCTTTCTAACAATGCCATTTCCGTTTTGCTTAGGAGTGCCGCGTGCTTTAGCTTAGGTAGCAAAAGAGACAATGCTTCCCATCGTTGCGATTCAACATAATTGAGTTGTAACAAACGTAACACTTGTGGATGATTCGGTACTTTACTGTCTAAATTCTGGAGTGCCAAAATCGATTTTTCGTATTCACCCTTTTCGAAATCTAATTCAGCCTGGGTTAAACCGATGGCCATTTCAGTGTGCTCTTTCGCTTCATCCACTTGCGCAAGCTGAATATAATGATCCCGACGTTTGCTTTGTCCTTGAAGCTGAGCAGCCTTGGCCGCAAATAAATAGCCAAGCCAGGGATTGTCACTACGAGGAGCCCCTTTAGCCAACCATTTTTCAGCCTTTGCAAAGTTCCCTTCAACAAATGCAATAAAACCTTTATGAGTGAGTTGTTTTGAGCGCGTCATGCTAAAGCGCTTTGTCCATTTTTTTAAATAATGTGGTGTTTTAATCATACCGCCCAGTAACAAACCCACATAATGAATAACTAACAATAACAAGGTTAATAAGATAACGGCTAACCATAGGGGAACATCCACGCGCCATCCTGCAAACGTGATAACCATTAGACCTGGTGATTGTTCGACATGTAGCCCAATCCACACCGCTAAGGCTAATGCCGCTATCATGATAAACAGTCGAATCATTCTGCCGCTTTCCTCATCGGAGACTAGATAACATTTTGAGAGTACCTGAAATATCCGCCACAGGGCTATCCACCGCTTGGGTTTTTAGCTCGGCAATTTGTTCAAGTAACGTTTGTTGTTCAGGACTTTTAGCCAAGTAATCTTGTGACCATTTTTCTAAAGACTGTAAACTGGTTAGATAAATTTTACTTTCCCCTTGCAATACCGCCCATTGTGCCTGTTCTGACATTAATTGCATGGT
This sequence comes from Uncultured Candidatus Berkiella sp., assembly GCA_964594635.1. Classification (GTDB taxonomy): domain Bacteria; phylum Pseudomonadota; class Gammaproteobacteria; order Berkiellales; family Berkiellaceae; genus Berkiella. The sequence continues at coordinate 81,049 of CAZQMV010000004.1, forward strand.
TCTGATGATTTCCGCTTTTTCTTGCAAAGATAACGCTTGCGGTATGGAGTTCTCTCCCTCTTTGGTGATACGAATTAAACTTTTAAACTCGTACCACGAACGCCACAGTCCTTTTTGCCATGAAGGTAATGCAGGATCGATGGGGGCGTTTTGACCTCGGTTTTGTCTGATGGTTTCATTACCCAATGTTTTAAATGGCGCTTTCGCAATCACTGCCTGCAACGCATTTAACTGCTCCCAAAGAATTTGCTTTTTCACCCGTGGCTGCGCGCCCAATTTCGCAATATCTTTGGCTAATGCTTCTTTAAGACCCCAAAGCGCAGGATCACCTAGCATGGTAATTTTATCGAATGCTGCTTGTAACTGTGTGATAGCGGTTGGAATATCACGCGCAATCCTCAAGCGTTCATTGGCCATAAAAATCAGATAATTGACTTCTGACATCACCCAATCTTTACTGCCACTTAGAGAAACCAAGCGCATTTGAGCGTTTTGTAAATCTGTTTTTAAAGCAGTAAACGCTTTTTGCTGTGCTTGCCCTTCTTGTTGCAAGGTATCTACTTGTGCAAGTGATTGTTTCGCTTTATGGAGCAACGATTGTACAGAGGCTTGTTCATCACGCGATTGGCTTTGCAAGGCACTGATATTTTTTTGTGATAAATAGGTATAAAAAACCAAAGCGCCAACTGCCACCATGCTCATTAAGCTTAACAATAACGACAAGCTGCCAGCAGCGCTGCCTGAAGGCGGTGGTGGTGGTGGCATTTCACCACCTTTTGATGGAGGAGGAGGAGGTAAATCATCTCGCTCTACTTTTTGTGTTGACTCAAAGGAAGGTGAAGCTTCTTTAAAGGGTGCATGGGCTGGCGCTATTTCATCTGGGATCTTCGAATGTAAACGGCTTTTGGGTGGTGGATCGATCGATGCACTCCCTACTAATTTTGCAGGATTAACGCCGCTATCAATAGGACTGCTCACGACCTTTGCGGGTGTGCTGGGTAAAATTTCTGGCGGAATAGCGCTTTTTTTCTTTTCCTGCGCAGAATACGTCACCACCACCTTGCCAGGTGGTGGGGTTTTTTTATCTTGATTGGGATCATCATCCTTCGTATCGGACATGGTTACTCTCTATTCTTAGATGTTTAGGCCATTTGCAAAAAGAAGCCCAAGCCAAACACATGAGAATTTCTAGGATAAACAGTGTAATTGTTTGGCAGTACCGTCGGTAAAATCGCGCCGTTGCTATCTATGCCAACAGGAATGGTTGCTTCAAGTTGTGAGGTATTTTCCCAAACCCATTGTAAGCGTGTTCCTAAGTTTTCTGTGATCATATGACGCACACCAAGACCCAAACGCAACATCGCACGGCTATCGGTATCCCAATAAGTAGGGCGATTCGCTGGGAAGCCAGGAGCCACTTGGTTCTGAACAAAAGTCGTCTCATATTTCATTTGTACCCATGAGACACCTAAAAGACCGGTGAATTGCGTATTTGGCAACACTGGCCATATGCCAATTAAATCGAGATGCCATCCGTCCAGAGAAGCATCAGATATATACAGCTGATTACCTAAACCCAAGTTGCCGGTAAAACCTAAAACAGACTGCGTGTCATTGTAAAATTGATTTTTGGTTTGGCGATACATATGCTCATAACCCACTTCAAGACCGAGGTACTTATGCATATTGGTGCCAATAAAAAAGTTGGTGTCAGGATAATGATTTCGGAAATGCTTGTGACCAAAACTCGGTTCAAATGCAACGTTTCTCAAATTGGCATCAACCCCTACATAGGGTTTGAACTCCCACTGATCCCAAATGCCATCTGCAGATGCGACGGTTGAAAGCGACAATGCGATAAGTCCGATTGCAATTTTTGATACTCTGTCCATGAGATCCTCTTGGTAATCGTAATAACCCTCATGTCATAGTATGACAAAATTGCGAAACGTGCAGCAAAGTTGCGCAAAGTTGTTCTTGATGCGCCCCTTTTGTCACGTAAATATGTTGGATTTCCCACTTTCTGGCAATGGCCGCTATTCGCTCACTGACCACCACAAATGCTTGTTGCTGCAGCCATGTTTGGTAGTTTGCTGGAACACTTTGAAGAAAGTGCTCTAAACTATTTTGACTTGTTGCAATAAAGCAAAAGCGCCCATCAAGCCATGTTGGCATCAGTGATGCCAATGCTAAGGGTGTCTGTTCTTGGCGATAAACCTTCGCCCATTCTACCGTGGCTTGGCGCAATGTGAGCGTGTCATACAACAACGTCCGCCCCCCCTCACCCGCTAACAAGACTATTTTTTTGTTAGCAATCTTATTTACTTGTAGAAAAGGTTCCGTGAGTAATTTTTCGCTATCGGTTCCAAGCATGGGTGTAAAAAAAACCGACACCCCTATTGCACGTAAAGCCGCTGTTGTCGCCTGCCCCATCGTGATGACTTTCGCTTGTGATTGACGCAATGCCTCCAAAACAACTTGAGGGGCAAAGTGCACAGCATTTTGACTTGAGACAATGATCCAATCGGCTGCATGGATGTGATCTCGCCATTGGCCGATATCCTCTGATTCAACCGGTGCAATGGTAAGGCTTGGGAGACTCATCGGTGTTCCGCCCATTTTTTCAATGGCAGATAATAATGGCTGCGCAAGATGCGTTGGTCGCATCACAACCACTTGCCACCCTTTTAATGCCACATTATCCATGCTGCAAAATATCATCAATCAGATCTTTAGCACCTTGATCCACTAATGCTGCTGCGACTTTTTCGCCTAATAGCGCAGCATTTTCGATAGCATCAACGCCAAACGCTTCTAACCAGTTTGGCTGATTGGGATGCCCTACGCGTCCTGTTAAACGCAGCTGACCATTTTGGAGAGTAGCAAAACCTGCAACGGGGATCTGGCAATTGCCACCAAGAGCGGCATTCATTGCACGCTCCGCAGTAATACAAGCCCGTGTTGCATGATCTTCTAATACTGACACTAATCCGCGCACACGATCATCTTCGCTTCGGCACTCAATAGCTAATGCGCCTTGTCCCACTGCGGGTAACATTTGTTCTGGAGAAAAGGTTTGTGTGATATGCGCCTCAAAACCTAAACGATTTAAGCCCGCCGCCGCTAAGACAATCGCATCCCACTCACCTTCAGTGCATTTGCGCAAACGTGAATCGATGTTTCCACGCAACGGTGAATAGTGCAGATCGGGACGGTAATGGCGTAATTGAACGGTGCGCCGTAAACTGGAGGTGCCAATTTTGCTGCCAGCAGGTAACGTTTCTAATGTATAGCCTTTAGGGCAAATAAAAGCATCCAAGGGACTTTCGCGCTGACAGATCGCTGCTAAACCTAATTGCTCTGGAAACACCGCAGGCAGATCTTTAAGCGAATGCACTGCCAGATCCGCTTCATTATTTAACAAAGCATTTTCTAATTCTTTAACAAAAAGCCCTTTACCCCCAATTTTTTGTAAGGGGGTATCAAGCCAGAGATCGCCTTTGGTTTTGATCCCGATAATCTCAATATCAAGGGAGGCGTGATGCGATTGTAAACGATCACGAATATGCTCGGCTTGCCACATGGCTAAGCGGCTGGTACGGGTAACAATTCTTAAGGGAGTTGCACTCATTTAATACCATAGATTGCATGAAAAGAGCGCATTTTACGTGTTTTGGCAGTCAAAAGAAACCGCTTTAGCCACCACTCATAATTTGACGAACCTTCGCAACGTGACGACGGCTCACATCGAGTGTTTCTTCTACACCGCGTAAACGAATGCAAGGTTGACCACTCGAATTTTTTTCTAATGCTTGAATATGTTCCATTGAAATCAAGCAATTACGGTGAACCCGTAAAAAACGTTCACCAAACTCGGTTTCTAGTTCTTTAAGTGTGTCTTCAATGAGCACTTCACCTTCTTTATGACGCACGGTGACATATTTATGCTCTGCGCGGAAATAATAGATCTCTCCAATGGGCACGAGAACAATGCCGCGGCGGGTGCGTGAACTGATATGGGTACGGGCTTTGGGTGTACCATCTTCTTTTCGATTTAACGATTTCCATTGCACCTTGTTTGGTTTTAACGCTTTATGGAGCGCTTCACTCAACCTTTCAGGACGCACGGGTTTTAATAAATAATCGACTGCATGAACTTTAAATGCTTCGAGTGCATATTCATCATAAGCAGTGGTAAAGATCACCGCAGGCGGCTCATCCATACCTACTAAATGGCGAGCAACTTCCAAACCGTCGATGCCTGGCATACGAATATCAAGCAACACCACATCAGGATGTAACGCATCAATCTTTTGTAAGGCTTCTTGGCCATTAGATGCCTCACCCAGCACTTCGTGCTCGTTCTGTTCTAGCAAGATCCGCTTAATGCGGTCTCTGGCTAAGCTTTCGTCGTCAACAATTAATATTCGCATAGGATTGCCTCAATCCTTTATACCTATGTTTAGATCTATCGGTTAGATCCCACTTTTTAGATAGGGGAACATGACTGTCACTTCATACTGTTCTGGTAATTTATTTACCTTTATCTTAGCATGACTTCCGAACAGAAGGTTAAGTCTGTGCCCAATATTGACCATCGCTATCCTATTTCCTTGCGGAGCCTTGGGTTTTGTCTCTGCAGGAATGGGGTTCGATAAGTGAATACAGACCATATTCCCTTGCATCTCCCCGCGTACTGTAATGGTGCCGCCTTGTTCTAAGGGTTGGATCCCATGGTAAATGGCATTTTCCACTAAAGGCTGTAATGTGAGCATCGGGATTGCCGCATCTTCTGGCACCTTTGACAGATCGACATCTATCGTTAACCTATCATCAAGACGCAAGCCTTCAATACGTAAGTAGTTACGACACAAATTCCATTCCTCTGAAAGCGGTATCATGGCTCCGGTATGTAACGTTGCACGAAATAATTCTGACAAATCTTCAACAGCTTGCTCAGCCGCTTTGGGTTGTGTATGAATAAGACTAGCGATGATATTCATGCTATTAAATAAGAAATGGGGACGAATACGTGCCTGCAATGCTTCTACTCTGGCTTGGCTTTCAAGCTCAATACGACGTTTCCATTGATGTTGGATATAAAAATAACGTAATGCAACAAACGTCATAATCGCACTGATCATGACACAACGAGAAACAAACTGACTGATCGTCTCTGGATTACTGCCCCATTGGTAATTAATTTTTATGAGCAGATATTGACCCAGCCCTGCGATACAACCCGTGACGAGCACAACCAAGAGATAAGCCGTAATCGCAGCCCAGACTAAAGAAAGTTTAGCGAGAAAGCGTCTGGCCGTACATAAAACGCCTGCACTCGCAAAAGCTATCCATTGCACAAATACCGAAAGCAATCCCAATTCATCCCACGATTCGTGAAGGATGTCACCTGTGGCTAAAATCAGCACCAAAGCAACTAACTCAGCTCCAATGCAGAGAATAAAAATCGTTTTAACCGCACAAAAATTCGGTAAGAAAAAGTCTTCTTCCATGGCGGCTTGAGATGTTTGGTTTTGCTCTTCCATATTCTTTTAGTTTAGGGCATTTTTAATCCATGCCCCAATATCGTGTAACTCCGTCAAACTGACTGTGTGCGCCATGGGGTAACTGTGCCAATCCACTTCAAAGCCAGCCGCTTGCAGATGGGTGCAAGATTGTTGCCCTATCCAGTAAGAAACAACGGTATCCATAAAACCATGTCCCATGAAAAGCGGAAGCTTTGCATTTGCTGAGCTCTTTTCTTTTGCTAATTGATCATGCAATGGTAAATAAGAAGATAAAATAATCGCACCCGCTAACGGCTTCGGATAACGAAGCGCCGTATGTAAAGCCATTGCGCCGCCTTGTGAGAAACCCGCTAAAAAGATCCGCTCGCTTTTGATCCCTTTTTGAATTTGATCATTTAATAACAACAAAATCGCTTGCTCAGATTTTTTGATGCCAATTTCGTCTTGTCCCGCCCGAAGATCAATAGCGCCAATATCATACCAAGCTGGCATCACCATGCCACCATTCATCGTAATGGGCATCACGGGCGCATGAGGAAAGATAAACCGGATCCGATGTTCTTTTTCTAAACCAAGACTGGGTACCGCATCAACAAAATCATGTCCATCAGCGCCGAGGCCATGTAACCAGATAACACACGCATCAGCGGTTTGTTGCGGCTCAATGATTTCAGCATCTAGTAAAGCATCTGCCATTCCTTTCTCCTAAAAAGTTATCTTGGTTACATCTAATGTTAGACCCGCATGTTTAGCACAATCCGCTATGGTTTGTATCAGCGTTTGTTGGTTCTTAGTCACCCAGTCCCCTTGGTGCAACCGAAAATGATATGCCCCTTGTTTCGCTGCTAACCATATTTCTTGTAAAGATGCTTGCCTTGAAAGCACTAAACAGTCCCCTTGTTCGAAAGTAATTGTTAAAATACCTTCTTGTGAATCAAAATCGAGCTCTTCCTCGGCATTTTCTAGCCAGGATTCAATTTTTAGAAAGAGTGTATCGACCATTTGGTGATATTGTTGCTCATTCATAAATGACTTATTCCATCAGATGCAGATTTTGGTGCACATTATAAGCTAGCTCTCTCTTAAAGTCGCGGAAGAAACGAAAGTAAGAAAAAAAACTTTATACCTTGCGAGAGAATAGCTTTTTTTTATACCATGAGAGGAATGCGCTAATGAACAAACCAACAACAAGGCTTATACGCCTCTTCTTTTTATTAGGGAGCCTAGTGTGTTTCCTTGGCGGCTGCGGTCAAACAGGGCCTCTCACTTTACCACAACCAGAGAAGATCAAGGATAATGAACCACTTTGAATATCGCGATGATGTGCTGATGGCAGAAAATGTCTCTATTCGAGACATCATTCATGCTATTGACACGCCTTGCTATATCTACTCGTATCAGGCACTCAATGCCGCTTGGCAAGCATTTGAAGCAGCACTTGGCTCCTATCCACATAAAATTTGCTACGCCGTAAAAGCCAATAGCAACCTTGCCATCTTGAATACCTTTGCAGGCCTTTCATCAGGATTTGATATTGTCTCAGGCGGAGAGTTGCAACGTGTGATTGCCGCAGGCGGCAAAAGCGAACAGGTCGTCTTTTCTGGTGTCGGCAAAACAGCTAAAGAGATGAGTGATGCCTTATTACAGAATATTTTTTGTTTCAATATTGAATCACAGGCTGAGCTCCTCATACTCAATGAAGTAGCAAAAAATCAGAATCGCAAAGCGCCGATTGCAATACGGGTCAATCCAGACATTGATGCCATGAGTCACCCTTATATCTCAACGGGGCTTAAAGAAAGCAAATTTGGTATTGATATTGAAGAAGCGTTAGCGCTTTATCAACAAGCACAAACACTTTCGCATATCACCATTCAAGGCATTGCCTGCCACATTGGCTCGCAACTCACCCAACTATCACCCTTTATTGAAGCGCTGCAACGTTTATTAGGATTGCACGATGCACTCAAATCCATGGGTATTGTTCTTTCTCATATTGATGTAGGCGGAGGCTTGGGAGTACGCTATGAAAATGAAACACCCCCCACTCCCTTGGAATATGCTCGCGCTTTAACCACTTTACTCAAAGACACGGGGTTAATGTTATTGATCGAGCCAGGACGTGCGCTGGTGGCCAAGGCCGGTATTTTGGTTACCAAAGTGCTTTATCTTAAACAATCTGGCAAGAAGCATTTTTGTATTGTCGATTGCGCGATGAATGATTTCATGCGACCTGCACTTTATGACGCTTGGCAAGCTATCTCTCCTGTAAAGCTTTCTTCCTCTGACGACCCGCTTCTGTATGATATCGTCGGGCCTGTGTGTGAAAGCGGTGATTTCTTGGGAAAAAACCGTTTATTAACGGTTAAAGAAAATGATTTACTGGCGATCCATGACACGGGGGCTTATGGGTTTGCCATGAGTTCCAATTATAACTCAAGACCAAGGGCTGCGGAGGTCATGGTTAGAGGTAACGATTTTAAAGTGATCCGAGCTCGTGAAAAGACCGAAGAATTATGGGCCAAGGAAGTTGTATGGTGAAATTAATTATCCTGTTATGGATGCTCTTCTGTCCTTTTCTGTTTGCGAATGAATATTGGCAAAATGAAATCGATGTTGGGATGCTTTTTTATAATGGCAATAATAATGCTAAGCATGTGAATGGGAGCCTCTTGAGCGAATATCAGCATCAGATGCTAGAAAATAGTTTTAGAGTGACAGGCCTTGTCGCCGTCAACAAGAATGCGCAAACCAATTACAAAGAACGTAATGCAGAAAAATATACCTTTACTGACACTATCTACTACACTTTTTCTCCCAAACATTTTAGCTATGTGCGAGGCGAAGGGGTTAAAGATCATTTTTCCCCCTATGCCCATGAATTTACCGAATCAATTGGTTATGGATATCATTTCTTTAAAAGAAATAATGTCATTTGGCAGCTGTCTTTAGGGCCTGGAGGTCGTCACAATAAAACCGCAAACGGGCTTCATCAGGACGAATTTATTGCGCACCTGACAAATGAACTGTATTACGAGATCACTTCTCACACTTCATTTAAACAAAGCCTCTCTATCGATGCGAGCCCCATTAACACCAAGTCGCACCTTATTAATGAACTAAAAACTGCCCTGTTTGGACCGGTGTCAACTAAAATTTCATTTGAATTGGAACATTATGTCAATCTGCCCGATCCCAACGAATATTCACAAAAAACAGATGCGACAACCAAGGTGACTCTCAGTTATACTTTTTAAAAATAGATTGAAAAGGTTATTATGGGAACTCTGATACGCTTTACCAAAATGCACGGCCTAGGTAATGATTTTGTGATTTTAGACAACATCAGCCAAGCCGTTAAAATTGATCACGTCTTGATCCGAAAAATTGCCGATCGTCATTTTGGTATTGGCTGCGATCAAGTGCTGGTCGTTGATCCTCCTTCGCTTCCTGATCTTGATTTTAATTATCGAATATTTAATGCCGATGGCAAAGAAGTCGCACAATGTGGCAATGGCGCAAGATGTTTTGGCCGTTATGTCTTTGAAAAAGGGCTTATCGACAAAAAACTGATCCAAATTGGTACCACATCCGGCAAAATGCAGATTGATGTTTCTGATCCTACCCACATTCGAGTTGATATGGGTGTACCGCAATTTTCAGCAAAAGCGATACCACTCAATTTCAAATTTGCAACCAAGTTAGCTAATACAGCTCGTTATAAAATCAATTTGTTGGGAAATGAACGCGAAGTCACTATTTTATCGATCGGCAATCCTCATTGCATTATCTCGGTTCCTGCAACCTCTGAAGCCGCGGTTAATGAAGTGGGCAAAGCGCTTCAACAACACCCTGCTTTTCCTAAAGGGGTTAACGTCAGCTTTATCCAAGTGCTGGCACGCAATCATGCGAAGTGCCGCGTTTTTGAACGAGGGGCCGGTGAAACGTTAGCTTGCGGCTCTGCAGCGTGTGCGGCGGTGATTGCCGGCATATTACAAGAAGAATTAAATTCCACCGTCAAAGTGGACATGCCAGGAGGCAGTTTAACGGTTTCATGGCAACCTGAAAAACCTGTTTTTCTCAGCGGCCCTGCGAAAAGTGTTTTTCAGGGCGAGTTCTATTTGTCGGTCGCAGAAGAAACTTTTTAACACCGCAAAAAAGACAAGGACGAGATCATGACAACGATTGCCACCATCAACACCAGAAAGGCCTACTTCTTTCTTTGTGTGCTCACCTTTTTAGCTGTCATGAGTTCGTTTGTGCTGCAATATGGCTTTAACTTCCAGCCTTGCAGCCTATGCATCATTGATCGCGTATTAGTGATGCTGATGATGGGTGTCTTCTTAGTCGCTTTTGTCCATAATCCAAAAAAAGTTGGAAAACTTATCTATTGCTTATTGGGGTTTATTGCAGCTTTAGCAGGTATCGCGGTGACAGCACGTCATTTGTGGTTATTGCAGCTTCCTCCTGACAAAGTACCAGAATGTGGTCCAGGTCTTAGCTATTTAATTGAAACGATGCCACTTCACCAAGCCCTCAGCACCATCCTAAATGGGTCAGGCGAATGTACTAAAAATGTCCCGTACTTTCTTGGTCTTTCCTTACCCTTGTGGACAATGGTAGCATTCATCCTGTTAGCGATTGCAAGCTGGATCCCGTGGTTTTGCAATACAAAAAAATAAGGGCGGCTGTTGAAGAGCCACCCTATTTATAGCGATCCTTGCGTAAGTCCAGCAATGCACATGATTTGCACTTGCGACCTCAGCAATCCTTTGTTGAGGTTGGTATCCATACCTGCAAGGCAGTTTTGATCCCTTTTCGTAGCTTGCGTGGAGTTGGCAGTCCTTTGCCGAGATGTGCTGGCAACAATCCTTGTTGCCACGCTGGCACCCCACACTAATCCATTAGCATGGGATACCGTCAATCTATCAAACCAGCTTGTAAGAACAAGCTACTACTTTCTGAATTTTCTCTTCACAGCAAAATCCCTTTTTTTATTATCTATATATATTTCAATGAATTAAGAAATTTAAACCCTCATGAAACGGCTTTGCTCTGCAGCACAAATAGCTAAGTGGCTACAAAGATTTGAGATATGGCTTACAAGCGGAACTGTAAAGAAGGCAACTTCCAAACAAAACTTGACGAAGCTGTCTTAGGAGCTTTAATAAGAATAAGACTCATAAAACCCGTAAGGGAGTATTATGCCCCAGGCTTCAATTTCAAAATGGCTGCTAGAGCGCCAAGAATGCATTGTGACTTTACACCACTTGTGCAGCTATCGACCTTTTACACCCGCTAAGGCTTCTTGCATCTTGCCCATTTTGAATGAATTTTGTGAGTTACTCATGGATTATATTTCCAGAGGACATTTTGAAATTTATGAAAAATTAAATATCGCGATTGAAGAGCAGCGAGAAACCAGCAACAAAATGCCAGCACTTTGGCTAACATCGCTTCTGGCAACAACCAGTACCTGTTTAGATTTTAACGACAAATATGAACTCACAAGCGATTTAGGACAATTAGAACCCGATCTTTCTAAATTAGCGCTGCAATTGGCACAACGACTTGATATTGAAGATAAAATGATCACGATTTATCGGCACGCAAACCAAGTTGTTCGCATGCCAAAATCCGCTTAGCTATGTTAATCTTCTAAATATTTTAATTTGCCTTTAACGCCTTTCCATTGATCTGCATCGGGCAATGCTTCTTTATGAGCAGTGATACTTGGCCATTCTTTGGCCTTTTTGGCATTGATCTCAAGAAATGCCATCATCTCTGGGGCCAAATCATCTTCTGAGGAAATCGCTTCTGCAGGGCACTCTGGTTCGCACAAGGCACAATCAATACACTCATCTGGATCAATGACCATGAAGTTAGGCCCTTCATGGAAGCAATCAACAGGACAAACCTCTACGCAATCGGTATATTTACACTTAATACAGTCTTCTGTTACGACAAAAGTCATTTTGCCCTCATTTACTCAATCAATTCAAAAAGAGGCAAATTATACCCATTACACTCCAAGATGCGAAGCATCGAAGACGTGCCGACCTGTAATGGGGGGATTTATGTAACTTTTTTCTGCGGTATACTGTTTTCAGCATTTAACTTCTGTGTGGAGCAAATCATGGCAAAAATGAAGAAAGCGAACCAGTCTAGGACGGCAACTAAAAAAGCCCCAGCGGCTAAAAAAGTGCCTGCAGCTAAGAAAGCACCCGCTAAAAAAGTGCCTGCGGCTAAGAAAGCACCCGCTAAAAAAGCGCCTGCAGCTAAGAAAGCACCCGCTAAAAAAGCACCTGTGGCTAAGAAAGCACCCGCTACCAAAAAAGCACCTGCCGCTAAAAAGGCCCCCACTCCTAAAAAAGCGCCTGCCGCTAAAAAGACACCCGCTCCCCGCAACAGCGTCATGAGCGAAACCGATCTTCAGCTACAATTTGCGCTAAGCCTCAACCAATTAGAAAAATATTGGCATAACAAAGTAGACGACTTAAAGAAGCAAGGTGATGCCCACAACCGTGAAGCCCTTGATGAAGCCATTAATCAAGCGAATAAATATTCCGCTTTGCAAGATATGATTAGCGAATTTGAGAGCGATTGGGCAAGCCAAACCATTCTGGCTAATTCCCCCAAAGCGCCCAAAAAAGGCAAGGCAGCGGCTTCAAAGCCAACAGAACAACTCGCAATAATGCCTGCAACGCCTTCCCATTTAGCAATGGAAATTGTTGACGATCTCGAAGATGATGGCCTCATTGACGAGATGGATGATGAATTGGCTAGCGACTTAGATTTTGAAAGTGTCTCTGAATTGGAATTTGCTGATGACTCAGCAGCGTTTTTTCCAGACGATGACTTATTCGATGAAGACGAAGATCACGCAAACTAAAAATTTTCAAAGGCGTAGCTCTTCCAAGAGGAGCTACCCTACCCACCTTACCAGCCACCGCTCTACTTTTCGAAGACAACTAAAGAAGCATTCTTTCAATGGATGACGCAAATAGTTGTGATAGGGTTTCGTAAAATAATACCCTTGGCTATAAGCAAGGCACACAGATAACATTCCCGTTAATAACCTATCATCCAGTAAAGCAACCCGATGCACAGGAACACCTTTGTAGTTGGCAACTTGAGTGATGCCATCAGGATACGGTTTTTTTCTCACGCCATGCACAATGTAAATGGAAGGAAACGTTTGTTGAAAATAAGCGAGTCTTTTCGGCTTAGGTTTATTTGTAAAAATCGCGATGCGATGTTCGCCTATCGTCTGACAAAGCACTTTTAACCAGTTTTGGGCTTCTGGCAATGGCACATCCGCATCATGCCATGACAACACACCATCAAAGTCCAAAATTAAGATGGCAATATTGGCCTTATCCAATCTTTGGGGGGTCAGTTCGTTTAAAGAGCCGATATGATTTTCAGGCTCGATTAAAAAACGTTTTAAGGCTTTACGTTGTTGCCAACCCATCAATATTGCATACCACCACCTTAGCATCGCTTTCTTCCTTTATATCACTACGTTTCTGGGCTGATGACTTAAAAATGCCTTTATGTTCAAAATCACCTCATCGAGTAAACGCTGCCTAGACTCCTGTGTTGCCCAAGCAACATGCGGCGTGATAATCAACCGTGGGATGGGTTGCGAGAGTAATGGATGTGTTTTGGGAGGAGGCTCTTGTGATAATACATCGACAGCCGCTCCTCCTAAGTGGCCAGACAATAATGCCTGCGCCAAGGCCTCTTCGTCTACCAAGCCACCCCTGGCAACATTAATTAAAAACGCTCCCCGCTTCATTTGGCTAAGTGCAACATGGTCAATCAGGTGCCGAGTTTCCTCCACTAAGGGACAATGCAAACTTAAAACGTCGACCAGCGGTAAAAGCGTCTTTAAGGGTAACCTGTCGCTTCGATGATCATTTTTTCTGGCAGCAATGAAGACTTTCATTCCCAATGCTTTTGCAACCAATGCAACCCCGGCACCAATTGCCCCGCAACCCACGATGCCTAGTGTTTTACCCTCCAGTTCATGGGTTTGAAAATCTTGTAAGCAAAACAGTTTTGACTGACTCCAAGCGCCCTTAAACACTAATTCTTGATAATCCATTATTCGCGAAGCCATGTTAATCATAAAGCCTATCGTTTGCTGAATAACTGAGGCTGTAGAATAGCCTGCCACGTTACAAACGGTAATACCCTTGGCCTTAGCTGCTGCTAAATCAATATGGTCACAGCCTGTCGCAGCCGCGACAATGCATCGTAGTTTTTGTGCGTTTTGTAATGCCTCTGCGTTTAATGGCACCTTGTTGGTGACCACAATCTCGGCATCTTGGATCCGAGAGATGATCTCAGCTCTGTTTGTGGTTTTAAACAGATCCCAATGCGTTAACGTGGAAGTTAAGGCACTAAAATTGAGATCTTGCTGATCTAACGTCTGACAATCTAGAAAAACCCCTTTCACCATTTTTCCCTTTTCCAATAACAAACGTGGCAAACGTTATGAAAAAACGCTTTGCCAAGCAAGTTATTTTATACAAAGGAATTAAGGTTTTTTGATATAGGCTTTTTCAGTCGCCAAATCAGGTGAGAATACAGCTGAATTACTTTTTTGCGAACCCGCAGCATCAGGCTGACTTGCCAAGCGCACAACCCAAGCAAAAAGAAAGCCCACGGCCGTAAGAATGGACAGAAGACTGACGGTAAAGATGAGACCAACCATGGTGCACTTCCCTTAGACCGAATCATTTCGGTTTTATAATGATGATATTCCTTTCATCGATCGTCTCTTAATTGTATGACAGGTTCATCAATTGCGCAAACTGCTGACTTAAGCATCCCTTTTCTTAATGTTCTTCTTCCAAATAGGTATATCCACTTAACCCTGAAGCCAGCATATCTAAATACTGACGACGTTCATTAGGCAAGATGGGGGCGTTTTCTAATTGCTGCTTATAGCTTTGCATCAGCTGCTGCGGCTCATAATGGACCATTCGCAAAACACTATCGACCCTGTCCCCTAGCACGGGCTCGATTAAGCTATAGCCCCCTTTGTCATTCAGCTCTACATGCACGGAGTCTGTATCACCAAATAAATTATGCATATCTCCTAATATTTCCTGGTAAGCACCGACCAGAAAAATCCCTAAGCACTGACGAATACCTTCGACCACTGGCGGCAAAGGCAAGCTGCTTTCAATCCCTTGACCATCAACATAATGGTTAATACGCCCATCTGAATCACAGGTTAAATCTTGTAATACAGCACGTTGCGTTGGTTTTTCCAGCAAACCTTGAAGGGGCATAATGGGAAAAATTTGCTCTATGGCCCACGCGTCAGGAATAGATTGAAACAATGAAAAATTGCAAAACAGCTTGTCTGCAAGTTTTTCATTTAACTCATCTAGTAAAACCCGCTGTGAGCGGATCTGTGCAGACAATTTAGTGCGCACCAACGTGCAAATCCGATAATAGATGTCCTCAGCAAAAGCTTTATCCGCTATTTCTATTTTTCCCTCATTAAAAGCTTCATGGACTTTAGTTAACAATCCAATGCTATCATAATAGGTTTCAACAGGCGGCATATCGGACAGGGATTGTTGTAGGCGCCACAAATCCTGAACCAGCGGTGAGGTATTTTCACTTGGAGCAGCCAATGCATGTGAACGAAATAGATTATCCGTATCAATCACTTGGGTAAGCAATACCGCATGATGCGCCGTGAGTGCTCGACCAGATTCGGTAATAATATGAGGTGTACTCAATTGATTGGCTGCGCAGATATTGGCAAAAGCGCTGATCACAGCCTCAGCATAATCCTCGACACTGTAGTTGCGTGAACAGTCGTTTCGCGATTGAGTACCTTCATAATCAATTCCCAACCCTCCTCCGACATCCACCGTGGAGATGGGGATACCCATTCCATGCAGCTTGGCGTAATACTGAGCACACTCTGCAAAACCTTTTTTAATATCATGTAAATTGGCAATCTGCGATCCCAAATGGAAATGGATCAAGTGTAAGGCATGCAGTAAATTCGCTTGTTTTAATTTTTCAATCACCGCTAAAATTTGACCCGCAGTCAAACCAAATTTAGATTTCTCGCCACCGGTATTCTGCCATTTTCCTTTGCCAATTGACGATAAGCGGATCCGCATTCCCAACAAGGGTGGAATACCCATGCGTTCTGACTCTTCTAAAATAAGCTCTAGCTCTGATGGCTTTTCGATAATCAAGGTGATTTGATGGCCCAAGACCCGACTGATCAGCGCTAAACGAATGTACTCACGATCTTTATAACCATTACAGATAATGACGCTGCCCTTTTTTTGACTTAATGCCATCACTGCCATTAACTCAGGCTTGCTACCCGCTTCTAAGCCGACATTGTAGCGATCCGTGCGCAGCAGTTGCTCAACGACACGCCGATGCTGATTGACTTTAATAGGGTAAACACAGGTATAACCGCCTTGATAATTCGCTTTTGTGCGCGCTTTATCAAAGGCGTCACATAGTCTCTTAACGCGATCTTTTAAAATGTCTGAAAACCGCACCAGTACCGGCAGTGTTAACCCCGCACGCCTTAAAGCGTTAACCAGCTCTGGAAATGCCACTTCTGTTTTGGCTTCTGATAATTTGGCACACAGCTCACCCTTATCATTAATATCAAAATAGCCATCGCTCCAATGATCGACATTGTAAACGTCACGTGCATCTTCAACTGTCCAGGATTTTTCAGCGGTTTTCTTCATTAGGGTGGTTTACCTCATCTCATTTTATATATTGTCAGTTAACTTTATTGTGGTATGAAAGCCCTTTCTAAGGTATCTTGCACCCTTCATATTTTTGCCGTGAAGGATGGGTCTTCAAATGCTCAATAATCAAACATGGTTCACCGAATCTAACTCAAGCTGGGGAACCGGTTTTAGCCTGCAAATTAAAGCAAAACTTTGCGAAGAACAATCACCTTATCAAAAAATAGCCATTTATGAGACAACCCACTTCGGTTATTTGATGACCATTGATGACATTATCATGCTCAGCACCGCTGATAATTTTCTTTATCATGAAATGATGTCCCACCCTGTCTTGTTCACCCACCCCAATCCCAAAAATGTGGTGATTATTGGGGGCGGTGATTGTGGCACACTCAAAGAAGTGTTGAAGCATTCCGTCGAAAGCGTCGTGCAGATCGATATCGATGAAAAAGTAACCAGACTTGCTGAAAAATATTTTCCTGAATTGTGCGCTTCAAATGGCGATCCCCGTGCAACGCTGCTATTCCAAGACGGTATTCGCTGGATGCAGGAAGCCAAAACAAGCAGCATCGATATTATTATCGTGGACTCAACCGATCCCATCGGCCCTGCTGAAGGTCTGTTTAATCAGGCATTTTATGAACAGTGCTATCGTGTATTAAGAGAAGATGGTTTATTAGTGCAACAAAGCGAATCGCCGCTTATTCACCAGCAATTGCTTAAAGATATGCGCAGCGCCATGAAGAATGCCGATTTTGCTGATTTATTAACCCTGACTTTCCCACAACCGGTTTATCCTTCCGGCTGGTGGAGCGCGACAATTGCAGCCAAGAAAACTATGGCGC
This sequence comes from Uncultured Candidatus Berkiella sp., assembly GCA_964594635.1. Lineage (GTDB taxonomy): Bacteria > Pseudomonadota > Gammaproteobacteria > Berkiellales > Berkiellaceae > Berkiella. Next base: position 98,179 of record CAZQMV010000004.1, read on the forward strand.
ACTTTCGCAAAGATGAGGCCACGTTTAATAAACTGAATACCAAATACTACCAGTTTGCGATCCATGAAGCGGCTTTAACGCCGATTCCGATGTTGAAGCAGTTGTTTGCTTAAATCTAAATCCCCCTCGCTTCGCGACCCCTCTTTACAAAAGAGGGGGCTGGTTCGCTTTGCTCACCCGGATCTTTTAGCCCACTTTCGTAAAGGGGGCGGCGAGCAACGCGAGCGGGGGATTTACTACAGCGCATCCTCACCCTTTTCACCGGTTCTAATGCGTATGACTTCTTCCAGCGGCGTCACAAAAATCTTGCCATCCCCAATCTTGCCCGTATGGGCAGCCTTTAAAATGGTCTCGATGATTAAATCCACCTCATCATCTTTAACAGCGATTTCAATTTTGGCTTTAGGCAAAAAATCGACCACATATTCAGCGCCTCGATAAAGCTCGGTATGGCCTTTTTGTCGACCAAATCCTTTGACTTCGGTGACGGTGATCCCTTGCACATTGAGCTCTGAAAGTGCTTCACGAACATCATCTAATTTAAACGGTTTGACGATGGCACAAATCCATTTCATTCTTGCTCACTCCTTATCTCTTATGGTACGGTCACAGCCATTCCTGTTCTCTAAAAGTATCATAGGAGTCTTTGATGTTCGATCCTAAATTCGCCGAAGATATGGCAAAACAGTTCGTTGACTCTCTTCCGCCCGGCATGAAAGCCTTTCAACAAGAAGTTGAAAATCGTTTTAAACAATTTTTACAACAATCTTTTAATAAAATGGATCTTGTTACGCGCGAAGAATTTGATATTCAAACACAGGTATTAGCAAAAACACGCGCCAAATTGACTGCCCTGGAAGAAACCGTTGCAGCTTTAGAAAAGGAATTACAAAAATAGCCGTTAGAATTCATCTATCTCCATCGGTATTTGACGCATAAATTCCGTGATACGAATCAATGTGGTCAAAAACACGAGGATCACAAAAACAGCACCAAGCAATCTAAATTGCTCGGGGAAAAGCATCATTAAAATAAAGAAAGCAAAAGCTTCGAATCGTTCAATAATTCCCTTGCTGTAATGAAAGCTTTTTTCACTGTGATTCGCTGAAAAAATGCCTACCACTAAAAATGATGTAACGCAGCATAAAATGCTGCCTAGCATTAAAATGCAAATAAAGCCGCGTGTTTCTGGCTCTATCCAATAAAGGCCCAACACCGCTGCAAATTCAACTAAACGATCAATGGCAATATCTAAAACAGCACCACTTGAGGTGACACACCCCATTTTGCGCGCTAAGGCACCATCAACAATATCGCAATAGCCTGAAAATAATAACAAGCCACATGCCAACAACGTGGAACCATTCATTAAGGCTACGCAAGCCGCAATACCACTCACTCCAGCTAGAAAGGTGATCTGCTGCGGCAATAATGTGGCTCTTTGCGCCAAATGATTGACGACGCCATCAACGAAGTACTTAGAAAACGCGGGACGCAAATAATTTTCTAACACAATTTGGCCTCACTGCTTTGCCTGTACGTTTGTTAATCAACTATCTTTAGATAGGGTACTCTACGTCGGTAAAGGAAATACCGTGAATCTACGCTCTCGTTTGATAATGATAGGATGCTTTGTTTTGCTTGTGCAAATGATTGCGCTGGTTAGTTTGTATTATTTTTCATTTGAACCTGAAATTAACAATCTGGAAAAAAGGTCAGTAGAGAAACATTTACGCCGCAGTCTTGAAAATTTTCAACGCCAACTCTATGTATTAGAACAAATTACTCAACTGCTGACCTGGCAACCGGTAATCTCAAATCTGGCCAACAGCGAAGCGATACCACAGAATATCCCCAAAGATCCCCTTTTGGAAAAAATGGCTCAATACGAATTAAATTTAATGTATATCTTAAATACCGATAAAAAAGTCATTTGGGAAGAAATCATTAATCTTAGCAATGAACAGTCTTATCCCCATCAAGGCTTCTTAACGTCACTGTGGGAAAATTACCCTGGCTTTTTAGAACACCCTTCGATGATGAGCCTCCAAGCCGGTATCTATAATAGCTCGTTAGGCCCTATGTTTATTGTGTCAACTCCGATTGCCGATTACAAATACCCACAAACCGTCAAAGGCATCTTAATTGTTGGTAGGTTGATCACCCCAGAAATGATCCAGTTCCTTGAGAATCTGACATTTACCGATATGAAAATATGGCCATTAGAAGGTGCCTCCTTAAGTAGTAAGCATCTCAATATTATTGAACGTATCCAACAAAGTAGCACTGACTATATTATTGAAAGAAATGACAACTCTCTTCATGGCTATATGTCACTGCCGGACTTGAGCGGCAAACCTAATCTATTGATCTCTATCGTGACCGGTCGAGTGATTAAAAACTTAACAAACCTTGTGCTTTTGAAAAGTGTTTCTATATTCGTGGTATCGGAAATTTTATTTTTAATCTTACTCTTTTATTTAATTCGCCACGCGTTAGTTGTTCCTGCGCATCAACTGGTCGAGCGGATACATCATACCGATAAAAAATGGACTCCCCCTGTTTTGGCGGTCAACCCCTCTTCTGATATGGGACAGCTGACCATTGCCATTAACCATTTTATGTCAAGACAGCAAAACCAATTATCTCATGACACCACCATTGCTTTCCGTGAAGGCATGAACCAAGCTCGGCAAGATTTATATCAAGAATTTGAAGAAACACTGTTACCATTGATCCAAGGTCTAGATTGGTTTGAGAAAAAGCTTACTAACTTACCCACCAATGATATAGAATGGATCCTGGCTGAAAGTAAAACAGCGCATTTATCGCCCGAAATATGGGCTAAATATACTGAACGATTGCAAGTGATTAATGATCGCTTGCGCCAACAACAAAAAGAAATGCGCCAACATATTTTTGAATTACACACAAAAGCATTGCGTAATGCTGCTGTTTTAAGAGCCATTTCGCGCAGCTTAGATCCAGCGAAGCAATTTACACCGCTTGGCGGAAAATATAAGGATAAGCTGTCAACAACTAGATAATAGTGACAACATCTTTTATGATTCTATGAAATAAAGTGAGAGGCGTACGTGTCCAGTTTTAAAATTCTTTTAATTATTCTAGGTCTTGCCGTTGTGATCGTCTCCATTTTGCGACGAATGCATCTACCCCCTATTCTGGGTTACCTTATTGCGGGTGCCCTCGTCGGCCCCTATGGGCTAGGTCTATTAGAAAGTAAAGAAGAAATACGCTACATTGCGGAATTTGGTGTCGTTTTCTTGCTGTTCTCGATTGGTCTTGAGCTTTCATTACCCAAATTGGTTTCCATGCGACGTGCGTTGTTGGGTTTGGGGGGAATGCAGGTTCTCCTTTGCACCGCTCTTGCGATGATTGTTGCCAAGGTGGTTGGCCTTAGCTGGCCCGCCGCCATTGCCGTGTCAGGGGCTTTAGCCCTCTCCTCTACGGCCGTTGCCACTAAACAACTCGTGGAACAAGATGAACTTCATCAGCCACACGGTAAGCTCGCTTTAGCGATTTTGCTTTTTCAAGATTTAGCCGCAGTACCTTTTTTGATTGTGGTACCCGCCATGGCGGGCAGTGGCCAAGATTCTCTGCTCGAAGTGTTAGGGGTTAGGATCGCAGTCGGAACTTTAATTTTCCTCATTATGCTTGCAGCAGGGCGCTGGTTATTGCGACCTCTTTTTCATCATATCGCACAAGCACGCTCTTCAGAGCTTTTTATGTTAACCACCTTGTTAGTGGTTTTAGCTTCCGCTTTTTTAACCGAGCACTATGGCCTCTCTGCTGCGCTAGGTGCTTTTTTAGCGGGCGTGATGTTAGCCGAAACCGAATACGCGCATCAAATTGAATCCGATATTCAACCGTTTCGTGATATTTTACTTGGTTTGTTTTTTATCTCTGTCGGCCTTGTGATCAATCCGCGCGTTATCGTTTCTGACTGGCCTTGGATTTTAAGCATTTTGGTTTCTTTAATTGTTTTTAAAACAGTGGTGATTACCTGGTTAGCAAAATTTGCCAATGTTTCCCCCCTAAGTGCTCTTCGCACAGGCTTAGTGTTAGCTCAAGGAGGAGAGTTCGGATTGTTTTTATTAGCGGTTGCCCTAGATAAAAAAGTGATCGATCTGCATGCCGATCAGATTGTTATTGCGGCAATCGTCATTAGTATGGCAGTTTCACCCTTACTCATCCGCAAAAGTGAAAAAATTGCACTCTTTATCTTGAAGTATATTGGCAAAAAGACGCAAGAAGAAACAGTCGATCTGACGACTGCGCCTAAACATCAAGAAGATCATGTGATTATTTGTGGCTATGGTCGCGTAGGCCAGACCTTAGCGCGCTTTTTAGAATTTGAAGGGATACCTTTTGTCGGCCTCGATGTGGATCCTGTGCGTTTACGCGAAGCAAGAGCGGCTGCCGAACCTGTTTTCTTTGGCGATCCCTCGCAAGAAAGTGTACTCAACGCCGCTGGGATCGACAAAGCAAAAATGCTGATTATTGCTTTCTCTCATCCTAAGCAAGCACTCAAAATATTACGTAATGTACGCCACCTTAACAAAGACATTCCCGTTTTAGTGCGCACCACAGACGATAGCGATCTTGAGGCGCTACAAATTGCAGGGGCAACAGAGGTGATCCCCGACAAACTGGAATCAAGTCTGATGCTCGCCTCTCATATGTTGATATTACTGGGTCAATCACCCGCTAAAGCCCAGCAGCAAGTCAAAGAAGTGAAAGCGAACCGCTACAAATTTTTACGGAGCTTTTATGAAGGGGAAAATATTGGGCATCTGGAGCAAATATCACCCGAGAAAACCCATCTGCATGCGGTTGAGCTAACCGACGGTGCTTATGCCATTGGCAAAACACTCGAAGAGCTGATTGCAGAAAAAATCCCCGTCTCCCTTTCTTCCTTTTCACGCGGGGGCTATAAGTGCCATGCACCAGCTGCCCACACGATTTTGCAACCTGGTGATGTCCTGGTTATTGCTGGTACCAACCAAGAAATCTTTAACGTCGAAGAGAAACTCTTACAGGGTTAAAACGACCAAGCGCTTGTCCGCCATAGCTTTCTTGTCATACCTAGCTTTAGCGAATCAGGAAGCGACGGCGGAAAGCAGGTTGGCTACGTTACGCAGGATGAGGTAAATTTATCCTGTTTCCCTAATGAGAGCAGTCAGATGTCGCTCGCAACCGTCTATAGCCGTGCCAGCTTTGGTCTTTTAGCCCCTCAAGTGGTGGTTGAAACCCACCTCTCTAATGGTTTGCCGCAATTTACGATTGTGGGTTTACCAGAAACCGCTGTGAAAGAAAGCAAAGATCGTGTGCGCAGTGCTTTATTACAAAGTGGCTACGATTTCCCAAGACGACGCATCACCGTTAACTTGGCACCTGCGGATCTCCCTAAAGAAGGAGGTCGTTTCGATTTGCCTATTGCTATCAGTATCTTGCTGGCTTCAGAGCAACTTCATTGCAAAGAAATCAACCAATACGAATTGGCAGGTGAACTTTCTTTAGGCGGTGAATTGCGTGCCATTAAAGGCATCTTACCCCTTGCACTCGCCACCCAAAAAATCGGGCGACAACTTATTATCCCCGTTGTTAATCAAACAGAAGCCGCTTGGGTCTCGCCGTTAACGATTTATGCCATGCCTAGTTTTAAAAGTGTTTGCACCCATTTAAGCGGTTTAGCAACTCATTTACCTCTTAGTCCACAAACAACCGCCTTCACCCAAAGCGATGAAGCCTGTCTTTCAGAAGTGTGTGGACAACAACATGCAAAACGGGCTTTAGAGATCGCGGCAGCAGGTGCTCACAGTTTATTAATGACAGGCCCTCCTGGCACCGGAAAAACCATGCTGGCGAGTCGCCTTAGCACCATTTTACCCCCACTTGAGCATTCTGAAGCGTTGGAAATTGCAGCTATTTATTCGATTAGCCAGCAAGGCTTTGATGCACGAACCTTAAAAAAACGCCCCTTTCGCCGCCCTCACCACACCGCTTCCGCTGTCTCATTAGTGGGTGGTGGGCGCTATCCTTTACCCGGAGAAGTGTCTTTGGCACATCTGGGTGTGCTGTTTTTAGATGAACTGCCAGAATTTAGCCGGCATGTATTAGAGGTATTGCGTGAGCCACTTGAATCGGGCTGCATTCATCTCTCGCGCGCGCAAGGCCAAGCCGAATATCCAGCCAGCTGCCAATTAATCGCAGCAATGAATCCTTGCCCTTGCGGTTATTTATCCTCCACCACCCATGCTTGCCGCTGTACGCCTGAACAAATTCAACGTTATCGCAATAAGATCTCAGGTCCCTTGCTTGATCGTATTGATATGCATATTGAGGTACCTGCTCTTCCTGCATCACAACTGGCAGATTTTGATCCGACCCTCGAAGAAACAAGCCTTACGATCCAAAAACGCGTCTTGCAAGCTCGTATCCATCAACAGGCACGCGGACCCCATCCCAATGCCAAACTCAGCACGCGTGACATTGTCGATTTTTGCAAGTTAGATAAACCGGCCGAGCATCTGCTCACCATTGCGATGGAGAAATTAGGGATCTCTGCGAGAGCTTATCATCGCATTCTGAAAGTCGCCCGAACTATTGCCGACCTAGATAATTCAGAAAGCATCCAAAATGCACACGTCGCTGAAGCCATTCAGTTTCGAAAATATGACAGACAAGCATAATGCGTTAAGATGTTCCAAAACGATTAAAAGGAATGAATCGCGTGTTGGCTTTTAGCTTCTCCATTTTTTTAAGTGCTTTCTTACTTTTCATTATTCAACCTTTGTTAGCTAAAACGCTCTTACCCTTATTTGGCGGCTCACCGGCAGTGTGGCTGTCCAACCTAGTCTTTTACCAGACGGCATTATTACTTGGATATGCTTATGCTTATTTTGTCACTAAAATCAAACGCATCTCGCGACAAGCCATGGTGCATTTTGGGTTATTAGCGCTTTCACTGTTTTTACTGCCCATTACGCCAGCAAAAGAATTGGCAACGCTCACCTGGTGGCAACCGCTCACGGTTTTTGCTGTATTAGGCACAACGCTACTCGCGCCCGTCGTGGTATTGTCTGCAACCAGCCCCTTGCTGCAATTTTGGTATTATCATAGCTATCATAGTAATTTTCCCTATCGCTATTATGCATTATCCAATTTTGGCTCTTTACTGGGACTCTTCGCTTTTCCGCTCCTCTTAGAGCCGCTCTTTGGACTTAAAGTTCAGCTTGCTTGGTGGTCTATCGGTTATGCGCTCTTTTGTGCTGGATGCGCTATTTGTGCATGGATAACCCTAAGACAAAATCGTTCATTAGAGCATAAAACAACGTCGTCAGCGCCAGTTGCAGTCAGCGCCGTTTTTTCTTGGCTATTACTCACCGCGTTAAGTAGTGCACTCTTATTAACAACGTCGCAAGTGATGATGCAAAACGTCATTGGCATGCCTTTATTGTGGGTCATACCGTTAGCGCTTTATTTAATTTCCTATATTGTTATTTTTTATCAACCGCGTTGTTACTATCGTCCCGTATGGATCAGTATTTTCTTACTCTTAAGCGCCGCTATTTTTTATCTGCCGACCCATCATCAATTAACTTTATTAGTTCAAATTGTTAGCTTTACATTACTGTTATTTTCTGGCTGTATGATTTGTCATGGCGAGTTGTATAGTCTAAAGCCCGATAAACAACATCTCACTTTTTATTACCTGATGATGGCCTTAGGCGGCGTGTTGGGCGGGCTTTTTGTCAATCTCGTTTCACCACTTATCTTTGATGAATGGTGGGATTTTTACGGAACGATATTTGGTATTTTCCTCTATATCATTTGTGTGCCGATCTCAAAGGTTTCACTGCCAGAAGCGCCACAAGAAACTTCTTTGGTCCAACGAACATTGCTCCCCTTGTCCTTATTTGCTTTTGTGGGCTTAATCGCTTTACTGACAGTCACCTTGAAAAAAACTCATGCCGAACTGGTCATGGTACATCGTAATTTTTTAGGAACATTTGAAATTGCTGAGCGCTATCGAGAACGCTCTGATCATATGCGGATCCTGCGTAACGGCAATATATTGCATGGTCAACAATATTTAGCGTCCAATCTTCGTTCCAGCGCAACCACTTATTACAGTCAAAAAAGTGGCATTGGAATAGCGATTGAATATCTTCGCCAGCAAAAAATTAATACCCCCATGCATTTACACATCGGGGCGATTGGTCTTGGAACGGGCACGATTGCAGCACTTGCTCACAACGGCGATACAATCCGTTTTTATGAACTTGATCCGGATATTGTGAAAGCCACCAACCAGTATTTTTCATTCTTGAGTGATAGTCCGGCAAAAATTGAAATCGTTGTTGACGATGGACGGCTAGCGTTAGTAAAAGAATTACAAAAGACAGGATCTCAACAATTTGATGTCATTGCCGTTGATGCTTTCAATGGAGATGCCATTCCCTTACATTTATTAACAAAAGAAGCTTTTCAAATTTACCTTAGTCACCTAAAACCCAATGGGATTTTAGCTTTTCATATTTCTAGCCGTTATGTCGATCTGTACCCACCCTTGCAAGCCCTGTCTTCTGAATTAGGCTTATCTGCCTTTTTGTCACATCATTCACCCAAAGAAGAAGGATGGGCGTTGCAATCTGAATGGTTATTAATTAGTCGACATCCTGAAGTTGGTCTCTTTCTTTTTAGAAAAGGGGCGTTAACCTTTCGGGATGCTAGAATATCCGATATTTGGACAGATGATTATAATTATCTCTTGCCGATTATTCGTTGGTGAATTAAACTCCACGGCCCTAAATAGCATTAGGCTCGAGAAATGTCTGAATTAAACGCCGAACAAAAAGCGGCCATTCGCTACATCGACGGCCCGCTCCTTGTTATTGCTGGGGCTGGCAGCGGAAAAACGCGCGTTATCACGCAAAAAATTGCCTATCTCATCACAGAATGTGACTTGCTCCCAGGACAAATTTATGCAGTGACATTTACCAATAAAGCAGCAAGTGAAATGGCTGAGCGGACACAAAAGCTGCTCAAAAAAACGCTGCAAAAAGGTAAAAAAAATCAGCGGATCCAAGTGTCGACTTTTCATTCTTTAGGATTGTCGATTATTAAAAGGGAAGCTGCACATCTTCAACTGAATTCAAATTTTACCTTATTTGATTCGTTCGATTCACAACATTTGTTAAAAGAATTAAGTGAGCGCGTTAGCGCGGTGAGCGACGAGTCATTAAAATCCATATCGCAACAAATTTCCAACTGGAAAAATGAACTTAAAACACCTGAGCGCGCTTTAAATGAAGCGACACAAGAGCCAGAACACTTGGCTGCGCGCTTTTTTACCTTTTATGAAAATGCATTACGTGCCTACAATGCTGTCGACTTCGATGATTTAATTGCACTCCCTTTTAAGCTCTTTCAAGATAATCGCGCTATTCTCGATAGCTGGCAAGATAAAATTCGTTACTTACTGGTAGATGAATATCAAGATACCAATACTGCTCAGTACGAACTGATTAAATGCCTTTGTGGTGTCCGACAAGCATTGACTGTAGTGGGTGATGATGATCAATCCATTTATGCTTGGCGCGGCGCGCACCCTGAAAATATTCAACGTTTGCAAAAAGATTATCCACGTTTAAATGTGATCAAACTAGAGCAAAATTATCGCTCAACCAGTAATATTTTGTTTTCAGCTAATCATTTGATTAGTCATAATCCACATTTGTTTGAAAAGAAATTATGGAGTACGCATGGCAGTGGCGATCCCATTCGTATTATCTCTTGTGCCAACGAAGTCGATGAGGCTGAAAGGGTTGTGCATGAAATTGCCGCTCATCAATTTCGCTATCGATTAAATCATCAAGACTATGCCATCCTTTATCGTAGCAATCATCAATCACGCAATATTGAACAAGCCTTACGTGAGCAAGGGATCCCCTATCACGTAAGTGGTGATACTTCTTTTTTCTCGCGTTCAGAAATCAAAGATCTGTTTGCTTATTTTCGCTTAATGATAAATCCACAAGATGATGCCGCCTTTTTGCGATCGGTAAATATTCCACGCCGCGATATTGGCCCTGCTACGGTTGAAAAACTGGGCTTGTATGCCAAAGAGCGACAAGCAAGTTTATTTGATGCATCGCTCGAATTTGGCTTAACCCAGTGGCTTGATGAGAAAGCTTGCAACCGCGTTAAAGCTTTCGCTGATCTCGTGTTGGAAGCAAAACACAAACTGTTTGAAGCCGACAATTGCGTGAGCGAAGTTGAAGCCTTCATCGAGACGATCCGTTACTATGAGTACTTAACCGATACCTCGCCAAACCCAACCAATGCTCAAAAGCGTATTGAAAATGTTAAAGAATTGCTCAATTGGTTAAAGCGATTAACCGATCCCACGCAAGAAACACCACATCGTTTTGAAGAAGCTATTCATAAAATGACCCTGATCGATATGCTCGATAGGCAGGGTGAACAAAACCTGAACGCCGTGCAATTGATGACTTTGCATGCTGCTAAAGGCTTAGAATTTCCCCATGTGTATATTATTGGCTGGGAAGAAGAAACACTACCACATAAAACCAGTATTGCCCAAGATACGGTAGAAGAAGAGCGGCGCTTAGCCTATGTGGGGATGACGCGCGCACAAAAGACTTTAACGCTCACCTACCCAAAACAACGCAAACGTTATGGCGAATGGCAAATTGTCACCCCCAGCCGTTTCTTAGATGAACTACCGCCGGATTATTTAGCTTGGGAAGGTCAAGTGGAAGTCTCAGAAGAAAAGCAACGCGAAAGTGGTCAAAACCATCTCAATGCTTTGAAGGCACTACTTCAACAAAACTAAAATTGAAAAAGATTTGTTATTTTAAAGAATCGAACCATTGGCTTTTAGGCTAGGCGCCTAGACCTCGAATCAATAGGAGTGCACACCTTAGTGCATGACTGTTGTGAGAGGTCGACGGCAACAACGCATAAAAGCCAAGGGAGAAGATTATTTCGGTAACATGTACTCAATTGCCATCTTTAGTTCTTCATCAGAACACTGCATACAAGTCCCTTTGGGTGGCATCGCGCCTTTGCCTTTAATTGCAATGGCTAACATTTCATTCATGCCCACTTCCATACGAGATTTCCACTCTGCAGCGTTACGGAATTTCGGTGCACCGCCCACGCCTGTTTCATGGCAAACCGCACAAGTTGATTTATAGCGATCTTGCCCTGCATTGGGTCCCAATGCTTCTGTGACAAGTGCAACGGGTGCGCCGCTGCCACCTTCTGCATCCACCTTACCGATGGGCGTTAGGCGCCTTGCAATCGCCTCTGGGGACATTGGCTCTGTCACTTTACGGCAATCAGCAAAAGCGGCTGACGAAGCCAATGACAATATGATGTAACTGATTAGAATTCGAATGCTATCTTTCACCCTTTACTCCGGTGTGGGGTTTCAAACTTTGGCCCATAGTATACCCACTCTTTTTTCATGCGCCAAACGCACAAAATATCTAGTTTTATAACTTCTCTATGTTGACCAATGAGAAGGCAATTTTAATTGCTGCCCATGACGGTTCAACCACCTATCATGCGTTTTAAAATCAGCCATACACTCAGCAACCTTGCTCCAAAACCGGGGCCCATGGTTACGATAAAATAAATGGCCAAGCTCATGCGCCACCACATACTCCAAGATGGGTGCTGGCGCGATAACAAGCAACCAATTCAGGTAGATATTTTGTGTGATCCCACAACTACCCCACCGGCTTTTCTGTTGTTTGAGTTTGACCTCTTTTGGCCATCTACCAAGCTTTTGGCAAAATTGATGAATGCTAGCCTCAATAATCGACATTGCTTGCTTTTGATACCAAACCAATAGCTGCGCCTTGATCTCCTTTTCGACTTCAACACAGCGCGTTTGGAAGGGGACAGAAACCATTAAACGATCGCCGATCTGTACTGGTGGCACAGATACCCCATAGCGCACCACCAAAAGCAGTTGCATGCCTCGATAAGGCACAGTATGGTCCGCTAAAAATTCGCAAGGCCATAACGAGACTGGCTCACTTTTCTTGATCTGGCGATTTTGCTGCTTGCTCATCCAACGCCTTTGCTGGCATAGAAATTGGATAATGGCTTGATTGGAGATCCGCCAGGGTGCGACCACCTCAAAGTAATGGGATCTTGCGATAATATGTAAGCGCTTTGCACGAGCACTTCGTCGCAGTGTGTACAAAAGTGGTTTATGATCGTATTGAATAAAAGGCATTTTTAAATAAGTTAACTCAAGCATTTCAAACAGCGACAGAGGAAAGGATAATAACATGGGGCTTTTGATCAACGGACAGTGGCACGACGAATGGTATGACACCAAAAAGTCCAAAGGTGAGTTTGTCCGTGAGAAAAGCCAGTTTAGAAACTGGATAACAATCGATGGTCAAACAGGCCCAACCGGTAAAGCCGGCTTCAAGGCCGAAAGTGGCCGTTATCATCTCTATGTTTCTTATGCTTGTCCTTGGGCACACCGTACGATTATTTTTCGCGCCTTAAAAAATTTAACGGATCATGTGTCAATGAGCTTGGTTCACCCCCATATGCTGTCACGCGGCTGGGAATTTATCCCAACCCACCCCCATTTTCGTGATCCCCTCAATTATTGCCGCAGCTTGTACGAAGTTTACTTATTAACCGATCCTTTCTTCTCAGGCAGAGTGACGGTTCCTGTACTGTGGGACAAAAAACAGCATGAAATAGTCAACAATGAATCTTCGGAAATTATTCGAATGTTCAATAGTGCCTTTTCACAAGTTGCGCAAAGTGAAACCGACTTTTATCCGGTGGAACTTCGTCCCGATATTGATGCCATAAACGAATTTGTCTATACGAATATTAATAATGGCGTCTATCGTTGTGGTTTTGCTACCGAACAAACGGCTTATGAAAAAGCTTTTCATGAGCTCTTTAATGCGCTTGACACTATCGAGAAGCGATTAGAAAATCAAACGTATTTAATTAAAGATACCTTGACCGAAGCTGATTGGCGGTTATTCACAACACTCGTCCGCTTTGATGTTGTTTACTATAGCCATTTTAAATGTAATCAAAAAATGATCCGAGATTATCCACATTTATCGCGTTACCTTAAAGCGCTTTACCATCATCCTAAAGTGCAAGAAACTGTTCATTTTGATCAAATCAAAGCACATTACTACTATAGTCAAAATACCCTTAACCCTTCTCGTGTGGTGCCATTAGGGCCACCCATTGATTTGGATTAGAGAATACAAATGAGTCATCCTCCTTTGGTGCGACCTTTTTTAAAATGGCCTGGCGGCAAATTTCGTTTGGTGCCAACCCTAAAAGCTCACCTCGTTGAAAATCGCTACTTGGTTGAACCCTTTGCGGGTGCTGGCGCTTTATTTTTGAATACTCACCATCCAGAGATCTTGATTAATGACATTAATCCGGATCTGATTAATATTTATCGGCAGCTCCAACAAATGGGGCCAGACTTTATCAATAAAGCAAAAGAGTTCTTTCAAGCAAAATATAATCGCTCTAAAATTTACTACCAGCTGCGAGCGAAATTTAATCGCAGTAAAAAACCACTCGACCGTGCTTTATTGTTCTTGTATTTGAATCGTCATGGCTATAACGGGCTATGCCGCTATAATTTGAAAGGTCATTATAATGTCCCTTTTGGGGCTTATGCCGCTCCCTATTTCCCAGAAGCTGAGCTTCTTATCTCTCACGCAAGACTACAGCACGTCAAACTGCATTGTGAAAGTTATCTCTCGTTTTTAACTTGCTTAATGGAACGCGATCTGTCCGAAATGGTCATCTATTGCGATCCGCCTTATGCTCCTTTGAGCAAAACTGCAAACTTCACAGGCTATGCCGCCAATAGATTTACATTGGACGATCAAAAAAGCTTAGCGCAAATTGCCAAGCAACTGGCAAAACTTGGGGCGATGGTATTAATCAGCAATCATGATACGCCTTTTACACGCAGCATTTATCGTGGGGCTAAATTAAAACAAATTGAAGTGAGCCGCACGATCAGCTGCCAAGGATCAAAGCGAGTAAAAGTGCCTGAGCTAATTGCTTGTTTTAAAGCGCGTTAGAAACCTTTGAAAGAAGCTGGTTTTAGTAGGCTCTACTTCTTTTGGCGCGGAAGTAGGCGCTGTCTCTGGGATCATCGGCGTCACTTCAGACGTTATCGCAACAGGAGGAAGTTGTATCTCTCCTTTCTCCACTTTAATCAAATAGTTCACAATAGCGATAACATTTTCTTGTGAGCCCGCTAAACGCGCGGTGGTGACAAAAATACCCTTAGGACCATGCACAAGCACCGCAGGTACCGCGGTAATACGATAGGCACGCGTAATATTGCCCGCCCATTTTTGTTTGCGATTCAGGCTAAAAGAGTCAAACTCTTGGTCGAATGTTTTTTGAGGGATCCCTTGGCTTATAAAAAATGCTCTTAAGGTATCATCTGAGGAGCTTGTGATTTTATTGGTGTGGATCGCTTCAAACAAGGGCGCATGAATTTTGTCCATCACGTCCAGGTTCTGTGCCGTAAAGTAAGCTTTCGTCAAATTACGCCATTCGGTATGAAACTCAACAGGAACACGCTGAAAACTGACATCAGGAGGTAGCGTTGCTCGCCACTGCTCTATCAACGGATCTAGCAGGTAACAACCCGCACAACCATAGCTAAAAAATTCGATCACATAAATATGGTTAGGATCTTTTGCCAACTCTTTGACTAAGGCATTTTCTGCAATGTCCGCCGGAGCTTGTTGATAGTGCTTCCCTGCTTCAATCAGTAAATCGGCTCTGACAGTGAAAGATGTCAAAAGCGTTAATAAAGCAATAAAAGTGGCAGTTACTTTATTCATCTAAGCATCCCTTTAACTAGTGCAGACCCTCTATGTAACTACTAACGGCTTTCATTTCCTCAGCACTCATCCGGTGACTGATACTTTCCATCATGCCATTCGGGCTATTTTTACGTTTACCATCGCGAAAAGCGATTAATTGATTTTCGATATAGGTGGCATGCTGTCCCGCGAGTTTAGGGAACTTCGCTGCTTCATTGCCTTCCCCAGCAGGTCCATGACAAGCCATACAAGCACTCACGCCCGATTGCATGTTACCACCGCGATAAAGACGTTCACCCATTGCAACAAATTCGCTTTGGGCTTTACCCATGGTTTGTTTTTGGGAAGCATAGAAAGCGGACAAATCCGCGATATCTTGATCAGACAACGCCGCAACCATCGCAAACATAGAGGCTTCATAACGTGGACCTTTTTCGCCCAAACGGAAGTCTTTGAGTTCTTTTTCTAAATAATTTTCATACTGTCCAGCAATCTTCGGCCAGTTTGGTACAGTGCTATTCCCATCTGGACCATGACACGCAACACAGGTTTGCGTTTTTGATTTACCCGCCTCGATATTACCTTGTGCCCCGACTCGAACAGCTAGGAACACTAAGACGAAGCAAGAAATGAGTTTCCAATAACGTTTCATCTAAATTTTTCCAATTTTTCAATTGATTAGAGGCGCGCAAACGCTAGTGCCTGCTTGATGCCTCATGCTAAGATGCTTTTTATGATAAAAAAGATTGCCAACTTATACCAACAACCCAAAGGGTGGTCAATAACGCGAATAATGCCCCCTGCCAAGTTTTTTAAATAACATATTTTTTTGTCCGGTGGTAAAATGGCCAACCCTGTTCCCCTTCCCCAAAATTTTTCTTTTTCCAAGGTCAGCTTTATTAAAAGCGCACCTACCCTTACCCAGAGTCCAGAAGATGTCGGCATTGAAGTCGCTTTTGTGGGTCGCTCAAATGCGGGTAAGTCCAGCGCTCTCAATACGATTGCTGGACGCGATGGATTAGCGCGGACCAGTAAAACGCCAGGTCGCACCCAATTGATGAATTATTTTTATTTGGATGAACACCGCCGGATAGTCGATTTACCGGGTTATGGTTATGCCAAAGTCCCTGAGCGCATTCAAGTGCAAATTGAAGAGCTGCTTGGCAGCTATCTCAGTCAGCGCCAGTGTCTGCAAGGCGTGATCTTGTTAATGGATATTCGTCACCCAATGAGAGATTCTGATGTTCACTTTATCGACTTTGCAGAAGAATACGAATTACCCATTCATATCTTGCTCACCAAATGCGACAAATTAAGTCGCAGTAAAAGTAACCAGATTTTAATCGAAACCCGCAAAGCGATCAGCGTTTATCCGCACGTGAGTGTTCAAACCTTTTCTGCAACCCATCGTATTGGTTTAGAAGAAGTGTATTCCAAGCTCGATGAGTGGTTTAGCTTTGAGGAAGAAGGCCCGAGCACAGATATTCAGCCGGTGTGATATCTTCTCCGAGAGGGAAATTGAAGAAGCGCTGTTTTAAGTAGCAGTAAAAAAAAGCTAATGGAACTTACCCTTTTTGCAGATGTCTTATAGGTGACACAAGTGATTTTTTCGTTTGTGTCAGCTGTGTTTTTAGTTAGCACAGCCTTCTCGACTCTTCCCCCAGAGTCGAGTATCGTTACGCCCCGGAGACCCCAAACCGGGGTTTTTTTTGTCTGAATTTTTTGACGGGATCTTCTTGTAGGGGACGACCTCTGTGTCGTCCCGGGCCGAGTTTCAATTTCAGTTAAACATTCCCCACCGTTGCTTTTCCCCACGCAGCGGTCCATTCGCTAGCGCGAATGTCCCTCGCGCGGGGTTGAAATTCCCTCACTCAATATTTTGTTTCGCCCCTACCGGGGTGCAACCGTTATCTCAAGGGGTTTAAATTTGTTCGTTCCAGTCCAGAACTTCATACTATCTTTTCTGTTTTTTTAATCTTTTTAACATTTGTTAAGTAATTATCTGAAGAGACCACTTTTTGTCCTGTTTTGCTTTCTAGATCGACCCTGGCATTCTTGGCGATTTTGCCGCCAGTTTTTCCTGCAACTTTGTTTTCATCAAAACCAGTGGCATTCATCCCCTCTGCAATTTGTCGCGTGGAAAGCTCAGCTAACGCCGTAAAAATCAACTCTGCTTCGGTCATGTGATCTCGCAAGTTGCGATCCTTAGGTAGCTTTTTAAGCTCTTTATGATTTTTGACTGATACATCCGACCACTCTTGATGGATAACATTGGTTAATGCGGCGAACTCTTTTCTGTCTTTGACTTCATGGGTTGACCAATAATCAGTCAATTTGTTTCGAGTTTCTTGCCCCATCATTCTTTGCTGGATCCATTTATCTGATCGTCCATGCTTTTTCCAAGTCTCTCTTGCTCTGTTGAGTGACAATGAAGGATCACTCATTTCTTGCATGCGCTCATATCCCACTTTTGCAAGCCATAGCTTAATGGACTCAGCTTTGGGGCTTGGAATAGACTGGACAAGACGAAGAATAGTTTCGGCCGAGGCAGTGTCGGTAAGGTACTTTTTTCCATCAGCCGCCTCTAATTTCAGTCGGTTACAAAATGTAACCGACTGGTTTCCTTCACTCTTTAATCTATTTTTTAATACTTTCCAATAATTTCTTGCTGCTTGAAAGTCGGGCTGCTGGATAAGGACCTGTATAATATCAATCACTGAAAAGGACCAAGTTTCAGTTTCTTCATCGTAAATACGACGGATCTTATAATCTTCAAAAATTGCGAGTTCGCTTTTCATAAACACTCCTTAGACAAGCATGCGTTAGGCAATTAATTCGCTTGTAACAAAATCAATTATTGAATACTAGGGGTATTACCAATTTTATTTAATAAGCCGCATCAACTTTCCCATCATCACTTGATGTGCGTCATTGGCATAACCTGCTGCAAACGTTGCGATGATAGAAGCCTGTATTTTTCCAATGTAGCTAATGCCAGGAGAAAGTGATTCGGCAAATACCCAAGCTGCAATCCAAGCAAATAAGAGTAATTGTAATAATGTCATACAATGTCCTTTTAATATTTTGTTTCGCCCCTTCCGCCTTCGCTCTATGAGCTTCGGCGAGACAAGGCCGGGCGAGAATGTGGGGGTGGCACCCCCCCACACCCCGCACCCTGGTAGGGGTGCAACATTTCGTATGTGTTGAATCGATTATGAAATAAATTAATGAAATCTGAGGCAACAGCTCCATCGGGACGCGGGATGGAATCGCAATGCTCAAAGCAATTTGCGTTTAGGCTATTCCGCTTCGCCAAGTGGCTCGCAGGACAGGGGCGTGTGATGTTATTAGATTATTTACGGTCGCGTTAGCGACATAGCCCACTTTGTAAAGGGGGCCGCGCACAACGTGCGCGGGGGATTTACTTAGTGAGCCTCATCCCAATTATTCCCCACCCCAATATCAACAATTAAAGGAACAGACAACTTCACCGTATTCTCCATACAATCACGAATGATCTCTTTCGCCTTTTCAACGTGATCCGCTTTCACTTCAAAAACCAATTCATCATGTACTTGCATCAGCATTTTGATGTCATCTTGCACGCCTAGGCGCTCATGCAGGGCAATCATCGCTTTCTTGATAATGTCGGCAGCGGTGCCTTGCATAGGTGCATTGATCGCCGTGCGCTCTGCCGCACGCTTACGGCCAATATGTTTTGCACGAATATCGGGTAAATATAATCTGCGACCAAATAAGGTTTCAACATAGCCCATTTCTTCAGCCTGTTTGCGTGTGTCATCCATATAGGTTTTCACACCAGGGTAGCGTTGGAAATATTGTTCCATATAAGCAGCCGCACTACTTCTATCAACTTCTAATTGTTTGGCTAAGCCAAAAGCCGACATGCCATAGATCAATCCAAAGTTAATCGCTTTGGCACTACGACGCTGCTCAAAGGTCACTTCCTCTAAAGGGACATCTAAAACCTGTGACGCTGTAAAACGATGAATATCTTCATTGGCGTTAAATGCTTTTAATAAACCCGGATCTTTTGAGAGATCTGCCATGATCCGTAATTCAATTTGTGAATAATCGGCAGAAACAAACACATAACCCGGTGCCGGGATAAAGGCTTGACGAATTCTTCGACCTTCCTCTGTGCGAATAGGAATATTTTGTAAGTTCGGATCAGATGACGATAAGCGCCCTGTTGCGGTAACCGCTTGATGATAAGAAGTATGAATACGTTTTGTTGTCGCGTTGATCAACAATGGCAATTTATCGGTGTAGGTCGATTTCAGCTTGCTTAACGTGCGATGCATTAAAATCACTTTAGGCAGTTCATAATCATGGCTGAGTTCTTGTAAAACACTTTCACCGGTTGACGGTGCACCAGTGGGTGTTTTCTCTAATATCGGCAGTTGCAATTTCTCATATAAAATGGCTTGCAACTGTTTAGGCGATCCTAAATTAAATTCTTCGCCTGCCAAAATAAAGGCTTGCGATTCTAAGTCGGCAAGTTTAATGGCGATCTCTTCGCTTTGAACATTGAGTTTATCGGCATCAAGGCATACACCATATTCTTCCATTTGGAATAACACATTTACGAGTGGCATCTCAATTTCTTGATACACGCTTAATAATGCCGATGTTTGAACAAGTTGTGGATAAAGTGCCTGATGTAGCGCCAAAGTCACATCGACCATTTCTGCGGCATACTCTGTCGCAACGTTAATTGGCACCTGATCGAAAGAAACTTGTTTCGCGCCTTTGCCAGCCACCTCGTCATAAGATAACGTTTGATAATCTAAATATTTTCGAGCCATGGCTTCAATTTCATGCCTAGTGGCAATGCTATTTAAAACATAAGCCTCTAGCATGGCGTCTTCGGCAAAATTTTGAATAAAGATCCCATAACGAGCTAAAATATGCAGATCTTTTTTGATATCGATGCCTATTTTACGGATGTCTTTATTTTCTAAAATCGGCATTAATTGCAGTAAGACCCAGTCTCGCGGCAATTGCTCTTCTGTGCTCATCTGATGTGCCAGAGGAACATAAGCTGCTTTGCTTTCATCAATTGCGAATGATAAACCCACCAATTCTGCCTCAAGCAAATTGGGGCCTTTAACAAGCGCTGCGAAACTAAATGTCTTGGTTTTGTTTAATAATGAAACCCATTCCGTTAAAGCCTTTTCTTGTGTGATGGTTTCATAAACCCCCTTTTCCTTGATAGCAGGCGTTGCTTGTTCTTGGTTTTGGACAACACCTGCTGGGGCATTTTTCTCAAGCTCTTTGAGCCAAGATTTAAATTCTAAGTCTTGGTAAAGGTTTTTTAAATCATCAACCGATTTTGGCTTTTCAACCAGTGACAAAATTGTAAAATCGAGCGCCACATCACAATCAATGGTAACGAGTTGTTTTGATAAAGGCAGTATATTTAAGTTATCACGTAAATACTCACCCACTTTACCTTTAATCGTTGTCGCATTTTCAATCAGATTATCTAACGTTTCAAATTCTTGTAACCATTTTGCCGCTGTTTTGGGTCCAACTTTTGGGATCCCAGGAACGTTGTCAACCGGATCGCCCACCAAGGTTAAATAATCAACGATCTGTTTTGGCGTCACCCCAAATTTGACGAACACATTTTTTTCATCTAAGACACTGGAGGTCATGGTGTTTACTAACGTCACTTGCGAATTAACAAGTTGCGCCATGTCTTTATCACCCGTTGAGATCACGGTTCGAAGATTTGCTTTGCTCGCAAGACTTGCAAGCGTCCCAATAATATCATCGGCCTCATACCCTTCGATTGCAATCAAGGGTAACCCCATGGCACGAATAAGATTGTGTAGTGGCTCTATTTGTACTTGAAGCTCATCTGGCATCACCGTGCGATTCGCTTTATATTCAGCATACAGTTCGTGCCTAAAGTTTTTACCCTTGGTGTCAAATATCACCGCGATATAGTCAGGTTTTTCATCCGTCATTAATTTTTTGAGCATATTCATGACGCCATAAACGGCACCGGTTGGTATACCTTTACTATTCGTTAAAGGTGGCAATGCATGATAGGCCCTAAATAAATAGGATGAACCATCGACTAACACGAGTTTTTTACCGTTTTTGATCTCAGTTGTCATCTTGCAACCATTCCTCTAATTTATTAATTCTTGTCGCAACTTCATGCGTGTTAACCGATAATACCAAAGCGCTTTGCTCACACAGAAGGACCACACATTTTTTGCCACGGGTGATAGCGGTGTACAGTAAGTTTCGTTTTAGCATGGTTTTTTGCGCCATGGATAACACAATCACCACAGCAGGATATTCAGAGCCCTGCGCTTTATGCACCGTAATTGCATAGGCCAATTGTAACTGCTCAATTTCTTTGGCTTGATATTCAACTTTTTGTTGCTCAAAATTGACCAAAACTTTACTGCTGGATGGGTAGATGGCTGCAATGCGACCAATATCGCCATTAAACACATTCTTGTCATAATTGTTAACGAGCTGGATCACTTTATCCCCCTCACGCAATACGCCTTCATATTGCTTGATTTCTGATTTTTCATCATTGGCTGGGTTCAGGGTCTGCTGTAGTATTTTATTGAGGTTGTTAATGCCAAGCAGCCCAATATTCATAGGAGAAATCACTTGGATCTCTTCAAACGGTGAAAAACCAAACCGTGCCGGCAACCGCTCACCCACAATGCTGGCGATCTTTCGCATATAATCGTTAGGATCACTCGCAATGACGCGATAAAAATCTTGTTCAAGAGAGTTATCAGTCTCTGGCAATAGACCTTGATTCACACGATGCGCATTGATCACAATTTGACTTGTTGTTCCTTGCCTAAAAATTTTAGTCAACGCAACAAAGGGAACAATCTTAGATGAAATACAAGATCGCAACACTTCACCTGGCCCAACAGAAGAGAGCTGATCGACATCGCCCACTAAAATGAGCCTAGCATCATCCGGCATGGCCAAAAGCAATGCTGCACACAATGGCACATCGAGCATCGATGCTTCATCGATGATTAACACATCAATGGGCAACGACTGAAATTTTCCATAATTGAATTTTTTGGTAAAAGAATCAAATTCCAATAAACGATGGATAGTTTTAGCTGGAAATTCTGTTGCTTCTTGCAAACGCTTCGCCGCTCTGCCGGTTGGCGCACACAGCGCAATGCGCAAATGGTTTTTATTAAAGATTTCAACCAAGGTATTCACAGAGGTTGTTTTACCAACCCCGGGGCCACCGGTTAACACAAACACAGGAGATTTCAGCGCTTGTTCTAAGGCAAGGTATTGCTCTTCTGATAAAGTTAATGATTTTTCCAACTCTTTTAGTGTTAGCAATAAATCATCGGTATTGACATCGCGCGGTCTTTTTAATAACGCTTTTATTTTTTGCGAAATCAGTTGTTCTTGCTGCCACAAGATGGGCATAAAAAGACAAGGGTTACCTTTTAAGGTTTCGCACATGACTTTTTTTTCGTCAATCAAGTACCCAATCATTTGTTGCAATTCTGCATATGGCACTTTTAACAGATTAGCACTTTGAGCAATTAATTTTTCCTCTGTCATGCCACAATGACCAAAACGTGTTTCAAGTTGCAATACATGCATCATGCCTGCAATTAACCGCCTTGGATCGTTATTTTCAAATGCTAAATGTTTAGCAAATTTATCCGCAATGGCAAAACCAACCCCTTCGACTTCATCTATCATGCGATAGGGGTTATGGATGAGCTTATCAACGGTAAACTCACCATAGTGTTTATGAATTTTATTGGCGATTGAAAAACCGATCTCTCGCGAGGTTAAAAATAGCATCGCATCATGCGAAGATTGGTGTTGCTCCCAACTTTCCATGATTTTTTTATAACGTTCTTTGCCTATGCCTGGCACTTCTTTTAGTCGATGAGGTGCGTTATCTAGAATGTTCTTGAGATCATCACCAAAAGCATGTTGCAGCTTTTGTGCAAAGCTTGGACCGACACCATCAATTTGATGGATAAAGAATTTCTCTTCTGCACCAACTTGCTCTTCGGCTTTTAAAGAGTGAGCGAAAAACTGTTGGCCATGGGTAGGATGTTCTTGCCATTCACCCTCAAAGTGCAAATGATCCCCTTGCGATAAGGTCATTTGAAAATAGCCAACGACCATGCTCTTGTTTTTACTACCCACTACTTCGACTTGCATCACCGTATAACCATTTTCTGGCCGGTTAAAAATGATTCTTATCACTTTTCCAGATAAATTGACCGATTTTTCTTTAGTTGATTGATGCATATGGATAAAACAAACTCAAAAAGGCATGCGACACATTACCTTCGTCTTAACAGGCTGTCTAGAGAGAATTGTTAGTTAGTTAACGTCTGACAGGGAAGGGAGGATATTTGTCGCTTTGATTCCTGCACCGCCCCGTAAAGGGCGGCGAAGAAAAAGCAAAAAAGAGAACTTATTTTTCGTCTGTCTCTACTTTGCCGCCTTTGTCTGTGCATTCTTTTTCATCTTTGGTCATGATGTAGCCAGAACCTTTGCAGCTATTTTGACCTTTGCAAGCGTTAGTCGCTGTTTTGCAAGCGCTGGTACCTTTACAGGAGTTAGCGCCAGCACATTTAACAGTGCCTTCTTCAGATGCAGCGGGTGTTGTATCAGCAAAGCAAGAGGCTGAGAACATAACGCCAACAGCAGCAGCTAAGATCGTACCTACTTGTTTCTTCATGAAAGCTCTCCTTAAGGGTGAATAGTCAGTAACTTTAGAAAAAAACTACTTTTGAGAACGATAGAATGAAAACAGTATACCGTGTTAACAATTCTACACATATTACAAATATTTTTGTAAAGGGGAAATAGTGCAATTCGCACACTCAAATACCTGGCTACGTATCCAGGCATTATGGTTTTAATCGTCGACAGCTTCTAGTTTAGCGTAAGTTAACACCAACCACTTCTTTCCTTCATGAACAAAATTCACCTGGACTCGCGCCGTTTCACCAGAACCATCGCCACTGACGACAACACCTTCACCAAAACGCTGATGGCGTACGCGCTGTCCAAGCGTAAACGGAAAATCTTTGCTTGGAAGCTTGCTAACAGTAACACTGCTACCCAGTGTTTCCACTTTGGTGTTGAGGTTGGTTGTTTCGATCAAACCACTTGGAATTTCTTCTATAAAGCGCGATGGACGATTCATGCCAGACAACCCAGCAAATGCGCGTTTTTGAGCATAGGTTAAATATAATTTACGCATTGCTCGTGTTAGGCCCACATAGCATAACCGTCGCTCTTCTTCTAAGAGTGAACGCTCTTGCAAGCTACGATGATGAGGGAAAAGCCCCTCTTCTAGGCCGCAAAGAAAGACGAGCGGAAATTCTAATCCTTTTGCAGAATGAAGCGTCATCAGTTTTATCGTCGCCTCTGTATCGGCATCTCTGTCACCCGCATCAAGTGCCACTTCAGATAAAAAGTCTGGCAAACTCTGTAACGAATGGGCTTGTGCTTCTGCTCGCAGCTCTTCAAAACTTTGATGAAACTGTTTTGCCGCCTGCACTAACTCATGCAAGTTTTCCACGCGTGCCTGTGTGCGCTCACCCGGTTGCGTTTTAACATACTGGAGTAAACCACTACGTTGCAAAACAACTTGCATTAATTGACCAAGTTGATGAAGCTCCACTTGCGTCAGTAACTCTTCAATACACTCTATAAACTGGCGTAAACCGTTACTGATCCGTCCTGCAGACACTTGAGGAAAATAAACTTTGGTTGCTTCCCATAAAGATAATTGCTGCGCTCTGGCAACTTCTCGAATGTTTTCTAAGGTGCGATCGCCAATCCCGCGTGGGGGTAAGTTAATGACTCGCTCAAAAGCCGTATCATCATTACAATTGACCAATAGCCGCAGATAAGCCAAAACATCTTTCACTTCTGCGCGATCAAAGAATCGCAATCCACCAAAAATCCGATACGGCATATTCATTTGTCGTAACGATTGCTCTAACACGCGTGACTGAGCATTTGAACGATAGAGTATAGCCACTTCGTCATAGCTACCGCCGCCTCGGATCCACTGACGAATTCTTTCAACGACAAAGCGCGCTTCGTCTATTTCATTAAAAGCGCCATATAAGGTTAAACGCTCACCTTGCACACCTTGTGTCCAAAGCTCTTTGCCCAAGCGCGATTCATTGTTTGCAATTAGTGCATTAGCTGCTGCTAAAATGGTACTCGTTGAGCGGTAATTTTGCTCTAAACGGATCGTAACAATATCTTTAAAATCTTTATTTAAACGATGAATATTTTCAATTTTTGCACCACGCCAGCCATAAATGGACTGATCATCATCGCCCACTATCATCATGCTGTTAGTTGGTGAGAATATCAGTCTTAACCAAGCATATTGAATGGTATTCGTATCTTGAAATTCATCTACCAGCACATGACTAAAACGCTGTTGGTAATGCGCTAAAATATCTGGGTTATCGCGCCATAACTCATACGCACGAAGGAGAATTTCTGCAAAATCGACAGTGGCAAATCGTTGACAATGTTGTTCATACAACCGATATAATTCGGTAAATAAAGCCACTTCATGAATAGTTGAAGAAAGCAAATTGCTCGCACGCTTGCCTTCATCTTTTTGGCGATTAATAAAGCCTACTGCTCGTTTTGGATCACAGTCTTGCTCGTCCCAACCGCGCTCACGGATGAGACGCTTCACAAGACGAAGCTGATCGTCGGCATCAATGATCTGGAAATTATTCGGTAAATGGGCTTCATGATAATGTTGACGCAAAAGACGATGACAGATCCCATGAAAGGTGCCAACCCACAAATAACCGGTCGGGACACCAATCATTTTTTCGATGCGGCCTCTCATTTCTTGTGCCGCTTTATTGGTAAACGTTACCGCCAAAATCCGTGAGGCAGATATCTGCTCTTTCGCCATCAGCCATGCGATGCGATGAACGAGCACGCGTGTTTTACCACTGCCTGCCCCTGCCAAAATCAGCAAATGCTTGGCATTCGAACTCACCGCTTGGTATTGCGCGTTATTGAGTTCACCTAAAATATGATCAAGGGAAGAGTCTTCCGTGACTGACATGCTGCTTATTCCTGTTTATCACGAATCAAGGGAACGATGAGTAAGGCACTAATCAGGTAAAATATGGGCAATAGCACCAAACTGATATGGTAATCTGCAACTGCATAAATAGGCTCTCCATTAGGAAGTATTTCGCCCGAACGTACTTTATCTAAAATCCAACCGACTGAATAAGTTAAAATGGCACTACCAAACATCGAAACCATATTTACAAAGCCAACAGCCGTTGCGACATACATCGATGAATTAAAGCGCTCTATCATGACAAATGCCAACACATACGTACCTGTTGCACCAAAAGTGAAAAACAGAATACACGCCGATAATTCTGTGAGATGGGGTAAATAAATGATTAAGGTCAACGCGGTTGCGGCAATGAAAGCTGAAATAGCCATTGGCCATTTGCGGTTGTCAAAAAGACCTGAAATCCATCCCAATAAAGGACTTCCCACCGCCATACCAATAAAAGTCATGGTAACCGCAGGCATGGAAGCAGCATCTCGAGAAATCCCGTGCACATCGACAAGGAATTTCACGCCCCATGCACCACCAAAAGCATCGGTTGGCGCGGTAACAAAAAAGGCATAAATCCCGACGATCCAACTTTGCGGCTGTTTAACAACTTCTTTTAAACAGCGCCAAAAAGGTGGCGAGCTTTTGGTCTGAAGTTCAAATTCTGGATGATCCGGATTATGATCACGAATACAAATCCAAGCGAAAACAGTTAACACTAACCCAAACAAACCAAGATAAATCATCAATTCGCGCCAGGTGAGATAATCAAGTCCCAAAGAAAGTGGCGCGCCCCCAACAGCGGCACCTAAAGTACCAATGGTGAGCGTTAACCCAGTCATAAAGGGGAACCAATGAGGTGCAAACCAAATATTGACGATTTTAAGACAGCTGATAAAAGCAAATGCTGAGCCAGCACCAATCAGGGCACGCATGATGCAGCCAACAAAAAAGCTTTGGGTATAAGCCAGCGCTAACGTACTTAAGCCGCATAACATAATGGCGAAAGTGAGCAGTCGTCTTGGACCATATTTATCCGTTAAAGCGCCAACGGGAAGTTGCAGCGGCGCATAAGCCCAATACCAAAAAGAGGAGAAAAGACCAAAGTCCCTGGCATCCATGTCAAATGCCAACGATAGTTCTTCTACCAGAACATTGGGTGATACACGCAACAAAAATTCATATAAATAGAATAGTGTCGCTACGCCAAACATCAGTAACGGGAGTACAACAAGCTTGAAGCGATGGTGAGTCATAAACTGCTCTTTATCATACTGAATATGAAGTAGGATAACCGTCTCATTTTATCGTTTGGGCTGAGTCTAATCCAAGTTGAGAGAGGATAGCAATACAAATAGCGTTGTTGCGGGTATCATAAAAAAAGGATGATAAATTTTAGGGTAATCGGATGACTAAAGAATATATTTACCAAAAAGGTTTTGGCAGCCACTGGCAAAGCGAAGCGCTAAAAGGCGCTCTGCCGAAGGGACAAAATTCTCCTCAAAAGCCACCTTTTGGGCTGTATGCAGAACAATTAAGTGGCAGCGCTTTTACAAGAGCCCGTCATCAGAATTTTCGAAGCTGGTTATATCGGATTTTGCCTTCTGCAGTACACGCACCTTTTCAAGGAGTTCCCCATAGCGGCTTAACGCTCACCGCCAACGAAGCCTCTCCTTCTCCCGCACAAATGCGCTGGGATCCCTTAGCAGATCCTGTCACCAACACTGATTTTATCTTAGGTATAAAAACATTATTGGTTAATGGTTCACCTTTAGCGCATCAAGGTGGCGCAATCCATCTGTATGCAGCGAATGCTGATATGGGAAATCGCTATTTTTATAGCGCCGATGGCGAATGGCTGATTGTCCCTTATGAGGGTGACTGTGAGTTATTTACTGAATTCGGAAAATTAAGTTTATCCCCAGGTGAAATTGTCGTGATCCCTAGAGGCGTTCGCTTCAAAGTGACGCTCGATTCCCCACAAATCAAAGGCTATATTTGCGAGAATTTTGGCTCTCCTTTTACTTTGCCTGATTTAGGTCCTATTGGCAGTAACGGCTTAGCGAACCCTAAAGATTTCCTTATTCCACACGCCGCTTTTGAACAAAAGCAGGAAGAGTGTTGGTTGTTAGCAAAATTTGACAGCAAACTCTGGCAAGCAAAACTGAATCACTCCCCCTTAAATGTGGTTGCTTGGCATGGCAACTATGCGCCCTATAAATATGATCTTCGTGCTTTTAATACTATCAATACCGTCAGTTACGACCATTGTGATCCTTCTATTTTTACCGTCTTAACTTCGCAAAGTGCCATGCCCGGCATCGCCAATATGGATTTTGTTATTTTTCCAGAACGATGGATGGTCGCTGAAAATACCTTTAGACCACCTTATTACCATCGCAATGTCATGAGTGAGTATATGGGGTTAATTTACGGCGCTTATGATGCAAAAGGTGAAGGATTTGTTGCAGGTGGCGGCAGTTTGCACAACATGATGTCAGGACATGGTCCCGATAAAGACGCTTTTGAGCAAGGCACTAATGTAACATTGCTTCCCGAAAAACAGACTAACACCTTAGCCTTTATGTTCGAAAGCTGTCTACCATGGTCATTAACGCCGTTTGCAAAAAGTGAATCGCTCTTACAGCCAAACTATCAAAACAGCTGGCAACATATTGACGTCTTATTTAAGCAACCGGAGTAAGATCATCCTCTCCCGGGCGGGAGAGGATAGGACAATCTGCAAAAACGTTAAGCTAAAAGAGATTCTTTTAAACCTTTTAGGGCAACTAATTTGATATCGTCGCGAGCAGGTTTAGGAGGGATCACAACTTCTTTACCGGTTAAGGGGCTAACCATAACACGTTTTTTGGTAGGCTTACGTCGAACTTTACGGATCTTCAAGCCCATTTTAGGGATCATGATTTCGCCAGATCCTTGTTTCTTCATATGAGCCTTGACCAATTTAGCCATCTCAGTGAATACTGCTTCCACTTCTACCCGCTTCAAACCAGTTGAATCTGAAATGGTTTGTAAAATTTCGATACGGGTTTGCTTGTCTTTGATTGCTTTGGTGCGAGAAAGTAGCAATTTCGACTCTGCATTTTCTTCAGTCTTTTTACGACCAGAAGTGACCTTCGTATTTTTACTTGCTGACGCCATTTAATTCTCCATTATTATTCTTAATTTTGATTGCGCTTCACAAACTATCACAAGAAATAAGCACAATTCGATATCGCGCAGGCGATTATGCCAACGGCACCACTGCAAGTAAACCCCCTACAAAGATCGAACGCACTCTTTTCCTTCGAATTGAGGATGACTCATACGAGTAGAGACGGGAATCATTTTTACATTTTCTGGCTGCATTGCAGCTAAAAGGGGCGAGATTTCACTTATCCTATTTTCTTTTGCTAACCAAAAGGAATAATTTTCTGGTGATAAGATCACTGGCATGCGCTCATGCAACCTCTGTAAAAAAAGGGGCGCCGAGATGGTAATGATAGCGCAACTCATTATCATTTCGCCGCTACTTGTTTGCCAACTGGACCATAATCCTGCAAAAGCAAACAGCGGATGTTCATTAAGCTGCACAAAGAAAGGTTGTTTTTTATTGTTGATCAATTTCCATTCATAGTAACCACTTGCCGGGATCAAGCATCTTTGCTGCACAAATGCTTGTTTAAACGTCGGCTTCTCTGTCAACGTTTCAAAACGTGCATTAATGTGCCCGAGAGGAACATCCACTTGCTTTTTTTGCCATGTGGGCACAAAACCCCATCGGCAGAAATCGACTTGGGTTTGGTTCATGATCACGGGAATGGTTTGAGTCGGGGCAAGGTTGTAGCGAGGCTGCATGCAGAAGCCTCGCTTGAGATTAAAGTGAGAAACGATTTCTTGTTCTGTTGCGTATAAAGCGTATCTTCCGCACATGTTATATTTCTCTTAGGTATTCTGTAGAAGGATCGTGAGCGCTCGCGCGAACAGTTACCCTCTACCGCTTGCGGGAGAGGGCAGCCCGAAGGGCGGGTGAGGGAATGTTGGCTGCATGAAGTTTTTTTACCCTCATCCGGCGCAAGTTGCGCCGCCTTCTCCCGCAAGCGGTAGAAGGGCATTGTTCGCTTCGCTCACCAAAGATCGCTTTCTCGTTTTATACATTTATTCAACAGTAACTGATTTTGCTAAATTTCTCGGCTGATCAACATCCGTGCCTTTTAGAACAGCAACATGATAGGCAAGTAACTGGAGCAAAACAGTAAAAGCAATCGGTGCCGTTAATTCTCCCACTGTTGGGATCTCTATTACCGTCATCTCTTTGCTGTTGACTAACCCTGTGCCTCTTTCAGCAAAGACCATCAATTCACCTTGGCGCGCCCTAACTTCTTGTAAATTTGAGACCAGCTTATCAAGCAAATGATCATGAGCAGCTAGCGCAACTACCGGCATATTTTTATCAACTAAGGCTAATGGTCCATGTTTTAATTCACCAGCCGGATGTGCTTGCGCATGAATGTAAGAGATCTCTTTTAGTTTTAGCGAACCCTCTTGGACAATGGGGTAATACACACCACGGCCAATAAAAAGCGCATTTTCTTTATCGTCAAAGCGATGAGCCAACTTCGCAATTTCCCCATCTAGCTGCAAAAGCTGCTCAATGACTTGTGGAAGAGCACGAAGCGCTTCAACGATTTGCATCTGTTCGGTGTATTTGGGATTGTAGCGACGTCCCAAACACTGCACCAACATGAGCAAAGCAACCAATTGAGTGGTGAAAGCTTTGGTCGATGCAACACCAATTTCGGGGCCAGCATGTGTTAGCAAGACTAATTCCGATTCCCGTACCATTGAGCTTTCGGGCACATTACAAATCGCTAATTTGCCACAATAGTGATCACTATTGAGGTTACGCATCGCAGCTAACGTATCCGCCGTTTCCCCCGATTGCGACAAGGTGACAAAAAGCGTTCCTGGCAATACCACTTGACGACGATAACGCGCTTCACTGGCGACTTCTATTTGGCAAGGAATGTTGGTGATACTTTCTATCCATTGTTTTGCGACCAAGCCTGCATGGTAGCTTGTACCACAAGCAACAATTTGGATTGCCTTGGTTTTATCAAAAATGGCAGAGGCACTCGCACCAAAAACCCCATCAGGGATATCATTTCCATGTAGGCGACCTGCAAACGCAGAACGTATTGCTTCTGGTTGCTCAAAGATCTCTTTTTGCATGTAGTGTCGATATTTACCACGATCAGTGCTTTGCGCTGTCATCGCAACCTTGCGCACTTTGCGCTCAATTTTATGACCCGAACGATCATAAATAACGTAATGATCGCGAAAAATCTCCGCCACATCACCATCTTCTAAAACAACAAAATCTTGAGTAAACGACAATAACGCCAAACTATCTGAAGCGATAAAATTTTCACCCAAACCAATGCCAATCACTAATGGACTGCCTTGACGTGCCGCAATAATTCGATCGGGTGCATTTTGTGAAACCACAGCCAATGCATAAGCACCTTCTAATTCTTTTACAGTTGCCTGCACGGCTTGTAATAAATTATTAGATTTCTTGAACTCATCACCAATCCACTGCACAATCACTTCAGAATCGGTTTCTGAGGTAAAACGAATTTTTTTCGCTTCCAGTTTTGTGCGTAATGTTAAATAATTTTCGATAATACCATTGTGAACCAATGCTATTTGGTTTTCGAATAAATGCGGATGTGCATTCATTTCACTGGGCTTGCCGTGCGTTGCCCAACGAGTATGAGCAATACCCATCTTACCTAATAAAGGCTCTTTATCGTGTGCCAATAATAATTGATTAACTTTGCCACAAACTCGCAATCTCTCAAGCTGGCCACCTTCATTCAGAACAGCGAGGCCTGCGGAATCATAACCTCGATATTCAAGGCGTTTTAATCCCTCAAGCAAAATGGGAGCAATATCTCTTTGCGCAATTCCTGCCGTTATCCCACACATGTTATTTATCGTCCTTTAATGGTTTATGCTGTTTTTTAGGTCTTTGCCAATCAATACTTCTTGGCGCTAATTGCTGTGTTAGTGTTAATTGGAAAGCGGGCACATCTTTATTCACCGTACTGCCCGCACCAATGGTTGCGCCCTTTCCGACTCGCACTGGCGCAATTAACTGCGTATCTGATCCAATGTGAACTTCGTCTTCAATAATTGTTTGGTGTTTATTGGCACCATCATAGTTACAGGTGATTGTGCCGGCGCCCACATTCACGTTATTACCCATCATGGTGTCGCCAATGTAGCTTAGATGATTAATCTTTGAGCCTTCGCCAATCAGTGAATTTTTAATTTCGACATAATTTCCAATATGCGCACCATCAGCCAATATAGCGCCAGGTCTTAAACGAGCAAAAGGCCCTATGCGGGAATGATTGCCCACGGTAGCGCCTTCTAAATGACTGTTCGCCATTACGGTGACGTTATCGCCTAAATCACAATTTATTAACACGCAGTTAGGACCAATGTAACATCCATCGCCTAAGCGGTTTTGACCTTCAAATATGACATTCACATCAATAAAAACATCTTGGCCAAATTCAATGTTACCCCGTAAATCAAAGCGATTAGGATCTGCTAGGGTTACACCTTTTTGCAATAATTGTTGCGCTTTTTGCCATTGATAGTGTCGCTCTAGTTGAGCCAATTGGCATTTATCATTCACGCCTATTATTTCTGTAAATTCTGCAGGATGATGGGTCGCCACATTCACTTTGTCTGCCACTGCAAACTGCACAATATCGGTTAAGTAATATTCTTTTTGTGCATTATGATTGGTTAATTTTTCTACCCACGCCTTCAAGGCTCGAGCTTTTGCAAAAACGATGCCGGTATTAATTTCGGTTATCATTTTTTGTGCATCAGAGGCATCTTTTTCTTCAACAATGCTTAATACTTTACCTTCTTTATCTCGGATAATGCGCCCTAATCCGGTTGGATTACCCATATTTGCGGTTAAAATACCAAGAGAATCTTCCGTTTTTGTCATCAAATTCTGCAAGGTGTTTTGTTGAATTAACGGAACATCACCATACAAAATGAGCACCTGGTTTTCATCATTGATGAGCGGCAACGCTTTTGCAACAGCATCACCAGTACCCAATCTTTGTGGTTGTTCAACCCAGGTAATAGCGTTAGAAGGAAAAGATTGCATTAAAGCTTGCCCTTCAAAGCCATAAACAACAATCATTTGAGAGGGTTTAAGTGCCTCGGCTTGCGACAATACGTGCCCTAATAAAGGATAGCCACCCAAAGAATGTAATACTTTGGGTATTGAAGATTTCATCCGGGTTCCCTGTCCTGCAGCCAAGATGATAATGCTCAATTGCGCGGCGTTATATTCACTCATTTTCTTCATCAAACCCTTTTAACAAAAAGGGTGGCTTGCGCCACCCCTTATACGTTTGTCCCTATGAATGCGCTATTACCCATTTATTTGAGGTGCACTTTCTTTTTAGCTTCTCTAATCGCACGCAACATCCCTGCTGCCCTTGCCAATTCTGCGCGAGCTCTCGCGTAATCAACATCAGCTCGATGATCTTTGAGTGTCTTTTCTGCCTGTTGCTGAGATTTTAAAGCCTCGGCTTCATTAAAGTCGCGCGCTCTGACCACCGTATCGGCCAAAATGGTGACAATATGCGGCTGTACTTCCAAGATACCACCTGTGACATAAACCACATCTTCTTTATCTTCTACATCGCGTATTCTGATAAAACCAGGCAATAAGCCAGTGAGTAACGGCGTATGTCCAGGAGCAATTTCTAACTCTCCCATCGTACCCGTCGCAAACACGCGCAGTGCATCACCTGAAAAAATTTCCGATTCTGCGCTAACGATATCTAAATGCAATGTGGCCACAGCCATTTTGTTACTCTCTTACGCTCTTTGCTTAACTTTGCATTGTCTTAGCTTTTTCAATCACTTCTTCAATGCCACCCACCATGTAAAACGCTTGTTCAGGTAAATGATCGAACTCGCCGTCAATAATACCTTTAAAGCCTTTAATGGTTTCCTTCAATGACACATATTTACCAGGTGATCCGGTAAAGACTTCTGCCACGAAGAAAGGTTGTGATAAGAAACGTTGAATTTTTCGAGCACGGGTTACAATCAGCTTATCGTCTTCCGATAATTCGTCCATACCCAAAATAGCAATAATATCTTTTAATTCTTTATAGCGTTGCAATGTACCTTGTACTTGTCTTGCAACATCGTAATGCTCTTGGCCAACCACTAAAGGATCAAGCTGACGACTGGTTGAATCGAGAGGATCCACCGCAGGGTAAATACCCAACTCTGCAATTTGACGTGACAATACAACGGTCGCATCTAAGTGTGAGAAGGTTGTTGCAGGAGACGGATCGGTTAAATCGTCCGCTGGTACGTAAACGGCCTGAATAGAAGTAATAGAGCCTGTTTTGGTTGAAGTAATACGCTCTTGTAAACGACCCATTTCTTCTGCGAGTGTTGGCTGATAACCAACCGCAGATGGCATACGGCCTAGCAACGCGGATACTTCCACGCCGGCCAAGGTATAACGATAAATATTATCGATGAACAATAACACGTCACGACCTTCATCACGGAAGTTTTCAGCCATGGTCAAGCCGGTTAATGCAACACGTAAACGGTTACCTGGTGGTTCGTTCATCTGACCATAAACCAGCGATACTTTATCCAATACATTGGAATCTTTCATTTCATGATAGAAGTCGTTACCTTCACGAGTACGCTCACCCACGCCCGCAAATACGGAGTAACCACTATGTTCAATAGCGATGTTACGGATAAGTTCCATCATGTTGACGGTTTTACCGACACCCGCACCACCGAACAAACCGACTTTACCACCTTTAGCAAAAGGACAGATCAAATCAATGACCTTAATACCGGTTTCAAGTAACTCTTGGCTGGCGGCTTGATCTTTAAAGCTAGGTGCTGCTCGATGAATCGGTAAACGCGTTTCTTCGCCAATAGGGCCTTTTTCGTCGATTGGGCGTCCTAAAACGTCCATAATTCGACCCAACGTTTTGGTACCGACTGGCACGAGAATGGGGTGACCTGTGTTAATAGCGTTTAAACCACGACGCAATCCTTCGGTTGTACCCATTGCAATACATCGTACAATACCGTCCCCAAGCTGCTGTTGCACTTCAAGGGTGATTTCGCCACCATCAACTAACAAAGCATCATATACTTTAGGAACAGCACCTCGTGGAAATTCCACGTCAACAACCGCACCAATAATTTCTACCACTTTACCTGATGCTTGTTTTACCGATTGAGCGCTCGACGTACTCATACTTTCTACCCTATGCTATTCTCTAACAAAGAAGCTACACTGCGGCAGCTCCCCCAACAATTTCAGCAAGTTCGCGCGTAATCGAAGCTTGTCGTGCTTTGTTATACGCCAACTGCAAACTATCAATTAATTCACCTGCATTATCAGATGCACTTCTCATGGCCATCATTCGCGCCGCTTGCTCACAAGCGAAATTTTCAACGACACCATGATAAACCTGTGACTCAATATAACGTGTTAACAACAGATCTAAGAGCTCTTTAGCATCCGGCTCATAAATGTAATCACCACGTTTTTGCACAGGTTCCGTAGATTCCATTTCATCCGGCATAATGGGTAACAACTTTTCAATGACCGGTTTTTGGGTCATCGTATTCTCAAAGTGGTTATAGCTGATATACAACGCATCTAATGTGCCTTCATTGTAGGCATTTAACATGACGCTCACCGGCCCGATAACATCAGAAACACTGGGCGTATCACCTAAGTGGTGTGCTGATGCAAGCATCTCTGCACCAATGCGTCGTAAAAAGACTTCCGCTTTTGAACCAATGGCACACTGAACAACTTCTTTATTTTCTTGTTGCCAATCTTGCAATGACACGATCAAATTTCGAAAATTATTCGCATTTAAACCACCACACAAGCCTCTGTCGGTTGATACCACAATAACACCAATGCGCTTTGGCTCTCTGGCAATCATATAGGGATGGCGATATTCTGCTGAATTACCCTCTGCTAAGTGGTTAATCACAACACGGATCTTTTTGGCATAAGGACGACTCGCTAACATGCGAAGCTGTGCTTTACGCATCTTACTTGCCGCCACCATTTCCATCGCTCGCGTAATTTTCTGAGTACTTTTAATACTTTTAATTTTCGAGCGGATCTCTTTTGCACCTGACATTGTTACGCCTTTTTAATTTATCAGGACCATGATTGTGATTTTTTGAACGTTTCTAACGCTGATTTTAAGCGTTTTTCAACATCGTCATTGTAATCACATTTTTGGTTAATCTCATCGATCAGCTCTTTATGCTGACGATTCATATACCCAACCATTGCTTGTTCAAACTCAACCACTCTCGATAATTTAACGTCATCGAGGTAGCCTTTATCAGCAGCAAACAATACGACCGCCATTTCTGCAACAGAAAGCGGCGAATACTGTGCTTGCTTCATGGATTCCATCACGCGCTGACCACGCTCTAACTGCTTACGGGTTGCTTCATCTAAATCAGAAGCAAACTGCGAAAATGCAGCTAATTCACGATACTGAGCAAGTGCCAAACGAACACCACCGCCAAGCTTTTTAATAATTTTTGTTTGTGCGGCACCACCTACCCGTGATACGGATAGACCTGCGTTAATGGCAGGGCGAATACCGGCGTTGAACAAATCACTTTCTAAGAAGATCTGACCATCGGTAATCGAAATCACGTTGGTGGGTACGAATGCAGATACGTCACCAGCTTGTGTTTCAATAATAGGCAATGCTGTGAGTGAACCGGTTTTACCTTTCACTTTGCCATTAGTAGCTTTTTCAACATACTCTTCGTTAACACGCGCAGCACGTTCAAGTAGACGTGAGTGCAGATAGAATACGTCACCAGGATAAGCTTCACGACCCGGTGGTCGACGCAGCAATAACGAAACTTGACGATAAGCCCATGCCTGCTTAGTTAAATCATCATAAACGATTAAAGCATCTTCACCTTTATCGCGGAAATATTCACCCATTGCACAGCCAGAATAAGGCGCAATAAATTGCAGTGCCGCAGCTTCTGCCGCAGTTGCCGCAACAACGATGGTGTGCGCCATTGCATCATGCTCTTCTAGTTTACGCACAACGTTGGCAACAGAGGATGCTTTTTGTCCTACTGCGACATATATACATTTAACGCCTGTGCCTTTTTGGTTGATGATGGCGTCAATCGCAATGGCGGTTTTACCGGTTTGTCTATCACCAATAATCAATTCGCGCTGACCACGGCCCACAGGAACCATCGCGTCAATTGCTTTTAAACCGGTTTGAATAGGCTGATTAACCGATTGACGGGTAATAACACCTGGTGCCACTTTTTCAATGGGTGAGGTTTCGGTGCTTTTAATTTCGCCCTTACCATCAATAGGTCGACCTAACGAATCAACCACTCGGCCTAATAAGGCCTCGCCAACGGGTACTTCTAAAATTTTACCCGTACATTCGACCATATCGCCTTCAGCTAAATGTTCGTATGCACCTAAAACAACCGCCCCCACAGAATCGCGTTCAAGGTTCAACGCCATGCCGTAAACGTCGCCAGGGAATTTTATCATTTCCCCTTGCATAACATCGTTCAAACCAAAGATACGAACAATACCGTCACCAACGCTGATGATGGTGCCTACCGTACGTGCTTTGGCATCAATGTCCGTACTTTCGATACGTTGTTTGATAAGTTCGCTAATTTCTGAAGGATTAAGTCTCATGTGTTCTTAGCCTATTCTTATGAAATACCGACAGCATCGCCTAATTTGGCGAGCCTGCCACGAATGGAGCCATCAATTACTAAATCGCCCGCTCGAATAATTGCCCCGCCCAGAATGTTTTTATCAATCTGGCATGTAAGTGAAATATCACAATGCATTCTCTTTTTGAGAACTTGAACAAAGCGTTCTTGAGCTTGATCGTTCAGAGGCTCTGCCGAAATTAATTCAACATTCACCACGCGCTCAGCCAACGCTCGCATTTCCTCATAAACCAAAGCAATTTCAGGCAACAAGCCCAAGCGTTTAAATTTGCCCAATATACGAATGAAACTTTTCATTTCGTC
Source organism: Uncultured Candidatus Berkiella sp. (assembly GCA_964594635.1). Lineage (GTDB taxonomy): Bacteria > Pseudomonadota > Gammaproteobacteria > Berkiellales > Berkiellaceae > Berkiella. Next base: position 136,390 of record CAZQMV010000004.1, read on the forward strand.
TGTATAAGAGTCTTTACCAATGAAATCAAAAAGCGCGACAAGTTCCTGGGTAGAAAATCGGGGATCCTTTGCTAAAGAATGAAATTGCTTGTCGCTTGCAATCATTGCCGCAAGTTTCAACATTTCAGACCATTTGGCAAAAGCCTTTTCACTTTGTGCCAATTCAAATGCCGCTTTCGCATAAGGTCTAGCAAAGGTGCGATTTTTGGACATTTTAAATTTCCTCGGCCAGCTTATCTAACATATTTTGATGAACACCCGAGTCAACACTGCGCTCTAGGATTTTTTCTGCACCAAACATAGCGATGCTAGCAATTTGGCCGCGCAACGTTTCTTTTGCTTGCAGAACCATCTGATCGACTTCTGCATGCGCCTGAGAAATAATCCGCTGTCCTTCATCGTGAGCTTGTTGGCGAGCATGATCCACAATGGCGTCCGCTTGCTTTTTCGCTTCCAGGATGACGCCCGCGCCTTCTTCTTTGCTGGCTTTTAACTCGATAGCAATTTGCTCTTTCGCGCGTTGAAGTTCCAAATGGCCCTTCTCTGCCGCCGCAAGACCATCCGCAATTTTCGCTTGTCGATCTTTAAGCGCCTTAATGACCGGAGGCCAAATGAAGCGCTTGGTGATCCACACAAACAGGACAAAGGTAATCATTTGTCCAAAGAGGGTGAGGTTAATATTCACAGCAATGTTTCTCCAAGCTAAGCTTAGTGTGGAATATGGGTCATAACCTCAGCTAAGAATGGGCTGGCGAATGTAAAGTACAATGCAACGCCCACACCAATCATCGACACTGCGTCAAGCAAACCAGCCACAATGAACATTTTAACCTGTAACATAGGAGTCATTTCTGGTTGACGCGCTGCGCCTTCTAAAAATTTGCCACCCAACAAGCCGAAGCCAATTGCGGTTCCTACAGCACCCATACCAATCAAGATAGCCACAGCGATAGCGGTTACTGATTGTAGTTGCATTACGATTTGAGCGGTTTCCATTTTTTCTCCTAGCATTAAATTTTAACGTCAAACAAATTGAGATATAAAAGCCTAGTGTGCTTCGTGAGCCTGGCTCACATAAATGAGCGTCAGCATCATAAAAATAAACGCTTGCAATGTGATAATGATGACATGGAATAACGTCCAAATCAGTCCTAAAGGCCACTGCGTCCACCATGGCAACAAGGCAATTAAAATAAAGATCAACTCGCCAGCATATAAGTTGCCAAACAGTCGCAACCCGAGGGAAATGGGTTTTGCCAATTCGTCGACCAGGCGTAGTGTCATGTTAAAAGGGAAAAACCAAGGCCCAAAGGGAACCGTAAAGATTTCCTTACTAAAGCCCACAAAACCTTTGTTCTTCAAGTTATAATAGATAACCATTAAGAAGACGCTGATAGACATACCCAGCGTTAAGTTGGGATCGGTGGTTGGCACCACTTTCAAATGATGGATACCCACTAACGAGGCTAATCTTGGGAAAAGATCAACCGGGATCAAATCCATAAAATTCATTAAAAAGACCCAGACAAAAATCGACAGCGCCAAGGGTGCTATCCAATCACTTTTGCCATGGTAAATATCTTTGACTTGCTGATTAACAAATTCAACCAGGACTTCGACGAAATTTTGCAACCCGCCCGGGATACCGGAGGTGACACGCCTCGCGGCAAGATAAAAAGTTCCAAGAAAAATAAAGCCCATGATCCAGGAGATGATCAAGGTATCTAAATGAACAGCATAAAACCCCTCTCCCCACGCCAAGTTGGTGAGATGGTGAGTAATATATTGTGCCGAGGTTAACTCTTGGTCTACTTGAACGGTCATTAGGTTCTCATGCCCTGGTTATTTTTTTTAACTTCATCACATTTATTAAAATGGGCGCTATTGCGAAGCCAAGCTGTGCCGTTATGTAGCCCATGAAAAGCCACAACGGCAACACCCACTCAGTTGTTACTGCTAGGAGAAATCCCGCAGCAGTTAACAGAATCTTTATCGCTTCTCCCCAGTACAGGGATTGAAAAATCTTTTTAGCGGCTTTCGCACCTTGGTGTGAAAACACACGACGATATAAATAAAAGTTTGGCAACACACATATCAGGCCGCCCACGATGTAGGAGGCTGCTGGCAGTGTACCCTGCAGTATCCCTATCAACGGAGAAAGGATAATGACCAAAGGAAATTGCACCAAGACAGTCCACAGCGCTTCGTTTTGATACTTCGTGCGTTTCATTAGCCACCCCCATGGTAGACGGCTTGCCAAGCGCGCAAAGTATACTGGGTGCTCAAAAATTTAGCAATTTATTTGAGGTGGGCTAATATCCCTTCCAACTCATCAACGCTATGGTATCGAATAACGACGGAACCTCGGCCTTTTTGACCGTGTTTGATAATCACTTGTGCTCCAAGCCTATCCGCTAAATCTTCTTCAAGACGACGAATGTTCGGATCATTCATCGTTGTTTGCGTGGGCATGGAAGGTGGCACACCTTCCTGAAGTTTGTTAACTAATTTCTCAGTTTCACGAACCGTTAATCCACGATTCATCACCGTTTGAGCAACTTGGCTTTGTAACGTGCCTTTTAATCCTAATAATGCTCGCGCATGTCCCATTTCAATTTGCCCTTGCTCTAGCAAGGTTTGCACATCTTCATTCAACGTTAATAAACGCAGTGTATTGGTAATACTGGCGCGCGATTTGCCGACCGCTTCAGCAACTTGTAAGTGAGTCAATTGCAATTCATCAGCCAAACGTTTGAGCGCAATGGCTTCTTCCAGTGGATTTAAATCTTCACGTTGGATATTTTCAATCAGCGCCATCGCCATTGCCGCTTCATCTGGCACATGTCGAACCAAAACGGGTACCGTCGCTAAGCTCGCCAGTTTTGCTGCACGCCATCGGCGTTCACCCGCAATGATTTCAAATTTGTCGCCTTTAGGGCGAACAACAATCGGCTGCAATATGCCTTGCGCGCGAATAGACTCCGCTAATTGTTCCAAACCATCATGACGAATAGTTTGTCTGGGCTGGTAAGTGCCGCCCATGAGATCCTCAACCGCCATATACGTCAACGATTGATCAGCAAATTCTGTTTTAGAAGTAGGCACCTTGTCTTTAACGGCGACAGCGGTTGCTCCTAATGTAGCAGACAAAAGTTCATTCAATCCTTTGCCTAAACCTCTTTTTTTAATTGACATGTCGCTACCTTATCTTATTAATGCTGCTCTTTTTGCTACGGGTTTGTCCTTTTTGCCTGAAGTAGCACTTCGCTTTTGGCGACGTAGGAATTCGGTTCCAAGCGCCAGGTATGCCGCCGATCCTCTAGAGTGTTTATCGTAAAGCTGCACAGGTAAGCCGTAGCTTGGCGCTTCTGCTAGACGGATATTTCGTGGGATCACCGTTTGAAATACTTTGTTACCAAAATGATCGATCAATTGCGAAGACACTTCAGCAGCTAATCGATTGCGTCCGTCATACATGGTGCGGATAATACCGCCAATTTCCAAATGCGGATTCACTGAACTTTTAATTTGTTTAAACGTATTAATTAAATCGCTTAAGCCCTCTAATGCAAAATATTCACACTGCATGGCGATCATCACCGCATCCGCCGCCACCAGCGCATTTACGGTCAACATATTTAAAGAGGGAGGGCAATCTAAGAAAATGTAATCATATTGATCTCTAACCGCTGCCAACGCATTTTTGAGCGTAACCGGTTGTGATTGTTTTTTAACCAGCACAACTTCTGCTGCTGTTAGATCAGAATTAGAAGGGATCAAGTCGTATCCTGCTGGCGTTTGCTCAATGATTGCCTGGTGCACCGTGCACTTACCTTGCAACAGTTCATTCATTGAGAAATCCACGGCACTCTTATCGACACCGCTGCCCATTGAAGCATTCCCCTGGGGATCTAAATCACAAAGCAAAACACGTTGCTTTGCTAATACCAGCGCCGCAGCCAAATTCACGCAGCTCGTTGTTTTGCCAACACCGCCCTTTTGATTTGCAAACGCTAAAATTTGATTCCTCATGGAATGCATTCCTTTGTTGTAGACTGAATAATAGCCAAGTGCCGTTCGCCCTCTTCGCCTGGAACCGATAGTTTAATCAGATCTTCAATTTGATAACCAGCAGGCAACGCCAATAAGTCAGGGGCTGTTTTCCCCATCATGGCAAAAAAACGCCCATCGTTAGCCAGCAAATGAGCACAAAGCTTGATCATTTCTGTTAACGGAGCGAAGGCTCGCGTGAGGATAGTACTAAACTTTTGCGTTGCTTGATATGTTTGCACCAGCGTACAGGCACATTGCACATTTTTTAAGCCAAGTGATTTAGCTGCTTGTAATACAAAAACTTGTTTCTTTTGATTGCTATCTAACAAAGTAAACTGCCGCTCTGGGTACAGTATCGCAAGTGGTATACCGGGCAGCCCCGCTCCCGTGCCAACATCCAACAAATGCTCACCCTTTAAGTAAGGCGCTATCGATAGGCTATCGATGACATGTCTATCAATCATCAACCTGGGCTCTCGCACGGCAGTCAAATTAAACGCTTGATTCCACTTTGCTAACAACGCAACAAAGGCAAGATATTGTTCACGCTGTTCATAAGTTGTGGATAAATCTAGCGCATTCAACCTTTTTTCAAGAAGACGTTTTAAATCGTCACGATCTTGGCTCATGCTGGCTCAACTTCATTTTTTTCGTTTACAAACTTCTTCACATAAATAAGTAATAATGAGATCGCAGCTGGCGTTACTCCGGGGATCCGAGAGGCCATACCAATCGTTGTTGGATTAATTTTGCTTAATTTTTCAACGAGCTCCGTAGAAAGTCCTGGGATACCTTGATAAGTAAAGCCTTTTGGTATTTGTGTATTTTCTTGTTTAGCACACTTTTGAATTTCTAAGGTTTGCTTGCTGATATAGCCTGCGTATTTGACTTGGACTTCAATTTGCTCTAACGCTTGTTGAAAAACACGTTTGCTAAGTTCAGTTTCTGTAAAGTGCTCATCCATCACTATCGCTGCTTTGACTTTCGGCAGCTGATATAAATCTTGTATCGTCACTTCAGGACGCGCGAGCAGATCCATCGCTTTGCATTCTTTTGTTAGCACAACCTGTGAACAACTTTCCAACATTTTCGCATCAACATCGGAGGGGAAAATACAAACCCCTTTTAATTGCCCGCGAATGTTTTCGATAGCCGCACATTTTTGTTGAAACATGTGCCAGCGATCATTAGAAATTAATCCCATTTCATAGGCAACCGGTGTTAAACGTAAATCCGCGTTATCTTCGCGCAACAATAAACGATATTCAGCGCGACTGGTAAACATCCGATAAGGCTCTAAAGTACCATGTGTGATCAAATCATCAATCAACACGCCAATATAAGCTTCATCGCGTCGTGGATACCAAAGCGCTTGATTCTGCGTTAATCTCGCCGCATTGATCCCGGCCACAATACCTTGCGCGGCGGCTTCTTCGTAACCGGTTGTACCATTGATTTGACCTGCAAAAAATAATCCTTTGATATAACGCGTTTCTAAAGTGGGAGAAAGTTCACGCGGATCGAAAAAATCATATTCAATGGCATAACCTGGGCGCAAGATGTGGGCTTTTTCTAAGCCTTTCATACTTCTCACCAACTGATATTGCACATCAAAGGGTAAACTGGTTGAAATGCCGTTCGGATAAATTTCGTGCGTATTCAAACCTTCGGGCTCTAAGAAAATTTGATGAGAGGTTTTATCGGCAAACCTTACCACCTTATCTTCGATAGAGGGACAATATCGTGGCCCGACGCCTTCTATGACACCTGAAAACAGCGGCGAGCGATCGAGCCCGTTACGAATAATATCGTGGGTTTGTTCATTGGTATGGGTAATATAACAAGCGATCTGCTCTGGGTGTTCACTGGGTGTTCCCATGTAAGAAAAGACGGGCGCAGGCGTATCACCCGGCTGTGGGGTAAGCTGTGAATAATCAATCGACTTGCCATCAATACGGGGGGGCGTGCCAGTTTTTAAGCGCCCTATTTTAAAGGGTAACTCTCTTAATCTGTGCGCCAAGCTAACAGAAGGAGGACACCCCGCTCTGCCACCTTGATGGTTACTCAAACCAATATGAATTTTTCCTGCTAAAAAAGTGCCAGCGGTTAACACCACTGCTCGTGCATGAAAAATAAGCCCCATTTGAGTAATAGCGCCTTTGATTTGATGATTCTCAATAATCAAATCATCCACCGCTTGTTGAAACAGCCATAGGTTAGGTTGATTTTCTAATACTTCACGGATCGCTTTCTTATAAAGCATTCTGTCAGCTTGTGCTCTGGTTGCACGCACTGCAGGGCCTTTACTGGCATTGAGTGTGCGCCACTGGATACCGGCAAGATCGGCAGCATGTGCCATGACGCCACCTAAGGCATCGATTTCTTTGACAAGATGACCTTTACCAATTCCACCAATAGCGGGATTACAGGACATCTGTCCGAGTGTTTCAATGTTATGGGATAACAATAATGTTCTTGCGCCAATTCTTGCACTCGCTAAAGCAGCCTCGGTACCTGCATGGCCACCACCTATCACAATAACATCAAAATGTTCCGGAAAATCCATGATCAATCACTCATTTACCAATGCAAAAATTTGCAAAAATCTCACCTAACAAATCGTCGGTTGTTACCCGACCTACAATTTCACCTAAAGCATCTTGTGCCATTTTTAATTCTTGCGCGACCAATTCCCCAGCTTTATAAGTCATGAGTTGGTCTTTGGCTTTTTCACAGCAATCGCGCGTCATACGCAAAGCAGTTAAATGGCGGCGGCGTGCTGTAAAAGTCCCCGACTCTTGCACTTGATATCCCATGCAAGATTTCAGGTGGTTTTTAAGACAATTGATCCCCAAACCTTCTTTAGCGCTTAAATAGATTTTGTTATCACGTTCACCCGCCTCAAGTTCAGCAATATCAATTTTATTGACGATGACGGTTGTCTTATGGGCAAATTGTTTTAATACATCTTCTTCAACTTGTGTCATGAGTGGCTTTTTATTTGCATCGATGACCAATAAAATTCTATCTGCCAAATCTTGTTGCAAGAGCGCACGGCGAATACCTTCTTGCTCGACTTCTTCGGCTTCATGCCGAATACCAGCAGTATCAATAACATGTAAAGGCATCCCTTCAATTTGAATGGTTTCTTTAACAAGATCACGCGTTGTTCCAGGGATCGCCGTCACAATGGCAGACTCATGCCCAGTTAAACAATTTAATAAACTCGATTTACCCGCATTCGGTCGTCCAATAATCACGACGGTCATCCCTTCTTTTAAGAGCTGACCTTGTTTTGCTTGCTGTTGCAGTTCACCGATCTCTACCAGCGTTTGTTCGATCTTATTTAAAATATGTCCATCTGCTAAAAAATCGATCTCTTCTTCTGGAAAATCAATTGCAGCCTCTACATATAACCGCAGATGCATTAAGGTTTTAGCTAAGGAAGTGATTTTTTCAGAAAATTGTCCTTGCAGTGAACGCATTGCGCTAAGAGCAGCTTGCTGTGTTGAAGCATCAATCAGATCAGCAACTGCTTCTGCTTGAGCCAGATCCATTTTGCCATTTAAAAAAGAACGTTCTGAAAATTCACCAGGACGCGCAAGTCTTGCCCCTGCTTGCACAACCGCTGTTAACAAACAATCCATCACCACAGGACCTCCATGGCCTTGCAGCTCAAGAATATCTTCACCAGTAAATGAATTGGGTGCAGGAAAATACAGCGCAACACCTTTATCAATCACATCGTTATTGGTATTGCGAAACTCACACAGCGTGGCAACTCTAGGAGAAGGTAATTGATGAAGTAGCCGCTTTGCAATCAAAGCGGCATCATTACCTGAGATGCGTACAACACCAATTCCCCCTTTTCCAGGCGCTGTTGCAACCGCAACAATCGTATCTGCTGGGAGGGAACTCATCATTGCAGCCTTATTTCACTTTCTTTACGGCATCACGCTCTATACCACGCGTAATAAACCACTGTTGAGTGATTGATAAGATATTGTTAACTGTCCAATACAATACCAACCCTGCAGGGAAAGACAGGAATAAAACGGTAAAGAGAACTGGCATAAACATCATCATTTTTGCTTGCATTGGATCCGGTGGAGCCGGGTTCATTTTTTGCTGTAAGAACATGGTCGCCCCCATGATTAAAGGCAACACATAATAGGGATCCTTACTGGAGAGATCTTGGATCCACAACATGAACGGCGCTTGACGTAATTCAATGCTTTCTAATAATACATAATAAAGCGCAATGAATACGGGGATCTGAACCAAAATAGGTAAGCAACCACCCAATGGATTTACTTTTTCTTTTTTGTAAAGATCCATCAACGCAGTACTAAATTGTTGTTTATCATTACCGTGGCGTTCTTTAAGCATTTCAACACGCGGCTGCAAGCGACGCATATGGCCCATTGAACGATAACTTTTTGCGGAAAGACCGTAAAAAAGTAATTTCACAACCAAGGTTAATAAGATGATCGCAAAACCCCAATTCCCGACAAAGCCATGAATAAACTGTAATCCCCAAAAAAGTAACTGGGAAATAGGCCATAAAATACCGTAATCAATGGTGAGATCAAGTCCGGGAGAAATTGCTTTGAGTTTATCAGCAATTTCAGGCCCCAAATAAAGCGAACCACCCACGGTTTGTTTTTGAGAAGGTGCCACTTCAACTGCCGTTAAAGCACCGATGTTATAAATATCGCCTTCATCAAGCCGACTGTAATAGGTGTTGTTGGTTTCTTTAGAAGGCACCCAAGCTGACAGAAAATAATGCTCAACCATGGCAGCCCATCCGCCTTCCATCGATTCACGCAATGGTGTTTTTTTCATATCTCCAAAACTGAGTTTTTTGTAAGGTTTCGCGGGTGTTGATAATGCAGCGCCTTCGTAATTTTGAACCCCCATCAAAAAGAAACCATTTGATTTAGGTTTGGTATATTCGCGACGCAACTGTCCATAGACAGTGCCTTGCCAAGACTCTTGTGAGTTATTTTCAATTTGATAAATCACATCAATTAAATAGCTGCCGCGTTTAAATTGATACGATTTAGTGATTTTTACACCACTGTCATTTAACCACTGTAAATTAACTTGTAAAATATCTTGGCTCATCTGATATTGATTTTGCGAGGTAACGTAATGAGCGCGACCTTTTTGTCTTGAATCAGGGCCTAATTCATTTTTCCCCACCAGACCTGTTTGTGCAACATAATTACGTACAGCATTTCTATCTAATAAAATAAAACCATGCTCAGAATGCAAATTCTCTGGATATTTCAGTAATTCCGCACGAACAATATCCCCGCCGATAGGATCGATTTTAATTTTATAAACATCGGTAACAACATCAATTAAATCTGCAGATGCGCTGGTTTGATCAGATGAAATCGCTTGCGTCACGGTAGAAGATATCGCAGGAATTTCACTATCCGTTTTTAGAGCGCCATCGGTTTGAGTCGTCGACGTTGCAGTTTGTTTTGGTAATGCGGGGTGCGCAGTTTGCCATTCATTAAATAAAGCAAAACCAACAACCAACAAGGCCGCCAGTATAAACATTCGTGAACGTTGTAATTCCATGCTGCTTTCCTAAAGAACTCAAGGAACGTTGTCATTACCACCCGGATGCCAAGGATGACATTTGAGTAATCGTTTGGTTGTTAACCAAACACCCTGGGTGACCCCATATTTTTTTAATGCTTCTGTTGCGTAGTGTGAACAAGACGGATAAAAGCGACACCGCTGTCCTAGCAATGGACTTATTAGCCACTGATACAGCGTTATCCCTGCAAGGATCGCTTGCGTAGGGATTTTTCTAATAACTGCCATTGTTGATTTAATTCTTTGTGTAAACATGCATTACCCAGATCACCCAGTGGTTTTTGGGTAATGACAACAATATCGAATGCACCAAAAAGGCTTTGATAATGGCGAAAACCCTCGCGAATGATTCGGCGCACTCGGTTGCGTTCTACAGATAAAGGAACGTAACGCTTGGCAATTGCCAACCCTAAACGAGCATGAGACAACGTATTTGCGCTGCAAATGATTGTAAACATCGCCCCTTTTTGTCTGCTTCCCTTTTTAAACACTTGCTGATAATCCTTTGGCGCAAGTAATCGTTTTGTTTTCGGGAAACACAAATGATGATGTTGAATAATGGGCAGCCCTTTTATTCTGTACAAAATAATAAAAGACACAAAGAATCGCTTTCGCTCATGCAGTGTGTCTTAAACGCGTAACGCGATGTTACGTTATTTTTTGGTTCCGCCGACGGGAGCGAGTTTTTTACGACCCTTACGACGACGGTTTGCGAGTACAGCGCGGCCACCTTTGGTTTGCATACGTTGGCGAAAACCGTGAGTTCTTGCTCTTCTTACTTGACTCTTTCTTTGAAAAGTCCGCTTCATGGCGACTCCATGAGTTAAATAACTGTTGTGGATAAATCCCTAAAAATTAGGCGGTTAACTATATGCGATCGGAAAAATAAAGTCAAGATAACCTTTGAAGAGCACTTCTTGTGAATAAGAACACACTACTTAACTTAAATTAATGAAGTATAAGACTGAAAAATGATGATTATGATTAAGGGGCCCTATTTTGCTGATAACACAAAAAACTTTAATAAAAACAATGGATTAAAAGTTTTAAAAGATGTGGATGAGCACCGGAATCTAGCGCGTATGAATTGTGGATAACTCTAAACACCCCTTAAAACCCCCAGTCGAGTCTCACTTACTCACAGTCTTATCTGTAAACCATTCACAAAGTTGTTAACAATTCCAAGCAAACTGATATTTTGCTTTCATCTCATTTTTGCCAAGCTCTCATAATTACTATGTATTTATATGATCAAGTAATGATTGTTATGAGGGCAGAGGATCCTGTGGATAACATTGAGTATTGCTTAAAAATGAACAGCTTATCAAAAGTACAGGTTACCTTAAGGTCTTGGGGTAACGCTTGAATAACTTGTGCAAAAAAGCACATTGGGCAAAAAATGAGGATAACCATACACAAATGATCTGGGTTATCGCCAAGTTAATCAGAGGTTATGCAGAGCATGTTGTGCATATCTTATATATAGGTAAGATTTTTAAAAAAATTTCAGCGCATAACTAATATAATAAATAGTATTAAATACATTGTTTATTAAGATTAGGGTGGATAAATCGGGGGATATCTCAATTAAATTGAGCGATTTCAGACTGCTACAGGTGTATGGATATGTGAGCAAGGCGTGTTTAAAGAGCGCACATCCTGTGGACAACCACAACCACTTGTGCAAGCGGGGGATAACTCACTCATTTATACACAATGAAAAGCCCGTTTTTGACACAGTTATTAAACAAAAGTTAGTGAGGGCATCACTAAATTGAATCAAAAAAACAGTGTGGATAAGAAACGCGAAGGGGGGTAAACTAGGTTCCCTAGAAAGTCGCTCGGTCATTAGTCATCGTCTGCCTAACTTAATAGCGAACAGTTGTGTTGAAAACCAACTAAGTACAGCATCATCTGGATGACGGGATGTTTTGCTCTCAAAATTTTGCGTTGTGAGGAATTATCGGTGAGTCAATCCCTTTGGCAGCAATGTTTGCAGCGGTTAAAAGATGAAATCGCGCAATCTGCATTCAATCAATGGATCAGCCCCCTGCAAGCAGAAGAATCTAGTAATGGGCTGACCCTGTGGGCTCCCAATCAATATGTTCTAGACGGCGTCACACAAGATTATTTAGCGCGGATTGGCAATCTCCTCACAGAGTTCAACAAAGGCCAGCAGATGCGAGTGATGGTGGGTATAGGCGAACGTATGGTTGAACCTGAAGAACCCGCTGTTAGCCAAGCGCAGGTGCGCCAAGCAAGCCCTGTGACCAAGATCTCACACCAAAGTAACTTAAACACCAATTTTGTGTTCGATAACTTCGTTGTAGGAAAATCAAATCAACTTGCTGAGGCTGCGGCCAAGCAGGTTGCTGAAAATCCAGGTGGTGCTTATAACCCCTTGTTTTTATATGGCGGGGTCGGCTTAGGCAAGACCCATTTAATGCACGCCATTGGTAATGCCATCACTGCCAACAAAAAGGGCGCGAATGTTATTTACCTGCACTCTGAACGTTTTGTGGCTGACATGGTCAAAGCGTTACAAAGTAATGCGATTAATGAATTCAAGCGATTTTATCGATCGGTTGATGCGTTGCTTATCGACGACATTCAATTTTTTGCTGGCAAAGAGCGCTCACAGGAAGAGTTTTTCCACACCTTCAATGCTCTCTTAGAAGGGCAGCAACAAATTATTTTAACTTCCGATCGCTATCCTAAAGAAATTAATGGGATCGAAGAAAGATTACAGTCACGCTTTGGTTCAGGATTAACGGTCGCGATAGAGCCGCCAGAGCTGGAAACACGCGTTGCGATTTTGATGAGCAAAGCAGAACACAGTGGCATTATATTGCCGCATGAAGTGGCGTTCTTTATTGCGAAACGTATTCGTTCTAACGTCCGCGAATTAGAGGGTGCATTAAAACGCATCGTAGCAAATGCACAATTTACGGGCAGCTTAATTACCTTAGAATTTGTGCAAGAAGCCCTTAAAGACGTATTAGCGTTGCAGGATAAATTGGTTTCTATCGATAATATTTTGCGTACTGTTGCCGAATATTACAAAATAAAAGTAGCTGATTTATTGTCAAAACGAAGAAATCGTTCAGTAGCAAGACCGCGCCAAGTTGCAATGACACTGTGTAAAGAATTAACAAACCACAGTTTGCCTGAAATTGGCGATGCTTTTGGTGGCAGAGATCATACCACCGTGCTACATGCATGCCGTACAATTAAGAAAATGCGTGAAACTGATGCCGATATTGGCGAAGATTTTTCTAACTTAATGCGAATTTTATCAACGTAAGATTATGCAATTTACCATTTCACGAGAAGCATTATTAAAACCGTTATTGCGGGTTGCCGGAGCTGTTGAAAAACGACAAACGCTACCTATTTTGGCGAATATTTTAGTCTCAGTAAAAAACCAGTTATTGTCTTTAACCGGCACTGATTTGGAAATAGAGATGATTGCGCGCATACCGTTGACGCAAAGCTCATTGGCCGGTACGACAACCATCCCTGGCAAAAAGCTCATTGATATTTGTAAGGCTCTGCCAGATTCTGCGCAGATCTCTTTTGAATTAACCGATAATAAAGTTGCCGTGCGCGCTAATCGCAGTCGCTTTGTTTTGGCCTGCATTCCTGGTGAAAACTTTCCGCGTGTTGAAGAAACACCTGGCGATATGGAATTATCGGTTGGCCAAGCCACGCTGCGGCAATTGCTTGATTTAACTAGCTTTGCAATGGCGCATCAAGATGTTCGGTATTATTTAAACGGCGTTTATTTAATTTTTTCAGCCAATGAAATTCGCGCAGTAGCCACTGATGGTCATCGTTTGGCATCAATCGCGTTACCTATCAAAGCGCCACATTTAACAGAGCCTTTAGCCGTTATTGTACCGCGTAAAGCCATTTTAGAAATGCAGCGCCTCTTTCAAGAAGGCGAAGAAGAAATTGGTTTAGTGATAGGCAAAAATCATTTACGTGCAGTGATGATGCATTCGAGTTTTATCACCAAGCTGATCGAAGGTAAGTTTCCAGATTTTCGTCGCGTTATGCCGCAATCAGGCGGACATCAAGTCTTGGTTGCGCGCGAACCGTTGCGCCAAGCATTGTTGCGGGTTTCTGCGCTATTTTCCGATAAATATCGCGGGGTAGGACTGCAATTTTCGCCGCAATTATTAAGAATTGTCGCTGTCACTGCGGATAAAGATGAAGTCGAAGATGAAGTTGAAATCCCTTACAACGGCCCAAGTATGGAAATTGGCGTTAACGCGAGTTACGTGATTGAGTTCTTAAGTATTATTAAAACAGAGCAAGTTAAAATGACTTTTTCTGATCCAAGCCAAGTGGTATTACTTGAAACTGAAGAACAAGGCACAGAGCATACCGGTTTGCAGTATGTTGTTATGCCAATGCGCCTGTAATTGGCGACGCTTATGCAATTAAGCCGTCTTCATATTCATTTTGTCCGCAACCTTCAAGAAGTCGCTCTTCACCTTCATCCCCAATTTAATATTTTCACCGGCAACAATGGCAGCGGAAAAACCAGCGTTTTAGAAGCTATTCATTTGTTGGGCGTAGGGAGATCGTTTCGATCCCGTCAAATTCATTCGATTATCACTTATCAACAAGAGGCTTTGGCCTGTTTTGGTGAGGTGGTAGATGCACAAGGGTGCAAAATTGCCATGGGCATCGAAAAACATCGTCTTGGCGAAGTGGTTTGTAAGGTACGCGGGGAAGTCTGCGTGCGCTTATCTGAATTCGCAACCGTATTGCCTTTGCAACTAATGACCCCTGATGTGTTCAAATTGCTCTCTGCGGGCGCGGAAGAGCGCCGTAAACTCCTTGATTGGGGTGTGTTTCACGTGGAACCTCGTTTTGGGCAAGCTTGCCAGCGCTATCAAAGGCTTTTAAAGCAGCGCAACGCCGCCCTGAAGCAGCCAATGGGCCAGGCCCTGGGCGCTTGGGACCATGAATTGGCGGAAGCGGGCGAGCAAATAGCCTATTTTCGCCAAGCCTATCTAGAAAGTCTCATGCCAACACTCGCCATGGTGCAAGAAAAGCTGCTCCCCAGCAGCCTGCCCATACAGCTGTGCTATGAGGCAGGATGGGATGCGTCATTATCGTTAAGTGAGGCCCTTGATAAAGCGTTACGTCAGGACCAGCGGATGGGGTATACCAGCAAAGGCCCTCATCGGGCCGATATTGTGATGACATTAGAAGGGTTCCCCGTGGGCCAAGTGCTGTCCCGTGGCCAACAAAAGCTGTGGATTGCCGCCCTTTATCTTGCACAAGCCGCCCACTTGGCAAGTGTGTATGGCAAGCGGTGCCTTTATCTCTTAGATGACTTGACGTCGGAGCTGGATGCCAACAATCAGCAACGCCTGTTACAGCTTTTAAGAGAGCAGGGGCATCAAGTCTTTCTCACCGGTGTTACCGCCAATAGCTGGCAAGACTTTATCCCCGTTGATGACCGAAAAATGTTCCACGTGGAACAAGGAACGCTGACAGCCCCCTGAATCCGGGGCCTCTCAGCCCTCCATCAGGTACAAACAGGCAAAATGCCCCCCAAATCGTCTAGCCCTTCATGAAATGACCGTCGGCAACTGTAAAGATCGCATAGGTATCGATGCCTAGATTGTTAATCTCCCAAAGCCCCAACGGATTTAAACGTTGATGGATGTAGCCTGGTAGATCAAACATCCAATGCCCAGGGCCTGCAGGCTTAAAGAAGACCACATTCGAAGGCTCGCTCTGACAGAATTGCAGATAAAAAGATTGGCTTACCTCATATGAGGCTTGCTGGATCCCAGGGTCAATGGTGGCAACAATCTGCGAGGGTATGGCACCCAAGCTTTCCATTTGCTAGAGCGGCTTCAAGATGCCATCTAAGGCACTTTGCCAGCCAGCATGCGCTAGACCAATCACACAAGCTGGGATCGGCCAAGAACATCGTCGGGCAATTGGCGCCTAAGACAATACCTGGGTTATTGGTCACGCATTCCAGGATACGCCACAATCATGACACGATTTCCATGCTTTGCGTGGTAGCTTCCAAGGGCCAGGTTCTGTATACCAAGATGCCTAAGAGCCAGTTGTTGATTTTGAGCAATATGCTCCGCAATGTAACCCTTGAGAGATCCCTTTGCTCACACCGCCCTGCCGAGTAAAGAAGGCATGTCCAATGCCGATTTGCTGTGACATCAGCGAACATTGAATGGTTTGTAACATGTTATCATCAAGTTAGTTTGTTAAATTTCTCTGTAAGTCGTTTTAAAACGACAAATCATCAAAAATATGCGAAAAATGAAGAGCTAAACGGCTGAATATGGTAAAATAGGACCACATTTCAGGGTATCCCTTTTAGAGCCTTCACAAGCTTCAGTGGGCCTCTAAGACAAAATGGGGATGTTTCACGTGAAACAATTTATACAGACTATCGCTTCGTCGCTAATGGAGTAACGAATGACTTCAGAGATGGCATATGATTCATCAAGTATTAAAGTTCTCAAAGGATTGGATGCAGTAAGAAAGCGTCCGGGCATGTATATCGGCGACACCGATGATGGCACAGGGTTGCATCATATGGTATTTGAAGTCGTTGATAACTCCGTCGATGAGGCTTTGGCAGGACATTGTTCAGAAATCCAAGTGACCATCCATCCGGATGAGTCTATTTCAGTTAAGGATAACGGCCGCGGTATTCCAGTCGACATCCATGCTGAAGAAGGTATTTCTGCTGCTGAAGTGATTATGACGGTATTGCATGCTGGTGGTAAATTTGATGACAATTCCTATAAAGTCTCCGGTGGTTTGCACGGAGTTGGTGTGTCAGTTGTTAACGCGCTCTCCAGTGAGCTTCGTTTAGCCATTCGTCGCGAAGGTAAATTACATACCCAGACGTATCGCCATGGCGAGCCCGTAGAGCCATTGAAGGCTGTCAGTGATACCGAAACAACCGGCACGGAAATTTGGTTTAAACCAAGTCCCGAAACCTTTACCAATATTGAGTTTCATTACGATATTCTCGCCAGACGTTTACGCGAGTTATCCTTTTTAAACTCTGGTGTTAAAATCTTATTAAAAGATGAACGCACCGATAAAAAAGATGAATTCTGTTACGAAGGTGGTATCAAAGCCTTTGTCGAATATTTAAATAAAAATAAAACCCCTGTTCATCCAACGATTTTTTCTTTTATAAAAGAAAAAGACAACATGACCGTGGAAGTCGCCTTACAGTGGAATGATACCTATTCAGAAAACATTTTCTGTTTTACCAACAATATTCCACAACGCGATGGCGGTACTCACTTATCGGGTTTTAGAAGTGCCATGACGCGCACATTAAACCAGTATTTAGAACAAGAAGGCATTTTAAAGAAAGATAAAGTGGCCACAACGGGCGATGATGCCAGAGAAGGCTTAACCGCAGTATTGTCGGTTAAAGTGCCTGATCCGAAGTTTTCTTCACAAACTAAAGATAAATTGGTGTCTTCAGAAGTTAAATCTGTGGTTGAATCCACCTTAAGTGATGCATTTAATGCCTTTTTGATGGAAAACCCACCACAAGCTAAAGCAATTGTGAATAAGATGATTGAAGCGGCTAGAGCGCGAGAAGCAGCTCGTAAAGCGCGTGATATGACTCGTCGCAAGGGCGCATTGGATATTGCCGGGTTGCCGGGTAAATTGGCTGATTGCCAAGAACGCGATCCCGCTTTCTCTGAGCTATACCTCGTCGAGGGGGATTCTGCAGGCGGCTCTGCGAAGCAAGGTCGTGATCGTCGTACACAAGCTATATTACCTCTCAAGGGTAAGATCTTGAACGTCGAAAAAGCGCGTTACGATAAAATGCTCTCTTCACAAGAAGTGGGCACGCTCATTATTGCGTTGGGTTGTGGTATTGGTCGAGAAGACTACAATCCCGACAAGACACGCTACCACCATATTATTATCATGACTGACGCCGACGTCGACGGTTCGCATATTCGAACTCTGTTGCTGACCTTCTTTTATCGACAAATGCCTGAGCTCATCGAGCGCGGTTATATTTATATTGCGCAACCGCCGTTATATCGTGTTAAACGCGGTAAACAAGAGAGCTACGTTAAAGATGATGAAGCATTAATCCAGTATTTAACGCAAATTGCACTCGAAGAAACGCGGTTTTTTGTGAATCCTGCTGCGCCCGCTATCCAAGGCATTGCCTTAGAACAACTGGTAGTGCGTTTTAATAAAACGCAATCATTAATTGCTCGTTTATCACAGCGTTATCCAGCTGCCGTGTTACAAGCCATGATGCGCACGCCTTTGTTACCCGCAACAGCAGTGAAAGATGAAGCGGCGCTTAAAGAATGGTTAGGTGCACTTGAGAAAGTCTTAGAAGCGGAAAAGCAAAATGGTCATTCTTATCAGTTCAGTATTGATAAGGAAAACGAATTGCACGGGTTCATTCCTACCGTTCATGTTTCATTACATGGGGTGCAAAATAATTTCCGTTTTTATCCCGAATTTTTCCAGGGCAGCGAATATCAATTTTTAATGCAAGCCGGTGCTGAATTCTTAAATTTACTTGAGCCAGGTGCTTATGTGATGCGTGGTGATAAACAATTTGTAACGGAAGATTTCAAAACGGCACTTGAATGGTTGATGGCGGAAGCGAAAAAAGGCCAGCAGATCCAGCGTTATAAAGGATTAGGTGAAATGAACGCGGATCAATTATGGTCAACCACCATGGATCCCACCACTCGCCGTTTATTGCAAGTGCGTGTGGAAGATGCGATTTCAGCGGATCAAATTTTCACGACGTTAATGGGCGATCAAGTTGAGCCACGACGTGAATTTATTGAAGCCAATGCATTGCGGGTAGAAAATTTAGACGTTTAGGGAATCCCCCGCGAGCGCTGCTCGCGGCCCCCTTTACAAAGTGGGCTGTTTATTCGCTTCGCTCATAAGGTCTTATAGGTACCGTGAGCGAAGCGAACATAACCCCTCTTTTGTAAAGAGGGGCAGCGCGACTTGTTCGCGCAGGGAGATTTACAATTTTACCATCGTCTCTTCAATCCAATTCTTCGCTTTGTCATGGATCTCATCTGTCGATAACCCAGTCACTTGAATTTCAGGGCCAATAACAACCGTGATTTTGCCAGGCTTTTTCACAAACGCTTTTTTAGGCCACAACACGCCAGCATTGTGCGCTATCGGAACAATGGAATAACCCGATCCTTTTGCTAAGACGGCACCACTTCTTGAATATCGCCCGGTTTTACCCACCGCAATGCGTGATCCTTCAGGAAAAATCACCACCCAACGGCCTTGTTTTAAACGTTGTTCACCCTGCTCTAACAGTTGTCTAATCGAGCTGGATTTTTCTCTATCGATGGCAATTGGCTCAATTAAACTTAAAGCCCAGCCAAAGAATGGGATTTTGAGTAATTGCTTTTTCAAAACCCAGGTTTGCTGGCCCAAAATCGTTTGTAGAAAAAGCGTTTCCCAAGCAGATTGATGTTTGCATAATACAATCGCATTCTTTGTAGGCAGATTTTCCATGCCATGCACTTCATATTGAATGCCGCAGCTAATTTTGGCCCACCAAATAATAAAGTGCGACCAAGACGTGATGACCCTGTAACGCAGGGAGTAAGGGAAGGCGAAGAGCAACATGCCAATCGTGGCAAGCACAACGGCGCTGAGTATCTGGCCTGTAAAGAACAAAAGGGAGCGTAAAAAAGTCACAAGTTTAAACATCATTAAGAGTCATCTAAATTTCAAAGTGCATGCAAAGGCGTACAAGTCATCATAATACGCTATCTCTTGCAAACTATTGGTATAAGTTTGCAGTGTTTTCCGACCATTACCGGTTAATACCAGGATAGGCGTAGCGCCTGCATTTTTCGCCGCTTCTAAATCCCGAGCAGAGTCACCAATAGCGATCACATTTTGTAGAGAGGTCCCATAGTGTTTGGCAATTTGTTGTAATAACCCAGGTTTGGGTTTTCGACAAAGGCAATCATCATCTGGACCGTGAGGGCAGTAAAAAATGCTATCAATGCTACCGCCTGCTGCTTTGACAGCCTGGCACATTTTGTCGTGAATAGCGTTTAGCACGCTTTCATCATACATTTTACGCGCAATGCCAGATTGATTGGTGGCCACCGCTACCGTAAAGCCGTATTGATTCAATAAGGCAATCGCTTCTAAGCTTCCTTTAATGGGGTGCCACTCATCGGGTGATTTAATATAAAGTGGCGAATCTTCGTTAATGACACCATCACGATCAAGAATGATTAACTTCATAAGGCTAATTTCGAGATATCGGCAATTTGCATAAATAAAGCGGATAAATGTCCTAATAAACGAATGCGATTAATGCGTAAATTTTCATCATCGCTCATTACCATCACTTCATCAAAAAAGTTATCGACCACTTGCTGTAAATGAGCGAGCAACACTAAGGCTTCTTGATATTTACCATCGATGATCAACGGCTCTGTTTGGCGTTTCAGAGTTTCAATCGCCATATACAGATTTTTTTCAGCCGATTCTATAAAAAGATCAGGTTGCACCATAGGGAGCTGTTGTGAATTGGTCGAAATTCCTGATTTTTGCAGGATATTTCTCACTCGCTTATTGGCGGCTGCCAAATGTTCTGCTTCAGGTAGTGTTTGAAAATGGCTAACAGCCAAAATCCTTTTGCTACAATCATAAGGCTCGGTAATGCGATTCGCTAATACAGCCTCAATGGTTTGCAAACTAATGCCTTGCTCTTGATACCATGCTTTAAAGCGTTCAAAGCAAAAATGCAGCACTTGCTGAATGACTTCTTCATCAATTAAACCACCGTAACCCTGGCGTGCTTTTTGACAAAGATCTTCAAGATCTAAAGGCAATTGCTTTTCAATTAAAATCCGTAAAATCGCTAATGCTTGTCTTCTAAGGCCAAAAGGATCTTTGTCGCCGCTGGGTAATTGGCCAATACCAAAGATACCGATTAATGTATCCAAGCGATCGGCAAGCGCTACGCAGATCCCGGTTGACGTTTCTGGTAACACATCTTTCGCAAAACGGGGCAAATAACTTTCTTGAATAGCGACACAAATATCATCTGATTCGCCGTCAAAACGCGCATAATAATTACCCATAATGCCCTGCAGCTCAGGAAATTCAAAAACCATTTCGGTTAATAAATCTGCTTTACACAGTTTTCCTGCGATTTCTGCTTGGCGTGAAGAGACGTTGATCTGCTTGGCAATTGCGCCTGCTAATTTTGCAATACGCTGTGATTTATCATATAAAGTGCCTAATTTTTTCTGGAAGATCATGTTTTTTAACCCTTCTAAACGCAAGCTTAAAGGATTCTTTCTGTCTTGATCATAGAAAAATTTAGCATCGGCGAGTCTTGCGTGCATCACGCGTTCATTACCGCGAATAATGTTTTCAGGAGGGCTAGCATCAGTATTACTGACAAGCACGAAGGTATTTAATAATTTGCCATGATGATTTTTTATCGCAAAACATTTTTGATGATTTTGCATAGAAGAAATCAGAGCTTCTTGAGGAACTTCCAAAAAGGCTTGATCAAATTGTGCTGACAAAGGCACAGGCCATTCCACCAACCCGCTTACTTCATCCAGCAATTCAGGCGGCACAACGGTTTGGCCGCCTTGATCTTTTCCTAGAATTTGAATGGCATTTTGGATAAATGCTTTGCGCTCGGTAAAATCCGCAATGACTTTTGCTTGGCGCAAAATCGGTAGATAGTCGTTTGCATCAGAAATCAATAAGGGTTCTGGCGTATGTACGCGATGTCCATGCGTGTAGCCAGAAGCTGTGATACCTAGCACTTGAATGGGTAGCGCTTTGGTACCATGTACAACCGTGATCCAGTGAATGGGACGCAAAAATTCTTCACTGCCATTACCCCAGCGCATGCGTTTTTTAGCAGGGATGTCGTTAATGGCTTTTTCAACCATGGCAGGTAAAATATCAGCAAGTAATGTGCCGCCCTCTTCTTGTTCAAAGACCAGCCAAGCGCCCTGCTCTGTTTCAAGGGTTTTTAATTGTGAAATATCTACTTTGCAACTTTTTGCAAACCCTAAAGCGGCATTGGTTGGGTTGCCTTTGGCATCATAGCTGCTTGCCAACGCAGGTCCGCGCTTTTGCACGGTGCGCGTGGGTTGCATTTCGGGGATATTAGAAAATCGCGCGGCAATGCGTCTTGGCGTGACAAAATGTTCAACTTTGTCACTTGGCATGCCAGCACTAATGAGACTGAGATCCAAGGCTTTTGAAAAAGCTTCCGACAATTTACTTAAACCATGTGGCGGCAGTTCTTCTGTGCCAATCTCAATTAATAGCGTTGCTCCTGAATTAGACATAGGATTTCTCTTGTTTTTGTTGTGCTAATGGGAAACCGAGCTTTTCTCTTGCGGCATAATAAGCCATGGCGACATCGCGCGCGAGTGTTCTCACTCGCAAAATATAGCGTTGTCTTTCAGTGACGGCGATAGCGCTTCTGGCATCCAGTTGGTTAAAAGCATGAGATGCTTTAAGCACCATCTCATAGGCCGGCAAAGGCAAATTAGCGGCAATCAATTTTTGGCATTCTTTTTCATAATCATCAAAATGCGTAAAAAGCATCTCGGTATTGGCTAATTCAAAGTTATAGGTAGACATTTCAACTTCGTTTTGATGAAACACGTCGCCATAAGTGACAATGCCAGTAGGCGTTTTGGCCCATACCAGATCAAACATGCTCTTTTTATTTTGAATATGCATGGCTAAGCGCTCAATCCCGTAAGCTAATTCGCCCATCACGGGTTTGCATTCTAAGCCGCCAACCTGTTGAAAATAGGTGAATTGGATACTTTCCATGCCATTTAACCAAACTTCCCAACCGAGTCCCCAAGCACCTAGTGTGGGTGATTCCCAATTATCTTCAACAAAGCGAATATCGTTTATATCAGGCTCGATTCCAATAGCTTGTAAAGATTTCACACACAAAGCTTGAATTTCGATCGGTGAAGGCTTTAACACCACTTGGTATTGGTGAAACATTTGTGTACGGTTAGGATTGTCACCATAGCGACCATCGGTTGGGCGTCGGCTGGGTTGTACATGTGCGGCAAACCAAGGCTCAGGTCCAATCGCGCGTAAAAAAGTCCCGGGATGAAATGTGCCGGCACCCACTTCCATATCTAATGGTTGTAAAATCACGCAACCTTGCGATGTCCAGAACCGATGCAGCGTTTGAATAATTTCGGCAAATGTATAGGGCTTTTGGTCTTCTACCATGGCGAGCAACCTTGCTGATAAGTCACAAATGCCCACTAGTATACACGGGCCTTATGGCTGTGTGTATGGCGTTTTGGGAATATGTTATTTAAATAACAGCTTCGGGTTAGCGGCGCCAAAAGGCTGGCGATAATAAGACTAAAATGGTAAAAATCTCAAGCCGACCGGCCAACATGGCAAAACTGAGCACCCACTTGGCATGAGGGCTTACATGTGAAAAATCCGCTGCTACATTGCCAAGGCCGGGGCCTGAATTCGATAGGGTTGCTAATAAGGCCGAATAGGCAGTAAAGAAATCCATCTCAACCATGAGTAATAATAAAAGCAGCACAATAAAAATAACAAAATAGATGGCAAAAAATCCCCAGATGGCTTCAATGATACGGGGGGTAATAGCTTTCTCCCCTAATTTAATCACATATTGTCCATGAGGATGGATAAGGCGTTTGATTTCACGCGAACCTTGTTTTTGCAAGAGCAAGACACGGATCGTTTTTACGCCTCCCGATGTTGAGCCTGCACATCCTCCAATCACACCGCAAAAAAGGAGAAAGAGCCCGATAAACAAAGGCCATAAAGAAAAATCGGTTGATAAAAAGCCGGTGGTGGTTGCTAAAGAAACTGCTTGAAACAAGGAGTCGAATAAAAGATAAGGAGATTTATTGTCATGATGTGAAGCAATAACCAGAGCAACCCAAACCAAAACGCCGGCTCCAAAAACAATTTTCGCAAAAAGCTTGAATTCAGGATCGTTAAAATAGACCCGCAGTTTTTGATTTTTAAGCATTAAAAAGTGCAAATTAAAATTGATGGCGCCCAGCAACATGAAGACCATCGCCACACTTTCAATGGCGACGCTGTCATAAAAGGCCAAACTTCGGTCATGTGTTGAAAAGCCGCCCGTTGAAACGGTGCTAAAACTGTGCACAATCGCGTCAAAACACGGCATACCCGCCAGCCAATAGCAAAAAGCACAAATAGCTGTCATAAAAACATATAATAACCAAATGGCTTTAGCAGTGTGTGTGATCCGTGGCGTGAGCTTATCGTCTTTAACGGGGCCGGTAATTTCGGTGCGAAAAAGCTGCATTCCGCCAATACCCAATGCCGGTAAAATGGCAACTGCTAAAACCACAATACTAATACCGCCTAAAAACTGCATTTGTTGGCGATAATACAAAATAGAATGCGGTAAAATAGCTAAATGGTTAAAAATGGTAGAGCCGGTCGTTGTGATCCCAGAGACTGATTCAAAAAAAGCATCAGTAAAAGACAAGCTCGGTTCAATATTCCAATAAAGAGGCAGTGCGCCAACGAGGCTGGCGGTTAACCAAAAAAAGAGCACGATTAAAAACCCATCATGGGTACGAAGCGCATGCACTCTTCCTCTAAAGGGAAACCATAGTAAAAAACCGAGGCCAAAGGTAACAGCAAAAGACAAATGGAAGGTTAATGCATAACCATCTTGGTATAGAAGCTCGACAAAAAGCGGAGGCACAAATGTTAGGCTTAGCATCATAAGCAATAAGCCTAAAATTCTAAAATTGGCTAACTCCATAATGCGATAGTGACCTCATGCTATAAGAAAGTGATGCCAACTTGAAACAGACGCTCAACTTGTGGAATGCGACTTTTATCAATCACAAATAAAATCACATGATCTTCCGGAGCAATTTCACAGTCATCATCGGCAATAATTACCGTGTCACCTCTGACAATGGCGCCAATGGTAGTGCCTTTGGGTAAATGAATATCACGAATTTTTCGTCCGATCACTTGCGAGGTATTTTTGTCGCCATGGGCAATGGCTTCAATAGCTTCAGCTGCACCACGTCGTAACGAGTGCACATTGACCACGTCTCCACGGCGTACATGGGTTAACAAGCTGCCGATGGTGGCTTGTTGTGGAGAGATAGCAATATCGATATCACCACCTTCAATCACATCCACATAAGCAGATCGACTAATCAGCGCCATCACTTTATGCGCGCCAAGACGCTTTGCTAAAATAGCTGACATGATATTGGCTTCATCTTGATTGGTGACTGCGCAGAACACATCCGTTTCTTGAATGTTTTCATCCAACAATAATTCACGATCAGCGGCATCGCCCAAGAGCACAACCGCTTTATGTAAATCTGTTGCAAGCAGTTGCGCGCGACTTGCCGATTTTTCAATAATTTTCACGTTAAATTGATGCTCTAACGCTTCTGCAAGCTTTGCGCCGATATTGCCGCCACCGGCAATGATCACGCGTTTATAGGGTTGATCGAGCTGCCGAAGCTCACTCATTACCGCATCAATGTGCGCAGGGGTTGCTAGGAAAAACACTTCATCGTCAGGTTCAATAATCGTGTCTACGGTGGGAATAATCGCTTTGTTACGACGAAAAATAGCGACCACTTTGGTGTCAATCAGTGGCATATGCTTTTTCATATCACCGAGAGCATGTCCGACTAAAGTGCCGCCATAAAATGCTCTAACGGCAGCCATCTGCACTCGACCTTGCGCAAAATTAACGACCTGTAATGCATCAGGGTGTTCAATCAAACGCTTGATATGTTGCATTACCAAATGCTCAGGGCTAATTAACATATCAACAGCCAATGCGTCGTTACCAAATAACGCATCATAAGCAACATATTGTGTCGCACGGACGCGCGCTATTTTGGTTGGGGTTCTAAACAAACTATAAGCCACTTGGCAAGCAATCATATTGGCTTCATCGGAATTGGTCACAGCAATGAGTAGATCTGCGTCTTCTGCGCCGGCATTGAGTAAAATATTGGGATAGGAAGCAGGGCCGCAAACGGTGCGAATATCGAGGCGCTCTTGTAAATCATTTAATCGTTCGGCACTGATATCGACAACGGTGACATCGTTTTCAATACTTAAGTGTTCTGCTAACGTGCCGCCAACTTGGCCGGCTCCTAAAATGATTATTTTCAAAATGTGTCTCTTTAAGATCGGCAAATCAAACTATGACTTAAGCGCTCTTACTGAGTCTAGCGTAGTAAAAGCCATCCATTTCGTCTTGCCCTGGCAAAATTTGGCGGCCCACAGATTGACTGATGCCCCATCCGGCATCGATAGGTAACTCTTTAGCATCGCTATGGGTAGCTAGAAAATGTGTCATTTGTTGCACATTTTCTACCGCTAATGTAGAGCAGGTAGCGTATAACAGTATGCCACCGGGTTTGAGCAATGGCCACAATTGTGACAAAAGCTTATTTTGTGTCTTTGTTAGCTGCTTGAGATCACCTTCTTTGCGATGGAGCTTAATATCGGGGTGGCGACGGATAACCCCCGTTGCAGAACAGGGAGCATCCAGCAAAATCCGATCGAACAATTCATTATCCCACCAGCTCTCAACATCCCCCGCATCTTTGCACAGCACGTTTGCTTTAAGCTTTAGTCTATCCAATGTACCTTGTAGCAACCCAATGCGTTTTGGATCTTTTTCAATGGCCACTACTTCTTTGAGCCTTGGCTCAAGCTCTAGCATATGCGCGGTTTTGCCACCAGGTGCTGCGCACGCATCTAACACGCGAAGCCCTGGTGCCAATGCTAATAACGATGCAGCCAGTTGCGCGCTGCTATCTTGTACGCTCACCCAGCCCTCTTGAAAACCTGGCAGACTGCTGATGGGGGCATCTATCGCCACGTTGATCCCATTATCAGAATGATCTAACGGCGTTGCGGGAATATTGGCTTCTTCTAAGAGTGCCAAATAGGCTTCCCGGCTTTTTTCACGAGCATTGACTCTAAGGACAAAAGGGGGATGATCTTGATTATTGGCAATGAGGACTTCCCAATCTAAGGGCCAGTCTGCTTGCCAGCGTTGTACTAACCAATCGGGATGAGTGTTACTCTCATTGAGTAATGCTTTGATGTCTTCTTCTTGACGAAGCGCATTGCGTAAGACGGCATTCACGAGTCCTTTGGCATAAGGCGCACTTTTTTTCGCAGCATCCACGGTTTCATTAATCGCGGCATGGGGTGGCGTATCAGTGTAAAAAAGCTGAAAAAGACCAATCATCATCAGTAATTCTAAGTCTTTATCTTTATTTTTCAGTGGTGCATGTAGGAGCGTGCTTAAGGCTTTTTGTAACACAAAATAAAAGCGCAACACGCCAAAACAAAGATGAACCGCATAAGAGATATTACGACTATCAACCTTAGGGTAGCGTAGCGACATTAATTGAGGGTTAAAAGACTTCCCCTTGCGCAGCACTTCCAACAGGACTTCAAAGGCCATCGTTCGACAATTTACAACTTGAGTCATTATTTAGCCTAATTTTTTTAAAGGAGTGAAAAGGGAAGCGTGGCCTTTTAAGATTTCTGACATGGGTAACGCTTTTTTACCGGGTAATTGTGCTTTAGTGATTTCCAATGCGCCAGTATTGGCTGCAACCACAATCCCATTGGCAGTCTGTTTGATAATGGTGCCAGGTGCGCCGTGAAGATCCACGCGGTTTGCTTGTAGGATCCGCAATACCTGCCCATCAATCAGGGTGTGTGCAATAGGCCATGGAAAATAAGCGCGAATTTGTCTATCAATTTCTATAGCAGATTGCTGCCAATCAATTAAGGCGGCATTTTTTGTGATTTTGGGGGCGTGTGTCGCATCTGCATCACGTTGCTTTTCACCTGGTATTTCAACAATTTCTTCTAAAATATGAAACAGCATTTTAGCGCCTTGAATGGCGAGTTTGTCATGGAGTGTTTCTGAGGTATCGGTGTTTTGGATCGCTATTCTACCCGTCGCGAGAATATTGCCGGTATCTAACCCTTTATCCATGCGCATTAACGTAATGCCCGTTTCTTGATCGCCTGCTAAAATCGCTTGCTGGATGGGAGAAGCACCGCGCCAGCGTGGTAATAAAGAGGCATGGACATTAATGCAACCATAACGAGGTTGGTTTAATACCGTCTCTGGCAATATTAAGCCATACGCTGCAACGATCATGACATCAGCTTGATATTGCTTCAAAGTCTCTAAGGCTTGTGCTGTTTTAAGTGACACAGGTTGTTCTATAGGTAAACCTTGTTTTAGTGCTAGCTCTTTTACTGGACTCATCTGCAAATGTTGACCACGCCCAGCCGGTTTATCAGGCTGAGTGTAAACAGCAACAATGTCATGAGAGGTGGTTAACAGCGCTTCTAATTGTGTTTGGGCAAAGACAGGTGTTCCGGCGAAAATAATTTTCATGATGCCGCTTTCTGCAGTTTTTCTAATTTTTTAAGGAGAAGCATTCGTTTCAGTTTGGAAAGTCTATCAATATTTAAAATACCATTTAAATGATCAAGTTCATGTTGAATACAGTGAGCGGCAAGGCCATCGGTCGTTATGGTATGTGATTGACCGTGTTCATCTTGATAACGAACTGTGATTTTTTCAGCACGAGTGACTTTAGCATAAACGCCAGGTAATGACAGGCAGCCTTCTTCGCGGGCAATTTCACCCACGCTTTCTAGGATCTCAGGATTGACAAAACATTGTGGCTGGTTAGCCTCTTTAGAGACATCCATCACAAATAAGCGAAGCCCTAAGCCTACTTGGGGAGCAGCAAGTCCACAACCGTCGTCTTGATACATAGTGGCTATCATTTGTTTAACGGTAGCACGAAGTGCATCATCAAAATGGACAACAGGCGGCGTGACTTCACGCAACACTTTGTGTGGGTACTGATAAACTTTTAACGTTGACATAGCAGCAGGGCCTCATGGTTTTGCGGATTTTACTACCAATGTTAGTTTTGTAGCAAATTTTATTTCGGTTACAAAAGCGCAATGATCTTGATAAATTTAGCTATTGTAAATACAGGGACCGTTAAAGGTAGCGAAGGAGTTAGCTCATGACAAGGTATGCCGTTTCATTAAAAATGGCTTTGGCAGTTATTTTATCTGTCCTAATGACCATCGCCTCGGCAAAGCAGGCCTCTCATCCTTGGATCAACGAACGCGCACCTCAAACCTATATCGTGCAAGATGGCGACACGTTATGGGAAATTGCCTGCAAGTTCTTGAACGATCCGGGAAGATGGCAACAACTTTGGTATGCCAATAAAGAGATTAAAAACCCAGATCGCATTTATCCTGGTGATATCATCAGCTTAGTCTATGAAAAAGGCGAACCCTGCTTACGAGTCGATCGGGGCTACTATAACCGACATGCCATAGCGACTCGTGATCATAGAAATGGCATTGTTAAGCTTCACCCCAGAATAAAAGTTCTTCCGGTCGATAAACCGATCCCCACCATTGCATTGAGTGTTATTGCACCCTTTTTCAATCAATCACGCGTGATCAGCCCTTGTGTTGCGGAAGATTGCCCGAGAATCATTGCATTGGATGATGATCATCTGGTTGTTGGAGAAAGAGATCGGATCTACGTGAGCGGTCTTTGCCCTGCGGATGACAATATTACGTTTACCGTTGTACGTCCCACCAAAGACTATGTTGAGCCATGCTGCAAAGAAAAGCTTATTGGTGTTGAAGGATTCGTTGTTGGCAAAGCGGATCTTGAAAAATTAGGTGAGCCTTCCAGCATGGTTCTTAGTGAAAGTTATGCTGAGATCAAAATTGGCGATCGCATTATTGAAACGCTCTATGAGGAAGTTGAACCCTATTTTATGCCTAAGTTTCCTGTTAATAAGGGCTTGGGCCAGATTGTGTCTGTCTTTGGTGGCATTACTCAAATAGGTCAATATCAAGTGATAGTAATTACCGGAGGCGATGATCTAGAGCGAGAAGTGGGCGATGTATTATCTATTTTTCAAACACAAAAAGACTTACCGCCACGTCTAACCTACCAAAATGACAAGAAGTACTGCTTCCCGCCTTTGGATATTGGGAAGTGTGTGGTT
Organism: Uncultured Candidatus Berkiella sp.; assembly: GCA_964594635.1. Classification (GTDB taxonomy): domain Bacteria; phylum Pseudomonadota; class Gammaproteobacteria; order Berkiellales; family Berkiellaceae; genus Berkiella. Next base: position 166,218 of record CAZQMV010000004.1, read on the forward strand.
TTTAGAGTGTTCGATAAGGTGAGTTATGCGCTCGTGATGAAGGCAACAAGAACGATTTACTTGCTTGATGATGTTGCAAGGTCATAAACTAGCCGCCTTTAAAGCGCTCATGCGCATGTGGTTTATATAAAAGCAGTGATAGAGCCAAGCCTTTTGAAGAGAAGTCAGCTAGAAGCGAAAGAGCTGCCCTACTGGCTAGTGCTAAATCGTATACCGGGCTTGGGACCGAGACGATTTGCCGCGTTATGCCAAGAAGAAAAAAGTTTGTCAAATTGCTTTTCTGGTGAGCGCCCCACGCAAGCCTTTGTCGCGTGGTGTGAAAAATGGGGCGTTAAGACCGCGCTTGACTGGGCTGGCGTTGAAAAAGATTTAGCATGGCAAAATGAAACCCAGCAAATCCTTACCTGGGAGCATTGCCATTATCCTTCCCAGCTCAAAGAAATTCATTCAGCGCCTCCGGTTTTGTTTGTACAAGGTGATCTCAAGTCATTACAGTTGCCACAAATCGGCATGGTCGGAAGCCGTAACGCTTCACCACAAGGCAAAGAAAATGCGACCCAATTTGCTTATGCGCTTGCACGAGCAGGCATGGTTGTCACCAGTGGGTTGGCTTTAGGCATTGATGCGGCAAGCCATGAAGGGGCGCTAAATGCAGAGAGTCGAACCATTGCGGTATTAGGAAACGGTTTAGACAAAGTCTATCCCATCTCGCATCAATCACTTGCTAGGCGCATTGTTGTAAAGGGTGCGCTGGTTTCTGAATTCCCGATTGGCACCGATCCCAAGCCCGCTCACTTCCCAAGACGCAATCGTATTATTAGTGGCTTGTCCCTTGGCGTGCTAGTGGTAGAGTCCACTTTAAAGAGTGGTTCTTTGATAACGGCGAACTATGCTTTAGAACAGGGGAAGGAAATTTTTGCCTTGCCAGGCTCTATTCATAACCCGATGGCAAAAGGGTGTAACCATTTGATCCGTCAGGGAGCAAAATGTGTTGAGAGCGTTCAACATATTGTAGAAGAGCTCGCACTGAGCACGACAATCGTTCCTCAAGAAAAAAGACAGTTAACTAATATTGAAACTGAAAAAGGAGCATTTATTTCACATATTGAAGAAGTCTGTACCTCGATTGATAGCATTGTGATGAAATCAGGATTGACCGCGAAAGAGGTTTCCTCGATGCTATTAGAACTAGAGCTCCGGGGAGCCATCGTATCGGTGCCGGGCGGTTACGTCCGAGTTGCAACGGGAGACTAACCATGAAAGCAAATGTCATAGAAGTATTGATGTTTTTATTTGATAACTATCTTAGTGTTAGTGAAGACACCTTGCTAGATGAGAAGTCCTTAACATGCGAATTGGAAGAAGCAGGCTTTGACGCAAAAGAAATAAGTCTTGCATTTGATTGGCTAGGAGAGTTAGCTGAGATAGAAAGACTAGCCGCTACCTTAGTGCAGAAGCCGGGTAATTCGATCCGTGTCTATGCACAAGAAGAACAGGCTAAGCTGGATATGGCATGCCGAGGTTACTTACATAACCTTGAAGCAATGGGCCTGTTAGACGCAACGGTTCGAGAAATTATCATTGACCGGGCAATGGCCATTGAAGCAGATAGTTTAAGTTTGCAGCAGTTTAAGCGCATTATCGGTCTTGTCATGCTGAATAAAGCACCCCAAGATGAAATGTTGCCATGGATAGAAGAATTAATGAACGATGAGAAGGCCGATAGTGTCATTCACTAAGCGGTCTTAGGTGATTTTTAAAAAAGAGGTTGGGTTTCAATGGTAAATCGTTTGGTCGTGGTTGAGTCTCCCGCCAAAGCCAAAACTATTAAAAAGTATTTGGGCAAAGGCTACCAGGTCTTGGCATCGTATGGCCATGTCCGCGATTTGTTGCCCAAAGAAGGCGCAGTCGACCCTACCAATGATTTTGCGATGAAGTATGTCGTCATCGAAAAAAACGCGAATCAGGTGAAAGCGATTGCTGATGCGTTAAAGAAAGTCGATGAATTACTCTTAGCAACTGACCCTGATCGCGAAGGTGAGGCTATTGCCTTTCATCTATGCGAATTAATGAAAGAAAAGGGCTTGTTAAAAGACAAGCCGGTTCATCGTGTTGTGTTTCATGAAATTACCAAAACAGCGATCCTTGATGCGATTAATCATGCTCGAGATTTATCAATGGATTTGGTTAATGCACAACAAGCAAGACGCGCCCTGGATTACTTAGTGGGATTCAACTTATCGCCGCTTCTGTGGCGCAAGGTTCGTCCAGGATTGTCAGCGGGTCGGGTTCAAAGCCCTGCATTGCGTATGATTGTGGAACGCGAACTTGAGATCGAAAAATTCATCGCCAGAGAATATTGGACGATAGAAGCCGATGTCACCAAAGAAGATCAACCCTTCTCTGCCAAACTCGTAGAGTTTTCAACTGAAAAACTCAAACAGTTTTCAGTGACAGATGGCGACCAAGCCAATCAAATCATTGTTGATTTGAAAAAAGCTGGCAAAGGTAAGCTAATTGTTAAACACATTGAGAAAAAGAAGCGCAAGAGAAATCCTTCTGCCCCCTTTACGACATCGACCTTACAGCAAGAAGCTTCGCGAAAGCTCGGTTTTGGTGCCGCACGCACCATGCGTATTGCTCAACAATTATATGAAGGTATTGATATTGGCGAAGGTGCTCAAGGTTTGATCACCTATATGAGAACCGACTCGGTTAACTTAGCCAGTGTCGCAGTTGAAGAAATTCGCCAAACCATTGAAACCCGTTTTGGTGCGGATGCTTTACCCGATACGCCGCACACCTATAAAACCAAAGCGAAAAATGCTCAAGAAGCTCATGAAGCAATACGTCCGACCTCGGCGAGCTTGCATCCAGACGATATCAAACATGCACTGAGCGCCGATCAATACAAACTGTATAATTTAGTCTGGAAGCGAACGATTGCTTGTCAAATGATCCCGGCAACAATTGATACCGTTGCTGTTGATTTAGCTTGCGGTGAAGGACATTTATTTAGAGCCAATGGCTCGATCATTGCTATCCCAGGCTTCTTGCAAGTGTATGAAGAAGGCATCGACGATGCTAAGAAAGAAGATGGGGGTGGTAAAATGTTACCGCCGCTCAAAGAGGGTGATAGTTTGCCTATTTTAGAAATTCGTGGCGAGCAACACTTTACAGAGCCACCACCGCGATATTCTGAAGCAACCTTGGTTAAAACCATGGAAGAATATGGGATTGGTCGACCATCAACCTATGCAACCATTATCAGCACACTTCAACAGCGTGAATACGCGAATTTGGAAAACAAACGTTTTCATCCAACGGATGTGGGTCGAGTCGTTAATCGTTTTTTAACCACTTATTTTCAGCAATATGTGGATTATGGATTTACCGCACAGCTTGAAGACGAGCTTGATGAAGTATCACGTGGTGAAAAAGAATGGCGTCCAGTATTGCGTGAATTTTGGCAACCGTTTATTAATTTGGTAAAAGAAACTCAAGAAAACGTTCAGCGCAAAGATGTGACGCAAGAGCCGATTGAAGAAAAATGCCCGCAATGTAGCGGTCCCCTTTCTATTCGTTTAGGCAGAAGAGGGCGTTTTATTGGTTGTACCAATTATCCAGAATGCGATTACACGCGTAGCTTAGAAGATGGCGCAAGTAGTGACGCTGGGCCTGAAATTGTTGAAGGACGCTTATGTCCCACTTGCAATTCATCTCTACAAATCAAAAAGGGCAAGTACGGTAAATTTATTGGCTGTAGCAGTTATCCTGAATGTAAATTTATTGAACCCCTAGAGAAACCTGAAGATACCAACGTTCAATGCCCTTCTTGTAAAGAAGGGAGTATTTTAAAGCGCAAATCCCGCCAAGGAAAAATATTCTTTTCGTGCTCACGTTACCCGGATTGTAAATATGCTTTATGGTACCAGCCGCAGAATGAGCCTTGCCCACTTTGTGCATGGCCGATCACGGCAATTAAAACCACAAAGAAAAATGGCACGGAAAGGGTTTGCCCACAACAAAGTTGTAAGTTCTCTGAACCTTACGACGAAACGTAGTATTTATATTTGCTAATGACATCATGAGAGATTTTGTATGAATAAACCTTTTGTTGCTATTTTAATGGGCTCCGATAGCGATTTGCCTGTGATGCAAAGCACAGTTGATACACTAAAATCGTTAGACATACCTTTTGAAATTCGTGTGTCTTCTGCCCATCGCACGCCTTCACAAACCCAACAATATGTATTAGATGCAGATAAACGTGGTTGTGCGGTTTTCATTTGTGCGGCAGGCCTTGCTGCACATTTGGCGGGATTCGTCGCGGCGCATACCATTAAGCCAGTCATTGGTGTACCCATGGATGGTGGCAGCTTACAAGGGATGGATGCTTTATTATCGACAGTGCAAATGCCAGGCGGCATACCGGTTGCTTGTGTTGCCATTGGCAAACCCGGCGCGCAAAACGCGGGATTTTTAAGTGCTCAAATGATTGCTTTACAAGACGGATCCATTGCGAAACGCCTACTCGATCTACGGACTGAAAATGCAGATAAGATCATGAGCAAAAATAAAGCGCTACAGGAAAAGCTGGGCGTATAATGCAGTTGGATGTAAAGCAGTATTTATTAGCGCTGCAAAATTCGTTATGTGATGAGATACAGGCTTATGAGCCATCAACAATACATCAAGATGAATGGCAGCGACCAGGTGGTGGCGGTGGTATTACCAGAGTACTGCGTCATGGCAAAGTCTTTGATAGTGCAGGCGTCAATTTTTCGCATGTGATGGGCGAAAATTTACCACCCTCAGCAACCAATCATCGTCCGGAGCTGGCAGGTCGCCAATTTGAAGCCATGGGTGTTTCATCAGTGATTCACCCTGTTAATCCGTTTGTGCCAACTTGTCATATGAATGTGCGCTTTTTTATTGCTTTAAAAGAAAACAGCGCGCCCATCTGGTGGTTTGGAGGCGGATTTGATCTCACACCTTATTACCCTATTCATGAAGATGTTATTCATTGGCACCAACAAGCCAAAAAAGCTTGCACACCGTTTAGCGATAATATTTATGCTGAATATAAAGCTTGGGCAGACAAGTATTTTTATCTACCACACCGCAATGAAACCCGTGGCGTGGGTGGTTTATTTTTTGATGATCTCAATACCGAGACTTTTGGTTGGGACTTTGCTAAGTGTTTTAGTTTTTTACAATCGGTTGGGAATGGTTTTTGGCAGGCTTATGGTCCGATATTAGCAAAACGTTATCAAATGCCCTTTTCGCAAGCTGAACAAGATTTTCAACGGTACCGACGAGGTCGTTATGTTGAATTTAACTTAGTGTACGATCGAGGCACACTGTTTGGTTTACAATCAGGAGGGCGTACTGAATCGATTTTGATGTCGCTCCCCCCACAAGTTTCCTTTGAATACCAATGGGCACCAAAACCTGGTTCACAAGAAGCCCGTTTATATGAGCATTATTTGCAACCTCAAGATTGGTTGGTGTAAACAACTCCATAAAGTTAGTTATTAGACTAATGTTGTTATTTATCCGTTTGTCTGAAACCAACACGCTTTAAGCCCTTTTAACACATTTTGCTTTGCACATTGAATGCGCATTTGTTTACAATCGCTTCCTATTTTTAAAATCTGTATCATTCACAGGAAAAATAACGTAAAGGAGGATAAAAGCCTAGAGGTCTCATTTTATGAAGTATATTGATTATGTTAACGATTGGTTTGCACTTTATATTAACCCTGTTGATTATGAAGGCAAAGCCGACCAGTTTACTCAACACATTTTCCAAACATTACCCTTTCTGGATAAATTGCCTAAAAACGCTGAATATAACAGTCTCGTCGAAGTGATCACACTCAATAGCCAAATTCTGATCCAAATTATTGAAGAAGACAATCCAAAAGATGCATCCGCTGCTTTTATCAATTTAAAAGAACAAATTACTCGCTTAAAAAATCATGTTAAACACTATGCGTTAAATCATTTTAATGATCTTTTCCAGCAAGACCACTTCTATACGAAGCTTCAGGAGTACATCAATAGTACAGTGACAGTATTATCTGTGAACGAATGGCGTGCGCTGCAAGAAAGCTATGTTGATCACAAAATTGAAGAGCTTTCATTAGCATTAACGATTAAGCTTGCCAATGAAGCTCACATGCCCGATCTTGTCACTCAAACCGAATTAGATAAGCTGTCTATTGAAGAAGATAAAATTCGTTTTTTGGGTAAGGTGCGTTCTATTATTTTAGGATCCAATAGCGGTGCGACTGAATTAAAAAGTAACATGGAAGCAAAAATATTAACTTTTTGTGACTATGTCGAAAAGAACACAGCGTTTAAGCAAAAATATGATAAACGAGGAATGCGTCAAGTTGTTGCTCAATTTCTCAAGCAACATTTTGCTGACATAAAAACATTAGAAAAAATTAATAATGATATTAAAGTGAATCAAATAAGTTTACAAAGCTTATTGAGACAAGAAAAATTAAAGCACCGAAGTCCCAAAAATTTGGAAATAATCCAACAACAAATAACCAGCATCAAGCAAAAATTAGCAACCAATCAAGCACTTTATGACAATCGACAAAGAGAGTTTGAGGCAGCATTGCTGGCTTTTTATCAAACCGTATTACGTTCGCCGCTGGATGAGAAATTTCAAGAAGTTATCAGCTTATTTCAGCTAGCTCCCTTTTTATCAAGATCAGAAAGTGAGGGTTTTTTACAAAGAACCGCTGGTTTATTTAAGCTATTTGCTGCGACGGTAGACACCTTTTTACCCTCAGAAATGGATCTGCAATTAGGCATGCTCGGGGTTGCTGCAGGTGCTTTTGTCATCGGCACGGGACCCATAGGAATGAGTGTTGGATTAGGAGTAGGGATTGCAGCGGTAAAAACCAACCAAACGGTCATAAGGCTTGCCCATGAAACCAAGCAAGAATGGCACGCATGCTTGGAGGCATTATATGGTAAATTTACAGCAATTTATAAAAGTGCAGCATGTAAAGTCAATCAAGAGATCAAGCGTATTTGTGATAATGATGCAACCAAAGCTGCTGTGATTAACGCTTTTTATGTGCGTCAGCTTTTTGAATATGATTTAAAAATTGCAAGTGAAACAAAAGACCCTGAAAATACACAATTAAAAAAAGAGAAAGCACAATTTGAAAAGCACTATCAACAGCTAAGAAATGGCCAAGTCAAATCAAAAGATTTTTGGGAAAACAATTTTAAACAAGATATTGCAATATGTGTTCACAATTTGCAGCGTTTACAACAGATCCATACTAATGCCTACTTTATGTGCTTATATGAAGAACTGAATGGCCAACCCATAAGATCACAGCGTGATTTTCATCAAAACAGATTAACTGGGATCTTGGAAGCGTTAAAAGAACTTAGTTTATTAGCGAGTAAAAATAAGTGGCAAAAATTCCGAGAACAAAATATTGCAGCTTTGCGAGGGTTATTAAAAACACCATTCGATTTTACATTTGAAGATCATGTCAATCGCTTCGTTTGTCATCATTCACCCTTGCATATCCTTTTTTGGTTGCGTGAACAAGCCACGGATCCTCGGAAAATATTAGCACAGCCTTTGCCTTCATTTGAGAATAAAACATTTTGGCACTTACTAGCAGAGCGAGAAGACGGTGCCGATCTCATGCAACAAATGCTCAACTTAGAAGAGGTTGCTCCTCCTCAAAGAGCCAGCGCTAAATTGATTCAAAAATGTTGGCATTTCATCGCTTCCGTTAAAAACAAAGCGCTCTTTGATCCTGATTGCATTTATCAAGAGATGAATCCACTGGCTTATGCATATCAACAAGGCAATACTGCGTTGCTTCGAGTCTATCTTCAAGAAGTCCTGCAACACCCCAATCAGGTTAAGGCAATAGGATTAAAAAAATTGTTTCAATTTATGATAACAACGCATCCACAAGTGATACCGTTAATAGAAGCCATAAAACCCAACGGTGTCGAAGCCTTGGCAGCTGCACTACCCTTCTATCAAAAAGCAAGCATTCAACTTGGCATAATGGCGGCTCTCACAATGTACACCCTTAAAGAAGGATCATTGCCACAAGGAAAAGGACAATGGCAGCATTTTCTATTGGAATTAAAGCAAGATCACAGTGCTTATATTCAAGTCGAAAGTTTAAGGGATTATCAAAGCAAACAAATGGATGATCTTGTGCTGTTACTTGCGCATGAGCGTACTTTACCCCCGCAATTAGAGCCGCAACTTGAAGCACAGCCTCCCACGTTGCTGATTCAGTATCAAGCGCCCACACAACAGCTGGTCGCAGTTGTTAAGGCAAAGACCGCGATTAGAACCCGTAAGAAGAAAGGCTTACCCACCGCCTAATTTGGCCTATAGGGGTGTGCAGTTGCATCAATGACAATAAATGCGTTATCTTTGCTTTATTTCACAGGAAATGTGATGAGCCGATTCGCTGTCTTTGGATCTCCGATTGATCATAGTTTGTCACCCCAAATTCATGAAGCTTTTGCTTTACAATTTGGTATTGCGCTAACGTATGAGCGCATACTGACAGAGCAAGGCGGGCTTAAAAGTGCTTTGGCAGCATTTCAAAAAATCGGTGGAAAGGGTGCTAACATTACCCTGCCCTTAAAGCATGAAGCCTTTATGCTGTGCGAACATTTATCAATCAGTGCTCAAAAAGCCAAGGCCGTGAATACGATTGGTTGGAATGAGCAAGGCGAGCTCTGGGGTGATAACACGGATGGCGAAGGGTTGATTCAAGATTTAAGGCATAACCACCAATTAGTCTTAGCAAACAAAAGAATTTTGCTGTTAGGCGCAGGGGGGGCAGCAGCTGGGATTTTATCGCCGCTTCTCGCTTTTTCGCCAACCTTAGTGATTGTCAATCGGGATGTCATAAGAGCCAATAGCTTGTTAACGGCACATCCAGCATTAAAAGCCATGAGCTATGAGATGCTAGCCAATAGTAACGAGGCACCGTTTGATTATATTATTAATGCAACTGCCGCAAGCCTACAGGCGATTGTTCCGCCGCTTGATCCGCGTTTTTTGAAAGAAGCCTGTTGCATTGACTTAGCGTATCAGCAAAAACCCCTCACGCCTTTTTTAGCATGGGCTAACGATCATGGCGCGAGTCAGTTGATTGATGGCCTGGGCATGCTCGTTGAGCAAGCAGCGCTAGGATTTTCGCTTTGGCATGGTCAAACACCCAACACGCAAGCGGTTATTTCACAGCTTCGCTAAGGTAAACATTTTTGAGTTTAACATAAGTACTTGCGCTATAACGTATAAAGGCTATTTCTTCTTTTGTTAGTGGACGTTTTTTAATCGCAGGGCTGCCAACCCATAAATAACCGCTTTCACAAATTTTTCCAGGTCCTACTAAACTGCCTGCCCCTAAAATCACCTCTGATTCAATTGTTGCGCCATCCATCACAATGCTGCCCATGCCGATCAAACAAGCATCCAGGATCGTGCAACCATGTAAGATAGCTTTGTGTCCTATTGTCACATCGCTACCAATCGTTAATGGGAAACCCTGAGGATTAAACTCACCGGCGTGGGTAATGTGTAATACACAACCATCTTGCACACTGGTGCGATTGCCTATTTGGATACGATGCATGTCGCCACGGATAGATGCAAAGGGCCAAATGGAACAATCATCTCCAATGCTGACTTGTCCAATAATCACAGCCGCATCATCCACATAAGTACGATTGCCGATCTTTGGAAGGTGTGTAAGGTAAGGACGGATGGTCATAGGCTGTTAATCCTCTACTGATAGGACTGATAGTATAACGCAAAGCGTGTTTTAAGAGTGGTCACAAAGCGCTAGAATGAGAAAGAAATGAAGTGTAAATTATGTGTAAAACAACTAACCTATAGGCAAACCCCTTCATGAATAATCCGTTATTAGAGTCCTTTGAATTGCCACCGTTTTCACGTATTAAACCAGAACATGTTGAGCCAGCGATTGAGACGCTCATCAAACGTAATTTAATCATGATCAATGAATTGACCTTGCAACAAAAAAATCCCACCTGGGATTCATTGGTGGCACCGATTGAAGATTTAGACGATGCGCTGAACAAAGCATGGTCACCTGTGTCGCATTTAAATTCGGTTGCCAATTCAAAAGAGCTGCGAGAAGCCTATCATTTGTGTTTACCTAAATTGTCAGATTATGGAACAACCGTCGGACAAAATAAGCAACTTTATGAAGCCTATGTGGCTTTGAAAGCGAGCCCCTCTTTTGCCACCCTAGAAAAAGCACAGCAAAAAACCATTACCAATGCCATTCGAGATTTTGAGCTTTCCGGCGTTGCGTTACCTGAAGCTGACAAAGAGCAATTTGCTATCTTAAGCAAAAAACTGTCAGAGTTGCAGAGCCATTTTCAAGATAATGTGATGGATGCAACCGATCATTGGTTTTATGACGCTCAGGAAAATGAATTAAAAGGGATCCCTAAAGAATCGATTGCGTTGGCGAAACTTGCGGCAGAAAAAGCTGGGGTTAAAGGCTGGCGTTTAACACTGGATTTTCCCTGCTACTACGCGGTCATTCAACATGCCGATAGTCGTGAATTGCGTCAAAGATTGCACGAAGCTTATAACACACGTGCATCCGAACTTGGACAAAATCCTGAACGATGGGATAACACAGCGTTGATGGACGAGATTTTAGCAACTCGTCATGCTTTGGCTAAATTATTAGGTTTTAAAAATTATGCTGAGCGTTCGGTATTCAAGAAGATGGCCAAAGATCCCCAAAAGGTGATGACTTTCTTAGAAGACTTGGCAAAACTCACCAAACCTTTTGCGGAAAAAGAATTTAAGGAGCTACAAGCTTTTGCCAAAAAAGAATATGGCATCGATAAACTAGAATCTTGGGATATTCCGTACTACAGCGAAAAATTGCAACAACTCCAATATAGCCTTTCAGAAGAACTCTTGCGCCCCTACTTTCCTGCAAAACAAGCAGTTACAGGATTGTTTGAAGTGGTAAGACGTTTGTATGGATTAAACATTGTTGAAGAAACGAATGTTGATAAATGGCACGATGATGTGCGTTTCTTTGCCATTCATGATAGTAAAAATGAGCTACTCGGGAAATTCTATTTAGATCTGTATGCGCGTAATCAAAAAAGAGGTGGCGCGTGGATGGATGAAGCTTGTGTGCGCCGCATGAGTCATGGCAAATTGCAGCACCCCGTTGCCTATTTGACCTGTAATTTTCGTGCTCCCCTTAATGATGAACCTGCGCTGTTAACCCATGATGAAGTCATTACCTTGTTTCATGAATTTGGCCATGGCTTGCATCATATGCTGACGAAAATTGATTATCCAAGCGTTTCTGGCATCAATGGCGTACCTTGGGACGCGGTAGAATTACCCAGTCAATTTATGGAGAATTGGTGTTGGGAGAGTGAAGCACTGGCCTTCATTTCCAGTCACTACCAAACCAAAGAACCGCTGCCTCAAGATCTGTTGCAAAAAATGATGAAAGCTAAAAACTTTCAATCGGCAATGCAGTTGATGCGTCAATTAGAATTTGCGTTGTTTGATTTTAGGATCCATTTAGAATATGACTCGAAAAAGGACAGCCAGATCCAATCAATTTTAAATGAGGTCAGAAAGAACTATGCTGTTGTATCGTATGCGCCCTACTCGCGTTTTGCGCATAGCTTTACCCATATTTTTGCCGGGGGTTATGCAGCAGGCTATTACAGCTATTTATGGGCCGAAGTATTATCAAGTGATGCTTTTTCAAAATTTGAAACCGATGGCATTTTTAATCAACAAACCGGCCAGGACTTTTTGCATAAAATTTTAGAAAAAGGTGGTAGTGAAGATCCCGATATTTTATTTAGAGACTTTCGTGGACGCGATCCTGAATTAACACCCCTTTTAAAACATCGTGGGCTTGTCACCTAAAAAACCTGAACGGTGCAGGAAATGTGTTTTCTGCACCGTTGTTCTGGGTTGAATAACTTCGATTAAATCTGTCATAAATTGAATGTGCTTATCTCAATATAGCTACCGCTGATTTTGAGTGGTCGTTCAGTGGACAGTGTATATTCAGGATGGGTTAATAGGCATGCACTATAATCTTTATTTATAGGCAAAATAAAAAGAAACCGAGGTACTCAACTATTTTTTCTTATACAGTAAAAGTATACTGGAATAGTCACTCATTGCGTGACCAACATTCAACGGTTAACAAACATGCTTACCTAACCTTATAGTCATGTTTGCAGTACAGTCAGAAGTTCAGGCTCAATCGAGGTAACCATGAAAAGAGTTAAGAGAGATATGACCCACCGCGCTTATAAATTAGGATACAATCAAGGAGTTAAAGGCCACACCAAAGAGAGATGCCCTTTCTTTGAATCGGATAAACGTGGTCAATGGTTAGGAGGTTGGCGTAGTGGCCATGCCGATTACGTGGCGGGCTATCGAGCGGTATCGGAAATGTAACATTGTTTAAGAGGAAAGAAACCCCGCAAATAGCGGGGTTTTTTTTGGGTTAAACGCGCAAATCAATATGTTTAACGACTTCATTGTCAGGACTCTTTATCACCCCGTCTTCATTGCTAAGCGTTTCCTGTGTGTTCTCTCTTTTATGATTATGAATGCCAGAAGAAGGCGTGGTTGGATCGATTTTTTGGGTGCTAGAAGTCGTGAGAGCATTCTCAATTGCTTGACTGGCTATATGTAAAGTATCGCAGATGGACGGCATAAACTCACTCCTTTACGACAGATAAGCATATCAAATAGAGTCATGTTCTGTTGAAAAGGTTCAGAAAAATAGCGTGCATTTAAAGGGCAAGACGTGGAATTTTATCAGCAGGGATCCTAACCACACCTTCACTATCTTCAGGATAGAGGTGTGAAGGTTGTTGTTGCCATGCATGACCATAGATCACTTCATAACTCGCGGGGATACAGCCGCTGGGTTGTTTAAATGCATTATAAGCTGCCACCATCTGAAGATAATGCTGCTTGGGTAGACAGCCTGTGGGACGTTGTTTATTCACGTTATGTGCCCCTGTCCCTTTAAGATCTTTTAATAAACTTTTCACATCTTGATAATGTATCGTGATCATCTCCATGTCGATCACAGGATCGCCAAAACGTAAATTGAGCAAATGATCCCCAATATCATGCATGTCGATAAATTCGTTCACATGAGTGTGACTGTCGACAGTGGCGAAGCTTGACTTGAGCTCATGTAAGGTATTGGGTCCAAGGGTCGAAAAAAAGATCATACCGTTGGGTTTTAAAATGCGCTTAAACTCGGCAAAAGCCAGTTGGACATCGGTGCACCATTGCAGGGTGAAATTAGAAAAAATCAAATCAACGCTATGATTAGCTAAGGGAAGATTTTCAGCATCTGCACATAAATAATGAGGCGCACTTTTCCAAAATTGCCATGGTTGCTTACTTTTCGCAAATTGCGCCATCCCTTGCGCAAGATCAATACCAATAATGATGCTTTGTGGGAATTTTTGTTGTAAAGCACGAGTGTGCCGGCCAGTTCCGGCACCTACATCTAAAATGATTTGGGGCTTTTGTTTTAGATAATCAAGACGCTCCAACAATCGGTTACCAATTTCCTGTTGAACAAAAGCATGTTTATCGTAGGTTTTGGCAGCAAGGCTAAAAGAGCGTGCGATATCTATTTTATTCATGAAATAACCTGACAAGGAATGGTTTTGGTGCTAAGAGGCAATGATTCAGGTGTTATGCCTAATTTTTTAAGTAATTGTAGATCTTGCTGCATATCAACGTTATCGGTGACTAATAATTTTTCACTATGATGTATCGAATTAGCACCAGCCATAAAACATAATGCTTGCATGGTATCAGACATTTGTACGCGGCCACCAGATAATCGAACATAGGCTTTTGGCATTAAAATTCGTGCTAAGGCTACCATGCGAATAAAATCAAATTCTTCAACAGGCGTGACATTTTCTAATGGCGTACCAGCAATGGCTACCAGTTGATTGATAGGAACACTATGTGGATGGGTAGGTTGGTTTGCTAAGGTGAGCAGCAGATTTAATCTATCTGCTAAGGTTTCACCTAGGCCAAGGATCCCGCCGCTACACACTTTAATGCCCGCTTGTCTTACGATTTCTAAGGTATCGAGTCTATCTTGATAACTGCGGGTGGTTGATACTTTTGCAAAATGTTCGCTTGATGATTCTAGATTATGATTGTAATAATCCAAGCCGGCTTCTTTGAGCGCTACTGCTTGATGCGGTTTTAATTTACCAATCGTAATGCAAGCTTCTAAGCCAAAAGCTTTAATGGTTTTTACCATTTCTAGCACATTGGCTAAATTTCGCTCCGTAGGGCCGCGCCAAGAAGCCGCTAAACATAGCCGAGTGGCACCACGCGCTTTGGCTTTTTTAGCTTCATTCACAATATCGTCAGTGCTGGCTAAGGGTTCATTTTGCACACCGGTTTCATTGTAAACACTTTGTCCACACCAGGCACAATCCTCTGGACAGCCACCGACTTTAATATTATACAAACCACACACTTGAATGGTATTCGCAGGAAATGATACACGATGAAATTGTTGTGCTTGTAACAACAAATCCATAAAAGGTTGATGATAAAGCGTATGAGCTTCTTCAAAAGTCCAATCGTGACGCAAGGTTAGCATAATGGTTATGAACTCTTTTTGTATTGATCAAGGCGCACATCGTAGGCTGGCGTTCGGCAGGGATCAATGTTGCCTAGCCAGATGGTGAACAAGTGGTTAAAAATTGTACAACGCCTAGCGAAGCATTGTCTACAATTCCCGATAAATTGTCTATTGTGTTGCCAGCCTAGCATGCGCACTTTTGCGCTGTGTATCGCTTGTGAAGCAGCGCTGCCTTGGCTACCCACCGTTTGTCCTCGCTGTGCGCTTCCCCCGGATGATGAGCAAAATGGCTGCTTGTGCGCCAAAAAAGCGCCTTCATATGATGCCTTACAAGCTTTATTTGATTATGCATGGCCAATGAAGAACATTATCGCAAAATGGAAATATGGTGGTCAGTTGCATTTTGCAATGATGCTGGCTCATTTTATGCAGGAACGACTGACGCCTCGTTTTCCCATCGACTGCATCATACCTGTGCCGCTACACCCACAGAGATTACGCGAGAGAGGCTTTAATCAAAGTATCGAATTGGCTGCTGGCATTGCCGGACATCTTAATATCCCAATAGATAGGCGAAGCTGCACGCGAATGATCAACACGTCTTCTCAATCCCAATTAGGCAGGGCTGGACGTAACAAAAACATTCAAAGCAACACTTTTGCGATTCATCGCGAATTTACAGCCAAACATGTATTGATTATTGAAGATATTGTCACAACGGGAGCTACCATCAATGCGTTAAGTGCTGTTTTAAAACGTCAAGGTGTACAGACTGTAGAAATATGGTGTTGTTGTCGAACCCTTAAAACTGCTAAGTCCTTATAAGTAGGGTGTGAAAGAGGCGACAAGAATGAATGCTATGTATACAAGATTCGGGTTGCAAGGACCCAGCTTTGCCACATTGCCTGATAGCCATGAGTATGGATTATTTAAACAAAAAGCATCTGGGCTTGTGACATTAGACATTCAAAAAGAATTAGCAGCGCTCCAATCAGCAACGGATACACTTCATATCACGGTGCCAACGATTGGCTTTACCGATCCCCTCTTAGATTATTCACCGGTGCCGCGTTTTGGGATTTTACTGAGCATCAATGGCTTGATAGCCAATCATAAAAATGATCTTGGCGCAAAAGCACAAGTTTTTGCAACGGATATTACAGGTTTGCAATATCCACTGCTTCGTAACTCAAATAACACAGTCGATTATGGGCTTATTCAAGAGCGTACTCACATATCGCACTTATTTACGACGATCACGGCGATTACCTATGTTTTTTATGCTGATCAATTGAGCAAAAATTTAAGCAAATTAGACAATGAACAGCTTACCGGTATGCTGGAATGTTGGTTATGCTATTTACCCCAAACACCCTTCATTGTTTCATTACAGGTTAAAAATGGGCAAGGACAAGAAAAACTGGCTAGAGAGCTTTGTTATTATCCAAGTTCACAGCTATCTAAAGCAGTGTTCTCTCATAATGAAACCATTGATTGTCAAGCAAGCGTAAGTGATCCCTTTACTTATTACCGTTCGCGTTGGGTATGTGATGTGCAATTAAAAGAGACCGTGTTACGTCTGACACACCATGCTGGATTAAGTTATGCTGCAACGCGAGCGTTATTGCAACATTTGCTCCCACAACAAACGTTTTTTTCGCGTTTTATGCAACAGAACACGAAACAAAGTATCAAAAATCGTTATGATCTCTACCCGCAATACCAGGAACCCTTTTATGAACATCTATTGTCTTGTATTTTAGATCAATCATTGCCGCTGTTGGCATTACAAGATTTTTTTAATGAAGTGGCACACAAACAAGACAAGCTAGAAAAAGTGAGTGAGCATTGGGATTTTCATGACAAAGCGGTGTTAAAGTCTTCGCTAAGATTGACATCAATAGCGCATTTTGTGGATGCCTTGGATGAGCTTATTTCACTGAAAGATCCACTACTGACAGCCAAATTACAGCCACAATTTACGCAAGATGCAAAGGTGCTTAACATCGAAGTCAAAGTCGCACTAGAAGATAAAGACGGACGATTGAATGACATGACGGCCAAGTGGCACAAAGAAGAAGAGGCACTTTGCCAAGATGCTTATGTGAAAGTTGTTAATGATGAAAATTATTGGAGGCTTCGTTGAAAATGAATGACGAAGCTGTTGATTTTAATGAGGTGACAAAAATGTACCGGATTTTGGGGCTGCCATTCGCGGCATCCAAAGTGGAGGTGCGCCATGCCCGCAATAAGTTGCTTGCCAAGTTTCATCCAGATAAGCAACAACTGGCATCACCCATAGATGAGCAAGAAATGAATAAGAGAACACGATATATCCAAACTGCCTTTTTATATATCAATGCGCATTATGCTGCGATTCAACAATCTCTAGAGTTTTTACCAGAAACACTATTAACCAATCAGATCCCAGTGAGTGCGCGCAGTTATTGGGTGTACACCAGCATTGAACGAATTACGCCTCCTGATCAAGAAGCTTGATCCACAAAGATAATTTTGCCATTCTAAGGTTCTTGCGCAACAACAGGGATAGTTCCATGCGCTTTTTAAAGTTTAGTTTCTTAATCCTTTTTGCATTCACATTGCAAGTAAAAGCCAGTGATGATGAAGTGCATCTGGCTGTTTCTACCACAATCCAAGGCCCCTTGGATATTATTTGTGCAAAGTTTAGCCAAGTAACACCTTACCGCTGCAAAATGACCACTGCACCCACCGGTCATTTATATGCGCATGTCATGCATGGTATGGCGTATGATTTATTTTTGTCTTCTGATGAAGAATATACACAAGGTCTTATCAATGCCAACAAGGTCGATCCATTGAGTCGATTAGTCTTGGCAATGGGAAAAATTGTTTTGTGGAGCGCCGATCCTGCTGTTAATCCACAAGTGTTACAAAACACATTGCTTCATGAATCGAATGCCGCGATTGCTTTGGCGAACCCTGGTGCATCAAGTTATGGTGCAGCCGCAAAAGAAGTATTACAAAAATA
This sequence comes from Uncultured Candidatus Berkiella sp., assembly GCA_964594635.1. Lineage (GTDB taxonomy): Bacteria > Pseudomonadota > Gammaproteobacteria > Berkiellales > Berkiellaceae > Berkiella. The sequence goes on from CAZQMV010000004.1 coordinate 183,924, forward strand.
TAATTTGTGGACGCATATTCAAGGTCGTTTGATTTATGGCCGCAACATTCGTCACACCTATGAACTCATCGAAAGCCAGAAAGCTTCATTAGGGTTTGTTTCTCTGGCACAATTATCTCCAGATGAAAGAGCGAATCATCATTACTGGGAGCCCGATCCCAAATCGTATAAGCCGGTGATCCATGAAGTGATTACCTTAAAGCAACTCCAACACCCTAAAGCGACTGCCGCGTTTATGGTCTTTTTGAAAGGTAATCAGGCTCGTCAGATCTTACAAGAAGCGGGTTTTGATCATGTTGCCGGACGGATGATATAAACATCAAAGCGATGACTACGGCCTTTATAGTCAAAATCGGGCTTTTTGATTAACCATGGTGCATTGACTGGCCGCTTAACCACGACACGTTGCAAAGCTCTCGTTAAACAAAGCGCAATCAATTCTTCGCTATCTTCATCAAAGCCAACCACTGTTTGTAAGTATCGCATGTCTTTTTTGACGAGCGCTGATTTGGTTTTGACTGGAAACATGGGATCACAATAAATCACGGACGGGGTAGCGTCTTGGTGCGCACGTAAATAGGCCATGGCACAACTTTGAACGAGACGCATCTTCGCAATGATGGGAGCAAGTTCAGGATCCTTAGCAGCATGCTGGAGCCCTTCTTGAAGCATGGCACTGATCTCTGGGTGTCGTTCAAATAAGGTGACATCACAACCCAGTGCAGCTAACAGAAAAGATTCTTTTCCTAAGCCTGCAGTGGTATCAAATACATCTGTTGGTCCCGTTTTTTTCAGGCCAATCGCTTTGGCAATCAGCTCATTGGTGCCTTGTAAGTGTTGTAAGCGATAGCGCAATCGGCTATCGGTGAAATCCACAAGCATGAACTTAAAAGAACCTTTCCCATTGATTAAAACATTCAATGGCAATCACGCCTAAGAAAAAAGCAATCGTTAAAATAATGGCGGATTTTCCAAGAAAAGGCATCAGAGGTTTCTCTAACGATAAGCGATACCGACCTTGCCATACCATAACGCAAGGTAAAATTCCAAGTAGTAGGGCGACAAATAGTCCCGCAAAGCTTAATGCAAAATTAAACCCTCGTGGAAAATATAATACAAAAATAAGCGGAGGAATAAACGTAATGGCGGAGAGCAATAATTTACCTTTTAGCTTTTTTTGGATATGAAGACCATCGGCTAAAAAATCAAATAGCGAAAGACACACACCCAGTAAGGATGTGATTAAAGCAAAAATCGAAAAATACGAAGAAGCCGTTGTGATCAACGGAATATGCAAAATTTTTTCTAATGCTTTTGGCACATCGGTGACAGGATGTCCTTGCTGTTGAATGAATAAAAGTCCATCACTGCCTTTCAATGGAATAATACCAACGATGCACAATTCCCATATTAAATAGACAATTAGCGGGATCAAGCTACCAATTAACACCACATGATAGAGTTGTCTTTTTTTGCCGTGTAAATATTCGGTGAGGCTTGGGATCACAATGGCAGAACCAAAGGCGGTGATCATCAACGGGATGGGCCTTAAATCAATTTGCGTACCTTGTGAGTAAAGCAATGCAGGATCAACATGATTAACAGTGAGCCCCATTAAAGTACAAAAAGCCCCAATAAGACCAATCATAAGGATACGATTCACCCAATCGGTCACCGCGGTGCCCAAGCTAATGACAATAATCGTTAAGGCGGTACCAATCAGTGCTGCATTAAAAGGAGAAGATGCTTTGCCCATACTTTGCATGCTTTGTTGCACCCATGCTCCCAGGCCGCCTAGATAAGCGGCCGTTAAAGCATAAAGTAAAACAAGATAGACTAACCAGGTGAAAATTTTGCCTGGTTTGCCTAGGGTTTTTTCTGCCATAGAGATCAAATTAGAGCCATAGCCCACCGCAAGGTTGGCTTCTAATAAAAAGAGCGCGCCTAAGGTCATAAAGAGCCAGCACACGATGTAGATAACGGTTGTTTGGGCAAATCCTAAGTGTGCAGTTGCAACGGGTAGGGCAAGAACAGCTGCACCAATGGCAGTGCCGGCAATGAGTGCCACGCCGCCGATGGCGTTTTTTAAAGACATGGTAGACCTTACTGTTAGTATTCGTTCTGTGTTCGGCGTTGTTGCATGAAAGCGACTATCGCCCCTAACCAGCCTAAAGTAATGCTGGCGACTAAGAAGGTCACTGTATCGTAGAACGTTAGATTTTCCAAGGTGAATATCCCCTGATAAAGCGAGACGAGCTGCTTTGTAGGAGTGCTTAAGGTAAAGATGGCAATATAAGTGACAAGGACGGCAATGATGCCACCAAGGGCACCATAGAGCATGCCCCTATAGAGAAAAGGTCGGCGAATAAAGGCTTCGGTTGCACCAACGAGGTTTAAAACATCCATTTCATCACGATGACGCTCAAGGGCAAGACGGATAGTATTGCCAACCATTAACGTGACGCCTAGGCCAATGAGCAAATATAAGGCGTGGGCCAAGGTTTTGCCAAACAGCAGAAAAACCGCTAATTTTTCTAGCCAATCATAATCAAAAGCAGCGCTTTTCACAGAAGGCATTTTACTCAAAGCGTCTTTCATGATCCGCAATTCTGATTCGGTTGTTTCTTTTGGATTTAATTCCATGGTGATTACACCAGGAAGGGGATTTTCCCCTAATAAAGCCAGGGTGTCTTTTAAGCCGCTTGCTGCCTCAAATTCTTGTAATGTTTTTTCAGGACCTAAAAAAGTGGCTTTTTTAATAAAGGAATAGTGTGTAATACGCTGTAAAATCGCATTAACTTCGTGACTGCTGGCATTGGGGTTTAAATATAAAGTAATGGCAGAGCCTTGATCAAAGCCTTCACTCAAGTGCGCAATGTTTTTCACAAATAAATAAAGACTCATCGGTAACGATAAACAAACGCCCATCGCAAAAATAGACAAAAAGGTAGCAACAGGTGAAGTGGACAAGTTGCGTAAGCTAAGTTTGCATGCCATGTAGTGGGCGGTAAAGTAGCGATGTAGAGATCCACGCCAAGCGACTTGCGAGAACGTGGTATTGCGTTTTTTCATGGTTGCCTTAGACATTGACCATCTCCTCTTCTGCTTGCGAGGTGGTAACAAGCTGTCCCTTTGCTAATTGTATTTTTCGATAAGGAAAAGTTTCGAGTAATCGCACATCGTGCGAAGCAATGAGCACGGTCACACCGACTTGATGAAAACGTTCAAATAATTTCATAATTTCCAAGGAGAGTTCGGGGTCCAAGTTGCCTGTTGGTTCATCAGCGAGTAAAAAACGGGGCTTGTGAACAACGGCGCGAGCAATCCCGACACGTTGTTGTTCTCCCTCAGAAAGCATGGGCGGATTGCAATGTTCTTTATCAAGTAAGCCCACTCTTTCAAGCGCTGCTCTCACCCGTCTTGCGGTATCGAATCTATCAAAGCCGGCAATCATTAATGGCATCGCGACATTTTCAAAAATCGTATAGTTATTTAGTAATTTAGGGTTTTGTGAAATAAAGCCAAGCTTGCGTCGATAATAAGGCACTTTGTTTTGTTTAATCAAAGATAAGTTTTTACCGCTCACCACGAGGTGTCCGCGGGTTGGCTCTTCAAGTAATGCAATCAATTTGAGTAAGGTGGATTTGCCTGCACCTGAATGACCTTGTAAAAAGACCATTTCACCGCTGGCAATTTCAAGGGAAACATTACTGAGGGCAATATGGCCATTGGGATACTTTTTCGTCACATTGAAAAATGTAATCACGCTTGCCTTCCTTGGGGTTCAGTAGAAGCTTTTATCATAGCGGTGGCTCGCCCAAAAGTCGACGGGGAAGCGAGTAAAGCTAGATGTTAGAAATAAAACTTATTCTTCAGGAGTGGCATCAAACAAGGCTTCAACAAAGGCTTTTGCTTCAAAGGGACGTAAATCATCTACTTTCTCGCCTACACCAATAAAACGGATCGGTAGCTTTAGCTTATTGGCAATAGCAAAAATAATACCGCCTTTGGCTGTGCCATCGAGCTTGGTAAGCGCAATGCCGGTAACGCCCATGGCTTCATGGAATTTTTGCGCTTGGTTTAGCGCGTTTTGGCCAGTATTCGCATCTAACACCAGCAGTACCTCATGTGGCGCATTAGGGTCTTGTTTTTGTAACACACGTTTGACTTTTTTAAGCTCATCCATCAGGTTGTCGCGCGTGTGTAAGCGTCCTGCCGTATCAGCGATTAAGACATCAATCTGCTTAGCCCGTGCCGATTGTAAAGCATCAAAAATAACGGAAGCACTGTCAGCGCCGGTATGTTGAGATGTTACTGTCACGCCGTTGCGCTCACCCCATACCGCCAATTGTTCAATCGCAGCTGCTCGAAAAGTATCGCCTGCGGCTAACATCACACTCATGCCATCTTGTTGGAATTTTTTAGCTAATTTGCCAATGGTGGTTGTTTTGCCGGCACCATTGACCCCAATCATGAGGATCACAAAAGGGCGTTGTTGACTGATAACTAATGGTTGCTCACAAGGCAGCAGCATTTCCGTTAAGGCTTTTTGTAAAGCGCCATAAACGGCGGCGGGATCTTTTAATTCTTTGCGGCTTATTCCTTGAGTGAGTTTTTGCATAATCAGCTGAGTTGCTTCAACGCCCACATCTGCGGTTAAAAGCTGAGTTTCGATCTGTTCGACCAGATCATCATCAATTTCCTTTTTGCCCAAAAACAAGGTTGCCAGCCCTTCGGTAAAAGAAGAGCGGGTGCGGGTGAGGGAATTTTTCAGACGAGAAAACCAGGATGTGGAGGTTGGTCTTTCTTGGGTTTGCTGGGTGACTTCTGGCGTCACTAAAGGCGCAATAGGTGCTTCAGTTGTCTCAACAGGCGTGGCAGGGGCCTCGGATTCATTTTGCGGATTTTTGGGGGCAGAGCCATCGTTTTTGTTGCGTCGGAAAAATTTGAACATACTCTCGCCTAACCAAGAAAATAGGGTATCCTACCATTAGTGAATGATAGGTAAAGAGCCTAAGGTGGTTTAATCGCATGAAAACAGGGATGATCAAAGCAACTGGCTTAGTTTTAGGGGCCTTATTAGCGTGGAGCGTACAAAGCGTGGCAACGGAAAAACCCATCACAAAAGAGCACAAGTTAGCAAATGGTCTTAAGATTTTAGTGAGAGAAGATCATCGGGCGCCTGTCGTCGTCTCGCAAATTTGGTATAAAGTCGGCTCATCGGATGAGCATCGCGGTATTACCGGCATCTCTCATGCGCTGGAGCATATGATGTTTCAAGGCACGCCTTCCCTACCCGGCGATGGCTTTGCACAAAAGATTTCTGAATACGGTGGGCAAAACAATGCCTTCACCGGTGATGACTACACTGCTTACTATGAAGAGCTCGATGCCTCTCATTTGGATATTAGCTTCAAATTAGAAGCTGATAGAATGACCAACCTCACTATTTCACCTGAAGCCTTTGATAAAGAAATTAAAGTGGTGATGGAAGAGCGGCGCATGCGCACCGATGACAATCCACAAAATTTAACGCATGAACGCTTTATGGCTGTTGCGAATGTGATGGGACCTTATCATCATCCGGTGATTGGGTGGCAAGATGATCTTGATCATATGAATGCAGAAGCATTAAAACGTTGGTACCAAAAATGGTATTCCCCAAGCAATGCGACCATTGTCGTTGTGGGCGATGTGAATGCCGAAAAAGTGTTTGCGATGGTTGAAGAACATTTTGGCAAAATCCCTGCCAAAGAAGCGCCGAAGGCGAAGACAGTCAATGAAATACCGAGCCTCGGCGAAAAGCGCATTAAAGTGCATTTACCAGCAAAACTGCCCTATGCCATTTGGGGCTTTGAAGCACCCAGTATTAAATCTGCAAAAGATGAAAAAGAAGCGTATGCCTTGTTAGTGGCAAGCGCTATTTTAGATGGGGGTGAAAGCTCACGCTTTTCACGTTCATTGATTCGGGGTGAACAAGTTGCTGCTGCATTAAGCACAAATTACGATATTTTTAAACAATATGGCTCACAGTTTGTGATTTCTGGCGTGCCAACCCAAGGGCATACCATTGCTGAGCTTGAAACAAAAGTGCTAGCAGAACTTGATAAATTGAAAAAAGAAATGGTTACACCAAATGAATTGCAAAAAGTAAAAACGCAAATGCTTGCTCAAGAAATTTTTGAAAAAGATTCTATGGCACAGCAAGCCACCTTTTTAGGCATGTTAGAAACAGTGGGATTACCTTGGCAATTAGCGGATGATTTTACTGAAAAAGTGAAAGCCGTTACTGCTGAACAAGTACAAGCTGCAGCAAATAAGTATTTTGATGTTAAACACATTACGGTTGCAGAGCTTATCCCTGAAAATGTCACGGTTAACTAAGGAACGGTATTATGACAAGTGAATCACCAGCAAAAAGTTCCTGTATGCGTTGGATCAAGTTAAGCATTATTGCTCTAGCTATTGTTGGTGCAGCGATGTTTATTATTTATAAATATTATCCATCGGAACAAACAACGCCTGCACAAGGGGGAGAATTAGCAAAAATGATGGGTATACAAAACAAGGCTCCTCAAAAATTGGATACGTTTAAAGAAGTGAAAGGCGTACTAGATATTCAACATTGGGTAACACCACAAGGTGTTTCTGTTTATTTTGTGCCAGTGCGCACTTTGCCAATGGTCGACATTCAATTGGTATTCGATGCAGGTGCTGCACGCAATGGTAATAAAGGTGGTCTTGCTTATCTCACCAATACCTTATTGGCAGAAGGGACCCAAAAGCTTAGCGCCGATCAAGTGGCAGAGAACTTTGAAAAGCTGGGTGCGCAATATAGTGCCGAATCACAAAGAGATATGGCGTCATTGCATTTACGCAGTTTATCGGAGCCCTCCCAATTGATCCCTGCGGTACAAACCTTGGCGGAACTCGTTAGCCAACCCGCGTTTCCGGAACAAGGTTTTAAACGTGAACAACAAACGGCATTGAGCGCTTTAAAACAGCAATCACAAAGCCCCAACCAAGTTGCCAGTAAAGCATTTTATACAGCGCTTTATCCTAATCAACCCTATTCTAATTGGGTATTGGGTGATGAGAAAACCATCGCTGCTTTAACAGTGGAAGATGTCAGAGCGTTTTTCAAACAATACTATGTCGCTAAAAATGTGGCAGTGACTATTGTGGGTGACTTGAGCGCCACTGAAGCTGACGCGATTGCGCAAACATTAGTTAAAGATATGGCGCAGGGCGAAAAGCCTGCTCCTATTCAAGAAGTGGGCAATTTAACCGAAAACGTTGTGCGAAAAGTGAATTTCCCTTCAGCACAAACGCATATTTTGCTCGGCGAACCTGGTGTGAAACATGGTGATCCCGATTATTACGCACTTTATTTGGGTAATCATATTTTGGGTGGCAATGGCTCTGTGACACGGATCTTTGACATTATCCGTAATAAAAATGGGCTCGCTTATTCAGCGTATAGTTATTTTGTACCAATGCGTGAACGTGGCCCCTTTGTGCTAGGTTGCCAAACCCGCAATGATCAAGCAGATAAAGCGTTGCAATTGATGCAAGGCTTGTTGCAAGAATTTGTTGAAAAAGGTCCAACCGATGAAGAGCTTGCGCAGGCTAAGAAAAATTTATTAGGCGGCTATGCTTTACGTTTTGACAGTAATGCATCGATTAGTCAGCAAATTTCCGCCTTGGCGTTTTATGGATTGCCGTTAGATTATTTTGATAAATTCAAACCTGCGATCGAAGCGATTGACTCCAATAAAGTCAAAGAAGCGTTTCAAAAACGTATTCTCACCAAGAACATGGTGGTGGTGATGGTTGGGGGCGAAGCCGTGGCTCCTCCCAAGGCCGATATTCCTAAAGTGTAGAATGCGAAGCAAAGATCAAGGTTCGATCCGCATCATTGCTGGGAAATGGCGTGGTCGGCAAATCAAAGTATTACCGCACATTGGGGTGCGTCCCACCCCATCTCGTGTGCGGGAAACCGTTTTTAACTGGTTAACTGGCAGTCTCAATGGTGCTCACTGTTTAGATTTATTCGCAGGCAGCGGCGCACTCGGTTTCGAAGCATTATCGCGGGGTGCCAATCATGTTATTTTTGTTGATGCACAGATCCCTATTGTGAAAGCCATTAAAAATACGGCAACGATTTTAAATGCTCACAACGATTGTGAAATCGTTTTATCAGATGGTTTACGCTATTTGCGTCATCCCAAACCGCATCAAAAACCGTTTGACATTATTTTTCTTGATCCGCCCTTTGCCACGATATTATTAAATTCGAGTCTTGAAATACTGGCAACGCATCCGCAAGTAACGCAAAACACGCTGTTGTACATTGAATCATCAAAAGCCTTAGAGCCCGAACGCTTGCCCGCAGGCTGGCAGCTATTAAAACAAAAAGTGGCAGGGGAAGTGGCCTATCATTTAGTGCAAGGGGCTGCGACACCATGAAAATATATCTGGTAGGCGGCGCCGTGCGCGATAAGTTATTGGGACTTCCCGTCCATGAGCGCGACTATGTCGTTGTGGGAGCAAAACCCGATGAATTATTAGCAAAAGGTTTTGTAGGTGTCGGAAAATCCTTTCCTGTTTTTTTACATCCAGAAACCAAAGAAGAATATGCCTTAGCGCGCACCGAGCGTAAGACCGCGGGTGGGTATCATGGTTTTGATTTTAATACTTCTGACAATGTGACCTTGGAAGAAGATCTCGCAAGGCGCGATCTCACCATCAATGCCATTGCAGAAGCTGAGAATGGCGAATTGGTTGATCCCTATGGTGGCCAACGCGATCTTCAATTAAAATTGCTGCGCCACGTTTCCGAAGCTTTCATGGAAGATCCGGTGCGGGTATTAAGAGTTGCCCGTTTTGCTGCGCGTTATGCACCACTGGGTTTTACCGTTGCACCCGAAACCATGACGCTGATGCAATCGATGGTCAAGCAAGGTGAAATTGATTATTTGGTCAAAGAGCGTGTTTGGAAAGAGATGCAAAAGGCCTTGACTGAGCCTGCCCCCACTGAATTTATTAAAGTATTACGTGAAGCGGGTGCGCTCAAAATCTTGCTGCCAGAAATCGATGCGCTTTATGGTGTGCCTCAATCCCCCACTTCGCATCCTGAAGTGGATACCGGCATTCATATTGAACTTGTGTTAACCCAAGCAGCAAAATTAAGTAATGATGCCGAAGTGCGTTTTGCGGCACTTGTTCATGATGTGGGAAAAGCACTGACCTCAGCAGAATGGTTACCAAAGCATCCTGAGCATGAACTAAAAGGCGCACTGCTGGTAAAGCAACTTTGCGAACGATTAAATGTGCCCAATGATTATCAGCATTTAGCCGAGGTGGTTTGTCGTTATCATGGTGATTGCTATAACGTCGATAAGATGTCGGCAGCGCAATTATTAGAACTGTTAAATCATCTGGATGCTTTTCGCCGACCCGAACGTTTTGAGAAGATCATTCTTGCCTGTACGGCAGATTTTCAAGGGCGCCCCGGTTTTGAAAACCAGCCTTATCCACCAGCAGAATGGCTTCGAATGGCTTTTAAGCATTCACAGTTAACGGATCTGTCAGCACAAATTGCCAAGTTGCCAGATAAATCAGGCCCGGCAATTGCCGCCTTTATTCAGCAAAAGAGATTGACAGCTATTGCTGCTGCATTGAAGATCCCACTATGACAGATACTGTTTATATGCAAGCGTTGCGTGCCGAGATGGAGCCAGCCTTTTTGGCGATGACCAATACAAGTCAGGCTTTTCACAAGCCATGGGTAAGCCCGCCGTTAACGCATGAAGCATTTGTTGCTTTTTATAAGCGTTACCAAGAACCCAATCAAAAAAGCTTTGTATTATTTGAAGAGGGTGAACAAATTGTTGGAGTGTTTAATTTAAGCGAGATTGTCAGAGGCTGTTTTCAAAACGCCTATCTTGGGTTTTATGTCGCTAAGGATTTTGCAGGATTGGGTTTTATGCGCCAAGGAATGCAACTCCTTCTACAAGAAGCCTTTATGACTTTGGGGTTGCATCGCATAGAAGCCAATATCCAGCCGCACAATGTTGCCTCAATTAACTTGGTGAAAAAAAGTGGCTTTCGCCTAGAAGGAGTTTCGCCCCGATATTTAAAAATCAATGATGAGTGGTGTGATCACGAGCGTTTTGCTATCACAATGGAAGATTGGCATAAAGGAAAATAAAGAATGCGATCACTGAATATCAATGAAATCAAAAAGGTGAGTGGCGCTAAAACAGCTGTTTTAAAATTAACCCATCTTGAAATGGATATTCTGGTCACCAATACCACACGTTTTGTTGGCACGGGCACTTATGGTGGCTACTGGTTGAATATGATTATGTATCCCAATGAGATCCATAATCTCAATGACAAACTCCTTCCTTATGATGTTTCTGATACCTTTTTTCATAATGGTCATAAAATTATTCCCGTCGCGGTTGATGGTGGGCATATTTATAAAGTGATGTTTGGTGAGGGGTAGAATACTTGTGCAAATTGAAAATAGTACTTTCAATTTGCACAAATCAAGTTTATTTGTTAAGATTCATATAGATATCTCTTTAAAATTGATTAGGTGGATATGCACATCATCCCTAGAGAGCTTTCTATTGAATTAAGAACTATGGCCCAAAGCTATCCTGTGGTAACGATTTTGGGGCCAAGACAATCTGGCAAGACAACACTTTCTAAAAAAATGTTTCCAGATAAACCCTATATTAGTTTAGAAAATATCGATGAAAGAACTTTCGCTGAAAGTGATCCGCGCGGATTTCTTGATCGCTTCCCAGATGGTGCGATCCTCGACGAAATTCAACGACAGCCACAATTGCTCTCTTATATTCAAGGGATTGTGGATGAGAATGAAATAAAGGGGATGTTTATATTAACGGGTAGCCATCAACTTGAATTGCATGAATCCATTTCACAATCGCTTGCTGGTAGAACAGCAATCCTAAAATTACTACCATTTACAATTGCGGAATTAGCTCAAGGTAATATTGAATTATCACTTGATGAATATATCTATAATGGGATGTATCCTCGTATTTATAAAGAAAACCTATCGCCAACAAAATTTTATCGAGATTATGTTCAAACTTATATTGAGCGTGATGTACGAAAGATGCTTAACATTAAGGATTTATCACAATTTCAGCATTTTCTAAAATTATGTGCAGGCAGAATTGGACAGGTTTTTAATAGTAGCAATATTAGTAATGAATTGGGAATTTCACACCCTACTGTGAAAAATTGGTTATCTATATTAGAAGCATCTTTTATTATTTTTAGGCTACAACCCTATTTTGAAAATTTTGGAAAGCGAATTGTTAAATCGCCTAAGTTATATTTTACAGATGTTGGACTTGCTACCTATTTATTGGATATTACCTCTAAAGAACAAATTGTGCGGGACCCTTTAAGGGGAAATCTTGTTGAGAATCTTGTCATATGTGAGCTGATGAAGAACCAACTTAACAGAGGATTTGAGCCGGGATTTTATTATTTTAGAGACAGTCATGGGAACGAGGTTGATTTGCTTTTTAAAGTAGGCAATGATTTGATTCCGATTGAAATAAAAGCCTCTAAAACCTTTAATAGTGATTTTTTGAAAGGACTAAAGAGTTTTAAGAGTTTAGCAGAGCAACGTTGTCCGTATGGGTTTTTAATCTATTCTGGCGAACAAGAGCAAGCTATCGATACCTTTCAAGTTTATAATTATAAGCATATGACAAAAATTTTGGACAGAATTCATCAATAAATTTATGAGCAAACCATGTTTAACATTCCTAAACAACTTCAACAAAACATTATCGGTGCGCATGGTGAAAACGGTCAACAGTGGTTAAGCACCCTTGCGCAGTTAATTGCAAAGTATGAAGATTATTGGGGATTAACTGCGCTGAAACCGGTTGCCAATTTAAGCTACAACTATGTGATGACAGCACTTAAAAACAATCGGCCGGTTGTTTTAAAGTTAGGCGTTCCTCATGGTGAATTTCTACGCGAAATAGAATGTCTTGCTCATTACAAGGGGCACGGTGCCCCTCAACTGCTTGCAAGCGATGCTGAGCATGGTGCGATGCTTCTGGAGAAAATTGTTCCTGGCACGACGTTGAAAAGCTATTTTCCCGAAGATGAAGAAGCCTCTCTTGCAATCACCGCAACCGTTATCCAGCAATTGCATTCTGCTAAAGACCCTCAAGATGCAGCGTTTCCCGATATTGAACGTTGGCACGCCTCGCTGAATGTCGCGTCGCCTTCAAATATGATCTCAGAAGATCTGTTGACCACGGCAAAGCAATTATCTAACCATTTAATTGCCACTCAGGCGCAGCCTGTTTTGCTTCATGCTGATTTACACCATGATAATATTTTATTAGGTGAGAATGATCGATGGTTTGCGATCGATCCCAAAGGCATTATTGGCGAACCAGCTTATGAACTGGGGGCCTTTATTCGTAATCCTTTTATGGAATTGCGCAGGCAAACAAATATTCAAGCCATTTTACAACGCCGTGTAGATGCTTTTGCTCAGTATCTTGAACTTGATCGCAATCGTATTGTGCAATGGAGCTTTGTGCAGGCGGTGTTATCGGGATGCTGGTCTATGGAAGAGAATAATGTTCATGATGCTGAATGTGCGATTAACAGTGCAAAATTGTTGAGTGAAATCTAAAAAATCCATAAAGTATACCATTATCAAATTGGGCGAAGAGATGATTCATGACTAACATGTGGGACAAAACGACGGATATCACTGAAGCAATGATCCGCAAGTTGCTCAAAAAACAATGTGGATTAGCGGTTGATACCATTTCACCGTTAGGTGAAGGCTTTGATAATAGCGCCTTTTTGATCAATGGTAACAGTGTGTTTCGTTTCCCGCATCGCCAACTTGCACTCAGTTGCATGCAAAATGAAATCGCCTTACTCCCCTATTATAAAGAAAAGCTCTCATTTGCTGTGCCAGACTTAATCTATATTGGTAAAGCAACCCGCGATTACCCTTATCCTTTTGTGGGCTATCCTCTAATAACTGGCGAACTGTTAAGTGTAAGATTGCCTTCTCTAACTGATAACCTCGATTTTGCGACAACACTTGGGAGCTGGTTGAAAGAGCTACATGCCCTACCTGTACAAGCATCTCATCTTGCCAATATCCAAGGTGATCAAAGTTGGCGCTTGGATATTGTCAATAGAACACAAAAAATAGCAGAGATCCTTGAACAATATGCTGATGACTTTAAAGATGCAGGCTTTGATCCCGTGGAATTAAATGAAATGATGGAATCATTTGAGCATTTGCATATTTCTGATCAGCATGTTTATCTCCATGGTGATCTCTATGCTAAACATATTGTGATCGATAAAGTGGGGTTGCCAGCAGGTCTGATTGATTGGGGTGATACGCATATTGGGCATCCTGCCATTGATCTGTCCGTCGGTGTGATGCTATTTGAAGGGGAAGCATTAAAAGCCTTCTTCGATACCTATGGCGAATGGGATCACGATCTACTTGATATCGCCATTTTTAGGGCTTTTTGTCATGCCTTGGGTGCTTATGCTTATTTTTGTCAAAAGAAAGATTACCCAACCATGCTCTGGACAGAAAGGGCAATCAATCATGCGCTGCATTTGATGCAGACTCAGTGACAAGGTGTAACAGCAGGCTTGTCACATCTTGTTTCATCAAGGGTCTGTCGATGGTGCGGTTATCGTAAAGCATCGACAGCATGCACAGGATATCCATTAAATTCGACAGTGTCTCCCAGCTTTTAGGCAAGACTAGCCCTTCACTTTGTAAGCCTTGGATAAAGGCATTGGTATAACAAGCGGGTAAACGATGCCGGTAGCGTAAAAAAATCCCCATATCTAAGAAATAGCTGTCTGCCAGAGCAAACTCCCAATCTAATAGCGCAGCTATTTCATATTGACCATCCACTCTTTTTACCAATATATTAGTCGGATCAAAATCAGCATGGGTTAAATGGGCGCCTTCGATGTCGTTCAATAACGATTGATGAGTTGTAATGTACTGCTTTATTTGAGTGACAAGTGCCAATCCCAATTCTTTGATAATCAGATCATCATGTAAACATTTGTTAGTAAAGTTTAAGAAGTCAGTATCATTATTAAACGGCTCAATGGTTAAATCAGGATTAAAAAAACCACGCGCCTTAAATGGAATTTGCTGCAATTGATTAAGGAGTTTACCCGCTGCATAGGCACATTCTGCAATCGCTGTTTCGTTTTGCGATAAAATCACGTTACGCATTAGTTCGCCTTCAACCCATTCCATCAGTGCATAAGGATAAGGCGTTAACTGACAGGAGCTATCGGCATACAAAATTTTCGCGATGGGCAGTGCTGTAATCAGATGTTTTTGTAGAGCCACTTCGGTAGCGAGAGCATCTGGATTTTTGGCATAGAGCCTTAAAACTAAGGGTGACCGATTAGAATCAAATGTCAGCTTATAATTGGAATTCACACAACCTTGAGAGAGTAACGTCATGGTTTGAATGGGATCGTTAATAAATGGCGCAAGTAGGGCTGTTGCCATCACTTTATCGACGGCAATGGGATGCGCAAAGCGCTCCCAATCTTGTTTTAAAAGTTGCATTTAATTTACGCTTCTAAACTATTTGCTGAAAGTAGAACTTTGTAAAGTATACCATGCTAATCAAATTTATTGAGTTCGAGGTTTCTTCGTTTGCTCTATTCTATTCTCTAGTTCTTGCCCTTTACTCTCTAAGTGTTTTGCTCTTAATTCTCTGATCAACTGTGTATGTTGATTAGCAATAGCTGGGGTTCGATTAGGAACGATTTTCTGATGAACTTCTTGTAACGTACTCAGTTTGCTAATGATGCCTTCCAAGCTTTTTGCTCTTTCCTCAATATTTTTCATTGTCAGCTTGTTTATCTCATTTTCCAGTTGTTGATAAAGTGAGGGATGCTTTTCAAGCACCTCTTTCATGAGGATCCCAAAGGCATAAATATCTGAACGTTTACTATAGTTACCCTCTTGTGCCTCAGGTGATAAATAAGCTTGCGAACCCGCCTCATCTCGAAGATAGATAATTTCATCATCTTGAATATTTTCAACAAAAGCAAAATCAATTAAAACACATTTAGACATTTCGTTATCCCAGATAAAATTTTCTAATTTGATATCGCGATGGATCTTGTTCTTGTCATGCATTTTTTGGAGTTCAGTTGCCGCTTGCTTTAACATATTGAGTGAAGCGATTTCACTCACCTCGCCTTCCTTAACTAAAGATTCTAATTCGCTGCCATAATGTAATTCTTGCACGATATAATCTTTTTCACTGCGCTGAACGGTTCCCTTAAACTGATCCATTTCTTGCAATATCTTTTTTTCCTTTTGTAAAACATGTTCGGGTAAATGAGAGATTAGCTGTACTTTCACGGCAACCAATTCATTCGTCATATAATCTTGCGCTAATTTGACTTTACCAAATCCGCCTTCTCCCAATTGCCGGACTTTGCCTTCGTATTCTTTACCCCGATATAAAATATAGGGGTGGATCTCTTCTTCATTTTTGGTGAAAATAATAGAGAATTCAGGCCCGTGTTTGCCTTTGCTAATTTTGGTTAACTCGAAATTGTCATTGACTTCAAATGTAACACCCAGCGCAGTTTGCAGCTGGGCTATTTTGGCAGAGTAAATATTAATTTGCTCTGTTGCTTTTGATAAATGTTCATAAAGGAGATCAGATTTTACATCTGCTGCAAAAACGTTTGCCTGTTCATCAACTTCAAGCTCTTTCAATTTGTTGATGACTTTCTGTTTATTACTTGGACTTTCGAGATCATCGGCATCAAGGTTAAAGCTAGTTAGTAAATCATCAATGGTATTTACATCATCACCAAAAGCTAACAATGCATGTAAAGTTTGGTCTACACTGCTATAACCTTCCGATAAATTTTGAAGTGCCTCGGTAATTGACTGCAATGCAAATCGGACATTAATAGCTGCTTGTTCATGTAATAAATTTTCTTCTGTCAAACGCTGGCTAGATTGCACAAAAGGCAATGCTTGCTCTTGAATAAGCTTCACTTCTTGACGAATTTGTTCCACTAAACGCCGGTCATCTTCGCTGAGTAACGACTGGTTATGAAGTATTCTTTGAGCCTCTTTATGGGCAATTTTTTTATGAACGCGCGGCATACAGCGTCCTCATAAGATAATGCTTATCTTAATGAGAGCGGAATTGCATGAAAAAAGTTCAATTGGTTTGACCTATTACTAAATAGTTTGCAGTAAATTATCGACGGTTAAGCAGTAAACATCCAAGTAATTTAGCTTTTCAGCACCACATTTTTGATAAAATGCTTGCCCAAGCTGGTTGTCTTTAAGGCACCATAACTCGACACGATCAATGCCGCATTCCTTGGCAATATTCCCAATGGCTCCTAATAAGCGTTTACCAAGACCATATTGTCTAAAGGCAGGTTTGATATACAGATCATCAATGTGAAGCATGGGTGACGTATTATAAGAGCGATTAATATTTGCAATGGTAAATAAACTAAAACCAATTACCCCAACCTCTTCATTCGCGACCACAAAGCCATGCCAGTCGGCATTTGACGAAAAAAAATCGTGTTGCATTTGTTCGGGTGTTAGCTTGAGTTTATCTTTAATTTGCTCATGGAGTGCCAATTCAATGAGCAAATTATAAACCGTTGCAACATCTTTTGGTTCTATTTGTCGAATCGTAAATTGCATCTTAATCTCTATTTAAATTGTAAACCTATCAAGCGAATGGGTGCTTCAGTTCCCGCTTGTATTTTCATGGGTAAGGCAAAAGTATAACTGCCAGTAGGTGGTAGAAGATGGGCATTAGCGATATTTTCAACAAGGTATTTATCAGCGCCTAATACAATGTTGTGCACAGGATATTCATCATTTTTGGGGCAGTCAGGTGATAGTGTATCGACGCCTAGTCCTGCCACATTTCTTTCATGGACCAACAGCTCCACTGCAGCAGCTGAAATATAAGGGAAAATTAAATCATTGCGATAACGAGCGGGCGTTAACCAATATTGAGACCAGCCAGTATTCACAATGACAAAGCAACCTTCTTCAATGCGGCCATGAGCCTTTTCAAATGCCATAATGTCGTCGGGTGAAACCGCATAGTGCTCATGTGCTTTTTGTGATACATCAATGACCACAGCTTTGGCAATAAGCTCATTCAAATCAAGTGATGCCACGTCTCTTGCACTTTTGAAAGCATGTAAAGGTGCATCTAAATGGGTACCAATGCCCTCGATCATTTTGATTTGATGTGTTTGAAATGAATAGCGTAAATGGGGATCATGATCCAGTATTCGTTGATGAGCAAAGCCGCAATGACCATTCCAGGTCGGTATGTTGGGGTTAAGTGAATGGGTTAAGTCAATCACTTGAAAAGGGAGCTGTTGCATCATTTTACCTTATCAAACTGTTCTTCGTACACTTTTTGTTGTCTAATAATACCATTATTTTAAACGACAAGTTAAGTTGGAGAACATCGTGATCATTAAACGAAAACTCGGTAATCAAGGGCTGGCAGTTTCCGCCATGGGGTTAGGTTGCATGGGAATGAGCCAATCTTATGGCGTTCCAGATGATGCTGAATCGATAAAAACACTTCATCGTGCCATTGAGTTGGGTGTGACTTTTTTTGATACCGCAGAAGTCTATGGTCCCTATACCAATGAAGAGTTACTGGGCAATGCGCTTAAAGGCCGTCGTAGCGAGGTCATTATCGCAACGAAGTTTGGATTTGATATTCAAGATGGCAAAATGGTGGGGCTAAATAGCCGACCTGAACATATCAAACAAGCAGTAGAAGGATCGTTGCGTCGTTTAAAAACCGATCACATCGATTTATTGTATCAACATCGTGTGGATAAAGCGGTTCCCATTCAAGAAGTGGTTGGTGCAATGGCTGAATTGGTTAAAGAAGGAAAGGTGAGATTTTTAGGCCTTTCAGAAGCAAGTGCGGAAACGCTCAAAAAAGCCCATGCCACTCACCCTATCAGTGCTTTACAAAGCGAATACTCACTATGGGAACGTCAGCTTGAAGAGAAAATGATCCCGCTCCTTCGGGAATTACAGATTGGATTAGTGCCTTTTTCACCGCTTGGGCGTGGCTTTTTAACCGGGCAAGTGAAACGCGCCGAAGAATATACGGGTAATGATTATCGTAAAATTGATCCGCGTTACCAAGGTGACAACTTTGATGCGAATCAACGCGCTGTATCGGTGATTGAAGAAATCGCTAAAGAAAAACATACAACACCCGCGCAAATTGCTTTAGCGTGGGTGCTCGTTAAAGGCACGGATATTGTACCGATCCCGGGAACGAAGCGTCAAAAATATCTGACTGAAAATCTAGAAGCGCTGTCAATCACATTAACCGCAACCGATGTTGCCATGTTAGAAGAAGCTTTCCCACGAGGTAAAACGTCTGGCCCGCGATATAGTGAACAACAAATGGCGTATATTGATAAGTAGCTATTTACAATCGATGCCGCTGATCAAATAAAACAAAACCTAGCAGCGGTTCAATGAGTCCTTTGCTTAATGCCATCACTTTAAATAACTCGCCCATTTCATGTGGGTGGGTCAGTTTTTGTATTTGTTGTGAGACAGCATAACGTTGTGTATTGGTTGACGCCATATCTGCGAGTGTTGTAATACCATTGTTGATTAAGAAAGCACCTTGATGGGTAAAGCCTACCAATTCGAGATCGCTTTGCACACCAGCAATAGCCAATGCGGTAAAATCGACATGGGCTGTGATGTCTTGCAGACCAATGTATTGTAAGGGATCAGCATGAGCGTGATGCTGATAATGACACATGAGTGTACCCATATAACGAGACGGATGATAATACTCATGACTTGGAAAACCATAATCGATAAATAGCATCACCCCTTGTTCTAAGCAAGCACTAAGGCTTGCTATCCAAGCATTTAATTGCAAATGGATCTCAGAAGTATAGCCACTTTGCAGCGGTTCATCTAAACGTTCTTGTAGGGATTGTACTGCTTCAATCAATCCATTTGATGAAGGTGTAGCAAAGAGAAGCTCTGCTTTATCATTCACAAAGTGCACAAATCCTTCAAGAACCTTTTGAGATCCATCGATTTTAAAGAGATGGCAAGGTATGGCATCAATCACTTCGTTACCCAGAATAATACCTTTAAAGGGTTGTTTGGGTAGACTATCTAACCATACAAAACGGTTAAAATGTTCTTGGCAATGACTTTGTAAATAAGCTTGCTGACGCGCCCTTAAATCACCACTGACTTCTAAAATAAAATACTGTTTTGGTAAGGCATTCTGTTTGGCCAGAAAATGCATGATATCACTTGCCATGCAGCCGGTGCCTGCGCCAAGCTCTATGATAGAAGCTTGCACGCCAAGTGCCGCTAATATTTGCTGACATTGTGAACCAAGCGCTTGTGAAAACAAGGGTGAGATCATAGGAGCTGTGACAAAGTCACCTTCTACACCTAATTTGGTAAGACCCGCGCTGTAATAACCTAATCCGGGCGCATATAAAGCAAGCGCCATAAAATCAGCAAAGGATAATTTACCATCGTGCTGCTGACAGGCATCCTGAATTGTTGTCAACAGCTTGGCTTGGTGGGCAATAGCAAGATCAGAAGGTGTTAGCATTAGCGACTTCTTGTGAGATGAATGCTCACGTTTTTAGCTTCTTTGAGCGCACCTGGTTTATGCAATGACAAGGCAACCATGGTTGTTGGAAAAATCGCTAATAAGTGATGAGCTAATTTATCTGCAAATGTTTCAATTAATTGACAATGATGTGACTTGGTAAATTCAGTGATCACTTGCACGACGCGTTCATAATCAATTGCCTTTTCAATCGTATCGCTTGCCCCAATCTTGGCTGCATCCGTTTGAAAGGTAATATCGAGCCGTAATTTTTGTGGAACACGTTGCTCCCAAGCATGAATGCCAATAAGGGTGGATAAGGTAATGTCGCTAAGCGTGATGGTGTCCATAAAACCGCATTCTCAATCAATAACAGCCTAATTGCGGATAATATCGCAAAAGCACGCTAACAACAAAAATAATGACAGCTAACTTATACCTAGCATTCTGTTTCAAAGCCTTCTACAATGGCGGCCTGCTAATAAAATAAGGGTGGCTATGCAATTCATTATTCTGATCCTCGGTGTTATCGGTGCTTATTTAATCGGATCCATTTCCAGCGCTATCCTGATTTGCAAAGTGATGCGTTTACCCGACCCTAGAATGGAAGGTTCAGGCAATCCTGGGGCCACTAATGTATTACGTCTTGGTGGAAAATTGGCAGCTGCTTTAGTCTTGCTCGGAGATATCGTCAAAGGCTGGTTGCCTGTTTTTGCCGTTAAACTGTTTACTGCCAATCCTTGGATCATTAGTGCCGTTTTATTAGCTGCCGTTTTAGGTCACATTTATCCGATCTTTTTTCAGTTCAAAGGCGGCAAGGGAGTTGCTACTGCGGTGGGGGGATTACTTGGTTTATCGTTAACCTTAGGCAGTATTTTTATTTTTACCTGGTTGGGTGTTTTTATTTTAACACGCTATTCATCGCTCTCTGCTTTAATTGCCATCAGTGCAGTGCCTTTTTTCGGTTGGGGATTTTTAGATAAGCGTTATGTTGTTGTATTAGCTTTCTTAGCGTTAATGACCCTCTGGCGTCATCGTAGTAATATTGAACGCTTGATAAGCGGTAAAGAAGGTAAATTTACTTCAAAATCCTGATTTTTTTAATTGGTTTTTGGTAATAGGTCGGGAACTTTAGCCTTTAATAAGTGCTCTTAACAGTATTAACATTTAATACTAGCAGGCGCACCTATGAAAAAGGGACCCAAAAAACTGGGAAGAACGGTAGAAAGTGAATATGCCAATGCCCTTAAAGCCAACAATCTAGATTCTTCAGAATATATCGTTTTATCCATGGGTTATCTTGAAAGTAATGCTGCCAAAGCACCTAAGGCATTAGATATTATCAAGCAAATTCGAGAAAATCATGCAAATGGCAATTATGTGTATGCCAAAAAGCTGATTGCAAAAGTGCTAACAGACTATCCCGCCGTAGCGACTCCTGAAATGGCCACTCTGATAACAAGCAGAGCTGCAACGTTAAAAGATGATCCCGATGCAAACCATAATCGACGCTTTATTGAAACAAGATTAGCTGAAAAGCTAGAGAGTAGTTTGGTAAAAACAAAGGCTTATGCGAGTGTAGCAAAACTGGTTCCTATTATGAAAAAAATGGGTATAAAAACCCCACTCCAAAATACTGGGCAGTCATTTGAAGAAGCAAGAGACAATATTCTAAACATCTGTAAGCTGAATGATAATATTGAAATAGGCTTGAAAGGTGTAGTTGAAGACTACTCTCATAAAGATCGTTTTGAAAAATCAACTGCCTCCAAAGACAAGAAAGTGGCTAGTCGAAATGTAGGTATCATGAAAGCAATTACGCCTAATTTTTATGACTTGATCACTGACAGAGACATGCAAAGTAGGATTGCCGATCGATTTAAAGTTGACGCTTCCAAAGATCGAGGCTTCTCAGCAACCAATGCGAGCGTCCCCTTTATTAATTCTATTTCTGGGACCACATTTACCTTATCTGCTTTATTAACAGAATATATGAGAGAGCATAAAGGCGACCCAGAACTGCAAACAGATGTAAATAATATTGTTAAAACGTTTATGGCAGTTTATATTAAACAAGGCTTTCATAGCTTAGGTGAAATGACCCTAGTATTAAATCATCCAAATATTCAAAAGCTCTTTACAGATAACAAAGTGCAGCTCGATCTGGGATTTCCCCCCGCTGTATTAGATGAGGTTTATAGCGAAGCAGATCGCTATACGAAAGTCACCTGTAATAAAAAAGCCATGCAAGATCAATTAAGAGTAAATGTAACACAGGTTTCACCCGTGGTGCCTCAAGTGCCTGTTACTGCGCCGGTATCCTCAGCTCCATTAGCTAAACCCGCAGTGCCTTCAGCAAAAGAGTTGGGCGTGGATGTCGGGAAAATAGTCACTTTTAACTCAGCACCTCAGTTAGGCAAAACGTATATGGAGTTTGCTTCTGAAGAGGCAAAGCAAAAAGCCTTTGATGCTCTCATTAAGCAATTTGGTGATAAGTCGGTGAGGATTGCAGGTAGGGCTAAAACGATTGAGTTCTTAACCGATAATGTCAAAGAATATATGAAAATCCCTCTGACAGCATCAACTACTGCAGCATCAACTACTGCAGCAGCAACTGTTTCTGTCGTGTCACCGGTTACAACAAAACCATCTGAATTACCACCAACCCTTGAAGCACTTGCCCCGACTACAAGACCAAAAGCCATTGTGCCTGGGCGTGATTCTGCTACTGCTGCTCCTTCAGTATCTGTGTCACCGGAGATACTTTTAAACGATGCACTTAAGAAAGGGACATTTACAAAATTTCAAGGTAAATCCGGCGACTACTTGGTCTTCAAGGATCAAAAAGAAATGGATGCAGCGGTGAAGGCAATTCAAGCAAAATTTGGTGAAAAAGCGTGTCGAGTGGCAGGTAATCCTAAAACCATTGAAGTGTATGCTGAAGTTCAAAAGCACATGGCAACTGAAAAACTCTTCCAGGTGCAGCCACCTCAAGATAAGCCAAAATTGAGTATATAATTTATTTGCCCAATCGGTAAACCTTTTGCACATCACCGTCCAATGAGCATTGTGCCAAAGTAACTTGCAATTGTTCCCATGCTTCTTGCGCTTGTTCAGGATGAGTAGATTCGTATTGTTGCTTCCATTTAAATTTTGCAGCAATAAGAGGTTCACTCAACGTTTGATAAGGGTGATCTTCTGGATAGAGAGTCAACGATTTTAACAGAGCTGTTAAGTCTTGACTACTTTGTCTTGTTAATATAGCAGCAAAAAACGCAGAATTATTGTCTTTGTGCCAGCACAATTGTTTTAAAAACAGATCCTGAAAACTTTGACGATCTGCATCATTAATATCGTCCAGTTCACAAAAACCTCGCAAAACCACATCAACTTCATGTGCTAGTGATTTGCGCAATTTCTTATCATATTCTGCATATTCTTTTAAAAGAGATAAAGGAATTTGAGTGCTACGATTAAATGTACTATCAAAAGGATCGACAAAGCTAACCAGAACTGGATCAGAAGGCGCAGGATCAATTTTGACTAAAATCCCTGGTTTTAAGAGCGAAGCTAGTCTTAATATCTCTGCATTGCCGGCGTGAGCCATGAGATAGT
Source organism: Uncultured Candidatus Berkiella sp. (assembly GCA_964594635.1). Lineage (GTDB taxonomy): Bacteria > Pseudomonadota > Gammaproteobacteria > Berkiellales > Berkiellaceae > Berkiella. The sequence continues at coordinate 207,269 of CAZQMV010000004.1, forward strand.
GTTGTGCTTTTTGAATTTCAAAGGGTGATAATTGCTTCGATTCTACTGATTTGTGTTGTTTGAGCGAATGTAATTGTCCGCGTTTTGGTGTTGTATTGAGAGAGCTTTCGTATTGTGTTACATAGACATCGACTTCTTTTATTGAACGATGGATTTTAGTGAAAAGAGAAACCGTTTTTTCATCCATACCTGCATCGACCAATAATGCCTGATTGCTAAGTAAAGTATTTACCAAAAATTGCTGATCAACATCGGCAAGTGGCCAGTCTTTTAAATCATTTTTAAATAGTAAAACAAACTGCTCAATGGCCGCCAAAAATTCATTTTTTGTCGCTTTTAGTGTTAAGAGTGTTTCCTTGTCAGAGTCATCAAATTGATTTAATGCATCAATGTGGCGTTCGATCTGTAAAGCGAGATCACGCTTATATTTTTTGAGATTCTGAGTATTCAAAATATGTGAACGCCTAAGCCCTTCAATACATTGTTCTAACAATATCTGTTGGCGTGAGAAGGTGAACATTTCAGAAAATTCGTAAGCACCTAATTGACATTGAATATTCAGATCTTCAAAGTGTAGCTTAGATTTTGAAAACCAAAAGGGATAAAATTGATCTTTGTTATTTTTGTCTACTTGTATTTTAGTTTCTTTACCTCTATTGCTAAAGTAAATTTGTTCATATCTGTTTAATGCAGCAGCCAAGCGCGTATCAACTTCATTTAAAACCTTGTTTGATAACATTGCTTGTTCATGAGTTAAGCGCCCATGTTCTGCTTTCAGCGCTTGCCATCGTGCTTGTACGTTACTTATGTCATGTAAAGATGCAAGCTTGCTGTTAGACAAGCGACGAATATCTTCCGTTAAGAGAGAGAGCTCCTTCATAATAACGCCGAGTTTATTGATAGCATTATGAGTGAACCCTTCATTTTCTAATTCAGCTTCTATGGATTTTCTAACCGCATGCACAATATTTTCATTAGCAATGGCTTCTAGGCGCTCTAGTAAAGTTTGTTCGATGCGTTCTTTCAAGTGAAACACTTCATCAATATAAGTAAGCGTTGCCATTTTAAGATGATTATTATCAAGTTCGCCAAAATCAGTCGTTAACTCATTGATAAATGCAGCAAGGTTTTCCGTGGTTAAGAGTTGATCGACAAAGATATCATCGGCATGATTAGTCGGGTGCTTTTCGACGTTATTGATCCGATAAAATATCGCATTGATAATGTTAAATTCCACTTCGGGTGGTTGATGTGCAAATTGTGAAATGATAAATGCCTGCATTTTTCTTTTAAAATGATCTGATGGCGATTTAAATTCTTCTAGAGCAGTGATTTGATTATGCAGATGCATATTGCCGATCCGCCCGATTAAGCCGGGAAAACAAGTAGGTTCATCAATAGGATCATCTTTACCGCGAAGGTCGCCCTCATTATTATGACCACGACGAATGTCTGCCAAATTTTCTACAACATTTAACATTTCTTCTTTAAGGCACTGCTCCCTTTGTGCTTCTAATTCGGGCTGGAGTGGCATATTTGGATCGCTTGCCGCTAGAATAAAATAAGCTAATAATTCTCTTGCGGAGAATGACTTTCCATTGCCATACACTTCGGGTGCGCCAGGGTGTAAACAACTGCCAAATTTTGTATCTGGTGCATCGTCTAAAAGTGCACGTAAAGCAGTTTTTCGTGTGCGAATTTTTTTGCTGTCTAATGGATTATACTGACGCTTATTGGGATCAGTTGCCATCGAGGGATCACCGCAACTTTTGGCTAATGAAGTGATTAAATCTCCTAAAATACCCTCAGTCCCCTTTTGGGCAACAAAAGTTGCACCGTATTGCGCCTTGAGTTTTTGAAAAAGATATAATGTTCTGGAAATTTCATCCCAGTCCATAGCACTTTCTCTATTTTGACCCAGTTGAGTGTAGTGCAGATCTTGCAAGGCTTTATTGATCGCTAATTGATTTTGGATCGCTGTTAAGCATTCTTTAGAATCACGTGTTATGTTTTCCAAAAATTGCGCAGACGAAAAATTGTGTAATAGGCTGGTTCGATAGTGATTGAATAATGTGCTCACATCTTGATTTATTGAGCCTTCCATCATGTGTTTGTTTCCTTGCATGGTCAGGTTATTCTAATTGCAACAGCTGATTCTTTATCTTCGCTATTTTTAGGCGATTTTTTCATTTCGTTGAAAATTTCCTTCAACGCTTCTTTAAAAGAGGGACTTTCATCTTTACTCTTAAAACGTTTATCGTCCACCATTTCGTTCAGCAATCGGCTCATCGTTGCATCAACATTGGGCGAGCCTTTTAATTCACCTTTAAAATACTTCACGAGAGCTGGAACTTTTGAAGTGTCGCCATCTACATAAAAACGCTGTGCAAGTTCATCTAGTTTATGTAAATTCGCTTCCACCTGTTTAGACAGTGCAACTTTGTCTGGGTTAGCTATCATGGGTTGCGAGTGATTCCGGCTACTTTCAAAACGGGACGTTAAAGCTAGAGGCCTAGCTTGATCACTATTTGCGTCACTTTGAGAAGAGACTGGGGCTATGTTTTGTTGAGTCAATGCAGCAACTTGTGCTGGCGGTGTTTTTTTCATTTGCTCAAACGTTCTGACCAGATCTGCTGTGAATTCCTTTGGATTCTTAGGCGTTTTTGATTTTGAGAGTTCGGATAATAACCGAGACATGGCTTGGTCAACATCATGAGCATCGCTAATTCCTTGCTTAGCATAATTGATTAAAAGTTGGCTATCTGGATGTCGACTCGCTAGTTTATCGAGCAGATATAAATTACGTTTTACGTTCTGTTCCATAAGAGAAGGTTGTCTTTGGGGAGCTGGTGTCGTCACGGCGTCTTGAATAACAGGTTGTGGATTAGACGTCGCGATATCTTGTTTGTCCTTTTCTGCCGCTACAACAAGTTTGTATTCGTTTATTAAACCTTGCAAGCGAAGACGGACATCGCTCGCTTCTGGCCTATTGTTAACGCGCATATCCATCATTTCATGCATGAGATCTAACATTTGATTAATGATTTTTGCACGTGGATCATTATTTGTATTATTGAAGCGGAAATTTTCCATAAAGCTTGAGGTAATTTGTTCTTGAATTTCACTTGGAACAGCAGGAGTTGGCAGACCATCTTTATACGCACTAGGGTTCAGTTTTAGCATATCTTTGGCCATAAGTAAGGTAAATGTTCTTGCTAAAGCATAAATATCTTGTTTCGTAGAAATATTTTGTTTGTAATCAGAATGAAAATGCTCAGGACTAAAATTGGCAGCGCTACCAATACACATCTTTTTGGGTGTGCTTATCGTGGGATCACTTATCTGTTTAGAGCAACCAAAATCAATGAGTCGCATTTCATCTTTTTTAGGATCATATAAGAAGTTTTCAGCTTTAATGTCTCTATGAAGCACACCTTTAGCATGAACCATTTCAACTTGCGCAGTCATTTTTTCAAATAAATTTAAAAATTTCAAAGTATCAAATGAGCTCAGATCTTGATCGGCATCAACGTTGGCTACTGCGGGTTGTAAATCAGCGTAATATTCTAATGTATGCTTTTCCTTCACTTTAGGTTGTTGAACTGGTGGTGATTTATAGAGTGCCCAAAAACCAGCAGCAGTTGGTTGTTCTTCTGTTGAGGCTGGAAGCGTTGACTCCTCTTGGGGGACAAAAGTTGCGGTATCATCTTTGATGACGAAAGATGCCGCATCATCTTTGATGACGAAAGATGCGGCATCGTCTTCGGGGACAAAAGATACGGCATCCTCTTTAGGAACAAAAGCAGCCGCTTCGATTTCTGGCGGTTGAGCAGAAGTAGAAGATTCGGTTTTTTGTGTTTGCAAAGGAGCGCTGGCTGCTGCTGAACTTTGTAATTCATATTTTGGTAATTGCTTTAAAACTTCATGCTCTATAATCATTTGACCCAGATGCAATCCAAATTGCGCACTGACATTCATCTCACCTTGAATAGCATTCAATGTACGATCAGGATCTTCATTATCAACATCTTGAATTTTGACCACATAAAATTCTTTTGCGACAACACCTTGATCAGGATTTGGTGTTTCAATCGCTTGTATCACTTTAACCGTTCCGAAGCCGCCTTTTCCTAATATGGCTTCATTCATGACGTAAATATTACCGTGGTTATCCTTAAAAGCCTCGCAGATTGGCTGTCCTTTTAATGGGTGATCATCTGGGAAAATTGCATTGCGTAGTTCTTTTGCATCGGGATTTTTATGGAAAAAATCAATAATATAATCACGTTCAGTTTTACTCGCAAGATAACCATCGTTGCTTGCGACAGCTGCTGCATTAACCGTTTTTGGAAGACCAGAAGAATTTTGATCTGTCTGAGATTGCATTATGGGAGGTTCGTAATCACTGTAGCTGTCAATTTGCTGTGCTAATTCCATTCCTAAAATAGGCATGACCGAATAAAATTGTTGTTGCATAGTAAATTGTGCAGGTTGTACTAATATCAGATCATCTGGTTGGGGTGCAGCTGGTGGAAGAGGTTGACTAGGTTGGGATGCATCAGGATTTTGCGCAGTCTCAGCTACCAAAATAGATTGTTGGATAGCAATGATTCTCGCAATGGATTGTTGACAGAGTGCATCATATTCTTTTAAAGTCGCTTCTTGTTTAGCAGGATCCTTTATTTTCCTAATTTGCTTAATAACCGCTTTTTCTGTTTGCTTATCTAATACAACAGGTCCATTCTGAGTATCTAAAGCCTTTTTAAACTGTAATAATGCCTCTTTAAGATTATTTGCTTTAATGATAATCGTATCGTTCAGTGCAGACTGAAGATTTTTTTCAATGGTAAGACCTTTGCTTATAGCGGCATGTTCAAGATCAACATTATCAGATAAATGAGATTGACGTTGCTTAGAAAAAGATTTACTTAGAGAGCCAAAAGCACTGTATGCCTTGCTTGTAGCTGCCGAAATAGCAGCAGGAATGGCTAAAACAGCAAATGCTGGAGCACTGACCACTGCTGCTCCAATTTTAAATCCAAGAGAAGGTCGTGATTGTGCGTAACGATTAAAGTTCACAAGTTCATTCAATGATTTAACAGGGGTAGCCATCTTTTTTAAGCCGGTGATAGTACCTTGTGCAATAGCAATGGGTACTGCAGCAATGCCTGCAAGTACTTTTTTCTCTGTGGAGGCCTTCTTATCAACAAATAGGGTTTTAGTACACCAGCCCTTTGCTGCTTTAAGTGGATTGGTTCTTGTCATTTTTTTTATAAAAGAATCTTTAGGATTTTTCATTGCGTCCAAATATCGTAGAGCATTATTAAGTACTTTTTGCGGGTTGCCTATCGCACCTAAAGCTCTATTTTCAAACTGTGCTTTAAGATGCTCACCTTTAGCCCCTGCAGCCAAGATACGCCCGACGGTAACAGAACAATTGTTAGAGTTGAGATCAAAAGCTTTATCTTCTGTTGTTATAGCATGCATTTCTTTTAACATGGCTTCAATATTCATGCCATCAGGATGACCTTCAGTAAAACCAGCAGATTGATCAATTTGCATGCGAACAACGTCATCAGGAGGAGTTCCCGTGGTTAAATAACGGTCAAAATCAGCTTGTTCAATGCTTTTTGTAGCAGGTTGAATAGCAAGCGCTTTTTCCTTATTGGCAATTATTTGTTGTTTTACGTAATCCTTAAGTGCGATTGCTTCCTCGCGCGTAATCCGATTGTATAATCGATCATGAGGCGCAATATGATTATTTTGCCAGCCAATTTCTGCCCGTAGCTTTTTTTGGGCAGAGCCTTTAAGTTTATCTTTATCAATTAAATATTCGAATGCCTGATCCAAGATGCTTACCATTTTGGATGAAAGGGGTGCTGAGCCATCAGAATTGCTAAAGGCGTCTTGATCTGAGCTGAGCTGAGCAGTTCATCTAGATTATTTGCAAGCTTCTGCCAATCAGGTATAACCCTGCTTTGAAGATAGTGATATTGATAGTTATCTGTCTTTTTGAGGTCGACGGCTTCACTTTGTAGTTTTTTAATTTCCTTGTTAATCATTAAGGCTCGAAGATGCAAATCTTTTGCTAATGGTTTCCCGAGAATTAAATAACTCACTTCTTTAAATTCTTGTTCCTTGGCGCTAATCAACTTATTCAATTCTGCCACTTTTAAAGCATTATTAGAATTTAGCTTGACAGCAAGATCGTTTGATTGCTGAATGAGTTGTTCAGATTGTACGGTATTACGTTTACTCTTCTGTTCAACGAGCTTTGTAAGTTTTGCTAATTGAGTTTCATTGAGATTTTGTCCTGTTTGATATTGAATGTCTTGGCGCCATGATGGAAGTTCTTTATCAAGCGCCATTAATGTGTTTGATGTTAATTGGCCTAGATTGGCGTATTCTTTTTCTATCTTCTCTATGGAATCGTTTTGCAACTGAGTGATTCCATTGCGCAGTTTGATTTCCGTTTCTTTGATTTTGGAGATAAAGGCTGATCGCTCAGCTTGGCTCCCATGAGCAAATGTCTCTAATTTAGCACCAAGAGCTTGTTCTAAAACAGCCTTTTGCTGTGTTGACAAGTGAGCAGGTGAAAACGTATCAGTTTCGAGATCATTCTTGATTCTCAGAATGGTTAGTAAAGTTTGATTGTGATTGGCGATGATATTATCTTTATCTGCAAGTTGAGTTTTGCGTTCATTCAATTGTTTAAATTTATCACTTATTGTATCAAGTTTGCTGCTGATGACATGTAGACTTGCATCTGATAGCATCAGTCGATTTTGTGTTGCTCGTATGTGAAGCATCGCTTTTTGATCTTCGTTTAGTGAGCTCTCATGTGCAATGTCTTTCACACCATAATGAATAGTTTGTTCGCCAAGTTTTCCTCTATGGATCCGTTGTTCTTGTCCCAAATATTCGCGAAAGCGAGGTGCCATTTCCGCCGCCACACCTTCTCTTTCATTAATGCTATCGTTGTTTAAAGAAGGTGATAAAGTATATCCAATATCACCTGGAAACCAGCTAAAATTGACGGTATAGACCTCTTCTTCATGTACGATATCCTGATGTTGGGAATACTTTCCCTGGGTATCAAGCGCTGCTTTTCTGGTCACTATTTTTTGTTTTTCAAATGGGATTGCAGGATCAATACAGTACTGGCGGATCCATTCGGTGGTTTCAGCATTGACAGGAAAAGTGACTGATAAAGAAGCATGCCCAACGTTCCCGCCAAATAGCTTTTTATCCAAATAATGCATCATACCATTTCCACCACCTTGGTGGGTTCCCCAGGTGCTTAATGTCACTGCGCACACACTCGACTTGAACTTGGGCATACCAATACCATGCATAAACCTTGCTATGTATTTGACTGGTTAAAGGTGAGGAGAGTTCAAAAGAAATGAGATAGGGGGGATATCCCCCCTTTATTTACATTCTATTTTTGGATTCTGGTTGATGTTGTGATTGTAATTTAGCAATTGTCGTGAACATTGATTCAATAGCAGAGTAATCGAAACATTGTTTACCCTGTTGTTTGCAGATTGATAATGCGTCTTGAATGTTGTCAAAATGTCCAGGGTTTGGGGTCGTTTCAAATTTCGATATAGCCAAATTCAAAGCTTGTATGTTGGAATCATGATAAGTGATGATTCCCTTTTTGATCTCGCAACGCTCATTGCGGCACCCAACACGTATCATACGGAGGATTTCTTGAATAAGCTCAATAGGATTATTTTCAGAAGGTCCAGCATTCATTATCACACCCAAGCCAAGGTAAATCAAAAATAAATCCTATTGTATCATAGGCAAGTATATCGTAGGCAAGCTTTCAAAGCGTGGCATTCCACCCTCCGCCCAGTGCCTTTATCAGCCCTACTGCTGCAATAAAGCGGCGGTAAGCAACGTCATTCGCTCCTTGTTCGGCTGTATAGGCCGTAATTTCAGCAGTGAGTACATCGGTTAACCCTTTGGTGCCCGCTTGATACTCATTCATAATGAGCTTCAACGATTGGTTGGCGGTTTTTAAGGCTTGCTCTTGCGCTGCGAGTTCCTTTTCTAAAATGCGCAGAGTTGCTAAATTATCTTCCACATCTTGAAAGGCGGTTAACACAACTTGTCGATAATTGGCAACGGTTGCATCAAAATTGGCGCGTGCGTTTAATACATTGGCTTCTCTTAAGCCGGCATCAAACAAGGTTTGTGCCAATTGCGAACCTAAAGACCATAAACTCGCAGGTCCTGTGAACAGTTTGGGAAAGCTATTTGTGTTATAGCCATAGGTTCCAGAAAGAGTAAGCACAGGGAAATAGGCCGCAATGGCCACTCCAATTTGCGCATTCGCGCTGGCAACTTGCCGTTCAGCTTGTGCAATATCAGGTCTTCGTTCAAGCAGGGTTGATGGTAGATCGACTGGAATAAAGGGTACTTCATAAGCGCACTCACATGACGGCAAACTAAAATGAGCCGGTGGCTCACCCATGAGTACAGCAATCGCATGCTCGTAAATTGCGCGATTAATCCGATTATCAATGGCGGCAACCTGGGCTTGTTCTAATTGACTTTGCACTTGTAGTACATCGCCTTTTGATGCTACACCCACGTTATAACGGTTCTGCGTGATATTTAATAATTTCTGGTAATTTTGCAAAGTATTATCCAAGACGCGTTGATTGCCATCTAAACCACGTAATTGAAAGTAGGTTTGTGCGAGGGTGGCTTGCATAGACAAGGTCGTGAGAGCAAGTTGTGCTTTGCTTGCCTCGGCTAATGCAACATTTGCTTCAACATTGCGACTCACGCTTCCCCAAAGATCAGGCTCCCAGAGTGCATCCCACGTATAGTGGAAATTATTGGTCACATGATCGCCAAAATCAGAGTTGCTACCTGATTCGCTATTTAAATTGTTAAAATCTGATGTTTTATTGCGAGAAACATCAGCTGTTGTGGTGACTGTAGGCGCATAGGCTGCGCGAGCTTGACGAACTAAGCTGAGAGCTTGTCGATATTGTGCCTCTGCTTGAATAATGGTTTGATTAGAAATCGCGACTTTATTCATCAGGGCGTTTAAAATAGGATCATGAAAAGGTATCCACCAGCTACCACGATCACAATCATCTTGCGGGGTGGCCATTTTCCAGCCTTCTGGGGCTTCTTTATAAGTGTTGGGCACACAGATTTCGGGTGGCTTGGCGTAATCGGGCCCCATGGTGCAACCACTGACTAATAATGTGCACAAAGCTAAAACAGAATAAAAATATCTCATGATGATAACCCCTCTTTAGGGCTGTGCCAGGTATGTTCATTCCAAAACGAAGTTGTACGCGCTTTAGCATTTTCAAAACAAAGAAAAATGACGGGTGTGGTATAAAGTGTTAATAGTTGACTAAAGAGGAGTCCACCAATAATAGAAATACCTAACGGTTGACGGAGCTCTGCTCCCACTCCAAACCCAATCGCTAATGGGATAGCACTAAAAATGGCAGCCATGGTCGTCATCATAATCGGTCGAAACCGTAAGAGGCAGGCCTCATGAATCGCATCAAAGGCTGTCATGTTTTCAGTGCGTTGTAAATGCAACGCAAAATCGATCATCATGATGGCATTTTTCTTAACGATCCCAATAAGCAAAATAATGCCAATTAAGCCAATCAAGTTGAGTTCAGTACCCGTGAGTAGAAGCCCTAATAAAGCACCTATTCCGGCTGATGGCAGTGTCGATAAAATCGTAATTGGATGTAAGGTACTTTCATATAGTATGCCAAGTACGACATAGACGGCTAACAAGGCGGCTAATAACAAATAAGGGGCGCTTGCCAGCGAATCTTTAAAGGCTTGCGCAGTGCCGCGAAACGAACCTATCACACTTCCTGAAGGTAATTTCATATCCGCCACTTTATTTTCAAGTGCTGTCACTGCATCTCCTAAAGCAACGCCTGGTAATAAATTAAATGAAAGCGTGGCGCTGGGAAATTGCCCTTGATGATTAACAGCAAGTAAGGTCTTATTGGGGGTAAAGGTGGCAATTGCAGAGAGTGGCACTAAGCTACCATCACCGGCTGCGATGTAAATATCGTTTAAGGTTTGGGGTCGTTGCCAATATTGAGGAGCGACTTCCATGACCACATGATATTGGTTCATATTGGCATAAATAGTTGAGACTTGCCTTTGACCAAAAGCATTATAGAGCGTGTTATCTATCACCTGGGGTGTGATCCCTAAGCGCGAAGCCGTATTTCGGTCAATGTTCACAAACATTTCAAGACCATTACTTTGTTGATCACTATTGACATCAGCAACGCCTGGCAACTTGCTCACCTCTTTTAATACTCGTGGCACCCAAGTGTTTAAAGTCGCCAAATCGTAAGCAAATAAAGTATATTGAAATTGTGCATTCCCTTGCCGGCCGCCGATGACAAGATCTTGTGCAGAGCGTAAATAAAGGGTTGCTGCAGGTACGACACTTAAGCTTTTTCGTAGACGATTAATCACCGCTGCCGCATTATCTTTACGATCAGCATGGGGTTTTAAAGCAATAAACACAGAGCCTGAGTTGCTGGCACCACCGCCACCCACATAACCGGTTACATTCGCAACGGCTTCATCACTTTTGATAATATCGACAAATTGCGTAAATTTTTCTTTCATGGCTTGAAAGGAAATATTTTGATCGGCCTGAATGTTGCCAACAATACGCCCGGTATCTTGTTCAGGGAAAAAACCTTTCGGGATCACAATATATAAAAGTAGATTAATCACAATAGTTAATAACATAATCATAAGCATGAATTTAGGATGTAAGAGTGCCCAAGATAATGTTGGTCGATAATAATCTTTTAAGCGCTCCACACTGGAACGTTTGGTCGGTGCAGGAGAAGGATTTTTTGTGCTCTGCCAAGTGCGAGAAAATAGCATGGGTGTCACAGTAAGCGACACTAATAAAGAAACTAAAATGGCAATGGCCAAGGTAAATGAAAATTCTTTTAATAGTCGCCCTACGATGCCGCCCATCAACAAAATAGGAATAAAAACGGCAATCAATGAAATACTCATTGAAACAACAGTAAATTCAACTTCCCTGACGCCACGAAGCGCCGCATCAAGTGCACTCATACCCTTTTCGCGATAACGGTTAATATTTTCAATGACAACCACCGCATCGTCAATCACAAAGCCCGCCGCAATGGTCATTGCCATTAAAGACAGATTATTTAAACTGAACCCACATAAGTAGATAATACATAAAGTGCCAAGTAATGATAAAGGCAATGCAATGCTGGCAATGAGTGCTGCTTGGGAGTTTCGTAAAAAGAAATAAATAACCAAAATCACCAATATCATGGATAAAAATAAAGTGACTTCCACATCATGTAAAGAGGCGCGAATGGTTGTGGTTCTGTCCATGGTAATTTGTAAATGCATTTTGGGATCAATCGACGCTTTGAGTACTGGCAACAGGTTGCGCACCCGATCAACTGTTTCGATCACATTTGCTTCGGGTTGTTTAAAAATGATGAGTGCAACGGAAGGTTTGCCGTTGGCAAGACCTGCATTTCGAAGATCTTCCACGCTCTTCTCGACAGTGCCCACGTCTTTAATGCGCACAGCGGCACCATTTTGATAACGAATGATTAAGGGTTGATATTCCTGGGCTGTAAAGAGTTGATCATTGGTCACAATATTGCTGGTTTGACCATTGGAAACCAATTGCCCCGTAGGCCCCATCGCATTTGCATTGGCAATGGTTTGCTGTACTTGTTGTAAAGAAATACCATAGCGATTTAAGGCAGTTGGATTTAACTCAACTCGCACCGCAGGCAAGGATCCGCCACCCACTACGACTTGCCCTACCCCTTCAACTTGAGAAATGGTTTGTTGCAGGTTGGTTGAAGCAATATCATACATCTCACCTGGAGATAAGTAATCGGAGGTGAGAGCAATAATCATAATGGGCGAATCGGCAGGATTCACTTTACGATACGTTGGATTTTTAGGTAAGTCGGTTGGTAATTGACTGCTGGAAGCATTAATGGCGGCTTGCACATCGCGAGCTGCACCATTGATATTACGTGAGAGATCAAATTGAATCGTAATACGTGTTGAGCCGCGACTAGAGCTCGATGTCATGTCGGTTACGCTGGCAATGCGTCCTAATTGCCGCTCTAGGGGAGCTGCTACAGATGATGCCATGACTTCTGGACTGGCGCCCGGCAAATTGGCTTGCACACTAATGGTGGGGAATTCAATTTGCGGTAAAGCTGAAACGCTTAAAAAATGAAAAGCAACCATACCAGAAATAGCAAGGCCACAGGCTAATAAGGTTGTTGCAATAGGGCGATGAATAAAGGGGGTGCTAAAACTCACACGACCTCCTCTTTTAACGCTTGAGATTGCCAGTGATCTTGAATACGATCAAACAATAAGTAAATGACCGGCGTTGTATAAAGGGTTAAGAGCTGACTCAGAATGAGTCCACCGATAATCGCAATGCCTAATGGTTGACGGAGTTCGTGTCCCATGCCTTGACCGAAAGCTAAAGGCACCGCGCCTAACATGGCAGCGAGGGTTGTCATTAAAATCGGGCGAAAGCGCAGCAAACAAGCCTCATAAATTGCATCGATGGCTTTTTTATGTTCTTTACGCTCAAGCTCAAGCGCAAAATCAATCATCAGGATGGCATTTTTCATCACAATGCCAATAAGCAGAATGATCCCGATTAAAGCAATGACAGTTAATTCATACCCCCCTAAGCGTAGGGCAATTAAAGCGCCCAATCCCGCAGAGGGTAATGTCGATAAAATGGTCAGAGGGTGAATGTAGCTTTCATAAAGCACACCTAACACGATATAAACAACGACAATCGCAGCCAGCACAAGCCATATTTCATTTGCTAATGCGTTTTGAAAAATCTTGGCAGCGCCTTCAACTTGCGTTTGCACTTGCAAAGGAATATGCATGTTATTTTTAACGTTTTCAATCTCAGTAAGAGCATCACCCAGCGCATAGCCTTCTTGCAAATCAAATGACAAAGTGGCAGAAGGAAACTGATTTTGGCGGTGAATAACCAACGGACCTAATTGTTGTGATACTTTGGTGAAAGTGTGTAAAGGAATAGGTGAACCCGTATTGGTGTTGATATACAGTTTTGTTAAAGCAGATTGTACTTCGCTGTCATCGGGCATCACTTCTAAAATCACGTAATATTGATTAAATTGTGTATAAATCGTCGAAATCTGCCGCTGGCCATAAGCATCGTATAAAATGTTATCAATCATTTGTGCACTTAAACCTAAGCGGGATGCTGTGTCGCGATCATATTCAATATAAGTTTGCAAGCCCTTGTCTTCTAAGTCACTGGTCACATCACGTAAACTTTTTGACGCTGATAATTGTTTAATCATTTCTTCGGTATAAAAGCTCACGTCTTTTAAGGTAGGTGCTGTAATACTATATTGGTATTGAGTGCGACTCACCTTGTCGTCAATGGTAATATCTTGCAGAGGCTGCATAAAAAGCATGATGCCCGTTTGCGTTTGTGTTTTTTGTCGAAGTCGTTTAATCACCTCGCTCACAGTTTCGTTGCGCTGGTCTTGTGGTTTTAAGATTATTTGAAAGCGACCGGTATTTTGAGTGATATTTGCGCCATCAATACCAATAAACGAAGTGAGAGTAGCTATCGCAGGATCCTCTAAAATCACTTTGGCAAGATCTTCTTGGCGGCTTCGCATTTCAGTAAAGGAAATAGAAGGAGGAGCTTGTGTGATCCCTTGAATAGCGCCGGTATCTTGTAATGGGAAAAAACCCTTCGGGATCGTGTAAATAAAAAATCCCATTAACAACAGGGTAACTAAAAAGAACAACAAAGTGCCCGCTTGATGAGCAAGTACAAAAGAGAGCGATTTTCGATAAAAGCTAAGGATCGGCTGGGGAGCCACTTCAGAGCGTTTTAACAATCTGGCGCATAACATCGGCGTAAGGGTTAACGATACGGCCGCCGATATGAGAACGGTGATCGATAAAGTGAGAGCAAATTCTCGAAATAAACGACCGACAATGTCTTGCATAAAGAGCAACGGGATCATGACGGCGATCAAAGAAACTGTTAGCGACATAATAGTGAAGCCAATTTGCTTAGCGCCTTTTAAAGCAGCGTTGAGGGGTTTTTCACCCATTTCAATGTGGCGACTGATATTTTCAATCATCACAATGGCATCATCAACCACAAAGCCTGTAGCAATCGTTAGCGCCATAATAGTTAAATTATTGAGAGAAAAATCTAACAAGTACATCATACTAAAGGTGCCGATTAAGGATAAAGGCACTGCAATACTTGGGATAAACGTGGCGGGCAAGTTGCGCAAAAAGATAAAAATAATCATCACCACCAAGGCGATTGCAATCAGCATTTCAAATTGCGCTTCTTTCACCGAGGCACGGATGGTATGGGTTCGGTCGGCAACCACCATCACTTTCACGTCATTGGGGAGCGTGGCTTCTAGGCGTGGCAGTAATTCTTTAATGCTATCAACTACCTCAATAACATTGGCGCCGGGTTGACGTTGAATGTTCAAGATCACCGCTTGCGTTTGATTGATCCAAGCAGCTTGATTCACATTTTCAGCACCATCAATGACGTTAGCAACATCAGATAAACGAACGGGTGCATTATTTTTAAAAGCAATAATGATATTACTGTATTCGCTGCTGGAAAGTAATTGATCGTTAGCATTGATCGTGTAAGCAATGGCTTTGCCATCAAAGCTTCCTTTGGCTTGATTACTATTCGCGCTGTCGATAGCACTGCGAACATCTTCAAGGGTTAAACCTACAGCAGCAAGCGCAGTGGGATTCACTTGGACGCGCACCGCCTTTCGTTGTCCACCACTTAAGTTAACAAATCCAACGCCTTTTAATTGAGAAATGCGCTGAGCAAAGCGGGTTTCAGCAAAATCTTGCACTTGGGGTAAAGGTAAGGTTTCGGATGTGAGCGCTAGGGTAAGAATAGGCGCATCAGCAGGATTCACCTTATTGTAAACGGGCGGATTAGGTAGATCGCTTGGTAAAAAACCCGAAGCAGCATTGATGGCGGCTTGCACTTCCTGTTCGGCGATATCTAATGCCATTTCTAAATTAAATTGTAAAGTAATGAGCGATGCGCCATTAGCACTGGTTGATGTCATTTGGCTAAGACCTGGCATTTGCCCGAATTGTCGTTCAAGTGGCGCACTCACCAATGCGGTCATGACTTCTGGGCTAGCACCAGGGAAAAAAGTCGAGACCCGAATAATGGGATAATCGACTTGAGGGAGTGCGGAAACCGGAAGCAATTGATAAGCAAAGATCCCTGACAGTAACAAAGCTATCATCAATAATGAAGTTGCAATGGGGCGTAAAATAAAGGGGCGCGACGGGTTCATGATTTCTCACGAAGCAGTTGTGTTGTCTCAGAGAGGGTGCTTACCCTCACTTTCATACCATCTGTGAGTTTATCTGTTCCTTCTACAATGATTTTTTCATTCAACGAAAGCCCTGTTAAGATCACTGTTTCATCTAGATAATTTGCGCTAGTAGTAATGGGAACGATACTGGTTGTGTGATCGTCATTTAAACGATAGACAAACGATCCTTTAGCGCCTAATTGTACTGCAGCCGTGGGGATAACGAGCGCATTTTTTAATTCATCAATTTGCAAACGAATATTGACAAACTGATTGGGGAATAAAGCATCGTCTTTATTATCAAAAGTCGCTTTGAGTTTGACGGTGCCAGTGGTGGGATCGATTTGGTTATCCAGTGTTAATAGTTTGCCTGTGGCTAATTTGATTTTACCTGTTCTGTCGAAAGCATCGACTGGCAAGTTCTTGATCATTTTTATTTTTTTCATGACTTGGGGCACGTTATCTTCAGGTAGCGAAAAAATTACGGTAATGGGGTGAATGGTGTTAATCACAAATAACCCATTGGCATCGGAGGTTTGTACATAATTACCAGGATCAACCAAACGCAGACCGACTCGTCCATTAATGGGAGAAATCAGCTTGGTGTAAATCAGATTGACACGTGCGCTTTGCACTTGACCTTCATCGGAAAGCACTGTGCCTTCATATTGGCTTACCAAAGATTGTTGGGTATCGACCACTTGCTTGGCGATAGAATCTTCACTGAGTAATTTTTGGTAGCGTTCGAAATCCATTTTGGCATTGGCCAATAGCGCTTTATCGCGTGCCAGTTGTCCTTCGAATTGAGTGAGTTGGGCAAGATAAGGTCGCTCGTCAATCAAAGCGAGTACTTCGCCTTTTTTAACATTTTGGCCTTCTTGAAATAAGACTTTCAGTAATTGGCCATTGATCTGCGTTCGAACAGTCACCGTTTCTGTTGGGGTGACGCTACCGAGGGCGTTCAAATAGATGGGCACATCACGTATTTCTGTCCCCTTTGCTACCACTGAAATAAGTGTTTTATCGGATTGCTTATGTTGTTTGCTGCTTTTGGAATGCCAAAAGGTGAGTATCAGTATGCCGATAATGACTACTGTACCAATTACCAATTTTTGGCGAAAGGAAAGGCTATTGATCTGCCTCTGTGGTGTTTGATCGCCTAAATCCATTTAGGTGTAATCCAACCAGCGTGCTTGCGTTCTTTATAGATCCCCACTTTTAGAATAGGACGTATTTAGTAAGCAGACAAAGTATTAGGCGGGAGCAGACAATTCGCTAAGAGGCCATCTTGCCCGAACTTGTAACACCGAGGTTTGCTCGCCGGCCATGAGTCGTTGGCAGCCGGCGTAAGCAATCATGGCGCCATTATCGGTGCAGAAGCTGGGGCGGGGGTAGAAAACATGAAAGCCTTTTTCCTTTGAAAGAGCCGTAATAGATTGTCGCAAATGTTGGTTTGCGCCCACACCACCGGCGATCACCAATTGATCAAACCCGATCTGCTCTAAAGCGCGCATTGCTTTGACAATCAGGGTGTCGACCACGGCTTGTTCAAAGCTGGCCGCGATATCGGCCTTGGTTTGTTCGTCATTGGCGCTTTTTGCAATCAATTGCGACACTGCGGTTTTCAAACCACTGAAGCTAAAATCTAAACCGCGCTCTAACAGCGGACGGGGTAATTTAAAGCGAGTTGGGTTGCCTTTTTGCGCCAAAACCGCCAAATGGGGGCCGCCAGGATAGGGTAAACCCAGTAATTTTGCGGTTTTATCAAAAGCTTCGCCGGCAGCATCATCCAGCGATTCGCCTAAAATCTCATATTGGCCTAATGCCGTTACTTTGATCAGTTGTGTGTGACCCCCTGATACCAAAAGGGCTAAGAAAGGGAACGTAGGACAGCATTCTTCCAACATAGGAGCTAATAGGTGCCCTTCTAAATGGTGGACTCCTATAGCAGGAATGCCTAAGGCAAAGGCCAGCCCTTTAGCGATCGTAGCGCCGACTAATAGCGCCCCTGCCAACCCCGGCCCTGCTGTATAAGCAATACCGTCCAGATCGCTCGTTGCCATGTTAGTTTGGGTTAGCAGGCTTTGAATAAGGGGGATAACCTTGTGAACATGGTCTCTTGAGGCCAATTCAGGGACCACACCACCGTACTCTTCGTGAGATGTCTGACTAAATATTTGCTGAGCGATCAGCCCTTTTTCACTGTCATAAAGCGCGATCCCGGTTTCATCACAGGAAGTTTCAATACCTAAGACCCGCATTTTCATCAAAACCCTATATATTTTATTAACAAGAACACCCATTTCGTTGTAAAATGGCCGCCCACTGGGGAATGTCGTCAGTTGCTGCTTTATTGTCCATATTTAGTTATAAAGTTCAACAGCCAGCTTAAATTAATTTCTCTAGAATAACAGTTTATATTTTTGTTTACTACTTAACATATATTTTCAAGAGGTGAGACTATCCATGCCAGGAATTAAAGTTCGGGATAACGAAGGGTTTGATTCGGCAATTCGTCGCTTTAAACGTGTTGTGGAAAAATCAGGTATTTTATCTGAAATGCGTCGCCGCGAATTCCATGAAACACCTTCTGAAAAGAAAAAACGCGCTTTAGCAGCAGCGATTAAACGTTTCCGCAAAAAACAATTACGTGAAGTTCGTACTGAACGCACAGGTGGCGCTCGTGGTAGCTCATCTTCAAGCAGCACCGGTGGTCGTGGCGCTAGCAGCAGCAGTGCAGGCGGTCGTGGTCGTCAAAGCAGCAACTAAACGAATCTACTTTCAAGGAGTGGGTCATGTCGCAATCGATTAAAGAAAAAGTGCTAGAAGAAACAAAAGCGGCAATGAAGGCTCAAGATAAAGAGCGCTTAATGGTTCTCAGACTGATTTCGTCTGAAATTAAGCGCATCGAAGTTGATGAGCGCATTGTATTAGATGCGACGCGCGAATTAGCTGTTTTAGATAAAATGCAAAAACAACGCCGCGATTCAATTGAACAATTTAGAGCCGCTAACCGAAATGAGCTGGCTGATAAAGAACAATTTGAAATCGAGGTGATCCAATCGTTCATGCCCGAAGCATTGTCCGATCAAGAAGTGCACGATTTAGTGGCCAAAGCCATTAAAGAAACCGGTGCGGCTTCTATCCAGGATATGGGTAAGGTCATGGCAATCTTAAAGCCACAACTGCAAGGACGTGCGGATATGGGCCAAGTTAGCGTTAAAATTAAAGCGTTATTAGCCGGACAAGCTTAATTTCATGTCAGGACAAGGACGCATTCCAGAGAGCTTCATTGAAGCGGTCCTTGCTAAAACGGATATTGTCTCTTTAATCCAAGAAAGCGTTAAGTTGAAAAAAAACGGGGCAAATTACAGTGCGTGTTGCCCCTTTCACCATGAAAAAACCCCTTCTTTCACGGTGAGTGCACCCAAACAGTTTTATCATTGTTTTGGTTGTCAGGCACACGGTGATGCCATTCGTTTTTTGATGGAATATCAATCGTTAAGCTTTGTTGAAGCCGTTGAACGACTTGCGACAAGAGTGGGTTTGAGTGTTCCAAAAGATCCCGTCGACGAAGCGAAAGCCAAAGTACGCAATGAGCATACTTCGGTGCTAAATCGAGTTGCTGAATTTTATAGCGCGCAATTTAAAAGTTCCGAAGCCAAAGTGGCAGTCGATTACTTGAAAAAGCGTGGTTTAACAGGACAAACAGCTAAAGCCTTTGCCATGGGATTTGCCCCAGAAAGCTGGAATCATTTATTGACGCATTTTCAAAGCGAACCACAAGCTTTAAAAGTGCTAGAAGAAGCAGGATTGTTAATTAAACACGACAGTGGGCGGCTTTACGATCGATTTCGTAATCGTATTATGTTCCCCATTCGTGATCGCAAAGGTAATGTGTTGGGGTTTGGTGGGCGTGTGATGGATAAGTCACAACCCAAATACCTAAACTCCCCAGAGTCACCTTTGTTTCAAAAAGGCCACTGCTTGTATGGGATCTATGAAGCCATCAAGAGTGAAAAGTGGCAACGAGCGATTGTGGTAGAGGGCTATTTTGATGTTGTTATGCTCGCGCAATATAACATCAAAGGCGCTTTAGCCACGCTTGGCACCGCCATTACCAGCCACCATTTAACGTATTTGTTTCAACAAGTGCATGAAGTGGTGTTTTGTTTTGACGGTGATAAAGCAGGTGCTGCAGCGGCTTGGAAAGCATTGCAGTTAGTGCTGCCATTTTTAACAAAAGACCGCCAGGTAAGGTTCGCTTTTTTACCAGAAGGTGAAGACCCGGATTCTTTTGTGAGAAATAATGGCACAGCGCATTTTCAAACATTATTGGCCAATAGTACGTCATTATCAGAGTATTTATTTGCCACGCTTTGTAAAGAAATTAAACCCGATTCGGTCGATAACCGAGCACATATTGCCAATATGGCTCAACCTCTATTAGAGCAAATACCACCCGGGATCTACAAAGAAATGATGTATGAACAATTAGCGCAAATTGTGTCGACCTCACTGCAAGTGGTACGTGGTGAAAAAGCAACCCGGCTGTACGACAGACGTTTGCCGAGAAAGCAATTTAATAAGCCCGCAACGAAGCAATTACTTTCAACGGCTTTTATTGTATGTGGCTTATTATTGCGTGACCCCACAATGGTGGAAACGGTGCGTGCAAAGGGAACTTTTTTCGAAAAAGCATTAACACCCGGAATGGATATGTTGCGTGTTGTTTTAGAATTGTTGAACCAACCACAAAGCATGTTGTCTCCCGCTTTATTGAAGGAACAATTAAAAGCGCGCGGTTTTAGTGAGCAACGTATTACAGAATGTGAGAACAAAGTAGCATTAGTTCCCGAATCCGGTTTGATTGCGGAACTTGATGGCGCCGTTCATCGGCTTCTAGCGATAGGTCAGCAGGAAATTACGGAAAAATTGCTGCAAAAAGCAAAGGAAATTGGTCTAACCGATCAAGAGAAACAACAGCTAAAAGAAATTTTACAATTTCGGGAATCAATTGAATAGTTTTCAATCTAATTAAATAAGAAGCGATAATTTGAGGTTTTTAATACGAGTAGCTCATCGCTTTTTAGATAAATGGAATGCTTACTAACAAAATTGATCTAGCTTAACGAGGGGATTATGGATAGAATTGGCGGTTACCTTCAGGGTAATCAAAAAGTATCTGTAAAGTTATCAACCTTGAGTCCAAAGGTGAGCTTCTATTATGAGTTATGTTGACCAAGAGCAACAAGCAGCAACGCAGCTGCAAGATTTAATCGCAGCTGGCAAAGAGAAGGGTTATTTAACCTACGCTGAAGTCAGCGATATGTTGCCATACCATATTGTCGATCCTGAACAGGTCGAAGAAATTATTAGCATGATAAATGACATGGGGATCGATGTTTATGAAGATGCCCCAGATGAAGAAGCATTAACATTAACGGATGCGATTTCAGATGAAGATGACTTAGCAAGAGATGCCGCTGAAGCGTTAGCTTTCTCACCCGATGCTGAATTTGGTCGTACTACTGATCCCGTGCGGATGTATATGCGGGAAATGGGCACGGTTGAGCTCCTTACCCGTCAAGGCGAAATTGAAATCGCTAAGCGGATTGAAGTGGGCACAAGACAAGTATTAAGCGCCCTAGCAGCTTACCCCCCTAATGTGGCACACGTACTAAAAGAATATGATCGTGCCATGACCGATCAAATTCGTTTAGGCGAAATTATCAGTGGCTTCATCGAATTAGATGGTGAAGAAGTGATGACCCCTGCGGGAATGACGATTACTCCTCCTGTGGTGCCAGACGAACTCATTGCTGCCTTAGATGTCGATTTAGATGCTGAAGAATTTATCCCACCACCGATTGTTGCACCAGCTAAGAGTACTGCTAAAACCACCACCAATGGCGCAGCAGCCAACGGCGTAGCCGTGGTTAAGGGTGAAGATGAAACCGAAGAAACCGATAGTGCCGATACTGAAGAGTTGGAATCAGGTCCTGATCCTGAATTAGCTGCGTTCCATTTTGGTCGTTTACGTGAAGCGTACGATAAAGTGGTTGCTGCTGAAACCACTTTAGGTCTTGACCACCCAGAAACACAACAAGCGTATACAGACTTGGCGGGTGTTTTTGGTGTGTTCAAATTTGTGACCCGCTTGTTTGAAGAATTAGTCGGCTTTATGCGCAACATGTTAGAAGATGTGCGTGGACATGAAAGAACCTTAATGTCACTTTGTGTACAAAAAGGCAGAATGCCCCGTCAGACCTTCGTTACTAGCTTCCCAGGCTTTGAAGTGGATACCACCTGGATTGCGCGTCATATTGATACCAGCAAACCGTATAGTGAGCATTTGCGCAAAGTCAAAGACGAAGTGATTGAGCACCAAAAACAATTACGTGCCATTGAAATTCGTGCTGGCCGAACCATTGTAGCCATTAAAGAATTACACCGTAATATGTCGATTGGTGAAGCAAAAGCTCGCCGTGCGAAGAAAGAAATGGTGGAAGCAAACTTACGATTGGTTATCTCGATTGCGAAGAAATACACTAACCGTGGTTTACAGTTCTTGGATTTAATTCAAGAAGGTAACATTGGTTTGATGAAAGCGGTTGATAAGTTTGAATATCGCCGTGGTTATAAATTCTCAACCTATGCGACCTGGTGGATCCGCCAAGCAATCACCCGTTCGATTGCCGATCAAGCGCGCACCATTCGTATTCCCGTACACATGATTGAAACCATTAATAAGCTAAATCGTGTTGCAAGACAAATGTTACAAGAAATGGGCAGAGAGCCTACCCCCGATGAATTGGGTAAGCGCATGGCAATGCCGGAAGACAAAATCCGCAAAGTGTTAAAGATTGCCAAAGAGCCTATTTCAATGGAAACCCCGATTGGTGATGATGAAGATTCCCATTTGGGCGATTTTATTGAAGATACCGTGATTTCTTCGCCAGCAGATTCTGCAACAACGGCAGGTTTGCGTGAAGCGACGCGTCGTATTTTATCCACCTTAACGGCACGCGAAGCCAAAGTGTTACGCATGCGTTTTGGTATTGATATGAATACCGATCATACATTAGAAGAAGTGGGTAAACAGTTTGATGTGACTCGCGAGCGGATCAGACAAATCGAAGCCAAAGCGTTACGTAAATTACGTCAGCCAAGTCGTGCCGACGATTTACGCAGCTTCCTTGTTGATGGCGATGATGAAGAAGATAGCCCGCTTAAGTAGTGTATTCGCGCCAGTTGGTATTTTGTATCAAAAGGCCTAGAGTGGAAGTAAGGTATTAACGAATTCCCTCTTTTGAGGGAAAAGACTGTACTCTCGAAATCCACCCGCTTGATCCGGGGGAGAGAGTACCCTCAAACTCCCCATGGTTGGGGGAAGGAGTGGTTCTTGTAACCTCTCTTGCCGTGAGGCTGGCTTTGAGGTTTGGCTGTCTTTGGATGTGGCTCCTTTGTGGGTTCTTTCATTGGGGGCGGACTCAGAGTGTGGTTGCTCTTGTTGGGGCTTGGGGTTATTCCCGGCCCTCGGAGTGACCGGGGTGGCCCGCGCGAGATGCTTCGGCGTTGGCTCTTGTGGCTTTCTCCTAAGCGCCTTGCTTGGTGTGCTGCCCTTCGGTAGCCTGGGCTTTGTGGCCTTCTTGGTGCGGCTTTTGTGTGCTGTGCCCTGGGGTTGCGGGCTTGGCCTTTGCTGGCCCTTCGCCGCTGCTTTTGGTGTCTGGTTGGCAGGTGCGCTTGTTATACTGCTGCCTTGTGTGCGCAAGCATTTCGTGGGTAGCGGGCGAGACGGTTACTGCCCAGTTTTCTGGGGGCGAGTGTTCTGGTATTATCCTTCCCTCCGTGGGGAGATCCTTTTTCGTCAGGCTGCGCCTGACTTTGCAGGACAAGTCCTTCCATGTGAGATAATATAAATTATCCCGATTCTCCGGGCCCATAGCTCAGTTGGTTAGAGCAGGGGACTCATAATCCCTTGGTCCTAGGTTCAAGTCCTAGTGGGCCCA
>CAZQMV010000005.1:0-39037 GCA_964594635.1 Uncultured Candidatus Berkiella sp.
TCTAACCAGTATTCTCTGATAGGAAATGCGGCGGCTGGTTGTTTTTCTTTTGTTAACATTGAAAAGAGCGCTGGCATATCAAAATAGGTTTTGTTAGGGATAATATTTAATAATGTGGGATCTAACACATACACACCCGCATTAATAAAAAACTTATAAGTGGGCTTTTCTACCACATCAACAATAAAGTTATTTTCTAATTTGCAAGTTCCATAAGGTACCGTGTAATCAAACTCACGTACGCACATGGTAGCACTAGCACCTTGTTCAAAATGAAAGGTGAGCAGTTGATTAAAATCAATTTTAGTTAATAAATCACTGTTCATCACTACAATAGGCTCAAGTATATTCTTCGGCAATAAACTCAATGAACCTGCCGTGCCCATTTTACTATCTTCTTCGAGGTATTTAATGTCGACACCCCATTTAGAGCCATCACCAAAATGCTCTCGGATCTGATCACCCAGATAATTAATGGAAATATAAAACTGATGAAAGCCAAACTGCATTAGGCTGTTTAAAATGGTTTCTAAAATGGGTTTGCCGCCCACTTTTAACATCGGCTTGGGGCAATCATTGGTTAAAGGACGCAAACGGGTTGATAAACCACCGGCCATTAATACCACAATGTTATTCTTGCGGTTAAACTCAATCACATCTTCTAACACTTCAAGATCAACAATACGCTCATCGATATCGACAATCGGCAACTGACGGATCATCTTTTTACGCATCAGGCTATAAAGTTTCGCTTTATCTTCGCCTTTTCTCGCAACAATGGGTTGATGATTCATAATTTGCACAACTGATTCATGCAAACCAATCCCTTTTAAGATCCCACGTCTGACATCGCCATCGGTAACAGTACCTAATAAGCGTCGATTCTTATCAACCACTAAAACAATATGCGCTTCATTATTGTCTAACTTTTCTATGGCATCATGAATCACTGCGTCATCTGATAGCAGTAGTTTTTCGAATTTTTTCACAAGCTATCCTTTTGTGCTAAGCCAATCCTGTGTTTTATAACTAAAGTGCCAGCGCGGATCATCTCGTTCTCTGCGATCATTCTGCCTTGAATGATGGTTGCACCCGCACCAATAAAAGTATAATCACCCACCGTGACGCCGCCTGATAAGGTGGCAGATGGCGCAATGTGGACACTATTTCCAATCTGGCAATCATGATCAATACTGGCTCGGGTATTAATAATGGTGTTATGCCCAATCGTGGTATTTGATTGAATAATAGCGCCAGCCATGACCTGTGCACCTTCTTGTATATGTGCGGTGCTAGAAACAACTGCTGCAGGATGTATTAAGGTAGCAAATTGATACCCTAAGGTTTTGTATTTTTTGAATAGCGATCCTCTTTTGGCATTCGCTTCTACAGAAATTGTGCCTATCGCATTAACTAACCTGACCGTGGCGGGATCATAATTTTTGATTGAATCGTCATTTCCCAAACAAGGATATTGCTCATATCCTTTAATGGGTTGTTCATTTAACGCAACCACGCCTAAGACGAGCAATTGCCGGATTTTAATAATTTCAGCTAAAACGCTCGCGTGACCGCCTGCGCCAATGATTAACAGTGGACAATCCTTATTCACTAATCGCCTCATCAATTGCATAATTTTTTTCGGCTTTGCGACCAAGCCATTCCCAATATTTCATCGGCGAAATACCACCGGTATGACGTTTAATAGCTATATTTTGAGCAGAAAAAAGCTCACCTGTCTTAATAGTGGTGTTCGCAATTAACGCTCTTCTTACCACGGCCATATTCTTTTTTTCGCTCGTCCGTGGGTACTTGCGGCCATCCCCTAGCGCCAATTCAATATGACGAATGGCTTGCACCATCTGGGTAAGCTCGGCAATATCCAGTGAAGCTAAATGATCTGGTCCTGGCATTTGCTTATCTAAAGTAACATGCTTTTCAACGATGGTCGCGCCTCTGGCAACTGCGGCAATTGGCACTTCGATCCCCACGGTATGATCTGAAAAGCCAACAGGTAAACCAAAAGCGGCCGATAAGGTATCCATCGCTTTCAAATTTACATCTTCAAAAGGAGCAGGATACTCTGATGTACAATGCAACAATGTGACACGTTGTTGCAGTAGTTGATGTGCCCTTGAGCTGGCATAACATTCTTCAAGACTCGTGGCTAAAGGATCACCTTGATGCATCATACCAAAGGCAAGTATTTTTAAAGCTTGCTCAATTTCAGATAAAGTACACATTCCCGTTGATAAAATAATCTGTGCATCCGAACGGGCAGCATTTAAGAGCAATGGCCCATAGGTGATATCGCCCGAACTGATTTTCAAAATAGGCAGCATTAATTCGGTAGATAGGTAGGTTAAGCTCTCAAGATCAAATGGGGTGACAATAAAATCAATCTTTTGTTGCTTAGCATGATTTTTTAACTTTTCAAATGTTGCCATTGGCAATTCAAGTGCACGCAACATTTCATATTGTGATGATGTTTTTGCGGTGTTTTGCGCTTGGTATTGTGCCTGTGGTGCCTCACTTGTGGTTAAAGCACTAGCGCTAAATAGCTGAAATTTAACCGCATCTGCACCAGATTGTTTGATCTTATCAATTAATTCTATGGCTAAGGCTTCTTGACCATTATGATTAACACCCGCTTCGGCAATGATATAAGTTCGATTTATCATTTAGCTCGCCTTAAGATCATAAAAGGGTTTCTGAAGAAGCTTTGTCAAATCGCTCTTTTTTATAACATCGAGTATTTGATGGGCAACTTTGCCTTTACCATAAGGTAATGGCATATTTTTCATCTGCTCTAGATGAGCTTTGGACAGCGACTGTTCAATAGCCGTCATGATTTCTGAAACAGAAGAACCACAATCAATCACTGATAAAGGTTTGATTCGACCGGTTTGTCTTGTGCCGATATTCACCGTTGGCACATTGCAGTATGGCGCTTCAATAATGCCGCTTGATGAATTACCAATCACCACATCTACTTGCTTTAACAAACTTAAATAGCGCTTTTGGCCCAATGATTTAAAAGCGACTGCATGATTATGTCGCGCGCAAAAATCCTGGATCATATTATTAATGGCTCGTCCGCTTGCATCGGCATTGGCTTCAGTAAAAATCAATAAAGCGTCTTCAATCTCAACTAGTGCATTTAATAATGATTCAAAATCACGATAACCACTTCCACCTGTTTCAGGATGATAGGTAATTAAAAAATTGCGCTTTTTAAAACTGATTTTCAATTCATCCGCTAATGCTTGTCGATCTAGCAATGCTAAATCATCGATGGCATCTAACATCATTGCGCCGACATTCAATACTCTGTCTGGGTTTTCGCCTAATTGGATCACACGTTGTCGATATGCTTCACACGCCACAAAATGCAGGTGTGACATTTTTGTGATGGAATGCCTCATTGCATCATCAAGAGCCCCTAAGCTTAATTCTCCACCATGAATATGAACGACAGGGATCTTAGCAATCAAAGCCGCTTGTGCTGCTGCTAAGGTTTCAAAACGATCGCCTAACAAGATAATCATATCTGGCTTTAATCGGTCTAGGGCATCAGCAAATCCAATTAAACCCAATCCCATCGACTTTGTAATACCGATTGCGGTATCACTAGAGAGGAGCATTTCAATTTTTTCGTCTATTTTTAACCCATCGTTTAATATTTGTTGATAAGTTAAACCAAATTCGGGCGAGAGATGCATACCTGTTACAATCAATTGCAACGTGAAAGCCACGTCTTGATGAATTTGCTGTATCAAATGACTGAGCAATCCATATTCTGAACGCGCGCCTGTGACAACCGCAATTTTCTTAGGCATAAATGCTCCCTAAATGTGGGCTGCTGGGCAACGATACCACACTATCAAATAGTTGATGTGTCACACTTAAATCCATTTTTGCACAGCTTTGATACATGGGTAAAAGATCCATGGGCGTCCATAAACGGCGCAACATATATTTTTGCTCTGCGGCTCTATCAATAAATGTTTCAATGAAACGACTATCGGGTTTATTCAGGATCAGCGCATTCAACCAATAATTGCTTTTTGCATAAGTAGGCTCTTGTAAAATTTGAACACCCGCTACTTCACGAAACATATCTACATAGCGTTTGGCTAAGCGACGCTTATTTTCAATGAGTTGCGGCAACCTTTCTAACTGCGCACAACCAAGAGCCGCATTAATATTGGGCATGCGATAATTATAAGCCACTTCATCATGAAAGAACTCGTAACGATGTGCACGTCTTGCCGTAGTGGTAAGGTGCTTAGCTCTTTTAGCAAGTGCTTCATCTTTCATTAAAATGGCACCACCACCGCCGGTTGTCACCACTTTATTCCCATTAAAACTCAAGCAGGCAATATCGCCAAAATGCCCGGTATGCGTTCCTTCATAAAAAGTGCCTAATGACTCAGTGGCATCTTCAATGATTTTAAGGTGAAATACTTCAGCTAATTTTTGTAAGCGTGCCATTTCAATGGGATGGCCAAAAATATGCACCGGCACAATGGCTTTCATTCTTCTGCCCGTTAGCTTATTCATACATTGCTTATCTTTCACGACAGCAATACTTTTTAGATAAGCTTCTAATTTATCGAGATCAATACCTAAATGACTAGGATGACTTTCAACAAAATGAGGATGAGCACCACAATAAGCCACCGCATTTGCAGTTGCGACAAAAGTTAATGAGGGAATAAGTACTTCATCTTCGCGCTCTACATCAGCCAAAATCAAACACATATGCAAGGCAGCAGTGCCATTCACCACGGCGACTATATGAGGAATACCTGTATAAGCTGCAAGTTTTTGCTCAAATTGCGTAACATATTCACCGACACTGGAAACCCAGCCGCTATCTAAACAATCTTTGACGTAATGCCATTCATTCCCCGTGAATTTTGGCTCATGCAAAGCAACACCTTTATCATGATGACCCAATACTTCGGTTAACGCGGCTAAGCAGTGCTCTATGTTTGCCATATTAAATGTTATATATCCCTGCTTTATACATTGCTTGATTCTCTTTTTGTAAAAACCAATCAATCGTTTTGGCCAAACCTTCCCGCAGCCCTTCTAAACCTTGGCGCTTTGGTTCCCAGTCAAGCATTTGCTTTGCTAAAGCATTGTTTGATAACAATCTCTCTACTTCACTTTTGCTTGGGCGCATGCGTTGTTCATCACAAGCAATTTGAATGTCAGATTTCATCAATGTTGCAATTTCTTTCACTAAATCACCAATGGAAATCTCAAAATTTGTTCCTAGATTAATGGTTTTACCAACAATGTCTTGCACTTCTAAAGCGCTAGCAAATGCTGCTACCGTGTCATCAATATAAGTAAAATCGCGAGTCGGTGTTAATGAGCCTAAGTCGATCGTTTTATTGTTATTTGCGACTTGCGTAATAATCGTTGGGATCACTGCTCTTGCCGATTGTCTTGGGCCAAAAGTATTAAAGGGACGCAATATCCCCACCGGCAAGCCAAATGCATAGTAGTAAGAAAGCGCCATTTGATCAGCAGCAATTTTTGAAGCAGAATAGGGCGATTGTGGTTGCAATGGATGCTTTTCGTCAATGGGAGCATATTGTGCAGTTCCATACACTTCGCTGGTAGAAGTATGGATCACTTTTTCAATGTTTAATTCTTTAGCTGCTTGAACAATATTCAAGGTGCCTTGAATATTGGTTTCGACGTAATTTTGAGGTGAATGGTAAGAGTACGGAATGCCAATCAAGGCGGCCAAATGGAGCACCTTGTGACAATTCGACATCGCGGTTTTTACACCAAAAGGATCGCGGACATCACCTTGGAATACCTCAACTTCTTGTAAAATAGCTTTATCAGCTTTATCTAACCAACCCCAGCTATTAAAAGAATTGTATAAAACAAAAGCTTTAACCGAATATCCCTTCTTGACGAGATGCTCTACCAGGTGAGAACCAATAAAACCATCAGCGCCGGTTACCAGAATTTTTTTTTGATTCATCATTATGCCAAATTTGCGATTTTTCTAAATTTACTGTTATTCGCTACGAGGGACTCGTAGGTTCCCTCATCCACAATTCTACCTTTCTCAAAAAAGTAGATAGTCTTACAATCTTTAACCGTTGTCAGTCGATGGGCAATGATGATAATCGTTTTTTGCTTAGCAAGTTCTTTGATTGATTTAATAATCACCTGCTCAGTATCGCCATCTAACGCACTGGTTGCTTCATCAAAAATCAACACTTCCGGATCATGATAGAGCGCTCTGGCAATACCAATTCGTTGACGTTGCCCACCACTGAGTCGAATGCCACCCTCACCCACAAACGTATCGTAGCCATCAGTCATTTCATTAACGATAAACTCATGCAGATTAGCGAGTTTTGCCGCCCGAATGAGTGCTTCCCTGTCGATAAGTTCTGCAGGAATGCCAATTGCAATGTTATTTGCAACGGAATCGTCTGTTAAGTAAATGGTTTGCGGCACATAACCTAAATTCTGTTGCCAACTATCTAGTTGATTGCTGGTTATCGCTTGGCCATCAACAACAATTTGACCATTGCTGGGTGCCAATAAGCCCAAAATAATATCAACTGTCGTGGTTTTGCCAGACCCTGTCATACCGACTAAACCAATTGAAGTGTTCTTCGGTATTTGTATATTCACATTAGAGATGGCTGATTTTGACGCATAGGGGTAACTAAATGAAATATCCTGTAGTTCAATCTGTGTGTTGAAATGTAATCTTTGCACAGATTTATTTTGCCAATCTAATGAAAGATGTTTTTGTTTCATAGCATCATCGAGTATTTGCAGTGATTCTGCGTTGTACTTCACTAAACTTAATCCGGTGAACACTTGTTGCATAGGTGGCAACAAACGATAACCTGCAAGTGCATATAACGCTAACAAGGGTAACAATTGAGAAATATCGGCTTTGACCTTCATTAAGTACAAAACAATCAGCAAAATACCCGCAAAAGCGATTGCTTCAACCGTGTAACGAGTTAACTGAGGAATAATCAAACTGACCGATTCTGCTTTGGCATATTTTTCTGACATGCCACGAAACTTAGCTAAAAAAGAAGCTTCTCTTTTTAAAACGCGTAATTCTTTGATAGCACCCAGTGTCTCGTTAACAATTTGGTATTGTTTAGCATTCAGATAAGAAGCAAAAGCACCGGTTGCAGCCATTTTTTTGCTAAATAGCAAATAAAATCCGACATACGCCCCACCTAACACGCCACAAACTGAAATCGCTAAAACAGGATCGACGTATAGTAACAATACAAAGATGCAACCAATGACTATCAGCTTGGTGATTGCCTGCATACCGTTAATTAAGATCCCTAAAATCACTTTAAACACATCCGATAAAATGACTTTCGTCATTTCAGAACGATTTTTATTTAAGTAAAATACATAAGGCTCTAGCAAATATTGTTTCAGTAGCCGCGTTGATAATTTACCACCTTGGAAAAAGCTAAAGCGCATTAATAACCAAAGCATGGTAGCAGAAAAGATATTACCTAAAATCACAAAGGCAAATACCGTGACCCCTAAAAAAGCCATAAAGCGTGGCTCACTGCCCAACGCTAAAAAATGATATAACATGCTTAAATATTGATTAGAATGGATAAGTTCAGGATGCGACACCACTGCGACAAAAGGTGCAATCGAAGCAACACAAGCCATTTCAACAAAACCAACTAACAGAAATCCCACTAATAAGAAAAGCAGCATTTTCTTATCTTTTGCATCAAAGAAAGACAGCATTTTGTGTATGATTTTTATCATACACTCATGACCCTTTCTGCTGTGGCTTGGGTTTTCTCTTGAAAATGTCGATAAGCCATTTGCAAGCCATCAAAAAGAGCGGTTTTTGACTTCCACCCTAAAGCATGGATCTTATCCACTGATAACAACTTTCTTGGGGTGCCGTCAGGCTTGGAAGAATCAAAACGCAGTTGGCCTTCATAGCCCACGACTTTTGCAATCATTTTTGCCAAGTCAGCGATCGTTAAGTCTTCACCACACCCGATATTGATAATGGGTGCACTATCTATGCTACGAACCAGTGGCATAAATTGTTCATCGGGCAAATTCATAATATAAACGCAAGCATCGGCTAAATCTTGGCTATAAAGAAACTCTCGCTTTGGTTGACCTGTTCCCCATACGACCATTTCAGCTTGTGAGGTGTTTTTTGCTTCATGCATTTTACGAATCAGCGCAGGGATCACATGAGATGTTTTCAAATCATAATTATCACCAGGCCCAAACAAGTTCGTTGGCATAACGGCTAAGTATTTTGTACCAAACTGACGATTGAATGCCCAGCACATTTCGATGCCCGCAATTTTTGCCAATGCATAAGGACGGTTGGTGGGTTCCAAAGGACCGGTGAGTAAATAATCTTCTTGAATAGGTTGCGCACAATTTCGTGGGTAAATACAAGATGAACCTAGAAACAGCAATCTTTCAACACCGTTTTCTTTGGCTTCTAAAATGACATTATTTTGAATTTGTAAATTCTGCAAAATAAAATCGACCGGTAAATTATCATTGGCCCAAATCCCACCGACTTTTGCCGCTGCCATAAAAACATAAGTGGGTTTGATTTGCTGAAAAAATTGCTTAACCGCATTGGGGTCCGTTAAATCTAGTTCGGCATGTGTACGGGTTATGATGTGACGATAACCCGCTGTTCTTAACGCATTAACTAAAGCACTTCCGACTAGCCCTGAATGACCTGCTACATAAATTTTGTCATCATGTTTCATAAATTATTCTTGATACTCAAATACTTTGAAGCCTTCCTTTTGACAAAAGGCATCTTTTTGCGCCAACTTGTAATCTTCTACCACCATTTCTTTAACTAGCGCTTCAAACGAAATTTTGGGCGTCCAGCCAAGCTTTTGTTTCGCTTTCGTAGCGTCACCTAGCAACGTGTCTACTTCGGTCGGGCGATAATAACGAGGATCGACTGCAACCAGACATGCGCCCGAAACAGCATCAAAACCTTTTTCCTCGGATCCTTCGCCTTGCCACCTCATCGTAATATCTAACTCAGCAGCTGCAATGGTGACAAATTCACGTACGCTGTGCTGTTCGCCGCTGGCAATGACATAATCATCTGGTTCTTCTTGTTGTAACATCAGCCATTGCATTTCAACGTAGTCTTTTGCATGTCCCCAGTCACGTAAAGAATCCAGATTTCCTAAATATAAGCAATCCTGCAAACCTAATTTGATGCGAGCTAAAGCGCGAGTAATTTTACGCGTCACAAACGTTTCGCCGCGAACCGGCGATTCATGGTTAAACAAAATGCCGTTACAAGCAAAAATATTGTAGGCTTCACGATAATTGATGGTGATCCAATGCGCGTACATCTTTGCAACCGCATAGGGCGAACGAGGATAAAAGGGGGTTGCTTCACTTTGCGGGATAGTTTGCACTTTACCAAACAGCTCTGAGGTCGATGCTTGGTAAAAACGCGTTTGCTTTTCCAATCCCAAAATACGGATTGCTTCCAATAAACGTAGCGTGCCTAGTGCATCGGCATTCGCCGTATACTCTGGCTCTTCAAATGAAACAGCTACATGACTTTGCGCAGCTAAATTGTAAATTTCATGTGGCTTCACCTGCTGAATAATACGGATCAAACTACTGGAATCGGTAAGGTCGCCGTGATGAAGTACCAACCTGCGTTTTGCAACATGTGGATCCTGGTAAAGGTGATCGATGCGATCCGTATTAAAAAGTGATGTCCTGCGCTTGATACCATGTACTTCGTAGCCTTTACTCAACAAAAATTCTGCAAGGTACGAGCCATCCTGACCTGTAATACCTGTAATCAGCGCTTTTTTTAATCCGTCGGTCACATGAGCCCCTTTTTTTAGCCTATCTAATATACGACTTGCAGATTTTACCGAGATCATTCGTAAAAACAACTTAAAACAATAAAATACTATTTAGATAACATGATTTAGTAAATAAACAATCACACATAATATTAAAAGCTTAGCTTCTTAGTCTTTTACAATTAATTTAACAAAAGCCTTGCAACGATCAGCGAATATGGGTATTTTTCGGTGTTTTGATTTTCTGTATGGCATGGAAGTAGTGTTGCATGGTAGCAATCGTTTTAGTCGGTGGTAAGCATCTCCTCAATCCCCTGATCCCCGTTGCAAAAGAGCCTTTCCTTTATTGGCTCACCCTATGGCTTAAGTCCCAAGGTGTAGCGCATATTGTCTACTCAACCAGCCATCAACATGCAGATAAAATAACCGCATTCACGCAACATCTTGCCAACTCGCTACCGATGTTGTGCATCGATGTGATAACCGAAGCAAGACCACTAGGAACTGGCGGTGGCTCTGCTCTTTGTGCACAACGCTTTCCGTCAGATTACACTTTAATTGTTAACGGCGATTCTATTTTACTCTGTGATATCCGCTCTGCTTTTCAAAAGCTCCAACAAAATCCCACTCTGGATGGCATTATTTTTGGCGTCAATCTTCCGAATGCCGGACGATTTGGCACCTTAGAAGTCGATGACAATCAATTATTGAACGCTTTTAGAGAAAAACAGCCCGGCAAAGGCGCTGTGAATGCCGGTGTCTATTTGTTAAAAAATGAGTTACTCACCAACGTGAATCCCGATAAAGAAAGCAGCCTAGAATATGACTGCTTTCCACAATGGCTAAATCAAGGGAAATCGATTGCGGTGATCGACGGATCCGAGCCGTTTATTGATATTGGGACACCAGAAACCTTAAAGCGGGCTCATGAACTCGTCGAGGAATACCAGCCATTGATTATGGGACAAATGAATGTGCGGGTGGCTTGAAAGCATATAGTTCATACTTAATCATGATCTTATGCTATTAAATAAGGCTAACCCTCTATTACCAACAAGTTGTAAAAGTCGAAGCGATGCTCCGCTGGGATGCTTTTCCCCAGTCTCCCATTGCTTCACTGTAGAAGGGCTAACATTCAAATATTGTGCAAAAACAGGCTGGCTAACCTTAACACTCAGACGAATTTTTTTGACTTCTGTTTTAGTCATCTTTTTTGCAGGCAATAAACAAAGCGAATCAAATTTTCTCATCGTGGTTGCATCAATAAGACCTACATCATGCAAACCTTTTGCGGATCCATGCACTGTGTCAAGAATATTTTTTTTCATCTTTGACCTCTACTAATTCACCCATATCAGATGCCACCTTAATATCTCCATCGGAAAATGCTAAATATATTTTAGCCAATTCCTTTAAAGCTTGTTCTTCTTTCTCATTAATATTCGTTCTAACATTTTTTTCAAAACCATATAAAAAGAAAACTATTGTTCCTCTTTTATATGCCAACAAGGTTCTATAGCCACCACTTTTTCCACTTGTTATTGTTGCAACTCGTTTTTTATACAAATTGCCACCTAAATTCGCATCAACAAGTCCACATTCAATTTCTTTAACTGCGCCAATGATAGGTTTATCTGTTAAACCCGTCTTTTTTGCCCACTTAGCAAACAATTTTGTTTTGAAAATGCTTAACAAGATCACTCCTATAAGTATACCACTAGGTGTCACACTTATCAAACCAAGCTAATACTACATCAACCTATTGTTAAATAAGTCATTTATTGAGTGTGTCTACCCCAATTATGATTATTGTACACATATCAATTATGTATAACAAGGCGGATTATTAAAACGAGAAACAGCCTAGAATATGACTGTTTCCCACAATGGCTAAAACAAGGTAAATCGATTGCGGTAATCGATGAAAAAACGCCATTTATTGATATTGGCACGCCAGAAACATTGAAGCGGGCTTATGAACTCGTCGAGGAATACCAGCCGTTGATTATGGGACAATGAATGTGCGGGTGGCTTAACCTAATGTATTTACACATGATTTGGTGTTTTTCTGGTTGTCATTTGGTTTAAATTAGGCTATATTTAGGTATTATCGCTCAGTTAGAGATTCTTATGCCAAATACTTACAATTTGTTTAGTACAGTCCCTAGAAGGAATTTTTTAGGATTGATTGGGCAAGATCCTAAAAAAACTGTGGAATTTCTTAATTTTGATGCCAATGATGTTTCAAAAGCAACAAATACACCCAAAGCATCTATACGATATGATGAAAAAATCCCTAAAGAATTAAAGCAACGACTTGCAGAAATAGCATTGATCTGCGAACTCGTAGCTAATTTTTTCGATGGAGATGCTGCAAAAACTGCATTATGGTTTAAAGTTCCTAATCCTTCATTAGGCAATATCTCGCCTAGAGATATGCTAAGATTTGGCCAATTTGAAAAACTCCGTTCATTTATTAATAATGCATTGGAAGGTAATACTCCCTAATGAAACAGAGCAATGCATTATACGAGCTTGAAAAGTTAAGTGTTAAAGAATTAAATAAGTGGAACAAGCGCTCTAAAGAAATTAAAGAATATGTTAATCAAAATTACAATTATTTTGCAGAGCAACGGTCTCGCATTTTTCTAGAACTGAAAAATGCTCTTCTTAGAAATTGCACAACCCACAGCTTTGAAAACTGGCAGCGACTTGTTTCATGGAAATACACTTTACATCCTCTTTCAACAGCAGGAAGCATGCAAAACGCTATTGGAGGTAGATTTAACTTAGGGCAAATTGACCCTTTGAGATTTCCCTATTTTGGTGCCTTGTACATTGCAGAAGATCGAGATACCGCTTTTAGAGAAAAATACGGTATTCCCAAATCTAGTTCAACAACAGGATTAACCCAAGAGGAACTTGCTTTAACAAAGCCATCTCATGAAACGCTTATTTCAGCAAATGGAAACATTTACAATATCTTAGACATCACAAATCTTAATAACTTGAAAGACTATTTTAATTTAATTAAAGCGATCAAGTTACCACAAAGTCTTTCAAAAAAAGCAAAGTTAATTAATTATGATCCAATGAAAGAAGTGAGAACTCTTAATAGATTATATCAAACCATTTATTCACAAGATTGGAGGCAAATGCCTATTCTATTTAGTATTCCAGCTAATTGCCAAATACTAGGACACATTGCTTATGAGGCAGGGATTGAGGGCATATTATATAATTCTGTCAAAGATGGGAAAAGATGCATGGCCATATTCCCGCGTAATTTTAAAGATAGTTCATCTTATGTGGAAATTGATCCCATCAAGGCTCCTTTGGAAATTGATCCAAAAAGATTAAGATTAGATAAAACATCATATCAATGCTTCATTTAAAATATTTAATATAGCTCATTCAATATGCGACCGTAACATCCACAATGTTTTTTCGTGCTCAGCTAATCGTTGCACAATAAAATCTTGCGTGACATCATCTTCTTCATCTTCTGCTTGCTTTAAAATTAACCGCAAATTTTTGCAAACAAGATCATGGCTTTCGATAAGATCTTTTATCATGGCAAAACCATCAATTTGTGTTTTTGCTTCTGGAATGGTTTTTAAAGAAATGAATTCTTCAAAGCTGCCAGGGGCTCTATCGCCCAAGGAACGGATACGTTCAGCGATTTCATCAATCGCTTCGGCTAATTCTTTATATTGACTTTCAAAGAATAAATGAAGGCTATTAAAATGCGGGCCAACCACATTCCAATGGTAATTTTGAGTTTTTAAATACAGTGCATAAGTGTTTGCTAATACCACTTTTAAACCGCTGGTTGCGCTCATTGATGCTCTCCCTCGATTAATGTTGTTGATTGATTATATATACAGCCAAACACACACGTAATCAATACCTTATATATAAGAGTTTAAGCTATGATTGAACACCATGAACTTTTTATCTACTAATTATAATAAAGTGCATATTCAATATTCGTTACGAAGAGGTTTGCATCATGACCACACTACTCATTATTCTAGGGCTTCTTGTCGCTTTAGTGTTTTATGTTATTGGCATGTACAACCGCTTAATTGAATTAAAAAACCGCTTCGTCAATGCTTTTGCCCAAATCGACGTCCAATTACAACGTCGCTATGATCTGATCCCCAATTTAGTGGAAACAGCAAAAAGCTATATGCAATATGAACAAAAAACACTCACAATGATTATCGAAGCACGTAATCAAGCAAAGTCTGCGGCAAGTACTGCGGCTCTTAGCCCTGCTGATCCCCAAGCAATGGGAGCACTCAATGCTGCTGAAATTGGCTTAACCGCCCAAATGGGCAAGTTTTTCGCATTAGCTGAAAATTATCCTGATTTAAAGTCTAATCAAACCATGCAACAACTGATGGAAGAATTATCTTCAACCGAAAATAAAATTAGCTTTGCGCGCCAAGCCTTTAACGATGCTGTCATGCTTTATAATACCGCTCGCCAAGTATTCCCAAGCAATATTATTGCAGGGATGTTTCACTTTGAGCCTGCTAAACATTTTGAAATTGAAAATCAAGAAGCTAAAACGCCAGTCAAAGTTTCCTTTACCAATCCTTAGTGGTCTACAATGAACTTTTTCGAGCAACAAGATAAAGCCCGAAAGAAAACCTCAAAACTGGTTTTGTATTTTATTTTGGCAGTCTTTTTTATCATTGTCGCAATAGATGTGCTAGTTGTTGCAGCAATTATTTTTGGTTCAAATCCTGACGCTTCTGATTCAATCCATTACACCATCAATAACGAAGAAGTCTACCTAGTCAAGAACGGTAGCTTTGATTTCAATTCTCTTTT
The DNA here is from genome assembly GCA_964594635.1 of Uncultured Candidatus Berkiella sp. Taxonomy (GTDB): domain Bacteria; phylum Pseudomonadota; class Gammaproteobacteria; order Berkiellales; family Berkiellaceae; genus Berkiella. The sequence continues at coordinate 14,715 of CAZQMV010000005.1, forward strand.
CAAAATTGTCTTATTAGTAGGTGCCGCCGTCACTCCAGCGATTTTAATTATCATCGGCATTGGGACACTCATTCGCCTTTATCAAACCCGAGGGGGTGGACTCAGCATAGCACAGATGGTTAAAGCAAGACCCCTTGATCATTCAACCAATGATTTTAAAGAACAACGATTTATTAATATTGTAGAAGAAATGTCTATTGCTTCTGGTGTTGACGTACCACAATTATTTGTCATGGACAATGAACCGGCCATCAATGCATTTGTTGCAGGCTACCATCCTAACGATATGGTCATGGTCGTGACACAAGGTGCTTTAGAGACACTCGATAGAGAAGCGCTACAAGGTGTTGTTGGACATGAATTTAGCCACATTTTTAATGGTGACATGAAGATCAATATTCGTTTAATTGGGCTATTGGGTGGCATATTTGCGATCGGGCAACTCGGTTCTTTTATTCTGCGAACACTACAATTTCGCTCTTCTTCATCGTCCTCGTCTTCCTCGTCTGATACCAAAGGGAATGGCATATTCTTTGCAATTCTTATCGGTATTGGGTTATTCATTATTGGTTATATTGGGCTGTTTTTTGGACGACTCATTAAAGCAGCCATTTCCCGGCAAAGAGAATCTTTAGCCGATGCTTGCTCTGTACAATATACGCGAAATCCACAGGGTCTTATTCAAGCGTTGAGTGCAATACAAGAAAACCAAAAAGGCTCACAATTAAAATCAAGCCATGCAGAAGATATTAATCATATGTGCTTTGGTCCTTCATTAAACATGTGGTTTAGTACATTACTTGCTTCTCACCCCCCTATCATCGATCGGATCCATGATTTAGATCCACAAGGAATTTATTCACAAGGTATCCCTCACTCAAGTTCTCAAACAACTACTTTTGCCCCCAATACCACCATGGGATTTGCGGGTGGGGCGATTAGCGCCAATTCCATAGAGCAAAGCATCGGACACATTAATCAAGCCCAAATTCATTATGCAACCAACATGATAGAGGCTATCCCTGAAGACATTAAAAGTAAATGCCACGATTCAAATCAAGTCGAATTAATACTGTATGCCATTTTAATGCCAACTCACGACAATGTCCTTTATCAGCAAGCAGAGTCCATATTAAAAAAGCAACTAGATGCTGACATGATTGCTAAAATACAAGACTATGGTAAACAGATTGATCAATTGGGAATGCTCTATTACTTGCCTATTATCGATATTGCCATGCCAGGTTTTAGAATAAAAAGTTTAGATGAAAAAACTAAAGTCGTTACTATTTTGGATCAGTTTGTTGCAGTAAACCCCACTCTCTTCACCTTTAGTGCTGTTGCAATGATTAAAAAATCAATCAACCTCTATACAACGCCAAAAAATAAAAACCTAAAGATAGCAAATTTATTACCAGAAGTAAGCGAATTGATCCGGTTTATTATCTCCTGTGGAAAGCAGGACGCACAAACATCCAGTGCCATTTATCAACAGGTTATGCAGCAATTCACTAATAGCCCTATTAACGAACCCAAAGTGAATGCCTTTAATGCGCATGATTTTCAAAAATTACTCGCCAAGCTCAACATGCTGGCACCTCTTTCCAAAGAAAAGCTGCTGCATGCGTGCTTGTCCTGTATTGAAAGTGATCAACAAATATTAATAGAAGAGGCAGAATGTATTCGTGCGATTGCCGCTTGTTTGAATTGTCCTATTCCACCCATTGTACCTTCTACTGGTTAAAACCCACCCTCTGCTAAAGAAAGCTCCGCTTTTGACCGAAAACATTAGCAATAGACCCTTATTTTAATTCTATTAATAAGTATTCATAGCATGAATCAAAATCACGATAGTATAACGCTGCTCGAAGAAAGAGCTAACCCCGTAGCTGTTGAGTCGCTCTATCGCCAGGGTTTGCTTTCTCAAGGTGGCAGAGAAATGGGGTTATCTTTACTTAACCCTCATGATAATTGGGGTTATTGGATCTCTACTATTTTGTTGATCCTTGGTTGGGTGTTTATCTTAAGTGGCATTACCTACTTTTTTGCGTTTAATTGGCACAAAATGTCAGCCTACTATAAATTCAGCTCGATACAGGTCTTAATTTTAGTTTGTTTAGCTGGAGCGTGGGCTTATGAAATTGATAATCTACGCGGCAAACTATTCTTAACAGGCGGATGTATTTTAATTGGTGTCTTCCTAGCGGTATTTGGCCAAGTCTATCAAACGGGCGCCAATAGCTTTACGCTCTTTCTTGTTTGGACATTAATCATTACACCACTAGTACTCATTAGTCAGTTTGCACCGCTTTGGGCAATTTGGCTATTACTCATAAATATCACTGTGATTTTGTATTGGAACCAAGATTTTTCACCTTCTACAAATAACAAGTATTACCTTTACATTATTTTATTAAGCTTGAATGGCTTCGGTTTAATACTAAGAGAATGGTTTTATTACCAGCGAATAGAGTGGCTGCAAGGTCGATGGCATAGAATTGTGCTGTGTCTGTCTTTATTAATTATATCGTTTATACCAATGACACTATTCATTATGGATAAGCGTTTTGACAACACCTCGTTATTTATCAGTGCGCTGGTGGGATATTGCTTACAAATGGGATTTCTTTACCATTACCGATACTATTTACGCGATCGCTGGGTATTCGCGTTAACGTTAATCAGCTTAAGCCTTATTGCCTGTGAAATTGCTTACCAAATACTTGATAAATTTGTGAAAAATGATGTGTTCAATTATTTATTCATGACAATTATTGTATTAATCATTTTTTCAAGTAGTGCTTATGTCCTTAGAAGGCTATCGCAAAAAAGCGTTATATTGCAAGGTGGTCAATGAAAAACCTCAGTGTGCAAGCTCTATTGAATTGGTTAGAAACCCAAGGTGTTTTAAAACAACGGAACACTGCAGAAGCTTATCTTCTTTGCGAAGAAAACATTGATCACATCCCAGTCTATGTGCACATTTTAATTGGCATTGGCGCTTTTATCGGTTGCTGGACCGCGATTGGGCTTTTATATGCCAGTGGTTTGGTTGATTGGCAAAATGATCAATCAATGATTATCTGTGGACTGATCGGCATTGGATTAGCCATTGTGACACACTACGCTTTAAAAAATAGTAATGAATTGCTTCATAGTTTCAGTTTGCAATTAGCTTGCATTTTAATGATGATGGGCAAAGTTCTTTTTGTTTTTGGTGTTGTGCATAAACTGCACCAGTCTTTTCCAGCTATTAGTGAGTCATGGTTGACAACACTGACTATTGCGATTGTTGTCATACCAACTTATTTTATCTTTCCTGTTATGCTTGATAGATTTATGTCAACCCTTGTATTGTTGTCGGCGCTCTTAGGAAATACCTATTTTGACTTTCATCATAACATTGCATTCTATGGATACTATGTTGCATTGCTTGCGCTAGTGGGATGGTTATTGAATGATAAGTATAAGCATTATGCTCTGGAAGCCTTAACTTATGCTGGCATTATAACGCTGGGGTTTTGTGCCATTATATTAAGCAATATGTTAGCTTTTCACAGCCAACAATGGTTCGTACCTACCGTTGTATTCAACATAACTTTATCCATAGCCATTATTTTACAGTGTCTCACTCTTAAATTACCTAAACCGCTTAACCAGTTAATTTTTTGGAGTAGCTGTATTGGGCTGCTCATCCTTGGAATTATTTCTACCAATGGCATTCTCTATGGTATTGGATTGCTTATTCTCGGTTATGAAAAGCATCGTCGTGCATTAACTATTTTAGGGGTTGTTTTCTTGTGTCTATTTATCATTGAATATTATTACAATTTATCACTCAATCTTGCCCATAAGGCAGCTATCCTTGCCGGAAGCGGTGGATTACTGCTCATTGTGCGTATGATTTTACAACACGAGCAATGGGATAAAGCACAATGATTAGAGATGCAACGCTTTTTATTGTTACGATGTTAATATTTATTACATTTAATCTCATGATTTTTCAAAAGCAAAGATTACTTCGATCTGGCGAAACAGTTTACTTTGCAATAGTACCTTCTGATCCACGTTCTCTGATGCAAGGTGATTACATGGCGTTTCGCTACAAAATGGAAGATGAAATTAAAAATAGCCAAGTCATTACACCAAAGAATCATGGCTATCTTGTCGTTACTTATGATAATGAAAGCGTGGGACATTTCGTTCGCTTTTATGATGGCGGGAAACTTGCTGAAAATGAGAAGCTGGTTAAATACCGATATAACCCGCAAAGCATTTTAGGTTACACCATTAACCCGCACACTTTCTTCTTTCAAGAAAAACTTCAACAAGACTACCAAAAAGCGGAATATGCTATTTTCCATTATCAAGGTGAAAAGAATTATCTGTTAGTAGGCCTAGCAGATGGCGATAGGAAAAGAATTAACGGTCAATAATTCGGTTATTTTTTTAAAACTGTTCAAAAAATCAGGTGTTTGCACTGGTTGCAAATGAGTTCATTATCTATTCTTTAAGTAATTAAAGCCACTAATAGGTTTATCTGCCATGCAACATATGATGAATAATCAATTTTGGGCTAAAGCACTCGGCTTGCTGCTAACTCTGGGACTTAGCTTAGCTAGTGCCAAAATTGCATATGCAGATGAGCAATTCATCTTTGATCCCAATGGTGTGGTCAGTGCCTCCATGAAAGTCAAATTAGACAAATTGTTAACAGAATTAGATCAAAAGAAAAATCTACTGATTGAAGAACATATATTGCCCACCTTAGGTAACGATGACCCCCTCAAAGTGGTAGGCGAACTTGCTCAAAAACTAGACTCACGGGGCTCAACAGCTGAGAATCGTGCTTTGGTTCTTTATGTGCTGGATAATAATTTTGTGCAAATTTATCCTAACCAGAAATTAGCTTCTATTATTGATTCAGCTGCTTTAGCCAGCGTGGCCGAAAATGCTAAACAACAATTGCAACAAAGGAATTATGACGAAATGGCCAGAGTTTCAATTGCAGGCATTTATCACTTTTATCAAAAAAGTGGCACGCTACAACCAACTGAAAGCAGTGAATCTAATAAAAAAGCAATCTATAACATGCTATTTGCATTAATTGTTTTAGTGGTTGTGGTGGGTTTAATTAAAATGAGCACTAAGAAATCACTGTAATTTTTTAATCATTAAAGTAATCGGTGGTGAACTTAACTGCTTCACCACTTCAAATCCACACTTTTCATAGGTCCGAATAGCAGCTATGTTTGCAGTATCAGGATCAACAAACACACCAGAATAAGATGGCTTAATGTAAGTCTCCATAAATTGCTTCAGCAGAACCACGCCTAAGTTTTTATTTAAATATTGTTTTTCACCAATATAAAAATCCAGTGCCGCTAAATGACCTTTTAGCTGAGGCAAATCATAACCTTCTCTTGCAAAATCATTCACATTGTAATATTGAATGTAACCAATCGGGTTATTTGCACATTCAATCACAAATGCGTGCAACGGTTTAGCCTCATTACCACTCATTTTAAAACCTTGCACATAAGTATGATATTTTTTCTCTATATCAGAATAAGTCCATGCTTTATCTTTTGACCACCACATCATGACATGATCGGCATTTAACCAGTGCTGTAAAAGCCCAAAGTGTTGATTTTGCAATGCGCCAAAGGTGATTTTACGACTGATATATTCAATAAAAGCCTTTGGGTCTTTGTGCGACTCTACATATTGTATGACTTGATGTGCTGCTGTATTGGGGCTATTTGAGGTTGTATCAATTTCTAAATCATAAATAACGGCATTGTTATAGACTTGAGGATAAAGTGCTCTAGCCATCCCCACAAACCTGTCCTCGCGCTCACTCTCACGTCTTTCGCATTCGAGCAATTCGCATATCACTTTAACCACAAAAACTTTATTGCTAGAGCATAACGCATTCACATAACGGTCAAATATCTCATTTTGCCACAACACTTCATCAATGATGAGGTCATAGCCTTTTTGAATAAGCACAGCCAATGATTCGATCATATCCCAATGTAATTGCACCGCATTTGGACCATCGACAATATGTGTTAACCGATTCCCCTCTGTGTCAATCGAGATATCATGAAAAAACCAATCTTTAGGTTCATTCTCTAAAGCAACAAATTTTTCATCGATCCAAAAATTGACCAGATGATCAATTGAGTAGAAAAGAAAAGGCCGTTCAGACTGACGCATGATTGCTCTTGCGAGAGTGGATTTTCCAGCAGAGGATGTGCCATTTAAAAAGATAATCATAATTTTTGGGTAATCACCTAACAACGCCAAGAGAATGGATTTCTTTTGTTTTTTTAACACACTTTGGGGCGTTCAGATATATATTAAATAATAGGGAATTGGCGACAAGGACATAGCAAGTTGACACACATATATTTTCTTTCCGGCATCATTGGCATCCTCTTGGTGATTTATTTAATCATTGCACTCCTTAAACCGGAGTTTTTTTCGTGACAGTCTTTCTGACGACAAACAGTATCACTCAGCTGATACTATTGCTTGTGATCGTTGGCGTGTTGGTTAAGCCCCTAGGCCAATATATTGTGCGCGTTTACTGTAACCAAACTGTGATGCTAGAAATTTTATTGGGCCCCATTGAAGACCGCATTTATCGCTTTGCCAACATTAACCCTAACAAAGAAATGACTTGGCAGCAGTATAGTCTAGCATTACTTATTGCAAGCCTTGGAGGCTTCCTTCTCCTTTTTACCATTTTATCTTGCCAAGCCTATTTACCTTTGAACCCTAAAGCATTGGCAAGTTTAAGTCCTTCACTTGCTTTTAATATTGCTGCGAGCTTTGTCACCAATACCAATTGGCAACCCTATGTGCCTGAAACAACACTCAGTCATTTTAGCCAAATGTTCGGCCTGACAGTGCAATATTTTCTCTCTGCCAGTATAGGCATGGCCGTTGCCATTGCATTGATCCGCGGCATTGTACGCAAAAATAATCTTCATATTGGGAATTTCTGGGTAGATTGGTTACGGGGAATTTTGTACATACTGTTGCCGATGGCACTTGTGTTTGCACTCATCCTTGGCTCACAAGGCGTTATTCAAAATTTTAACGCTGATATTCTAGCAATTAATCTAGAAAACGCTACACAATCCATACCAGGGGGGCCTGTTGCTTCACAAGTTGCTATCAAACAACTTGGTAGCAACGGTGGTGGTTTCTTTAATGCTAATTCAGCTCATCCATTCGAAAATCCTAATGATTTAACCAATTTACTCGAATTATTAAGTATCTTGTTGCTGCCTGCTGCCTTTTTTTATGCCTTTGGCGTTATCGTCAATGATAAGCGACAAGGTTGGACCATTCTTGTTGCCATGACGCTTATTTTTATCCCTCTATATCTATTTGCGGTTAATCAAGAACAGCAAGGTAACGACCTATTAAACACCCTGCCGATTGAACAACGTGCAAGCAATGCACAAGCGGGGGGCAATATGGAAGGCAAAGAAGCGCGTTTTGGTATCGTCAATTCTGTCTTATGGGCTAGCGCTACCACCGCGACTTCCAATGGCTCTGTCAATTCAATGCATGATTCTTATACGCCGTTAGGAGGAGCGATCACACTACTGTTTATGATGTTAGGTGAAGTGATTTACGGCGGCGTTGGCTCTGGCTTATATGGCATCATTATATTTATCTTTATTACCGTTTTTATCGCAGGCTTGATGGTAGGACGGACTCCTGAATACTTAGGTAAGAAAATTCAATCTTTTGAAATAAAAATGTCATCACTTTGTCTTATCGTACCTACTATGACCATATTATTTGGGACAATGCTTGCAGTCATGTCACCAGAAGGAGCCCGCAGTATCCTTAATCAAGGTCCACAAGGTTTTAGCGAAATACTCTATGCTTTCACCTCGGTTTCCTCAAATAATGGCAGTGCCTTTGCAGGATTAAATGCAAATACTGCTTTCTTTAATACACTTTTAGGTATTTGCATGCTATTAAATCGATATTTAACGATTGTATTTGTTTTGGCCATTAGCGGTTCATTAGCTGCCAAAAATACGACACCTACATCGGCAAGCACCTTATCTACTGACACCTCATTATTTATTTTCTTTCTAATTGGGATCATCGTGATGATTGGCCTGTTGACTTATATTCCAAGCTTAACCTTAGCACCTATTTCTGAATATTTGATGATGGCGAGTATGAAATAATGCTAAAAATGATTCTGCAAATTGTCTATCGCCTCTCGCCTCGTCATCAGCTGCGAAACCCGGTCATGTTTGTAACCTATGTTGCTAGCATTTTGACCACCATCATAGCCATTTATGAGTTTTATCATCCCCAAGCAGAACCGGCACATTTTTCTTTTCATATTGCACTATGGCTATGGTTCACTGTGCTATTTGCCAATTTTTCTGAATCCATCGCTGAAAAAAGAGGCAAAGCACAAGCAGAAAATCTTAAAAAATCACGACGCGATATTCAAGCTAAAGTCTTAAAAAACATAGATGATCGCAACTACTCTTTAAGATCATCCGCCACGTTGCATATCAATGATCTTGTTTTAGTTGAAGCAGGTGATGCGATCCCGGGTGATGGGCAAGTCATTAAAGGTGTCGCATCGGTTGATGAAAGCGCCATTACCGGCGAGAGTGCTCCTGTTATTCGTGAAGCCGATGGCGACCGAGATGCGGTAACAGGCGGCACAATGATTTTGTCCGACTGGCTTGTTATACGCATTACATCAAATCCCGGTGAAACTTTTCTCGATCGTATGATTGCCATGGTAGAGGGTGCGAAACGTCAAAAAACACCCAATGAAATTGCTCTTAGTATTTTATTATCAGGGAATACTTTGGCTTTTTTAATTGTTATTATGTCATTACTGCCATTCGTCATTTTTACTGCCATGAACGCTCAACATAGTAATACGATTAGTCTCACTATCTTAATAGCGCTGCTGGTTTGCTTAATACCCACAACGATTGGTGGTTTATTATCAGCAATCGGTATCGCTGGCATGGACCGCTTGATACAAAGCAATGTGATCGCTTCTTCTGGTCGGGCAGTAGAAGCCGCAGGAGATGTGAGCATACTGTTATTAGATAAAACAGGAACCATCACCTTAGGTAATAGGCAAGCGGTTGCTTTTTATCCTGCCAAAAACATTACGATGAAAGCACTGGCACAAGCAGCTGAGCTTTCTTCAATAGCAGATAACACCCCGGAAGGAAAAAGCATTGTTTTACTAGCGCGCGATAAATATCAAGTTGGGCCAACTGATATTGTAGCCCTATCAGCAACCTTCGTTCCTTTTTCAGCAGAAACCCGCATGAGTGGAATTATACTTAATGATAGGCAAATACTTAAAGGTGCTATCGATGTTATTAAAAAGCACATCTCAATTCATAATAAAGAAATTGATCAAAGTATTTTAAAGAAAGTCGAGGAAGTCGCAAGATTAGGTAGCACTCCATTATTAGTTTGCGATAATAATCAGATTTTAGGTGTCATTCAGCTCAAAGACATTATCAAGTCAGGCATTAAAGAACGATTAAGTGAGCTGCGTCAAATGGGCATCAAAAGCATGATGATGACAGGAGATAATCCACTCACTGCAGCAACTATTGCAACAGAAGCGGGTGTTGATGATTTTATGGCTGAAGCAAGCCCTGAAGACAAATTAAAACTCATCCGTCGACTCCAAGAAGATGGTCATCTTGTCGCAATGATGGGCGATGGAACCAATGACGCACCTGCACTTGCCCAAACAGATGTTGCGGTTGCAATGAATAGTGGCACTCAAGCCGCCAAAGAAGCAGCCAATATGATTGACCTTGATTCGGATCCTACTAAGCTGATTGAAATCGTTAAAATTGGCAAACAATTATTAATGACCCGAGGCGCTTTAACCACTTTTAGTATTTCAAATGATATTGCCAAATACTTTGCCATTTTACCGGCTGCTTTTAGCACACTCATCCCAGGACTGGGTATCTTAAACATCATGCACTTAACAACACCTAATTCTGCTATTCTCTCAGCAGTGATATTTAATGCTTTTATTATTATGTTTTTAATTCCACTAGCACTAAAAGGAGTTAAATATCGGGCATTAAATGCAGACACTTTGTTACGCAATAATATATTTATTTATGGTTTAGGTGGAATAATAGTGCCTTTTATCGGCATTAAACTCATTGACCTACTCATCAACCGATTACCTATTTTATGAGCATTAGAATGGAAAAAGGCTTTATTCGCAGTCAAATAAGAGCAACCGTGGTTTTTATGGGGGTTTTATCTGTTCTATTGGGACTCGCTTACCCAGGTGTTGTAACTTTAATTTTACAAACTGTATTTAATGATAAAGCGAACGGAAGCTTACTTGTTATCGACAACCAGGTGAAGGGTTCACGACTGCTTGGCCAACAATTCTCAGAAAATCATTATTTTTGGAGTAGGCCTTCGGCACTGTCTACAGCTTATTCCCCAATAACATCAGGTGGATCAAATCTGTGTCCAACTAACCCAAAACAGTTCACCTTGGTTCAAGCACGAGCGGCATCATTGCAGATAAGCTCTTTATCAAGTCAATTAGTCCCAATAGATCTTGTTACAGCTTCAGCAAGCGGATTAGATCCCGATATTAGCTTAGCAGCCGCACGCTACCAAATACCCCGCATTGCTAAAGCACGCAAGCTAAAAGAAGAAGTCATTCATGAAATCATTAATCAACAATGTCCTAACGCGCTTTGGAGCTTAATATGCACGGCGCATGTAAATGTCTTAAAACTCAACATCGATCTGGATAAGGTAAGTCAAAATCATCATGGAGTCGAAAAGACCTGATCCTGAGATGCTACTTCGCCAATATAAAAGCGAAAATAAGCAACGGGGGAAACTAAAAATATTTTTTGGCGCATGTGCAGGCGCAGGCAAAACGTATGCCATGCTTTTGAATGCTCATGAAAAAATGAAAGAAAATCAAACCATTATCGCAGGTGTTATTGAAACCCATGGTCGAAGTGAAACCGCAAAGTTACTCGAAGGAATTAAGCGCCTACCATTAAAGGAAATCCAATACCAAGGGATCACACTTAAAGAGTTTGATATTGACAATGCTCTACTTGAAAAACCAGATATTTTATTAATCGATGAGCTTGCGCATACAAACGCCATTGGCTCAAGACACCCCAAACGCTGGCAAGACGTTGAAGAAATCATAAATCATGGCATTGATGTTTACACTACTTTAAATGTTCAGCATCTTGAGAGTTTAAATGATACTGTCACCAATATCACAGGGATCCGTGTAAAAGAAACCGTACCTGATTCCATTTTTGATAATGCCGATGAAATTATTTTAATCGATCTTCCTTCTGAAGTGATATTAGAAAGGCTAGCTGAAGGCAAAGTCTATTTAGGGGAATTTGCTAAACAACGTGCTGCTCAGAACTTTTTTAAAATTGAAAACCTCATCGCGCTACGTGAGATTGCCTTAAGGCGTACCGCTGAAAGGGTTGATGCACTGCGTGACGTATACCAAAAATATAAAGATAAGCGTCAGTTAATTGCTGAAAGAATATTAGTATGCATCAATGCCAAATCCATCTCAACCAAAATGATCCGCACTGCCAAGCAGCAAGCAACTCGCTTGAAATGTTCTTGGGCAGTTCTGTATGTTGAAAACGCTGATTACTTCAAATTAAATGATGAAGAGAAAACAAATATTGAAAAAACGCTTCGTCTTGCCGAGCAGTTAGGGGCAAAAACGATTACCCTCCAAGAAGCCGATGTGACTAATGCAATTCTAAAATATGCCAGGGAAAATAGTTTCACCCGAATCATTTTAACCAAGTCAAAAATCTCAAAAATTAAAACAAAATTATTTGGCAATTTGATTTATGACATCATTGACAAGAGCGAAGATATCGATGTTTACATTATTAATGAAGATTCAGAGCGCATCAAACCACTAAAATCCAAATCGTTTAGTTATACTCCATGGTGGTCGTATTTTAGTGCACTGTTTATTATCTTTGGCTGTACGCTGGTTGGCTTATCCTTAAAAGAATGGCTTAATCCTGAAAATGTGGTTATGCTATTTTTGGCGGGTATTGTTTTTGTTGCTGCAACAAGTGAACGGATTGCGGCAATGGTTGCCTCTGTATTGAGCGTCTTTTTGTATAAATTCTTTTTTACAAAGCCATACTATAGCATTGGCACGTACCATCCTCGCGATGTTGTAACTTTAGGTGTTTTATTGCTAACGGCATTAGTCATTAGTTCATTAACATCACAATTGCGCATCCAAAATTTGCTTGCTCGCAAACGTGAGAAATTTACTGCTGATCTTTATGCGCTAAGCCATAAATTAATTCAAGCAACCGGCAAAAGCAAAATTGCCAAAGTGGTGTCACAGCACATTGGAGACGCTTTTGAAAGTGCAGTAACCGTATGGATGCCCGATCATTTTGGCCACCTGCAATTAACTTCTCATCCTAACGTCAAACCTGATCTCAAAGAGCAAAGTGCGGCACAATGGGCATTTGGACATAATGAACATGCAGGACTTGGCACCAACACCATGCCAAGCGCAAGAGGCTGTTATCTGCCTTTAACCAGTGGCAATGGCGTCATTGGCGTTCTTGGGATTATTCCTGCTGATCCGAAAAAGCATTTTTCAAGTGATGAGCTGATGATGTTAGAAGCGCTCGCAATCCAAACGGCCTCAGCATTAGAGCGGTCAGTTCAAGCGGAACAGGCTAGTGCCCCTAAAATCAAAACTTGGTAAGGCCGACTTTCGATGCCGGCCCCTACGCTGTTATTCTATGGCAACCTGTGGTTCAACCACGGTAACTTCGCGGTGTTTTTGATTCACTGCTAATGTGACGCAAGAGTCTGACCAAATGTTTATCGCACTTTCTAGCATGTCTAAGAGCGCATAGAACGGCAAAATAATACCCATCAAGGTTAGTGGCAAATTCATGGTGGTTATTAACGCACTCGCAATAAAGAAGCACCCCATCGGCACACCGGCATTCCCAATGGCTGCGACCGTCGCAATTAAAATCCAGGTAATTTTTTCCATCATGGTAAATTGTAAACCATGACTTTGCGCAACAAACATAACTGTAATAAGGATAAATGCGGCACATGCATTCATGTTAATGCTAGTGCATAGTGGAAAACTAAAACGTGCAACTTTGGCATCAACCCCTAAACCGCGCTCTGCGCAGTCGATTGCTGTTGGCAGGGCTGCACTTGAGGATTTGGAAAAAAATGCAAATGATAATGCCGGTAGCATTTTTATAAAGGCTTGTTTAGCCGATATACCATGCCATCTTAAAAATATCGGAAGCACAATCAGTGCTTGGATCAGATTCGCTGCTAAAATAGCACCTAAATACCAAACTAACTGTGTCATTTCTTGGGTTTTATTCAGCTCTAACACGAAAGCCGTCATAAAACCCCATACTGCAATTGGCATGAAGCTCACAATCCATCGCGTGATTTGCATCATGATGAGAAATAGGCTTTGTAATAATTGATGAAGGGGTTGACGTTGCTCTTTGGGTAATTTGGCAATACCAAATCCTAATAATAATGAGAGCAACAAAATGCTAACGACATTACCCTCTAGAAAAGGCTCAATTAAATTACTCGGTATGACTTTTATCAACTCTTTAAGGTAATCAACCTGACCTGGGGCTGTTGCAACAATGTCGCTCACTTGCATCACAGGTTGCATAAAGGTATACATCAACAATGCAATGGTCGCCGCAATGGTCGTGGTCAAAACGGTATAAGTCACAATCCGTTTGCCCATTTGCGAGAGTGAATTCTCACCAACAGAAGATATCGTTGCTAGCAACGAAAGGCTGATCATCGGGAGGCTTATCAATTTGAGCAGCCTTACAAAAACCTCTGATACTAAATCAGCACACTTTAAAATCAATGGCTGTTGCCACATTCCCGCTACAATTGCCAATAAGATCGCTAATAAGATGTGCCAGTAGCCACGTCGATTTAACATTTTAAGTTCTCGCTTGGGTTAAGATTGTCGGCTTTATTATTAAATAATGATAGAAGTTATACGTCAATCGATGATTGACAACAGGAGGGGTGGGCAAGACAAGAAACGTTGAACATACACTTAAGCAACCTTTATGGTTAGTCATGAAAGTAAAACACAATCTTTTAGAGCGGTCAAGGCAAGGGTGGATTGCTTAGTTTACTATCATATAACTTGAAATTCAGTATCAGACATTAATAAGTGAACGAAAGATTGTTTGAGCGCCTTTTAAGGCGCGAGTTTTCTGTAGTGAAACGTTTAATGTCTGATACTGAATTTCAGACAAAAGGTTATTTAAGAGACCTCAAATATTTGACAGAGTATACTTAATCTTCTATAACTCATTATATGAAACATCGTATTTGCCCATCTTCTCTTTTCACGACCACGACGGCGCCTTCGCGCCAATAATCCCCCGTTCCTACAATTTGTGCTCATTTTTTAATTACTCACCCAGTTTAAGGTGCTGTTATATGTTTCATAAAATGCCTTTCGTTTTGCTCGCTGTTATTTTAAGCATTATAATGCTTTCGCCTGTTATGCCCGAAAGTCTGCAAGCATTTTTATATGCCATCAGTTTATCCATTAAATCGATACTCTTATTTGTGCTACCCATCGTTATTTTTAGTTTATTATTTAAGACTGCTGTAGAGCTTGCTCACCAAGCCACTAAATTGATATTGCTGATTCTCATTGCCGTTTGCTTTTCCAATTTTTTGTCGACTTTTATCAGTCATTATGTAGGCGTTAGTCTTTATCATTTAGATCTTAAATTATCCTTACCCTCCAGCATGGATGAGTTAAGCCCGTTATGGCAGTTTGCGCTACCAACCTGGATCCCCAATGACAAAGCCATGTTTGGCGGAATGATTGCAGGCATTCTCATGTCATTTATAAGGCCGAATTTGGCAAGCAAAATAGGAGATGTTCTCTCTTATTATGTCAATAAAGCGTTGCACTACTTTACCTATATCATCCCCTTTTTTGTAGCAGGTTTTGTGGTAAAACTTGAATATGATGGTCTGATTGGTTCCATTATTCAACAATATGCCATTATTTTATGTATCATTGTTATTGCTCAATTTAGCTATATCGCCTTGATCTATTTTCTGGCTAATAATCTTAAAGTAAAACAATGCTTGATTGCCTTAAGAAATATGTTGCCAGCAACAATCGCTGGTTTTAGTACAATGTCGAGCGCCTCAGCAATGCCTTTGACCATTTTAGCGACTCAAAAAAATGCCAAACAAGGAGATTTTGCACGTTCGATTATTCCTACCACTGTTAACATTCATCTGATTGGAGATTGCTTTGCCATACCCATTTTAGCTTATGCGATTTTAAAGAGTTTTGGTGCTCCCGAACCTTTATTCATGCAATACCTTATTTTTGCAGGTTATTTTGTTCTCGCCAAATTCTCTGTTGCAGCGGTTCCTGGCGGTGGCATTATTGTTATGTTGCCCATTCTTGAAAGCTATTTAGGCTTTAATTCACCGATGCTCTCTCTTATCACAGCACTTTACCTGTTATTTGATCCGTTCATTACTGCTGCAAATGTCTTAGGAAATGGGGGTTTTGCGTTGTTCCTGGATAAATACCGATCCCGAGCGTAATAGTTAAACTGCCGCTGCCACATATTAACTAAACTTGATATATGTGGCAGCCTAACATTTGTTGTATATTCACAGCAGTCGATTTTTAGGTTAGGCGCCAAGTTCTCGAACAATAGGAGTGTACTTCAGTACATGACTGTTGTGAGATGGACGAAGGCAACAACACCTAAAATTCGAATGCGAAGAATATTATATGCAAGATTTGACTAATATATCTGTTAGCAGCTTCATTATGAAGGCAGCGAAGCCTTTTAAATGGCTAATTGGTGGTCAAATTTTTGTTGCCATCGTTTGGGCCATTGATATCAGTTTACGTCCCTATCTGATCAAAATTATCTTAGATATTATTGCTAAATCTGACCGCTCACACGTTGTGCATGATCTTTGGCTACCTTCTGGGCTCTATTTATTAGTCTCCATTATTGTTGTGATCGTTTTTGCTTATTATGACTGGATAGCTATTAGGCTTTTCCCTGGCATCAAAAAATATATCGGTATGATTTTGATGGATCGCATGATGGATCATTCGCATCAAATGTATCAAAACCAATTCACGGGGGGGTTAAGCAATAAGATTAATGATGTAATGAATGGTGTGGCAAATATTGTCCGATTATTTATTGATAAATTCTTTAGCCAAACCTTAGCACTTTTCATTGCTGTCTATACTGTGTGGACCGTTGATATTAAATTTGCTTTTGGGCTCTTAATTTGGGTTATCTTCTTTTTATGTGTTTCCTTAGGTTCAGCACCAAGAACACGCAAATTATCTGATAAAGCAGCCACTGCACGAACACATTTAATGGGCCACATTGTCGATATCTTTTCTAATATGATGAGCGTGCGTTTGTTTAGTGCTAAAAATGCAGAACATGCTCATTTAGATCACATTATGAATAACTATGTTAAAGCTGAACAAAAAAATGATACCTTCTTTATGAAGATCCATGCTTTCCAAGGGGTTTCATTTGTGCTCTTTCAAGCGATTTGTCTTTGGTGGCTGATTATGGGTATCAAAGATAATACGATGAATGCAGGTGACTTTGCTTTAATTCTCTCCATCAATATTGCCATGGTCGATTGCTTGTGGATCATTTCACAAGACGTAAAAGACTTTGCTGAGCACGTCGGAAATGTGACTCAAGGATTAAGAATTGTAACAGCTCCCCTAGAGGTTGCTGACAAACCTAATGCGAAGAATATTGTGCTGAGTAAAGGCAAAATTGTCTTTGACAATGTGCGCTTTCATTATAAAGGTACAGATCCATTATTTAAAAATAAATCCATCACGATACATGCCGGTGAAAAGGTTGGCTTAGTTGGATTTTCAGGTAGCGGCAAAACCACTTTTGTTAACCTCATTTTACGCTTATTTGATGTGACGGGCGGTTCCATTTTCATTGATGGTCAAGATATCCGAGATATTACTCAAAAAAGTTTACGCAAAGCGATTGCAATGATACCGCAAGAACCAACCTTGTTTAACCGCACCTTAATGGAAAATATCCGTTATGGAAAAATGAATGCCTCTGAAAAAGAAATCCTAGCAGCGGCCCAGAAAGCGCATGCTCATGATTTTATCCGTTTGATACCCGAAAAATACCAAGTTGTTGTGGGTGAAAGAGGCGTTAAATTATCAGGAGGGCAACGCCAGCGAATTGCTATTGCAAGAGCCATTCTGAAAAATTCACCCATTCTCATTTTAGATGAGGCTACCAGTCAACTGGATTCAATGACAGAGACATTGATCCAAGAAAGTCTTTGGTATTTGATGGAAAATAAAACCTGCTTAGTGATTGCACATCGACTCTCAACCCTTTTACACATGGATCGGATCTTGGTTTTTGATAGAGGTAAAATCGTTCAAGATGGCACACATGAAGAGCTGATGAACCAAGTTGGGCTTTATAGATCATTGTGGGAAGCTCAAATTGGTGGCTTTTTACCCGATGCAGAGGAAGACGAAGAAACCGAATAGTATCAAGCTCGAAGCAATTCTGAGGAATATAACTAAATAAGCACCTATTATTAAAGGAGAAAGAACTCGCTGGGATCGCTAGGAAACAAGGACTGTGCGCAAATATAGTATTGTAATTGGTATCAGTCTTATCGCAGTCGCTGCTGCAGCAGGTTATCTTTATTACAATCAACAAGATCATTACCCTAAAAATGAAATTCATCTCCAAGGTAACGTTGACATCAGAGATGTCGATTTGGGATTTCGTGTTAAGGGACGCCTTGAGACTATGTTGCATGATGAAGGAGATTGGATTAAAAAAGGAGACAAACTCGCGACCCTTGATCCAAAACCTTTTGACGTTGAAGTCGAAAATCAAAATGCACAAGTTGCGCAAGCCTTAGCCAATCTTCAAAAACTCAAAACCGGAAATCGACCACAAGAGATCCAACAAGCCTTAGCTTTAGTAAGAGAAAAAGAAGCGGCATATACCAACGCAAAACGCAGTTTAGAGCGCCAAGCTGATCTGGTCAAAAGAAATCTTGCTTCAAAACAAACCTATGATGACGCTTTAACACAAAGCAAAGAAACCGAAGCGCAATTAAATACCGCTAAGGAAGCTTTGGCTTTAGCAAATGAGGGCTTTCGAATTGAGGATATTGCTGCTGGCTTAGCACAATTAGATGCCGCCAAAGCACGCTTATCGACCGCCATGATTAATCTGCAAGACACTGAGCTCATTGCTCCCTCAGATGGCATCATATTAACGCGCATTCGTGAACCAGGATCCATTATTGAAGAAGGCAATCCTGTTTTCACACTTTCATTAATCAACCCAATACAAGTCAGAGCCTATATTCGTGAAACTGATTTAGGGCGGGTTAAACCAGGTGACAAAGTACTCAT
The DNA here is from genome assembly GCA_964594635.1 of Uncultured Candidatus Berkiella sp. GTDB lineage: Bacteria > Pseudomonadota > Gammaproteobacteria > Berkiellales > Berkiellaceae > Berkiella. Next base: position 33,283 of record CAZQMV010000005.1, read on the forward strand.
CTATACCGACTCCAATCCCAGTAAACCGTTAACAGGTCAAGTGGGTTTTATTTCACCGCAAGCTGAATTTACACCCAAAAATATTGAGACTAAAGACTTGCGAACCGATCTTGTTTACCGAATTCGAGTTATTGTTGATGACAAGGATGGTGTCTTAAGGCAAGGAATGCCTGTTGATATTGTGATTAACATTCGTGAGCAAACATTGCAAAACACACAGAAGAACACCAATGTCATCCACAATTGAGCTAATCAATGTATCTAAGACATTTAAGAGCAGCCAAACTGCATTAGAGAATATTAGCGTTTCAATTAATAAAGGCGAAATAACAGGTTTAGTGGGACCAGATGCCGCTGGCAAAACAACGTTATTAAGAATGATCGCTGGGTTAATGTTTCCTACATCTGGAACAATCAAAGTCTGCGGTATACAAACGTCCCTTGCAACCAATGCTATCCAACATATTCTGGGATACATGCCACAGAAATTTGGCCTTTATGAAGATCTCACTGTGCTTGAAAATATGCAGTTACATGCCAGCTTGCGCAGTATTCCTGTAAAAGAACGTGCTGCTATTTTTAAAAAAATGCTTCACTTTACTCAGCTCTCCCGCTTTACTGAACGCCTAGCAGGTAAACTCTCTGGCGGAATGAAACAAAAATTAGGACTTTCCTGTGCATTACTTGGTCATCCCAAAGTGCTCTTATTAGATGAACCCAGTGTGGGTGTTGATCCTATTTCACGCCGCGAACTCTGGCAAATGGTACAAGAGTTGATGAAAGAAGGAATGACAGTGATCTGGGCAACTTCTTATCTTGATGAAGCAGAACAGTGCCAAAACGTTATTTTACTCAATAATGGACGATTGCTTTTTCATGGAGAGCCCAATACTCTCACTAAAGAGGTGAAAGGACGTACTTTTTTAATTTCTGAAACAACTCATCGTCGTGAATTTTTTCTTTCGTTAATCAAGCAACCACAAGTGATTGATGCTATTGTACAAGGCGATAAGCTCCGTGTGTTATTAGCTAAAGATTCGACCTTACACATTGAACAAACGCTGATCCCCACTGAGCCTCGCTTTGAAGACGCTTTCATCGATATTTTAAAGGGAAAATATACTCGAGAATCTCCCCTGGCTAATAGAATTATCACTAAATCTGAAAGTAATGTCGCTCCCATTGTCGCCGAAAAGTTAACTAAGAAGTTTGGTGATTTCACTGCTGCACAAAATATTTCATTTACCATTAATCGGGGTGAGGTTTTTGGTCTCTTAGGCCCAAATGGAGCGGGCAAATCAACGACCTTTAAAATGTTGTGTGGCCTTTTACAACCTACCAGCGGTCAAGCGCTCGTTTCTGGCCATGATTTGAAAATAGCCAGCAGCAAAGCACGCTCTAAAATTGGTTATATGGCACAAAAGTTTTCGCTATATGGTAATTTAAGTGTTAAGCAAAATCTGCAATTTTTTTCGGGTGCCTATGGTTTACAGCCACGACATCAAAAACGACAAATCAATGAAATGATACAGATGTTTGATTTAAAATCGCTACTCAATACCAACACTGAAGAATTGCCTTTTGGTTACAAGCAGCGCCTTGCCCTCGCATGTGCTCTGATGCACGAACCCGATGTGCTATTTTTGGATGAACCTACCTCTGGCGTTGATCCACTAACACGTCGTGAATTCTGGGTTCATATCAATGCCATGGTTGAAAAAGGTGTCACTATTATGGTGACGACCCACTTTATGGATGAAGCCGAATATTGTGACCGCATTGCACTCATCTATCGCGGCACTAGCATTGCAAGCGACACCCCCGATAATTTAAAAAAGAGCATCGCAACAACAGCCTCCCCTAATCCTTCATTGGAAGATGCATTTATTGAAATCATCAATCGATTTGAAAAATCAACGCAGGATGTAACAACGACATGAGTTATTTTTCAACGGGGCGACTAGTGGCGTTTATGAAAAAAGAATTTTATCAAATCGTACGCGATCCTAGCAGTTATCTTATTGCGATTTTTTTACCTTTAATGATGATTTTTCTTTTTGGTTATGGCGTTTCATTAGATGCGAATACTATTCGGATCGGATTGGTTTTAGAAGATACTTCGCGTGAAGCAAGAAGTTTAGCTTATGCATTTGTGCACACTCCCTACTTTGACACACAAATTAGCGGCGATAGAAAAAAAGTTGAAGAGCAACTCGCCGCGAGCAACATTCGGGGTTTTGTTGTTATTCCTCAAGATTTTACCAAAAATATTCGCGGCAATAAGAATGCCATCGTACAAATTATTGCCGATGGCAGCGAAACGAATACAGCAAGCTTTGTTGAAAGCTACGCAGAAGGTGTTATTGCAAATTGGTCAAAAGATATCAGAAGTCAATTAGTGATTCCACCTGTTGGCAGCATTAGCACTGAAACTCGCGTTTGGTTTAATCCCGAGCTTAAAAGCAGAGATGTCTTATTACCAGGTTCTTTAGCCGTCACAATGGCGCTCATAGGCACTTTATTAACGGCATTAGTGGTAGCAAGAGAGTGGGAACGAGGCACGATGGAAGCCATTCTTGCAACACCTATTCGTATTGATGAATTGATCGTTGGCAAATTATTGCCCTATTTTATTCTTGGTATGGGGTCAATGGCGATCTGCGTTTTTTTAACCGTGATAGGCTTTAACGTCCCTTTTAATGGTTCATTGTGGGTAATGGCACTTGCTACAGCACTTTTTCTTATGGCCGCGTTAAACCAAGGGTTATTAATTTCAACATTAGCAAAAAATCAATTCGTCGCTTCACAGGCCGCTATTAATGCTGCATTTTTGCCAGCTTATATGCTCTCTGGCTTTTTATATGAAATTGATTCGATGCCTTGGGCAATCCGAATGATTACCTATTTGCTTCCAGCTCGATATTTTGTTTCTATTATTAAAACCAATTTTTTAGCGGGTGTCATTTGGTCTGATATTTTACCTAATATGGCTGCAATGCTCATAATAAGTATCGCCTTGCTCATGCTTATCGCTAAAAAAACAAAACGGCGGTTAGATTAATTATGTGGATCCGCATTAAAGCATTAATCGTAAAAGAATTACTTGCTATGTTGCGAGACAAACGTGCACGATTTACGCTTATTGTACCCCCCCTCCTTCAATTGTTCATTTTGGCACAAGCGATCACCTTAGAAGTTAAAAATATTTCAGTGGTGATTTTTAACCAAGACGCCGGATGGTATAGTCATGAACTGTATGAACGCACCAAAGGTTCACCTTATTTTACGCATGTTTATAATGTCAGCAGCCATCAAGCTTTACAAAAGCTGATCGATAACCAAAAAGCGCTCATTGGCATTGAAATTAATTCTGATTTTTCAAGAATCCTTGGCAAAAAGCAGCCTGCCGAGGTACAGTTAATTTTAGATGGACGTCGCAGTAATGCGGCACAAATCGCACAACTGTATATTCTAAAAATCATTCAACGATTCAACACCGATATTCAAATAAAGCAAAATAATTATGTTCCACCTCAAGTTATCGGTGTATTTCGCAGCTGGTTTAACCCAAACTTAGACTACCTTTTATATACTGTGCCCTGTCTAGTGGGCATTTTAAGTATGATGCTAGGGCTATTGGTTACGGCTTTATCGGTCGCCAGAGAGCGAGAAATGGGTAATTTCGATCAATTACTGGTTTCGCCATTGCAAACTTGGGAGATTTTGGTAGGCAAAATGTTACCTGCCATGATTATCGGCATCAGTGAAAGCACCGTGATTATGATTATTTCCATGGTCCTTTATAAAATTCCTTTTCACGGTTCTTTGTTGCTATTTTATTTTAGTATGATTGTTTTTATCACTTCGATCATTGGAGTCGGTCTATTTATTTCAGCCCTTTCACAAACACAACAACAAGCGATGCTTGGCAGCTTTGTATTTATGGTGCCCACTATGTTGCTTTCAGGTTTTGCGACACCGATTGAAAATATGCCGGTATGGCTACAACCTGTTAGCTGGTTTATTCCCATCACACATTTCTTTATTATCATTAAGGGTGTTTTCTTAAAAGACATGAGCGCAGCTGAAGTTTTGTGGAACGCATGGCCGATGGCTTTGATTGCACTTTTTACTTTGTCAGTTGCAGGTTGGATGTTTAAAAGAAGATTAGAATGATGACTCTTAAAAGCAAACTGCTTTGAGCCAAATATATGTTAGTTGCATATAAGTGATAAAAAAAATATAGTGACCAAGCACTTATTTTTTATAATTGATGTGGAGATCCAAATGAAGTTATTAAACCTAGAAAATTGCCAACACGTTTCCGGTGGCGATGTATCCGTTTCTGTAACAGCAAATATTCCTACAGAAAACACAGAGCAATTCATTCAATTATTTAGCATGTTTGTAACCGGTCAATTAGACGCTAAATCTTTAGCTTATATTATTGATACGCAAGCAGGCAGCTTCAACGATATGCCAATCGAGAAACTTGTGATTGGTAACTACACCATCTCACGCGGTTAATCTAGTCAGACATTTGTCGAAGTGGTTAAAGGGAAATCCAAATGAAATTATTAAATCTTGAAAACTGTAAACATATTTCCGGCGGTAACGCTCCTGTTACTTTAACAGCGAACGTTCCTTCAGAAAATTCAGACGCTTTAGTTAAATTGATTGGTTTATTATTCACTAATGAATTAAACGCAACTACTTTAGCGGCACACCTTGATAATGACGCTGATAATTTTAACCAAATGCCAATTGAAAAAATCACTTTTAATGGTTTTGTCGTTACGCGTAATTAAGATCGTCGATCAACTTTTAGCAGCTCAAAGGCTGCTAAAGGTTGAGTCGATAAATACTATAATTCAATGACAAAACAAAGCTCACCCATAATAAATAGGGAGCGAATAAGAGATACACAATTCGTACTCTGCGTGCGAACGTCATAAAACTTAACAAAAATAGCCACAATACAAAAAGACACACTAGTGCCAAATTGATCTGATGGAAATAAAAAAATAACGGCGACCATAATAAATTCAATATAAATTGGATAGCAAAGAGCTTTAACAACATCGTGGCTAATTCGCGCAGTTTCCATAACTTACCCAGCACCACCCCCATCATAAGATAAAGCACTGTCCAAACGGGGCCAAAGACCCAGGTCGGTGGACTAAAACGTGGTTTTTTTAAATGAATGTACCAGTCAGATCCACCGCTTTGACTTAGATAACCGGATGTTAAACCAAGAGATAAGCATAGGATTGCGCCTAGGATTTCTGGACGGTATTTTTTGAGGGTGGTGATTTGCATTTAATAAGTGTACAGGGGATTTGGGCTATCTCCCACTCTGCACGTTCCCCCCATCCGCCCTCCGGGCACCTTCCCCCGCAAGCGGGAGAAGGGAAAGAATACCTGCTTGCTTGCCCGGCGTAGTCCGTCGAAGACGGTCGTGGCCGGGTCGAACCCATCTCGAGGGTTCATTCATCGAAGCCAGCCAAAAAAAAACCCGCAAAGCGGGTTAATTAATGTGAGAGAGAGGGATTAACTCGGGCCATCCTTGGCCCTCGGGCTTTGCCCGCGCTAAAGCGCGTTCAAATCGGCTATCCTGCCGATTTGTCGAACCCATCTCGAGGGTTCACTTCTCTCTCCGCCAACCAAAAAAAAACCCGCAAAGCGGGTTAATTAATGTGAGAGAGAGAGGGATTAACTCGGGCCATCCTTGGCCCTCGGGCTTTGCCCGCGCTAA